>NZ_JACIAZ010000004.1:0-777163 GCF_014195045.1 Rhizobium sp. BK591
GCGGCCCTCGGCCGGCGCCGGATCGAGCCGCAGGAAGGGATTGGAGGTCAGAAGAATGAACAGCGTGAAGGCGACCGAGATCCAGGCCTGCACGGAAAGCACATTGGCCTTCAGCGTCTCCGGCAGATTGCGCCCGAAGACGGCGACCAGCGCGCTGAACAGCGTCAGGATCAGCAGCCAGAGCATCATCGATCCCTCGTGATTGCCCCAGACGCCGGAATATTTATAGATCAGCGGCACCAGCGAATGCGAATTCTCCCAGACGTTCTCGACCGAGAAATCCGAGACGACATGGGCATAGGTCAGCACGCCGAAGGCGAAGGCCACCAGCGAGAACATCGCCAGCGAGCCGATCGTCGCCACATCCATCATCGCCCGGTCGTGACGACGGGCGCCGATCACCGGCACGATGGAGAGGATGAGCGCCGTGGCCAGCGCCAGCACCAGCGCGTAATGGCCGATCTCGATGATCATGGCGTCGCCTTCACTTCCTGGCCCTGAGCTTGCTTGCCCGGAACGTCCTCGCCTTGCCCTTCCTTCCACAGCCCCTGGGATTTGAGCC
Source organism: Rhizobium sp. BK591 (assembly GCF_014195045.1). NCBI lineage: Bacteria > Pseudomonadati > Pseudomonadota > Alphaproteobacteria > Hyphomicrobiales > Rhizobiaceae > Rhizobium > Rhizobium sp. BK591. The sequence continues at coordinate 563 of NZ_JACIAZ010000004.1, forward strand.
GGTCGGCCACATCCTTCGGCATATAGGTCTCGTCATGCTTGGCCAGCACGGTATCGGCGACGAAGACATTCGTTCCCGGCGTAAACATGCCTTCGGTGACGACGCCCTGGCCCTCGCGGAAGAGATCGGGAAGGATGCCGGTATATCTCACCTTCACGGCATTGGCGCTGGCGTCGGTGACGGCAAATTCCACCGTCGAGCCGGTGCCGCGCACGACGCTGCCCTCGCCGACCAGGCCGCCGAGCCGGATGCGGGTTTGCGGCGCCACCGGCGTCTTCGCCAGATCGGCCGGCATGTAGAAATAGGCGACCGACTGGCTGAAGGCGAACATCACCAGCAGCACGGCGGCGGCAATGAAGCCCATGCCGCCGGCGATCACCCCCAGGCGCTTCTGCTTGCGCGTCATTGCGCCATTCCTTCTGTTGCTATGCCGAGTTCCCGGGCAAGCGCCAGCAATTGCCGGCCCTGCTCGCCGGCCGGCGGAAAGGCCGCAAGCCCGCGCTTCAGCGCGCCGGCAGCACGATCCCTATCGTTCAATACGGCGTAAGAGCGGACGAGCCTGAGCCAGCCATTCAAGTCGTCCGGGCTTTCGGAAAGCTTTGCGTCCAGGCCCGTCACCATGGCTTCGATCGCCTGACGTCGATCCGCAGTCCCGGTGGCGATCAGCGGAACTCCGCCATTGGCGGCGATGTGCTGATTGACGAGAGGCAGCCACGGCGCGTCCGCTGGCGACAGCCTGGCAAGTGCCGCAAAGGCCATCAGCGCCTCATCGGGACGGCCCGCCTGCTCCATGCCGAGAGCGATGTAGAACAGGGCGCGCGGGTTTTCAGGTTCGAGCTGAACGATCTGTCGCAGGACGTCGACCGTCTCCTTGTCCACCGAACCCTGCGCCTCGGCTATCAGGGCTTCGGCAAGGCCACCCAGGCGATGAATGCCTGGGCCCAGCAGACGCAGGGCATTGCGGTAAGCCGACCGTGCGTCGGCGATCCGGCCGGCCCTGAGGTAGATTGGAGCGATCACATCCCATCCGCGGCCATCATCCGGCTGGCTCGCGAGGTGGCGCTCGGTTCTCGCGACCAGTATTGCAATGTCCTGGCCAGGATCCTCCAATCGCGCTTGCAACGGCAGCGACGGCATGTCGGGCGAACCCGCAAGACCATAGAGGCCAATGCTCGCCAAAGGCAGAAACGCGGCGATCGCCAACCTCAGCCACCTGTGCGGATGCGGCAACCTGCGGCATTCTTCTTGCTTCTGCTCGCTTGCCTTAAAAAGGCGCCGCGCTGTTTCAGCCCGCGCGTATTCATACTCGTTGCAGCCGATTTCGTTCGCCAGCAATTCCCTGTCGAGTTCGAGAAGTTGATCCCGATAGACCCGGCCGGCTGCGGCCGCACCATCGTTGAACCGGACACGGCCTGACGCAAGTGGATGAAGAAGAGAGGCGATGATGGCAGTCGTGATGACCGCGAAAACAATCCAAATAACCATAACGTCCAGACGCCCTTTTGCGCTTGAACATACCGAGGCCGGGGGTCGGCACATTGATTCCGGTCAACGACGACGAGCTCTTCCATCCCAATTTTTCGGGTTCAGCACGCTTCGCGAAGCAGGTCGACGCTATCGACCAGGACGACCTTGCCTCTGACTTCGACGCCCGATGCCGCGAGCGTCGCAAACGCTCGCGACAGGGCTTCCGGCGCCAGACCCAATTTGCCGGCCAGGATTCTCTTCCGGTAAGGGAGGCGGAACGAGACCCGCGAGGTGGACGCCGAGGCGGGGCAGCGGCTCATCAGGTAGTTTGCCACACGTTGCGCCGCCGTGAGCAGCCGGTCACCGGCAATACAATCCATCGCGCCGAGCAGATGCCTGACCATGATGCGCATGACGTTCCGGTGAATGACCGGATGTTGGTCAGCAAATGCCTGCAACTCCGCAAGCTCGAACAGCGCGACCTCGGCCCCGTCGGCCGACCACGCGCTATAGGCATAGGAGCCGCCGCCTGAGAGAAGATATTCGCCAAACGTGTCGCCCGGCTCGCACACGCAGATATCAGCCTCGCGCCCGGCGGATTCCGATTTTGAAAGTCGGACAAACCCGTTCGTGACGCAGTAGACGAATGATGCCTGCTGGCCCTCGCTTATGATCTTCTCGTCAGCAGCGAAGGTGCGAACCTCAGCCGTTGCGGTGAATTGCTCCACGGTCGCCGGATCCAAACCAGCGAACAGGTCGGACTGCAGAAGGACTGAATTTTTCGCAAGCATCCATCTTCCTTTCGTGTTTGGACCCGGTTGCGGTTAGGGTTTTCTTCGATCGGTTTCGTCCTCGGCGAGAATTCGCCAGGCGGCCCCTTGAAGATCGTCATACTGGCCGCTCTTCAGCGACCAAAGAAATGCCAGCAGTCCCATTCCTCCCATCAGCAGTGCGATGGGTATGAGATAGATCAACATGTTCATGCGGCCTTGACCTCCGCACTCCGGCCGACCCGCCCCCGAATCTGCATAGCCGGACGCTTGCCGAACGCGTTGAGGCGCAGTGCGTTCATCACGACGATGATCGAAGATGTCGACATTGCCACCGCCGCTATGAGCGGCGTCGCCAATCCGGCGATGGCAATCGGCACCGCCAGGACGTTGTAACCGATGGCGAGAGCGAAGTTCTGCCGGATGAGGCTGGCGGAGCTTCGCGCAACGGCGATCGCTTCCGGCACAGCGTCGAGGCGATCGTTAAAGAAAACGAGGTCGGCGGCCTGTCTGCCGATATCGGAGGCCGTGGCCGGCGCCATCGAGACATGGGCCGCAGCAAGGGCAGGAGCGTCGTTGATCCCGTCGCCAACCATGAGCACGCGACGCCCTTCGCCGTTCAGCCTCTGGCATTCATCGACCTTCCGTTTCGGCGTCAGAGAGCCCAAAGCCCTGCCGATGCCCAGAGCATGCGCCGTATTGTCGACGACGATCTGACGGTCGCCGGACACGATCAGCGTTTCAAGGCCGGCTGCGTCGAGCTGGCCGATGGCCTCGCGAGCGCCCGGGCGAAGCGTGTCATCGAAGAAGAAGCGGGCAAGATCGACGCCGTTCTGCGACAAGACCACTTCCGAGAACGGACTATCGGCGGTGCGGGGCACGAAGCTTGTTCCGCAGGCAAACGCCGTGTTGCCCAGCCGATAGACATCCGCGCCCTTCCTGGCTTCCAGTCCCCCGCCGGGGATTTCCGTGACGCTGTCGAAGGACATGGGGGCGGTTTCGGCGCCCCGCACCAGAGCCTGAGAAAGAGGATGCCGTGAATGCACGGCCAATCGGCGGGCGATTGCTGTGGTCTCTTCCATGGCGTCCACCTCGACAAGGCGCGGCCTGCCCATCGTCAAGGTGCCCGTTTTGTCAAAGGCCACAGTGTCGGTCTCGGCCAGTCTTTCGAGTGCCGAACCGTCCTTCACCATGATGCCCTTGCGGAAAAGCTCCCCCGCGGCGACGACCTGGACCACGGGCACGGCAAGGCCCAATGCGCATGGGCAGGTAATGATCAGGACCGCAACCGCGACCAGCATTGCCTGTTTCCAGTCTCCGCCGAGGAGGCCCCAGGCAAGAAAGGAGACCAGCGCCAACAGATGCACGGCCGGCGAATAGAGCGCCGCAGCGCGATCGGCGATCCTGCGATAGCGAGCTCTTCCACCCTCGGCGGCTTCCATCAGGCCGATGATCTCCGAAAGAAGCGAATTCTTGGCAATGCGCGTCGCGCGCAGGACGAGCGAGCCGGTCAGGTTCATCGCGCCCGAACTCACCTCGCTGTTACCGGCGACGGCGACGGGGCTGCTCTCGCCGGTGACGATGGAGAGATCCACGTCGCTTTCTCCGCTGACGACTACGCCATCGACGGGAACCCTTTCGCCTGCCGCTATCGAGATTTCATCTCCCACCGCGATCTCTTCTACCGCAATGTAACGTCGGGACCCGTCCGGATTGATCAGCAAGGCTCCGCGCGGCGCCAGCCTTGCAAGTCCGTTGATCGCCGCCCGAGCCTTTTCCCGCATGATATGATCGAGGGTCCTGCCGATCAGCAGGAAGAAGAGCAGCGAAACCGACGCGTCGAACCATGCATGTTCACCGTGATGGATGGTCTCCCACAGTGAAACGGCATAGGAGAGCGTCACGGCGAGAGAGATCGGAACGTCCATGTTGGTGCGCCCGTGGCGGAGCGCATTCCAGGCCGATTTGAAGAAGAAACGCCCGGCATAAACCAGCGCGGGCGCTGCTATCATCGCCGAGATCCAATGAAACATGTCGCGTGTTGCGGCATCTGCGCCAGACCAGACCGATACCGAGAGCAACATGATGTTGGCGGCCGCAAAGCCGGAAACGCCGATCGCCAGGAGAAGCTGATTTCTGGTTCTGTCGTTTTCGGCGGCCGAGGGGGTAAACAGATGCGCGCGATATCCGGCCGAGTTGATCGCTGCGAGGATCTCGGACGGATCGGCGGCATGTGTCTCCATCTCCTCCTGGTAGACGCAGGTTACCCTTCGAGCCGTAAGATTGACGCGCGCCGTCTTGACGAAAGGAAGTGTCAGTAACGCCCTTTCTATGGTCGAAATGCAGCCACCGCAGTGAATGTCGGGAACGCTCAAGTCCAACTGGCGCAGTCCGCCGCCGAGCGGCTGGCTGGCAAGGCGGACCTCTTCGGCACTGGATGACGTCGTGCTGAGAGCAAGCACGCTTTCCGCGTCCATGGTGCAGCAGGTCATCGGTCCAACTCCGTGGTATCGATGCGTTTGGCCTCATGCATGACGACCAAGCCGTCGTTTCGCGAGATGGCCTCGACGATCCAGTCACCCTCGGCCAGGTTGTGATCTGCTTCGAACCGTCCCTCGGCTGTTTTTCTGAGCGTGAGATGGAAGTCTTCGTGATCTCCGACGGGTCGCTTGAAATTCAGCACGACGTCGTCGACGGCCGCAGGCGCGCCGCTCTTGTCGTGAATGTCGTAGCGGATCTGATGCCCTCTTATGGAGAGATCGCCCGCGACGCCGGAAGCGGCCATTGCCTTCATCGCCGCCGCTTTGCGGTTGAACTCCTGACTGGCGACATAGGTATTTTCCACGACCAGACCGCTCCAGCTGGAGGAAGCATAGAAGGCCATGGTGACATTCACCGCGATCACAACAGCGAAGAAAGTCGAGGTCGCAACCAGCATGTGCAGGCCTGTAAAACCTTGGGCAGAGGTCTTCATTTGGTGTCTCCCGGTGCATTGAACGCCGCGCGGTAGGTTGCCCGGTCGGCGCGATCCGTATCTTCGATTACGAACAGAAATTCATTGATCGCGGCTCCGGTGGGCTTGCGTGTAACGAAGACCTTGAGCGTCGTGGCTGCGTCCGGTTCGGCATGGACGGTAAAGCGGCGAGCGTCTTCCTTGCCGAATTCGGGAATGCGCATCGTCGCCCCCTCCAGCCCGACCAGGCCTATGTTCACATCCCGCGGCGTCGGCACCATGTTCAGGATACGAAGCGTGTAGCCATTCCGCAGTGAGCCGTCGCTTTCCAGAACATATTGGGGGTTTCGGTCGTGAACGACGTTGAGTTCAAGGCGCTCGCGAAAGGCGAGGTGGACGAGCATGGCCACACCGACCGATGCCCAGGCGACCGCGTAAAAGACGATTCTCGGACGAAAGACGATGCGCCAGTTGAAGTGCCGGATCGCCGGGACGAAGCTTCCATCCTCGTTTCGAACCCTGGACGGCTGGACGGCCGTTCGCCCTTCGTCGGTCGCCAGTGACATGTTGCTCGCGTATTCGCTCAGCGTGGCATAGGCAATCAGGCCGCGAGGCTTTCCGAGCTTGTCCATGACACCGTCGCAGGCGTCGATGCAGAGCGCGCATGTGATGCACTCCATCTGCTGTCCGTCGCGAATGTCGATACCCATCGGACACACCGCCACGCAGGCATTGCAATCGACGCAATCGCCCACCGGCAAGCCTTTGGCTTGCGCCTTTTTCGCGTGACGCGACCGCTGCTCGCCCCGCCAGTCATGATAGGTGACGACGAGAGAATTCTCGTCGAGCATCGCACCCTGGATGCGTGGCCACGGGCACATATAGGTGCAAACCTGCTCGCGCATGAGGCCGCCGAGCACATAGGTCGTCGCAGTAAGGACGGCGACCGTGGCGTAGGCGGCTGCTGGAGCGCGGCCAGTGAATAGCGAAACAAGCAGGCTCGGCGCGTCGGCAAAATAAAAAATCCACGCTCCGCCCGTGGCGACGCCGATCAGCAGCCAGATCGAATGTTTGACGACACGCTTCCTCAGCTTGGCAAAGCTCATGGGAGCGGCGTCAAGCTTCATTCGCGCGTTTCGATCGCCTTCGATCGCGCGTTCGACGACGAGAAAGAGATCGACCCAGACGGTCTGCGGACAGGCGTAGCCGCACCAGGCGCGGCCGACCGCGGAAGTGACGAGAAACAGGCCGAACCCCGCCATGACGAGGAGACCAGCCACATAATAAAATTCCTGAGGCCAGATTTCGATGAAGAAAAAGAAGAAGCGTCGTGAGGAAAGGTCGATGAGGATTGCCTGGTCAGGCGCGTAAGGACCGCGATCCCAGCGAATCCATGGCGCGAGATAGTAGATGCCGAGCGTGACCAGCATGACGATCCATTTGAATCGACGGAATCGCCCCTCTGCACGCTTGGGAAAAACCTTCTTCCGAGGTGCATAGAGAGGCTGCCGATTGCGACGGGCGTTGACCGGCTCGACGCTGAGCCGTTCGATGCTGTCGGGATCTGGTGCAGTGTAGAGGTTCATGGGACCTATCCGATTTCACCCGACCTTGTCCCATCCGCCGCGCATCCTTTCCTTGATACAGATCAAGACGAAGGTCTTCCCGCCAATGGAAAAGGCCACGCCCTGGAGAGAGGGCGTGGCCTGGAGGAACCGCGGGGAACGAACACCGCTGGGACGTCCTCGACAAGTCTGCAGCTAGCGGCTTGTCTGCTCGTGGTCTTTGAGGCAGGTCAAACTGATGATCGAACTGCCGATCTTTGCCGGATCATCCTGATCGGACGGTGGCGGCAGGGCCTTGGCGCGCGCCGACACACGTGATCGTATCGCTGCGCGCGGCGTGCCGTAGAGATCGAGGATCGGATTGTGGCCGTGAGCCGCCATAGCTCTGCTCCTTACGTTCCGCCGCCAAGCGAATGCACGAAGATCGTCAGTTCCTTGACCGTCGTATCGCCGAGGCGCCCTGCCCAGGCGGGCATGACGCCATGCTTGGGAGAAGCGACCTGGCGGATGATCGCATCCTCGCCGCGGGCCTTCAGCCAGATCGCATCAGCGAGATCCGGCGCGCCCATTTCGGCTTTTCCTTTGGCATCCTCGCCGTGACATGCGGCACAGTTGTCGACGAAGACCTGTTTTCCCGCCTCTGCGAGACCGGGGTCCGACGGTGTATTGGTCAGCCCCCAGACGTAAGCCGCGACCTGCCTTGTCTGGATGGGATCCAGAACATCGACAAAGGGCGGCATCTCGGAAGCATGAGTGTCCGTATCCCCGTCGAAGCGAATCCCATGCGCGATCGTCGTCTGGATGGCATCCAGGTCTCCGCCCCACAGCCAATCGTCGTCGTTGAGGTTCGGAAATCCAGGACCGCCGCTTGCTCCCGAGCCGTGGCATGGCGCACAATTCACCTTGAATGCTGACGCGCCGCCGGCGATTGCGAATTCGCGAAGGGCAGAATCGGAATCGATTTCCTGTACCGTCTTGGCGGCGATCAGATCATGAAATTGCATTTGCGATGCCTTGGCCTGGTCCAGGTTCTGCTGCAGTTCGGCGCGGCTGGAAAAACCGAGCATGCCCTTCGTAGCGTCGGTAATCATCGGGATCGCGGGATATGCGATCGCATAGCCCAACGCCCAGACAATGGTGGCGTAGAAGGTCCACACCCACCAGCGGGGCATCGGATTGTTGAGTTCGCGGATGCCGTCCCATTCATGTCCGGTCGTTTCGACGCCGCTAAATTCATCGATATGTTTTTCCGACATCTCAATCATCCTTCAAGGGAATATCGGCGGCCTCTTTCGCCGTCTGCTTGCTGCCTGGGCGAAGGGTGAACACAACCACGCCGACGAAGAATGCCGCCATTGCCAAAAGGCCCCAGCTGTCGGCGAAGTGTCTCATTGCAGTGTAGGTTTCCATGGATCACCTCACCGGTAGCCGGTCGCATCGTCGTAGGTCGAGAAATCGACCAACGTTCCGAGCATCTGCAGGTAGGCCACTAAGGCATCCATTTCGGTCAGCGCAGCGGGATCGCCGTCGAAATCGCCGGTCTTCGTCTTCGGATAGCGGGCAAGCAGGGCCGTCGTATCTGCGTTCGGATCGGCTTGGGCCTTCATGTCGGCTTCCGCATTCGCCAGCATGTCGTCGTTATAAGGTACGCCCACGTCCTCGTTGGCCTTCAGGTCCATTCCCACGTCCTTGACCGTGACCCGTTGCTCTTTGAGGAAGGCGTAACTCGGCATGATCGACTCCGGCACCACTGCCCGGGGATCGGCGAGATGCTGGACATGCCATTCGTTGGAATAGCGTCCGCCGACGCGGGCCAGATCCGGCCCGGTTCGTTTGGATCCCCATTGGAAAGGATGATCGTACATGGACTCGGCCGCGAGCGAGTAATGGCCGTAGCGTTCCACCTCGTCGCGGAACGGTCTGATCATCTGGCTGTGGCAGAGGTAGCAGCCTTCGCGGATGTAGATGTTTCGTCCGGCCAGCTCGAGCGGCGTATACGGCCGCATGCCTTCCACCTTTTCAATCGTGTTCTGCAGGTAGAACAGCGGTGCGATTTCGACGATGCCGCCGATGCTCACGACGAGCAGCGAGCCGACGAGAAGAAGCGTCGCGTTCTTCTCGAGAATCTTATGTTTATCAAGTATCGATGCCATGTCTCACCTCACTCGGCAGGCTGTGCTTGGGGCACGAAAGTGGTTGGGATCGCAGCTTCGTCACGCACGCGGCCGCGGATCGTCATGAACACGTTCCAGGCCATGACGAGACCACCCGCCAGGTAAAGCGTTCCGCCCACCGCGCGCAGCACGTAGTAGGGGAACATGGCCGCGACCGTCTCCGCGAAGGAATAGACGAGGAAGCCCTGGGAATTGTACTCGCGCCACATCAGCCCCTGCTGGATGCCGGCAACCCAAAGCACGGCGGCGTAGATGACGATTCCGAGGGTTGCGAGCCAGAAGTGCCAGTTGACCATCCGCGGGCTGTAGAGGCGCTCGCGTCCCCATAGCTTCGGCGTCAGATAATAGATCGCGCCGAAGGTGATCATTCCCACCCAGCCGAGCGCGCCGGAATGCACATGACCGATCGTCCATTCTGTATAATGGCTGAGCGAATTGACTGTCTTCACCGACATCATCGGACCTTCGAAGGTCGACATCCCGTAAAAGGCGATGGCGACGATCATCATGCGAATGATCGGATCGGTGCGGATTTTGTCCCAGGCGCCCGAAAGGGTCATGAGACCGTTGATCATGCCGCCCCAGGAGGGCATCCAGAGCATCACCGAGAAAACCATGCCGAGTGTCTGGGCCCAGTCGGGCAGTGCCGTGTAATGCAGATGATGGGGCCCGGCCCAGATGTACATGAAGATCAGTGCCCAGAAGTGGATGATCGAAAGCCGGTATGAATAGACGGGTCGGTTGGCCTGCTTCGGCACGAAGTAGTACATCATGCCCAGGAAGCCGGCGGTGAGGAAGAAGCCGACGGCGTTGTGGCCGTACCACCATTGGGTCAGCGCGTCCTGTACGCCCGAGAAGGCGGAATAGCTTTTGGAGCCGAGAAACGACGCCGGAACCGCCAGGTTGTTGACCACATGCAGCATCGCGATGGTGACGATGAAGCCGAGATAGAACCAGTTTGCCACGTAGATGTGCGGCTCTTTGCGCTTGAGGATCGTCCCAAGATACACGGCGAGATAGGCGACCCAAACGATGGTCAGCCAGAGGTCGACGTACCATTCGGGTTCGGCATATTCGCGGGCTTGGGTGATTCCGAGGACATATCCGGTCGCAGCCATCACGATAAAAAGCTGGTAACCCCAGAATACGAACCAGGCGAGGTTCCCGCCGAAAAGACGTGCGCGGCAGGTGCGCTGCACGACATAAAACGACGTCATGATGAGGGCGTTGCCACCGAAGGCGAAGATAACCGCCGACGTGTGAACCGGCCGCAGCCTTCCGAAATTGAGATAAGGCGCAATGTTGAGGTCGGGAAAGGCCAGTTGCAGCGCGACGATCACGCCCACCAGGAAGCCGACCACGCCCCAGAACACCGTGGCGATCAAGCCATAACGCACCACTTCGTCGAAATAGCCGGATATGTCGACTTTGCGTTGCTGGCCTGCCGGTGAAAAGTCAACGTTCCTGACCAGCAGCAAAGCGCCGATGACGAGGCAGAGGCAAAGTATGCCCATATGGATCGCAAAGAGATGATCATGGGCGAATGCGGCTCCTAGCAACGCTAGAAACGCCGCGACCGTGATCACCATCGTTTCCGTTGTGTAATTCATGATGTCGTCCCCAGTGCACAGACGACCGCGTCGCGGCCGGCTTTCTCGGCAGGACTGTCACGAAGCTGCGAATTACTCCTTGATCTACATCAACGAGCGGACAGTAAGACCGGCGCGGACCGCCGCAGTTACAAACTGTTACAAACTTTCACCCGTTGGCACCGTCCGCTCATTCCGGTGTGACGCAGGGGCGTTCTAGTACATGTCCTGACAATGGGGGACACGACGATGCTGATGCAGAAAAACCAAGCGTTCGAACATGCCGAAATGACGAACGAAACGATCTATGCCGGTCGATCTTTGTCCGCGCTCTTCCTCTCCTCCGCAATGGAGTCCATTTCCGCCGGGAGAGCCATCTGCTGGGAGGGCGACGAGGCGAAACATCTCTTCCAGGTCGTGGAGGGGGTTGTTCGTCTCTATCGCATCGTCGGGGAGGGCCGCCGTGTGATAACCGCGTTTTGCTTCGCCGGCGACCTGATCGGTGCATCGCTGCAACGCGATTTCCTCTTCACCGCGGAAGCCGTGACCGAATGCCGGATTCGCCGCGTATCCCGGAAAAGCTTCCACGACGAAGTCGCCCGGTCGGATGCCCTTCACACCGCATACATTTCCCTGCTCTGCCAGGAGACGGCTGCCGCACACGAACAGATGGTACTGCTCTCGAAGAAGAATGCGGAAGAGCGCCTGTGCAGTTTCATCGCGAAGCTTGTATCCCGCCGCAATCCCCAGGCGCGGCAGAGCCTGCTGCGCGTCCCCATGAACCGGCAGGACATTGCAGACCATCTCGGTTTGACCATTGAAACCGTGTCTCGCACCCTCACCAAACTTGCATCGCGAAACGTCGTCGTTCCAGAGGGCAGGCATGACTTGCGAATCGTCAATCGCGCCCTTCTTAAGCAGTTGTCCGGCGACGCTGATGATTTTTCGGAGAAATCCTGTCATAGGGTCAGCTTGCACTGACGTAACGAAGCCGCAGGATCGACGTTCATGCCTCACCGCCTCATATCACCGCGAACCGTATCGTCCCAGGAACTGGATGCCATGGTGCACGTGCTGGACGGAGCCGACATCCTGATCCATCGTTTTGAGGGAACTGTCACGCATTGGTCCATTGGCTGCGAGAACATGTATGGCTGGGCAAGAGAGGAAGCGGTCGGGGAGGAGGTGCACGAATTGCTGGCGACGCAGTTCCCCGAACCGGTGGAAAACATCCGCAACCAACTGAAGTCGCGCGGCTTCTGGCAGGGTGAAATCATTCATCGTCACAAGAGCGGGCACGAGATTCATGTTGCCTCCCGTTGCGTGCTGGTCAATTTGCCGGATGGCGATCTTGCCGTCATCCAGACAAACAGCGACGTCAGCGCGTTGAAGCGAGCGCAAGAGGTAGTCAAATCCCGCGAAGCGCATCTGAGCTCGATCCTGGACACCGTGCCGGATGCCATGGTGGTGATCGATGACAAGGGAATGGTGCTTTCGTTCAGCAAGGCTGCCGAGAAGCTGTTTGGAATGTCTTCCGATCAAATTTGCGGCCGCAACGTGAGCAACCTGATGCCGAACCCCTATCGCGATGCCCACGACGGCTACATCGACCACTATATCGATACGGGCGAGAAACGTATCATCGGCTACGGCCGTGTCGTCACCGGTCAGCGGGCCGACGGTTCGCAATTTCCGATGGAACTCCACGTCGGCGAAGCGACGGCAAACGGAGAGCGGATATTCACCGGTTTTATCCGCGATCTCACCAGCCGTTACAAAATCGAGGAAGATCTTCGCCAGTCACAGAAGATGGAAGCTGTCGGGCAGTTGACCGGAGGCATCGCGCACGACTTCAACAACCTCCTCACCGTCATCAGCGGCAATCTCGAAATGATCGAGGACAAACTGCCGCCCGGCAACCTTCGTGAAATGCTGGGAGAGGCTCAGGCCGCGGCGGAGGACGGAGCTGTTCTCACGGCTCAACTGCTCGCTTTCGGTCGCCGACAGCCGTTGAATCCGAAGCACGCCGATCTTGGTCAAGTTGTGAGCGGCTTCTCGGATCTGCTCCGTCGAACGCTCGGCGAAAATATCAGGTTGTCGACCGTCATCGATGGATCTGGCCTGAACGTCCTTGTGGACAGCTCGCAGCTCCAGAATGCCATTCTGAACATCGCTTTGAACGCAAGGGACGCCATGCCCAGGGGCGGCAGTCTGACGACGACGATCTCGCGCGTCTATCTCGATGCCGACTATGCGAAAATGTATCCGGAGCTACGCAGCGGCAATTTCGTGCTGGTCACGATGACGGATACCGGTTCCGGCATGACGGAGGAGGTCAGGAAGCATGCGATTGAGCCATTTTTCACGACAAAGGAAGTCGGCTCGGGCACAGGTCTCGGACTGAGCATGGTCTACGGCTTCGTCAAGCAATCGGGTGGGCATCTGCAGATTTACAGTGAGGTGGGGCGCGGCACGACAGTCCGGATATATCTCCCCGCAACCAATGGCGGGAAGCCTCAAGAGGCGGCACCGGACCATGGCGCGGGTGAGAGCCAACTGCCGCAAGGGGACGAAGTCGTGCTCGTCGTCGAAGATGACGCCCGTGTTCGCCGCGTAGCCGTCGCCAGGCTCGCCTCGATGGGCTATACGGTGCGCGAAGCCGAAAACGGTCACCGCGCGCTCGATCTCCTCAAGGAAAACACTGACGTCGCGCTGCTTTTTACCGACATCGTGATGCCGGGCGGGATGACGGGTGACGAGCTCGCAAGAGAGGTGCGTATTTTACGGCCGGACATTGCCGTGCTCTTCACGTCGGGATATTCCGAACCGGGTCTCGCGGGCAATGATACGGTTCCGGGCGCCCGGTGGCTGCGCAAACCCTATACCGCCAAGGAGCTGGCGTTGAGGATCCGCGAACTTCTCGACGCAAGGTGACATCTGTCGGCGGTGCAAGCTCACCCGCTCTTGCGCCTTCGCCCGCGCGGTGCGTGTGGTTTCTCCCGCGTTTGACCCGCATCAAAGAACCGGCGTCCTGCATGTCTTAAAAAACGTCCGCGAGGCCGAACCGGACTCGGAGAACAGGAGATATGCAAATGCGTTTGAAATTCGGTCTGATCGCTGCAACGGCAGCCTTGATCGCTTCGGCTGCACCGTTGATGGCTGCTGACCACCAGGTTCAGATGCTGAACAAGGGCGCGGACGGCGCGATGGTGTTTGAGCCCGGCTTCCTGAAGATCGCTCCGGGCGATACTGTCACGTTCATTCCCACGGACAAGAGCCACAACGTCGAGACGTTCAAGGGTCTCATTCCCGATGGCGTTCCCGAGTTCAAATCCAGGCCGAGCGAGCAGTATCAGGCGAAGTTCGATATTCCGGGCGCATATGTCCTGAAGTGCACGCCGCATGTGGGCATGGGCATGGTTGCATTGATCCAGGTCGGCGACAACCCGGCCAACCTTGACGCGATCAAGATCGCCAAGGTGCCGAACATGGCGCGCAAGAGGCTGGATGCCGACCTCGCGCAGATCACCCCGGCTCAGATCACCCAGTGATTGACCGACAGGTGCGGACGGCACGCTTGCGCGCCGTCCCGCACCGTCGCGTTCAGCGCGTGCTGCTTCGCGATTATCGGCACGGCAGCTCGCGGCCGTGTCGCATTGCTCAGGCCGCCTCCGTTTGCGCAGCTGCATCGGGACGCGACGGCGGTTCGTCCTTCATTGCCCGTTGAAGCAACCTGATGATCTCCCGCTCCGACTTGATATGCCGGCGCATCGAACAGCAGAACGAACGCAGCTGATATCCTACGGCTTCCCAGGAGAGCCGGCAGCGCCCCTCGCTCAGGGTTTCCAGCGTGAAGACGAGGTGTTGAGCCGCATCATGATCGAATAGGCGACCGGCTTGCCGGTGTTCCCTCGCATCGGACAGCTCCTCGACCTCCATGATCAGTCCGAGCGCAGACGAGACCAAGTGCTCTTCGAGCTGGTGAGTCGTCAGCAATAGCGGGATCAGACCGCGTGAAAGACGGCGGCAGAGGCCTTCATCGATATGGCAAGGCAGAAAGTCGGCAATTGCCTGCAGCACGTCGCACCACGACATAAGCTGCTCATAGCAGCTCTCGAGTTCTCCGAAACTGTCCGGGATTGGGTTCTTCATCCTATTACCTCTGCAGCAACAAGCTGGCGGGCCATGGCAGCGCGCCGAGCAAGGGCTGGTTTCTCGCTCAAGCGGCCTTGCTGTGCGTGCGTCCGTGCGAACCGAAATAGGCGTCGAATGCCGCGGCAACGGCGCGGACCATGAACCGTGCGTCTTGAGACACGACAATCCGATCTCCGCAAATCGCCGCGACGCCATCGGCGACAAGCTCACTGAGCCGATCGTTTCGGTCGATGAGGAATTCGATGTCAAAACCCGACTCTTTGCTCAATCCTGCGAGATCGACTTCGAAATCACACATAAGCCGTTCGATTATTTTGGCCCGGAGCTTATCCTCCTCGGTGAGAAGATATCCCTTGGCTGTCGGCAGGATGCCGGAAGCAACCCGCTCCTGATATAGCCCCAATGGCACATGGTTCTGGACATAGCCGATCGGCAGCCGCCCGATCGCCGAAGCACCGAGGCCGATCAGCGTATCGCAGTCATCCGTCGTGTAACCTTGGAAATTCCTTCTCATCGTGCCGTTGCGCGCAGCGATCGCGAGTTGATCGTCCGGCAGCGCAAAATGATCGAGCCCGATGCGCGCATATCCGGCCTTCGCAAGCTCTTCCGCGATGGCTTCGGCCTGCTCGTTTCGCTGTTTTGCATCCGGAAGCGACGCTTCATCTATGAGGCGCTGGTGCTTCTTGAAGGTCGGTATGTGCGCATAACCGAAAACGGCGAAACGCTCCGGACGCAGCTGCGCGGCCAGTCTGACGGTGTCGATGCAGGATTGCACGGTCTGTTTCGGAAGGCCGTAGATCAAATCGAAGTTGATACTGGAGATGCCCACGGAGCGTAGCCCGCTGACCGCAATCTCCGTCTGTTCGAAGGATTGTGTTCGGTTGATCGCGGCTTGCACGATCGGGTCGAAGCTCTGAACGCCGAGGCTTGCGCGATCGACATCGCTTTCACCGAGCGCCTCGATCATTGGAGCAGCCAATGTGCGTGGATCGATTTCTACCGCGATGCTCGTATCTGCCTCAAACCGGAAGGCGCTCCGCAGCTTGGCCATGATTGCGGCAAACTCCTGCGGCTTCATGATCGTGGGGGTGCCGCCACCGAAATGAACGTTCTTAACGGGGACGTCGTTTCCGGCCGCGAAGGATACAAGCTCGATCTCCTGGCTCATGACATCCAGGTATTCGCGAACCGGACCATCCTGCCGGGTGATGCTCGTGTGACAACCGCAGTACCAGCACATCGAGCGGCAGAACGGGACGTGGAGATAGACGGAGACGGGTCCGGCTTTTGCGATGTTGGCGAGTCCCCTCGCATATTCATCCGGCCCCACCGTGGCTGAAAAGGCTGGCGCCGTTGGATAGCTCGTGTAGCGCGGGAACCGCGCGTCGCCATACTTGGCGACCAGACAGTCGGACATTGTCGCATCCTTTGACAAAACAGAATGGTTTATGACGTCGAAGCGCGCGATCTTCCTTGTTCTAGGTCAATGTTGGCGTCCACCGGGGAAATCGTCGTCCATCTCAGCTCGGCGTCAAAGTCGGCCCGCTGATCCATCCGCTCGCGGGCAACGCGTTCCGACACACGCCGTCATGCCCCCAAGTTCCATGAGTTGCCGCACGGCAAATGATGTGGAGTTGACCGAGGTCAAAGTGTCTTTGTGCTGATCTCGTACCTTGAGAGGGAGCAGCACTGGCCGGCAGCAGTTCATGCAACGCAGGCTCCTGCTCAACGGAGATGCCGGCTCAAAGGAGATGAAAGTGCCGCACGATGTCGTCACAGCAAGCCTGAATGCGCGAGATAAGTCTGGGCGCATCGATGTGCGTTTCGGCGCAGACATGAAAACCGTCATTGTCTCCAGGCGCGCGCTGCTCTCCGTAGCCTCGCCACCTCGCGCAACCGAAGTCCGTTTCCTTCAATATGTCGACGCGTTCTGCGAAATCGCGGCGAGCGGCCTCGGTTCAAAGGAGGCCGGCGGTGACGTGGTCATGATCACTGCAAATGATGTCCGCAGATGGCGTCGCGCGTGGCAATCGTCCGAAATGGCGGGGATACGAACCGCACATCGCTCGATGCCGCCGGACGCAGCGTCGTCAAAGCGCGTCGCATAAATTTGCGCCGCGCCGCTCGGCATTCCGGAAGTTTCATTCCGGCACTTTCGTCATTTCAGGATCATTGGCGTTGCCTTCCAGCGTAGGCGAGCAAGCCGCGTTCGTCGCCATCATATTCGTCATCGTCGCCGGAGAGTTGCACCAGCATTCCATATTTCACGATGCGAACGCAATGACGGCCGGCCGATACCAGGATCCCCTTGTTCGCCAGCTTCGTCATCATTCGCGATACGGTTTCGATCGTCAGGCCGAGATAGTCGGCAATGTCGAGCCGGGTCATCGGCAGCTCGACAATGGCATTGGACCGGCTATGGCCCGGGTCACGATGAAGCTGCTTCAGCAGGAAGCTGCAGACCCGCTCCTCGGCGTTCTTGCAGGACAGCAGCACCATCTGGTTCTGGGCGGCGGCCATCTCGTCGCGAAGGCGGGCAAAGACCTCTGGCCGCAGCGCCGGCGAGTTGCCGACTTCGGCCTCGAAAGCCTTGCGCGAGAGGCGGCGGACCCTGGTGTCGGTGATGGCTTCGGCGCTGTAGAGATAGTGGTTCTTCAAAGACACGCCGACGATGTCGCCAGCTTGCAGAAAGCCGGTGATGACCCGGCGGCCATCGGAGATGATCCTGAAGATGCGCAGGTTTCCTTCCACCACTTCGAAGAGGTGTTTGGCGGCGTCGCCCTCGAAGAACAGCGATTCCCCGGCTGCCAGACGTTCGACCGGCTGCTTGTTGAAAAGCGCCTGCAGGCAGCTCTGTTCGGAGCCGAGAAGCACCGCATTGGCGATTTCCAGCGCGTGATGAAAATTGGTTGTCTGCAGCATGACCGTTCCCTCTGTGCTGTCGATGAGGACAACTAACCCGACGCTGGTGACACGCTGATGCCACGCGTGTTAAAGACGGTGCCATTGGGTAACAGTCTGTAACAAGCAGCGGCTTGACGGATGGGCGATGGCAACACTTCAGCATGACGCGCATCTTCTCGTCGTTGACGACGATCCGCGCATTCGTCAGATGCTGACGCGCTATTTCGAGGGCGAGGGTTACACCGTCTCTTCCGCTTCTGACGGCATCGAGATGCGGGTACGCCTGCGTCAGCAGAGTTTCGATGCCATCCTGCTTGACCTTGTCCTTCCCGGCGGCACGGACGGGCTTGATCTTGCCCGCGAAATTCGCGCCCAATCCGATGTTCCGATCATGATGCTGACGGGCCGCGACGACGTCGTCGACCGGATCGTCGGTCTGGAAGTCGGCGCCGACGATTACATCGCCAAACCCTTCCATCTCAGAGAAGTCCACGCACGGTTGAAGTCGATCCTGCGCCGCCGGCAATCTTCGGCACGCAATGCCGAGCCGGTCAGCGAGGAGATCATCGGTTTCGAGGATTGGAAGCTCAATCTCAGCCGCCGGCAGCTTCTCGATCCCGACGGCGCGGAGATCGAGTTGACGACCGGCGAATTCGACATGCTGGCAACCTTCGTGCGGCATGCCGGCCGGGTGCTAACCCGTGACGTGCTGATGGATCTGACCCGGGGCCGAAACCTCGAAGCCTTCGACCGGACGATCGATGCCCAGATCGTCCGGCTGCGCCGCAAGATCGAAACAGATCCGAAGAGACCGCAATTCATCAAGGCCGTACGCGGCGTCGGTTACGTCTTTACTGCCAGGCTGGATTGACGAGTTCAGGACATGGTGACGCTTGCGGCGGCCACTTCCGTCGTCGTCCGCCGATGGTTTCGTGAAGCAGTTGCATCGTCAGATGTTTTTGCGCACGGGATAGGATGACTCCGGCCCGCACTCCTCGACATATCGCAAGAGACGAGATCAGGCCGGCGTGCGTAATGTGCCATGAACGTCGTCAAGAACCGCTTTGCGATGAATCAATGCGCCGCCGGGCGCCGCCTTCATCATCCCCGCCGAACAAACATCGCGAAGGGATGAGATCATGACGAACAAACTGATGAAGGCCGCAGTGGTGCGCGAATTCGGCAAACCGCTCGCAATCGAATGCGTGCCGGTGCCTGTGCCCGGGCCGGGCGAAATTCTGGTGAAGGTCGTCGCATGCGGCGTCTGCCATACCGATCTGCACGCAGCCGAAGGTGACTGGCCTGTCAAGCCGACGCCGTCCTTCGTTCCAGGCCATGAGGCAGCGGGCATCGTGACCGCCCTCGGTCCCGGTGTCACTGATTTCAAGGAAGGCGATGCGGTCGGCGTCGCCTGGTTGCACGATGCCTGCCTTCGCTGCGAATATTGCGAAACCGGCTGGGAAACGCTCTGCGAACACCAACACAATACCGGCTACAGCTGCAACGGCGGCTTTGCCGAATATGTCATCGCCTCCGCCGCCTTCGCCGCCCGCCTTCCCAAAAATGTCGACTTCGCCGAGATTGCGCCGATCCTCTGCGCCGGCGTCACGACGTATAAGGGCTTGAAGGAAACCGAGGCGCGCCCAGGTGAGTGGGTGGCGATATCGGGGATCGGCGGGCTGGGCCACGTCGCGATCCAATATGCCAAGGCGATGGGCCTCAAGGTGGTTGCGCTCGACGTCGCCGCCGCCAAGCTCGACCTTGCCCGCCAGGTAGGCGCCGATCTCGCACTCGATGCGCTTTCCGAAGACACGATCGAAAAAGTGCTGAAGGTGACGAGCGGCGGAGCGCATGGCGTGCTTGTCACCGCCGTCTCGCCGCCCGCCTTCTCGCAGGCCCTCAGTATGGTACGCCGCAAAGGCACCATTAGTCTTGTCGGCCTGCCGCCGGGCAATTTCCCGACACCGATCTTCGACGTGGTGCTGAAGCGCATCACCGTGCGTGGTTCGATCGTCGGGACACGCCGCGACCTCGATGAAGCGCTCGCCTTCGCCGCAGAAGGTCGCGTCCGAGCCGAGATCGCCACCGCGCCGCTCGATGACATCAACGACATCTTTGACGGGCTGAAGGCGGGAACGATCGAGGGGCGCATGGTGCTCGACATCGCCGGACAGGCGAGCGCAGTCGCAACTCCGGGGCAGTCCGCGGCATAGCCGGCCGCTGCGCAGCGTTCCCGCCGGCCGAAGCGGCGGGGACACAGGCGGCGCGTCGCCCAATACCCTGTTCATCTGCCCGCACCGTTTTCCTTGCCTTTTTGATTTTGACGCTGATCAAAGCATTTCGCTTTCATCGCAGTTACCTTCGTTCCACTGGTTTCGTCGGCAAATGCCGACGCGTTCGAAAGCTTCAGAGCGCCACCAGCATGATCCCAAACCTGTCTTTGTCAGGAGTTGAAAATGCTCGTTCAAGCCATCATGACCTCACCGCCGATCACCGTAACGGCATCCTGTTCCGTTGCCGACGCCGCGAAGTTAATGCTCGACAACAGGATCAGCGGCCTGCCGGTCGTTGATGCGAACGGAGCGCTCGTCGGCATCGTCAGCGAAGGCGATTTCCTGCGCCGCAGTGAACTGAACACGGAGCGCAAGCGTTCCTGGCTGCTCGAATGGCTGACCAGCCCCGGCAAGATCGCCGACGAATATGTCCGCGCGCACGGGCGACGGGTCGAGGAAGTGATGACCGCCCCGGTCAGCGCGATCGCGCCAACCGCCTCGATTTCCGACGCCGTCAGGCTGATGGAGCGCCAGGATATCAAGCGTCTGCCCGTCGTCGCCAATGGCAGGCTCGTCGGCATCGTTGCCCGCTCCGACCTGCTGCGCGCACTCTCGCAGGCCCTGCCGGCCGCCGCCGTTTCCGCAAACGATGCGCAGATCCAGGCGGCGATCGACGCCGAGCTTGGCCGGCAGAGCTGGAGCCGCAATGGCTTCATCCATTGCCGGGTGACGAACGGCGTTGCCGAGTTGAACGGCACCATCTTCGACGAACGCGAACGTCTCGCCGCGAAAGTCGCGGTCGAGAATGTTCCGGGCGTGACGTCGATCAAGGACCAACTCGTCTGGATCGATCCCTATTACGGCGTCGCAATCCCGCCGCCGGAGAGCGAAGCCAGACAGGCCTGAATTCGAGGGAAGATCATGGAACACCCGGCTCCCAACGTTCGCATGGCGCAGCTGCTGGCCACCTCGATGCTTGCAACGTCGGCACCGTTCGTACTTCTCGTTCCCGACATGGAAAAACTCGTCGTCGCATCGGAAGGGTGAGGGGTCAGGACGTCAAATGCCGAAAAACCTGTTCGGTTTCGTGCTCCTCATGGGTCGCCATCATCAGATCGCGATCGCCGCCCTTTCGATCCTCCTCTTCCTCGCCGGTACGGCGCCGCTTGAGGTGCAAAGGCGCATCATCAACGCGGCCACTGGGGGCGCTTCCTACCAGGCCATCCTGATTCTTGTTTTCGCTTACCTCGGCCTCGCCCTGCTGGAAGGTCTGACAAAGCTGGCGCTGAACCTCTATCGCGGATGGATCGGCGAGGTCGCGATCCGCTGGCTTCGCATGGGCGTGCTCGCCGCATCCGAGTGCTCTCGCGAATCTCCCGTCGATGCGCTCGCCGAAGGTGTCCAGCTTTCGATCGTCCTGGCCGAGGCGGAACCCGTCGGCGGCTTCGTCGGCACCAGCGTTTCGGAGCCCCTCCTGCAGGCCGGCATCCTGATTGCGGTTGGCGGTTACATGATCTACCTGCAGCCGCTGATGGCGCTTGCCGTCGCCGTCGTCTTCTTGCCGCAGATCGGCTTCGTGCCGCTGATGCAAATGGCGATCAACCGCCGGGTCGAGACCAAGATCACGGTGATGCGACACGTCAGCGAGGGCATGGTTCGGCACGTCGTCACCAGCGATGCTCTCGATGCCCAGAGCGGCCGGGTGCAGCGGCTCTTCTCGACCAATATGAGCATCTACCGGATCAAGTTCACCATGAATTTTCTGATGAATCTGATGACGCAGGTCGGCTATGTCGGCATCTTCGCGCTCGGGGGCTATTATGTCGTCACCGGCAAGACCGAGATAGGAACCGTCGTCGCCTTCATCTCCGGTCTGTCCAAGATCACTGATCCCTGGGGAGAACTGGTTGACTGGTATCGCGATCTCAAAGTCACTCAGGTCAAATACGCCCTGATCCGCGATGCGAGCGATGCCGCCACCACTTTGCGGGGCGAAGGCGTCTCCAGGGACGAAGTGCCGGCGCTGACGCGCTAAAGGCTTGAATCGCGGACAAGGTTGCCTGTTCGGGTGTCCTCCGCCTTCCCGATCTCGTTTCTACGAGTGTCACGGAATTTCTGAGGATGCCTTACGGCCACCTACGACAACATCCGTCCCGTTCGGCGCAGGTTATCGTGCCATCCCAAGGCTTCTTCGATCAGATGCGGCGTATGCCCGCCGCGCAGCAGCGCCCGCCGATGATAATCCGCGAGTAGCTCGCGGTAGCTTGGGTGCACACAATTGGCAATAATGACTTTGGCGCGTTCCCGCGGCGCCAGTCCGCGAAGATCGGCAAGACCGATTTCGGTAACGAGGATGTCGACATCATGCTCGGTATGATCGACATGGCTGACCATCGGCACGACGCGTGAGATCGCCCCGTCCTTGGCAAGCGATTTTGTCACGAAGATCGACATATAGGCGTTACGGGCGAAATCGCCGGAGCCGCCTATACCGTTCATCATGTGTGTGCCGCCGATATGGGTCGAGTTGACGTTGCCGTAGATGTCCAATTCCAATGCCGTGTTGATCGCGATGATACCGAGCCGGCGGATGACTTCGGGATGGTTGCTGATCTCCTGCGGCCGCAGCACCAGCCGCTGCTTGTAATGCCCGATCTCGGAAAGCACGCTGCGATGCCTTTGCGCCGAGAGCGTCATGGAAGATCCGGAAGCAAAGGCGAGCTTGCCGGCATCGATCAGATCGAAGGTCGAATCCTGCAGCACCTCGGAATAGAGGGTGAGATCGTGAAAGGGCGTCGCGGTGAAGCCATAAAGCACCGCATTGGCGATCGTTCCGATGCCTGCCTGCAGCGGCTGCAGCCTTTCCGTCAACCGGCCACGCCGCACCTCGTGCGACAGGAATTCTGTCAGATGGCCAGCGATCGCGTTGGTCTGCGCATCCGGCGGCGCCACCGTAGAGGCACTGTCGCTGCTTTGCGTGACGACGATTGCCGCAATCTTTTCCGCAGGGATAGGAATGAACGGTACGCCGATGCGGCAGTCGGGCGCCACGATCGGGATTGCCTCGCGGCTCGGCCGCTTGGTCGGAATGTAGACGTCGTGGAGTCCCTCGAGAGCTTCCGGCTGAGAGAGGTTGATCTCGACGATCACTTTCGGGGCGAGAATCGCGAAACTCGCCGAATTTCCGACGGAGGTGGTCGGCACGATGCCGCCATCTTCTGTAATCGCGGTTGCTTCGACGACGGCGACGTCGACTGGCGGGACTTGTCCGCTGCGCAGGGACTCGACGGTCTCGGAAAGATGCTGGTCGATGAACATCACCTCGCCGGCATTGATCGCCTCGCGCATGACCGGGTCCGATTGGAAAGGCAGGCGCCGCGCGACGGCATGCGCCTCGACGAGGGTTCGATCGAGATTGTGGCCAAGCGAGGCGCCAGTCATCAGCGTAATCCTCAGCGGATCGCGCCTTGCCCTTTCCGCCAGCGCCAGCGGCACGGCCTTGGCCTCGCCGGCCTGCGTAAAGCCGCTCATGCCGACGGTCATCCCATTGGTAATCAGGAGCGCCGCTTCCTCGGCGCCGACAATACGATCCCAGAGCTTCGCGCTGCGGAGACGGTTTCTGAACATAGCGAGCGATCCTCAATGCGACATTGGAACGGGGAGGTTGATGTCCCTGACGGCGTCTCGGCCGTCATGTCATTCTGGCGGCGTAGCGGCCTTGCACATTGACACGGCTCAAAAACCTGACGGGGATCGTGCGGGGGACATGGCGATACCTTCGCCGGCGTCACAAAACTCTTGGAATTCGCTTTATTGACCCGGATCAACGACGTCCCGGCTATTGCGGCCTATCGCTGTTCATGTCGATGAAACCAAGTGGAGAGAAGGCTATGAACAACATTGCGTTGAGACAGGCCATTCTGGACGAACTCGAATTCGAGCCAAGTGTCGATGCGGCCAATATTGGCGTGGCCGTTGATAATGGCATCGTTTCCCTCACCGGACATGTCCGCACGTATTCGGAGAAGGAGGCGGTCGAGCACGTGGTCAAACGCGTGAAGGGGGTTCGCGGCATCGCCCAGGAAATCGAGGTTCGTATCTTTGGCGCTCGCATCACCGACGACGACGATATCGCGCAGCGGGCGGTAAAGATGATCGACTGGAATGTCTGCATCCCGAAGGAAGCGGTGCAGGTGCGGGTCCTCAAGGGTTGGGTAACCTTAACCGGCGCGGTCGAGTGGCAATATCAGAAGGACGCTGCGTCAGATGCCGTCAAAGACCTGGCCGGCATTGTCGGCCTCTCGAATCTGGTCGAGGTTAGACCCAAGGCCAGCGCGGCCAACGTCAGGAAACGCATCGAGGATGCTTTCGAGCGCGATGCGGAGTTGCAGGCCGAGGCAATCCGAGTCGATGTTTCCGGCGGCAAAGTGACGCTGAAAGGCAAGGTCAGGACCTGGGCAGAACGACGCGCTGCCGAGCGAGCCGCTTGGTCGGCGCCCGGGATCACCACACTCGATGATCAGCTCTCGGTCGGTTGATCGACGTCTGACATCGATGGCGGCCCCCTGGCCGCCATCGGAGCGCTGAAACAGGTTATATTTGTCATGGACACGATACCCACCCGGACGGGAGAAGCACTGCTTGCGGCGGCGGGCAGCCCTCCGCCCTATCATTCCGACCGTGATTTCCGGCTTGAGCGAAGCACGGATGATGAATGGCGAATCGTCATTCTGTCGGCCCGCGCCCGAGCGTGGGTCCACGAACAGTTCTGTGGTCCGCTATGCCAATGTCTGGGTGACAGCATCGCCCTCGACATGCTGAGCGCCGATCGTTTTCTCAAGCAAGCGCACGATCAGGGCCTTCGAACGGAGTTCGTTGGGCGAAGCGGCAAAGATCTGTACTGATCAATGAAGAAGATCACTGTCTGATGCGGAAGAAAAGCTGTCGCTGTCGTCTGAACCGTTGACGGCAAAGCCGAAACCGGCGCCCGCGAAGGTTCTCAACACTTGCTCGCGAGAGAGCGTTTTCGCAAATTTCCTTGCCCAGAGGCACCGTCCTGCGCACCGGCGCCGTGCGATGTTGGCTCGTCCCGATCCACCTGCCTCAAAGCCTCGTGTTGCACCTATGCATGGGCGATTTTGCTCTGCCGTCTCACGGAGATTGCCCGGGCATCGCGGCGAAACACACATTGACGGCGATCAATGCCGCGTTGCCCGTTATCGGCTTTGATCGGTCCGTTGCCGAACGCGAAGTTCGGTTATTGCGGCGATCGTCTGCCGACCCCGCCGCGAAACGGTCCCACACGTTACGACAGAGGAGCAAGAACATGGCCAACACAGCCACCAAACTGCCGATCAAGACCGATGAGAAGAACAAGACTCCGCAGAGGGGCCTTTCCACCTTCGAGAGCCTGCGCTCGGAGATCGATCGGCTCTTCGACGATTTCACGCCGAGCTTCTGGCATCGCCCCTTTTCGAGACTGTCCTTCGACAAGGCGCTCTCGACGATCGTCTCTCCGGCCGTCGATCTCGTCGAGAGAGACAATGGTTATGAAATCACGGCTGAACTGCCGGGTATCGACGCCAGCAATGTCGACGTGAAAGTCACAAACGGCATTCTCGCCATCACGGCCGAAAAGCAGGAGACCAAAGAGGAGAAGGACAAGGAGTATCATCTTTCCGAACGCCGTTACGGCGCCTTCCACCGCGCATTCCAGCTTCCGCCGAGCGTCGACAGCGCCAAGATCGATGCGTCTTTTGCCAACGGTGTGCTGACGGTAAAGCTGCCGAAAAGCAACGACGCCCTGAAGAGCGAACGCAAGATCCCGATCAAGGCGGGCTGACTCTTCCGATGCGGGCGCGCCGTAACGGCGCGCCCTCTCTTGGGACGATTTCCTTGATGAAGATCAAGGCGAGGCTGCCGGACATCCCGTCCTATGAGGGCATGAACCACGCCGCTCAAATCCGCTGCGATGAGACAGGGCTTTCGCAAGCCGAAGCCGAAGCGCTGCTGCGTCGCTTCGGCCGCAACGAGTTGCCGAAATCAATTGCTCCCGGCTTCCTGCTCGTCTTCGCGCACCAGTTCCTGAGCCCGCTGATCTACATCCTGATCTGCGCCGCGGCGGTTTCCGCCATTGTCAGCGACCTAAAGGACGCGGCCTTCATTGCGGTAGTCCTCATTCTCAACGGCGCGATTGGCGCTTTCCAGGAATACTCGGCCGGCAAGGCTGCCGCTGCCCTGCGTAATCTCGAACAGCCCAGCACGCTGGTGATCCGCGATGGAATGCAGCAGACCATTGCCGCAACCGACCTTGTTCCGGGAGATCTTCTCGTGCTGGAATCCGGTAGGCGCGCGCCGGCCGATCTCACGCTCTTCGCCTGCGACGACCTTCAATGCGACGAATCCCTGCTGACGGGAGAATCCGTGCCGGTGCGCAAGTTCGCAAACGGCAGCGGCTCCTCCCAGGTCTTCGCCGGAACCATGATCGTCAGAGGGCGCGGTCGCGGCCGCGTTTCGGCGACAGGGTCGGCCACCGAACTCGGCAGGATTGCAACCAGTATCGGCGAAAGATCACGTTCGCAGCCACCGTTGCTGATCCGGCTTGAGTATTTCTCGCGCAACATTGCCTACTCGGTCGCCGTTGCCACGGCCTTGCTTCTTGCTGCCGGCCTGGCGCGGGGCCTTTCACTTCACGATCTTTTCCTGATGAGCGTCGGTCTTGCCGTCAGCGCGATTCCCGAAGGTTTGCCCGTCGCCATCACCGTTGCGCTGGCGATCAGTATGCGCCGCATGTCGAAGGCCAATGTCATTGTCCGCAACATGACGGCCGTTGAAGCGCTCGGCTCGTGCACGATGATTGCCACCGACAAAACCGGCACCCTGACCATGAACGAGTTGACGGTGACGGAAATGATCCTGCCGGAAGGAACCCGCCTCTTCTTCGACGCCGGCCATGACCTCGATCGCTGCGAGTTGCACGCACCCGGCGTCACCCGCGAAGTTGCTGCCGAAAGAGCCTTTTCGCTGCTGAAGGCTGCCGCCCTGCCGAATGAGGCGACCCTTCAGCAGCAAGCTGATGGCTGGAGCGGCACCGGCGACACCGTCGACATCGCACTGCTGGCGGCGGCCCGAAAGGCCGGCATCGATCACAGGCATCTGCGCGCCGATTTTCCCGCCCTCAGCGCCATTCCCTATGAGCCGGACCTGCGTTATGCCGCCTCCTTCCACGACGCGGAAGACAGCGTCCATGTCTTCGTCAAGGGCTCGCCCGAGACGGTGCTCGCCATGGCCGATCGAATGGACACAGGCAAGGGTTTCGTCGCTCTCGACAAGGCAGCGCTGATCAAACAGAAGGAAGAACTTGCCGGCCGCGGTCTGCGCGTGCTCGCCTTCGCCTATGGCGAGATGGCAGCGGCTTCCGACGACATCTATGGCCGCCATCATCTCGTCAACCTCGTCTTTCTGGGCTTCGTCGGTATGAAGGATCCGATCCGGCCCGAAGTACCCGATGCCATTCGTCGCTGCCGCACCGCGGGCATCGCGGTCGCCATGATAACCGGCGACGATCCCCGCACGGCGACCGCCATCGCCGCCGAAGCCGGCCTGGATTTCGACGACGACCAGATCGCAACCGGCGCCGAAATCGCCAAAGCGGAGCAGGAGGGGGCGGCGATCCTCGATGCTTTGACCGCCCGCACGCGGCTCTATGCGCGCGCGCAGCCGGCACAGAAGCTTTCGATCCTGCTGTCGCTGGCGCGGCAGGGCCATTTCGTCGCCATGACCGGCGACGGCGTCAACGATGCGCCGGCGCTGAAACACGCCCATGTCGGCGTTGCCATGGGTCACAAAGGCACGGATGTCGCCAAGGACAGCGCCGACATCATCATCACCGACGACAATTTCTCCTCCGTCGTCGCCGGTATCGGCGAGGGCCGGGTCGCCTATGCCAATATTCGCAAGGTGATCTTCATGCTCATCTCGACCGGCGCGGCTGAAGTGCTGCTCTTCATGCTGGCAATTCCGCTCGGCCTGCCGATGCCGCTGCTGCCGGTGCAATTGCTGTGGTTGAACCTGGTCACCAACGGCATCCAAGATGTCACGCTCGGTGCCGAAAAGGCCGAAGGCGACGAATTCTGCCGTCCGCCACGCAAGCCCTCGGAACCGATCCTCGACCGGCTGATGTTGCGCCGTGTGCTGCTTTCCACCCTCGTCATGGGTCTTGGTGGTTTTGCCATCTTTTACTGGCTGCTGCAGAACGGCTATTCGGAAGGGGCGGCTCGCAACATGCTGCTCCTGCTCTTCGTCCTCTTCGAGAACGTCCAGACCTGCAACAGCCGCTCGGAATATCAGTCTCTCTTCAGGCAAGGTTTTGGCGGTAACCTGCTGCTGCTTGCCGCTGTGCTCGTCGCCCAGGCGGTCCACATGCTCGCTATGCACCTCCCCTTCCTCAGCGACATACTCTCCCTGCAACCGGTATCTCCTAGCGAATGGGCAACGCTTCTGGCGCTCGCCTGTGCTCTGCTTGCGGTCTCCGAGGTGGACAAATGGTGCCGCAGGCAGCACCGCGACAACTGACGACAAGACGCGGCGGCCCGCCATAGCGATAAATGGCGTGCGTCCGTGAAATCCCATCATGCAGTGGCCAGCGATGACCCATCGGCTCAGGGCTTCAAGACAGCCGCCCCGCTCAATCGGCCGGCACGCAGGTCGTCAAGCGCCGTATTGGCTTCGGCAAGCGGATAGACGGTCGTGTGGGTCCTGACGCCTGCCTGTCGGGCAATGGGGAAGAATTCCTCCGCATCTTCACGCGTCAGATTTGCGACCGAAACAACGCTTCGCTCCCCCCAGATCAGCGCATAAGGCATGGCCGGAAGCTCACTCATGTGGATACCTCCGCAGACGACCCTTCCGCCCTTCCGCACCGCCTTCAGTGCAGCCGGTACGAGTTCGCCGACAGGTGCGAAGATGATTGCGGCGTCGAGCATGACAGGCGGAGCCTCATCCGAACCCCCTGCCCAGGCAGCGCCAAGGCCGAGCGCAAAACCTTGCGCTGCAGCGTCGCCGCTGCGTGAGAAAGCGTAGACCTGACGACCCTGCCAGCGGCATATTTGCGCGATGATATGGGCGGCTGCGCCAAAGCCGTAAAGCCCGATCCGGGCGCCGTCTCCAGCCTTCTTCAGCGAGCGCCAGCCGATCAGTCCCGCGCATAGCAGCGGCGCAAGAGCGACCGGATCGGCCTCGCTGTCGAGCGCAAATGCGTAAGCTGCATCGGCAACGACATGGGTGGTAAAACCTCCGTCGCGCGTATAGCCGGTAAATTGCGGCTGGTCGCAGAGATTTTCCTCTCCGCTGCGGCAGAACGAGCAGCGGCCACATGTGTGGCCGAGCCAGGGTACGCCGACCCTTTGCCCTATGCGTGACGCCGCGACACCTTCTCCGACCGCCTCGACGACGCCGACGATCTCATGGCCGGGAACGAGGGGAAGCTTCGGGTTCGGAAGATCGCCGTCACAGACGTGAAGATCCGTCCTGCAGACGGCGCAGGCTTCGACCTTCAACATCAACTGGCCTTTGCCCGGCGCGGGATCGGCGCGCTCCACCAGACGTAAAGGGGTCCCGATCGCCTCCAAAATCATCGCCTGCATCAGCGTCTCCTCATTTCGCAAACCGTTACGGTCTTGAAAACGCGACGATCGGCATGGACGAGCGTCAAGCCTACGTCCTGCCCATTCTCGTTCGCCGTTTTCGTCATGTGACGGTGGGGTAGATTGATCCTTCTCAATGCAACGGCAGCCCGATGTCACATGGTATATAATTGAAATGAAATATTGGGCGCGGAGGCCACTTATGAATGACCCTGTGAACGAGGCATGGATGCCGAGCATTTCCCCGGAGACCGTCCGCTATCTCATCCTCAAGGCTAAGGAGTTCGACGTCAAGGATGTCATCACCGAGCCGGATCCGGGCTCGAACCCGAGCGACGACAACATGATCGGAGTGCTGGAAGATCATGACGACGATCCCGTCGAGACCGAACTCAGGAGTGCAATCTGGGCTCTCAACGAAGACGAACAGATCGATCTGGTCGCCTTGGCGTGGCTCGGTCGAGGCGATGGGAATGTCAATGATTGGGATGAGCTTCGCAGCCGAGCAGCGGATGCGCACAATAGACGCACAGCGGCCTATCTTCTCGGCACGCCTCTCCTGCCGGATTATCTCGAGGAGGCGCTCGACCAGTTCGGTGAGACGTCCACAGACGATGCGCTGGGCCGGCTCTGACATTGCCGGCGCATGATTCGAAATGAACGGCAACGACATAGACGGCACAGGTACCTTCCGCGATGGATGGACCGGCACGTCTGGACCATCAGATGATGACATCATTGGTAACGACAGAAGCATTCCAGCGCCTCAGCCTCGCGCTTGCGATCGGCATCCTGGTCGGTATCGAGCGCGGCTGGCAGGATCGTGAGGCCGCGCCAGGCAAAAGGGTGGCGGGAATCCGCACCTATGGCCTGTCAAGTTTCCTGGGCGGCTTCTGCGGTTTCCTGCAGCCCGTCACGGGGCCAATTCTGCCGACGGCTATCTTTGTTTCCTTTTGCGTCACAATCCTCGTTTTCAGCCGCATGCAGGCAACACATGACGAAGACTACAGTGCAACCGGCACGATTGCCGCAATAACGGTCTTCGCACTGGGTTTCGGCGCGGTCGTTGCAGATATGACGGCAACGGCAGCAAGCGCGGTTGCAATAACGGCCCTTCTCGCCGCGCGGGAACCCTTGCATGGATTTCTTCGGCGCCTGACCTGGCTCGAGCTGAGGGCCGCCCTGATCCTGCTGACGATGACGGTCGTCATCCTCCCGATCCTGCCCAATGAGCCGGTCGATCCCTGGCAGGCGATCAATGTCTTCGAGCTTTGGATGATGACGATCCTGGTGGGAGCCGTTTCCTTTGTTGGTTATATCCTGATCAAGATTGGCGGCGCCCGTGCCGGAATCCTGTTGACCGGCGCCAGCGGCGGTATCGTCTCGTCGACAGCCCTGACGCTTTCCTTTGCCCGCCAGTCGATACAGATGCCCGCCCTCTCACCGCTCCTTTCAGCCGGAGCGATGCTGGCGGGAGCCGTTTCTCTCGCCCGGGTGCTTTTGATTTGCGGCCTCATTGCACCGGCTGTACTCAAGGAGCTGGCTCCATCGCTCGCTCCCGCTGCCATGATCTTCGCCATCGGAGGCGGCCTTGCCGCATCGTTGCGGCGCCCGGACGAGAGCACTGATTTTTTGCCGCGAAACCCGCTTGAGGTCATGGTCGTGCTGCGTTTCGCGCTTGTTCTCGCCGTCGTGACCGTCCTGACACGCTTGACCCTGATCGCCTTCGGAACCCAGTCATTGGTCGCCCTTGCGTTCATCACGGGACTGGGCGATCTCGATGCGATAACACTTGCCGTGGCGAAACTGTCATCCATCCAGGTGCCTGCAGATGCAGCCGCTCGCGCCATAGCGGTCGCGGCGTTCGCCAATATGCTTGCGAAGGCCGTTCTTGCGGCAAGTGTTGGGAGCATCGCCTATGCAATTCGTTTCGCGATCGCAGGCTGTGTCGCGACTTTTGCCGGGATTGCCGGCTTGGTTCTGGCATGAGTGCTTCTTCGCGTATCAATTACCGCCCCCCAATAACCTTCGCGGTTATTCACCGCATTTGGCCTCTTTCGCTCGCGGCTATCGCAATCACAGGCCTCATCGTCGGCGGTCTGTTGCGGTGGTGGCATGGCGATCTGCTTTTCTGGTCCACCACCGCTCTGGTCAGCGCGACGATCACTGTCATCGTCGCGCTTTCTGTTGATGTCGCACTCAGTTTGAGACGGGGCGACGTCGGCCTGGATCTCATCGCTGCCCTGTCCATGAGTGCTGCGCTCTGGTTTGGCGAATATTTTGCCGGCGCCATCGTTGCTGTCATGTATGCAGGTGGGCAGTTTCTGGAAAGCTTTGCTCAAAGGCGCGCAGAGAGCGGTATGAGCGAACTTCTGTCTCGCGCCCCCCGTAGCGCTGTTCGTGTCACCGCATCCGGCCTGTCCGAGGTTCCCATCGCGGCACTTGTCCCGGGAGACAAGCTGCTCGTCCGAAAGGGCGACGTGGTCCCTGCCGATGGCAAGGTTGTAGCCGGTCACGCGCTCTTGAACGAGGCGGCTCTCACCGGCGAGCCGTTGCCGGCGCGGCGGGAAAGCGGTGAATTGATCATGAGCGGGTCTTCCAATCTCGGCGATGCTTTTGAAATGATCGCCTCCGGCTCAGCAAGCGAAAGTACATATGCCGGAATAATCCGCATGGTGAGCCAGGCCCGAAGCTCGAAAGCGCCAATATCGAGATTGGCCGACCGCTTCTCCCTCGCCTTCCTGGCGATGACCCTGGTGATCGCCGGCCTGGCCGCGTGGTTGTCGGGCGATCCCACACGGATTGTTGCGGTTCTGGTCGTCGCGACACCTTGCCCGCTGATTCTCGCCGTTCCCGTCGCACTCGTGGCGGGAATGTCGAAAGCTGCCCGTGCAGGCGTCCTGGTCAAAGGAGCTCATGTCCTCGAGGTCCTCGCGACCATCTCGGTCGTCGTCTTCGACAAGACAGGCACGCTGACGACTGGAGAGCCTGCTGTTGTCAGAATCGAGACCGATCGGGATGCCGAGGAGATTTTGCGTCTCGCTGCATCCGTGGATCAAGCCTCTGGCCACGTGATTGGTCAAACGATTGTCGAAGAAGCGAAGCGACGTGGCCTGAGGCTTGCCAAACCCGCCCAACTCGCAGAAGTGCCAGGAGAAGGCATCGAGGGATATGTGGGCGGACACAAGGTAGCCGTTGGCGGATGGGATTTCATTGCCGGCAAGACAAGGCCCGCCACTCGCCCTGGCCCGAAGGACAACAGCACGGTCACAGCCTATGTCGCGATCGATGACGCTCTCGCCGGTACGATCGTCATGGCCGACCCGGTTCGCAAGGATGCTGTCCCGGCGATCGCGGATCTTCGACGTTTGGGCGTCAAGCGGCTTAGCCTTGCGACCGGTGACAGGGCCGAAGTCGCGGACGCCGTCGGCCTTGCTCTTCGTCTTGATCAGATCAGTGCCGAGCTTGAGCCGGCCGAGAAAGTTCAGAGGGTGACGGCGGAAAGATCCTACGGGCGCGTCATGATGATCGGTGATGGCGTCAACGATGCACCTGCACTTGCTGCTGCCGACGTCGGTGTTGCCGTTGGCCGGCGCAATCTTGCCGCCGCCGCTGAAGCGGCGGATGTCGTGTTGCTGCGGGATGACCTGGGGCAGATTGGAACTCTGCTGCAAACCGCGCGGCGGTCCCGTGCGATCGCTCTTCAGAGTGTCGCTTGCGGTGTCGGTCTATCGGTGATCGCGATGGTTTGTGCGAGCCTGGGATACCTCACGCCTGTCCAGGGCGCCCTTCTCCAGGAGGTGATCGATGTTGCCGTGATCGGCAACGCACTTCGTGCTCTCTAGTTAGTGGCAAAAGAGAGCGGGCATTTCAAGGCGCGTCAACAGTGACCGTGTGACCCCACCCAGAACGAATTCGCGCAGCCGCGAATGACCGAACGCGCCGGCGACCAGCAAATCAGCTTTGCGTTCCAGCGCCGCAGCTTGGATGACGCCGGCTGACGGTTCTCCGTTCGCCTGGACGGCCGTGACATCGACGGCAAGGCCGGCCTTTCGAAGTGCAGCCGCAAGGTGGTCTCGCCTGCGCTCGTCAATCTGCTTGTCGTCCGTCACGGAAATCAGGACGACACGCGAAGCCTGTTCCAGCAGGAATCTGGCACCTGTCAGTGCCCGCGCGACGGTGGCTCCCCCATCCCAGGCGACGGCGACAGCATCGATCCGCCCGCAGAAATTGTCCGTGGGAAAAAGCAGGAGCGGTCTACCGCTTTCAAACAGCACGCTCTCGATCAGCGGCCTCATTATTTCGGATGCTTCCAGAATCGAAAGATCATATGCGCGCGACAGCTCGGCAAGAGCTTGGGCGACAAACGGTTGCCTCGCGTCGAATGGCTGGATCTCAACCTCGATCTCGGCTTGCTTCGCATAGTCACGCAGCGTCTGCTCGAGAACGGCGCCATTGTCTCTGCTGACGTGCTCGGCATCCGCACGCATTTTTTCCACGTCAAGAAATGACGGAAGTCGCGGTTGCACGGGTTCAATTCTGACCAACGGTATACTTGCCGTTAAATCAGCCTTTTGGTGAAGGGAAACAGCGACAGCATTCTGAAGGAGCGAAAAGGAGCTTGCGTCGGGATAGGTGACGAGGGGTAAATGAAATTGCGCTTTCATGGGTGATGTCCTCCCGATGATTGGAGCTAGCATCGCCTGTTCGTGCGGCCCGCGCTTTGACGAAAATCAAGGTGATAAATCGCAGAAGCGCGAGCATGATTTGAATGTCCTCACGAAGGAGGGAGCCAGCGATGACTTTCAAATCCATCCTTACGCATTTCGATATCGATGCCCAGCCCGATCATCGCTTCACCTTTGCGATAAACCTCGCTGAGCGTTGCAATGCCGAACTCGCCTGCATATCCGCGGCCCAGCCGCTATTCGTGATCGAGCCAAGCATCGGACCGACATCCGGAACCAAAATCATGCGTGAAGAGATGGAGGCGGTCGAGACGCGACAACGCGACCTGCACGAGCGGATCATGCGACATGCGCCGTTCAGGAACCACGTCTCCTGGCAGACAAAGGCTGCCGACCCGGCAACCTTTGTCGTTGAAAATGCACGAGCGGCCGACCTTATTATCCTCTTTGATGTCGAGAAGGGTCAGGCACGCGATTACCGACGCACGGTTAACATACCGGACGTTTTGCTGTCGGCGGGCAGACCGGTGCTGCTACCTTCGGCCTCCCGGGCTCCTCTGGAAGCTCAGACGATTGTGATTGCCTGGAAGGACACGAAGGAATCGCGGCGGGCAATTGTCGACGCGATGCCTCTGTTGATCTTGGCGCAAGACGTGGTCGTCCTTTCGATCGAGGAGAGCCACCCGATCGATGAGCAAGCGCTGAATGATGTTGTTCGGTTTCTCTCCCGCCATTCGGTTCCAGCCCGGAGCATCATCGAGCCGCGACAGACAGGCGATGCAGGGATGACGATCATCGAAGCTGCAGATAGGTTGGCGGCAGATCTGATTGTCGCAGGCGCATATAGCCACAATCGATTTCGCGAACGTGTCTTCGGAGGGATCACCCGCACGCTGCTCCATAACAACGCCATCAACCGGCTTTTGTCGAATTAACCGGTACTCCAAGGCGGGGAGAGTCTCGCCTCTGTGGGAGTTTCAGTCATTGCGCTCCATCAACGACAGGGTGTGATCAGGTGGTAATATATGAACTTGTCGCGGCAAGGAGAGTTACCGATGAGCTACATCCTGAAAGACTTGACGCAAGCAGAATGCTTCGCCGTTCTTGAGCATTCCCGGTTTGGCCACCTGGCCTGTTGCAAGGATGACAAGCCCTACTTGGTGCCGATCTACTTCGCTTATGCAAAGGGTGTGATCTACAGTTTTTCCATGCCCGGCCGGAAGGTCGACTGGATGCGCGCGAACGAAAACGTCTGTTTGCAAATCGACCAGCATGGAACGGGCAAGGGCTGGACGAGCGTCGTCGTCGATGGGCGCTTCGAAGAGTTTCCGGATACAGACCTTTGGCGCAATGAAAGGCTGCAAGCCTGGTCGTTGCTGCAAAAACACTTCGATTGGTGGGAAATCGGTGCCTTGAAGCCGCAGCCGCAGGCAACGGCCTCGGAGTCCGAGCACATATTTTACGGCATATTTGTCCGTGAGGTTACCGGTCGAACGGCGCTTTCCGTTGATTGAAAGCCGGGCCATTGATTGAAAGCCGGGCCGTTGATTGAAAACCGGGGGAGGACGCCCGGGATGAACCCGGGCGTCTTGCTCAATGGGCGAGGAACAGGGGAATTTTTGTTTCCTCCAGCATCGATCGCGTTACACCGCCAAAAAGACGCTGCTGAAGCCGGGGATGATTATATGCGCCCATGACGATCATGTCGGCAGCGACATCGGCGGCATGCTGCCGCAGCACCTCATCGACGCGGCGGCCGCCGCTTGCGACGCAATCCACATCAACTTTCACCCCGTGGCGTGCCAGAAAGGTGGCAACGTCAGCGCCTGGTTCTTCACCATTCGCCGATGATGATGCCAGCGGATCGACGAGCGTGATATGCACCGATTCAGCAGCCTGCAGGAACTCGATCGACTGACGTGCCGCGCGCGAAGCCTCGTCGCTGGAGTCCCAGGCCAGCAGGATCGCTTTTGGAGCAAGCCCGACATTGGACTTTCTCGGGTTGATCAGCATCGGTGTCGGCGACCGGAACAGGGCACCATCGATAACCCTGCGCCGCAGTTCCTGGTCACGGGCGGCCTGAGGGCCGACCAGGACGAGATCGGCATAGAGTGCCCGCTCTGCAATATCTTCGTCCGCCCAGGCGAATTCGGTGTAGATCTCCTGCACCTCGAAAGAGACCTCGCTCCTTGCGAGGACTGCTTTGATCTCGGAACTCTTATCGGCCAGGCGATCGATTTCGCGCTGACGTTCTTCGACCCAGACCGTCGAGACAACCTCGTAGGAACCGATAGGGGGCGCTGCGCCCATCGAAATCGCCATTGCGGTGAGATGGGCGCCGTGGGTTTCGCAAAAGTCGATGGCGCCCTTCAAGTCTTCGTCGAAGTGATTGACGCCGAGGACGCTCAAAACAGTTTTGATGGTCATGACCAGTTGCCTCTCTTGTTGGAATTGACCAACCCTAATCTCCCTTGCTCCCCCATTCATTGATCTGCCGCAAAGCGGTCGGTGTTCCCGCCGGCTAGGATGTGTAAACAATTGGGGGCAGGCCATGTCAGATCCAGTTTTATATTTTCACGGTGCAGCCGGATCGGTGACCGGCTCCTGCTTTCTTTTGGACCATCGTGGTGTTCGGATCGTGATCGATTGCGGCATGTTCCAAGGATCGAAAACGGAGAAGGAGCTGAACTATCGTCCTTTCCCTTTCGAGCCGGCCGCCGTTGACGCTGTCATTTTGACCCACGCACATATCGATCATTCGGGCCTAGTCCCCAAGCTGCTGAAGGCAGGGTTTGCCGGACATATTTACTGTACCGCTGCCACCTTGGACCTGTGCGGGATCATGCTCCAGGACTCCGGCCATATCCAGGAATCGGAGGTCGAGCAGCTCAATCGCCGCAATCGCTGGAGATCACGCGACGCCATAGAACCAATTTACAACGCGGATGACGCACGAGTCGCGATGACGCAATTTCAAGCCGTCGCTCATAAGGAATGGCACGAGCTTTCTGGCCACCTCCGCTTCCGGTTCTGGGACGCCGGCCATCTTCTCGGCTCCGCATCGGTCGAAATCGAGCTTTCGGGAACGGATGAACCGACCCGAATGCTGTTTTCGGGCGATATCGGGCCTCAGCATAAATTGCTGGAGGCTGCACCCGAAGCGCCCCAGGGGTTCGACTATGTCATCTGCGAAAGCACCTATGGCGATCGCGAGCGGGACGAAGTTTCGGATGAAGCACGGCGCGGGCTGCTCCTTGAAATTGTGCTGAAGGCCCATCATCCAAGCGGCGCTTTGCTGATCCCGTCCTTTGCGGTCGAACGAACCCAGGAGCTTCTGGCTGATCTCAACATCCTGATGGACGAAGGCAGTCTGCCGCGCTGTCCGATCGTGATCGACTCGCCGCTCGCGTCGCGCGCCACTGCGATATTCAAGCGTTACGCGCGCGCCATGGCGAACGGAAATTTGCTGGTCAAAGCATTGAATTCGAAGAACGTGCGCTTCACGGAAACCGCCGAGCAATCGAAGGCGCTCGACCTTATCCGTGGCTTCCACATTATCATCGCGGCAAGCGGAATGTGCGAGGCGGGCCGGATTCGCCATCGGCTCAAGAACTGGCTTTGGCGCGATGAGGGCAGTGTTCTCATCGTCGGTTTTCAGGCGGAGGGAACGCTCGGACGTCTACTCCAAGACGGAGCGCGCACGGTCAGGATCCAAGGCGATGAAATCGTCGTGCGTGCAACCATTCACTCTCTGGAGGCGTATAGTGGTCATGCCGATGCGACCGAATTGATGCAGTGGGTGGCAGCGCGCAAACCGGTTCGAACAGGATTGTTCCTGGTTCATGGCGAAGATGCAGCGCGCGACCAGTTGAAATCCCGTTTGGCATTGGAGCAGCCGGATATCACGATCCTTATCCCCTCGCTCGATGCTTGTTACCGCCTGACGCGGCAAGGCGCGGAACTCTTGGGCCCTGCTTCCCCGCGCCCGCGTCTTGCACCACAAGAGGTTGGCCATCCTGATTGGCACAATGAGTACCAGTCGATCGTTATCGACTTGGAAGAGCGCTTGCGCCGTCGACCTGATCGGAAGGGACGAGCGGTGATCCTGCGTCGGGTGAAAAGAGCGCTCGATGATGAAATGGGAGAACAATGATGTTGGTTACAGATCGTGACTGCCAGAGCGGAGGAGCGCGATTTGCCGTGCCGACGCTCGGCGAAATCGAAGGAAAACTTCTGGTTTCGGAAGTGGTCGCTACCAGCTGCCTGCGGCACCTTTTCGCTCACACGAACGATGCCGTTGTGCCTGCCATCAAACGCCGGATCAGACGATCGCTCGAAACCCGCTGCCAGGCGGAAAAGCTCTGCCACGATGATACGGAAGCGGCCGTGGAATATGCTTTTCAACTGGTGGAGGCGGCGGCCGAAGCGGCCGGCAGGAAGCGGACGGTTTCATCGAAACCTGGCGGCTGCGAGACGATTCGTCGGCTGAGGGAGATGCATGGTCCTTCCGGTCGTTAGGTTGGAAGGGAGAATAACCGGCGTGCATATGTTCCATGCCTTCGACTGTTCTGGCGATACGAGTTCGGAGCCGTTTGCTCCGAATTCGATCGTTGAAGATGGCGTGCCAGTGCTCAATGCGACAGCAGGATAGGCAAGCTGATATTGGTCAGCACGGCTTGAGTAGCGCCGCCGAGCACGAATTCGCGCAGACGCGAATGGCCGAACCCGCCCATGACGAGAAGGTCTGCCCGCAATTCGAAGGCTTTGGTCTGCAGCACCTCTCCGACTGGTTCGCCGCGCGCACGCACGCGCGTCGCCTCCGCGACGACACCGCTCTTCAGCAGATTCTCCACCAGATAATCGCCGGTCTCGAATTCCACCGGCTTCTCGTCGATGACGGAAAGCAGGCAGACCTTGGAAGCCCGTTCCAGGAAAAACGAGGCATCATGTGCCGCCCGTGCGGCAGCGCGGCTGCCATCCCAGGCGATGGCGACGTGATCCATCCGGCCGCCGAAAGGTGCGGACGGATATAGGATGAGCGGCCGACCTGACGCAAACAGCACCGCCTCGACGATCGGACGGGAGATCCCGGCCGATTCCAGAAGCACGAGATCGTAGGCGCGCGATGCTTCCGAAAGGACCTCGACGACGAAAGGCT
The DNA here is from genome assembly GCF_014195045.1 of Rhizobium sp. BK591. NCBI lineage: Bacteria > Pseudomonadati > Pseudomonadota > Alphaproteobacteria > Hyphomicrobiales > Rhizobiaceae > Rhizobium > Rhizobium sp. BK591. The sequence goes on from NZ_JACIAZ010000004.1 coordinate 39,903, forward strand.
CCGCAGTCTTGATCTCGCGCGTGCGCACATCCACGGAAGCGCCTTTTGCCGCATCGACCGCCATCCGGGTCAGCGCCGAGGCACGCTTGCGGCTGAGCGCCCCGGCATCCCGCGCCATCTTCGCCGCATCGATGATCAGCGACGACAGGGCATTGGACACGTCGGGAACGGTAATCTCCACCGCACAGACGGTCAGCGTCGCCTGCATGTGGTGCGCAAGTGCGACGGCGTTGGCGATCATGAATTCCGAGGTTGCATCCGGATAGGTGAGGAGCGGAAGAAAGAGGTGTTGCTTCATGCTGATCTCCAAACGGAAAGAGGCGAGAGCTGATATTCGCCACACTCTCGCACCGCCCTGGAATTATGAATTGACGTACGTCAAAGAGGGCGCCCTTCTGCGTGACGACGGTGTTGATCGATAGGCTTGCCGGCGCAAGCTATGGACCGATCAAGCTATGCTTGCCGGCTTGCTTTTGACATGCGCACTCTGCCGCCATGCAAGCAGATCGTCCGCGCCAATTCGGATGCGCCCATCCGGTTCGACGTCGCCGCAATCATATTTCGCGGAGGCAATCCGGCTGAACAAATCGATATTTTCCTGAAGCCGGCTTTCGTCGCAGCGTCGTGGTTCTGCGACCTCCTGAAGAGCTCCCCTGTCAATGACGACCATCTAATTTGCGCCGCCCGCATCCATCGCAAGCAACGCTTCCTCGCCGGACGACTTCATCATTCCACTGATCAGTTTTAATGGCATCACCCTATCTCCCGACCGATTGATCTCTTTGGAAAACCTGCCGCAGGAATGTTGTTGGACTGCCTGGGCAAGTTGCCGGACCTTATCCCTGCTCGAAAAGCATGCCTTGATACACATCAAAGGAGACGGCTTGCTGAACGAATGGCAAGGTCCTGCAGGGTGGGAGCTACGCGTGGGCGGCGGAACGCTTCCGGCAGGCCGCTTGCGCAGCCCGCCGGCGCCTCGCGCTCCTCACGCCTCAACGATCACAGCCGTCAGCCGCTTGACCACCGGCAGCACCAGTAGCAGGACAGGAAAGGCGATCGCCTAGGAGAGCAGCCATGCCGAGGGCCACATAGCAAGGGCAGGCGCGGTCAGGCCTTGGGCTCTCACGATACTGATCGCCGAGACGACTGACGTCATCAGCAGCGAGAGGATGAACGGCATGATGATCGTATTGTAACGTTTAGGGAGTTTGCCTTTGAGCATTTCGATCTCCGTAAGGTGCCGATCAGACAATTGCGCAGCGCCGAACGGCGGGTTGCGCGTTGATTGACGTAAACGCTTACGGAGCTTCGATCTGAAGCAACGCCGTCTCTATGGCCGAAAATGTCTTGCCGTTCAAGTCCGCCTCACCTCCTTCCGATCGTCTTTGCCAATTCCTCAACGAAAGGAATTATCCTTGTTGCCGCAATCAGCGATTCGGCTCCAGGACCTTCAGCCAATGACCAGAGCAAGACGCCGCCGCATCATCCGGACCAGACGAACCCTGACCGGGCTCGCCCTCGTCGGCTCGATTTCGTTTCTCGCCGGTATGACTGATGCAACCGGTCTTCTGCTCACCGGCGATTTCGTTTCCTTCATGACCGGCAATACGACGCGGGCCGCACTCGCCTTGAGTGAGGGCAATCTTTATCACGCGGCAGTCCTGGTCTCTGCCATCATCGTCTTCGTGCTCGGCAATGCGGCAGGCATCGTCATCTCTCATCTTTCGCAACGCCGCATCTTCGTGGTGCTTGGCTGCGTCGGCCTCGTCCTGGCGCTCGCCTCGATGATGACGGTGCAAAACATGCTCTTCGCCCGGTTCTACCTGATCGTTTTTTCCATGGGCATGGTGAACGCCGCCGTCGAGCACATCGAAGGCCTGCCGATCGGCCTGACCTATGTAACCGGTGCCCTGTCGCGCTTCGGCCGCGGGATCGGCCGCTGGATCATCGGTGATCGTCGTGTCGAATGGACGATCCAGATCGTACCCTGGGGCGGCATGGTGCTTGGTGCAATCGTCGGCGCCGTCCTGACGCGGCTGACCGGAGCGCATGCGCTGTGGCTGGTCTCCCTCTTTGCCATGGCGCTGGCGCTTGTCGCCATGCTCATCCCGCGGCCGCTCCAGCGCCGCTTCAATCAGAAGATCCCGCCGCACGGATCGGTCGTGCGGCGCGCGAAATAGACCGTCGCATTCCTGTTACCGTCGAATCGGATAGAAGGGACCGCCGCCAATCCTCAAGGAGTGGGTCTTGTTCCTGATTTCGAAGCTTGTCTGGATTTTTGCTCAGCCGCTGTCGCTGGCATTCTTCCTCGTCTTCTTGGCCCTCATTGCCGGCCTTCTGCGCTGGCGTATCTTAAGTATCCTCGGCGCAGCTGGTTCGGCCCTCATCCTTTTCGTTACGCTCTACACCACGGCTGGCAACCTCCTGATGCAGGGTCTCGAGCAGCGCTTCGCAAAGCCGACCGCCGATCCCGACAACCTGCAATGCATGATCGTGCTCGGCGGCGCCTTCGAAAACGAGGTGAACACGGCGCGCCACGGCATAGAATTCAATGGCGGAGCCGACCGCTTCGTCGAAGCTCTGCGGCTCGCGCAAAAATTTCCGCAGTCGCGCATTCTGGTATCGGGCGGCGACGGCTCGATCTCGGGCATCTACGAAGGCGATGCGGCGGCATCCGAGCGGTTCTTCCCGCTCTTCGGCGTCGGCAAGGATCGCCTGATCGAGGAGAGACAATCGCGCACGACCTTCGAGAACGCCGTCAACACCAAGGAATTCCTGGCAAGCCAGGGGCTTTCCCATTGCCTGCTGATCACCTCGGGTTTTCATATGCCGCGATCCGTCGGCATCTTCCGCAAGCTCGGCATCGATATCGTGCCCTGGCCGACCGATTATCGCACCGACGGCCAGGTGAGACTTGGATTGGATTTCACCCAGCCGAACCTCAATGCCCAGAACTTGGCAACCGCCATCCGCGAATGGTACGGCCTGGTCGGCTATTATCTCGCCGGCCGCACGTCGGAACTTTATCCGCAATAGAGCGCCGCGCGTCCAACAGGACGCGCCAAGGACGCTCGATCGCTTTGACTTTGCGCATGACCCGAATATCGATTCCGATTTCGGGTCATATGCTGAGCTATTTCTTCGAGATGGTGACGAATTTCGTGCCGCGGACGCGGGCCGTCACGATGCAGGGATCGCCCTCCGTGCGGTCGCAGAAACGCGGATGCATCTTCATCGCCAGCACCATGTTGCCGAAGCGCTGGACGAAGTCGTAACCATAGATCTGCGCCGTCGCGATCATGAAATAACCGCCTTCGGCAACCTGCAGGTAGAAATTATAGGTGCAGCCGTCGTCATTGCATTGCGGCCCCTTCTGCCCGTCGCAGGTCAGCTGACCCTCATTGACCACCGCGTCGATCAGACCGTCATTGTTGATGTCCTGCCGGGTGACGAAGCCGTCGGCAAATTCGGCCGTCTTGCACTGCTCCTGGAAATGTTTCTTCTCGTAGATCTCAGGATCGGAAATCAGCGATTGCTGGCCGAAGGCGACAGCCGGCATGACAAGCAGCAGGACGATATTCAGAACGGCGAGCACCAGCGTTTTCACGGCTTTCCTCTTTGGATAAAGGCTCTGTGGCCCAATGCATGTCGCCAAAACTGTGCAGCGGTTCTAGGACAACGACATGCATCACGTAAAGACTCTAGCTTTATGGCGCCCCCGCCTTGCGCCGCCCTTGCCGCCGTGGTTCTGTTCTCGAGAACAGAATGATTTTAGGCCTAATTGGCCTAAAATCTGAATCCTGTTGTCAATTCAAGAGTTAGAGCATGATGTCATGAGAAAACCGCTCACACTTTTCGGCATCATGCTCTGAACGTCTGCCGGTTCGGGGTTCGCATGTCCTTGCTCGTCTATCTCGATTATGCCGGCATTGCGCTGTTTGCCGCGACAGGCGCGCTCGCCGCGTCACGCAAGCAATTGGACCTCATCGGTTTTTTGTTTTTCGCCATGGTGACGGGAACGGGCGGGGGTACGGTACGTGATATCGTGCTCGGCCGCGTTCCGGTCTTCTGGGTGCTGAACCCAGGCTATATCCTCGTCTGCTGCATCATGGGCGTCATCGTCTTTTTCACCGCCCACCTGCTGGAATCGCGCTATCGTCTGCTGATCTGGCTGGATGCGATCGGCCTTGCCGCCTATTGCGTGATCGGCGCCGCCAAGGGCCTTGCCGCCACCGGCTCCCCGACCATCGCGATCGTCACCGGCACGCTGACGGCGACCTTCGGCGGCATCCTGCGTGATCTGATGGCAAACGAGCCTTCGGTGCTGTTGAGGCCGGAAATCTACGTGACCGCGGCCCTCATCGGCGCCGGTGTGTTCACGGCGGCCAATGCGCTCGGAATGCAGCTCTATCTGGCGTCTGCCTGCGGCGTCGTGGCGGCCTTTGCGGTGCGCGGCGGAGCCCTGTGGTTCGGCTGGACCTTCCCGACCTACAAGCACAAGCCCGGCCGGCATCCCGACGATGTCATGTGAAGCGGCGGTGTCGTCAGCCCTGCTTTGCCCGCAGCCGGATCACCACGTCGACATGAGCGATCTCCATGCCCTCTGGCGGTTCCGGCAGATTGCCGATCGTCAGGTTGCTGACGGGAATGTCGAGCACCTCGTTCTCGCCTTCGATGAAGAAATGGTGATGGTCGGACACATTGGTGTCGAAATAGGTCTTGGCGCTTTCGACGGCGAGGACGCGGATCAGACCGGCTTCCGTGAACTGGTGCAGCGTGTTGTAGACGGTTGCCAGCGAAACCGGCACACCGGCGGCAACCGCCTCCTCATGCAGTTCCTCGACGGTCAAATGCCGGTCGCCCTTGGCAAACAGGAGGTCGCCGAGCGCCACACGCTGGCGGGTAGGGCGCAGTCCTGCACCGCGCAGCCTTACCTCTATTGCGATCGGGAGCGTACCCGTCATCAAGACCAACTCCGGTTATTCTGGCATAAAGCAATCATGTTTCTTCAAGCGGTATAACTTTTGCACCGGAGCCTTTCAATAGTTCAATGAGGGCAAGAGCCTGATAAACGCGGCAAAAACCGGCTTTTGACGCAAATAGGTCTGGTCGCGGCCCTGGCCTTCCTGTATGCGACCACCAAATAATGGCGCAAGCCTGGTCCGGGGCGATGAATGAAGCTGCCTTGCTCGTGCTTCATTTTCTGAAGAACTTGGACTACACGTTCACATCCATCGGCTTCACGCGGGGGGAAAAAGAAACTTTATGACGACCAGACAGTCCAGCTTCTCGTACGACGAACTCATCGCTTGCGCACATGGCGAGCTGTTCGGCCCCGGCAATGCGCAGCTGCCCCTGCCGCCCATGCTGATGGTTCATCGTATCACCGACATTTCCGAAACCGGCGGAGCCTTCGACAAGGGCTACCTCAGGGCCGAATATGACGTGCGCCCCGACGACTGGTATTTTCCCTGCCATTTCGAAGGCAATCCGATCATGCCGGGCTGCCTTGGTCTCGACGGCATGTGGCAGCTGACCGGTTTCTTCCTGGGCTGGCTCGGCGAGGAAGGCCGCGGCATGGCGCTTTCGACAGGTGAAGTGAAATTCAAGGGCATGGTCCGGCCGCATACGAAGCTGATCGAATATGGCATCGACTTCAAGCGCGTCATGCGCGGCCGTCTGGTCCTCGGCACGGCCGACGGCTGGCTGAAGGCGGACGGCGAAACCATTTATCAGGCGGCCGACCTTCGCGTCGGTCTATCGAAAGACAAGACGGCCTGAAACCGCATTTCGAGCGACGGACGAAAACAACAAAGGTTTGATCAGATGAGACGGGTAGTTGTCACGGGTCTGGGTGTCGTGTCCTCGATCGGAAACGACGCGGCCGAAGTCACCGAATCCTTGCGGCAGGCAAAGTCGGGTATCTCCTTTTCGAGCGATTTCGCCGAACATGGGTTCAAATGCCAGGTATGGGGCAGTCCAAAGCTCGGTTCGGCGGAACTTGCCGAACTGGTCGACCGCCGCGCCATGCGTTTCCTGTCGCAGGGCGGCGCCTGGAACCATGTCGCCATGAAGCAGGCGATCGCCGATTCCGGTCTCGAGGACAAGGACATCGGCAACAACGAGCGCACCGGCATCATCATGGGTTCCGGCGGTCCGTCTACCCGCACCCTGATCGAGGCTGCCGAGATCACCGTGAAGAACAACAGCCCGAAGCGCATCGGCCCCTTCGCCGTGCCGAAGGCGATGTCCTCGACCGCATCGGCGACGCTTGCCACCTGGTTCAAGATCCACGGCGTCAATTATTCGATCTCGTCGGCCTGCTCGACCTCGGCGCATTGCATCGGCAATGCCGCCGAAATGATCCAGTGGGGCAAGCAGGACGTGATGTTTGCCGGCGGCCACGAAGATCTCGACTGGACGATGTCCAACCTCTTCGACGCCATGGGCGCCATGTCCTCCAAATATAACGACACGCCGGACAGCGCCTCGCGCGCCTATGACGTCAACCGCGACGGTTTCGTCATCGCTGGCGGCGCCGGTGTGCTGGTGCTCGAGGAACTGGAGCGCGCCAAGGCCCGCGGTGCAAAGATCTATGCCGAAATCGTCGGTTACGGAGCAACTTCGGACGGCTACGACATGGTTGCCCCCTCGGGCGAGGGGGCTATCCGCTGCATGCGCCAGGCGCTCGCCACCGTCAAAGGCGACGTCGACTACATCAATACCCACGGCACCTCGACGCCGGTCGGCGACAGCAAGGAAATTGGCGCCATCCGCGAGGTATTCGGCTCCAGGATTCCGCATATTCAGTCGACCAAGTCATTGACCGGCCATTCGCTGGGTGCTGCCGGCGTGCAGGAATCGATCTATTCCCTGCTGATGATGCAGCAAGGCTTCATCGGCGAAAGCGCCCATATCGCCGAGCTCGATCCGGAATTCGAAGGCGTGCCGATCGTGCGCAAACGGATCGACGACGCGAAGATCGACATTGCCCTCTCCAACTCCTTCGGCTTCGGCGGCACCAACGCCACGCTGGTCTTCCAGCGTTATAACGGATAACAACATGTCGGGAATCATGCAGGGTAAGCGCGGGCTTATCATGGGCGTCGCAAACAACCACTCGATCGCCTGGGGGATTTCGAAAGCTCTCGCCGCACAGGGTGCGGAACTCGCCTTCACCTATCAGGGCGATGCGCTCGGCAAGCGCGTCAAGCCGCTGGCTGCCGAGGTCAATTCGGATTTCGTGCTGCCCTGCGACGTCGAGGACATCGCCTCGGTCGATGCCGTGGTCGACGCGCTCGGTGAGCGCTGGGGCAAGCTCGATTTCATCGTCCACGCCATCGGTTTCTCCGACAAGAACGAGCTGAAGGGTCTCTACGCCGATACGACGCGGGAGAATTTCAGCCGCACCATGGTCATTTCCTGTTTCTCGTTCACCGAGATCGCCAAGCGCTGCGCTCCGTTGATGGAAGATGGCGGTGCGATGCTGACGCTGACCTATAATGGTTCGACGCGCGTCATCCCGAACTACAACGTCATGGGTGTTGCCAAGGCCGCGCTCGAGGCCTCGGTGCGTTATCTCGCCGCCGATTACGGTCCGCGCGGCATCCGCGTCAACGCCATTTCCGCCGGCCCGATCCGCACGCTTGCCGGCGCCGGCATCTCTGATGCGCGCGCGATCCTCTCCTGGAACCAGCGCAATGCGCCGCTGCGCAAGACCGTGACCATCGATCAGGTCGGTAATTCGGCGCTCTACCTGCTCTCCGACCTGTCCGCCGGCGTCACCGGCGAGATCCACTTTGTCGACGCAGGGTTTAACGTCACCTCCATGCCGACGCTGGAAACGCTGCGCAAGGCGGATGTCGAATAAACAACGACCCGATTGAAACTCAAAGGCCGTGCGCAGATGATGCGCACGGCCTTTTTGTTGTATCGGTTGGGATGATCGGTATCGAAGCCGCTTGAGCCCTATTTCTTCGCCCACAGCACCTTGAAGCGGGCGTTGCGGCAGGTTTCACCGCTTTCCCTGAAATTCGCTGCCAGAACCGGCTCGTAAGGCAGGCCGCGATTGGCGACGAGCATCAGGCGGCCGCCGCCGCGCAGGGCGGATGCGGCGGTCTTGATCATGGCCTGGCCGAGCGAAGGTTCGGCGGCGTGACCTTCGTGGAAGGGCGGGTTCATGATGACGAGATCGTATTTGTCCTTGACCGGTTCGCCCGCCAGATCGTGCCAGAAGAAGCGCGCAGGCGCGTTCGGGCAGTTCTCCGCCAGATTGTCCCTGGCCGCCTCCAGAGCCGCGTGATCGGCCTCGTAGAGGTCGAGGCGGGTCAGTCCACGCGATCTCCGCGCCAGTTCCACGGAGAGATAGCCCCATCCGGCGCCGAAATCCGCAACGTCGCCGGTGAAATCCTCAGGCAGGCGCGAAGCGAGCAGTTCCGATCCGGCATCGATCCGGTCATGCGAGAACATGCCGGCGGTCGCATGGAAACGGCCGTCGACGCGCACCGGCGCCTTTGCCAGCTTCGAGATGATCTCGCCGGCATCGGCAGGGCGGCCGAACCAGAAGGCGACACCGTGATATTTCGGCATATGGTCGACGGCGAGATTGAAACCTTCCAACCGCTTGCGCAGCGGCTGGATGCCGTCTTCCTTCGCACCGGCGACGACGATCAGGGCGCCGACCCTTGTGCGCGCGATCGCCGCGGCGAGGTTGGCTTCGTTCTCGCCCTTGTGCTTCGTGCAGAGCACCAGAGCCGCATCGTAGTCGTCGCCGTCGATCTCCGGCTTCGCTTCGATCCGCTGCGCCAGCAGCTGCCGATAGAGCGGCCGGAAGCCCTGGACGGCGCTGAGCGAGGCGGCAAAGCCGTCCGGCAGCGCAAAGCCTGCCTCGGCGCCGAGGAAGAGCACGCGCTCGCCCTCGCCGGGCGCCTCGACAGTGCCGCTGGCAAAGGGATGGAACAGGGTCTTCAGCGTCTCGCGGCTCATGGATCTCGTCTCGACTTCGGATACAAAAAGGGCGCGGAAGATTCCCGCGCCCGGAATCAAATCTGGGAGATGCGGCTTATTCGGCCGCTTCTTCCTTCTTCTTGTCGTTCGCAATTTCCTGGCCGGTGGCCTGGTCGACGACCTTCATCGACAGGCGAACCTTGCCGCGTTCGTCGAAACCGAGCAGCTTGACCCAGACCTTATCGCCTTCCTTGACAACGTCCTGCGTCTTGGCGACGCGTTCGGAAGCAAGCTGCGAGATGTGGACGAGGCCGTCACGGGCACCGAAGAAGTTGACGAAGGCGCCGAAGTCGGCGGTCTTGACAACAGTGCCTTCGTAGATCTGGCCGATCTCAGGTTCGGCAACGATCGAGTGGATCCACTTGCGGGCCGCTTCGATTTCCTTGCCGGAGGAGGAGGCGATCTTGACGGTGCCGTCGTCCTCGATGTTGATCTTCGCACCGGTCTTTTCGACGATTTCGCGAATGACCTTGCCGCCGGAGCCGATGACTTCACGGATCTTGTCGACCGGGATGTTCATGACTTCGATGCGCGGAGCGAATTCGCCGAGCTGGCCGCGGCTTTCGGTGATGGCCTTGGCCATTTCGCCGAGAATGTGGGCGCGACCGCCCTGGGCCTGGCCGAGGGCAACCTTCATGATCTCTTCGGTGATGCCGGCGATCTTGATGTCCATCTGCAGCGAGGTGATGCCGTCGGCGGTACCGGCGACCTTGAAGTCCATGTCGCCGAGGTGGTCTTCGTCACCGAGAATGTCGGAGAGAACCGCGAAGCGATCGCCTTCCAGGATCAGACCCATGGCGATACCGGCAACCGGCTTGGCCAGCGGAACGCCTGCGTCCATCAGAGCCAGCGAGGTGCCGCAGACGGTCGCCATCGAGGACGAGCCATTCGACTCGGTGATCTCGGAGACGACGCGCAGCGTGTAGGGGAACTGCTCAGCCGTCGGCAGCATCGGACGGATCGCGCGCCATGCGAGCTTGCCGTGGCCGATTTCGCGGCGACCCGGGGAGCCCATGCGGCCGGTCTCGCCAACAGAGTAGGGAGGGAAGTTGTAATGGAGCAGGAAGCGCTCCTTGTACATGCCCGTCAGGCTGTCGACATACTGCTCGTCTTCGCCGGTGCCGAGGGTGGCAACCACGATCGCCTGCGTTTCACCACGGGTAAACAGCGCCGAACCATGCGTACGCGGCAGAAGGCCGACTTCCGAAACGATCGGACGCACGGTTTCGAGGTCGCGGCCGTCGATGCGGCTCTTGGTGTCGAGGATGTTCCAGCGGACGATTTTCGCCTGCAGATGCTTGAAGATTGCGCCGACTTCCTCGGCCGTGTACCTGGCTTCGCCTTCCTCGGGGAGGAAGTGTGCCTTCACCTTCGCCTTGACGGCATCGACGGCGGCGTAGCGGTCGGCCTTCTGGGTGATCTTGTACGCTTCGCGAAGTTCACCTTCGGCAAGGCCGAGCATTTCGGTTTCGAGAGCGGAGTAATCTTCCGGCTGGAAGTCGCGCGGCTCCTTGGCAGCAACTTCGGCGAGCTTGATGATCGCGTCGAGAACCGGCTGGAAGCCCCTGTGGCCGAACATGACGGCGCCGAGCATGACGTCTTCGTTGAGTTCCTTGGCTTCGGATTCCACCATCAGCACGGCGTCATAGGTGCCGGCGACGACGAGATCGAGGCTCGATTCGTCCATCTCGTCGAGATGCGGGTTGAGAACGTATTCGCCGTTGATGTAGCCGACGCGTGCACCACCGACCGGGCCCATGAAGGGAACGCCGGACAGCGTCAGCGCGGCCGAAGTGGCGACCATCGACAGGATGTCCGGATTGTTTTCAAGGTCGTGCTGGATGACGGTGACGACGACCTGCGTGTCGTTCTTGTAGCCTTCCGGGAAGAGCGGGCGGATCGGGCGGTCGATCAGGCGGGAAACGAGGGTCTCGTTCTCGCCCGGACGGCCTTCGCGCTTGAAATAGCCGCCGGGGATCTTGCCGGCCGCATAGGTCTTTTCCTGGTAGTTGACGGTGAGCGGAAAGAAGTCCTGGCCGGGCTTCGGCGCCTTGGCCGAGACGACGGTGGCAAGAACGACGGTTTCGCCGTAGGTGGCGAGAACCGCGCCGTCGGCCTGACGGGCAATCTTGCCGGTTTCAAGCTTCAGCGGGCGGCCGGCCCACTCGATTTCCACGGTGTGTGTATCAAACATGTCTTGTCCTTCAATGCGGGAGCACGCGCCATCGCCGATATCAAGGCGCAGCGCACAGTCGACCGCAATCAATGTGACGTATCACGGGCAAGACAACGGGAGGCTTTTCATTCCTCGGGCTCTCGGGAAATCCGAGGATTTCCAGCAACCCGAAGGTTCCCTGGGGAACCGGGCCAGCACTCACTGATGAGCCTTGGCCGAAAGCATCCGGCAATCCTGCCCCATGACAGGTCAACGGTTGGTTTGGCAGATCCGGCCCATCCGGGTCTGCCGGTCGTTCCACCGCTTAGATAGGGCGCGGCTGGAACATTTCATCGGGAGCCTTGTCCCGAAACAGATCCGGCGGACGCTCGGAAGCGCCCGCCGGACAATCTTAGCGGCGGATACCCAGGCTGGCGATCAGCTTGGAATAGCGGCCTTCATCCTTCTTCTTGAGATAATCAAGAAGCGAGCGGCGGCTCGAAACCATCGTCAACAGGCCACGGCGGGAATGGTTATCCTTCTTGTGGTCCTTGAAGTGTTCGGTCAGGTTGTTGATGCGTTCGGTCAGGATCGCAACCTGGACTTCCGGAGAACCGGTATCGCCTTCAACGGTCGCATATTCCTTGATCAGCGCAGCCTTGCGCTCAGCAGTGATCGACATCGGGTGATCCTTTCTAAGAGAGGAGATAAAGGTCGCCAAAAGCCGGGATGTCGTCCAGCTTTGGCCGCGAATGCAATCGGGCGTACCCGATGCTGGCGCTGCCTATAAACCATTCAGGCAGCAAAGGGAAGAGGCGTAAAACTGTGCCTCTCTAAAGCGCGTCGCGTCAATCCGGATTCATGCGACGCGCTTTAGGCCTTTGATTTATGCATGTCGTTATCCCCAAAACCGCTGCGCACTTTTGGGCGACATGCATTGGGATAGCCGATCAGCCGAAGACGCGCTTCGGGCGAAACTCGCCCTGGCCGATTTCGCCGATTGCGATCAGCTTGCCGCGGGCCGTCGCATAAGCTTCGCTTTCGGCAACCGGCGCATCGCGGCCACGCACCAGGATCGGGTTACCCATCTTCAGCCGGTGTGCCTGGTCGTCATTGATGACGAGATGGGGCAGGGCCGAGAGCGCTTCGCAGGTGTCGATCAGCAGTGCGTCGAGGGCCGCAAGCCGCTCGTCCATATCCTCGATCGCCTCCAGTGCCACGAGATCGGCAAGCGGCACCATGGCCTCTTCCGCAAAGGGCGCGACGAAGGTGCGCCGCAGCCCCGACACATGGCCGAAGCAGCCGAGCTCGCGGCCGAAATCGCGCGCGAGCGCTCTGACATAGGTGCCCTTGCCGCATTCCACTTCGAAATGCGCGTGATCGGCATCCGGGCAGGCGAGCAATGTCAGTCGGAAGATATCGACCTCGCGCGACGGGATTTCGACGGCTTCGCCTTCGCGCGCCAGATCATAGGCGCGTTCGCCCGCTATCTTGATAGCGGAAAACTGCGGCGGCACCTGATTGATGGTGCCGATATATCCAGGCAGGATATCGCGGATCTGCTGTTCGGTCGGGCGCTTGTCCGAGCTTTCGGTCACCTCGCCCTCGAGATCGTCCGTCGCGCGCTCTTCGCCCCAGCTCACTGTGAATTCGTAGATCTTGCGGCCGTCCATCACATAGGGAACGGTCTTCGTCGCATCGCCGAGCGCGATCGGCAGCATGCCGGAGGCGAGCGGATCGAGCGTTCCGGCATGGCCGGCCTTCTGTGCCTTGTAGAGCCACTTGATCTTGGAAACGGCTTCCGTCGAGCCGAAATCCACCGGCTTGTCGAGGATCAGCCAGCCGGAAATCGGCCGGCCCTTGGGTTTGCGTGGTTTGGACATGCGTCTCTTCTGTTTATTGTTCGTCATTATCGCCGTCGAGGTCGCGTTGGACCTCGGGCGAACGCAGCAGCTCGTCGATCTTCTTGTAATTGTCGAAGCTGGTATCGTCGCGGAAGCGCACCTCCGGCATGTATTTCATCTGCCGAAGCTGCGGCCCGAGCCGGCCGCGGATGAACTTCGCATGACGGTTCAACGCCTCGATGACCACGCTATGATCGGAAACGCCGAGCGGCGTCACATAGGCGGTGGCGATCTTGAGATCCGGCGACATGCGCACTTCCGAGATCGAGATCACGGTCGCCTCGATGACGTCGTCGCGCACTTCGCCGCGTTGAAGCACCTGGGTGATAGCGGCGCGAACCTGTTCGCCAACGCGCAGCATGCGCTGCGAAGGCGCGGAGGAAGTTGGTCTGGTCATTGTTATCTCTATTTGCCGATGCGGCTGGGAATCGAACCCGTCAAAGGAGAGCGTCCATGACTCTTTTGTTCCAAAAGGTCAAGTCGGCAGATGCCCGAACGCCATCCGCCGGCTGGCGAATGGCGTTCGGGCTGATATATCGTGCGCAGCGGTTTAGAGCGTGCGCGTGATGTGTTCCACGCGGAAGCACTCGATGACGTCGCCGGCGCGCATGTCTTCGTAATTTTCGAAGGCCATGCCGCATTCCTGACCCATCGGCACTTCGGAGACTTCGTCCTTGAAGCGCTTGAGGGTCTTGAGCTTGCCTTCGTGAACGACGACGTCGTTGCGGATGAGGCGGACGCCCGCACCGCGTTCGACCTTGCCTTCGACGACACGGCAGCCTGCGACCTTGCCGACCTTGGTGATGTTGAACACCTCGAGGATCTCGGCGTTGCCGATGAAGGTTTCGCGGCGTTCCGGAGACAGCAGGCCCGACATCGCTGCCTTCACGTCATCCACGAGGTCGTAGATGATGTTGTAGTAGCGGATTTCGATGCCTTCGCGTTCGGCGAACTGGCGTGCCTGCGTATTTGCACGAACGTTGAAGCCGATGATGGCCGCGTTCGAGGCTTCGGCGAGCGAGATGTCCGACTCGGTGATGCCGCCGGCGCCAGAATGGACGATGCGGGCGCGGACCTCGTCGGTGCCGAGCTTCTCCAGCGCGCCGGCAATCGCTTCGATCGAGCCCTGCACGTCACCCTTGATGACAAGCGGGAACTCCTTGATGCCGGCGCTCTGGCGCTGCATCATCATCTGTTCCAGCGAACCGCGCTGTCCCGACTGGCGGGCAGCCGCCTTGTCGCGGGCCAGACGCTGACGGTATTCCGAGATCTCGCGGGCGCGGCTTTCGCTTTCGACGACGGCGAACTTGTCGCCCGCCTGCGGCGTGCCGGACAGGCCGAGCACTTCGACCGGCATTGCCGGACCGGCTTCCTTCACATGGTCGCCCTTGTCGGTGACGAGCGCGCGCACGCGGCCCCAGACGTCGCCGGCGACGATGATCTGGCCGGGACGCAGCGTACCCTTCTGGACGAGCACGGTCGCGACCGCACCGCGGCCGCGGTCGAGCTGGGCTTCGATGACAGTGCCTTCCGCCGTCCGGTTCGGATTGGCCTTGAGGTCGAGAATTTCCGCCTGCAGCAGGATCGCCTCGAGCAGCTTGTCGAGGTTCTTGCCGGTCTTGGCCGAAACTTCGACGTCGAGCACTTCACCGCCCATGGATTCCACGAAGACTTCGTGCTGCAGCAGCTGGTTGCGGACCTTCTGCGGATCCGCTTCGTGCTTGTCGACCTTGTTGATCGCAACGATGATCGGAACACCGGCCGCCTTGGCGTGGTTGATCGATTCGATCGTCTGCGGCATTACGCTGTCGTCGGCTGCGACGACCAGGATCGCGATGTCGGTCGCCTGGGCGCCGCGGGCACGCATAGCCGTGAAGGCGGCGTGGCCGGGGGTGTCGATGAAGGTGATCTTCTGGCCGTTCTGCTCCACCTGATAGGCGCCGATATGCTGCGTGATGCCACCGGCTTCACCAGCAACCACGTTGGCATGGCGGATGGCGTCGAGCAGCGAGGTCTTGCCGTGGTCGACGTGACCCATGATGGTAACGACGGGTGGGCGCGAAACCAGTTCGCCATCTTCGTCGGACACGTTGAAGATGCCGAGTTCGACGTCGGATTCCGATACGCGCCTGACCGTATGGCCGAATTCGCCGGCGATGAGTTCGGCAAGATCGGCGTCGATGACGTCGCCCGGCTTCATCATCTGGCCTTCCTTCATCAGGTACTTGATGACGTCGACGGCGCGTTCGGACATGCGCTGCGACAGCTCCTGAATGGTGATGGTCTCAGGCAGAACGACTTCGCGGGAGATCTTCTCGCGGGTTTCCTGCATCTGGCTGCGGCGGAACTTCTCCTGCCGGCGGCGCATCGCCGAAAGCGAACGGCCACGAGCATTGTCGTCGCCATCTGCATCAGCGGTGGTGATCGTCAGCTTGCCGCGGCGGCGCTCTTCTTCCGTCTTCGGACGCGTCGTGACCGGCTTTGCCGGTTCCGGGCGAACGACACGGCCACGGGCCGGACCGCCGCGCGCAGCGCCGCGATCGTCATCCTCGGTGTCGTTGCGACGGCCACGGACACCGGCCGGTGCGGCGGCGCCCGGCGCCGGACGGGCGTCAGCGGGTGTTGCGGCATCGGGCCGGCGCGCAGCAGGCGCCGATGATGCCGGCCGCGGAGCGTTGGAGCGAGCTTCGGCCACAGCAGGAGCCGGTGCGGCCGCGGCGGCTGCCGGTTCGGCAGCAGCGGGCGCTTCCGCCTGTCGGACAGCCTCTTCGGCGGCCCTGCGGGCTGCTTCTTCCGCTTCGGCCGCCTTGCGGACAACCTCTTCGGCCGCACGGCGCTTTTCTTCCTCGGCGCGGCGAATGGCGTCCTGGGCGTCGCGCGCCTGGGATTCGGCCAATGCGCGGCGGCGGGCGTCCATCTCTTCCGGAGACAGATGGTTCAGCACCACCGGACGCGGACGATCGTTCGAGCGCGGCTGCTGATAGGGCTGCTGCGGACGCTGATTGGTCTGGCTGTTGTTGCCCTGCTGAACCCGCGGTGCCGGCGTCGGCTGCTGCGGGCGTGCCTGCACGGGTGCAGGCGCCGGTTCGGCTGCGCGGACGGGCGCGGGAGCGACAGGTGTGATCGGCTTTTCGTCTTCCGGGCGCATCGGGCGCCGCTTACGGGTCTCGACGACGACCGCTTTGGTGCGACCTCGACCCATATCCTGGCGAACGGTGCCCTGGCTCATCCCCGATGGTTTCAGGGTAAGCGTCTTTTTGCCCGTCACGCTGATTGTCTTGTCGTCGTTACTATCGGTCATTCGTTCCCGTTCCTTCGGACAGGGAGCGATGACTAGATCAGACCCTGTCGTTCAATACTGTCGATCAATGAGAATGGGACCGGCCGATGCCGGTGACCACGTCATTGTTTTTGCCGGCCAGCGCCGCCCGCTGCCCGGGACTGACCGCCAATACGGTACTGTTCGAGCATCTTTGCGCGCTTCACTACACCCTCACCCGCCTGCCCTGCAAGCACTGCGGCATGGATAAAAGCATTCTGGCCCATCAGGCCTTCCATTTCGCTCTCCGAGAAGAGACGGAAGGAAGGTATCTCCTCCTCGGTCTCCATTCCGAGGTGCCAGGCCTTGCGGGCCTGGTCGATTTTCCGGACGCCGTCGTCCGCTGCTTCAGTCGAGTGGAACACCGCAAGCGCTGCTCCGCTTCTGACCGCGGCATCCACTTTCGCGGACCCGCTGACGAACTGGCCGGCTTTCCGCGCCATGTTCATCATCTGCATCAATTGCGCCGCAAGCAGCCGATCGACGCTCGCGCCGAGATCGTCCGCCGCCTTCACATCCATTTTCAGTGCGCGGGCGAAGAGCTTCTTCGCCACCGCCCGGTCGACCAGCGACCGGTCGATTTTCACCCAGCATCCGCGTCCCGGAAGCTCGCGCTTCAGGTCGGCGACAATAGTTCCATCGGGAGCGGCAACGAAGCGGATCAACTCTTCCGGCGATCCGCTTTCGCGCGTCACGATGCACATGCGTCCGTTCACGTCATAACCTGCAAGATCGTCGTCCTCATCAGGGAGAGCGTCCGGCTCATGCACGGTCATCATGCTTCTTGTTCGGCTTCGGTGACCTCTTCTTCGGTCCCCTTCGCCAGGTCCTCTTCGGTAATCCAGCCGGCCGAGAGGCGGGCCTGGACGATCATCTGTTCCGCCTCGACGCGCGAGACGTCGAATTTCGAGAACAGACCCTCGAACTTCTTCGTTTCGCCGTTCTTGCGCTCCGTCCAGCCGACGAGATCGTCGGCCGCACAACCGGCAAAGTCCTCGATCGTCTTGATGCCGTCTTCGCCGAGCGCCACCATCATCTGGGCGGTCATGCCGTCGATTTCACGCAGTTCGTCCTGGACGCCGAGCGCCTTGCGCTTCTCGTCCATCTCGGCTTCGAGACGCTCGAGGAATTCGCGGGCGCGCTGCTGGATTTCCTGCGCCGTCTCCTCGTCGAAACCGTCGATCGAGGAGATTTCGTCGAGATCGACATAGGCCAGTTCTTCAACCGCGGCAAAACCTTCGGAGGCCAGAACCTGGCCGACCATCTCGTCGACGTCGAGCGAATCCATGAACAGGTTGGTGCGCTCGTTGAATTCCTTCTGGCGGCGTTCCGATTCCTCGGCCTCCGTCATGATGTCGATGTCCCAGCCGGTCAGCTGCGAGGCCAGCCGGACGTTCTGGCCGCGGCGGCCGATCGCAAGCGACAGCTGCTCGTCGGGAACGACGACTTCGATGCGCTCGGCATCCTCGTCGAGAACGACCTTGGCGACTTCGGCCGGCTGCAGGGCGTTGACGACGAAGGTCGCCGGGTCCTGGCTCCACGGAATGATATCGATCTTCTCGCCCTGGAGCTCGCCGACGACGGCCTGGACGCGCGAACCGCGCATACCGACGCAGGCGCCGACCGGATCGATCGAGCTGTCGTTCGAGATCACCGCGATCTTGGCGCGCGAACCCGGATCGCGGGCGACCGACTTCACCTGGATGATACCGTCGTAGATTTCTGGCACTTCCATGGTGAACAGCTTCACCATGAACTGCGGATGCGTGCGCGACAGGAAGATCTGCGGGCCGCGCTGCTCGCGACGGACATCATAGACATAGGCACGGACGCGATCGCCATAGCGCACGTTTTCGCGCGGGATCATTTCGTCGCGGCGGATGATACCTTCGCCGCGGCCGAGATCGACGATGACGTTGCCATATTCGACGCGCTTGACGGTACCGTTTACGATTTCGCCGACGCGATCCTTGAATTCGTCGAACTGGCGGTCGCGCTCGGCTTCACGCACCTTCTGCACGATCACCTGCTTGGCGGACTGGGCGGCAATGCGGCCGAAATCCATCGGCGGCAGCGGGTCGGCGATGAAGTCGCCGAGTGCGGCGTCCGGATTGCGGTCGCGGGCCAGCTCCAGCGGGATCTGCGTCGAATAATCCTCGGCCTTGTCGACGACTTCGAGCAGGCGCTGCAGGCGGATTTCGCCGGTCTTCGGATTGATGTCGGCCCGGATGTTGGACTCGGTGCCGTAACGGGAGCGTGCCGCCTTCTGGATAGCGTCGGCCATTGCGGCCAGCACGATCTCGCGGTCGATGACCTTTTCGCGCGCCACTGCATCTGCGATCTGCAGAAGTTCGAGCCGGTTCGCACTGACTGCCATTGTCTTGTTTCTCCGTCTTTACTCCAGGGTTCCCGTCCCTGGAGCGGTCTGTTGATCGGTTATTCTTGGTCGTCCGCTTCGTTCTGGTTGGCGGCCTGTGCTTTTGCCAGCTTGTCGGCGCGCAACGCATCGCGGATCAGGTCGTCGGTCAGAATGAGCTTCGCATCGCTGAGCGCCGTAAAGGGAATGGTGACCTTCTGCTCTTCCCCATAGGCGACCTGGTCACGCTCGAGCGTGAAACCATCTGCGCCTGCTTCGACGATCTTGCCGCGGAAGCGCTTGCGATTGTCGATCAAGATCGACGTCTCGCATTTCACAAGGTGGCCCTGCCAGCGGACGAAGTCGGATTTCCGCACCATCGGACGATCGATGCCGGGCGAAGACACCTCGAGATGATACTCTTTATCGATCGGATCTTCCACATCGAGGACGGGAGAAATCGCCATCGAGATTTCTTCGCAGTCCTGAACCGTCATCGTGCCGTCGTTGCGTTCGGCCATGACCTGCATCGTCGCGCCGTTCTGGTTCAGCATGCGGACGCGGATAAGCCGGAAGCCCAGGCCGACGAGGACGGGTTCGATGATATCGGCAAGACGCTGGTCGAGCCCGGTTTCGGTAATCAGCCGCGGCTCAAGTTCGTTGTCTGCGTTTGTCATGTCCGACAAGCGGTGCGCTCCTCGCAATTTCAAGCTGTTCGGGCGATCGCGCTAATAAAAAAGAGCGGGTCCTTGCGGCCCACTCTTCATCAAGCGATCAAGAATTTGAGAGGCATATAGTCGGGTTTTTCCGAAATTGCAAGGTCCGCGACCGATTCCGCCAATTCGCTTGCCGCGCGTGAACAGGCCTATGGCCAGCGCCGGTCTTGCGCATATATTGCCGCTGGGGCGCAATAACAAAAGCGGGAGAAATCGTGGCCTACACTTCCTCGACATTGGCGCCTTTGCGGCACGATACCTACCGCACCATCTGGTTCGCGAGCCTTTCCTCGAATTTCGGCGGCCTGATCCAGGCGGTGGGCGCTGCCTGGATGATGACGACCATTACCGCCTCGGAGGACATGGTCGCGCTGGTGCAGACCTCGACGGCGCTGCCGATCATGCTGTTTTCGCTGATATCGGGCGCGCTGGCCGATAATTATGACCGTCGCCGGGTCATGCTGACGGCGCAATGCATGATGCTCACGGTTTCGGCGCTGCTGACGGCCTCGGCCCTTCTCGGCTGGATCACACCCTGGTTGCTGCTCTTCTTCACCTTCCTGATCGGCTGCGGCACGGCGCTCAACAATCCCTCCTGGCAGGCCTCGGTCGGCGACATGGTGCCGCGCGCCGATCTGCCGGGCGCCGTCACCCTGAACAGCATGGGCTTCAACATCACCCGCAGCGTCGGCCCGGCGATCGGCGGCGTCATCGTCGCCGCTGCCGGCGCGGCCGCGGCCTTTGCGGTGAACACGGTGAGTTACTTCGCCTTGATCTATGCCCTGCTGCGCTGGCGGCCGGCCACGCCGGTCTCGACCCTGCCGCGGGAGGCGCTCGGCAGCGCCATCTTTTCCGGCCTGCGCTATATCTCGATGTCGCCCAATCTCGAAAAGGTCCTCGTCAGGGGCCTGCTCTTCGGCATCGGCGCCAGCTCGATCCTGGCGCTGCTGCCGGTCGTTGCCCTCGATCTCGTTGCCGGCGGGCCGCTGACCTATGGTTTCATGCTCGGCGCCTTCGGCATCGGCGCGATCGGCGGCGCGGTGATGAATGCGAGGCTTCGCCAGGTGCTTTCCAGCGAGACGATCATCCGCATGGCCTTTGCCGGCTTCGCGCTGAGCGCCGTCATCGCCGCCGTGAGCCCGAGTGCCGTCCTCACCTCCGCCGGGCTGCTCGTCTCCGGCGCCTGCTGGGTCTCCGCACTTTCGCTGTTCAACACCATCGTCCAGCTTTCGACGCCGCGCTGGGTGGTCGGCCGGGCGCTGTCGCTCTACCAGACCGTCACCTTTGGCGGCATTGCCGGCGGCAGCTGGCTGTGGGGCGTTGCCGCCGATCGTTATGGCGTTGCCGATGCGCTGCTGATGTCATCGGTCGTCATGCTGCTCGGCATCGCGATCGGCCTGCGTTTTTCCATGCCGGCCTTCGCTTCGCTCAACCTCGATCCGCTGAACCGCTTCATCGAGCCGGCCCTGAGCCTCGACATCACGCCGCGCAGTGGCCCGATCGTCATCCTTGTCGACTACGAGATCGCCGATACCGACCTTGCCGAATTCATGACGCTGATGGGTGAGCGCCGCCGCATCCGCATCCGCGACGGCGCCCGCAATTGGGCGCTGATGCGCGATCTCGAAAATCCCGGGCTCTGGACGGAGACCTACCATACGTCGACCTGGGTCGAATATATAAGACACAACCAGCGGCGCACGCAGGCCGATGCCGAAAACATCGACAGGCTTCGCGCGCTTCACCGCGGCGAAGGTTTGCCGCATGTTCACCGCATGATCGAACGCCAGGCTATTCCGCCTGATAACGACGTCTTCCACAAGGCGCCGATCGATCTGCATCATTGAGAACGGCCATGTACAGGTTCAGGCTCGCCCGCCAATCCGATCTTGCCGCCATCGTCCGGCTTCTGGCCGATGACGATCTCGGCGGCGCCAGGGAGATCGTTACCGATCCCGTCGACGCACGGTATCTCTCGGCCTTCGCGGCGATCGAGGCGGACGCCAATCAGCTGCTGGCCGTCGCAACCGACGCGGCCGATCGTGTCGTCGGCTGCCTGCAGCTGAGCTTTCTTCCCGGCCTTTCGAGAACAGGCATGTGGCGCGGTCAGATCGAAAGCGTGCGTGTTGCCAGCGACCTTCGCGGCTCGGGCCTCGGCTCTGAATTCATCGCATGGGCGATCGCCCAATGCGTCGAGCGTGGCTGCGGCCTCGTGCAGCTGACATCGGACAAGACGCGGGCGGATTCAATCCGCTTCTACGAGAAGCTCGGTTTTCTGGCCAGCCATGAAGGGCTGAAGCGCAGTCTCTGAAGCCGGTTACTTCAGCTTGCCCTTCATCGTCGCTTCGGGAAAACATGTCGGCTTCATGCCGTTCTTGGCCTGCCACTGGCCGATCGAACGCCGCGTCTTGTAGCCTGGCAGACCATCGGAACCGCCGACATCATAGCCCTGCCGTTCCAGCGCCTTCTGCATGGCGGCGACATCCGAGCGCAACATCTTGCCGACATCGCCCCATCTGCCCTCAAAGGCGCCGCCATTATAGGCGATCCGATCGGCGAGATTGCCGATATAGAGCGCGTAGAGATCGGAATTATTATATTCCTTGATGATGTAGAAATTCGGCGTGACGATGAATTCCGGCCCGTCGCGGCCGGCCGGCACCAGCATCATGCCTTCAGCCTTCATCTCGCTGGAGGGAAACCCCTTGCCGGAGATGCGGTCGATGCCGAGCGAGGCCCAGTGCGACAGCGGCTTTGCCAGATCGGGCCCCTCCTGCGCGCAGGAAACCGCCTCCGGGATCGACACCTCGAAGCCCCAGTCGCGGTCGCGCTGCCAGCCCTTCTTGACCAGGAAATTGGCGATCGAGGCGAGCGTATCGGGCACCGAGGTCCAGATGTTGCGATGGCCGTCGCCATCGAAATCCACGGCATATTTCAGATAGCTGGTCGGCATGAATTGCGGCTGGCCGAGTGCGCCCGCCCACGACCCCTTGAAATCGGCCGGTGCGACATCACCGCCATCGAGAATATGGAGTGCGGCCACCAGCTCGGTACGGAACATCTCCTTGCGCGTCGACATGAAGGCCTTGGTCGCCAACACCTCGATTGCCGAGTTCGGGATCTTCGCCGCACCGAAGCCTGTCTCCCGGCCCCAGATGGCCAGCACGATCGAGCCGGGCACGCCATAGGTCTTCTCGATGCGTTTCAGCGTTGAACCGTATTGCGCCGCAAAGCCGCGCCCCGTTGCGGCAAGCTTCTTCAGCCGGTCCTCGTTGAAATAGGGACCGGGCGAGGAAAATTCGGCCTGCGTCTGCTTCTGCTCCTTCGGCGGCGGGAAGCCGGGCGGGGCAAGATCGGGCAGGTTCCAGTTCAGCGTGATGCCGGAAAAGGCAGCCTGGAAGGTCTTCTCGGAAATCCCGCCCGCCTTCGCTTCCGGCCAGAGGTCTTTCCGTACCCATGTCTCGAACTGCGCTTCGACATCGGCTTTCGAAGGGGCTGCGAGGGCGGAGAGGGGGAGGAGGGCGGTCGCTAGGGCGAGTGCGAATAGCCGCCGTGGAACATCTTTCGGCATAGGCAAACCCCTCATATCACTGTCCGCGCCCGAAGGGCCGCCGCGAGCGTTCCCTCGTCGAGGTAGTCGAGCTCGCCGCCAACAGGCACACCATGCGCCAGCCGGGTGATCTTCACGTCCAGCCCCTGCAACTGGTCGGTGATATAATGCGCCGTCGTCTGCCCCTCGACGGTGGCGTTGACGGCGATGATCAGCTCGCGGATACCGCCTTCGCCGACCCGGTCGATCAGCCCGCGAATGTTGAGATCGTCGGGCCCGACCCCGTCGAGCGGTGACAGCGTGCCGCCGAGGACGTGATAGGCGGCGTTCATCGCGCCCGCGCGCTCCAGTGCCCAGAGATCCGATACGTCCTCGACGACGATGATGACGGATTGATCGCGCTGCGTGTCGGTGCAGACGGTGCAGGGATCGACCGTATCGACGTTGCCGCAGCGCGAGCAAATCTTCACCTTGTCATAGGCCTCGCCCATCGCATTCGACAGCGGGCCGAGCAACTGGTCCTTCTTCTTGATCAGATGCAGTGCCGCCCGGCGCGCCGAGCGCGGCCCGAGGCCCGGCACCTTCGCCAGAAGCTGGATGAGTTTTTCGATTTCGGGGCCGGTGACTCGTTTTGCCATGCGCCGTTCTTAACTGATATGGAACGGAAACGGAATCGCGGAAGGATTGGCCATCCCATGAAAATCCTGGCGCTGTGCACCGGCAATCCGGAAAGACTGCCGGGCAAGAGCTACAAGACCGGCATCTTCAAACATGCCGTCAACGGTGCGGTGATGATCGATGCCGAAGGTCTGGTCGGCGATGCCATCTGCAACCGCAAACACCATGGCGGTGTCGATCAGGCTGTTTATGTCGAGGGATCGCTGACGCTCGACTGGTGGAGCACCGAGCTCGGTCGGCCATACGAGCCCGGCACTTTCGGCGAAAACATGGTGATCTCGGATCTCGACAATCGCGATGTCGCCGTCGGTGACCGCTTCGTGATCGGCGCTCTCGTCCTCGAAGTCACCGCGTGCCGCATCCCCTGCGCCACGTTTGCCGCCAGGATGGCCGATCCGAAATTCGTCAAACGTTATACCGCCGCCGCCCGTCCCGGCATCTATTGCCGTGTCATCCGGAGCGGCGTGGCCAAGGCCGGAATGTCGGTGGAATGCACGCCCTTTCACGGAGCCAAGATCACCATGCCGGAGCTGATGGAGACTTTCGGTCGACGGCTTCGGGCGGCAGATCGGGCGCGATATCTCGCCGCCCCAATTCACTACAAACTGCGGGCTATGTTGGAATCCGGAGCGACGAAGCGCGCTAGATCGGACTTTGGGCCTTGAATAGGTGCGCCCGTCTCAGAACGGCAGCTTGAAGCCCGGCGGGATCGGAAGGCCGGCGGTCAGAGCCTTGGTCTTTTCGGCGGCGAGCGCCTCGGCCTTGTCCTTGGCGTCCTTGTGAGCGGCGACGATCAGGTCCTCGAGGATCTCGACATCGTCTTCCTTGAACAGCGACGGGTCGATCTTCAGGCTCTTCAGCTCGCCCTTGCCTGACATGACGACGGCGACGAGGCCGCCGCCCGCCTTGCCTTCGGCCGTGAGCTCGGCGATCTCCGCCTGCATCTGCTCCATCTTGGCCTGCATTTCCTTGACTTTGCCCATCATGCCCATGATGTCGCGCATCGTCTCGCTCCTTGTTGAACTTTTAGAATTCTATGTCGTCGCCGGGCAGGATGTCACCTTCAAGGGATTCGGCGGCAGCCGGCGGCGTCGCCTCGCCTTCCTCGTCCGGTTCGGGCGCCCGCACGCGCACGTCGATGATCTTGGCGCCCGGAAAATGCGCCAGGATCGCCGCGACATCGGGATCTTGACGCGCATCGCTGACGCGCTGTTCCTGTGCCTTGGCTTCCGCCTCCACCATCGTCGGCCCGCCCTCTTCGCGGCTGGTGCTGACGATCCAGTGGATTCCGGTCCATTCCTTGAGCTTGACGGCGAGTTCGTTAAGCAGCGTGTTCGGGGCGCCCTCGGTGAGGTTCACGTCCAGCCGGCCCGGCTCGAGCCGCACCGGCCGCACGAAGTTGCGCACCAGTGCTTTCAATTTGACATCGCGCTTCTCGCCCGCGAGGTCGACGATGTCGCCGATCGAATTGACACGCACGAGCGGCTTCGGAGCCTCTGCAGGCTTTGCCTCGGTACGGCCGATATTCTGCGGTTCGGGATTGGGCACGGCGCGCAGCATCGCCGTCGGCCCTGAGGGTAGTGGCCGTGGTGTCGGCTCGGGTGCGCGCGCCGCGACACTGCTCTGATAGGGGACCCGCGTTCCGCTGCCGCCGCCGTTGCCGGAAGGCGAAGGGGAGGGCCGCGGACCGGCATTGTCGCCGGAAAATTCGGCAAGCCGCCGCGCCGCATCCTCGGGCGCTGGCAGGTGTGCGGCATGTGCAAGTCGGATCAGCACCATCTCGGCTGCTCCTGCCGTCCGCGACGAGCCTTCCGTTTCCGGAATGCCCTTCAGCAGCATCTGCCAGATGCGCGACAGCGTCGTCACCGCAACACCCTTGGCGAATTCCGCCGCCTTGGTGCGTTCGATCTCGCTGAGCGACGGGTCGTTTGCCGCATCCGGCACATATTTCAGCCGCGTCACCAGATGGGTGAAATCGGCAAGGTCGGTCAGCACCACCACCGGATTGGCGCCGGCCTCGTACTGGCTCTGGAACTCGCCGAGTGCGGCGGCCACGTCGCCTTTGATGACGTGCTGGAAGAGATCGACGATCCGGGCACGGTCGGCAAGTCCGAGCATGCCGCGCACGGCTTCCGCCTGCACGGCGCCGGCGCCATGGGCGATCGCCTGGTCAAGCAGCGACAGGCCGTCGCGCGCTGAGCCTTCGGCAGCACGCGCAATCATCGCCAGCGCATCCGCTTCCGCCTCGATGCCTTCCTTGGCGGCGATAGTTGAAAACAGCCCGACAAGATCGGAGGCGCTGATGCGGCGCAGGTCGAAGCGCTGGCAGCGCGACAGCACGGTGATCGGCACCTTGCGGATCTCGGTGGTGGCGAAGATGAATTTCACATGCTCCGGCGGCTCTTCGAGCGTCTTCAACAGGCCGTTGAAGGCCTGCGTCGACAGCATGTGCACTTCGTCGATGATATAGACCTTGTAGCGCGCCGAAACCGGTCGGTAGCGCACCTGCTCGATGATCTCTCTTATATCGTCGATACCGGTATGGGAGGCGGCATCCATCTCGATCACGTCGACATGCCGGCCTTCCATGATTGCCTGGCAGTGTTCGCCGGGCACGCGCAGATCGATCGTCGGCTTGTCGATGTCGGCTGTCTTGTAGTTCAGCGCCCGCGCCAGGATGCGCGCCGTCGTCGTCTTGCCGACGCCGCGCACGCCGGTCAGCATGTAAGCCTGGGCGATGCGGCCGGTTTCGAAGGCATTGGTGAGGGTGCGGACCATCGGCTCCTGGCCGACCATCAGGTCCGTGAAATCCTTGGGGCGGTATTTGCGAGCCAGCACCCGGTACCCGGTGCCCGTCGAGGCGGCATCTTTTGATTGTCGCTCGGTGTCGCTCATCGCCCTGCTTGTCGCCCGGATCGTCGGGCACTTCGTGGAGAGAAGGTGGGAGGCTGGCACGATGACCCGTGCCGGGCTCGTTAGGGCTGCTTCCTTCCGGACCTGACCCGGTTGGCGAGTGGCTCGTCCACCACCAACCTCCCGGATGCACATATCGGCAATATCGTCATCAAAAGCAAGCCAACATGCAAAAAAACTGCTAGTCGTTGGAAAACATGAGGAGAATGCCCTTTGAACGGTTTCGTGCTCGACCCCCGGCTGGAAAACGATAGCGTCAGCATCATGGTTACCGGTCTCTGCGATCTGAGATTGTCGAGGGATGCCCGCTGGCCCTGGCTCATTCTTGTGCCGCGCCGGGCCGATATCACCGAAATCTTCGAACTGACGCCGCTCGACCAGGTGCTGCTCGCCTTCGAGACGGAACTGGTCTCCAAAGCCCTGAAGGAGATCACCGGCGCGACAAAAATCAATGTCGGGGCTCTTGGCAATATCGTCCGCCAGCTTCATGTTCATGTCATTGCCCGCTTCGAAGGCGATGCCAACTGGCCGGGTCCCGTCTGGGGCTTCGGGAGCGCGGAACCCTACGAAGACGGAAAGAGAGATGAATTCACAGTGAAGCTGCGGGAAGCCCTTTCATCATGAGTCATTCGCTTTTCGATTCGGATGTGCCGCATCCGGAACCCAGCAATCTCACGGCCTTTGCCGCCAATGACCTCAATCGCGATTCCGAGCATCGCGACGAACAGTCCGTCGAAAAGGCGCTGGCCAAGGACGGCACCCATATCTTCGCCTTCGCCGGGGATAAGCTGGTGCTGAAGCATGACGGCCAGGTGCTTGATCCGCTCTTTGCCCGCTATGAGCTCCAGGAATTGCAGCCGGATTGGGATGAGACGGTGCTTCTCGGTTATCGTAAATCAGGCGAGCCGCGCCTTGCCGTTCCCGTCGGCATCGGCGTCGACGACCTCACCAGCCAATACAAGCCCGCCGATGGTCGCACGCTGTTTCGCGAAATGCTGATCGACGAGGTGTTGCTCGGCGAATTCGCCCAGGCCGCCAGCCTCATCCGCTGGAATGGCGACAACCGCTTCTGCGGCCGCTGCGGCTCGGCGATGGAGATCCACATCGGCGGCTACAAGCGTGTCTGCGCCGCCTGCCAACACATGATCTTTCCCCGCACCGATCCCGTCGTCATCATGCTGACGATCGACGAGAAACGCGACCTCTGCCTGCTCGGCCGCAGCCCGCATTTCGCGCCCGGCATGTATTCCTGCCTTGCCGGCTTCGTCGAACCCGGCGAGACCATCGAGAATGCCGTGCGTCGCGAAACGCTGGAAGAATCCGGCATCCGCACCGGCCGCATCCGCTACCACGCCTCGCAGCCCTGGCCGATGCCGCATTCCCTGATGATCGGCTGTTACGCCGAGGCGAAATCCACCGAAATCAACCGCGACGAGACGGAACTCGAGGATTGCCGCTGGTTCACCCGCGAGGAAACGATCGAGATGCTGGAACGCCCGAGCGCGACAGGCAAGGCCTCGCCGCCGAAAGGGGCGATCGCCCACCGCCTGATGCGCGACTGGGTGGAGTGGAAGCGCTAGCGTCATGCCGGTCGCCCGCTCGGAACGGCTGCTGACGCTGCTGCAGACGCTCCGGCGTTACCGCCGGCCGGTGACCGGCACGGTGCTGGCTGAGGAGACCGGCGTCAGCCTGCGCACGCTGTATCGCGATATTGCCAGCCTGCAGGCGCAGGGCGCGATGATCGAAGGCGAAGCCGGCATCGGTTATGTGCTGAAGCCGGGGTTCATGCTGCCGCCGATGATGTTTTCAGAAGAAGAGCTGGAGGCATTGGTGCTTGGCTCGCGCTGGGTGGCTCGCGCCGCCGAGCCGCGCCTTGCCGGCGCCGGCGCCGACGCGCTGGCCAAGATTGCCGCCGTGCTGCCGGCCGATATGCGGGAGATGATCGATTCGGCAGCCCTTTTCGTCGGCCCCAAACGCCGGGACGAGGACAAGGCCGATGTTTCGGCCATCCGCAAGGCGATCCGTCTGGAGCGCATCCTCGAACTGCATTATGGCGACGAGCAGGGCCGAATCTCGCGCCGTCGCGTCTGGCCTTTTGCGCTCGGTTATTTCGAGCATGTCCGTGTCCTCATGGCCTGGTGCGAACTGCGCCAGGATTTCCGCCATTTCCGCACCGACCGCATTATCGACATGGCGTTGCATGAGGTGCGTTATCCGCGCCGCCGCACGGTACTGCTCAAGGAGTGGCGTGAGACGCAGGACGTTCCGGTCGAGAACTAACGCTGCTGCCAGAAACTGTCAGTAGGCAGGGTTATTATGAGTACCATTCCACCAGGAAGGAGTACTGATCATGGTAACGCCTCCAGCCATTCATTTGACCAACGACCGCTTTACGGGCGACACCTTTGCCGATGTCATTTCGGCCGAAACTTTTGCCGATGTCCGCCAGTCGGCGCGCTCCGGCCTGCTGCATCTGGTCATCAATATTTTCAGGTTTCCCAAGGGGAACCGCACCAGCCTCGACCTTGAAGCAACGCCGGATTACCTAAAGCGCGACCTCGGCTTCATCGACGGACGCGGCCCGCACTGCGAGGACCGTTTCCCGCTTTAGGTCGCCTATCCCTTCCAACAATCTGCCTGACGAGAACGGGGCGTTGCGATCGCTACGCCCCGTCGCACCCTGCTGCCATGAATTGGCAGCAGGCGATCCCTCGCGGATTTATTTCACAACAACGGGAGAACCGAAATGACCAGCCCCAATCTCATAATCCTTTACGTCAAGGACCCGGCCGAAAGCGCCAGTTTCTACCGGAACCTCTTGAACCGCGAACCGGCCGTGGAAGCGCCGAATTTCGTCGCTTTTCCGCTCGAGGGCGGCTTCACGCTCGGCCTCTGGCGGCGCAGCAAGGTCGAGCCGCAGCCCTCCGCCATCGGCAACCGCGGCGAAGTGGCTTTCATGGTCGAGGGAGAAAATGCCGTCGCCAGGCACTATGAGGACTGGCGTCAACGCGGCCTGCCGATCGCCCAGGAACTGACCGAGCTGGATTTTGGCCCGACCTTCGTCGTGCTCGATCCTGACGGTCATCGCCTGCGCGTCTGTGAGCCGGATAAATAATCGCCGAATGACGAGGTCTGTTTAAGAACGGGGCCTGTTTAAAGCAGGCCTCGCATCGCGTGCCCCTTGTAGACGCCGAGAATCCTCACTTTCTCGGAGAAGAAGCGCAGTTCCTCCAATGCCCGGCGCACGTTCGGATCGTTCGGATGGCCTTCGATATCGGCGTAGAACTGCGTCGCCACGAATTTTCCGCCGAGCTGGTAGCTTTCCAACTTGGTCATATTGATATTGTTGGTGGCAAAACCGCCAAGCGCCTTATAGAGCGCGGCCGGAATGTTGCGGACGTTGAAGACGAAGGTGGTGACGACCTTTTCTTCCGCCGAATTCCGTTGTGCCCATTCTTCGTCACGGGACAGGATAACGAAACGGGTGACGTTGTTTTCAGTATCCTCGACATTCTCGGCGATGATCTCCAGACCGTAGAGATCGGCGGCAAGGCGCGGTGCCAAGGCGGCCATCGAGCGGTCGCCGGTTTCCTTCACGAGCTTTGCCGCCCCGGCCGTATCGCCGGCGATCACCGGCTTCCAGCCATTGGCGCGAACGAT
This sequence comes from Rhizobium sp. BK591, assembly GCF_014195045.1. NCBI lineage: Bacteria > Pseudomonadati > Pseudomonadota > Alphaproteobacteria > Hyphomicrobiales > Rhizobiaceae > Rhizobium > Rhizobium sp. BK591. Next base: position 70,160 of record NZ_JACIAZ010000004.1, read on the forward strand.
CTTGCGGCACTGGCCGAGCGCGTGGATATGGCTGTGCACCGTGCGGATCTCGTCCTTGGTCACCCCGGGCAGCACCATCAGCTGGAAACGGATCGGCATGAAATATTCGCCGATGATGTGCAGCCGCGATTCCGGCAGCAGATGGTGGATATCGGCGACGCGCCCGGCAATCGTGTTCTCGATCGGGATCATCCCGATGTCGGCGTCGCCGTTGTCGACCGCCGTGAACGCATCCTCGAAGGTCTGGCAGGGCAGCGGCTCCATGGTCGGAAACATGTCGCGGCTGGCCATGTCGGAATTGGCGCCGAACTCGCCCTGGAAGGCGATCCTGTTGGTCTTGATATTCATGATGGTTCCGTCAATTCGACTTTGCGGAGAGGATGCGCCGCGCTTTTTCGAGGTCGGCGGGAGTATCGACACCAAGCGGAACCGTGTCAACGATCTCGGCATCGATGCGCATGCCGGCCTCCAGTGCCCGCAATTGCTCCAGCGATTCGCGCTTTTCGAGCGTCGACGGACCGAGCGAGACGAATCGTTCAAGCGCTGCCCGCCGATAGGCATAAAGGCCGATATGGTGGTAGAGAGGCCCCTGACCGTAAGGCGCGGTTGCCCGGGTGAAATAGAGCGCATGCAGACGGGCGTCGGAAAGCGGCGAGCCGACGATCTTGACGATGTGCGGCGCGGTCTTGTCCTCCTCATTGTCGATTATGGTCGTCAGCGTCCCGATATCGACCGCCTCGTTTTCGAGAGGGCGCAAGGCTGCGCGCACCGTTTCCGGATCGATCGTCGGCAGATCGCCCTGGACGTTGACGATGATTTTCGCCTTTCCGTCCGGATCGACTTTCGTCAGCGCCTCGAAGATCCGATCGGAACCCGACTGATGATCCGTGCTGGTCATGACGACCTCGAAGCCGGCCGCGGCCACGGCATCGAACACTTGATCATCGTCGACGGCGACGACGACCCGGCCGATGGCCGCTTCCCTGGCGCGCAGCGCCACCTGAACGATCATCGGCAGGCCGCAAATATCGGCAAGCGGCTTGCCCGGAAGCCGAGTGGAGGCCATGCGCGCCGGGATCAATACGAGCACGCCGTCTAAATTTGAATCACTCATTGTTCGGGCCTTCTATTCCGGGCTGAAAAGTGTCAAAAAGTCTCACGCACAAGACCATTTAGACAGTTGCAACGATCCACCAAAAGACATAGGTTCCGCGCGATTTCAAGATGGTCCGGTTTATGGTCTGCCGGCTGCAAGGGGAGCATTGCAGATGAATTCATACGTCAATACGGCCGTGGGGGCGCTGCTCGGGACGATTTTCGTTCTGATGTCTGTCTCCATCGCGTCCGAAGGGATCTTCCATTCCGAAGCGCCGGAAAAGGAAGGTTTCGCGATCGTTGCCGAAGAGGCGCCTGCCGCTGGTGGTGAGGCTGCGCCTGCCGTTGCCGTTCCGATCGCGCAATTGCTCGCTTCTGCAGATGCCAAGGCCGGTGAAACGGTCTTCAAGAAGTGTCAGGCCTGTCATGACGGCACCAAAGGGGGACCGAACAAGGTCGGTCCCAACCTCTTTGGTGTCGTAGATCGCCCGATCGCCTCGCATGAAGGCTTCGCCTATTCCGCTCCCATGAAGGATTTCTCCAAGGGCGGCAGCGAGAAGTGGACTTTCGAATATCTCAACAAGTTCCTGCTGGCGCCGAAGAAGGACGTTCCCGGCACTGCGATGGGCTTCGCCGGTCTGGCGAAGGATCAGGATCGCGCCAACGTCATCCTCTACCTGCACACGCTGGCCGATTCGCCGGTGCCGCTGCCGGATCCGAAAACCGCGACGCAGTGACGCAGCAGGACAATCGCATGGTATGGAAGCCCGGCCCGCAAGCCGGGCTTTCGTTTTGCGGAGATCCGCCAAGCAATTCCAGGCAAAGCGCGAAGTGGTTTTGCCGGGAATCGCGTAAAAAAGCTGAACCGCTCTAGGCGCCGAGGAAATAGGCCCAGAGCGAGACCGTGATGGCGCCGAGCGCCGTCGTCACCGTGATAGTCGAGGCGGCAAGGCTGTGACCGACGCCGAAGCGGTTGGCGATCAGCCAGGCGTTGACGCCCGTCGGTACGGAGGAAGTCAGCACGATCGCTGCCGTCCATTCGGGGCTGAGGCCGAGGAGATGGCTCGCCGCCCACACGCAACCGGGCAGCAGTAGCAGCTTGCATGTCGAGGTGACGCTGGCGATGCCGACATTGCCGGAGACGCCGTATTTCTCCAGCGCCATGCCGAGCGATATCAGCGCCGCCGGACCGGCGATGCCGGCGATCTGCCCGACGACCGATGCCACCGCCGTCGGCATGGTGAGACCGGAAAGATGCACGGCCATGCCGGCCGCAAGCCCGATCACCAGCGGGTTGCGCACGAGATTGATGGCGATCTGGCGTAGCACGAACATCATGCTGCGGTCGCTTTTGCCGTCGATCTTGCGCTCGGCATGCTCCATCAGCACCGTGCCCGCGACCATCATGACAGGCAGATGCACGGCAAGCAGGATCGACAGCGCCACCAGCCCCTCGTCGCCGACGGTACGCTCGACCAGCGGCAGTCCGATAAAGACATTGTTGGCGAAGGCCGAGGAAACGCCGGCCAAGACACCGATGCGTTCGTCGCGGCCGAAGAGCCGCGTGGCGGCGAGATGGCCGGCCGTCCAGGTGATGGCGACGCCGGAAAAATAGACGATCCAGAGCCGGAAGGGCGAGGCGCCATGAAAATCCGCCTCGGCGATGGTGCGAAAGAGCAGCAGCGGCACGGCGATCTTGAAGACGAATTCGCCGAGCGCATCGCCGACATTCGATGCCATCAGGCCGCTGCGGACGATCACCCAGCCGATGAGAATCAGGAGGAAGATGGGAAGGACGTCGAGAATGATGGCTGACATGAGGGAGGTTGCTCTGCGCGGGGAGTATCCGACATCTACAGCGTCGCGCGCTTTTCAGATGCGCAAAGGACACTGCAGCACTTTGAATTCCTGCATAATTCCGTAAAGCGGAATCGATTTACGGAATTATTGAGTACCAGCAAACTGTTTGGATTGAAAAGGCCATCACCGCCCGATCCGGCAGCCGGGGCACCCAAAGGCAAAAAAAGCGGGCTCAGCCCGCTTTTCCGCTCCGGCCCTGCCGGATATCCGGATCACAAAGCTGCCAGTTCATCCGTGGTCAGCATCGCGCCGGTAAGATCGAAGGGTCATCCCTCGTGCGCCCGGCTGCAACTGAAAGCTGCTCATGCCGGTCTTCCTGCGAGTATTTCTAGATTTTGAAAATGACAGCGACATGACGAATAGGCGGCACTTTTGCGAAGAAATAGAAGCGTCGTCCCATTTATCCTTCCAAACCGCGGAAATTTCGCTAAGACCAAACCCCGGCTATCACAAATCCGGGGACTTCCCTTTTCATGACAAGATTCGATGTTCTGACAGTCGGCAACGCAATCGTGGATATCATTGCCCGTTGCGACGACCAGTTCCTCATTGACAACCAGATCACCAAAGCGGCGATGAACCTCATCGATGCCGAACGCGCCGAACTTCTATATTCGCGCATGGGACCGGCGCTCGAAGCCTCCGGCGGCAGCGCCGGCAATACCGCGGCGGGCGTGGCTAACCTCGGCGGCAAGGCTGCCTATTTCGGCAATGTCGCCGCCGATCAGCTCGGTGACATCTTCACCCACGACATCCGCGCCCAGGGCGTCCACTATCAGACCCGGCCCAAGGGCACTTTCCCGCCGACGGCGCGCTCGATGATCTTCGTCACCGAGGACGGCGAGCGTTCGATGAACACCTATCTCGGCGCCTGCGTCGAGCTCGGCCCCGAAGACGTCGAGCCCGACGTCGTCGCCGACGCCAAGGTCACCTATTTCGAAGGTTATCTCTGGGATCCGCCACGCGCCAAGGAAGCGATTCTCGACTGTGCCCGCATCGCCCACGAAAACGGCCGCGAAATGTCGATGACGCTGTCCGACAGTTTCTGCGTCGGCCGCTACCGCGGCGAATTCCTCGATCTGATGCGCTCCGGCAAGGTCGATATCGTCTTCGCCAATCGCCAGGAAGCGCTGTCGCTCTACGAGACCGATGATTTCGAGGAGGCGCTGAACAGGATCGCCGCCGATTGCAAGATCGCTGCCGTGACGATGAGCGAGCATGGCGCCGTCATCCTGAAGGGCAACGAGCGTTTTTACGTCGATGCGATCCGGATCAGGGAAGTTGTCGATACGACGGGCGCCGGCGACCTCTTCGCCTCCGGTTTCCTCTATGGCTACACCCAGGGGCGCTCTCTGGAGGATTGCGGCAAGCTCGGCTGCCTGGCCGCCGGCATTGTCATTCAGCAGATCGGCCCGCGCCCGATGACCTCGCTTGCCGAGGCCGCCAAACAGGCAGGGCTTATTTAAAGGCTTCGCCGGGATAGGCGCCCCAGATCTCCGACTGCGCCACCCAGCCGGAGGCACCTTCGGTTTCGGCCCGGCACCAGTCGCCGTTGCATTCGCCGATCGTGATCATCACGCCGGGTTCCAGCTTGGCGACGATCGAGGCGGAGGGCAGCGCCTCGCGGCGCAGATTGACATAGACGCCCTTGCCTTTCGTCTTCATCCAGGGGGCGGCGATCGCCGCGCGCTGACCCGATAGCAGCGACTGGTTGACCCAGCCTTCGGTCCCGTCGGCATCGCGGATGCGGCGCCAGTTGTCGTATTCCTGGATGATTTCCACCGGCAGGCCGGATTTCAGGTACATCCACGAGACGGCGTAATCCGTTCCCGGGCCGATGCGCAGATTGACGCGCTTGGATTTCAGGGTGACGAAACGCGGCAATGGCAATCCGCTTGGACCTTTGGCCGCCTGCGCATGGGCGAATTCGACGGTTCCCATGGATGTAGCCAGAGCGATGGCAAGGGCGAGGCAGGACTTCAGAACTTTGCTGCGCATGGAGGTTTCCGTTTGCTCGAATTCGCGGGCAGGCCCGGCCTGCTCGCGGTCCGGGCTCTGACATTCCCCGGCTGCACCGCGAGTTTTGTTTGTCTTCGCGTGCGGGTCTGGTAGAAAATGCCCGGAATGGGAAAATTATCACCCCTCTTGGTTAAAGACCTCTGAACAAGGCACCACAGCCAGCCATGACAGCGAAGAAAAAACCGAAGGTCTACATCACCCGCAAGCTGCCCGATGCCGTCGAAACCCGCATGCGCGAGCTCTTCGACGCCGAGCTGAACATCGACGATGCGCCGCGTTCCGTTCCCGAGCTTGTCGCCGCGGTCAAGACCGCCGACGTGCTGGTGCCGACCGTCACCGACCGCATCGACGCGGCGCTGATCGAACAGGCGGGGCCACAGATGAAGCTGATTGCGAGCTTCTCCAACGGCACCGATCACATCGACGTCGAGGCGGCGGCGCGCAAGGGCATCACCGTCACCAACACGCCGAACGTCCTGACCGAGGACACCGCCGACATGACCATGGCGCTGATTCTCGCTGTTCCGAGAAGGCTTGGTGAGGGGGCGCGTGTGCTGACCGACAAGCCGGGCGAATGGGCCGGCTGGTCTCCCACCTGGATGCTCGGCCGGCGCATTCACGGCAAGCGCATCGGCATCGTCGGCATGGGCCGCATCGGTACGGCGGTGGCCCGCCGCGCCAAGGCGTTCGGCCTGTCGATCCACTATCACAACCGCAAACGCGTCAATCCAGCCGTCGAGGACGAGTTGGAGGCGACCTATTGGGAAAGCCTCGACCAGATGCTCGCCCGCGTCGACATCGTTTCGATCAATTGTCCGTCGACGCCGGCGACCTTCCACCTGATTTCGGCGCGCCGTCTGGCGCTGCTGCAGCCGACGGCCTATCTCGTCAACACCGCGCGCGGCGACGTGGTCGATGAGGCTGCGCTGATCAAATGCCTCAGGGAGGGCCGGATTGCCGGCGCCGGCCTCGACGTCTTCGAAAACGAGCCTGCCGTCAACCCGAAGCTCGTCAAACTCGCCAATGAGGGCAAGGTCGTGCTGCTGCCGCATATGAGTTCGGCGACGATCGAAGGCCGCGTCGATATGGGCGACAAGGTCATCATCAATATCCGCACCTTCATCGACGGTCACAGGCCGCCCAATCGGGTGCTGCCGGGGCGTTGAAGCCGTGCATTTGATTTAGACGGGGCGAATCGTCGGCGCAATGGCCTTGCGCATCTCGATGAACGTCGTCCGGGCAAAGCCGGGATGCGCTTTCTCGGCGGTTCTGGAAAATCCCCAGGCGGCAAAGACGGTATGATTTTCCGTGAGCTCGATCCGCGTTTCCAGCCGCAAGGCGGGAAGGTCGAGCGATGCGGCCGTTTCCTCGGCAATCGTCAGCAGCCGCTTGCCAATGCCCTTTCCCTGCGCTTCGGGCAGAACGGCGAGTTTGCCGACATAGAGACAATCGGCCTCCGGCCGCAGGAAGAGGCAGCCGATCAGCTTTTCGCCGTCGATGGCGACATGGCCGATCTCGGCCCTGGCCTTTTCGGCTAGTGACTCGGTCGTGAGCTTGAGCGCCGAGGATGGCGGGTCGATCCTGCCGTTCATGGAAGCGAAGGCGGCGAGGATGAGCGCGAGCAGTTCGTCCCAGCGCGTGAAGCTCTGGTCGAGAGGGACGATTGTCATCCGGTCTGCCTCTCCCGCGTGCGGCGTCTTCTGTAGCGGACCGTGTCGAAGCGGGCCGAGAGCGCGTCGTAGAGCAGCAGCCGTCCGACCAGTGGTTCGCCGGTGCCCGTGATGAGCTTGATCGCTTCCATCGCCATCATCGTGCCGATGACGCCGGTCAGCGCGCCGATGATGCCGGCCTCGGCGCAGGCAGGAATGAGCCCCGCCGGCGGCGCTTCCGGAAAGAGGTCACGATAACAAGGGTAGAGTGTTCCGTCCTCGGTACTCTCATAGGGCTTGAGAACCGTCAGCGAACCGTCGAAACGGCCGACGGCGCCGGTGACGAGCGGAATGCGCGCTTCCTCGGCCGCATCGGCGGCGGCATAACGCGTGTCGAAATTGTCGGAGCCGTCGATCAGCAGATCGAAGCCGGAGAGCTGACGGCGGGCGGCCTCCGGGGAAAAGCGTTCCTCGAAGCGGATCAGCCGGACATGCGGATTGAGCCGGGCGATGGCGAAGGCAGCACTCTCCGTCTTCAACTCGCCGATCGTTCCGGAATCATGGATCACCTGGCGCTGCAGGTTGGAGAGCGACACCCGGTCGTCGTCGACGATACCGAGCGTGCCGACGCCGGCTGCGGCCAGATATTGCAGGATCGGCGCGCCGAGGCCGCCGGCGCCGATCACCAGCACGCGGGCGGCTTTCAGCTTCTGCTGGCCGGCGCCCCCGATCTCGGGGAGCAGGATGTGGCGGTGATAACGGGCGATTTCGTCCGAGCTGAGCGGTTCCATGGCACCGATGTTATCATGACGGCCGACGTCGGGAAAAGCTGCCTCGGTCATTCGAACACCCGTCCCTCCGCCACCGTGAAAAACTGCGCCCTGTCGCCCAGCGCCGAAAACATCGAGCGATCCGTTCCGGTCATGAAGGCCTGGCCGCCGAGCCCGTCGATGAGATCGAACAGCGCGGCGCGTCTATTCTCGTCGAGATGCGCTGCGATTTCGTCCAGCAGCAGGATCGGCGCATGGCCGGTGAGATTGCCGACGAGGCGCGCATGCGCAAGCACCAGGCCGACAAGCAATGCTTTCTGCTCGCCGGTGGAACAACGCTCCGCCTCCATCGCCTTTTCGCGGTGATGCACGATGAGATCGGCCCGGTGCGGCCCCTCGAGCGTGCGCCCTGCGCCGGCATCGCGATAGCGGCTCTCTGCCAGCATCGCCGCGTAATCGTCCTCGAGGTCGACCGAGGGGCGCGAAAATTGTCCGTCCATGAAGCCCGAGAGCTGCAGCGATGCCGAAGGGAAGGGCGAAGTCTCCCGCGTTTCTTCGATCAGCCGGGTCAGCAGGCCGAGCATCTCCTGGCGGGCGAGCGCCATGGCGATGCCGAGGCTTGCCATTTGCTCCTCGATGCCGGCGAGCCAGGAGGGATCGAAGCGGCCCTCGTCCAGCAATTTGTTGCGGCTGCGCATGGCGCGCTCGAAATCGCTGGCGCGGCGGCCATGGGCGGGATCGAGCGACAGCACCAGCCGGTCGAGAAAACGGCGCCGGTCGGAAGAGGCGCCGGTAAAGAGGCCGTCCATCGCCGGCGTCAACCAGAGAAGGCGCAGGTGGTCGGTCAACTCGTCGGCAGTCTTTGCCGGGGTGCCGTTGATGCGCAGCCTGCGGGTGGTGGTCTCCTCGCCTGTTTCGATGCCGGTGCCGATCTCGACGTCGCCCTCCATGCCGTCGAGTGCGGCGAAGATCGAAAAGCCGCCAGCCGCGCCGACCCGGGTTATATCGCCATAGGCGGCGCGGCGCAGACCGCGGCCGGGCGAAAGCAGCGAGACGGCCTCCATGAGATTGGTCTTGCCGGCGCCGTTGTCTCCCGTGAGCACGGCGTGTCGACCGTCAAGGGTAAGGGCCGCCGCCGCATAATTGCGGAAGTCGGTCAGCTTCAGACGGGAAAGAGAAACCTTGTGCGGCATCGAATGTCCGGAATCGTGAAGCGTGACAGCTAAGCCTAAGCGGCGTTGATGGCAAGGCTGACAGCTTGACGGCCGTGGATCGCGTGCCCTGGTGGTGTCGCACCGAGGCTTGGGGGCCACATGGGGATAAGTTCAGGGCGCGAAATACCGCGGGGGCATATTTTCCGGCAGATCCCGTGACCGAGGTCCTGGCGTCCGGCACCCTTCCGATGTAACGGTCAGCATGCCGCCCTCTAATCAGCTAAAAATACAACCTGAGAGAGGATGATCCGATATCGCTGGACCGATACCGTCGACGGTCACGCTCAATGTCGTCAAGCGCCAGATATTCGGGCTTTTGCCGCATTCCCTTGAGGCCACTGACGTAACGTAAGGTCCAAAAAAAGTCGGTTGAAATTTGCAACTGTAGGGTTGAGTTATCCCGTGAAAACGATATGGTAAACGAACCGTTTACGTATCAGAGAGTGATGAAGTGCCAGATCCGGTTGATATTATCGTTGGTCGCAACGTAAGACAGTTTCGCGCTCTTCGCCGTGTTTCCCAGCTCGAGCTTGGCGAAGCACTCGGACTGACTTTCCAGCAGATCCAGAAATACGAAAAGGGGACGAACCGCGTTTCCGCCAGCAAGCTGCATCAGATCGCGGTTTTTCTCGATGTCGATATCTCTGCTCTTTTCGAGGGAGCCGGCATATCGCAATTCGGCAGCCGTATCGAACTCAGCCCCGACGCCTATGCGCTTGCGCTGAGCTACGACAAGCTGAGCTCACCGGCAGGCAAGGAAGCGGTCAAGACCATTGTCACCCTCATGACAGGCGAAGCGGCAGAAACCGCCGTCTGATCCCCGCTGCCGGCTCACCGAAAAGCACGATCTGTTCCGGGCCTGAATTATGTCCGGATAGATATGGCTATGCAGCGGTTGGGGAACGGCGTGCATCAGGACAAAGACTGGACGCAGGTCACCTGAATGAGGTTCGATATCGCGTTTTAGTGAATCTCGCATTCGTGCAGCGCCATCAGCAGGTCGTCCTGCGTCTGGTGGCCGGCATGATAGAGGTCGATCGCGATGCTGGCGATCGAAAGGCCCTGCTGGCTGCGAAGCTTGATATTGCGCTCGGCGCACCATGTGTAGATGGCGCCGGCGAGAACGTCGACGTCTTCGGACTGAGAGGAAAAGGCTGGCGCCATGGTCGATACCCTTGGTTTGGTTGTTCCCACTAGAGCATTTCCGTTTTTCTCCGATTCACGGAAATGCTCTATCTTTTTGTTTATTCCCGGCAAAAGCGTTTCACGCTTTGCCTGGCAAAACCGCTGCGCACTTTTGCTGCAATTGCTCTAAAGCACGTCGCGTCGAGCAAAGGATGCTCTATCGCTTCGAACCTGGGCATCGTCCCTTCCGAATATCGCTTCCGGTTTTCGGTGTTGTGCGCTGACGGCAGAGACTGAATTCATTTGGAAAACTTGCAAGCGGCATCATCTGGCTGCGTTAATGCAAGTCGTCTTCCCTCGCGCCGCCGTGTCGTTCTGGAACAGATTTCCCGGCACGAACGGCGAATGTCGCAAATTGGGACTCGCGCAACAAAAAGCCGGAGACGTTTCCGTCCCCGGCTTTAGAGATAGGCGTGTCGATCGCCGCTCAGCCTTCGAAGAATTCCTTCATCCGGGCAAAGAAGCCCGTCGATTCAGGATTGTTCTCCTTGGAGGAAAGCTGCTCGAATTCCTGAAGCAGTTCGCGCTGGCGCTTGGTGAGCTTCTGCGGTGTCTCGATCTGGATCTGGATGTAGAGGTCGCCCGTCTGTGCCGAACGCAGCACCGGCATGCCCTTGCCCTTGAGGCGGAACTGTTTGCCGGCCTGCGTGCCCTCGGGCACGCTCACGCGCGACTTGGTGCCGTCGAGCGTCGCCACGTCGAAGGTGCCGCCGAGCGCGGCCGTCGTCATCGAGATCGGAACGGCGCAATAGAGATCGGCTCCGTCGCGCTGGTAGAATTCATGCGGTTTGACGGACAGGAAGATATAGAGGTCACCGGCCGGTCCGCCGCGGGCGCCGGCTTCGCCTTCGCCCTGCAGGCGGATGCGCGTACCGTCCTCGATGCCGGCGGGAATGTTGACCGAGAGCGAACGCTCTTCCGTCACCCGGCCCTGGCCATGGCACTTCGGGCAGGGGTCGGGAATGATCTGGCCGCGGCCGTGGCAGGTCGGGCAGGTCCGCTCGATCGAGAAGAAGCCCTGGGCCGCGCGCACGCGTCCCGATCCCTGGCAGGTGCCGCAGTTCTTCGGCTGTGTGCCGGGCTTGGCGCCAGAGCCCGAACAGACGTCGCAGGTGATCGACGTGGGAACGCGGATCTGCGCCGTCTTGCCGGAGAAAGATTCTTCCAGCGTTATTTCCATGTTGTAGCGAAGATCGGCGCCGCGCTCGCGGCCGCCCGACGAGCGCTGGCGCGCGCGCCCTCCACCCATCATCTCGCCGAAGATATCCTCGAAAATGTCGGAGAAGCCGCCGCCGGCAAATCCGCCGCCACCGCCGCCCATGCCGCCCTGCTCGAAGGCCGCATGGCCATAACGGTCATAGGCCGCCCGCTTCTGCGGGTCCTTGAGCATCTCGTAGGCTTCGTTGATTTCCTTGAACTTGCGTTCGGCGTCCTTGTCATCCGGGTTCTTGTCCGGATGGAATTTCATCGCCAGTTTGCGGAAGGCGCTCTTCAGCTCTTTCTCGTCCGCCGTCTTGGCTACACCCAGAGTTTCGTAATAGTCCGCTTTTGCCATTAAGGATTAAACCCCGGAAATGGATTTCCGGCTGCCATGGTGAGCAGCCGGATCAGGTGTTGAAGCATAACCACGCCGTCGCGGATTACGCGGACTTCTTGCGGTCGTCGTCCTTGATTTCCTCGTAGTCGGCATCGACGACATTGTCGCCGCCTTCCGCGGAGGCATCGCCGGCAGCGCCGCCTTCGGCCTGCTGTGCTTCATAGATCGCCTGGCCGAGCTTCATCGACACTTCCATCAGCGTCTGGGTCTTGGCCTTGATGTCGTCGGCATCCGGCTCGGAGGCTTCCGAAGCCGTCTTCAGCGCGGCGATCGCATCCGAGATCGCGGTGCGGTCGGCCTCGGAAACCTTGTCGCCGTAATCCTTCAGCGACTTTTCTGTCGAATGGATCAGGCTTTCGGCCTGGTTCCGGGCTTCGACGGCCTCGCGGCGCTTCTTGTCCTCGGTGGCATGGGCTTCAGCATCCTTGACCATCTTCTCGATGTCGGCGTCGGAAAGGCCGCCGGAAGCCTGGATGCGGATCTGCTGTTCCTTGCCGGTGCCCTTGTCCTTGGCCGAAACCTGCACGATGCCGTTGGCGTCGATGTCGAAGGTGACTTCGATCTGCGGCATGCCGCGCGGCGACGGCGGCAGACCGACGAGGTCGAACTGGCCGAGCAGCTTGTTGTCGGCGGCCATTTCGCGCTCGCCCTGCGAAACGCGGATGGTGACGGCCTGCTGGTTGTCTTCGGCGGTCGAGAAGGTCTGGCTCTTCTTCGTCGGGATCGTCGTGTTGCGTTCGATCAGACGGGTGAAGACACCGCCGAGCGTTTCGATGCCGAGCGACAGCGGCGTCACGTCGAGGAGCAGCACGTCCTTGACGTCGCCCTGCAGAACGCCGGCCTGGATGGCGGCGCCAAGCGCCACGACTTCATCCGGGTTGACGCCCTTGTGCGGCTCCTTGCCGAACAGCTGCTTGACGACTTCCTGGACCTTCGGCATGCGGCTCATACCGCCGACGAGAACCACTTCGTCGATTTCGGCGGCGGTAACGCCGGCATCCTTGAGGGCTGCCTTGCACGGCGCGATGGTGCGCTGGACGAGATCGTCGACCAGGCTTTCGAGCTTGGCGCGGGTCAGCTTCAGCGTCAGATGCTTCGGACCGGAGGCGTCGGCGGTGATGAACGGCAGGTTGATTTCGGTCTGCTGCGAGGACGACAGCTCGATCTTAGCCTTTTCGGCAGCTTCCTTGAGGCGCTGCAGGGCAAGCTTGTCGTTCTTCAGGTCGATGCCGTTGTCCTTCTTGAACTCGGCGACGAGATATTCGACGAGACGCATGTCGAAGTCTTCACCGCCGAGGAAGGTATCGCCGTTGGTGGACTTCACTTCGAAGACGCCGTCGCCGATCTCAAGGATCGAAATATCGAAGGTGCCGCCGCCAAGGTCGTAGACAGCGATGGTCTTGCCGTCCTTCTTGTCGAGGCCGTAGGCGAGGGCTGCAGCGGTCGGCTCGTTGATGATGCGCAGGACTTCAAGACCGGCGATGCGGCCGGCATCCTTGGTTGCCTGGCGCTGCGCGTCGTTGAAGTAGGCGGGAACGGTGATGACGGCCTTTTCGACCTTTTCGCCGAGATAGGATTCGGCGGTTTCCTTCATCTTCTGAAGGATCATCGCGGAAATCTGTGCGGGCGAATAGCCCTTGCCATTGGCTTCGACCCAGGCATCGCCATTGTCGCCCTTGACGATGGTGAAGGGAACGAGGTGCTTGTCCTTCTCGACGGTCGGATCTTCGTAGCGGCGGCCGATCAGGCGCTTGACCGCAAAGAGCGTGTTCGTCGGGTTGGTGACTGCCTGGCGCTTGGCCGGCTGGCCGACGAGGCGTTCGCCATCATCGGAAAATGCCACCATGGAAGGGGTCGTGCGTGCACCTTCCGCATTCTCGATAACCTTGGCGTCCTTGCCGTCCATGACTGCGACGCAGGAATTTGTCGTTCCAAGGTCGATACCAATTACTTTTGCCATGTCATTCTCTCCTTGAAGCAAGCTGTCGGAACCCCGAGAAGGCATTTCCCTGACAGCCCCTTACGGGATGGGTCTACTTAAGATTACGCAATCGTGATTGCGGTGATGCGGCGTATATAAGGAGCGGTTTTCTGGACTGCAAGGCGAGAAATGGCCCGGAATCCGGCAAAACGAATGTGTTGCATTCAATTTTGACAGTCGCCGGGAAAGAGCTTGCCTCATGTCCGCAAAGCGGTCGATATCTAGAGCATCGGCCTTGCGCCGGGCATGCAGCAAAGGATCTCACTGGCCCATGATCAGATCGAGCAGCGTCGTGCGCCGCGGTTGCACGGAAGAGGTCGTCTGCGGCCCGCCGACATCGCCCGGCGGCACCATGCCCTCATAGCCGGAACCGCCGCCTTCGGCAATGTCCGCAGGCGGAACCGGGCCGTTGCCGGAGGGCGCCGCCGGCTGCCGGGCAGGCGCTTGCGGATAGCGGTTTGCATTGTCGTTGCCGCCGAAGACGCCGGAAATGATGCCGCCGATCGTCGACGGCGGCGCCTCCGCCGTCATCGGTTGCCCGCCGCCCGACTGTGCACTACCCCCTTGTCCATCACCGGGGGCCGTCTGTGCCATCGGCTGACCACTGTTCGGATCGGCAGTCAACTGGCCGTTGCCGAAGAGCGGCGCCGGCGAAAGACCTTTGTGGGCGGCGATCATGAATTCCTTCCAGGCCTTTGCGGGCAAGCCGCCGCCGGTCACCTTCTTCATCGGCTTGCCGTCGTCATTGCCGAACCAGACGCCGGTGGTGAGGTTGCTGGTGAAGCCGACGAAGAGCGCGTCGCGCGAATTCTGCGTCGTGCCGGTCTTTCCGGCGGCCTGCCAGCCGGGGATCTTGGCGCTCTTGCCGGTGCCGTTGTCTATGACGCCCATCATCATTGCATCCATCTCGGCGACGATCTGCTCGGAGAGCACGCGCGGCGGGCTGTCATAGGTATTTTCGTACAGAACCTTGCCCTCGGCGGTCGTCACCCGGCGGATGACGTGCGGCGTCGCCTTGTAGCCGCCGTTCATGAAGGCGGCATAGGAGGCAGTGAGTTCCATCAGCGACACTTCGGACGTGCCGAGCGCGATCGAGGCGTTCGGCTGCAGTTCGCTTTCGATGCCGAGCCGGTGGGCAAGCTTGATCACCTGATCCGGCCCGTCATACATCACCAGCTGGGCGGCCACCGTGTTCAGCGACTTGGCAAGCGCGGTCGCCAGCGTCACTTCGCCATTGTATTTCTTCTCGTAATTTTCCGGTGTCCAGTCGCCGATCCGGATCGGCGCGTCATTGAACACCGAGTAGGGCGTCAGCCCTTTCTCGAGTGCGGCGGCATAGACGAAGGGCTTGAACGAGGAACCCGGCTGGCGCTTCGCCTTGACGGCGCGGTTGAACTGGCTCGTCGCATAGTCCCTGCCGCCGACCAGCGCCCGGATCGCGCCGGTGCCGTCGATCGAGACGAGGGCCGCCTGCGAGGCGTCGAGCTTGCCGCCCTCCTTGTCGAGCACGTCGACCAGCGATTGCTCGGCCTTCTTTTCCAGCGATTTGTCGATCGTCGTATCGACGATGACGTCTTCCTTGACGTCGCCTATCAGGCCCGGCAGCTCGTCCATCACCATGTCGGCGACATAGTGCCCGGCGCCCGACCAGTAACTCTTGGCCGAAGCCGGGGTCTGCGACATCGCGGTCTTGACTTCGGAATCGGTGATGAAGCCCTGTTCGCGCATTGCCGCGAGCACAAGCTGTGCGCGTGCATTCGCCGCTTCCGCATCGCGGGCCGGCGAAAGCCGCGACGGCGCCTTGAGCAGGCCGGCCAGCACCGCGGCCTCGCCGAGGTTCACGTCACGCGCCGATTTGTTGAAATAGCGGCGCGAGGCCGCCTCCACGCCATAGGCGTTCGATCCGAAGAACACCCGGTTGAGATACATCGCAAGGATCTGGTCCTTGGTGTATTTCTGCTCCAGCCAGAGCGAGAGCAGCACCTCCTGCACCTTGCGTTCCAGCGTCCTCTCAGGGGAGAGGAAGAGGTTCTTGGCAAGCTGTTGTGTCAGTGTCGAGCCACCCTGCACCATGTGGCCGGCCGTGAAGTTGGTCACTACAGCCCGGCCGAGGCCGAGCGGATCGACGCCGAAATGCGAATAGAAACGCCGATCCTCGATGGCGATGACGGCTTCCGGAATATAGGGCGACATGTTTTCGAGCGACAGCGCCTCGCCGCCGGTGGCGCCGCGATTGGCGATGACGCTGCCGTCGACGGCGGTGATCTTGACGTTCGGCGGCCGTTCCGGGATCGCCCATGTGCTGGCGCTCGGCATGCGCGAGCCATAATAAACCACCAGCCCGGCAACGCCGATGCCGGCCCAGATGAAAAGCACGACGCACCAGTAGATCACGCGGCGCATGAAACCGAAAAGGTCGCCGCCGTCACGCTCCCGCGGCTCGCGCCGCCGCCGGGGGGCGGCACGCTGCGGCGGCGGTTTTGAACCGCCGCGGCGCTGGGATCGGCTGCCGGCGATGCGATCGTCGGCATCGAGCGAAAATTCGTCATCGTCGCGTGCCGGGCGGCCGCTGAAGGACGGTTCTATTCTGTCGCCTGATCTGCCTCTGCCTGCCATCGCGGACCGGTCATACCCCATGTTCGATCGCGAAGCTTGGCTTCGCACAACGGTGCACTTGCGGGCGCCGTGATCATCCGACTGAACTGTAAATGCGGCGATTTAACGGGGTGTTAATAATGGAAATCAAAGCAGATCGCGCAGGTAAAGCGCGTCGCGTCAAACCGCATTGATACGGCGCGCCGTAAGTCCCAAACCGCCACAGATTTCTCTGCGACATGCATTGGCCTTCAAAACTGCCGGGCCTCGTAATCGTCGAGCGTTTCCGGGTCCTGCTTATATTCCCACTCGCCCAGATGAAAGCGGCGCCAGATCTGGCCGGAAGGATTGAGCTTCGCCCCATCGGTAAGGCGGACAGGCAGGAGTGGGTTGTGTTTATGCCAAACGGTAACATCTGTGGCGGCTGCCCGGGGGGCGAAAAGCCCCAGGAAAGCCAGGTAGTCTTGCGTCATCAGGGTCCAGCCTCGAACGGATTACGATCAATCCGCAACGCCACGAAATTGCAATAAACAACCCCGCAACACAAGAGCATCACGATACCCTCACATCAAATTGTCGTCGGCCTCTTGCGCGCATCCATGCCAATTTTCATGACTGTCGCAAATCTGACATAGCGCGCGCCGATTTGCGCTCGCCGGCGAGGCGGGCAGACGCACACAGGCGTCATATCTGCGCAGGCGGTAACGGTCGATTCGACAAAATTGAATGAAGCCGGCCTTGGAGAAATCCGGGGATGGAGGAAAGCCGGCTGAGGATGGCTCGTGGCCGTGACGCGGAAATGCACACGCTGCTTTCGGCGTTGCGTTGAACATCTTCCGTCTGGTCGGTGGAACCAATAGGCTCGGCGATTGTTTAAGGAGAAGCGGGACAACCCCTCACGTCCCGCGCATGATCGGCCGTCTCCCCTCAACACGCGCCGATCGACATCAGGCCCGGTGCATCCCTCATGGGAGCGCCGGGCTTTTTCTTGGATGGTTGCCTTGGCTGGCAAATCTCGAGAGAGGACGGCGCTGCCGCCCCTTCCGTTTCATTGGTCGCAGGAGGGATCGCCGGGGCGGCAATCAAAATCCCTGCGGCCCGGTCTGCGATCATCGCCTCTCCGGTCGGCTCCTTGCCGGTCGTACCTTTGCCGATCGTCTCGTTGCCGATCGTCCCTTTGATTGACGCCGCGCCGATCCCGGTCACCATCACGCCAATCTCGGTCGCGATCCCGCTCGCGCCAGTTCCGGTCGCGATCCCGGTTATCCCGCTCGCGATTTAGGTTATCCCGGTCGCGATCTACGTTATCCCGATCGCGATCCCAATCCCGGTTGTCGCGGTCGCGGTAATAATAGTCCGGACCGCGGCTCCAGCGGTCACGCTCGCGATAGAAATCGCGGTTGCGGTAATACCGGTCCCAATAATTATCGACGCTGAAGCGGATAACCGGAATGCCCAGCGGACGGTAATATTGCGGACCGACATAGATGCGGC
The DNA here is from genome assembly GCF_014195045.1 of Rhizobium sp. BK591. Taxonomy (NCBI): domain Bacteria; kingdom Pseudomonadati; phylum Pseudomonadota; class Alphaproteobacteria; order Hyphomicrobiales; family Rhizobiaceae; genus Rhizobium; species Rhizobium sp. BK591. The sequence goes on from NZ_JACIAZ010000004.1 coordinate 87,619, forward strand.
GTTGCTGGTAGAGGGCCTGCACGTACTGGCCGGAGACCCAGCCGCGGCCGCCGTAGAACTCGACGTCGCACCAGTTGACGTCGGAAAGGCATCCGCGGATCTCGACCGAGGAACCGGCCGGTATGACTGCGACGGCGGGATATCGGGTGCTCGGACCCGCACGCATGTTGACGTTCGCCGTCGAGTAGCCCTCGGCAGCCTGCGCTATGGCGGGCGCCAGCATGAACAGGCCGGCCGCTGCAATTTTAACAAAGAGATTTTTCACGCTTCTCAGTCCTCGTTGGCACGTTTTTCAGGCAGCAATTGGCCGTGTTTCCGTGGCATGTGCCCTTGAAACAAAAGATAGAGCGATCGCCCGCAGCTGTTAGGGCGCTATCATTCATCTTATCTTTCAATGACTTATATGTCGCCCGCGATGAACGTAGCTTGAACGGCAAATCCGCGGCGCCTGAAGCTGCAACCAACGTTTCCGACTGGAGTTGGTGCCGTTAACGCCCCGTTAACCTTTCGCGGGCAGTCTCATTGCAATACCGCTTTCTCCTTGACCACGGATGAACTGGCACTGAGATGAGCGGACGACGAAAGGCCGGTTCGAACCGGCCTTTTTGTTGTCGCGATTTTCGCATGGCGCATCCTGAAGGCGCGCCTTTCCCTCTCAGGCGGCGAGCGCCTGCAGGATCCGTACCCAGGAGCGGATGCCCTTGTGGTAGGAGACAAGCTCGTATTTCTCGTTCGGCGAATGGATGCGGTCGTCACTGAGGCCGAAGCCGACCAGCAGAGATTCCATGCCGAGCATCTTCTGGAAGTCCCCCACGATCGGGATCGACCCGCCCATGCCGATGACGATGGCGGGTTTCGGCCATTCGTCGGACAGCGCGTTCTTCGCCTTGGTCAGAACCGGCGAATCATAGGAAAGGTGGATCGCCGGCGAGCCCCCATGCGGATGGAACTCGACCGAGCAATCGGCGGGAATCTTCGTGCTGATATAGCTGCGGAAAGCCCTGCGGATGGCGTCTGGATCCTGCGTGCCGACAAGCCGGAACGAAACCTTGGCCGAAGCCTTGGCGGCGATCACCGTCTTGAAGCCTTCGCCGGTATATCCGCCCCAGATGCCGTTGATTTCGGCGGTCGGCCGCGCCCAGGTGAGTTCCAGCACCGAACGGCCCTTTTCGCCGGACGGAATGGAAAGGCCGACTTCGCCGAGGAAGCTCTCCGCGGTCCTGCCGAGCGTCTCCCAGGACGCCTTGATATTGTCGGGCGTTTCCTCGACGCCGTCATAGAAGCCGTCGAGCGTGATGCGGCCCGTCTCGTCATGCAGGCCGGCAAGAGCCTCGACGAGAATATGGATCGGATTGGCCGCAGCGCCTCCGAACAGACCGGAATGCAGGTCGCGGTCGGCGGCCGTCACGACCACTTCCTCGCCGACAAGGCCGCGTAGCGCTGCGGCGATTGCCGGCGTGTCGCGGTCCCACATGCCGGTATCGCAGACGAGTGCATAATCGGCCTTGAGCTCGGCGGCATTGGCTTCGAGGAAGGGCTTCAGGGATGGCGAGCCGGATTCCTCCTCGCCCTCGAAGAGAATGGTGATGCGGCAGGGAAGCTCGCCGTTGATCTCCTTATAGGCGCGGCAGGCCTCGACGAAGGTCATCAACTGGCCTTTGTCGTCCGAGGTGCCGCGGCCGGTCAAAATCTTGCGGCCCTCGCCGAGATCCTTGATCGACGGCTGGAACGGATCGTTTTCCCAGAGCTCGATCGGATCGACCGGCTGGACGTCGTAATGGCCGTAAAAGAGAACATGCGGTGCATCGGAAGCAGCGCCGGCATGGTGGGCGACCACCATCGGATGGCCGGGCGTGTCGCGCACCGAGGCCGTAAAGCCGAGCCCTTCAAGATAAGCGACAAGCCATTCCGCCGCCTTTCGGCATTCGGCCTTATAGGCGGGATCAGTGGAAATCGACTGGATGCGCAGAAGTTCGAATAGCTTGTCGAGGCTCGATGGAAGGTTCTGGTCCGCGCGCGCAAGCACCTGATTGATATCGGTCATTTTCGACTCCTTTTGAAATTCGGCCGGACGATAGACCAAACCAGGAAGGCAGGCGAGGCGGAAAAACGAAAAATCGGCGGCGCGAAAGCCGGCGCGGCATGGATCAATATCAGGAAGATTTACTGAATAATATAGAAGAGAATACTAATTCAATTTACGGTTATTTAGCATAACCTAAATAACCTGACCGAATTCAGCTGTGGGAGGGGCAGATGTTTTCGGTCATCGCATGTATTCGGGACAATCACGATTGGCGGCTGGTGATTGCGGCGGCAGCGGTCTGTCTGGTCGGCGCGATGGCGGCGATGCTGCCGCTTTCCCGCGCCCAGGAATGCGATGCCGGGCGGCGCAAACTCTGGATTGGCGCATCGGCATTTGCTTTCGGCACCGGCGTATGGGCAACGCACTTCATTGCGATGCTGGCTTATGACGGCGGCATGCCGATCGGCTACCAGCTGGGCCTGACGGCGCTTTCCTTCCTCTTGTCGGTTGCCGGTTCGTGGGCGGCGATCCTCGTCGCTTCGGAAAGCCGCGGCAGGTTTTCTCGCGTGCGCGGCGGCGTTCTGATGGCGCTCGGCATCGCCTCCATGCACCTGACCGGCATGCAGGCGATCGAAACGCCGGCGGTAATCGTTTATGATCCCTTCATGACGCTGACTGCGGTTCTCGCAGGAGCGCTGTTGTCGAGCGCCGCCTTCCACGCCTTTTTCGAATTGAAGGGACCGAGGCGGCTCCTCGCCTCGTCCATCACTTTCGTCCTCGCGATCTGCGCTCTCCATTTCATCTCGATGGCCAGCATCACCCTCGTACCGGATCCCGGCAAAGAGGTTCCGGCAACGGTGCTCGACGCCAGCCTGCTCGCCGCGATCGTCGTGGCGGCGGCGACGACGCTCATTCTGATTGCGCTCGCGGTGGTCTTTATCGAAAGCCACCTGACGGATCTGAGGGGGCTCGCGAATGCCTCGCAGGAAGGACTGCTGATCCTGCGGGAAGGCCGGATCATCGATGCCAATGAACGCTTTCAGGGGCTTTCCGGCTGGAAACTTGCCGATCTTGCCGGCAAGGCGCCCTCGGCTGTTTTGACCGCTATTCAGGGGGCTGGGCAGAACAAGCCAGGCGAAACGCTGCTCAACACCAGGAACGGCAGGGAGATCGCCGTCGAAGTGACCGCGAGCAGGATTGTTTATCGCGGGCACAATTGCGAGGTGCTGGCGGTGCGCGATCTCACCGAGCGCAGGCAGGCCGAGGAGATGATCGAGCACCTCGCCCACCACGACGTGCTCACCGATCTGCCGAACAGGTCATTGTTCGATACCCGCATCCGGCAGGCGTTGCAGATGGCCGAACGAAAGAACAGCGAGGTTGCCCTCTTCTATCTCGACCTCGATCGCTTCAAAGCCGTCAACGATATCTTCGGTCATGCCGAAGGCGACCGCATTCTCGGCAAGGTCGCCTCGATCCTGCGCCGCGTGGCCGATGAGAGCGATACGATCGCCCGCCTCGGCGGCGATGAATTCGCCATCCTTCAGCCCGCCGGACAGCAGCCGGCAGCGGCGCAAAAGCTTGCGGCGGCGATACTCGACGAATTCGCCGCCGAGATGGACACGGCGCGTGACCCCACAGCCGTTGGTGTCAGCGTCGGCATCGCACTCTATCCGGCGGACGGCGCTGCTGCTGAAGAACTCTGCAACAATGCCGATATTGCACTTTACCGCGCCAAGCATGACGGTCGCGGCAAGGTCTGTTTCTTCGACGCGGAAATGGATAAGGCGGCACGGAACCGCCGCCAGATCGAAAGCGAACTGCGCCATGCGATCATCCGCAACCAGATCCATGTCAGTTATCAGCCGATCCTCGATGCGCTGAGCGGCGAGATCGGCGGCTATGAGGCCCTGATGCGCTGGAACCGGCCAGGTCACGGCTTGACCGAGCCCGATATCTTCATCCCGATCGCCGAGGAAAGCGGCTCGATCGTCCAACTCGGTGAATGGGTGTTGCAGCAGGCCTGCAGGGAGGCCGTGCGCTGGCCGCTGCCGTTGATGATCGCCGTCAATCTCTCGCCGGTGCAATTCATGCTGCCGAACCTCTGTGAGCGGATCGAGGCGATCCTCGCCGAAACCGGGCTTGCACCCAGCCGGCTGGAGCTCGAGATCACCGAGGCGGCCCTCATGCGCGATCGCGACCGGGTGATGACGATGTTGCTGCGGCTGCACAAGCTCGGCGTGCACATCGTCATGGATGATTTCGGCACCGGTTTTTCCTCGCTTTCCAACCTGCGTTCATTCCCTTTCGACAAGATCAAGGTCGACCGCAGTTTCACCGGCCTGCTGGAACATGATGCGGCGGCGCGCTCGATCGTGCGCGCCATCATTGGTCTTGGCCACAGCCTCGGCATGCCGGTGGTGACGGAGGGCGTGGAAACCGAAATGCAGCGCCGGATCGTCGTCGAGGAAGGCTGCGCGCAAGTACAGGGCCTTTTGCTTGGCAAGCCGGATATCGAACCGAGCGTCAAGCTTGCCGCCCACGAAAACGTCCTGACCGCGCAGATTGAAACCGGCGTGTTCTCGTTGCGACACGCACACAGTGCCGGCGAATGAGCTTCTTCACAGCGCCTTGGCGTTTTCCAGAAGCCGCCGGATATATTCGAGCGTCAGCTCGCGCTCGAAGACCCGAAAACCTTTAAACAGCGCAAGGTCGGCCTCCCGCGCGATCTCGATCGCCTCGGCCTCCATGGCGCGGGCCTTCGGCGTCAGGAAGAGCAGTTGCGCCCGCCTGTCGGAGGGATGTGGACGGCGTTCGATCAACCCGTCGCGGACCATGCGCGAAAGCGTATTGGCCATGGTCGCCTGCTCGATATCGACCCGCTCGAGAAGCTGTTTCTGGGTCAGCCCGTCTTCGGCCCAGAGTTCCAGCAGAATGGGGAATTGGCCCGGAGAAAAACCCAGACCGACCGCGCGCTGGTGCAGCGAGCGGGCAAAACCCTTCGCCAGTTGGCTGGCAAGGTAGGCTCCCGAATCCATGCGGTTAAATCCCATGATTGCAAGTTAGGCTCAAAACCATGCTGGAGACAATGCAGCAAATCGCAGGCGATGCTTCATAAGATGCAAGCCGCGACGATAATTTCGAGTGGCTGGAAAAAACAAAAGTCGCCATGGCCTGGAGGTTGGCCATGGCGACTTTAAAGTGGGGACAAAGGCCCGGAGAGGGGGATAAGGCCTTTGTCCAAGCCTGACGCGGCGGGGGACAAGCCGGTAATCAGACCCGCGGCGCGATCAAGCGCCGGTGACATGGATTTGTGGCTGCGAATGTGGTTTTTCAAGGGAGAGCGATCGTTACAAATCGGTAACAGTTTGGTGAGCAGGAATAGACAGCGCTGCGCACGCTGAATCCTTTTTGCGCGCCGAACTTTATATGGACCTCGTCCAATGCCCGCGCTATCCATGCACGCATGAAAAAAGGCGATCACCTCTTCCTAATCGATGGTTCCGGATTCATCTTCCGGGCGTTTCATGCATTGCCACCGCTGACCCGCAAGACGGACGGCTTGCCGATCGGCGCCGTGTCCGGTTTCTGCAACATGCTGTGGAAGCTCTTGAGGGATGCACGCAATACCGATGTCGGCGTGACGCCGACACATCTTGCCGTCATCTTCGATTATTCTGCCAAGACGTTTCGCAAGGATCTCTACGACGCCTACAAGGCGAACCGCTCCGCCCCGCCGGAAGAGCTCATCCCGCAATTCGGCCTCATAAGAGAGGCGACCCGCGCCTTCAATCTGCCCTGCATCGAGACCCAAGGTTTTGAGGCCGACGACATCATCGCCACCTACGCCCGCCAGGCCGAGGCAGCAGGCGCCGATGTCACCATCGTCTCCTCCGACAAGGATCTGATGCAGCTCGTCAGCCCCAATGTCCATATGTATGACAGCATGAAGGACAAGCAGATCGGCATTCCCGATGTCATCGAAAAATGGGGCGTGCCGCCTGAAAAGATGATCGACCTGCAGGCGATGACCGGTGATTCGGTCGACAATGTCCCCGGCATTCCCGGCATCGGCCCGAAAACCGCCGCCCAGCTCCTCGAGGAATACGGCGATCTCGACACGCTGCTCGAGCGCGCCACCGAGATCAAGCAGGTCAAGCGCCGCGAGACGATCCTCGCCAATATCGACATGGCCAAGCTCTCGCGCGACCTCGTGCGGTTGCGCACCGACGTGCCGCTGGATCTCGATCTCGACGCGCTGGTGCTCGAGCCGCAGAATGGCCCGAAGCTGATCGGCTTCCTCAAGACGATGGAATTCACCACCCTGACGCGCCGGGTCGCCGAAGCCTGCGATTGCGATGCCAGCAGCATCGAACCGGCGGTCGTCCACATCGAATGGGGCGAGGCGGCCCACGGCCCCGATCTCAGTGCGGCGGAACCCGAACCCGTTGCCGGCGGGATCCCCGAAGTCTCGGGCGAATCCGTGCCGGTGCCGCCGCGCGCCAAGGCGAAGGCTGTCGTCGAAGGCGCCTTTTCGCCCGCCGATCTTGCCAAGGCGCGGGCTGAGGCCTTTGCGACGCTGCCCTTCGATCATACGGCCTATGTGACGATCCGCGACCTGGCGACGCTCGACCGGTGGATCGCCGATGCGCGCGCGACCGGCCTCGTTGCTTTCGATACCGAGACGACCTCGCTCGATGCGATGCAGGCCGAGCTCGTCGGCTTCTCGATGGCGATCGCCGACAATACGGCCGATCCCACCGGCACGAAGATCCGCGCCGCCTATGTGCCGCTCGTCCACAAGAACGGCGTCGGCGATCTGCTCGGCGGCGGCCTTGCCGAAAACCAGATCCCCATGCGCGATGCCCTGCCGCGGCTGAAGGCTTTGCTGGAGGACGAATCGGTTCTCAAGGTCGCCCAGAACCTGAAATACGATTACCTGCTGATGAAGCGCTACGGCATCGAGACCCGGAGTTTCGATGATACGATGCTGATCTCCTACGTGCTCGACGCCGGCACCGGCGCGCATGGCATGGATCCGCTCTCGGAAAAATTCCTCGGCCATACTCCGATCCCCTACAAGGACGTGGCCGGCAGCGGCAAGGCGAACGTCACCTTCGATCTGGTCGCCATCGACCGCGCCACCCATTATGCCGCCGAAGATGCCGACGTGACGCTGCGCCTCTGGCTGGTGCTGAAGCCCCGGCTGGCGGCGGCAGGGCTGACCAGCGTCTATGAGCGGCTGGAGCGACCGCTATTGCCGGTGCTGGCGCGCATGGAAGCGCGCGGCATCACCGTCGACCGGCAGATCCTGTCGCGCCTGTCCGGCGAGCTGGCCCAGGGGGCCGCGCGCCTCGAGGACGAGATCTACGTGCTGGCCGGCGAGCGTTTCAATATCGGCTCGCCGAAGCAGCTGGGCGACATCCTGTTCGGCAAGATGGGCCTTGCCGGCGGCAGCAAGACGAAAACCGGCCAATGGTCCACCTCCGCCCAGGTGCTCGAAGATCTGGCTGCCGCCGGTTTCGAGCTGCCGCGCAAGATCGTCGACTGGCGCCAGCTCACCAAGCTGAAATCGACCTACACCGACGCGCTCCCCGGCTATGTCCACCCTGAGACCAAGCGGGTGCATACCTCCTATTCGCTGGCATCGACGACGACGGGGCGCTTGTCGTCCTCTGAGCCGAACCTGCAGAACATTCCCGTGCGCACCGCCGAAGGCCGGAAGATCCGCACCGCCTTCATCTCGACGCCCGGCCACAAGCTGATCTCTGCCGACTACAGCCAGATCGAGCTGCGCGTGCTTGCCCATGTGGCCGAAATCCCGCAGCTGACCAAAGCCTTCGAGGACGGCGTCGACATCCACGCCATGACGGCGTCGGAAATGTTCGGCGTGCCGGTCGAAGGCATGCCGGGCGAGGTCCGTCGTCGCGCCAAGGCGATCAATTTCGGCATCATCTACGGCATCTCGGCCTTCGGCCTTGCCAATCAGCTTTCGATCGAGCGTTCGGAAGCCGGCGACTACATCAAGAAATATTTCGAGCGTTTCCCCGGCATCCGCGACTATATGGAAAGCCGAAAGGCCATGGCGCGCGACAAGGGTTATGTCGAGACGATCTTCGGCCGCCGCATCAACTATCCGGAAATCCGCTCGTCCAATCCGTCCGTGCGCGCCTTCAACGAGCGTGCGGCGATCAACGCGCCGATCCAGGGCTCGGCTGCCGACGTCATCCGCCGGGCGATGATCAGGATGGAGCCGGCGCTTGCCGAAGTCGGCCTTGGCGATCGCGTCCGCATGCTGCTGCAGGTGCATGACGAACTCATCTTCGAGGTCGAGGATGACGATGTCGAAAAGGCGATGCCGGTCATCGTCTCGGTCATGGAAAACGCCACCATGCCGGCGCTCGAAATGCGCGTGCCGCTGAGGGTCGATGCGCGCGCCGCCACCAATTGGGACGAGGCGCACTAATGCATGTCGCCCAAAAGTGCGCGGCGGTTTTGGGACAACGACATGCATCAAACAAAGACCCGAAGCACGTCGCATCAATCAGATTCGACGCGACGCGCTTAGCCACCTCTTCAAAATTGGCAAAGATTTTTCCGCTTAGCGCAAGCCATTGAAAGTGCAGCAATTTGCCACCAGGAGCCGTGTCGGAACGGTACGGAAGGAAGGAACTTATTAACCTTCCTTTTCTATCCCGGTAGGGTCGTAATTTGCCAAGCATGAGTGAGTAGCGGACGCATGCGTTTTCCCAGAACCAATTTGACGGACGCCGGGGACTTTTCCAGCGGGATTGAAACTGAGCTTCCGGAGGAAAATCCAGGAGAAAAGCCGGCAGCGCCCATTTGGCAGAGCAATTTTTCCCTCGCGCCGAATGTTCGTTTCACCCGCACGCCGGAAACGCTGATCAGCAAACGGCGCGCGCCGAATGAGCCCGGTCGCGATGATTCGCAGCTTGCACAGCAGGCGATACGGATAGAGCCGGTTGCCGTCGACGTGCCGTTCGATATCTATCTGCCGGAGCCGGAGGAAATTTCCACGGCACCCGACATGGTCGAACTGCAGCAGGCACCGTTGCCTGATGAGGTCCGCGCGCCTGCCTTCCGCGCCACCGCTGAGCTTTCCTCCATTTCGGATTTCGCCTTCTGGGAAGTCATGGCCTTCGAAGAGGCCGAGCCGGTTCGCGCGCCCCCCGTGATCTCGTTCCCGAAGGCTGAGGCCACGCCCGAATCGATCACTTCGCTGTTCAAGATCATGGAATGGCGCCCCGGCCGGCCGGCTGTCGCTCCCGTGCCCTCCCGCCCGGTCTCGCCGCCCGCTGCGATGTCCGCAAAGGTCGCCGTGCGTCCTCCGGCCGCCCCATCCCTGGAAAAGCCGAGGCGCATTATTGTCGAGGCGCCGGTCGTGCAGGCTCAGATTGCACCCGCACCCCAGGTCACGCCAGCCCCTCAAATTGCATCAGCCCCTCCGGCAGCGCCCGCGCCGCAGCGTACGCCGCCTGTGGCTGCGGTTCTACCGTCGCCGCGTCTGGCCGTGAGGCCCGAAAGGGTCGACGCATCCGGCTACGAATTCCCGCCGCGCGCCCTGCTGCAGGAACCGCCGGAACGCCTCGGCGAGATCATGTCGCAGGAGACGCTGGAGCAGAATGCCGGGCTCTTGGAAAGCGTGCTGGAAGATTTCGGCATCAAGGGCGAGATCATCCATGTCCGTCCCGGCCCCGTCGTCACCCTCTATGAATTCGAGCCGGCGCCAGGCGTGAAGTCGTCGCGCGTCATCGGACTGGCCGACGATATCGCCCGCTCGATGTCGGCGCTCTCGGCCCGTGTCGCCGTCGTCCCCGGACGCAACGTCATCGGCATCGAATTGCCGAATGTGACACGTGAAACCGTTTATTTCCGCGAGATGATCGAAAGCCAGGATTTCGAGAAGAGCGGTTACAAGCTGGCGCTCGGCCTCGGCAAGACGATCGGCGGCGAGCCGGTGATTGCCGAGCTCGCCAAGATGCCGCATCTGCTTGTTGCCGGCACCACCGGCTCGGGCAAGTCGGTCGCCATCAACACGATGATCCTGTCGCTGCTCTATCGCATGACGCCGGAACAGTGCCGCCTGATCATGGTCGACCCGAAGATGCTCGAACTCTCCGTCTATGACGGCATCCCGCATCTGCTGACGCCCGTCGTCACCGATCCGAAGAAGGCGGTGATGGCGCTGAAATGGGCCGTGCGCGAAATGGAGGAGCGCTACCGCAAGATGTCGCGCCTCGGCGTGCGCAATATCGACGGTTACAACGACCGCGTGGCGCAGGCCCGCGAAAAGGGCGAGGCCATCCACGTCATGGTCCAGGTCGGCTTCGACAAGGGCACCGGTGCTCCGATCGAGGAAAGCCAGGCGCTGGACCTGACGCCGATGCCCTATATCGTCGTCATCGTCGACGAAATGGCTGACCTGATGATGGTCGCCGGCAAGGACATCGAAGGCGCGATCCAGCGCCTCGCCCAGATGGCCCGCGCCGCCGGCATCCATCTGATCATGGCCACACAGCGCCCATCGGTCGATGTCATCACCGGCACGATCAAGGCAAACTTCCCGACCCGCATTTCCTTCCAGGTGACCTCGAAGATCGACAGCCGCACCATCCTCGGCGAACAGGGCGCCGAACAACTGCTCGGTCAGGGCGATATGCTGCACATGCAGGGCGGCGGGCGCATTTCCCGCGTCCACGGTCCCTTCGTTTCGGATTTGGAGGTCGAAAAGGTCGTCGCCCATCTGAAAACACAGGGGCGCCCCGAATATCTCGACACCGTCACCGCCGACGAGGAGGACGAGACGGAAGAGGAGGAAGCCGGCGCCGTTTTCGACAAGAGCGCCATGGCCTCCGAGGATGGCAACGAACTCTACGAGCAGGCGGTCAAGGTCGTCATGCGCGACAAGAAATGCTCCACCTCCTACATCCAGCGCCGCCTCGGCATCGGTTATAACCGCGCCGCCTCATTGGTGGAACGCATGGAAAAGGAAGGCCTCGTCGGCCCGGCCAACCACGTCGGCAAGCGCGAGATCGTTTCTGGGCGGGGCGACGGGGATTGATCGGCAGGAGCCGCGCCATCGCGGCTCAGCGTGAGGGCGCGGCATTCCAGTGGCCGAACATCACCCCGCGACTGCGGAACGGGCGGCGCGTTTGTGCACGATGGCAAGCAGGCCTCCGAGAAAGATCGTTCCGAGGATGAAGAGAAATGCCGCGGCAACGATGGCCGGGCTGATGTTTTCGCGAATGGACGAGAACATCTGGCGCGCGAGCGTCAACTGGTTTGGGCCGGCGACAAACAGGGTCAGCACGACTTCATCAAGCGAGGTGGCAAAAGCAAGCACCGCGCCCGACAGTACACCCGGTATGGCGAGCGGCAGCGTTATTTTCCAGAAGACCTTTGCTGGAGAAGCGCCCAGGCTCGTCGCCGCCCGTTCGACTCGATAGTCGATGCCGTCAAGCGACGCGGTGATGCTGATCAGCACGAAAGGTACGGCGACAACCGTATGCGCTATGATGACGGCCGCAAAGGTGTTCGGAAATCCGAGCTTGGCAAACAGAATTTGAAGCCCGACTCCGAGCACGACCGCCGGAACGACCATCGGCAGAAGGAACATTGTCCGCAGTGTAGAGCCGAAGACAATGCGCCTGCGCAATGCAAGTGAGGCCAGCATGCCGAGCACGGTTGAAAGCAGTGTGGTCCCCGTGCCGATCAGCAAGCTGTTGACGATGGACCGCCGCCAGGCGTCCGCGTTTGCGAGTTCCGCAAACCAGCGGGTCGAAAAAGAAGGGATGGGATAGGACAGGAAACTGCTGGAGGTAAATGCGATCGGAAGGATCGCCAAAAGCGGGGCCAGCAGAAAAATCACCGTTGCCGCACCATACAGAAATTTAAGCAAACGAACTGTCATGTCAGGCACCTGCCGTCTTCGTTGAGAGCCGGCCATAGACGCCGTAGAACACGATGGTCGCGGCGAGCAGCACGATGCCGAGCGCGCCGGCCATCCCCCAATTGGCGGAGCCGGTGGCATAGAAGGCAATCACCGAACTGATCATCTGGTCTTTGGGCCCGCCGATGAGCGCCGGCGTGATGTAGTAACCGAGGGCTGCCATGAAGACGAGCAGTCCACCGGAAGCGATACCGCGCAATGTCAGAGGCAACAGGATTTGCAGGAAGGCCCGGATCGGCCGCGCGCCGAGAGAGGCTGCCGCCGGCATGAGATTTCGGGGGATTGCGATGAGGACACTGTAGATCGGCAGGACCATGAAGGGCAGCAGAACATGCGTCATGGCGATAATGACGCCCGTTCGGTTGAAGAGAAGCGGCAACGGGTCGCTGAAGAGGCCGAGCGACATGAGGAAGGAATTGATAAGTCCCTTGTCCTGCAGGAGGATGTACCAAGCCGCGGTGCGCACCAGCAACGACGTCCATAGCGGCAGGAGCACCGCGACAAGGAGGAGCTGTCGCCGCCAGCCGCTGGAGGCTGCGATCAGCATCGCATATGGCAGGCCGATGAGGCATGTTGCCACGGTCACGACAGCAGCCACAGTGAATGTTCTGAGAAGAATCGCCTGATTGGCCGACTCCCCGGCCGGCATCGCCACGATCGCTCCCGATGCGTCATGCTGAAGATCGACTGCGGCTAGGAGATTGCGATCGGTATAAGGATAGGTCGCCTCGGCAATGGCCCGCCAGAACGAGGGATCGTTCCATCGTGAGTCCACCTCTCCAAGTTTTGTCGGTTCGGCGCTGCCTTCCACGGCGGCGACGGTCTTTCGCATCAGCGTGCGGAAGCCCGGCTGGGCGCTGTTAAGTCTTCGAACCACCTCGCCCAGATTCTGATCGTCGTCGATCGATTTCAGGTCTTCGACAAGCGCAATCTGCATCTCGTCGGAGGACTCGGAATTACGGTTCCAGGCGGAGATCGCGGCCGTCGTCCGGGGCAGGTTTTGGCTGACGACCGGATCGGACACCGCCTGCTCAAGCACCGTCAGAAGTGGCCAGATGAAGAAGACACCCAGGAACAGAGTAAGAGGAAGGACAAGAGCGAAGGTGCCGATGCTTTGACGGAACGGACTCATGCCGCAATCACCCAACAATCGTCCGGTGCGAAATGAGCCACCACATCGGCGCCCGCTGCCCACTCCGCCGATCGCCTGTCGGTCCGGACTATGAAGCGGAAGGCATCGTGGTCAAGCTGCACCCGCAGGTGATCGCCCTGGTACACGCTGTCGAGTATTTTCGTCGGCAAGGCATTCGTCGCAGACCCAGTCCCGCGGGCCGCAAGAGAAATCCGCTCAGGACGGACCGAAATATGGACGCGGGTTCCGACGGAGAGGGAGCCGCTGCCCGATACGATCAGATGCCGCCCATCGGCGAGCTCGACCGAGGCCCCGGTTTTTCCCGTCGCCGTCACCGTTCCTTCTATCAGATTGGTTTCGCCGATGAATTCGGCGACGACGCGCGTTTGCGGGCGATCATAAATATCGCGCGGCGAGCCGATCTGCTCGATGTTCCCATGATTGAAGACTGCAATCCGATCGGACATGGTAAGCGCCTCGGCCTGATCGTGGGTCACGAACACCACGGTCAGCTCCAGCCGCTTGTGCAGCGCGCGGATGTCGAGTTGCATCTGTTCCCGCAACTGTTTGTCAAGCGCCCCCAGCGGCTCGTCCATCAGCACAACGGCCGGCTCGAACACCAGAGCGCGGGCAAGTGCCACACGCTGCTGCTGACCACCGGAAAGCTGGGCCGGCTTTCGGTTGCTCATTGCAGACAGTTGCACCATGTCGAGCGCCCGTTTTACTCGACCTTCGATCTCGCTGCGTCCGATACCGCGCATCTTCAGCGGAAAGGCGATGTTGTCGGCAACCGACATATGCGGAAAGAGCGCATAGTTCTGGAAGACGACGCCCATTTCGCGCCGATACGGTGGCAGATGGTCGATACGGCGGCCGTCGAGAAAGATGCTGCCACCGGTGGGGTTTTCGAAACCCGCCGCCATCATCAGCAAGGTTGTCTTGCCGGAACCCGACGGTCCGAGAAGGCTGACGAATTCGCCCCTCTCGATGTCGAGCGACAGGTCTTTGACGACCTGAAGCGTGCCAAAGGATTTGGAGACTCTTTCAAAGCGTATGCGCGGCGTAGCCACGGCGGCCCTCCGTTCGGATTGTCTGTTCTCAAGGAGACGAAGTGACGAGGATAGGCGGAAGCCCCCATGGATCCTCGGCAGGAGCGATCCGTGGGGGCGATATCGTGCCGCTACTGTGCCAGCCAGGCGTCAAATCTTTTGGTCAGCGCTTCCGAATTGTCGATCCAGAAGTCCGTATCAAGGCTGACGGCTCCCTGCATGTTGGCCGGGGTCGTCGGCAGGTCGGCCAGTTGATCGGGCGGCAGGGTCTTGCCGGCTTCGGTGTTCGTGAGGCCGTAGGCGATATATTGCGGCAGCTTTGCCTGATTTTCCGACTTGCTAGCGAAGGCAACAAAGTCAAAGGCCGCATCCTTGTTTTCAGCGCCCTTCAGGACGACCCAACTGTCGACGGCGTAGATGCTGCCCGGCCAGACAACCTTGAACTTCCTGCCTTCCGAGCGGTTGATGCCGGTGATGCGGCCGTTATACGCGCTGGTCATGGCAACCTCGCCGGAGGCAAGCAGTTGCAGTGGCTGGGCGCCCGAGGTCCACCAGACCAGGCTCGGCTTCAATGCGTCGAGCTTGGCAAAAGCACGGTCGATGCCTTCCGGCGTCGCCAGGACCTCGTAAACCTTATCGGCCGGCACGCCATCGGCCATCAGCGCGGATTCGAGTGTGTATTTCGGCCCCTTGCGCAGGGCGCGCTTGCCGGGGAATTTCTTCACGTCCCAGAAGTCGGCCCAGGATTCCGGGCCCTTGGCAATCTTTGCGCCGTCATAGGCGATCGCAGTCGACCAGACGATGGAGCCGACGCCGCAATCGCTTACGGCGGAAGGGAGGAATGCATCCTTGCCGCCGAGCTTGCTCCAGTCCACCTTTTCAAAAAGACCGTCGGCACAGCCGAGCGCAAGCTCATCCGCCTCGACCTCCACCGCATCCCAGGAAGGATTGCCAGCCTTGACCTTCGCCTGAAGGACACCGATGCCGCCATCCCAGGCCTCATCGAGCAGAGGCTTTCCGGTATCCTCGGCGAAGGGTTGGAAAAAAATCTTTCGTTGAGCATCCTGAAAGTTGCCGCCCCAGGAAGCTATGGTGAGGTCCCTGGCCACGCTCGGCCCCGTAGCAACCGCCAGTGACAGCAATCCCAGAGCTGCAATCGTCGACGTGTTCTTGAGTTTCATTCGCTTTCCCCTGTTTGTTGAGCATCTGCCCGATGCTTGGTTGACAACCACGATCTTCGGGATCGGTGGCGATCGCCGGCCGCGTCCGTGGGGTAGGCAAGGCCGGCTTCAACGGGCTTGCCGTGTGTCATCTCCAACAGGCGGACGGTTTTGCTGCGAACAATGCTGGCGTATGTCCCAAGGGGCGGAAAGGCGCTTTTTGTTGCCCCCGGTGGACACGTCGATGCACCACTCCCAACCGGTGTTTCCGGCCAGGCGTTGCACCCGCCGGCAAATTCGACACGACTCGCCTATGAAAAGGTCGGATATGGCAATTGCCAATCGACAGGTTAGTGGTGCACCATATGCACCACCGTGCACCACTCTTCGTTACACCCAAGTTCCGAAGCCTATGGCATATGGATGTGTACACGGCATTCCGATTTTGGTTTTCCTTTGGGGGACGGGATTGCGCAGAGGGAAATCGTTAGCAGATGAACCGGAAGGTGCTCAGAAACGCGGACGTTTACCGCCGTTATCCATGGTGCGCGCCTTCGAGGCGGTCAGCCGGCTGGGCTCAATGCGCAGGGCCGCAGACGATCTCAATCTCAGCCATACCGTCATATCCCGCCACGTCCGTAACCTCGAAGCCTGGCTTGGCACGCGGCTTGTCGATGCCGGACCGCGCGGCATCAGGCTGACGGCGGAAGGCAGGGTTTTTGCCGAGACCGTGGGAACGGCTTTCGACCTCATTGCCAAATCGACGGCGGAATTGCGCCCAGCAGTCAACCGCACTGTCTTGCGCATCTGGTGCGTGCCCGGCCTCGCAACGCGTTGGCTGACACCGCGCTTCAATCAGCTCCAGCTTGCCTTGCCCGGGATCGATTTCGTGATGCGCGCGACCGATCTCGAACCGGATTTCACGCGCTATGAGGCCGATGTCGACATCCGCTACTCGGAGGAGCCAAGAGGGAATGTCCGTTGGATCCTGCTGGAAAGGCCTCGCATGTTTCCGGTCACAAGCCCCGAATGGATCAGCAGGAATGCGCCAATACGCACCCTCGACGATCTGGTGCGCCAACCGTTGATCCACGAGGAAAGCCGCGATCAATGGCGGCAATGGTTTCGCAAGGCTGGCTTCGAGCATGAAGTAATTTTGAATGGTCCACGGCTGTGGTCGGCCAATCTGACGGTCGACGCGGCTGTCGCAGGCCAAGGAATAGCCCTTGCCACGCGTTTGATCGCTGCAGACGACCTGCGTGCCGGGCGGCTCGTCGAATTGCTCGGAACGGATGTCCGGCTTGGAGGCTATTACTTCGTCGGATCGCGAGAGCGCTGGAATGAGGTGACATTGGCGCGTTTCCGCGCATGGATGCAACAGTCAATCGGTGAAACCATGGGCGGTCACGCCTCTGATGAAACCAGCCGGCCGGGGTGAAAGAGCAATCCAGCAAAAGTGTGCAGCGATTTTGCCAGGCAAAGCGTGAAACGCTTTTGCCGGGAATTGCGTGAAAACAAAAGAGATAGAGCAATTCCGTGATTAGAAGAAAAACGGAATCGCTCCAGGAGAGGGCCGGACACGCTTTGAAGATAGGGGCGCAGCTCAATTTCACAGCCTCAAGCTTGCCAGTCGCAGCGTCTCGCGAACAAACGTGGTCTTTCCGCCGGTGTAAAGGCCCCAATCGCCGTCTGCCTCCGCGGCCAGCCTACGTTTCAGATCGGCATAGGCTTTGGCTCGCTCCGGGTGATCCCTGAGATAATCGCGAAACAGAATGCGCTCTCGATGTGCGCGATTATCGGGTCCGCAAAGATAGAGCTTGAAGCCATAACCTTCACAATCGCGCGTGAAGGCCCATCGTTGTTCACCGGTATCGCCGTGGAAGACGAAATTCGCAGCGCGCACGGCCTCGATCGCCACCAGCAGGACGTCGTCGGATATCACGACGGCATCGAGGTCGATCTTCGGCTTGGCCGCCAGGCCGGGCACGGACGTACTGCCGATATGATCGGTGGAAAGCACGAGGTCGCCGAGCAGGATGGACACCTCGGCGCTGATTTCGGCAAAGAGCCGCGGCCAGGAAGGATCGTAGTCGACCACTCTGATGGCGCGCATGCCCTGCCTCTCCCGTCAGTGCGTCTCCGCCAGCAATCCCTCGAGGATCGCGATCATCTTCTGCTTGGCCTCTTCGAGCGAGCCGCTATTGTCGAGTTCCGTCACGTCATATTCGCCGCGCACCGTCAGCGGTCCGCGGGCGAGCCGGGCCATGATATCCTCATGCGTCTCGCGTCCGCGCGCCTCCAGCCGGCCGACGAGCACTTCGGGGCGGGCGGTGACGTTGATGACCTTCAGCCGCGGGAAGGCGGCCTGGAAACGGTGAAGCGCCGAGCGCGAGCCGTTGGCGACGACGACATGGCCTCTGGACAGCGCCACCGAAACCTCGGCGGGAATTCCATATTTCAGGCCGTGCGCCTCCCACCAGACGGCAAAGGAGCCTGATTGCTCCATGGCGGCGAAGCCTTCGAGGGAGATGGACAGATGATCCTCGCCGCCGGCGTCACGGTGACGGGTGATGACGCGGCGGGTGAAATGAACGTCGGTGCGGCCGGTGAAATGCCGGGCGGCAAGGTTCATCAGGGTATCCTTGCCGGCGCCGCTCGGCCCGACGACGACGACCATGATGCCGCGCTCGGCTCCGGCTCCGGGATGGGGTTCGTGCGGCATCATGCGACACGGCGTCCTTGGCGCCAGACGGAGCGTGTCACCGGCACGCCATGCGCGCGGTGGACGCGGACGAGATCGGCGCGCAGTCCCGTCGCGATCCGGCCGCGATCGTCGAGGCTGACGGTGCGGGCGGGCGTCGACGTCACCATGGCGATCGCCCTCGGCAGGCTGATGCTCTCCACCTCGTCGGCGAGGATGAAAGGCGCGTGCAGCAGGCTGAGCGGCACGTAGTCGGAGGAAAGCACGTCGAGCACGCCCATTTCGGCAAGATCGCGGGCGGCAATGTTGCCGGAGTGGGATTTGCCGCGCACGATGTTCGGCGCCCCCATCAGCACGCTCATGCCATGTCCGTGCGATGCCCGGGCGGCATCGAAGCTGGTCGGAAATTCGGCCAGGCGCACGCCGTTGTCGATCGCCTCGTCGACATGGGAGAGTGTGGCGTCGTCATGGCTTGCCACGGTGATGCCGCGCTCGGCGCAGACCTTGGCGATGGCGTTGCGGTGCGGCGTCGAATTGCGGGCCGACTCTGCCTGGCGCTTGGCGACAAAACGGGCGAAGGCCTCGTCGCTCAGGCCGCGCTTCTTCTGGTAGTAGAAGATATATTGGTCCATCGTCTGGAACTGACGCTGGCCGGGCGCATGATCCATCAGCGAAACGAGCCGCACATGCCGGTCGTTTTCGAAATCGGCGAAATGTTCGAGCACATTGTCGGCCGAGACCTCGCAGCGCAGGTGGAGCAGGTGCTCGGCGCGCAGCCTGCCCTCCTTCTCCGCCGACTGGATGGCATCGGCCATCTCACGCATCTCGCCATGTTCGAAGCCGCCGTCCTCATCCGCACCCATGCGCAGGCAGTCGAACACCGTGGTGATGCCCGAGGTGACGATCTGGGCGTCGTGCGCCTGGACTGCGGCGGTCTTGTTCCAGCGTATGCCGGGACGCGGCTGATAATGGCCTTCGAGATGATCGGTGTGCAGCTCGACGAGGCCGGGAATGACATAGTCGCCTTCGAAATCTTCGCCGGCTACCGAGCTGCCCTCGGAGATGTCGGCGATCTTGCCGTCGCGAATGAGGATCGATCCTGAGAGGATGTCATCCTCGAGAACGATGCGGGCATTGGAAAACACGGTCTCTTTGCTCATCTCGTCAGGTCTTTCAGCGTTTGGCGCCGGCAAGCGGCAGCCAGGAATGAACTTTGAACGGGGCACCGCGCGTCTCCTCGGTGAAGACGGCAAGGCCGGAAATCGGAAGCGGACGGCCGGTGAAATCGGCAAAACGCTCGGTCAGAATCGCTTTCATCACCGCGGCGCGCGCTTCGGGCACCTGGCCGGTCAGCGTCATGTGAAAGCCGAAATCCTCCATGACGTAGGGATAACCCCAGCGCTGCAGATGGGCGCGCTGGCTGTCGCTGAGCTTATCCGGGTTGCGCCGCGCCATATCGGCCTCGGAAAGCGCGGCACGGAACGGTTCGAACGACCTTACCACCTTCGCGGCGAAATCCTGAAGAGGTTGATGAAGAGAACCGGGAACGAGGGCAAAAAAACGGCCGAGCTGGCCGAGCACGAGTTCCGGAATCTCGAAGGCTGGCGTGCGCTGGGCAAAATCCTCGGCAACCCCCAGGAGATCCTTCTCGGTGACGGAGGCAGCGAGCGAAAACGGCGCCTTGATCGTGGCGTGAAAGCCGTAGCGGCGCGGGTCGGCGGTCAGCTCGAACTGCTCTGCCGCACCCAGTTGCTCATGGTCCGGTGCCGGATAGGTCTCGCCGGTGAAAGCGTCGCGGCCGAGCCAGAGCGAGGCCGCGCCGGTCAGGGGATGATCCTTCGGCGGCGAGAAATAGAGAGCGTAGCGCAAGGCTTTTATCCTGGGGATCTTCGAAACGGGGGAGCGCAATGTGCAGTGATTTGGCGGCGAACCGCAAGCAGGCTCCGGCTAAAAGATTTCCGTGACAGAATGATGATGGCGGCAGCGCCGCCACCGCCTTTGATGGGTGGATCAGTGGGTTTTCGTGCCCATCAGCTGGTGGCGCAGCGCGTTCGAGGCTGTGTCGAAAAGGAAGACGACGATCAGGATCAGGATGACCATATAGGCGACATTTTCCCAGTTGGCGTTGGTGCGCATGGCCTCCCAGAGTTTGAGGCCGATGCCGCCGGCGCCGACAGCGCCGATGATGGTCGCACCGCGCACGTTCGATTCCCACTGGTAGAGCGTCTGGCTGACGATGACGGGAACGATCTGCGGCATAATGCCGTAACGATGAACGAGCACCGTCTGAGCACCTGTCGATTTGATGCCCTCCCGCGGCTTGTTGTCGATATTCTCCAATCCTTCGGAATAGAGCTTGCCGAGCGTGCCGGTCTCGGTGAGGAAAATCGCGCCGCTGCCGGCAAGCGGGCCGGGGCCGAAAGCGCGCGTCAGGAACAACGCCCAGATCAGCATGTCGACCGAGCGCAGGAAATCGAAGAAGCGTTTCAGGATCTGGTTCAGCAGCCGGTTCGGCGTGATGTTGCGTGCTGCCATGAAGGCGAGCGGAAAGGCGGCGAGAGAGCCGAGCAGCGTTCCGAGGAACGCCATGACGATCGTCTGGAAAAGTTTGGTCCAGACGTCGCCGTGCTGCCATTCGCTGTTGTTCCAGATATCGTCGAAGGCGAGCGACAGGTTGGACTGGTCGGGCTTGATGCGCGGGCCGGAGACGATGAGGCTGACGACCTCGCCGACCGGCTTGTCGAAGAAGGAGGATTGTGTGTCGAAGATGAAATTCGCCCAGCCGATGAAACGCTTGCGGATCTTCACCCGGTCGACGGATATGCTGACATTGCCGGCAAAGCCGAGATCGGCGAGCACGTTGTCGTCATAAACCGTCATCCAGCCGGGCACCGGCCCGACGACTTTCGGCGCACCGCTGGAAAGCTCGACCGGGACGCTGACGCCGTGGGCGGTGACGATCGTCTCGCTCTTCGAGACGGAGATGCTGCGGCTGGTGCCGTTGATCGAAACGCTGATGCTGCCGTCGGGATTGTTGACCAGCCAATCCGGATGCGGATTGTCGCCGAGCGGCGAGAAACGCGGATAACGCACCTCGATCGAGCCGTCGTCCTGGATGCGGAGTTCCGGCTGGACGTCGTAGCTCACCCATTGGCTGAGATAGATGCCGACGCGCTCCCAATGCGCTTCGGCAAAGAGCTTGGGCAGGTCGAAGAACCAGACGGCGTAGAGGCCGTAGAGCAGCGTCGCCATAAGGATCATCAGCCCACCGAAACGCTGGCGGAACGAGCGATGGAAATATTCCGGATAGCGGGTCTCTATCTCGTGCATGCGGTTTGCGTCGATCACCGTCATGGCGGCCTCAATGTTGCAGGAGGAAGGCGTGCTCGCCGACAAGGCGGCGGCGCAGCCAGGCGGAGAACTGGTCGACGGCAACGATCGTCACGAACAGCAGGAGGACGAGCGCCATCGTCTTGGCGCCGAATCCCCGCGAGATCGAAAGCTTCAGCTCCTCGCCGATGCCGCCGCCACCGACGGCGCCGATGATGGTCGAGGCGCGCACGTTGATCTCCAGGCGTAAGAGCGCGTAGGAGGTGAAATTCGGCAGCACCTGCGGCAGGGCGGCGAAGCGCACGCGCTCCCACCAGTTGGCGCCGACGGCTTTCATGCCCTCATCGGGCTTCATGTCGATATTCTCGGCCACTTCGTAGAAAAGTTTGCCGAGCGCCCCGACCGTGTGCAGGCTGATGGCAATGATGGCGGCGACCGGTCCGATCGACAGGATCGCCGAAAACAACCCGGCAATGACGATCTCGGGGAAGGCGCGCAGGAACTCCATCAGCCGCTTGGAGAAGATGCGCAGCACCCATGAATTCGTCAGGTTGCGGGCGGCAAAGAAGCTCAAGGGAACGGCGAAGACGAAACCGATGATCGTCGAGATCAGCGCCACGTTGATGGTGACGATCATCAGCTCGAAATATTCGGGAATGTAGAAAGTGCCCCAGACGTAGACGCGGCCCCTGTCGAAATTGAATTCCTCGCCGCCCTTGTCGTTGACGCTCGCAATGTCGAACAGCGCCCGCCAGACGTCGTTCCAATCCTTGGGGATGAGCCAGCTCAGAAAGTCGAAGAGATGCGGTAGGCGGTCGAAGAAATGGCCGGCATTGCTCTCGTCGGCGAAGCGGACGGAGCTTGCGAAAGCCGCAATCAGAATGACCAGGCCGAGGATGGTGTAGAAGCGACGTTTGGCGACCATCCGATCCCAGGCGGTGCCGATCTCCTTGGTGCTCTGCATGTGCGGCTGTGCATCGGCAATAGTCATCAACGCCTCGTCCGGTTACAGGGCGGCCGTTTCCGGCCGCCCGCATTCAAAGATCCGATCAGCCGCCGATGGCAGCTTTGCGGACTTCAACGACAGCGTTGTAGAAGTCGTGCTTGACGGGCGAGTAGCCCTGGTAGTCGCCGCCTTCGATAGCCGCGAAGCACTTGTGATCCTTTGCCGGCAGAGCCGTGAAGAAGGCTGCAAGCTTCGTCTGCCACTCCTGACCGAGAGCGTTGCGAACGACGAGCGGGCCGTTCGGGATCAGCGGCGAACGCCAGACTTCGACCAGCTTGTTCGGATCGACGGCGCCCTTGTCGACTTCCTTGCGGAAGGTGCCGGAGGTGTAGCCGTCCTTGAAATCGCCAATGCCCGACGAGTCGTCGACGGCGATGTCGACCTTGCCGTCATAGGCGGCGAGCAGGTTGTTCTCATGGCCGCCGTTGAACTGGGTCGAGGCGAAGAACTTGTCGTTCGGCATGCCGGTGTCCTTCGGGATCTGCGTCAGCGGAACGAGGTAGCCCGAGGTGGAATCCGGGTCGGCATAGCCGAGCTTCTTGCCCTTGGCGTCCTTGATGGACTTGATGCCGGAGGACTTCAGCGCGAGGCCGATCGAATAGTAGCCCGTCGAGCCGTCCTTCTGCTGCGTCGTCAGGATCGGCGTGACAGCCTTCGGATCCTTGATGTAGACGGCGGCATAGCCGGAGGCGCCGAGTTCGGCGAAGTCGAGCGTGCCGCCGAGCAGGCCCTGGATCACGCCGTCATAATCGGCGGCCGGGAAGAGCGAAACCTTCTCGAAGCCGAATTCCTGCTTCAGGTGGTCGGCAAGGCAGGCATAGTTGCGCAGGCGGTCGGTTTCGTTTTCGCCGCCGAGGATGCCGATGCGGAATTCCTTGAGGTCGGCAGCATGAGCAGCGCCGGCGAGCGCGAAGAGCGCCGTTGCTGCAAAGAGTGCTTTCTTCAACATATGTCTCTCCTATTGACCGGTGTCCCCGGTCTTCCCGTTACGAAGAAGTGTGCCCTTGACGCGGGCGCTCGATCGCGGCCGCCTCTCTCAGAGACCGGCCAGCGCCAGCGGTTGGGTGCCGGCGGATTGATTGTCTGCCCGCTCGGGGGCGATATTGATGGATGTCGAGGTCACCGTTTCGTCGATGCCGGCGCCGTCCTTGTCCGTCCCGTAGATTTCCTTCACCGCCTCGGCGGTGAGCTCCGAGGGCTTGCCGTCGAAGACGACGCGGCCGCCGGCCATGCCGACGATGCGCTCACAATAGCTGCGGGCGGTATCGAGCGTGTGGAGATTGGTGATGACGGTGATGCCTTCGCGCTCGTTGATATCGCGCAGCGCATCCATGACGATCTTGGCGTTCAGCGGATCGAGCGAGGCGATCGGCTCGTCGGCGAGAACCATCTTCGGGTTCTGCATCAGCGCCCGGGCGATTGCCACGCGCTGCTGCTGGCCGCCGGAAAGCGTGCCGGCTGCCTGCAGCGCCGTCTGCTCGATGCCGAGGCGTTCGAGCGCGGCGATGGCATGCACACGTTCCTCACGGGTGAAGATGTTGAGCAGGCTCATCAGCGTCGAGCGGTGGTTGAGGCGGCCGAGCATGACGTTGGTCAGAACGTCGAGGCGCGGCACCAGGTTGAACTGCTGGAAGATCATCGCGCAGTCGCGCTGCCAGTTGCGCAGCGCCCGGCCGCGAAGCGCGGAGACCGCGACGCCGGCGAAATGAATGGAGCCGGAGCTCGGTTCCTGAAGGCGGTTGATCATGCGCAGCAGCGTCGACTTGCCGGCGCCGGAGCGGCCGATGATGCCGACCATCTGGCCCTGGGGAATGGCGAGCGTGACGGAATCGACGGCGAGCTTTTTTCCGAAACGACGTGTGACATTCTTCAGCTCGAACATCATGCTCTTCCCTTGCGATCCAGGCCTTGGTCAGCATCGCATTAGTCCCGCTTGATGAACCTCGCGTGTCACATTTGTGTAAGTCCTGTCACAATTCTCCGCCCCTATATCGGGGGTTTAGCCGCCGTAGCGGGACAGGAAATCTTCCGCGCTCAGGTTGCGAAAATCGGCTAGCGCCAGGCGCAGCCGATCGTGCTCCCAGTCCCACCATGCAAGCCTGTCCATCCGTTCGCCGATCTCTTTCGGAAAGCGCTCGCGAATGAGCTTGGCCGGCACGCCACCGACGATCGTGTAGGGCGCGACGTCTTTCGACACGACGGCGCCGGCGCCGATGACCGCACCGTTGCCGACGGTCACACCCGGCAGGATGGTCGCACCGTGGCCGATCCAGACGTCGTGGCCGATCGTCACCCGGTTTGCGCGGCGCCAGGCGAAGAAGTCGGTCTCCATGTCGCCGTCCGGCCAATAGTCGACGGCGCGATAGGTGAAATGATGCAGCGTCGCCCGCCAGGTCGGATGGTTGGTGGCGTTGATGCGCACGGCGGCGGCAATATTGACGAACTTGCCGATCGTCGCGCACCAGACGGAGCCGTCCTGCATGATGTAGGAATAATCGCCGAACGTAGCCTCGCTGATGCGGCACCGTTCGGAGACCTCCGTATACCGCCCGAAGGTGGAATCGCTGACGGATGCCGTCTCATGAAAGTAGGGTTCGATACCAAGCTTGCGGCTCATGCGGCGATCTTTCTCGGTGAGAACTGCTGGACGTCGAGGATCCGGTCGGCGACCGCCTCGCGCACTTCCTCGTCGTGGAAGATGCCGAGAAGGGCGACACCCGCCTTCTTCTTTTCCGCGATCATGCCAACGACGACGGCACGGTTCCTGGCATCGAGCGAGGCTGTCGGTTCGTCGAGAAGCAGGATCGTGTGTTCGGTGATGAAGCCGCGGGCGATGTTGACGCGCTGCTGCTCGCCGCCGGAGAAGGTGGCGGGCGGAAGCTGCCAGAGGGCTTCCGGCAGGTTGAGCCTGGCCAGCAGAGCGCCGGCCTTTTCCCGTGCCGTGCCGGCGTCCTCGCCGCGCGCCACCAGCGGCTCGGCAACCACGTCGATCGCCGCGACGCGCGGCACGGTGCGCAGGAACTGGCTGACATAGCCGAGCGTATGGCGCCGCACCTTGAGCACGGTGCGCGGATCGGTGGCGGCGAGATCGACGATGCGGCCGTCGTGGCGGATGAGAATCTGGCCGGTGTCGACGGCATAATTGCCGTAGATCATCTTGAGCAGCGAGCTCTTGCCGATACCCGACGGGCCGCCGAGCACGACGCATTCGCCAGACGCGACCGAGAAGGCGACATCGGAGACGACGGGCAGCCTGATGCCGTCGCGCAGATGCATGGTGAAGCTCTTCGAGACTTCGGAAACGACGAGGGGCGTTGCCATTTTTCTTCTTCCTTGGATTCGGAGCTCAGACCTGCAGGATCGAGGAGACGAGCAACTGCGTATAGGGTTCGCGCGGATCATCGAGCACGCGGTCGGTGAGCCCGTGTTCGATGACGTAGCCGTCCTTCATCACCATCATCCGGTGCGACAACAGGCGGGCGACGGCGAGATCATGGGTGACGATGATGGCCGAGAGACCGAGATCGTTGACGAGGCCGCGCACGAGATCGAGCAGGCGCGCCTGCACCGAGACGTCGAGGCCGCCCGTCGGTTCGTCCATGAAGACGAGGCGGGGGCCGGTGACGAGGTTGCGGGCGATCTGCAGTCGCTGGCGCATGCCGCCGGAAAAAGCGCGTGGCTGGTCGTCGATGCGATCGGCGTCGATCTCGACGCGCTCGAGCCAGTCGATCGCCGAGGCGCGGATCTTGCCATAGTGGCGGTCGCCGATCGCCATCAGCCGCTCGCCGACATTGGCGCCGGCCGAGACCGTCATGCGCAGGCCGTCGGCCGGATTCTGGTGCACGAAGCCCCAGTCGGTCCGCATCAGGAAGCGCCGCTCGGCCTCGTTCATCCGGTAGAGATCACGGTAGCTGCCGTCGCGCATGTGATACTCGACGCTGCCGGTGCTCGGCAGCAGCCGGGTGGAGAGGCAGTTGAGCAGCGTCGTCTTGCCGGAGCCGGACTCGCCGACGATGGCGAGCACTTCGCCGGGCCAGAGCTCGAAGGAGACGTCGCGGCAGCCGATGCGGTTGCCGTAGAATTTCGAAACGTCATGGACTTTGAGAAGCGGAATATCGCTCATTCTGCAGCCTCCCGGGCCAGCATCTCGCCGGCATGTCCCTGCGCCCGGCGGTCTTCGCAATGATCGGTGTCGGAGCAGACGAACATGCGCCCGCCCTTGTCGTCGAGAACCACTTCGTCGAGATAGACATCCTCGGCGCCGCAAAGGGCGCAGGGCTTGTCGAAGCGCTGGATATCGAAGGGATAATCCTCGAAATCCAGGCTGACGACGTCGGTATAGGGCGGAACCGCATAGATGCGCTTCTCGCGCCCGGCGCCGAAGAGCTGCAGCGCATCCGACATGTGCATCTTCGGATTGTCGAATTTCGGCGTCGGCGAGGGATCCATGACATAGCGGCCGTGGACCTTCACCGGATAGGCGTAAGTGCGCGAGATCCGGCCATTATGGGCGATGTCCTCATAGAGTTTCACATGCATGAGCCCGTATTCTTCGAGCGCGTGCATCTTGCGGGTTTCGGTCTCGCGCGGTTCGAGGAAACGCAGCGGCTCGGGGATCGGCACCTGGTAGACCAGCACCTGCCCGGCAGCGAGCTTTTCTTCCGGAATGCGGTGGCGCGTCTGGATGATCGTCGCATCCTTGGTATGGGTCGTCACCGCGACATTGGCGACCTTCTGGAAGAAGGCGCGGATGGACACGGCGTTGGTCGTGTCGTCGGCACCCTGGTCGATGACCTTCAGCACGTCATCCGGTCCGATGATCGAGGCCGTCACCTGCACGCCGCCGGTGCCCCAGCCATAGGGCATCGGCATTTCGCGCGAGGCGAAGGGCACCTGATAGCCGGGAATGGCGATCGCCTTCAGGATGGCGCGGCGGATCATCCGCTTGGTCTGTTCGTCGAGATAGGCGAAGTTGTAGCTGGCCAGATCGCTCATTCGGCGGCTTCCTTCATGTCTTCGCCGCCGTTGCGGGCGGCTTCGAATTCGCGGCGCATGCGGCGGACGAGATCGAGTTCAGCCTGGAAGTCCACATAATGCGGAAGCTTCAGATGCTCGACGAAGCCCGTCGCCTGGACGTTGTCGGAATGCGAAATGACGAATTCCTCGTCTTGGGCCGGCGCGGTGATATCCTCGCCGAGCTCTTCGGCGCGCAGCGCCCGGTCGACCAGCGACATCGCCATCGCCTTGCGTTCGCTCTGGCCGAAGACCAGGCCGTAGCCGCGGGTGAATTGCGGCGGCGCCTTGGCCGAACCCTTGAACTGGTTGACCATCTGGCATTCGGTGACCTGGATTACGCCAAGCGAGACGGCGAAACCGAGTTCCGGCACGTCGAATTCCACCTCGACATCGCCGATGCGGATTTCGCCGGTGAAGGGGTGGTTGCGGCCATAGCCGCGCTGGGTGGAATAACCGAGCGCCAGCAAGAAGCCCTCGTCGCCGCGGGCAAGCGCCTGCAGGCGCAGATCGCGGGTCATCGGGAATTCCATCGGCTCGCGGGTCAGGTCGCCGATTTCGTGATCTTCGGGCATGTCGCCATCGGCTTCGATCAGCCCCTCCTCACCGAGGATTTCGGAGACGCGCATGACGCGGCCGGTCTCGGCTGGGCGCAGCGCGGGCTCTTCGATCGCCTCGTCCGAAAGCAGCGAGGGATCGAGCAGGCGGTGGGTATAGTCGAAGGTCGGCCCGAGAAGCTGGCCGCCCGGCAGATCCTTGTAGGTCGCCGAAATGCGGCGCTCGATCATCATATCAGCCGTCTCGAGCGGCTTGGAATAGCCGAAACGCGGCAGCGTCGTGCGGTAGGCGCGCAGCAGGAAGATCGCTTCGATCATATCGCCGCGCGATTGGCGCACGGCGAGCGCTGCGAGCGTGCGGTCGAAAAGCGAGGCCTCGGCCATGACACGGTCGACGGCGAGCGCCAGCTGCGCCACGATCTGGTCGATGCCGACCGCCGGCAGCGAACGGTCGCCGCGGCGGCGGTCGGCGAGCAGCCGGTGGGCATTGGCGATGGCGGCCTCGCCACCCTTGACGGCAACATACATGAGCTCAGATCTCCGTTGCTGTGATCTTGGTGGTGCGGGGCAGGCAGAGGAAACGTTTGCCCGCCGTCAGCACGATGTCGATGCCGCGCGGAAAGAGCGCGCGGTTCTCGGTCCAGAGCCGCAGGAAGGTCTCCGGCAGACCAACGGGGGCGATCTCCGTCATGCTCTGAATGCCCGGACCCATCAACGCCAGCCTGCGGCCACCCTCGAGTTCGGCGAGCTCGATGACGACGGTCGTCGAGCGGTCGGGATATTCCTGCGTGCCGGATGCAAAGAGGCCGAAGGAGGAAAGGGTGATGCCGGCCTCGGTGAAGGCAAAGCGCGCCTCGGCCTTTTCCGTGGTCAGCGGCGCGCCGGTATGGAAGCCAAGCCATTCCGGCACGGCGGATTTCGCCAGTCCCTGCGAAAGCCAGACCGGCGTGTCGTGGTCGCAAAGCGTCAGCGCGATCGCGCCGGCGGCGATGCCGAGTGGCGTCGGCGGCGCGGCATCGGGCTGAACGGTCTGGATCGTGCCGGGGCGGGCCATGCCGTCCATCAGCATCTTGAAGACGCTCTGGGCGTGGAAGACCGGCTCGGCAAAGCCGCCGGTGAGAGCTTCTGTCTTCAAACCCATCAGTTGTCTCCCCGCACCATGGTGAAGAAATCGACGCGGGTGGCCGCCGTCTCGTCCGCCTTGCGGCGTTCGGCATCGGCGATCCGCTCAGTGATCGGCAAAAGCAGCGCCTGTTCGACGAAATCCTTGGTCGCGTCTTCCTGCCAGAGCGCGTCGAAGATCGCCGCCAACCGGGCCTTTTCACGGTCGGTGCCGAGCGCCTGGGCATGGCCGACCGCGCCGGATTCGAGCCGGACCGTGGCCCGCGTCACCGTCACCTCGCCAAGATTGAAGGGAGCGCCGCCGCCGCCGATGCGTCCGCGCACCATCACCAGCCCGGTCTCAGGTCCGCGCACCTGATGTGCTACGGGCTTTTCCGGCAATGCGTCCCAGACCGCCTGAAGTTCGCTGCGTTCCGCCCGCGCCAGCAGATCGGCGGCGCGTTTGCGCCCGGATGCCGTCTGTGACGCAGCGTCGTTTCTGTCCGCTGAGATCATCGCCGCTTCCCTTCAAATGTCTATTGATATAGACAACCATACAAGATACACTTAGCCTTAAATCGATGTCGTGACAAGCGTGTGACATCGTGGGTGTAAATGGCGGGGCGGAATGGCGGGATTGAAGCAGGTGCAAAGACAGACCGGCGTGGCGCTCTGGCGTCAGATCGCCGATCGGATTCGCGAGGCGATCAGCAGCGGAGCTTATGACGAAACGGATATGGTGCCGCCGGAAACTGTCCTGGCGCTGCAATTCGGCGTCAACCGGCATACGGTGCGCAGCGCGCTTGCGGCACTGGCGCAGGAAGGAATCGTGCGTGCGGTGCAAGGCCGCGGCACGCTGATCGAGCGCAAGGAGCGTCTGAATTTCCCGATCACCAAGCGCACGCGCTTCAGCGCCGGTATCGGCGATCAGGCGCGTGAGATGCGCGGCCTTCTGCTTGATGAGGCGAGGGAAGAAGCGAGTGCCGAGATCGCCCGTTGGCTGCACCTGAAACCGGGAGACCAGGTGATCCGCCTGGAAACCTTGCGTCAGGCGGACAAGCGGCCGGTTTCAAGGGCAACGAGCTGGTTTCCCGCCGAGCGTTTCGCCGGTATCGGTGCGGCCTATCGGAAGGGGGAATCGATCACCAAGGCTTTCGCCGAACTCGGCCTGTCGGATTATGTCCGCGCGACCACCGAAGTGACGGCCGCGCATGCGGGTGCCGCCGACATGGCCGACCTCGAACTCACCCCCGGCGCGATCCTGCTGATCACCAAGGCGATGAATACCGATCTTGAGGGTGTCCCGGTGCAATATTCGATCAGCCGCTTTGCGGCCGACCGGGTGCAGTTCACGATTGAGAACTGAGATCGGAAATTGAGGAAAGGCGTGCCGACCTGTTTCGGCGGCACGCCGTACCGAATTCAGTGTGCGCCGGACATGTCGCCGAGCACTTCCTTGGAGGCGACGGTGGAATCCGCCTTCAGCGTGTAGACTATCGGAACGCCGGTCGCGAGGTTGAGCGCGAGCACGCCTTCCTTGCTCAGCTTGTCGAGCACCATGACAAGCGAACGCAGCGAATTGCCGTGTGCGGCGACCAGCACCTTTTCGCCCCTGAGCACCCGCGGCAGGATTTCTGTGAGGTAATAGGGCCAGACCCGGGCGCCGGTGTCGCGCAGGCTTTCGCCGCCGGGCGGCGGCACGTCATAGGAACGGCGCCAGACATGCACCTGTTCCTCGCCCCATTTGGCGCGGGCATCGTCCTTGTTGAGGCCGGAGAGATCGCCATAGTCGCGCTCGTTCAGCGCCTGGTCGCGGATCGTCTGGAGATCGGGCTGGCCGACCTTGTCGAGGATGAGCTTCAGCGTGTGCTGCGCGCGCACCAGCGCCGAGGTGTAGGCGATGTCGAATTTGATCCCGTATTCGGCGAGCGCTTCACCGCCTGTTTTGGCTTCCTGGATGCCGAGCTCGGTCAGATCGGGATCCTTCCAGCCGGTGAAGAGATTCTTCAGGTTCCAGTCACTCTGGCCATGGCGAACGAGGACGAGGGTACCGCTCATGAATATGCCTCCGTAGTATCGTTATGAGGAAGAAAGCCCGAGCACGTCGAGCATGGAATAGAGACCCGGCTTCTTGTCGCGCGCCCAAAGCGCTGCCTTGATGGCGCCGCGCGCGAAAATCGACCGGTCGGCCGCACTGTGCGACAAGGTGACGATTTCGCCTTCGCCGGCAAAAAGCACGGAATGCTCGCCGATGACGGAGCCGCCGCGCAGCGTCGCAAAGCCGATCGTGCCTACCTCGCGGGAACCGGTATGGCCGTCGCGCACCCGGACCGATTTCGAGGCGAGATCGATGCCGCGCCCCTTGGCCGCCGCCTCACCGAAGAGAAGGGCGGTGCCTGAGGGCGCATCCACCTTGTGCTTGTGGTGCATTTCCAGGATCTCAATATCCCAGTCGGCCGGGTCGAGCGCCCGCGCTGCCTGCTCTGCGAGCACGCTGAGCAGATTGACCCCGAGGCTCATATTCCCCGATTTGACGATGCGGGCATGGCGAGCGGCTGCGGCGATCCTGGTATTGTCGTCGGCTGAACAGCCCGTCGTGCCGATGACATGAACGATGCGCGCCTGTGCGGCGAGGCCCGAGAATTCCACTGTTGCGGCAGGCGAGGTGAAGTCGAGCACGCCTTCGGCATCGAGAAAGGCATTGAGCGCATCGTCGCCGATGATGACGCCTGTCGGGCCGAGACCGGCGATCTCGCCGGCATCCTTGCCGACGAAGGGCGAGCCGACGCGCTCGACTGCGGCGTGCAGCCTCACGCCCTCGATCGAATGGATGAGCCGGATCAGCGTCTGGCCCATGCGCCCTGCCGCGCCAACCACCACCAGTTTCATCGCAGCATCGTTCATCTCAGTCTCACCAGGTCAGTTTGAATCGGAGGCCGAAGGCCTCTGCAGATTGTTGAGGCGAGCGTAAAGACCGTCGCTGACCTTCGCAAGCGTCTCGTGATTGCCTTCCTCGACGACGCGGCCCTGCTGCATGACGACGATCTTGTTGGCGCGCACCACGGTCGAAAGCCGATGGGCGATGACGACGACGGTGCGTCCGGTCATCGCTTCGTCGAGCGCCTTCTGCACGGCCGCCTCGGATTCGGTGTCGAGGGCGGAGGTCGCCTCGTCGAGAAGCAGGATCGGCGCATTGCGCACCAGGGCGCGCGCAATCGACAGCCGCTGGCGCTGGCCGCCCGATAGCGTCACGCCGTTTTCGCCGACCGGCGTCTCGTAACCCTGCGGTTGCGCCGAAATGAAATCATGCGCATAGGCAAGCCGCGCCGCCTCTTCCACCTCGGCATCGGTCGCTTCCGGCCGACCGTAGCGGATATTGTCGCGGATCGTGCCTTCAAACAGGTAGGGCTGCTGCGAGACATAGGCGAGCTGCTTACGCAGCGACTTCTTGGTGATGTGGGCGATGTCCTGGCCGTCGATCAGGATTTCTCCCTCGCGCGGATCGTAGAAGCGCGGAATGAGGCTGATGACGGTGGATTTGCCGGCGCCCGATGGGCCGACCAGTGCTGTGGTCGCGCCACCCTCGGCAATGAAGCTCACCCCGTTGAGCACGCTCTCATTGCCGTAGGCGAAGGACACATTGCGGAATTCGATCCTCGCCTGCGTCACCGTCAGCGGCTGGGCATCCGGCAGGTCGCGCTGGCGCGGTTCCATGTCGAGCAATTCGTAGATCATCCGCGCATTGACGACGGCACGCTCCATCTGCACCTGCAGGCGCGCAAGCCGGCGGGCCGGGTCATAGGCAAGCAGCAGCGCGGTGACGAAGGAGAAGAAGGCGCCGGGCGGCACATTGAAGTAGATCGAACGGTAGGCGGCGTAGGCAAGCACGCTGGCGACGGCAAAGCCCGCGAAGCTTTCCGTCAGCGGAGACGTGCGTTCGGAAAGCCGGGCAATCCGGTTCGCCCGGCTTTCGGCGCCCTCGATGAGTTTGTTGACCTTGCGCTCCAGTTCGTCCTCCATCGTGAAGGCCTTCACGATGGCGATGCCCTGGATCGTCTCCTGCATGGCGCCGAGAACGTGGCTGTTCAAATGCACGGCCTCGCGGGTGGCCGAGCGCAGCCGCTTGGACACATAGCGTAGGGCATACAGCAGCGGCGGCGCCATGATGAATACGGCAAGGCTGAGCAGCGGATCCTGCAGGATCATCACGCCGAGCAGCGAGATGAAGGTCAGCAGGTCGCGCACTGTCGAGGTGATCGTCAGGTTGAGCACGTCGCGGATGCCGCTGACGTTCTGGCTCACCTGCGCGGCGATATGGGCAGAGCGCGCCTCGCTAAAGAAGCCGACCGAAAGCGTCATCAGATGCGAATAGAGCCGGCGCTGGTAACGCGCGACGATATTGTTGCCGACCTTGGAAAGCGCCACCGCCTGGCCGTAGCTCGCAAAACCGCGCAGCACGAAGGCGATGAAGATCGAAAGACAGATGATCCAGACGACGTCGGCGCGGCGGTTGGCGAAGGCCTCGTCGATGATCGCCCGCATGATCCAGGCGGTAAACGCGGTCGAAAGCGCCACCACGATGAGACAGACGATCGCAAAGACATAACCCCAGAGATGGTCGCGGCCGTTTTCAGCAATGATGCGTTTCAGGATGCCGGTTACGGTATCGCTGCTGACGCTCTGCGCTCTGCTTTCCGCCGCTTCCAAAAATGAGGTTTCCTGTCTCGGACCAAGCGCCCCGCGAAGGCGACGCGCACTTTTGCCGGGGTCTATAAAGAGTTGGGACCGGTTTGGCTAGAGCGCCGCGCGTCCCCGCAGAGGACGCGCCAAGGACGCTCTAGCGCCGCCAGCGGCGGCCTTCCGTCGAGACGCCGAAGTTCGCCGGCATCCGTGCGTAGGAGGAAAGCCCGGCAAGTGCTGCCAGCGGATGCGTCACCACATAAGTCGGGATGGTGCGAAGCAGCGCGGTATGCGGCGCCTTGTCCTCGAAGGCAATGCGGAATTCCGGCTTCTTCAGCGCCGGGATGATCTTCTGCGAGATGCCGCCGGAGAGATAGACGCCACCGCGCGCCATGAACACCATCGCCATGTCGCCCGCCACGCGGCCGAGATAGGTGGCAAACAGCGAGACGGTCTCGATAGCCGCCTTGTCGGTGCCGGCAAGCGCGTGCGAGGTGATATCGGCGGGATCCTTCATCGTCGGCTGGATGCCATCGACGATGCAGATGGCATTGTAGAGATTGACGAGGCCGCGGCCGCAGAGGATTTGCTCGGCCGAGACGCGGCCCTCGATCGTCTCGATATGCGGGAAGATCTCATAGTCGCGCTTGCTGCGCGGTCCGAGATCGACATGGCCGCCTTCGCCGGGGACCGGGATCCAGCTGTGCTGGGCATGAACGAGCCCGCCGACGCCGAGGCCGGTGCCAGGTCCGAGTACGACGCGCGAGGCGATCATGTCGCCGGTGGCGTCGCCGATGCGTTCGCGGTTTTCATCCGACAGGGCGGCGATCGCCAGCGCCTGCGCCTCGAAATCGTTGACGACCAGCACGTCCTCCATGCCGAGGCCTTCGATCATCGTCTTTGGCCGCACCACCCAGTCGCAATTGGTCAGCGGGATCTCGTCGTCGTTGATCGGGCCGGCGACGGCGAGGATCGCCGAGCGCGGCTGTACGGCTGTCTTGTCGAGCACGCCTTTCTGGATCGCTTCGTCGATCGTGGCGAAGTCAGCCGTGCGTACGTTCGGAAACTGCTTCGGTTCGGCATAGGCATCGGTCAGGATGGAGAAGCGGGCATTGGTGCCACCGATATCGCCGATCAGGATCGGGAAAGGCAGCGGAGCGGTGCTGTTATTCGGTTTTGGCATGGCCGGTCCCGTGCTGATCAGGCTTCGAGTGTGGGAAGAAGTTTTATAGCGGTCGCGTGGTTGAGCGCCATCGGAATATCATAGACGATCGCAAGCCGCATCAGCGCCTTTACGTCGACATCGTGCGGCATCGGCGTCAACGGGTCGACGAAGAAGATCAGGGCATCCACCTCGCCGGTCGAAATCAGTGCGCCGATCTGCTGGTCTCCGCCGAGCGGCCCGCTTTTCAGCCTGACAACGTCGAGGTCGGGGGCGGCATCGAGCACACGTCCGCCGGTCGTGCCGGTGGCGACGATCTTCCAGCGGGAGAGAATGTCCCGGTTGGTGCGGGCGAATTCCGCCATGTCGTCCTTCTTCTGGTCATGCGCAATCAATGCAAGGCATTTGCCGCCGGCCATCAA
The DNA here is from genome assembly GCF_014195045.1 of Rhizobium sp. BK591. Taxonomy (NCBI): domain Bacteria; kingdom Pseudomonadati; phylum Pseudomonadota; class Alphaproteobacteria; order Hyphomicrobiales; family Rhizobiaceae; genus Rhizobium; species Rhizobium sp. BK591. Next base: position 122,928 of record NZ_JACIAZ010000004.1, read on the forward strand.
CCCCTCCGCCCGAACAATTCAATCGATTTGATGGCTTCTATACCAAGAGTTTGCGATTTGAAAGACAACGCACCCCAGGCCTGTTTCATTGGATCGCCGGCTTGTCGTTCGGAACCGGACCGACATCGGGCAAAGCGCCGTCCGTGCCGGCGGCGGGTTCCGCGGCCGGCGCGGCAGTGAGCGCGCTTGCAGCGGACGGTCCGCCATAGGTGGCGGCCTGCATCGAGGCGACGGAAGCACCATCGAGCACGGCGGCGCAGGCCTTCGGCAGGTCGGAGACCATCATCTCGCGCGGCGGCTTCGGCGGCTTGGCACCGGGCTTCGGCGGTTTCGGCGGCGCCCAGGGCGCCGGCGTGAACCACCAGGCGAGCGATTTGTCGCAGCCGTCGCCGGCAGGAACAGGAGCCTGCGGCGTGCATCCGGCAGCACCGGGCGGGCATTTGATGCGGATGTGGAAATGCGAGTCATGGCCATATTCCGGCCGGAGCTTGCCGAGATTGGTGCGGTCGCCCGTCCAGGTGTCGCACATCTTCTTCTTGATCGCCGGGTTGACGAAGATACGCTCCACCTCGGGGTAGCTTGCCGCCAGCATCAACAGACGCGCCCGCGATTGCGTCCAGACCTTCGGGTCGACGGTCAGGAACTTTTCCTTCTGCAGCATGGTGGTGAAGGGCAGATCCTCGCGCTCCTCGGCGGTCATCCGGCGCGCCGGCATCGGCGTAAACCAGACATCGGCATCGAGGCCGATCTGATGGGAGGCATGGCCGTTGAACATCGGCCCGCCGCGCGGCTGCGCAATGTCGCCCACGAGAAGGCCCGGCCAGCCGGCATATTTGACCCCATCCTCAGAAAGACGTTCGAGCAGCGCGATCATCGCCGGATTGCCCCAGCGGCGATTGCGCGAAAGCCGCATCGCTTCCCAGGTCGGCCCGTCGGCCGGCAGCGCCACCGCACCTGTCATGCAGCCCTTTGCGTAAAAGCCGATCGGCTGCGCCGGTCCCTGCGTCGGCAGGCTGACGGCGCCGAACTGCCCCTTGGCGCTGCCCGGACTCGGTGTCTTCTGCTGAGCTCCGACATCGCCGGCGGCAAGGCTTGCGCCGATTGTGCCGGCAAGCGTCAGTTTGCCGAATGTCCTGAAAGCCTGAGCGAAGCCGAAAGCCATGCTATTTCCTTGAACCGCTGCCGAAGTGATTTGCGTCAAATCTATCGTGAAAAGCGATTTTGGTGAATCGATGTTTTGGCTGGTGGTGGGAAGCGGCGGTGACGGATCGCCGCAGAGTTGCGCCGCATATTGCGAAGGCGACGCATCGAGGCGAGACGATGGCTCAAAATTTCGCGAGCCCGGCAAAAACCAAACTCTCTCCTGTTTTTCGCCCCTATTTTTCGTATTGTCGAATCAATGAAAAAACAGGGGAAAGCGTGAATGACGGCTCTATGGTCGAAGATCGGTCTGTTTCTGTCGCTTGCTGCTGTGGCGCCACTGACGGCAACGGCCCAGGACCAGCCGTTTCAGATCGGAAGCTCGGTCGTCAGCCAGATGAAGTACAAACCGGGCTTTGCGCACTTCGACTACGTCAATCCCGATGCGCCGAAAGGTGGAGATCTCCGTCTTTCCGCAAGCGGCGCCTTCGACACTTTCAATCCTCTGCTTGCAAAGGGCCAGACAGCCGTAGGTCTGTCGCTTGTTTACGACACGTTGCTGAAGCCGGCCGATGACGAACTTCTCGTCTCCTACGGCCTGCTTGCCGAAGGCCTCTCCGTTCCCGATGACGTGTCGAGCGCGACCTTTCGGCTGCGGAAGGAAGCGAAATGGGCCGATGGTCAGCCGGTAACGCCCGAAGACGTCATCTTTAGTCTGGACAAGACCAAGGATTTGAACCCGCTTGCCGGCAATTACTACCAGCACGTTGTCAAAGCGGAAAAAACCGGCGAGCGCGACGTCACCTTCATCTTCGATGAGAAGAACAATCGCGAACTGCCGAACATTCTCGGCCAGTTGATGGTCGTCCCGAAACATTGGTGGGAGGCGCCCGGACCGGACGGCAAACCGCGCGACATTACCAGGACGACGTTGGAACCCGTGATGGGGTCCGGACCTTACAAGATCGCTTCCTTCTCGCCCGGCGCCACAATCCGTTATGAACTGCGTGGCGACTATTGGGGCAAGGACCTCAATGTGAATGTCGGCCAGAACAATTTCCGCAACGTCATCTACACCTATTTCGGTGATCGGGACGTCGAGTTCGAAGCTTTTCGCGCCGGCAACAGCGACTATTGGCAGGAAACCACCGCTGCCCGTTGGGCGACGGGATATGATTTTCCCGCAGTGAAGGAAGGACGGGTCAAGAAGGAGGAGGTTGCAAACCCGCTGCGCTCCACCGGCATCCTGCAAGCGCTGGTGCCCAATATGCGGCGTGACCTCTTCAAGGACATCAGAGTCCGCGAAGCCTTGAACTACGGGTTCGACTTCGAGGAACTGAACCGCACTGTCGCCTTCAACAGTTACAAACGCATCGACAGCTATTTCTGGAACACCGAGCTTGCCTCTTCCGGCCTGCCGCAGGGCAGGGAACTGGAAATTCTGCAGGGCATGAAGGACAAGGTGCCGGCAGAAATCTTCACCACGCCCTATACCAATCCGGTCGGCGGCGATCCGCAGAAGAGCCGTGACAACCTCCGCAAGGCAATCGCGCTACTGAAAGACGCTGGCTGGGAGCTGAAGGGCAATCGCATGGTCAACAGCAAGACCGGCCAGCCGATGAGTTTCGAGATCCTGTTGTCGAGCCCGATGTTGGAGCGCTGGGCGGTGCCTTATGCCAGCAATCTCAAGAAAATCGGCATAGATGCGCGGGTTCGGACGGTCGATGCCTCGCAAGCTGTCAACCGCGAACGCAGCTTCGACTATGATATGATCTGGAATGTCTGGGCTGAGACCATGAACCCGGGCAACGAGCAAGCCGACTATTGGGGATCCGGCTCTGTCAACCAGCAGGGCTCTCGCAACTACGCCGGTATTGCTAACCCGGCGGTCGATGAGCTCATTCGCATGATTATCTTCGCGCCGAACCGCGATGAACAGGTTGCTGCGATCAAAGCCATGGACCGCGTATTGCTGGCAAATCACTACGTCATCCCGCTGTTCTACCGTGATACCTATAACATCGCCTATTGGAACACGGTCACGCATCCGGCCGAATTCCCGGCCTACAGCCTTGGCTTCCCCGATGCCTGGTGGTCGACCTCGGCAAAATGAGCGGGCTTGCAATGAAGGGGCCCTCGGCTCCAAATGGCACGAGCGAATCACGACAAGCCGGCAGGGCCGGCAAGGGAAGGCTGGCGGATTGAGCGGCATTAGAGTGGACGGCGGGCAGACAGGAAAAACATTCCCGGAGGCTGAAGGCTGATGGGCGCCTATATCCTTCGCCGCCTGCTTTTGATGGTTCCAACCATTGTCGGCATCATGGCGATATCCTTCATCGTCATTCAGTTCGCCCCAGGCGGTCCCGTCGAGCAGGTGATCGCCCAACTGACCGGTCAGGCCGATAGTGCTGACCAGCGACTGTCCGGCGGCGGCGATCTTCTCGGCGGCACCGGCAGCGATGAAGGCTCAAAATATCGCGGTGCCCAGGGGCTTGATCCGGAACTGATCGCCAAGCTCGAAAAACAGTTCGGCTTCGACAAGCCGCCGCTGACCCGTTTCGGCGAGATGATGTGGAACTACATCCGCTTCGATTTCGGCGAGAGCTTCTTCCGCAACACCTCGGTGCTCGAGCTCATCAAGGAGAAGCTGCCGGTGTCGATCTCGCTCGGCATCTGGATCCTGATCTTCTCCTATGCCATCTCCATTCCGCTCGGCATCCGCAAGGCGGTCAAGGATGGATCGACCTTCGATGTCTGGACATCGGGCGTCATCGTCGTCGGCTACGCCGTGCCGAGCTTCCTCTTCGGCATTCTCCTGATCGTGCTTTTTGCCGGCGGCTCCTTCTACGACTGGTTTCCGCTGCGCGGCCTGGTCTCCGATAATTTCGACCAGCTGGCCTGGTGGCAGAAGCCGCTCGACTATTTCTGGCACCTGACCCTGCCGTTGATCTCGCTTTCCCTGTCCGCCTTTGCCACGACGACGCTGCTGACCAAGAATTCCTTCATCGAGGAGATCAAGAAGCAATATGTCGTCACCGCCCGCGCCAAGGGCCTGAACCAGCGCCAAGTGCTCTACGGCCATGTCTTCCGCAACGCCATGCTGATCATCATTGCCGGTTTTCCCGGCGCCTTCATTTCCGCTTTCTTCACCGGCTCGCTGCTGATCGAAAACATCTTCTCGCTGGATGGCCTCGGCCGTCTCGGCTATCTCTCGGTCATCAACCGGGATTACCCGATCGTCTTCGCCACCCTCTACATCTTCTCGCTGCTCGGCCTCTTCGTCAGCCTGGTTTCCGACCTGATCTACACCTGGATCGATCCGCGCATCGATTTCGAGCGGAGGGATGTCTGATGGACGCCGCCGCAAACCCTGCCGTCACCACGCCTGTCAAGCCGCCGCGCAAGGGCCTGCTGTCGCCGACCAACATCCGCCGCTGGCAGAATTTCCGGGCAAACGGCCGCGGTTATTGGTCGCTGTGGCTGTTCCTGGTGCTGTTCGTCCTCAGCCTGTTTGCCGAGTTCATTGCCAACGACCGGCCGATCATCGCCTCCTACAAGGGCGAGATCCTGTTTCCCGTGCTGGTCGACTATCCCGAGGAGAAGTTCGGCGGCTTCCTCGCCGAAACCGATTACCGTTCCTCGGTGATTGCGGATGAGATCGATGCCAATGGCTGGATGATCTGGCCGCCGATCCGCTATTCCTACCGCTCGGTCAATTCCAACATTCCCCATTCGGCACCCACCGCCCCGTTCTGGCTGATGACCAAGGAGGAGCGCTGCGCCGGTTATCCGCAAGGCGTGAACGATCCCGATTGCACCTTCGGCAATCTCAACTGGCTCGGCACCGACGACCAGGCGCGCGACGTGCTGGCGCGGGTCATCTACGGTTTCCGCATATCGGTGCTCTTTGGCCTGATGCTGACCATCTGCTCGGCGATCATCGGCGTGACGGCGGGTGCGGTGCAGGGCTATTTCGGCGGCTGGACCGATCTGCTGCTGCAGCGCTTCATCGAGATCTGGTCGTCGATGCCGGTGCTTTACATCCTGCTGATCATCGCGGCCCTCCTGCCGCCCGGCTTCTTCGTGCTGCTCGGCATCATGCTGCTCTTCTCCTGGGTCGGCTTCGTCGGCATCGTGCGCGCCGAATTCCTGCGGGCCCGCAATTTCGAATATGTCCGCGCCGCCCGGGCCCTCGGCGTCAACAATCGCACCATCATGTGGCGCCACCTGCTGCCGAACGCCATGGTGGCGACGCTGACCTTCCTGCCCTTCATCCTCTCCGGCTCGATCACCACGCTGACCTCGCTCGATTTCCTCGGCTTCGGCATGCCGCCGGGCTCCCCCTCGCTCGGCGAGATGATCGCCCAGGGCAAGACCAACCTTCAGGCCCCGTGGCTCGGACTGACGGCTTTCTTCGCCATGTCGATCATGCTGTCCCTGCTGATCTTCATCGGCGAAGCCGTGCGCGATGCCTTCGATCCGAGGAAGACGTTCCAATGAGTGACATGAAAGAACCGCTGCTTTCCGTCCGCGATCTCTCGGTTGCCTTTCATCAAGGCGGCGAGACCTCGCTGGCCGTCGATCACATCTCCTTCGATATCGCCAAAGGCGAAGTCGTGGCGCTGGTCGGCGAATCCGGCTCCGGCAAGTCGGTCTCGGCCAACTCGATCCTGCGGCTTTTGCCCTATCCCTCGGCAAGCCATCCTTCCGGCGAAATCCTGTTCAAGGGCAAGGACCTTCTGAAGGCGTCGGAGCGGGCGCTGCGGGAAGTGCGCGGCAACGACATCACCATGATCTTCCAGGAGCCGATGACCTCGCTCAATCCGCTTCATACGATCGAGAAGCAGATCGCCGAGATCCTTGCCCTGCACCAGGGACTCACCGGTGAGCCGGCGCGCCAGCGTGTGCTGGAACTGCTGAATCAGGTCGGAATCCGCGAGCCGGAGAAGCGGTTGAAAGCCTATCCGCACGAACTCTCCGGCGGCCAGCGCCAGCGCGTCATGATTGCCATGGCGCTCGCCAACCGGCCGGAGCTGCTGATCGCCGACGAACCGACCACGGCGCTCGACGTCACCGTACAGGCGCAGATCCTCGAATTGCTCCGGCAGTTGAAGGCCGTACATGGCATGTCGATGCTGTTCATCACCCATGATCTCGGCATTGTCCGCAAATTCGCCGATCGCGTCTGCGTCATGACCAAGGGCAGGATCGTCGAAACCGGAACCGTCGAGGAGGTTTTCGCCAACCCGAAGCACGAATATACCCGGCATCTTCTCGCTTCCGAACCGCGCGGCGAGCCGCCGCTCGCCGATCCGTCGAAGCCGGTGGTGATGGAAGGGTCCGATATCCGTGTCTGGTTCCCGATCAAAGCAGGGCTGATGCGTCGCGTCGTCGATCATGTGAAGGCGGTCGACGGCATCGATCTGTCGCTGCGCGCCGGCCAGACGCTCGGCGTCGTCGGCGAGTCCGGTTCCGGCAAGACCACGCTCGGCCTGGCGCTCACCCGGCTGATTTCCTCGCAAGGACGGATCGCCTTTGTCGGCACGGATATAGCCGGCTATTCATTCAGCGAGATGCGGCCGCTGCGCAACCAGTTGCAGGTGGTCTTTCAGGATCCCTATGGCTCGCTCAGCCCCCGCATGTCGGTTGGCGATATCGTCGCCGAGGGGCTGAAGGTGCACGAGCGCTCCTTGACCGCGGAGGAGCGCGACCAGCGTGTCTGCTGGGCGCTGGAGGAGGTGGGTCTCGATCCCCTGACCCGCTGGCGTTATCCGCACGAATTCTCCGGCGGCCAGCGCCAGCGCATCGCCATCGCCCGGGCCATGGTGCTGAAGCCCCGTTTCGTCATGCTCGACGAGCCGACCTCCGCGCTCGATATGAGTGTCCAGGCCCAGGTGGTCGATCTCCTGCGCGACCTGCAGAAGAAACACGATCTCGCCTATCTCTTCATCAGCCACGACCTCAAGGTGGTGAAGGCGCTCGCCAACGATGTCATCGTCATGCGTTTCGGCAAGGTGGTGGAACAGGGGCCGTCAGCGGAAATCTTCCGCGCGCCGAAGGACGATTATACCCGGGCGCTGATGGCCGCCGCTTTCAACATCGAGGCGGTGCCGACGCCCGCTGTGCAGCAATAAAGAAGATCATGTCCGCAAGTCCTCCTGTTCTCGTCGATATCAAGTTCAATGCCGAAGGCGTCGTCCGCGTGCTGAAGACGGCCTTTGCCGATCGCGGCAGCATCAATCTCGCCGATCCGGCCAATCAGGCACGCGATCTCCGCGCGGTCGAATACGCGCTTCTCTGGAAGCCGGATGCCGACCTTTTTGCGCGGGCGCCGAACCTCAAGGTCATCTTCTCGGGCGGTGCCGGCGTCGACCATATCATCGGCATGGCCGGCCTGCCCGAGATCCCGATCGTCCGCTTCGTCGACCGCAGTCTGACGACCCGCATGAGCGAATGGGTGGTCATGCAGTGCCTGATGCATCTGCGCGGGCAATACGCCCATGACAGCCATCAGCGGCGGCGCGAATGGGCCAAGCTGATCGCGCCTGAGGCAGCGGAGGTGACGGTCGGCGTCATGGGCCTCGGCATTCTCGGGCAGGATGCGGTCGCCAAGCTGAGAGTGATGGGCTTCAACGTCATCGGCTGGTCGCGCAGCCGCAAACAGATCGATGGTGTCGAAACCTTCGATGCCGGCGGATTGGATAGTTTTCTCGCAAGGACGGATATCCTCGTCGGTCTGTTGCCGCTGACGCCCGAAACCTCCGGCTTCTATAACGCAGGGCTGTTTGCCAAGCTGCGCCGCAACGGCGCGCTCGGGCAGCCGGTTTTCATCAATGCCGGCCGCGGCAAGAGTCATGTCGAGGCCGATATCGTTTCCGCCATTCGTGACGGTACCCTCGGCGGCGCTTCGCTGGATGTCTTCGAGGTGGAGCCGCTCACCGCCGACAACCCCTTATGGGAATTGCAGAACGTCTTCATCACGCCGCATGACGCGGCCGTCTCCGAAGAAAATGCGCTGTTTCGCCATGTCGAGACCCAGATCGCCCGTTTCGAGCGCGGCGAGCCGCTGCAATTCGTGGTCGACCGCGCCGTCGGCTATTAGAGCCGCGCGGAACCTTCCAGACGGCAACCCGTTTTCTCCTTCGAGTTCTTGACGGCCGGATCGGTCCGTCAAGACAGCCGAAGGAGACGATCATGGCGCATCAGACGGAAACACGCTGGGAAAAGTCCGATGGCAAGCTTCACAAGGAAGAGCAGATCCCGCCAGCAAAGGCCAGGCAGGGCCGCACGGGCTATCGCATCCTGCTGGTGCTGCTCGCGGCTCTGGTGCTCGCTTTCGTGGTCTGGATACCGGTCGAGATCTGGGGCCAGCGCGAGGCAAACGACGTGGCGCCGCAGCAGCCGGGCCAGCAGTTGCAGTCGCAACAGTCGGGCACCGCGCCAGCGCCGAGCCTTCAGAACGGCACTGCGGTTCCGACCGAGACTCAGAACACGACGCCGGCCGCCCCTGGTGTCGCGCCTGCGGCACCGGCCCAACCCGCCGCACCTGCCCAATAAGCGTGAGGATGCGCGCTCGCATCCCGCCGCCGTGCAGGCTGCGGGGTGCCTATTGTTTTATCTGGACTTTGTCTGCTGATTTTTCGATAAGAAGGCGCACGAGCCGGTTTCGTGCGCCGGCCGGGAACGTGGCACGACCCGGGAATTTGGCAGCGCCTGACCGGAGTGGACAGGGGCGGGAATTTCATGGCCAAGACGGATATCGCAAGACGCGTTTACAATCACGCTTGGAAACTTGATCCGATCATCCGCAGCCTGATCGATACCGATTTCTATAAGCTGCTGATGCTGCAGATGATCTGGAAGCTCTATCCGGACGTGAACGCCTCCTTCACCCTCATCAACCGCACCAAGCGCGTGCATCTTGCCGAGGAGATCGACGAGGGTGAATTGCGCGAACAGCTCGATCACGCCCGCACGTTGCGACTCTCGAAAAAGGAGATGATCTGGCTTGCGGGTAACAGCTTCTACGGCCGCGCCCAGATCTTCGAGCCGGAATTCCTTGCCTGGCTTTCCAATTTCCAACTTCCCGAATACGAGCTGTCGAAGAAGGACGGGCAATATGTTCTGGATTTCCACGGGCCGTGGAGGGAAACGACCATGTGGGAGATCCCGGCGCTCGCCATCGTCAACGAGCTGCGCTCACGCTCGGCGATGAAGGCGCTCGGCCCCTTCACCCTCGATGTGCTCTATGCCCGGGCCAAAGCGAAGATGTGGTCGAAGGTCGAGCGGTTGAAGGAACTGCCGGGCCTACGCATCTCCGATTTCGGCACCCGCCGCCGTCACAGTTTCCTCTGGCAGCGCTGGTGCGTCGAAGCGCTGAAGGAAGGCATCGGCCCGGCCTTTGCCGGCACCAGCAACGTATTGCTGGCTATGGATTCCGATCTCGAGGCCGTCGGCACCAATGCCCACGAGCTGCCGATGGTGGCCGCCGCCCTTGCCCAAACCGATGAGCAACTGCGCAACGCGCCCTACAAGATCCTGCGCGACTGGAACAAACTCTATGGCGGCAATCTTCTGATCGTCCTGCCGGATGCCTTCGGCACTGCCGCCTTCCTGCGCGACGCGCCGGAATGGGTCGCCGATTGGACCGGCTTCCGCCCGGACAGTGCTCCGCCGATCGAAGGCGGCGAGAAGATCATCGACTGGTGGAAGAAGATGGGCCGTGATCCACGCCAGAAGCTGCTGATCTTCTCCGATGGCCTCGATGTCGATGCCATCATCGATACCTACCGGCATTTCGAAGGCCGTGTGCGCATGAGCTTCGGCTGGGGCACGAATCTGACGAACGATTTTTCCGGCTGCGCGCCGATCGAAATCTCCGGCCTCAACCCGATCTCCGTCGTCTGCAAGGTCAGTGACGCCAATGGCCGTCCGGCGGTGAAGCTCTCCGACAACCCGCAGAAGGCGACGGGCGAACCGGCAGAGGTCGAACGCTACCTGAAATTCTTCGGCGCCGAAGACAGGGTCGATCAGACCGTTCTCGTATAGCTCCGGGACGAGGTGCCGCCATCCCGTGGCGCATTGGTATGCCCCGACATCGCATCCTCGATCGACCAACCGAAGCGCCAGGCGTCGAACATCGAGTACCATTCCTGAAAATCGGTGATCGGCAGGATATCCGGCTTCGACATCGGATTGTCGGCCAGGCTGCGGCCACGTGCACGGTCCCGTGCGCCACGCTCCTGCATCTCAAGCAGATTCTCGAACATCATTACCCCCCGGGTCTTCATCCGATGCATTTATGCAATCATGCTAATAAAGCATTGTCGAGTCCTGATGCGATGATTTGGGTTTTTCACAGGATTAGCCCCAATGCGGTAATCCAGGGATGGCGGAGCCCGAACTGGCCGAGCGTGACAACGCTCGGCTTGCGCTCCATGAACGCCTAGTGACGGGGAGGCTCGGCTTCCTGGCTGGGGTCCGCCGCCGAGCCTCCCGGCTTGCCGACCTTGAACCAGCCGGCAGCGCCGACAAACTGCCGCTTTCCGGCAGGCGTGATCCAACCCAGATGACATCAATGGCTAACGACAGGTTAATATCCACCGGCCTCGTCCCGATCCTACGCAATCCTGCAACGTAGGCTCGCGGCATTCCTCGGGGTTTCAGGCCGCCAATCTGCGAAACCGGGTTCTGATCCGGTCGAGATAGTAGTGGCCGGGAGACGGCGCTGCCGTCATCGCATGGGCTTCGGAGGAGGGCACGCCTTCGAACAGACGTTCCTCGCCATTCTTGAAACAAATCCTGAGCCGCCCGTCATCCTGGCTGAAATAGACGGATTTGATGATCTTCGACTTTACCGAAAGTTCTTCCACCTGTTTTACCTCTGTTTTTTTAAATTTGGCAGACGGTAAACCCAAACGTGCAAAGACGCGGTGAACTCGCATGGTAAAAAATCAGGAATCTTTCGACGTTTGAAACCCGCAGCACCATCGCAGCGCCGGGTTCGAAAGCCTCGAACGCACGCTTGTGAGCGGTGTACTTCGTTGCCCTCTCTCGCCCGCGTCCCGCACACGCAAAGGCCTGTGTCAGTCATTTGATCCGTGAAGCCGGAAACAAGATCAAGCCCGATCAGATTTTGCCAATCCGGCGGAGAACGCCGTCAGCAGAGCCCTTCCCGGGCCCCAATCCTCAAGGCCGCTTTGCCCGTTGATATGGCCGAAAGGGCCGATCTCGACAAGGCCGCTGCCCCACAGATCGGCTCGTGCACGGGCATAGCCTGGCGTGCCGAAGGGATCATCGGCGCTTGCGATAATCAGAGTGGGAAAGCGCATTCGTTGCAATGGCGGATCTGCGAATCCGGCGGCCTCCTCAGGGAATGATACGGACTGCGGATCGGGGACCGCTACAAGAAACGCTCCGGCAACGGCAAGTGAGGAAATCTGCTGCCAATGAGCGACCAGCAGACAGGCAAGGCTATGAGCGACGAGCAGGGGAGGGGTTGCCGATGCGCCGACGGCGCGCTCCAGGGCTGAAATCCAGTCCGCTAAGTCGGGCTTTTCCCAATCGGCCGGTCGAAAACGCCGCATTTTGGGGTTCGACCTTTCCCAGTGCGTTTGCCAATGAGCCTCGCCCGAACCGCCAATCCCCGGCAATATAATGATGTCCCTCATGTCTTTTCCTCTGATCATCCGTGCAGGTGAAAATGATGCATTTTCATTTGCTTCGGAATGAATGATCATCGGAAAACCGCGCCGCTCTCCGATGATTTCAAGGTGATCCCATGGCTTTTCAGGAAAACAATCGGGTTTTGCTCGACCCAACCGATATCGCCATTATTGAAGCGATGCAGGAAAACGGCCGCATTGCGATTTCCGAACTCGGCCGACGGGTCGGGCTCTCTCAGCCGGCGGCATCGGAACGGGTCAAACGACTGGAAGACCGCGGCATCATTACCGGTTACTCCGCTCGTATCGACCCTGCCGCTCTGGGAATTGGAATGACGGCTGTGCTTCGCCTGCGCACGACGCATGAGCATATCAAACCCTGTCTGAAACAGTTCGCCGAGATGCCGCAAGTCATGGAAGTATTGCGCCTGACCGGAGAGGACTGCTTTCTCTTGAAGGTGCTGGTTCCGTCGCCAGGAGAGCTGGAAACGATCGTTGACACGATCGCGCGTTTTGGGGCCGTGACGACATCCCTGGTGTTGCGCGGCGAGAATCCGAAGCCGATTGGACGCGCCCTGCTGCAGCGCGTTTGAGAATATGTGGACGACCAGTGAAGCGCGCCGCCAAAAACGCTGCCGCATCCCGCTCGCGATATGGTTTGAAATCTATATTGAGAAACGAGGATATGGCGGACAGGGTGGGATTCGAACCCACGGTACGCTTTCACGTACACACGCGTTCCAGGCGTGCGCCTTAAACCACTCGGCCACCTGTCCTTTTTTGGCGTTCGCGCCCGGATAGGAGCAAATCGTCGGAACGGCGCGATATATACCGATGAATTTTCGCCGATCAACCGAAATCTAACAGTTTTTTGACTTCTTTCGATAAAACTCGCCGCGGCCCGTCCATTGTGCTTCACCTCATCGATGACTATGTAATTCTCCGAGGTGGAGAATGGCGCGGCCGGCCGGAATTGTCCGGCATATCGAGCGTCGGAGGAATTGATGCGTTTCCTGTTGCGTCTGGCGAGTCTTGTCGCGCTTGCGGCGGCCGTTATTGCCGGGACCATCGATTCGATCCAATCGGTTGCGGCCTCCTCCGTGGTGATGACGCCGATCTCCGATGCCTGGGAGGATGTGAGCCCGACCACACTGACGTCGCTGCAAGCGGCCCTTTCCTATTATGTCCACCCGCGTTTCTATACCTTCATCTTCCAGTGGCTGATGCTCCAGCCGGCCTTTGCCGTTTTCCTGGTAATCGCACTGCTTCTGTGGATGATCGGCTACAAGAAGCCGCCTATCGCCGGTCGCTTCACCGCATAGAAAAGGCGGTTTCGCCCGCACCATCCGGCGAGAAATCCGCATGGGCATCGGCCCTCTACAGCCTCGATATTTGCCACCGGATTGGCTAGAAAATCTGCATCCTGACGGAAAGAATGTCCAAAAATCAGCCCCGAAGAGCGGATTTTCGGCAATTGTTGCAAATCTTTACCAGCTGAAAAATTTCTGGTGAATTTTTCCGTGAGCCATGCAAGGATGCGCGCAGCCAGGCCTCCGGGGGGAGGTCGGTGGTTCCGCAGACATGCCCGGAAAGGGCTTGCGGGAGGACCCCTAACGAATAGCAACAACAGGGCTGCACAATGAAAAAATCCCTTCTCACTCTCTTTGCCGTGGCTGCCATGTCGACGACGGCGCTTGCCGCCGATGTCAAGCCGGCGCTGGTTTACGGCACCGGCGGGAAGTTCGATAAGTCCTTCAACGAGGCGGCCTACAACGGTGCCGAGAAGTTCAAGGCCGAGACCGGCATTGCCTATCGCGATTTCGAGCCGACGGGCGACACCCAGGGCGAGCAGGCCATCCGCAACTTCGCAAGCCGCGGCTTCAATCCGGTGGTTGCCGTTTCCTTCGCCTGGACGTCGGCCATCGAGAAGGTTGCAGCCGAATTCCCGGACACCAAGTTCATCATCGTTGACTCCGTCGTCGACAAGCCGAACGTCCGCTCGGTTGTCTACAAGGAAGAAGAAGGCTCCTACCTCGTCGGCGTTCTCGCCGGCATGGCGTCGAAGTCAGGCAAGGTCGGCTTCGTCGGCGGCATGGATATTCCGCTGATCCGCAAGTTCGAATGCGGCTACGAGCAGGGCGCACGCTCCGTCAAGGCCGATATCGAAGTCTTCCAGAACATGACCGGCACGACGGGCGCTGCCTGGAACGACCCGGTCCGCGGCGGCGAACTCACCAAGAACCAGATCGACCAGGGCGCTGACGTCGTCTATGCGGCAGCCGGTGCCACCGGTCTCGGCGTTCTGCAGACTGCGGCCGACAACAAGAAGCTGTCGATCGGCGTCGACTCCAACCAGAACTACCTGCATCCGGGCTCGGTCCTGACCTCGATGGTCAAGCGTGTCGACCTCGCCGTCTACAATGCCTACAACGACACCAAGAACGACAAGTTCACCGGCGGCGTTCAGGCGCTCGGCGTCAAGGAAGACGGTGTCGGCGCTGCGATCGACGAGCATAACAAGTCGCTGATCACGCCGGAAATGCAGGCTGCCGTCGACAAGGCCAAGGCCGACATCATCGCGGGAACCGTCAAGGTTCACGATTACACCTCGGACAACGCTTGCCCGAAGTGATCCGCGCCCGAATGTGATCGACGATTGAGATCGGGCGTATGGCGGAGGGGATTTTCGCCATACGCCCTTTTCTTATTTGGAGCCTGCAGTGACAGATAAGCCCGCTATCGAGCTTGTCGGCATCGACAAGAAGTTCGGTGCCGTCCACGCCAACAAGGACATCAACCTCACCGTTGCCAAGGGGACGATCCACGGCATCATCGGCGAAAACGGCGCCGGCAAATCGACCCTGATGTCGATCATCTACGGTTTCTACCATGCCGACAGCGGCGAGATCCGCGTCAACGGCAATCCCGTCACCATCCGCGACAGCCAGGCGGCGATCGCCACCGGCATCGGCATGGTGCACCAGCATTTCATGCTGGTCGATAATTTTACGGTGCTCGAAAACATCATGCTCGGCGCCGAAGGCGGCATGCTGTTGGCCAGAGGCGTCGCGTCGGCCCGGGCCGAGCTCAAGCGGCTGGAAACGGAATATGGCCTGGAGGTCGATCCCGATGCGCTGATCGAAGAGCTTCCTGTCGGCCTGCAGCAGCGTGTCGAAATCCTGAAAGCCATGTATCGCGGCGCCGAGATCCTGATCCTCGACGAGCCCACCGGCGTGCTGACGCCGGCGGAAGCCGATCATCTTTTCCGCATCCTCAAAGTGCTGCGCGACCAGGGCAAGACGATCATCCTCATCACCCACAAGCTGCGCGAGATCATGGCGATCACCGACACGGTCTCGGTCATGCGCCGCGGCGAAATGGTCGCCACCCGCAAGACGGCGGAGACGACGGTGGAAGAACTCGCCGAGCTGATGGTCGGCCGCCGCGTGCTGCTGCGCGTGCAGAAGGGCGAGGCGAACCCGGGAGCCGCCGTCCTGTCCGTCCGCAACCTGACGGTCAAGGACAATCGCGGCGTCACCATGGTCGACAACGTCTCCTTCGACGTGCGCGCCGGCGAAATCGTCGGCATCGCCGGTGTCGCCGGCAATGGCCAGTCCGAACTGCTGGAGGCGATTGCCGGCATCCGCAAGCCGACCTCCGGCGAAATCCTTCTCGACGGCAAGACGATCGACAAGGCCGATCCCGCCCGCCTGCGCGACCTCGGCCTCGCTCATATCCCCGAGGACCGCCACCATATGGGCCTGGTGCTGAAATTCGAGGAGTACGAAAATTCCGTACTCGGCTACCATCGCCGCCCGGGTTACAGCAAAGGTCCGCTGCTCGATCTTGAAGCGATCCGCAAGGATGCGATGGAGAAGATCGAGAAATACGACATCCGCCCGCCGAACCCGCGTCTGAAGACGGCGAATTTCTCCGGCGGCAACCAGCAGAAGATCGTTGTTGCCCGTGAGATCGAACGCGATCCGAAGATGCTGATCATCGGCCAGCCGACACGCGGCGTCGATATCGGCGCCATCGAATTCATCCACCGCCGGATCATCGAAATGCGCGACGCGGGCAAGGCGATCCTGCTCGTCTCCGTCGAACTTGATGAAATCCGCGCCCTTTCGGACCGTATCCTTGTCATGTTTGCCGGCCATGTCGTCGGCGAGAAGACGCCCGATGCCGGTGAACAGACCCTCGGCCTGATGATGGCCGGCATTGCCGCGTGAGGCCTTTATGAGCACAGCTTCCGTTCCGCTACCAAACTGGATCAACTACGGCCTCATCCCGCTTTTGAACCTTATCGTCGCCTTCCTGATCTCCGGCTTCGTCGTCTGGCTGATCGGTGAGAGCCCGCTCGATGCGCTGTCGCTGCTGATCCAGGGCGCGCTCGGCAATGGCGAAGGCATCGGCTTCACGCTGTATTATGCGACGAGCTTCATCTTCACCGGCCTCTCCGTCGCGGTGGCGATCCACGCCGGCCTTTTCAACATCGGTTCCGAAGGCCAGGCCTATATCGGTGGCCTCGGCTGCGCGCTGGTGGCGCTTTCGCTCGATCGTTACGTGCCATGGTATGTGACGATGCCGATCGCGGTCGTCGGCGCCGGCCTGTTTGGCGCAGCCTGGGCCTTCATTCCGGCCTTCCTGCAGGCAAAACGCGGCAGCCACATCGTCATCACGACGATCATGTTCAACTATATCGGCGCCGCACTGATGGTATACCTCCTGGTGCATGTGCTGATCGTGCCGGGCAAAATGGCGCCGGAAACCCGGACCTTCCTCGACGGCGGCCAGTTGCCGAAGCTCGGCTGGGTCATGCAGCTGTTCGGCGCCAAGCTGGGGGCTGCCCCGTTCAATGTCTCCTTCATCATTGCGCTCGTCGTCAGCTATCTCGTCTGGCTGCTCGTCTGGCGCACCAAGCTCGGTTTCGAGATGCGCACGCTGGGCGTCAGCCCGACGGCTGCGGCCTATGCGGGTATCCCCTATGCCCGCACGGTCATCATCGCCATGCTGCTGTCCGGCGCGCTCGCCGGCATGATGGCGTTGAACCCCGTCATGGGCTCGTCGGCCCGCCTGCAGGTGGAATTCGTCGGCGGTGCCGGCTTCGTCGGCATCGCGGTCTCGCTGATGGGCCGCAACCATCCGCTCGGCATCATCATGGCAGCGATTCTCTTCGGCATCCTCTACCAGGGCGGCGACTGGATCTCCTTCGAAATGCCGAATATCACCCGCGAGATGATCCTCGTCATCCAGGGTCTGGTGATCCTTTTCGCCGGCGCGCTGGAATATATGTTCCGACCGGCGATGGTGCGTCTCTACCAACAGTTCAAGCGCGGTTAAGGAGCGGGCGATGGATTATTACGACATATTCATCAGCGTCCTGAGCTCGACCATCCGCCTGTCGATCCCGCTGATCTTCACCGCTCTTGCCGGTCTGTTTTCGGAGCGCGCCGGTATCTTCGATATCGGCCTCGAGGGCAAGATGTTGGGCTCGGCCTTTGCCGCCGCCTGCGTTGCCTATCTCACCGATTCGGCCTGGCTTGGGCTCGGCGCCGGCGTTATCTGCTCGGTGGCGCTGAGCCTGGTGCATGGCTTTGCCTCGATCACCAACCGCGGCAACCAGATCGTCTCCGGTGTCGCGATCAACTTCTTCATCGCCGGCATCACCATCGTGCTCGGCCAAGCCTGGTTCGGCCAGGGCGGCCGCACGCCGCAGCTGTCGCCGGATTCGCGCTTCGCGCCGATCATCCTGCCGGGCGCCGATGCCGCGCGCGACATACCGATCATCGGCCCGATCTATGCCAATGTCATTTCTGGCAACAATATCCTCACCTACCTCGCCTTTCTTGCCGTGCCCTTCTCCTGGTGGGTGCTTTACCGCACGCGTTTCGGCCTCAGGCTCCGCGCCGTCGGCGAAAACCCGGGTGCGGTCGATACGGCTGGTATCTCGGTCGCCTGGCTGCGGTACCGCGCCGTCATGTGTGCCGGCATTCTCTGCGGCTTTGCCGGCACCTATCTGGCAATCGCCCAGTCCGCCGCCTTCATCAAGGACATGTCGGCCGGCAAGGGCTACATTGCGCTCGCTGCTCTGGTCTTCGCCAAGTGGAAGCCGGTGCCGGTCATGTTTGCCTGCCTGCTTTTCGGCTTCCTCGATGCGCTGGCAAATTTCATGCAGGGAAAGCAGGTGCCGCTGATCGGGGAGGTGCCGGTTCAGGTCTTCCAGGCGCTGCCCTATGTCCTGACCTGCGTCCTGCTTGCCGGCTTTATCGGTGTCGCGACTCCGCCGAAGGCAGGTGGCGTGCCCTATACGAAGGAGCGTTGATATGTCTCACGATCTGTTCGAAGCCGCCCGCGGCGCCATGGCCTTTGCCCATGCGCCCTATTCGAAATTCCCGGTCGGCGCGGCGATCCGCGCCGAGGACGGCAAGGTCTATACCGGCGCCAACATCGAAAACCTCTCCTTTCCGCAAGGATGGTGCGCCGAGCCGACGGCGATCGGCGCCATGATCATGGGCGGCGCGAAGAAGATCGTCGAAATGGCGGTCATAGCCGAAAAACTGCCGCTCTGCCCGCCCTGTGGCGGCTGCCGCCAGAAGATCTCGGAATTCGCCTCGAAGGAGACGAGGATCTACCTCTGCGATGAGGCGGGCGTGAAGAAGACGATGACGATGGAAGAGCTTCTTCCCTTCAGCTTCGAGACCGAACTCGGATGAAGGCGACGGTCAGCCTGCTCGCTGCATTGCTTGGTGGGATCAAGCCGCGCCACGGCATCGTGCTCGGCTCCGGTCTCGGCTCTCTCGTCGGTGAGCTCGACGGCGCCGTGCGTGTTCCCTATCGCGACCTGCCGGGCTTTCCCGTCAGCGCCGTCTCCGGCCACGCAGGCGAAGTCGTCGCCGGCCGCCTCGGCGGTGTGCCTGTCATCATGCTCTCCGGCCGCGTGCATTATTACGAGAAGGGCGATGCCAACGCCATGCGCCTGCCGATCGAGGTGCTGAAGGCGCTCGGCGTCGAAGTGCTGATCCTGACCAATTCGGCCGGATCGTTGCGTGACGACCTGCCGCCCGGTTCGGTGATGCAGATCACCGACCATATCAACTATTCCGGCATGAACCCGCTGATCGGCGAGGAAAGCGATCAGCGCTTCGTCGGCATGACCAATGCCTATGATGCCGGCCTTGCCGCGGCGATGCAAAGGGCGGCGGCAAAGCTTAAAATCGACCTGGCGCAGGGTGTCTACATGTGGTTCTCCGGTCCCAGCTTCGAAACGCCGGCCGAAATCCGCATGGCGCGCATCCTCGGTGCCGATGCCGTCGGCATGTCGACGGTGCCCGAGGTGATCATCGCAAGAATGCTGGGCCTGAGGGTTGCCGCCGCCTCCGTTATCACCAACTATGGGGCAGGCATGACCGGCAATGAGCTCAGCCATGAGGAAACCAAGGACATGGCGCCCGTCGGCGGCGCCCGTCTCGCCGCCATACTGAAAGACATGATTGCCGCTAGAACAGGATGATTTTAGGCCGGGTCGGCCTAAAATCTGAATCCTGTTCTACATCATAGAGTTAGAGCATGATGTCATGAGAAAACCGCTCACACTTTTCGGCATCATGCTCGAGAGGAAGCGAAGATGAATAGCCATTCCAACCGGGAAACGGCGGCGGTCGCCCTTTCTCTCCTCGATCTCACCAATTTGAAGGATGATTGCACCGAGGCGCAGATCGACGCGCTCTGCGCCCGCGCGCAGACGCCCTACGGCAACAGCGCTGCAATCTGTATCTGGCCGCGGTTTGTCGCCCAGGCCCGCAATATCCTCGGCACCGGGCATGCCGTGCGTATCGCGACCGCCGTCAACCTCCCCTTCGGCGATATGGAAGTGGCCGATGTCGCCGCCGAAGCACGCGAGGCGATTGCCGATGGCGCCGATGAGATCGATCTGGTCATTCCCTACCGCAAGCTGCTCGCCGGCAACGAGAAGGCGGTGACCGACATGGTCAAGGCCGTGCGCGCCGAATGCGCCAACCCCGTTCTGCTGAAGGTCATCATCGAGACCGGCGAGCTGAAGGATGCGGCATTGATCCGCCGCGCCTCCGAACTCGCCATCGAAGCCGGCGCCGATTTCATCAAGACATCCACCGGCAAGGTTGCCGTCAACGCGACGCTCGAAGCCGCCGACATCATGATCCGCACTATTCGCGAAAGCGGCCGCAAGGTCGGCTTCAAGCCGGCCGGCGGCATCGGCTCGGTGGCCGATGCCGCACTCTATCTGAGCCTTGCCGAAACCATCATGACACCGGATTGGGCGATGCCGTCGACATTCCGCTTCGGCGCTTCCGATCTGCTCGACGATATCCTGGCGGTTCTGAGCGGAATCCAATCGGCCTCTGTTGCGGCGTCGAGTTATTGAAATGATTCCGCAGGAAATCATCCGGCGTAAGCGCAATGGCGACGAACTCGACGCCGCCGATATCAGCGCCTTCATCGCGGCGCTCGCCGCCGGCCGACTGTCGGAAGGCCAGGTCGGCGCATTCGCCATGGCCGTCTGGTTCAAGGGCATGTCGCGGGCCGAAACCGTGGCTTTGACGCTGGCGATGGCCGACTCCGGCGACAGGCTGCAATGGGCCGATATCGATCGCCCGATCGCCGACAAACATTCGACCGGCGGCGTCGGCGACAATGTTTCGCTGATGCTGGCGCCGATCGCCGCCGCCTGCGGCCTGGCTGTTCCGATGATCTCCGGGCGTGGCCTCGGCCATACCGGCGGCACGCTGGATAAGCTCGAATCCATTCCCGGCTATATGATCACCCCCGATGCGGACCTGTTCCACAAGGTCGTGAAGGAGGCGGGATGCGCCATCATAGGCCAGACCGGCGCCTTGGCGCCGGCCGACGGCAGGCTCTATGCCGTGCGCGACGTGACTGCCACCGTCGATTCCATTCCCCTCATCACCGCCTCGATCCTCTCGAAGAAACTTGCGGCCGGGCTCGAGACGCTGGTGCTCGACGTCAAGGTCGGCAACGGCGCCTTCATGGTCGAGCGCGACCAGGCGGAGATCCTGGCGCATTCGCTGGTGGAGGTGGCCAATGGCGCAGGCGTGAAAACCTCGGCCCTGATCACCGATATGAACCAGCCGCTTGCCGATAGTGCCGGCAATGCGGTCGAAATGCGCAACTGCCTGGATTTCCTGGCGGGCCGAAAAAGCGACACACGACTTGCGACCGTCGTTCTTGCCTTCGCCGGCGAAATGCTGGTGAAATCCGGCATTGCCGCTTCGTCTGATGAAGCCGAGAGGATGGCGCGTCAGTCCCTGTCATCGGGCAAGGCGGCCGAGGTCTTCGCGCGCATGGTGTCCATGCTTGGCGGCCCGGCCGATCTCATCGAAAACCCCGACCGGTACCTGGCCAAAGCGCCTGTGGAAAAACCTGTCCCGGCCGCCCGGTCCGGCTGGCTTGCTGCCTGCGATGCGCGTGGTATCGGCGTCAGTGTCATCGATCTCGGCGGTGGTAGACGCCATCCGGCTGACCGGATCGATCATCGCGTCGGCTTCTCCGACCTCCTGCCGCTCGGAACCCGCGTGACCGCCGGCGAACCGATCGCTCTCGTTCATGCCGCCGACGAAGCCGCGGCGGAGAGGGCAGCTGCAGCACTTGCCGCGCACTACCGCATCACCGAGGACAGACCGGAGTTGACGCCGGTGATTGCCGGCCTGATCTGATGCGATTTACTGCTTGAGGCTGAGCGAACCGTCGGCGACGGAATAGGAGGCGAGCTTCTGCAGGAAGCTCATGCCGACCAGCGTCGTCGTCAGCGCATCGTCCTTGAGGACGAAGGCTTCGACATCGCGCACACGAATACCGCCGATTTCGATCCGGTCGAGCGTCACATGCGCGGCTTTCGTCTGGCCGTTCGCAGTGTTCACCCCATAGCGGAAATCGAGCTGGCTGGCGGTGAAGCCCAATCGGCGGGCGAGCGTCTCGTTGAGCGCCACATAGGTCGCACCGGTATCGATCAGGCCCTGCACCGGTTTGCCGTTCATCTTGAAGCTGCCGGTATAGTGGCCCTGCGCATCGGCCTGCAGGCGGATCGCATTGCTGCCGGAGACCGGCGCGGATGTTGCGGGCTTGTCGCTCTCGGTCGATAGGTAATTGGCAGACAATGCATCAGCAGGCTGCTGGCTGGAGCCTTCGAGGAAGGAAGGCACTTGTGTGGCGAGCACCGCGGCGATGCTGGCGAAAAGGACGGTACGCACGAGCATGAAACAGAAATCCTTCCTGTATAAACCCGGCTTCATGCAGGGCCTCATGCTCCAAGCTTGCTAAGCCTCAAGTGCTGACAAGTTGCTAATATCGATAATGAAAAGGCCCGGAATGAACCAGCCGGGCCGTAAAGTCTTTCGATTTGGTAAAGAAAGGCTGAAACTATTTGGTGCCGTACATGCGGTCGCCGGCATCGCCGAGGCCGGGCACGATGTAGCCCTTCTCGTTGAGATGACTGTCGATCGATGCGGTGAAGACCGGAACATCGGGATGGGCGGCGCGGAAGTTGCGGATGCCTTCCGGGGCGGCAAGCAGGCAGAGGAAGCGGATATTGTGGGCGCCGCGCTCCTTGAGCTTGTCGATTGCCGCGATCGAGGAATTGCCGGTTGCAAGCATCGGGTCGACGACGATGATCAGGCGCTCGGCCACGTCCTCCGGCGCCTTGAAGTAATATTCGACCGGCTGCAGCGTCTCGTGGTCGCGGTAAACGCCGATATGCGAAACGCGGGCGGAAGGCACGAGATCGAGCATGCCTTCGAGCAGTCCGTTGCCGGCGCGCAGGATCGAGGCGAAGACCAGCTTCTTGCCCTCGAGGATCGGCGACTCCATCGTCTGCAGCGGCGTTTCGATCGTTTCCATCGTCAGTTCGAGATCGCGGGTCACCTCGTAACAGAGCAGCGTCGAGATTTCGCGCAACAACCGCCGGAAACTCCCCGTCGATGTCTCCTTGCGTCGCATGATGGTGAGCTTGTGCTGCACCAGCGGGTGATCGATGACCGTGACGCCGTCCATGGGGAAGCCTTTCATTCTTTCTATCGACTGTTTCTTTCACGGAAATCGGCCCGACTGCAAGAGTGGAGGCCAATCTTCCCCAGCCTCTCGTCCTTAAATCCGGGCAAGCAGGGCCTTGCGTGTCTCCTCGTCGACGAAGGCCGCTTCGATCGCCGTTTGCGTCATGCCGTTGATCTCGGCGTCGCTGAAGCCGAAGGCTCCGGCGGCAAGTTCGTATTCCCGCTCCAGCGAGGTATGGAAGAAGGGCGGATCGTCCGAGCTGATCGTCACCCTGACGCCTGCTTCCTTCAGCCGGCGCAGCGGATGGGAGGCGAAATCGGGAAAGACTCCGAGCGCGATATTGGAGCCCGGGCAGACCTCGAGCACGGTGCCGAGATCGGCAAGCCGCTTCACCAGATCGATATCCTCAACGGCGCGCACGCCATGGCCGATGCGCGAAGGACGCACCGCATCGAGCGCGTCGGTAACGCTGAACGCGCCGCAGACCTCACCGGCATGGATGGTCAGCCCCAGGCCGGCATCCCGGGCGATATCGAAGGCACGGGCGTAGTCGGCGACGCGCCCCATGCGCTCCTCGCCGGCAAGGTTGAAGCCTGTTATCAGAGGATTGCCGGCCTTAACAGCATATTCGGCAGCACCTATCACGCTCTCCGGGCCGAAATGCCGCTCGCCGGTGACGATCAGCCGAGCCTCGATGCCGCTCTTTTCCCTGGCCCGCCGGATGCCTTCGCAGATACCTGACATATAGGCGTCGGCCCCCAGTCCGATGCGCTTGCCGTGGTCGGGCGAAACGATGAGTTCGCTGTAGATCGTATTGATGCCGGCGAGTTCGTCGAGATAGGTCTCGGTTAGAAGCGCATAGTCCTCTTCGGTTCTGTAGACCTCGGAAATCTTGTCATAACATACGAGGAAGCTTGCGAAATCATGCCAGACATAGGCCCCGTCGCGAAGCTCCGCGCTGATGTCGACGCCGTATTTCCGTGCCTGCGCCGCGGTCAGAGCTGGCGGCGCCGCACCCTCCAGATGGCAGTGCAGTTCGACCTTCTTCAAATGCGATGTCACAGAAAACTCCTTCCGTGCGGTCCGGTTGGAATGCCCAGATGCCGTGCGATACTCTCGCCAATATCGGCATAGCTGCGGCGCACGCCGATCGAGCGCGACCGGATGCCGGGGCCGTAGGCGATGACAGGCACGCGCTCGCGCGTATGGTCCGTGCCACGCCAGGTCGGATCGCAGCCATGATCGGCGGTGAGCACGACGAGATCGCCAGGCTTCAGTTTCTTATGGACTTCGGGCAAGCGCGCGTCGAAAGCTTCGAGTGCCGCGGCATAGCCCGGCACATCGCGGCGATGGCCGTAGATCATGTCGAAATCGACGAAATTGGTGAAGACGAGATCGCCGTCCTCAGCCTCGTCGATGGCCGCGAGCGACGCATCCATCAGCGCCTCATTGCCGTTTGCCTTGATGACCCTGGAAATGCCCTGATGTGCGAAGATGTCACCGATCTTTCCCACAGCATGCACATGCCGGCCGTGTTCGATCAGCCGGTCGAGCAGTGTCGGCTCGGGCGGCAGCACGGAGAAGTCACGCCGGTTTCCGGTACGCTGGAAGGTAGAGGCGGACTGACCGATAAAGGGTCGGGCGATGACGCGGCCGATATTGTGGGAATCGAGCAGCCCCCGGGCCAAACGGCAAAACGCCAGCAGGCGATCGAGGCCGAAATGCTCCTCGTGCGCCGCGACCTGGAAGACGGAATCCGAGGACGTGTAGCAGATCGGCTTGCCGGTGCGGATATGGTCCTCGCCGAGCCGGGCGATGATCTCCGTTCCCGAGGCATGGCAATTACCGAGAATGCCGGGCACATCGGCCGCCATGCACAGCGCCTCGATGAATTCGGCAGGAAAGGCGTCGCCCTCCATCGGGAAATAACCCCAATCGAAACTGACAGGTGTTCCCGCGATCTCCCAATGGCCTGACGGCGTATCCTTGCCGCGGGAGATTTCGGTGGCGGCGCCATAAATGCCGTAGACCTTCTCCGGGATAGGCATGCCGGCCGGAAAACGGCCTGAGGCGGATCGCGCGATCTGCATGAGCCCGAGTTCCGACATATTGGGCAGGGAAAGCGGTCCTTCGCGCAAACCAGCGCGGTCTCCGGCTCCGGCGGCGCAGAACTCGGCGATATGGCCGAGCGTATCGGCGCCCTCGTCACCATAGGCCGCCGCATCCGGCGCCCCGCCGACGCCGAAGGAATCCAGAACGAAAAGAAAGGCACGCGCCATTTTACACCCGAAAGAGCCGATCGCCGCAATATCGAAGGCGGTTGAGATCCAGCCATATAATGCTGGGGCCGGCTTGGCAAATTGCAGCGCCGCGCATCTGTTTCAGACGCGCAAAGGACGCTTCAACACTTCGCAGAGAAGAAGGGAAGGGCGGTCAGCAGTCGCCGCAGGGGATCGAGTCGCCTTGCCGCTGGCGATAGTAATAGCTGCGGCTGATGGTGATCGTGCGCATGCCGTCCGGCATGAAGTTCGGCGCGAACAGGAACATCGTATAGGGAATGCTGACCTCGGTGCGGACCAGGAAGCTGTTTGCCGTCTTCATGTCAGACGGCACGTTGCTCACTGTGGCGTTCTTGGCATAGGGCACAGTCCCGTCCTGGGCCCAGGACCAGAGCACTTTCGCATTGGCGCCGGCGTCGATGGTAATCCCGGTGATCTTCATCGTCAGCGTCGTCGCGCTGTAGGGCACGAAGATCGTGGTTGCGACCGATGGCATCTGCGCGAGCGCGCTCTTGGTGACAGACTGCTGCTGGGTGATGAGGTCGGCCACCGACCCCGCGGCGCGCGTCACACGCTTGCTGACGCTGAGGCCGATCGTGATTTCGAAAGCACCGATATAGAGCATGACGAGTACGGGAAAGAGGATCGCAAATTCGATCGCTCCGGCACCTTTGCGGTCTCGGATGAGTCGCCGCGCCGTCAGTACGAGTCTGGTGAATGGGTTGCGCAGCGCCATTATGGATACTGCTCGTTCTGGAAGGCCGCGGTCGCGACGATCAGATATTGGCTGGGCATCGAACCGTCGGAGGGACGTATCGTGGTGATATAGGGCCTGACCAGATCCGTGATGATTTCCCAGCGGTAGTAGGCGCGCACCATGTTGATGGTGCCGGCGCCACCTGGCGCGTATTTGAAGGCAGCCGGGTTGATGTCGGCATATCTGTCGGTGGAAAGCTTGGGGATCGTCGTCGGAATGGCCGAGAAAGTGCTGAACGTCTGTACATCCAGATACAGCTTGCTCGGCGTGGCGACCTCGCTCGCCGAGCAGCTGATCAGGATCGAGATTTCATCGCAGAAAGCCTGGCGGAATTGCGCCTGGTTCATATCGGTCGTGCGGCCGAGATTGTAGGTGATCTGCCCGGTCCGCATCCGGCGGCTCATCGTATCGACGGCGTTGGACACGAGTTCCTCGGCGGCGAAGGCGACGAAGGTTTCGAGGATTGCGAAAATCACCAGAAAATAGGGAATGGCGAGCAGGGCGAATTCGATCGCCGCTGCGCCATCGCGCGAACGGGCGAGACCGCGAAACCATGAGAAACGGATTGGCGCGGAGACGCGCGCTTTATCCGTCTTCTGATCAATTACCGTCATTACCTGGATCCGAGCGACATTCTCCGTCCGCCACACTAGGAGCCGTTCGTTGATTTTCCGTTTCAACCTGACACGACGATTTTAACGAATGGTCGAAGAACTGAAGTAAACCGATCAGGGCGAGGCGGCGGCGGTGGTCGCTTGCTGTGCGTGCTGCTCGCAATTCGGCGTGCACGACAGCACGGAGCGCTCGGTCTGCCGATAGACGCGCACCGTATTGCCTTCGTCAATCGACACCAGGATGCGTTCGTCGAGGATCGCATTGCCGTCGGCATCGAGAAGGACCAGATTGGTGGTGCCGAAGCTGCGTCCCGTCAGCACGATGGTCTTGGCGTCGGCGACGGTCGCATCGGCGACCTTGGCGTTGCCGACGATGACCTTGCTGACGGGGCGGTCGAGTTTCAATACGCGCGCGTGATCCATATAAACACGCAGCATGTCATCGTCTGCGGCCGCGGAAACTCCCGAAACACCGAAAACGGCGATCATGCCGGCAAAGAAAATGGTTTTGCCGCTCGATGACATTTGGTCCTCTTTCACGATCACAGCGCAATATCCGCATAGAATGGAAAAAAATGGTGAACGAAGCCTTAAGCCTGGCATCCTGTTCCGAGATGAAGCGCAATGATCCGATTTGGCACGGGTTTAGAGTGGTACACGTCTCGGTTGGAGGTGGAATCTGCGCTATTTCCGGATGAACGCACCTGTTATTCCAGGAATATCATTAAATATTGAGGTAAGTGTGCAAGAAAATACTGACTCTACAAAGGCCTGTTGCCTCATTCGCATCTCGTTAACTCTTTTCCTTAAGCCGATGGAAACGGCCATTCGCTAGGTTGCAGTCATCCGATCAACGGCAACAGTTGGCGGACGTGCTGAACATCAACTGGAGTTAGGAGTTACCATGACCAAGCTTTTTAGCCGTTTTCTGAAGGACGAATCCGGCGCGACCGCAATCGAATACGGCCTGATCGCCGCTCTCATTTCCGTAGCGCTCATCACCGGCGCAACGAGCCTGGGCAACAGCATCAGCACCACGTTCAACAATCTCAGCACCAAGATGAATACCGGCGTTACCGCGTCGAACTAAGACAAAGGCCGTCGGGCGGCGACCAATAATACGGCCGGATTCGCTCTGACCGATCTATCGAGTGGGCTCACAGGCTGAACGGCCGTGAGCCTTTTCGCATCAAGTCACGATCGGGGTATACGCATGATCGCAACTGCAGTCTTCGTGATACTGCCATTCTGCCTCGCTATGGCCGCGTTCTCGGATCTGTTCACCATGACGATCCCGAACCGCGTATCTCTGATCCTCATTGTTTTCTTCTTCCTCCTTGCACCGCTCTCTGGCCTGGCCTTGGGTGCGATCGGCATGCATCTTGCGGCCGCTGCCATCGTCTTTTGCGTCTGCTTCGCTCTTTTTGCATTCAATGTGATGGGCGGCGGCGACGCCAAACTGTTGAGCGCCACCGCTCTCTGGTTCGGCCTGAACCAATCCCTCGCCTTCCTGATGCTTGATGTCGCCGCCATCGGCGGCCTGATCACCTTGCTGATCTTGCTGGTGAGAGCGCAATCGAACACCATCCTGGCCATCGGCCTGCCGGTTCCGAATTCGGTCCTTCTCGCCAAGAAGATCCCCTACGGCATCGCGATCGCGATCGGCGGCTTCATGGCCTTTCCTTCGTCGCCGCTGTTCCTCGCCGCGTTGGAAAGCCTGAAATAACGGCATTTTAAATGCTCGTTAACTTAAAATGTAAGCGTTCCATTAACCATAATTATACCAATTGCTGAGCATTCTGCAGGGCGAACATATCGTGCCCTGAGGAATGATCGATGAAACCGGCCCGCCTTATAATCCTAGCTGTCGCCGTGGTGGCGGCCGGCCTTGCCGGCCTCTTGGCGATGCAGATGGCAGGCCGTGGTGGTGTCGTCACCCAGGTCCAGTCGGTCATCGAGAAGGAACCGACCGTCAACATCCTCGTCTCGAGCGCCAATCTGCCGGTCGGCGCAAGGCTGGATGAAAAGTCGATACACTGGATGGCCTGGCCGCAAGGCGGTGTCGTCCCGGGCCTCATCACCGAAGCCGACAAGCCGGATGCGATCAAGGATCTGCAGGGCGCCGTCGTGCGTCTTCCGATCTTCGAAGGCGAACCGATCCGGCCGGAAAAGGTTGCCGATTCCAACAGCCGCATCCTCTCCTCACTGTTGCCGGCCGGCAAGCGCGCCGTCGCGACCGAGATATCGGTGGCAACAGGCGCCGGCGGTTTCATCCTGCCGAACGACCGTGTCGACGTCATCATGGTCCGCAAGGGCGCTGAGGCCGACAAGCTCATAACCGAAACCGTGCTGAGCAATGTCCGCGTTCTCGCCATCGACCAGCAGATCCAGGAAAAGGACGACGGTTCGAAATCGGTGGTAGGCACGACCGCGACGCTCGAGCTCACGCCCGACCAGACGAAGGTTCTCGCCGTCGCCCAGCAGATGGCGGACCGGCTGTCGCTGGCGCTGCGCTCGGTCGCCGATGCGCAGGAGCAGGATACCAGTGCAGCCGACTATCTCCTGAGCGGCGACAACGGCAGTGCGATCATTCAGGTCATCAAATCAGGCGCCATCGTCACGGATGCCAGCGCAGCACCGAAGGCGGAGTAAAAGGACGTGCAAATGGGCAATTCAACGCGGCGCGGCGGACTTCTCCTGACAGGTTGCCTCTCGCTGGTAATCGGCGTCTCCGGTATAGTGCCGGCCTCGTTCGTTCCAGTTCTCGGGGCAGGCGAGGCGCGTGCCGATTCCGAAAGTCTGATCCGCATCTCGCAGACCGGCCCTGATGCCCATCGTCGGCTGAAGCTCGGGCTGAACAAGGCCGTCGTCGTCGATCTGCCGGAGGATGCGCACGATATCCTCGTATCCGATCCGACCATGGCCGATGCCGTGACCCGCACCTCGCGGCGAATCTACTTGTTCGGCAAGAAGGTCGGCCAAACCAATATCTTTGTCTTCGGCGCCGGCGGGCAGGAGATCGTCAATCTCGACATCGAGATCGAGCGCGACGTCTCCGGTCTCGAAGTCAATCTCCGCCGCTTCATTCCCGACTCCCGCATCAACGTCGAAATCGTCTCCGACAATATCGTGCTGACCGGCACCGTGCGCACGCCGCAGGATGCCACGCAGGCAGCCGATCTGGCGCAGGTCTTCCTGAAAGGCGGCGAGGCGACGACCAGAACCGAGACGGCATCCGGCACCGGCGGCGACAGCTCGGTGGCGCTCTTTGCCGAAGGCCGTCAGACCTCGCAGGTCGTCAATCTCTTGCAGATCGAGGGTGAGGATCAGGTCACCCTCAAGGTGACGATCGCCGAGGTTCGCCGCGAGGTGCTGAAGCAACTCGGCTTCGACAATCTGGTTTCCAGTTCTTCTGGAATGACCGTCGCCCAACTCGGCAGTCCGAGCGCCGACGTCGCGACATCGACGGTTGGAGGCGGCCTGGCGGCGCTCTTCAAGAGCTCGATCGGCAAATACGACATTTCGACCTACCTCAACGCGCTGGAACAGGCCAAAGTCGTCAAGACGCTCGCCGAGCCGACGCTGACGGCGATATCGGGCCAGGCCGCGACCTTCAATTCCGGTGGCCAGCAGCTTTATTCGACGACCGACAGCGACGGCAACGTCACCGTCACGCCGTTCAACTACGGTATCAACCTGGCCTTCAAGCCGGTCGTGCTGTCCTCGGGACGAATCAGCCTGCAGATTAAGACCAATGTCTCCGAGCCGGTGGCCGGCAGCGGCAACGCCACCTACCAGCGCCGTTCGGCGGAGACTTCGGTGGAACTGCCGTCGGGCGGCTCGATCGCGCTGGCCGGCCTGATCCGCGACAATGTTTCTCAGACGATGGGCGGCACGCCCGGCGTCTCGAAGATCCCGCTGCTCGGGACGCTCTTCCGCCAGAAGGGTTTCGAGCGTCAGGAAACCGAGCTCGTCATCATCGCAACGCCCTATCTGGTGCGTCCGGTGGCACGCAATCAGCTCAACCGGCCGGACGACAATTTCAGCCCTGAGAATGACGGTGCGACCTTCTTCCTCAACCGTGTCAACAAGGTCTATGGCCGCCGCGAGGCACCCGTCGCCGACGCGCAGTTCCACGGCTCGATCGGGTTCATCTACAAATGAGCGGGGCACGATCGGCAGCAATGGCACAAAACAGAGATCAGGCGATGGCCCATATGAATTCGACGACACCCCGCCTCGGACTCTCGAAGGCGCTTCTGGCGGCAGCCGGCGTTTCGGTGGCGATCCTTTCCGGATGCGCCGGCCCCCATGACCAGCTGACAACAGGCGGCATCCCCGACGATTACCGCGCCCGTCACCCGATCATCGTGACGGAAGCGGAGCAGACGGTGGATATACCCGTCGCCTCGACCGATCGCCGCCTGACCATCGCGCAGCGCGACCTTATTCGCGGTTTTGCCGCAAACTACCGCATGCGCGCCTCAGGCCCGGTTTACGTGCTGTCGCCGCAAGGTTCGCCCAATTCGGCGGCGGCCTACCAGCTGCGCAACCAGGTCCGCGCCGAACTGGCCTCGAGGGGGATCGCAAGCTCGAAAATCGTCAACACCTCCTATGCCGCTGCCGGTTCAGGCGATGCGGCGCCGATCCGGCTGAGTTTTACCGGCACCACTGCGGTCACCACGCAATGCGGCCAGTGGCCGAAGGACATCTCGAGCGATCTGACCAACCAGAATTACTATAATTTCGGCTGCGCCTCGCAGAACAACCTTGCCGCCCAGATCGCCAATCCGGAGGATCTGGTGGCGCCCCGCGGCATGACCCCGATCGATGCGCAGCGGCGCAACAATGCCATCCAGGAATACCGGACGACGACGTCGACGATCGAAGATATCGCCGACAGCAACAGCGGCTTCTGAGGCGGAACGGGACGATGAGCGCGATCGAATACGAAATCAGGAATCCCAGCGAGCTTCGCATCGCCGATGAGGCGGTGCGCATGGCGGATCTGGAAAATATGCGGCCGCTGCCGCGTATCTCCGTCCACGCCTTCTGTGAGAGCGAGGCCCTGCAGCAGGTCATGGAACGCTGCGCCAATGATCGGCGCGTGGCGAAGGTCAGCATGCGCATCACCAGCGGCGGCATTGCCGCTGCCGCCAATATGTTTTCCGGCGCCCCGACCCCGAACCTCATCATCCTCGAGAGCAAGACCAATGCCGCAAACCTGCTCGGCGAACTCGCGCCGCTCGCTGCCGTCTGCGATCCGACGACCAAAGTCGTCATTATCGGTTATTACAACGATATCGGGCTTTATCGCGAGCTGATCCGCAACGGCATTTCCGAATACATGGTCCAGCCCGTCGCCATGCCTGATATCCTGGCGGCGATGGCCTCGATCTTCGTCGATCCGGAAGCCGAGCCGCTCGGCCGCAGCATCGCCTTCATTGGTTCGAAGGGTGGCACCGGCGCTTCGACCATCGCGCATAATTGCGCTTTCGGCATTTCCAATCTCTTCTCCACCGAGACGATCCTCGCTGATCTCGATCTGCCCTATGGCACGGCCAACATCGACTTCGACCAGGATCCGGCGCAGGGCATCGCGGAAGCGGTCTTCGCGCCTGATCGTCTCGACGAGGTCTTCCTCGATCGCCTGCTGACGAAGTGTTCCCAGCATCTTTCCCTGCTTGCCGCACCCTCGCTGCTCGACCGCGCCTACGATTTTGACGGCCAGGCCTTCCAGCCGGTGCTCGATGTCCTGCAGCGCAGTGCGCCCGTTACCGTGCTCGATGTGCCGCATGCATGGTCGGAATGGACGCGGTCGGTGCTGTCGAGCGTCGACGAGGTGGTCATCACAGCGGTTCCTGATCTCGCCAACCTGCGCAACGCCAAGAACATGCTGGATGCGCTACGCAAGATGCGGCCAAACGACAAGCCGCCGCATCTCATCCTCAATCAGGTCGGCATGCCGAAACGTCCGGAGATTTCGCCGTCGGATTTCTGTGAACCGCTGGAGATCGATCCGATCGCGATCATCCCCTTCGACATCAATCTTTTCGGCAATGCCGCCAATAGCGGCCGGATGATCTCGGAAGTCGACCCGAAATCGCCGACGGCGGAAACCTTTTCGCAGATATCGCACATCGTCACCGGCCGTGTCGCGATCAAGAAGGCGAAGAAGGGCGGCCTGCTGGGCCTCCTGAAGCGCAAGTAGACAAAGAGCAATTCCAGCAACAGCGGTTTTGCGTCCGGAATTGCGTGAAGACAAAAAGATAGAGCAGATTGGATCGAGCGGTATGTTTGGAAAACGCGGAAACGAAGGTTTCGGAAAGGCCGGAGGGGCGATTGCTCCCCCGCCGCCGGCTCCGGCCGCCGTCCCCGCGGCCTCTTCACCCTCCGTTCTGGTCGAACCGTCGCGCGAGCCCGCTCGCCAGCAGGTGACGCCGCCGCCGATGCAGACGCCGCAGCGCAAGCGCCCCGTCCGCACCGATGAATATTACGACACCAAGGCGCAGGTCTTTTCCGCGCTGATCGATACGATCGATCTCTCGCAGCTTTCCAAGCTCGACGGCGAAAGCGCGCGCGAGGAAATCCGCGACATCGTCAACGACATCATCACCATCAAGAATTTCGCGATGTCGATCTCCGAGCAGGAAGAGCTGCTCGAGGATATCTGCAACGACGTGCTCGGCTACGGCCCGCTGGAGCCGTTGCTGGCGCGCGACGATATCGCCGATATCATGGTCAACGGCGCCGGTCAGACCTTCATCGAAGTCGGCGGCAAGACGATCGAATCGGAAATCCGCTTCCGCGACAATGCGCAGCTTCTCTCCATCTGCCAGCGCATCGTCAGCCAGGTCGGCCGCCGCGTCGACGAATCGAGCCCGATCTGCGACGCACGCCTGCCTGACGGTTCGCGCGTCAACGTCATCGCGCCGCCGCTGTCGATCGACGGACCGGCGCTCACCATCCGCAAGTTCAAGAAGGACAAGCTGACGCTCGATCAGCTCGTCCGTTTCGGCGCGATCACGCCGGAAGGCGCGACCGTGCTGCAGATCATCGGGCGCGTGCGCTGCAACGTCGTCATTTCGGGCGGCACCGGCTCGGGCAAGACGACGCTTCTGAACTGCCTCACCAATTATATCGACAGGGACGAGCGCGTCATCACATGCGAGGATACGGCTGAACTGCAGCTGCAGCAGCCGCATGTCGTCCGTCTCGAAACGCGCCCGCCAAATATCGAAGGCGAGGGCGAGATCACCATGCGCGATCTCGTCAAGAACTGCCTGCGCATGCGTCCCGAGCGTATCATCGTCGGCGAAGTGCGTGGACCTGAAGTTTTCGACCTCTTGCAGGCGATGAACACCGGTCACGACGGCTCGATGGGCACCATCCACGCCAATACGCCACGCGAATGCCTGAGCCGTATCGAATCGATGATCGCCATGGGCGGCTTCACCCTGCCGGCAAAGACGGTGCGCGAGATCATCTCCACCTCGGTCGACGTCGTCATCCAGGCGGCGCGCCTCCGCGACGGTTCGCGCCGCATCACCCAGATCACCGAGGTGATCGGCATGGAAGGCGACGTCATCATCACTCAGGACCTTATGCGCTACGAGATCGAAGGCGAGGATGCGGGCGGCCGCCTGATCGGCCGGCACATGTCGACCGGCGTCGGTAAGCCGCATTTCTGGGATCGCGCCCGCTACTTCAACGAGGAAAAGCGCCTTGCCGCCGCCCTCGACGCGATGGAAGCGAAAACGAAGGAATAGGCGAGATATGTTCGGGTTCGATCCGATAGTGCTGGCAATCGTCGTCCTCGCCGCCGTCTCCGCGGCGGCGGTCGCCTATACCCTGATGTTTTCCCGGATCGAGGCCGACAAGAAATCGGCAAGCCGTATCAACCGCGTCAAATCGGCCGAAAGCGACCGGGTCAAGGTCAAGGCTGCCCGCGATCGGGTACAGGAGCTGTCGAAGCGCCGCAAATCGGTGCAGGACAATCTGAAGGATCTGGAAAAGCGCCAGCACGAAAAGACCAAGAAAACCCTGTCGCTGAAATCCCGGCTGGTGCAGGCCGGCCTGTCGATCTCGGTGGCGAAATTCTATCTCTTCAGCGCCATCTTCGCCTGCGTGTTGCTGCTCGTGGCCCTGGTCGTCGGTACTTCCTTGATGGTCATGGTCGGTATCGCCGTTGTCGCCGGTCTCGGCCTGCCGCGCTGGATCCTCGGTTTCCTGATCAAGCGCCGCCAGAACAAGTTTCTCAACGAGCTCCCCAATGCGCTTGACGTCATCACCCGCTCGATCAAATCGGGGCTGCCGCTCAACGATGCGATCCGTCTCATCGCAACCGAAGGCACAGAACCGGTCAAGAGCGAGTTCCTGCGGGTGATCGAGGCGCAGCAGGTGGGACTCAGCATCCCCGACGCCTGCGCCCGTATGACGACCCACATGCCGCTCCAGGAAGTCAACTTCTTCGCCATCGTCATCGCCATCCAGTCGCAGGCTGGCGGCAATCTGTCGGAAGCGATCGGCAACCTCTCCAAGGTGCTGCGTGAGCGCAGGAAGATGAAAGCCAAGGTCTCGGCGCTCTCGATGGAAGCCAAGGCGTCTGCCGTCATCATCGGCGCTCTGCCCTTCATCGTCGCGACTCTCGTCTACCTCACCTCGCCGAACTACATGATGATCCTTTTCACCGATCCGCGTGGCCATTTCATCATGGGCGTCTCTGCGATCTGGATGTCGATCGGTATCTTCGTCATGCGTAACATGGTCAATTTTGACATCTAGCCGGAAGGAAGCACCATGTCGCAGGATCTTGCCGCAACGCTGACCAATCCGAGCATGCTGATTGCGCTCTTCGTCGCGATCGCCGTCTTCGCCACCTTTTACACGATCGCCATTCCATTTTTCGAGCGCGGCGATCTCAACAAGCGCATGAAGGCCGTTTCGACCGAGCGCGAGCAGATCCGCGCCCGCGAACGCGCCCGCATGAACATGGAAACCGGCGCTGGCAAAGCCTCACTCAGGAGCCAGAACAACCGCTCGGTCCGCCAGATCGTCGAGCGTTTCAATCTGCGTAAGGCGCTCGTCGACGAGAATACGGTCAACAAGCTGCGCGCCGCCGGTCTCCGTTCGGAGAATGCGCTGAATACCTTCCTCGTGGCGCGTTTCCTGCTGCCCTTCCTCTTCTCGACGCTTGCCGCCGTCTGGGTCTTCGGCCTCGGCAATCTCGCCGGACGGGGCATGCCCATCCGCCTCTTTGCCGTCATCGGCATCGGTTATCTCGGTTTCTACGCGCCCAACATCTATATCTCGAACCGCATGGGCAAGCGCCAGCACTCGATCAAGCGCGCTTGGCCGGATGCGCTGGACCTGATGCTGATCTGCGTCGAATCCGGCATCTCGATCGAGGCCGCGATGCGGCGCGTGTCGGAAGAACTCGGCGAGCAGTCGCCGGCGCTCGCCGAGGAGATGGTGCTGACCACGGCCGAGCTCTCCTTCCTGCCGGATCGCCGCGTGGCGCTCGAAAATCTTGCCACCCGCACCCAGATCGAGCTGGTACGCTCGGTAACTCAGGCGCTGATCCAGGCCGATCGCTACGGCACGCCGGTCGCGCAGGCGCTGCGCGTTCTCGCCCAGGAAGGACGCGATGAGCGCATGAACGAAGCGGAAAAGAAGGCGGCCGCCCTGCCGCCGAAACTGACGGTGCCAATGATCCTGTTCTTCCTGCCGGTGCTGATCGCCGTCATTCTCGGTCCGGCTGGCATCCAGGTGGCAGACAAGTTCTGACGGTTGAGCTGGAAACAGGCTACCGCTTTCGGCAGAAGGCGATGTGCATCAAGGACTATTGGTCTGATCCGCAGTCAGCCAACGCGCGTGACCGGCGCCGGCATAGCTGGTAAACGGGATGAGAGACTATCGCAGGCGCGGATGCAACCGCAGGCCCCCTGGCGCTCATTCAATCCAAAGGGAGGTTCTCCGATGTCTTCTGCAGGCATTTTCATCAGCATCATGGCAGCCTTGGTGGTCGGTGCGATGAGCCCCGGCCCGAGCTTCGTCGTCGTTTCCAGGATTGCCATCTCGCGCTCACGGCTGGATGGTCTCGCGGCGGCACTCGGCATGGGCGCCGGCGGCGTCGTTTTTGCGGTCCTGGCGCTTGCCGGCCTGACGGCGCTGCTGTCGCAATTCGAATGGCTCTATGTCCTGCTGAAGGTCGCTGGCGGCGCCTATCTCGTCTATATCGCCGTCAATATCTGGAGGAGTGCCGGTCAGCCGCTCGAGATCTCCGATGCCGCCAACGGCAATCGCGCGCCCATGCGCAGCTTCGTGACCGCGCTGCTGACCCAGATCAGCAACCCGAAGACCATTATCGTCTATGCCAGCATCTTTGCCGCACTTCTGCCGAGGACGGTTCCGTTCAGTCTCATTGTGGCGCTGCCACTCGGTGTCTTCGCCGTGGAGGCGGGCTGGTATTCGATCGTCGCCCTTGCCTTTTCGGCACGCCACCCGCGGCGGCTCTATCTTGCCGCCAAGCACTGGATCGACCGCACGGCAGGTGCCGTCATGGCCGGCCTCGGCCTACGGCTCATTCTTGCGGGCGTGAGTGATCGGTAGGATGTCGCGCGATTGACTTCGGGTGCTCTCAAGCTTGGAGGAGATCCGGTCAGTTCGTATTGCTGTCGCCCGGCGTCTTGTCTTTGGCGGCGAGCTTCTGCCAGGAATTCTGCTGCGACAGCATCCCTCTGAGATAGGCGACGTTGGCATCGGCCTGCTGCGGCGAAAGTTCGCGCCGCGCGATCTGCTCGGCTTCCGGGAAGCGTCCCTGCAGGCCGACGACGAGGGCAAGGTTCTGCCGGACGCGGCTGTCGGCCGTGGGTTGGCCGGCGGCGGAGCGCAGGTAGGTTTCGGCCGTGCGCAGATCGCCGGTCAGCACGTAAGACATGCCGAGGTTGGACAGAATGGAAGGCTCGTTCGGCTGGATGTCGAGCGCGTCGCGGTAGCGCTGCCGGGCATCGCTTGCCCGGCCCATCTGATCGAGGATCGCGCCTTCGGCCGAGATCAGTCTCCAGTCCGGACGGTCCGGCGTCTGGGCGCGGCCGATCGTGTCGAGTGCCTGCTGGAACTGACCGGCCGCTGCCTGTGCCTTGCCATAGGCGGCCAGCACGGTACGGTCGCCCGGGTTGGCGATCGCCACCTGCTGCATGACGGCGAGCGCCTGCGTGTCGCGGCCGTTCATCCGCAGCAGATTGGCATAGCTGACGCCGGTGATGGGATCGCGCGGATTTTTTTCATAGGCCTGGCCGAGCCGGTCCGTCGCCGAGCGCAGTTCTGTCGCGTCCATCTCTTCAACCGGCTTGGTGAGCTTCGGCACCGAGCCTGTGGTCATCCGGTCCTTGGTCGTCGAACAGCCGGCAAGGGCAAGGACGAGCAGCGATGCCGCCGCACCCTGCAGGATACGATTCGTGAATGTGGTGGCGAGTGAGGCAGGCATGACGCGTTCCTGATTTCGAAATCGGCGCCTGACCTCGAAGCGGAACAGGGAAAGGTTTGACGCAATCTTCGCTCCAGCAATAGTCTGTTAACCCTAACAGACCGTTAAGGAACGATTCCTTACGACCGCCGAAGGACAATCATGGCCCCCTATCAGTTCATCGAAAGACCGACCCCATTCAACACGAAGGGCGGTTCGACGCTGCCGATCTTTGCCGTCACGCCTGCCCATATCGAAACCGGCACGATCGATCCGATCGCGCTCGATTGGGCGCGCAGGGCGGGCTATAAGGCCGAAAGCGGGTCGCTGCTGTTGATCCCGACGGCCGAAGGCCATCTCGGCGGCGCGCTTTACGGTCTCGGCACCAATCCCTCCGAGCAGCCTTACATCACCGGCAGGCTCGCCCGCACGCTGCCGGCCGGCGACTGGCACATCGAAACCGCGCCGCTGACGGCCAATCGCCTCGCTCTCGGCTTCGGGCTCGGCAGCTACCGTTTCGATCGTTACAAATCCGAAAAATCACCAGCGGCGACGCTGATGATCCCCCGCGATGCCGATGGCGCCGACATCAAGCGCCAGCTTGCCGGCGTCTTTCTCGCCCGCGACCTCATCAATACGCCGACGAACGACATGGGGCCGAACCAGCTCGAGGCCGTTTTCCGTGGCCTGGCCGCACATTACAAGGCGGAGGTATCGGTAATATCGGGCGACGACCTGCTCACGCAGAACTTTCCGCTGGTCCATACCGTCGGCCGCGCCAGTGCCGACGCGCCGCGCCTTCTCGAGCTGCGCTGGGGCAAGAAGGGTCATCGCAAGGTGACGCTGGTCGGCAAAGGCGTCTGCTTCGATACCGGCGGTCTCGACATCAAGCCTGCGGCCTCCATGCTCTTGATGAAGAAGGATATGGGCGGCG
The DNA here is from genome assembly GCF_014195045.1 of Rhizobium sp. BK591. Classification (NCBI taxonomy): domain Bacteria; kingdom Pseudomonadati; phylum Pseudomonadota; class Alphaproteobacteria; order Hyphomicrobiales; family Rhizobiaceae; genus Rhizobium; species Rhizobium sp. BK591. Next base: position 161,829 of record NZ_JACIAZ010000004.1, read on the forward strand.
CGGCGAATGTGATGGGGCTTGCCCTGATGATCATGGACGCCAAGCTGAAGGTCGACCTGCGCGTCATCGTGCCCGTGGTCGAAAATGCCATCTCGTCCAATGCCTTCCGCCCCGGCGACATCTACCGGAGCCGCAAGGGTCTGACCGTCCAGATCGACAATACCGACGCCGAAGGCCGTCTGATCCTTGCCGATGCGCTGGCCTATGCCGATGAGGAAGAGCCCGAGCTGCTGATCGACATGGCGACGCTGACAGGTGCAGCCCGCGTTGCGTTGGGTCCGGATCTCCCGCCGTTCTTCACCGATGACGCCAATCTGGCGCATGACCTGACCGAAGCGAGCCTGGAAACCGATGATCCGATCTGGCGACTGCCGCTCTATTCCGGCTACGAAAAGGATATCCGCGCCAAGTTCGCCGACCTCACCAATGCCCCGGCCGGTGGCATGGCGGGGGCAATTACCGCGGCCCTTTTCCTCAAGCGTTTCGTCAGCAAGACGAAGAGCTGGGCGCATTTCGACATTTACGGCTGGGCCCAGTCCGAACGGCCGCATTCGCCGGGCGGTGGCGAGGCACAGGCGATCCGCGCACTCTTTCACCATATTCGTCAGAGCCTGCGCTGAGGCCATGCGCAAAAGGCGCTGAGGCGTCGCGTGTTCACGCGCTGCGCCTCGCCGCCGATCATTAAAATTTTATTCACCTTGCCATGCGGCAGTTCCCGGCCGCCCTTGCATGTGTATGGCAACTGCCGGAAAATGGAACGTTAGCGTAACGATCTTCCGGAGGGGCCGTGCCGATCGAACTGACCGCCTCGCAGGCGCTGGGGCTCTGGCATGGCGTGGCGCTCGATCAGGTCCGCCACGACGACCGCGATTTGACGTTGCGCCAAATGGCGATCCTGCTGCATATTTATCTGGTGCCGCCGCCGCACACGGTGCGCGGGCTTGCCGCCACGCTTGAGGTCACCAAGCCGGTCATCACCCGCGCCTTGGATACGATGGGCGAGATGGGTCTGGTCGATCGCGTGCGCGACGATGCCGACCGGCGCAACGTGATCATCAAGCGCACCGTCGGCGGCGCGCTTTATCTGGAAAAGCTCGGCGATCTCGTGCGGGATCAGGGCCGCCGGCTGCCGCTCTGAAAGGAATGCCAATGACGATGCTCGACCGCCGCCTGCATGCCTACAGGCCGGATCTCGCGGAAGCGGGGCTTGAAGGCAAGGTAGAGGCTTTGCGCTTCGTGGAAGGTGCGGCGGCGCGCGTCGCCGTTCCGGTGGCAGCGTTGCGGCCCGCACCGGATCTTGCGCGCGGCATCGATACCGAGCTGCTCCTCGGCGAAGAGGTGACGGTTTTCGATCGCGCCGACGGCTGGTGCTGGGTGAAAGCCGCCTCGGACGGCTATGTCGGTTATATCGAGGCAGACGCGCTCGTGGAAGGCAGGCCGGCGCCGACCCATATCGTCACCGTGCAGCGCAGCTTCCTCTATCCGGAACCGGAACTGCGCAAGCCCCACCAGGCCATCCTGTCGATGGGAAGCCGCGTTCACGTCGCCGGCGAGGCGGAAGCGCGCGGCAATCGCTATGTCGTGCTCGAGGACGGGACGGCGATCTTCGCCAAGCATGTCCAGCCGATCGGCGCGCTCGACGGCGCCGATTATGTCGGCATCGCAGCCCGTTTCCTGGAAACGCCCTATCTCTGGGGCGGACGGTCCGGCCTCGGCATCGATTGCTCCGGTCTCGTCCAGCTGGCGATGCTGATGACAGGCAGAGCCGCACCGCGCGATACCGACATGCAGGCGGCGGGCCTCGGCGAGCCGATCGACCGCTCCGACATCCGCCGCGGCGACCTGGTATTCTGGAAGGGCCATGTCGCCCTCTTCGAGGATCCGGAAACCATCCTCCACGCCAACGGCCATAGCATGACGGTGGCGCGCGAGAATTTCGAGGCTGCCGTCGAACGCATCGGCTGGCTCTACGAACAGCCGACCGGTTATCGCCGGCCGATCAGCTGATCAGATATCCGGCGGCTGCGGCCAGGATCTCACGCCGCCCGTCCAGTCCTCGAAGGCTTTCGATAGTCTCAGCACCAGCATGTCGTCGAAGCGCGGCCCGACGATCTGCAGGCCGATCGGCATGCCCGAGCGAGAGAAACCGCAATTGATCGAGGCGGCCGGCTGCTCCGACATGTTCCACGGCACCGTGAAAGCGATATGCTCGAAGGGCAGGGCCGGATCATTGGTCGGCGATGCCCATTCGGCCGGATAGGAGATGATCGGATTGGTCGGCGAAAGCAGGGCGTCGATCTCGGTGAACAGCCGTCCGCAGCTCTTGCGCATTTCGATCGTCTGGTTGAACCCCTTGACCGCATCGACGCCGCGGATGTCGGCGCCGCCCTTCGCCCAATCCCTGATATAGGGCAGGATGCTGTCGCGGCGTTCTTCGTCGAGATCGGCGATATCGCCCCAAAGCCGGGACCGCCAGAAATTGTCGAGCCCATCCAGCATCGCGCGTGTCAGCACCGGCTGGACTGATACAATGGTCGCGCCGGCCTTCTCGAAGCATCTCGCCGCCGCTTCGACCGAGACCCTGATCTCGTCCTCCACCGCAAGCCCGCAGCCGGCATCGAGCATCAACCCGATCGTCATGCCCGACATGTCGATGTCAAGATCCATCCAGTTGAAATCGTTCGGCGGCAGGCTGGTGCCGTCGCGCCAGTCCGGCCGCGACAGCGTTGCCATCGAAAAGGCCGCATCCTCGACCGTGCGCGCCATCGGCCCGACGCAGCGCCCGACATAATAGGGATCGGCCGGAATGCGCCCATGGCTCGGCTTGAAGCCGAAGATGCCGGTCCAGCCGGCGGGAAGGCGCACTGAGCCGCCGATATCGGTGCCGATATGCAGCGGCCCGTAGCCGGCCGCTGCGGCCGCTGCGGCCCCGGCGCTCGATCCGCCGGGATTCTGTGTAGTGTCCCAGGGATTGCGGCTGAGAGGATGAAAGCTCGAAAGCCCGGAGGACAGCATGCCGTAATCCGGGCAGGTGGTCTTGGCGAAGATCACTGCGCCATCTTCCCGCAGCCGGGCGGCGGCCGGCGCATCGGCGTCAGCCGGTATCAGTTCCATCGCCTTCGTGCCGAGCGGCACCGGTTGGCCCTTGGTGGCGATCAACTCTTTCAGCGTCACCGGGATGCCGTCGAGGGCGCCAAGCATTTCGCCCTTCGACCAGCGCTCGGTCGAAGCTTTCGCCTGCGCGCGCGCCGATTCCGGATCGTAGAGGTAGAGTGCCGAAATCGAAGGCTCCCAAGCGGCGATATGGTCTTCCAGGGCGAGCCAATAATCGAGGGGAGAGAGGCTCTTATCGGCGAAGCGCTGCCTGAGTTCGCGGATGGTAAGGTCGGTTTCGGTCATGGCATGGTCTTTCGGGCTTTTCGTCTTGGGAGGACATCAGCGGCTCGCCTCGCGCGGGTCGAGCAAATCACGCAAACCGTCGCCGAGCATGTTGAAGCCGAAGACGGTGAGCGCGATGGCAAGACCGGGCAGGATCGCCAGCCAGGGGGCGAGCGCCAGATAGGTTTGTGCATCGGCAAGCATACGGCCCCAGGTCGGCGCCGGCGGCGCCATGCCGAGACCGAGGAAGCTGAGACCCGCTTCGGTCAGGATCGCCAGCCCCAGCTGGATGGCGCCATGGACGATGATCTGGCTCATGATATTCGGCAGCACATGGCGCAGCGAAATGGTCAGGCGCGTATTGCCGATCGCGCGCGCCGCCGTCACATAGTCGCGGCTCCAGGCCTGTAGCGAGGTCGCAAGCGTCACCCGGGCAAAGACCGGGATCATGAAGACGGCGATCGCGGTGATTGCGGTGAACCGTCCCGGCCCGAGAAAGGCGCCGAGCACCATGGCCGACAGGATCGGCGGCAGGGCAAAGATGACGTCGCAGATCCGCATCAGCAGCGCTTCGAACGGACCGCGGATCGCCGCCGCCGAAACGCCGGCGATCGAACCCAGCGTCCCGCCGATCATAACCGCGGTAATGGCGATCGACAGTGAATTCCAGCAGCCTGCCATCAGCATCGACAGCACGTCGCGGCCGAACTGGTCGGTGCCGAGCAGGCCGAAGGCAAGCGGCGGCTGCAGTTTGTGGATGATCTGCATTTTCGCCGGCGGCAGCGGCGTCCACACAAGCGACAACAGCGCCACGGCAACCAGCAGGCCGATGATGACAGCCCCTGAAATCAGGTTCATTCGCCGGCTAAGTCTAAAGGTCCGGCCGCCGCTGGTGATGGCGGTGGATACGATCGGTGCCATCGTCAGGCCGCCTTTCTCATCCTGGGATCAATCGCCAGATAGGAGAGATCGACGACGAAGTTCATCACGATGACGAGGCCTGCGAAGAACAGCACGACATCCTGCATGACGATGATGTCGCGCTGGGAAAGCGCCTGCAGGGCGAGCCGACCGAGGCCGGGCAGGTTGAAGACGTTTTCCACCAGCACCGCGCCGGCAACGAGAAAGGTGAATTGCAGCCCGATCATGGTGAGGATCGGGATCAGCGCGTTCGGCACGATATGACGCCACAGCACCGCACGACGAGAGAGCCCTTTCGCCACGGCGGTGCGGGCAAAATCCTCATGCATGGTGTCGAGCACAGCTGAGCGCGCCACCCGCGTCAGCACGCCCGCCTGTGGCATCGCCAGCGCGACGGCGGGCATAACGAGCGCCTGCAATGCCTGTAGGATACCGGCGCTCCAGCCGGGGAAGCCGCCGGCCGGCATCAGCCCGAGCATCGTCGAAAACAGGATGATCAGGAGCAGCGCCACCCAGAAGGCGGGCACGGCGATGCTGATCTGCGAAAACAATGTTGCGATGATATCGAAGAGACCGCCGCGGCGCGAAGCGGCCAGCACGCCGAGCGGCAAGGCAATCGCCACCGAAAGCGCGATCGCCATCAGCGCCAGCGGCAGCGTCACCGTTAGCCGCTCGAGAATCAAACCCGCGACCGGCACGCCATAGGTGAGGGAATTGCCGAGATTGCCGGAGATCACGCCGGTCAGCCACTGCCCGTAACGCAGCAGCAGCGGTTGGTCGAGCCCGAGATCGTGGCGCAGTGCCGCAAGCGTTTCAGGCGTTGCCGAGGTGCCAAGCATAATCGAGGCGGGATCGCCGGGCAGAAGGTCCATGACTGCGAAGATCAGCAGCGAGACGACGACGAGCGTGACGAGGAGACCGGCGAAGCGGCGGGCGAGGAGGGTGATCATATCGGATCGAGCACCGCGGCAATCGAACGCGGCACGCCCCCTCCGCCCTCACGCGGAGCCCCCGACGCGCCGGCGGCGAGTTTGGCGAGAACGCCAACTCCACTCGTCATCCCAGGCCTTGAGCCTGGGATCCATGCCACTGCTGTTGATGGATGTGGTGTGGATGCTCGGGTCAAGCCCGAGCAAGACGGAGTTTGGAGTTGGCGGGAGGAGCCAATCAGGGCGCAGATCCCCGTGTCAGAAATGCCATCCACCAGCGAAACCAGACAATCCCGGCCCAGATTGACCTCACTTGGCGAGGGAGGGAGAGAGCTGCGCGCCATATCGACCAAATGTATGTCGGATCTCTCCAAGGCCTTCACCTCATCACATCCCGCCCCTAACCTACCGCTCTCACTCGTCCCAGGACACGCCCGAGAGTACGTTGGAGGGGATCGGCTCGTTCTCCCACAGCCCTTTCAGCTTTTTGTCCCAGACGCCGAGTTTCGGCATGACGAAGAGATAGAGCGCCGGCACGTCCTCGGCGAGGATCTTCTGCGCCTCGCCGTAGATCGCATTCTGCGCGGCGGGATCGGTCGTCTCCTGCACCTTCTTCATCAGCGCGTTGAAGGCAGGGTTCTTATAATTGAAATAATAGGGATCGCGGGCATAGATGTCGATGTCGAGCGGTTCGGCATGGGCGACGATCGTCATGTCGAAGTTGCGGTCCTTCATGATGTCCTGGACCCATTTCGCCGGAAATTCCGTCGGTTCGATATTCATCGTCACGCCGATCTCGGCAAACATCGCCTGCATCACCTGGGCGCTGCGCGGCGCATAGGCCATCTGCGGGGATTTGATCGTGAAGGTGAAACCGTTGGGATAGCCGGCTTCGGCGAGCAGCGCCTTCGCTTTCGCGACGTCATAGGGCAGCACATTGGTCATGTCCTGATAGCCCGGATCGTTCGGCGTGTAGTGGCTGCCGATCGGCGTGCCGAGGCCGGACCATGCGCCGTCGATCACCGTCTTGCGGTCGATCGCCATCATCAGCGCCTGGCGCACGCGTTTGTCGTCGAACGGCTTCTTGGCATTGTTCATGCCGGCAACGACCTTCAGCTCAGTATTGCCGATCCTGGTAACGAGCCTCGCATCGCCGTCGAAGGAGCTCATCAGCTCGGGCGCGGCAAATTCCGGAAATGCGTCGAGATCGCCGGATTTCAGCGCAGCCGCCTGCGCCTGCGGATCGGCGATGAAGCGGAAGGTCACCTTGTCGAGCTTGGCGGCCGCATCCTTGTTCCAGTAATCGGTATTCCTGGCGAGTTCGACCTTGTCGCCCTTCGCCCAGCTTGCGAATTTGAAGGGACCGGTGCCGATCGGCGTCGTCTTGTCGTCGGCCGCCGTCTTCGGGGCGACCATTACCGAGGCCGGCCAGCCGAGCCAGTAGATCAGGCTGCCGGTCGGCGCCGAGAGATGCAGCACCAGCGTTTCGGCATCGGGCGTATCGATCGAGGCGATCGAAGCGAAGAAGCGCTTTTGCGGATTGACCGAATCCGCGCCGCGGGCGCGGTCGAGCGAAAACTTGGCGCTCGCGGCATCGAAGGCCTCGCCGTCATGGAATTTGACGCCGGTCTGCAGCTTGAACGTATAGGTCAGGCCATCGGCAGAAATCTCCCAGCTTTTCGCCAGCTGCGGCTGGACCTTGCCGGCTTGGTCGATCGTCACCAGCCCCTCGAATACGTTCTGCCAGGTTACCTGACCGATCGCGACGGGTGCGGCGATCGTCGGATCGAGGCCGGTCGGCTCGACGCTCATGCCGAGATTGAGGGCGGTCTTCGCCGCTTCCGCCGGCGCCGTCGCCGTCATCACGAGGCCTGCCGAAAGCGCAGCACCGAGGGAAAGCCGCCTGATGAAACGCGAAGGCGCAAACGAAAGCTTGATCATCATGTCCCCTGTCTGGCCATGCTCGGTGGCGAAGGCCTTTTGCGAATAAAGTGGCATTATGCCAGTGCACACACAATGACGATTTTGTGTGCTCAGTGTAGCCGAAAAAGCTACACCTGAAATTCGCGGGCAATGCAAGCTTGGAGCGTCAGTCTTTCGTCTCGCCTCGGCGGTTCGTGCGCTCCCGCATGAACCTTTCGATGAAGTCGAGCAGTTTCGTCGCGGCAAAGGACAGCTGCCGGTCCGGCGCGACACAGAGATCGACATGGGTGCGGATGCCGGTTTTGCCGGCAAGCGGAATGGCGAGAAGCTGACCCGCTTCGATCTCGCGACGGACGGTGAGCGCCGGCAGCAGCGTCGCCGCAGCCCCGCTGAGCACGAGTTCCTTCAGCATTTCGAGCGAGCTGGTGACGAAGACGGGATCGAGGCTCAACCCCTCCTTCTCGAACAGCGCGTCGAAAGCCTGGCGGAAACCGAAGGATTGGTCGGGCAGCGCCAGCGCATGATCGGCGAGCTCCCGCACCGCGATCTCGGTATGCGCGGCGGCCGGATGCTGCGGCGTGACGATGAGATCATAGGCGATCTCGGAGCGCAGCCGCACCTTGGTGCCGGACATGGGAGGTGCAAACAGCGTCACCGCAATATCCGCCTCGGCGCTGTTGACGGCATCGACGGCCTGCCGCGCACTGGTGATCGTCACGGTAAAACGCAGCTTCGGATATTTCAGGCTGAATTCGGCAAGCGCCGGCGCCAGCAGATTGGCGACGGTGGCGCCATTGGCATAGATGCTGACACGGCCGCGCTGCAGGCCCTTCAGGTCTTCGATCAGCTGCTGCACGTGATCGAGTTCGCGCAGCGTCCGGCCGGCGCGGGCGGCAAGCAGCTCGCCGGCGGCCGTCAGCTTGACACCGCGGGCGCTGCGCTCGACGAGCGGCGCGCCGAAGTGATATTCGAGGTTCTCGATCTGCCGGCTGATCGCCGTCGGCGCGACATTGAGGTTCTCGGCCGCCTGGCGCATGGAATTGGTCCTGACCAGCTCGTCGAAATACATCAGCGCCCGGATCTGCATTCACGTCTCTCCGCCATTCGGCATATTCGGTCTGCCGGTTCGGACCCTATTCGATCAATGACCATTCGGATAGCGGTCGCACCAAGCCTTTTGCGCGCCTTCGACCGGCAGTGCGGTCGCCGCGTAGACGCCACGGGCGATCGCCCGCGCCATGACGATAGTGGCGAGATGGCAAAGCTCCATCAGGCTCGCCATGTCGTCTCTTCGATGCCTGGCCGTCGATGCGGCAAAGACGGTGTCGCCGTCGAGCGGCAGGTGCGCCGGCAGCAGTGCCCGGGCAAAACCGTCATGGCCGGCAAGCGAAAGCCGATGCGCCTCGGCCTTGGTCAGCTGCGCGTCGGTCACGACAACGCCGATCGTCGTCGCGGTCGTGTTCATGCCCTTGAGCCGCATCCGGTGGTCGGCCACCGCAGGCATGCCGAGCCCGCCGAATTCGCCGTCCTTTTCGAAAGGTGCGGCCCAGAAATGTGGACCGTCGCCGATCGTTGCCGAGCCGAGCGCGTTGACCGCGACAACAGCTGCAACGCGGTGTCCGGCGCTGCTGACGGCGCTGGCCGAGCCGAGCCCACCTTTGAAGGTGGCGGTCGTCGCCCCCGTGCCGGCCCCTGTCGTGCCGAGCGCGAAGGCGCCTTTGGCCGCTGCCTTCAATGCCGCATAGCCCATGTCGCGATAGGGCGAGTGGAGCCCCCAATCCTTGTCGCCGCCGTTCAGCAGATCCATCAGGATTGCCTGCGGCACGATCGGTATGCGCACCGACCCGACGGCAAATCCGCGGCCGAGTTCGCGCAGGCCCGCCTGCACGCCGCCGGCCGCATCCAGCCCGAAAGCCGAGCCGCCGGAGAGCACGAAGGCATCTACGGCATTGACGGTCATCGACGGATCGAGCAGGCCGGTGTCGCGCCCGCCAGGCGCCCCGCCGAGCACGGTACCGGAGGCGACGGCCGGTTCGTCGAAGACGATGACGGTGACGCCGGAACCGAGCGCAAGGTCGGTCGCGTGGCCGACGGAAACGCCTTCGATGTCGGTGATGAGGTTGAGAAGATCGGGCAAGGGCGGATCCTTATGCAGAAAGGCCGCCGATAGGACTGCAATTGCCCTCAAAAAACAAGACCGGCCCCATTTGGCGGGACCGGTCGGACATCGGGAAAAGCCGTGAATGTCAATCGTGGCCTCATGCCCTCAGGCATGAAGCGGCTTCGGATGACGGCGGGTCATCAGGTCATGAATGGCCAGCCGCACCTCGTCGGGCGAGCCGAAACGCTGCTCGTCGAGGTCGTGGACATGAAATTTCACGGCGATGAACTTCAGCCGGTCTTCATCGGGAATGACGATCCCGACGGGAACGCCTGCATATTCGATAACTTGCTTCTTCATAGATAGAACTCCTGCCGCGCGACATGCGCAGCCATGGCGAATTGACTTGTCTGGTACCGTTGAAAGGAGGACGAACGTCACATTCGACAGCTCGGGCGGGAGAGGGCGCCCGGACGGTCATTGCCAAGCACAAATCGCCCAGGCAGATCGGCGAGAATATCGATGTCTATCATGTCTCGTTCCTTGCGTTGGCGTTGCACTTGAGTGGTCCCGGAAGAGCCCGGGGCCGGTGATGGCTGTCTTCAATAATCCACTAACTTGGTAGAGATTACCCGATAGCCTGTCAGAAACATATTCCGAAACGTGTCAAAATATCGACGATCCGAATAAATTCATTCCGTCGTAACCCGAACTTACAGAAAGAAACATATCAGCTCTTCGTAAAATTCGCATGACAGAATCAGAGTTTGATCGATCACCGCGGCAGACATAGGAAGCCTTGCCGTATCAGGCAATGGCCCATTTCATTAAAAATCGAAACGCCTCGAAATGACCGATTTGGTTAACGCCGGAAGCGCTGTGTCACCAGCCTTCGGCGAGCACCTTCTCCAGCATGTCGGCGAAGAAATCCGCGCTTTCGATGGCGAGGCAGAGCGGCGGTTTGATCTTCAGCACATTCTGGTGATCGCCGGTCGGCTGCATGATGACGCCGAGTTCGAGAAGCCGGTCGCAGATGGCAGCGGTCTCTTCCATCGCCGGCTCCAGCGTCGTTCTGTCGCGGACGAATTCGAGGCCGAGATAGAGCCCCATGCCGTGCACGGCGCCCGCGATCGGATGGCGGTCGATCAGCGCGGCGAGCCGCGCCTTCAGATGATCGCCGACCGTCCTGGCGTTTTCCTGCAGTTTTTCCTCGGCCATGATGTCGAGCACCGTCATGCCGGCGACGCAGCTGACGGGGCTGCCGCCGGTGGAGGAAAAGAACGCGCCTTCTTTCTCCAGCGATTGGGCGATCTCCCGCGTGGTAATGACGGCGCCGAGCGGATGGCCGTTGCCCATGCCCTTGGCGATGGTGATGATGTCGGGCACGACCCCTTGCTGCTCGAAGCCCCAGAAATAATGCCCCAGCCTGGAATAACCGACCTGCACCTCGTCGGCGATGCAGACGCCGCCGCGGGCGCGTACCTGCGCATAGATGTCCCTGAGATAACCGTCCGGCAGCGGAATACCGCCGGCATTGCCGTAGACCGATTCGCAGATGAAGCCCGCAAGCCCGTCGCCGCTGGCGTCGATCGCCTCCAGCACCGGGGTTACGGCGCTGAGATAGTGCGCTGCCGTATCGGCACCGCGGAATGCGCCGCGATAGATATTCGGCGACACCACGGCATGCACCCAGTCCGGCCGAGTGGTGAGAGCCTGCGGGTTGTCGGCGATCGAGGTGGAGACGGCATCGCTCGCTGCCGACCAGCCATGATAGGCTTCGAGCAGGCACAGCATATTGCGCGCGCCGCTATGGGCTTGCGCCAGCCGAAGCGCCAGATCGTTTGCCTCCGAACCGCTGTTGACCAGGAAGACCGCGTCGAGTCCATCCGGCGAAAGGGCGGCGAGGCGTTCGGAAAATTCCGTGATCGCGGCATAGTGAAAGCGGGAATTGGTGTTGAGCCGCAGCCATTGCGCGCTGATCGCCGCCGCGAACTTGGGATGGCCATGGCCGAGAATGGTGACGTTGTTGACCATGTCGAGATAGGCGCGGCCCTCGACATCGAACAGGTGTTCCCGCCAGCCGCGCTCGATCTGCGGCGGTGCCGCGTAATAATTCTTCTGCGGCCTTGCGAGATGCGCCTGCCGCCTGGCGCGCAGTCCTGCAGTATCAGGTTTCGGCGCATCCGCTCCGGGGCTGAGAAGGAGTGACGGCGAAGGGCAGAGCACCGACCAAGCCGCCGCCTCGCGCGGTGTGGCAAAGAGCGGCGGTTCGAGACCGGCGACACTGCAAAACTGGACACGCAGCCCGCCGAGCGACGAAGCCTCTCCGAAAACCGTGCCGAGCGGATCACCGCCGGCAACCTCGGCGCCATCCTCGACCGAGAGGTCAAGCCCATCGAGATGCAAGGTGATGCTGTCGCCGGCGAGCGTCAGATGCTGGTCCTTCCAGCCGATCCGGCCGGCAAAGGGGGCCGCAACCGCGCTGCCTGCAGCAAGGCAGATATCGATATGCAGCGCGCAGGTCGCTTGTTCCTTCGCATTTCCCAGGCTCGCGCGGGAAAGCCGATATTCGCCGTAGCGCGTTGCCGCCGTGCCGTTTTCGGTCGCGGCGCGGGCAAGCAGCCGCCAGTCCATGTCGGCATTCAACCAGTTGCCGGCGGAAAAATGCGGGCTGCGCACTCCAAGATCGACATAGGCGATCTCGGCGGGATCGATGTCGGGCAGCAACGGCAGCCATCCCGATGCTTCCGGGGCGGCGACGTCGAGGCCGGCCGCTTTGAGGATTGCCGCTTCCATGAGTTCGAAGGGAACGGACATCGCCGCATCGAAGATCGCCCACTCGTGCGCGAGATTGCCGCGGACATAGTCATTATCGGGATCGACCGAAATCTGCTGCTCGCCGCTGGCGACGAGAATGACGGCGCGTGCGACGACTAATGGCCAGAGCGCCTTCAGCTCCTCCTCGGTCAGCGGATAGATCGCCTGATAGGCGGTGACGGCGGGCAGGACATGAAAAGGGTCGCCATCCGTCTGATGCAGCAGCGAAGCGCAGGTGACGGCGAGGTCGCCGACCAGCCAGCCGCGGATGATGTCGCCGAAATCGATCACCCCGTCAGGGACTATGTGACCACGGGTATTGCGGTGACCGACGACATTGTCGCCGGTGACGTCGTGATGCACGGCCTGCAGCCGGAGCGATGGCGCCAACGGCTGGATGCGACGAATGGCCATCACCATGGTCTTGGCGATCCGGTCGCGCGCCGCACTGTCGGTGATCGCAGACAGCAGCTGCACCGCGACCGGTCCGGCGCGCCGGAGATCCCATTGCAGGCTGCGGTCGAGACCGGGATGGTTGAAATCGGCAAGCGCCTGGGCCAGCCTCGCGCAGAGCGCACCAAGTGCTGCGACCGAAGCCGGCGCCAGATAGGTCAGCTCCGTCAGCCCCTGGCCTTCCAGGTATTCGAGCAGCCGCACCTGGTAGCCCTGCCCGCGCACGGTCAGGACGACGATCTCCCGCCCGTCATTCGTGGAGATCACGTTCGGAACGCGCGGCGCATCTTGCCTGCTTTTGAGATGATGGATCGCCGCGTTCTGCGCTTCGAGCTCGCGGGTCTCGTAGGCAGCATGGCAGATCTTCAGGACGTAGCGACCGCGATCGCTATCGACGCGGTAATTCCGATCCTGCTGGCTGCCGAGTTCGGTCAGCGTGCCGGACAGGCTGTAATGGGCAAGAAGGATCTCTTCCGCATCCGCAACGGTAACGTCGGGACGCGGCAGCGCCATGCGGTCAACCAGCACCTCGTCGGTCATGACACCCCCTCCCGCAGCATGATTCGATTACCTCACGCGATAATCAAATACTTGCTGCTGGCAGGCAACGGGAGATTGTCGTTTGCCAGCAGAAGAGATGTAGCTCTTTGCCCGCGCTCAACCCATGCGTTCGGAGGCGTAGCTTCCGGGGCTTGCCGGGAAGACCACGGTGCGGTTGCCGTTGATGAAGGTGCGGTGATGGATATGGGCGTGGATGGCGCGCGCCAGCACCTGACTTTCGACGTCGCGGCCGATCGAGACATAATCGTCGGGCGACTGCGCATGGGTGATGCGCGCCGTGTCCTGCTCGATGATCGGGCCTTCGTCGAGATCGGCGGTGACGTAATGCGCCGTCGCCCCGATCAGCTTGACGCCGCGGCCATAGGCCTGCTTGTAGGGATTGGCGCCCTTGAAGCTCGGCAGGAAGGAATGATGGATGTTGATGATCCGGCCGGACATCTTCTGGCACATCTCGTCCGACAGGATCTGCATGTAGCGGGCGAGCACGATCAGTTCGGTGCCGGTCTGCTCGGCCACCTCCATGATCCGGGCCTCGGCCTGCACCTTGTTGGCCTTGGTGACCGGGATATGGTGGAAGGGGATGTCGTGGTTGACCACGACCTTCTGGTAGTCGAAATGGTTGGAGACGACGCCGACGATGTCGATCGGCAGCGCGCCGATCTTCCAGCGGTAGAGCAGGTCGTTGAGACAATGGCCGAAGCGCGACACCATCAGCAGCACCTTCATGCGCTTCTCGCTGTCGTGAAACTCGTAATCCATCTCGAAGGGCGCGGCGACGGCTGTAAAACCGGCGTCGATATCGGCCCCCGAAAGCCCTTCTTCCGAAATGAAGCTGACGCGCATGAAGAACTTGCCGGTATCGAGATCGTCGAACTGCGAGCTGTCGATGATGTTGCAGCCCCTCTCCGCCAGATAGCTCGAAATCGCCGCAACGATGCCGCGCGTCGATTTGCAGGATACCGTCAATACATAGTTTCTCATGTCTCTCCCTCTTCCTTCTTCAAGGCCGCAGCCGTGCTTAGATCAAAGCCTGTGCCGCGAATAGGCCGGCGCGCTTTCATTCCTGCGACAAATTGCAAGAGAAACCATCACGCTTCTGCAAGTTCTCTCATTGCCAAGTCTGAAGCTTAGGAGAAGTTGCGCAAAAAACTGTACCGTCAGCGCCGCTTGGATGCGTATTCTCGCCTTCGGTACGGAAACAGCGCTAAAGCGCGGCAAACGAATCTGACAGAATCGATGCGCGTTAGGCCGGCGGGCGGCTCGCCACGGCCGCTTTCCGGCGCGGCGTGGTGATTTCATGGATGATCGCGCCGCCGATCGACGAGAGCACCAATGAGAGGATCACGAAGAGCACCGGCTGCTGCAGGATGCCGATCGGCAGGCGATCTGCTGCCACCCTCAAGAAGGCGAGCGTGAAGGCGTGGGTGATATAGATGCTGTAGGAGCAGTCGCCGAGATAGTTCAGCCATCCCAGGACCGGCAGCCTGGAAAAATCGATGGAGACGGCGCCGTAAATGATGAAGATCGCCGGGATTCCCCAGGCATAGAACCGGCTTTCCGGCTGCATCAGCGCCTCGTTGATGAAGAGAAACGCAAAGCCCATGGCGAGTGCCGCCCAAGCCCAGCGGTTCGGCAGAAGCATCTTCTGCCCATAGAGCCAGGCGAGCACGACACCGGCGAGAAATTCCAGGATGATCGGCTCGCCGTAGAACCGGGTCACCGTCGATTCCGGCAGCAGCCGGCAGGCCACCAGAATGACGGTAAAGACGGCAAACATCGCCGGGATGCGGCGGACTTCCGAAAGCGGCAGCAGCAGCGCGAACACGAAATAGAAGAACATCTCGTAATTCAGCGTCCAGCCCGGAACGACGACTGGAGTGATCGTGCTGGGATCGGCGGGATTGCTCCATGGCAGGAAGAACAGTGAGGCGACGAGGTGCGGCAGGTCGAACACCGTCGATTTCAGCAATGACGGGGCCACCAGCGCCACCGCGGCCGAAAACAATGTCGCCAGCCAGTAGAGCGGCACGATCCTTCTGATGCGCCGGCGGGCGAAATCGATCGGGCTCATTGCGCGACCGCTCGTCGTCAGCCACATCACGAAACCACTTAAAACGAAGAAGATATCGACGCCGGTTTCGCCATAGATGAAGGCGGTGGCGTCGACGGCCGGATTGACCTTGGCGAGCTGCAATATCGCATGGAAATAGACCACCATCAGCGCCGCGATGGCGCGCAGATATTGAAGCTGGACAAGCATCGAGCGTCTTGCTCCCTAGCATGATGCCGAAAAGTGTGGGCGGTTTTCGGACGACATCATGCTCTATTTCTTTGATTTAGAACAGGATTCAGATTTTAGGCCAATCCGGCCTAAAATCATCCTGTTCTAGGGCTCGCGCGGGCGCCGGTCTCAGCCGCGCCGCTGCGGTCAACTCAATACATTTGTCGGACGACCCTGCCGGATGCGCGGGTTGTCGTGGAAACGCATATATCCGACGACGAACCACAGGAGACCGGCGATCTTCATCGAAAAGACTGCGGTTCCCCCGATCATCATATTCAGAAAAATGAAAAGAGAAAGTGAATGGGCGCAGCGCCGCTGCGCCGCCGTGCGTCCGGCGGGAAAGAGGCAGACGAACAGCCACAGGGCGATGACGCCGAAGATCGTCGCGGCATAGATCAGGTAGACATAACCGCTATCGGCGAACTCGGCGACCCGGTCGACCGAAAGTCCGAGGATGGCGAGCGGATCGAGTTCCATGATCTTCTTCATCGTCAGGTTGATGCGGCCGGTGAAATTGTCGCCGGTCGCGTTGGGTTTCAGCACGTAGACGAGGAAGCCCGCGGCGACGATCAGCGGCATCAGCGCCAGATTGAAATTCTTCGGGATCTTCGGAAAGACGAAATAGCCGACGATGCAGGCAAAGCAGAAGATCAGCATCGTGCGCGTGTCGTTCGTCACCAGGATCAGGACTGCCGTGCTGATCATCAGCAACCGGTCCCAGCGGCCAAGCCTCTCCCACATCGAAATCAGGTAGACCGCGATCACCCCGCAGAAATTGGCCAGCGACACCTGTTCGAGGAAGATCGAGGAGGAACGATGGTCAATGATGCCGAAGGAGAAGCGTTCGGGAAAGCCGAGCGCATTCTGGAAAAGGCCTGTCGTGTTGTAGCTCAGCGGCAGCAGCCCGCGCGTATTGGCGAAATAGTCGGACGGATGGACGATGCTGACATAGAACGGCACGCTGACGATCTCGAAAATCAGGAAAATCATGACGACGAGGCTTGCCCAGCGAAAGACGAGCTTCATCGTCCTTTCGTTGCTCCAGCCGCCGAGCCCGGTGAAGCAGAAGATGATCAGCACGTTGCGGAAATGATCGATGAACAGCATGCGGTTGAGGACGCTGACATAGATGGTCACCACGAGCGTGAACAGCAGGAACAGGAAGGCTGGCAGGTCGGTTTCGTAGATCCCCTTGTGCAGGATGTAGATGATGGCGCTCGCCATGATCAGGCCTTCGCTGGCAGCGACATGCGTCAACGACAGCGGCATGATGTTGTGGTTGATGAAGGCGAGAATGCCGTTGTAGAGCACCGAGAGCAGGCCGAGCCAGAGCACCAGGTAATCGGTGCGCGACGCCGCCCCGGCAGCATCGAGCCGGTTGCCGGCGGCAGTAAAAGGCGCTGCCTTCTGGTCGACGACCGCCATGGTCAATTCCCCACAGGCTTGACGGCGGAACAAGTGCCGGCATCGGCTTTTGCCGATTGGGCGAGAAGCCGCATCTGCGGCCGCGCGGGGCCCTTTCGCGGCTGGACGTTGAACGGCTCGTTCGCGGGCCACCAATCGCCCGCCGCCCAATAGGACCAGCCGAGCCAGACGTCGCCATTACCTGTCATGGTGGCATAGATTTCGGTCAGCCCGCTCATGCAGTCCTTGTCGGCGGAGGCGCCGAATTCGCCGAGAAAGCCGCGTTTGTGGTTCCGCTTCAGCCAGGCGGTGACCCCGGCGATCGCCTCGACTGCGGCATCGGCACCTTCGCAGGTCGGATGGGTTCCGGAGGAATCGGCGTCGAGATACTGGTGGACCTCATAGGCGTAGAAATCCAGCGGATCGCGCACGCCGAGCATCACAGTGCCGTTGGCGCCGCCGATCACGTCCTTCTCCCAGCTTGCCGCGCCGCTCCATGCAGTGCCGGGCACCAGGATGAGGTTGCGCGCGCCGACCGCGCGGATACTGCGGATCGCGGCATTGGCCGCATCCAGCCAGTCCGTCGCCTTGATGTCGTGCGGTTCGTTCATCAGGCCGAAGACAATGCCCTCCTGATTGGCGAATTCGACGGCGAGCCTTGCCCAGAAGTCACCGAAGGCGGCATCCGTTGCCGGCGCCGTGCCGACCTGGGTCTTGTCGTAATAACCGAAATTATGCGGGTCGAGCAGAACGGCCATGCCGCGCTTGCGGATCAGGCCGATCGTGCCTTTGATCCGCTGGAGCTCGTCCTCGTCGAGCCGCCCGCCGAGTGCGGGCTGCAGCCGTTCCCAGCGGAAGGGCAGCCGGATGATCGTCATGCCCTTTTCGGCGAAATAGCCGATCGTCTCTTCACTGGGATAGGTGTAGTTGGTGCCGTAGGTACCGCCGCGCTCGCCATATTCACCGCCGGAAAGATTGACGCCGCGGTAGCAGGGCGCCCCGGCCGCAAGGGCCGGCGACGGGACGAGAGCCGCCGCAAGCAGCAGCGCTGTCAGATGTCGTGTCGTCCTCATGGCATCCTCGCAATCGCGGAAAATCGCAACATCGGCGTCGCTCCAGATTATTTTAACGGTCCGTTAGCTAAGAATTTCTAAAGTCTCGGCACCTCGGCTTCAGTCTTTCACGCTGGGCGGGACACGAGTGCGCGTATGAACCAGTATGACAGGAACAGGGTAAGCCGGCTCCCTGGCTGGCGCAGTTATGAGCCGCCTCAGACTGCGCCGGAAGGCGTACGCATGCGCAGTCCTGTCGTCCGCCCGGATGATTACGCCCGTCCGGCGCCTGAACCGACCCCACCCCCTTTCGTGCCACCGGCAAGCATGGCGGAAAGCCGTCAATATGAGCGTCCGGCGCCTCCGCCTCCGCCGGCAAGAGAGCCCGTCGTCGACGCGCCGTCGAACGCAGCCTCCGCACCTGCCGCACCGCTTCTCGACCTCCGCTCCAGCATCGCCGCGATCTGGAGCCGGCGGCTGGTCGTGCTGGGTCTGGCGCTGCTCGGCGCGGCTGCCGGCGCTGTGGTGGCACCACGGATCGCTCAGAAATTCACCGCCGTCAGCAGCCTCTATTTCGATCCGCGCCAGATCGGCCTTGCCGATGCCGGCGCGCAATCCTCCGGACCCTCGCCGGAAATGATCTCGACTCTGATCGACAGCCAGGTGCAGATCCTGACCTCGGGCAATGTGCTGCGCCGCGTCGTCGAGACGATGAAGCTCGACCAGGATCCGGAATTCACCGGCGGCCGCACCGATGGCGCCGCCGTGATCGGCGCCCTGCAGAAAGCACTTGTGATCACCCGCCAGGCCAGCACCTATGTCGTCACGCTTGCCGCCACGACGAATGATCCGGAAAAATCCGCAAGGCTTGCCAACCAGGTCGTCACCGCCTTCACCGAGGAGGAGAACAACGCCTCGAACGGCATTTACGAAAACACCTCCTCGACGCTCGACGGACGCCTCGACGATCTGCGCCAGAAGGTGCTGGAAGCCGAGCAGGCCGTCGAAACCTTCCGCGCCGACAACGACATGGCTGCGACCGAGGGCAATCTGATTTCCGATCAGCGGCTCGTCTCGTTGAACACGATGCTGGTGACGGCACAGGAAAAGACCATCCAGGCGAAAGCGCGCGCCGATGCCGTCGCCAATCTCCGCGTCGAGGACATCGTCGCCGGCAACCAGACGGAAGGCGGCGTCACCTCGCCGCTCGTCAGCCTGCGTCAGCAATATGCCACCCAGGCGGCCGCCGTCGGCAGCCTCGAAAGCCAGATGGGCACGCGTCATCCGCGCCTGCAGGCGGCCCGCTCCTCGCTCCAGAGCATATCAGGCGAAATCAAGGGCGAATTGCAGCGGCTCGCCACCTCGGCACGGGGTGAATACGAGCAGGCAAAGGCCGCCGAAGACAGCATCGCCAAGGAACTTGCGGTGCAGAAGGCGCTGCAGGCGAGTACCTCGGACAAGCAGGTGGAATTGAACGAATTGCAGCGCAAGGCGACTGCGGCGCGCGATATCTACGAGACGGTTCTGAAACGCTCCAGCCAGACGAGCGAGGAGCAGAACCTCAGCCAGAGTAACATTCGCGTCATCTCGCCGGCCGAGCCGCCTGTTAAGGCCGATGGTCCGGGGAAGATGATCCTGCTGGTTGCCGGCATCATCGGCGGTTTTCTCGCCGGTTTCGTCGTCGGTGCCGGGTTTGCCATCCTTGCCGGCCTCTTCGGCCATCCCGTCATCAGAAGTTATTTCAGGAAGTCGCCGGCTTCGGCCGCTTGATGACGGTCTTCGGTTTTCCTACATCTGGAGAGCGCCCATAGTCGGCAGGAGAGCTCCGTGCGGCTTTTGATGATTCTGATATCGCTCGTTGCCGTGTCGAGCCTCGCCCCGGCATCCGCCTCTGCCGTCGACTGGACGAAATCCGTCGATTCCGGCGTTCAACCCCTCTATCCCTACAAGGGTCTTCCCGGCGTCAAGGCGCAGCCGGAGAAGAAGGAGGAAGAATCGTATAATTGCCGCACCGAAACCGTTCAGGTCCGCCGCCGTTATGATGAGATCTTCCGTTCGGGCGGCATGCCAACGCTGATGTATGTCTGCGAACGCGACGGCTTCATCTCGATGGACGACAAGGTGCCGCTGCGCGGCCATTATCAGCCAGTGCGCTGAGGGGATCTCCTCGGGCGGCAATGTCGTGCCGTTGTGTCAGATCCGCGTCGACGCAAGATCGATCAGCATCGCCGCCATTCGCTCGATATCGGCCTCGCTCATGTCGTGATAGCTCGACGGGTTGATCGCCCGCTTCGGAATACTCCAGGCGTTGACGTTCTCGGCCAACTCGCGGGTGCTGCCGGGCAGGGCCGAAAGCTCCTTATTAGATGTCCTGGTTGTGAAGCCAAAGGCCGCGAATGCGCGGCCTCTGCCGATGATCCCGGCGACTGGCGCGCAAAACCTCTAAAAACCGCCTCCGCCTCCACTGGCATTCTTCTTGCATTGTTACTAATATTCTAACTCTCAGGGAGAAAATGCCATGCAATGGAACACATCGGCGGATTTTGCGCCTCTTGTTCTCTTTCTCGGCGGCCGGCAAAAGTACAAGATCGTCAGGACGATCCGGGACGCAGCCGAAGTTCTGATGATGGACTGGCCGTTTGAAGATGGAGAGGAATACGTCGTGGCCGTAAAGGCCTGCGCCGATGCCATCACCGGGCAGATCGAGACGGGCGAGCTGAGGGAATTGCTCCTCAGCGCCGCCAGAGAAGCCGGCCTGGGCGTTTTGACCGTTATTCCCGACAGCGGGAAGACGACGCCCCACATGGCCGCCTGAAAAGCCGGAACCACGCCGCCATGCGTTGGTCGAAGCCGCGCTGATGCCTATCCGGATGCCGCTACAGCGAATCGCCCGATAAGGGAAACGGCCCTCGCATCCCTGGTTCGTAGACTGCGCTCTCCGCCGTTCGAGCGTCTCCCGAGTGCCGAAGGTGCATCCTTCCGCTTTACGAAGGGCGCCAAGCAGGCGCAGTTGATCCGAACAGAAGCGACTGATCCCGATAGGACGGTGCTGGATACCGATGGCCGATGGTTGCCGACAGAGGCTGGCGCCTCGCACCAAGAAAAAATCCCACTTCGGATTCCCGAAATTCCCCCGCTTCGGGATTCCGAAATTCGTGGCATTTTCAGCGGTCTCGCCGTGAGAAAATATTCAATAATTTCAATCCGGCAACCAATTTCGGGATTCCGAAGTGCTCTATAGATTATGGTGGGAGTTCCCATGATCGCGGTGCGAATGTCCTGTCGGGCTTGATGATTTCCGACAGATCAAAAGAGGGCGGTTCGCCCTCGGGTCGCGGCTTGAGTTCGCAACCGCGAGGTTTCCAGCGCCGGCGCTTCCGGCATCGGCAACATGGGACTAGGCATCTAAACTAAGCTGGAGCGAAGTGCCGTCCGCTTCGACCTTAGGCTTGCGTTTTGTTGCCGCACGGCGCGGCGGCTTGGGGGTTTTCGGTCGAGTGTCGGAGCCGATCTCGTCTGACTCGGGGCTGGGCGGTAGCAGACCGGCCGCAGGTGCGGTAACCGCTGCATCAATGATCGGCGTGAGGGATCGCATTTCAAGGGCCGGCTTGGCGGCTGACACCACGCGGGCCTGTGGAGGCTCAGGGCGGCTGTCAGCGGATGCGGCGTATCGGATCATCGGCAAGACTCCATTTTGTTCGCTTTATGTTCGCATTTGGGGATGAGGGAGTCAATGGAGGGCAGCTCTCCAGAGCGGCAGGATATGCATTCTGGAATTGAGGATTTCGGCGCGTTCTTGGGAGCTATCTAGCGGCCAAGCCCTAAGCGCATCGTGATTCGCCTTTGTTACAAGGCATCAAATGCGCAACCTATCTGAAAAGGCTTAACTCCTTGATCTTGGTAGCGATCAAGAATGGAATGGTGCCCAGAAGAGGACTCGAACCTCCACACCCTTTCGGGTACCAGCACCTGAAGCTGGCGCGTCTACCAATTCCGCCATCTGGGCGACGGAGAGCGATGTAAGGGGGCGGCTCCTGACTGTCAACTGGGTTTTTGAAGTTTTCCTGACAGTTGGCGAAAAAGCAGCCGATCACATGCGGGAGAGAGCCGCAGGATAGGCATAGCGCTCCGGTTGGTGCGCCCTATATAAAGGAAATACCGAAAGGATTGCATCATGGCCGTTTCTCGCACGCTTCTGCTCGCCGGTCTTTTGGCTGTTCTCGCACCCGCCATCGCCGGGGCCGATTCGCTGAAGCTGGGCAAGCCAGGGGTCGGTCCGCTCAACACCGGCTCCACGCTTTGCGATTTTCGCGGCTGCTTCGGTTTCGGGCCGCAGCAATGGCATCGTCCGGCCTATGTCCAGCCGAATTACCGGCCGAGGGGCGCGGGGCCGACCTATTACCTGCCGGGCGCTGCCGGACGGCCGCAACTGACCTATGATCCGCCGCCGGTGCGCCGCGTGCAGCCGAAGGATCCGAACAAGCATATCGCCTGGTGCACCAACGAATACCGCTCCTACAATCCGAGGACGGATCACTTCCTCACCTATGAGGGTGTCTACAGGGTCTGCCGCTCGCCTTTTCGCTGAGGCCGCTCGCGCTGGCGCCGAGCTCTGCTCAGCTTTCGAGCGAGGCTCGGTCGACGTGGCCGAGATCGCGGCCGGGCTCGACGATGTCGCGGACCCGCTGCTTCAGCTCCTTCGGCCCGGGAAAGCCGCCGTCGCGCTTGCGCTCCCAGATGAGATCGCCGTTGACGCGGATCTCGAAATTGCCGCCGGTGCCGGGGATCAGCGCCACTTCGCCGAGGCTGTCGGAAAAAGTATACAGCAGCTCTTGCGCCATCCAGCTGGCGCGCAGCAGCCAGTTGCACTGGGTACAGTAGAGGATCGAGACACGGGCTTTTTCGGTCATGGCGATTTCCTTTCGTTTGACGAGATTTAAGCTCTGTGGTGCGCATGCGCAATCGCCCCTTACACAAGCGTCTTGCGTGCTGCCCGCCGGCATGATCTCTTCCCGTCGTCGGCCATATCAGGGAAAGTCCATGCGCGTCGCAGTCATCGAAAACATGAGGAATACCGGCCTCGGCGCGCTTGCCCAGGCCCTCGACGAGGCGGGCGCTGACATCGAGTGGTTCCGGGTGTGGCAGGATGGCATCCTGCCGCGGGATGTAGTGGGCCATGACGCGCTGGTCGTTCTCGGCGGCGAGCAGAGCGCGCTGGATGATGAGACACACGCCTATCTGCCGGAGCTCGCGCGGCTCACGCGCCGCTTCGGCGATGCCGGCAAGGCGGTGCTCGGCATCTGCCTGGGCAGCCAGATCCTCGCCCGCGCCTATGGCGCCGACAATCATCTGGGAACCGCCCGCGAATTCGGCTGGCATAAGATCGGCGTTACCGCCGAGGGCCGGGCCGATCCGGTGCTGTCTTCGCTGGGCGGCGAGTTCACCATCTTCGAATGGCATGCCGACACGTTTTCCCTGCCCGAGGCGGCGGTCCGTCTTGCCTCGAGCCCCGTCGCCGAAAACCAGGCGTTCCGCATCGGCCGCGCCGTCTATGGCACGCAGTTCCATTTCGAGGCCAATTCAGCGGTCGTCGAACAATGGAAGGCTGAATTCCCCGAGACGATCGCGCGCATCGCCCCCGGCTGGCTGGAGAGCCACGCCGAACTGGCAGCAAGACATGGGCGTGCAGCCGATGCCGCCGGCCTTGCCATTGCGCGGGCCTGGGTCAGCCTGATCGAACGGCAAGAGGTCGAAATTCTGTCGCAGGCTTCGGCGTGAGGGAGTGATGTCATGCCGGCGAGCGAACGCGAGAAAATGGCGGCAGGTGAATGGTATTGCTGCCTCGATGACGAGCTCGATCACTTGCGCCGGCAGGCGCGCTTGGCCGTCCACGCACACAATACAATGCCGCCGGATGAGCGCGGCGCGATGGCGCCGGCCCTGAGGGCGCTGTTTGCGCAGGCAGCATCGGATGTCTTCATCGAAGCGCCGTTTCACTGCTCCTACGGCATCAACATCACCCTCGGCGAGCGCGTCTATTTCAATGCCGGCTGCACTATCCTCGATTCCGGCCGGGTGACGATCGGCGATCGCAGCATGTTCGGCCCCGGCGTGCAGATCTATTGCGCCGAGCACCACAAGGATGCTGCACTTCGCAGCACCGGCATCGAGATCGCCCGGCCGGTCACGATCGGCAACGACGTCTGGATCGGGGGAAGCGCTGTCATCCTCGGCGGCATCACGATCGGCGAGGGCGCGATCGTCGGTGCTGGCGCGGTGGTGACCAGGGATGTGCCGGCCGGCGCCACCGTGGTCGGCAACCCGGCCCGCATCCGGTAGTTCGGACGATGCAACATTAACTATCCCTAACGGTCGACAGAATTCGTTCGCCGGCTACAGACCATCGCTGGCCCGTTCGTCGTAGCGTTGCCGCGCGGCGATAATGCCGGCCTGGTTCTGCTCGGTCCACAGCACCAGCGAACGGATCGTCTCGTGCAGGGTGCAGCCGAGCGGCGTCAACGCATAGTCGACCTTCGGCGGCACGACGGGATAGACGGTGCGCTCGATGATGCCGTCTCGCTCCAGGTGCCTGAGCGTCGTCGTCAGCATGCGCTGGCTGATGCCGTCGATATTCCTCTTCAATTCCGTGAAGCGAAGCGTGCGTTTTTCGAGCAGCGCAATGACGAGCAGCGACCACTTGTCGGCGATCCGGTCGAGGATCTGCCGGACCTCGCACTCCTCGCGCGCATCCCATTGCAGGACGTCGTAGTCCTTGCCGGGCAGGACGCTATCGTCCTTGCCGGGCAGGACGTTGTCGTCCTTGCCGGTGCTGCAAATGTCACTCGGTGAGTTTGAAGTGCCTTCTTCCATGGGGCCGGATCATGTCTTAACTAAGCTTTGGTTACAAGAGGGAACTAAGGCATGAAAAGTAACTTCATGCCTCGCCCCGTTGTTTCAGCGTGTCAACCGAAGGAACGGATTTCATGTCCAACCCATCTTCCCAGACCAAGACAAGTGAAGGCCGCATGAACGCCCGCGTAGCCGGTGCGCTGATCGTGCTCTGCGGCGCGATCTTCCTCGAAGGCATCGATGTCGCCATGCTCAATATCGCGCTGCCGGCGATCCGCGCCGATCTCGGCCTGTCGACAACGACGCTCAGCGCCGTCGTCAGCGCTTATGTGCTGGGTTATGCCGGCTTCATGCTGCTGGGCGGCCGGGCCGCCGATATCTTCGGCAAGAAGCGGGTCTTCCTGACGGCGCTGACGATCTTCCTCGCCTTCTCCGGCCTCGGTGGTTTCGCGAGCGAGGGCTGGATGCTGCTTGTCGCGCGTTTCGTCACCGGCGCCGCCTCCGCCTTCATGACGCCAGCAGGCCTTGCGCTCATTACCGCCAATTTCCCGGAGGGGCCGCAGCGCAACAGGGCGGTGATGATCTATGCATCGACGGCCTCGGCCGGCTTCTCGCTCGGCCTCGTCGCCGGTGGCCTGCTTGCTGCCATCGACTGGCGCTGGGTATTCTTCGCGCCGGTGGTGCTGGCGGCGATCCTGCTTGCCGTCGGCCCTCGGCTGATCACAGACAGGGATGCGGGAACCGCCCGGGGAAAATTCGATATATCAGGCGCGATCGCGCTGACCGGCGCCATGCTGCTGGCCGCCTATGGCGTCATCCGGCTCGAGCATCCGGGCGAGGGTACGGAATGGACGATCGCCGCCTTTGCAGTGAGCGCGCTGCTCTGGCTTGCCTTCATCCTGATCGAGCGCGGCTCGTCCGCTCCGCTGGTGCGCCTTGGGATCCTGCGTTCGGCCGCGCTGATCCGCGCCAATCTCGGCGCCCTGCTGTTTGCCGGCTCTTTTTTCGGCTTCCAGTTCATCGCCTCGCTTTATCTGCAGGAACTGCTCGGCTGGACGCCGATGCAGACGAGCTTGGCGCTGATGGCGATCGGCATCGATGCGGTGGTCGCGCCGATCCTGACGCCGCGGCTTGTCGACCGCTTCGGCAATGTCCGCGTCATCCTCGCCGGTTTCCTGCTGGCGCTTGCCTGCTATGGGCTGTTCTTGCGCATGGGCTTCGATTGGACCTATGCCGCCATGTTCCCGTCGATGCTGCTGCTCGGCCTTGCCTTCGCGCTCGGCTATGGCCCGCTGACCATCGTCGCGACCGACGGCATTGCCGAGGACGAGCACGGGCTTGCCAGCGGGTTGGTCAATACAGCAATCCAGTTCGGAGCCGCACTCGGGCTTTCCGGCGTCAGCGCGATCGGCGCCTATATGCTGGGTGACGAAGTCTCTCCAGAAGCGCGGCTGGAATCCCTGCGTGTCGCCCTTCTGGTGCCGCTCGCCGCCGCCGCGCTTGGCGCGCTGGTGATGGCGACGGGCTTGCGCGGCCGTGACGGCTCCCGCCGCGAAGCCGTCGCTTAAGGCGCTCGACAAGGCCACCCATTTCGCGGCGGCCTTGCCGTCCGCAGTGGCCTTGTCATCTCGACAGCGGCGAAAGCTCCGCTAGATCAAAGGGCAAAACGGGAGGAAAATCATGAGCGAACTGAATCTACCCATGCAAGGCGGCTGCCGTTGCGGCCAGGTGCGGCTGAAGATCAGCGCCCCGCCGCTGCTGACCATGGCCTGCCATTGCACGGGCTGCCAGAGGATGACCGCGAGCGCCTATTCGCTGAGCGCCGCCATTCCCAGCGAAGGCTTCGAGGTCACGAAAGGCGAGCCGGTGATCGGCGGCCTGCACGGCGTTACGAAACATTATTTCTGCCCGCATTGCATGAGCTGGATGTTCACCCGGCCGGAAGGCATGGACTGGTTCGTCAATCTGCGCGCGACCATGCTCGACGACCCCAGCTGGTTCACGCCCTTCATCGAGACATGGACGAGCGAGAAGCTGTCCTTCGCCGAGACCGGCGCGGTGCACAGCTACGCGGCGCTGCCGGAGATGAACGCCTATGAGGGGCTGGTGAAGGAATATATGGGCAGGGGGTGAACGCTCAGAAGCCCTGGAAGAGAAAATCTACGGCGCTGGTGATGGCATCGCTTTTGCCCGATAGATCTGCGACTATTTTTCCTATTTCCGCCGTCGGGATCGATGCCATGCGCTGGGTGGCCATGACATAGGCTTCACCCTCGATGGCAAAGCGTGGGTTCAGTCGCGAGATCGACCAGCTCAGCTCTTGCACCGGATGCAGCGGGACCATGACTCGCGAAGGCAGATCGTCAAGCAGATTGGCTTGAAGATCGATGGCCAGGACATTCCCGCTTTTAAGGCGATAGACGTGAAAGCGTGCCATTAAAACTGACGGTATTTGGCGAATGGCAAGCCGTGCTTTTCAACATATTCGTTTTCCAGCCGGATAGCCTCGGCGTTCTCGATACGCCATAGCCGCTCGCGCTCGGCCTTTATTGCCTGTGCGATGCCATCTTCCGCCGCCCGAGATATGTTAATCTGGAGTTCGCGCGCCTCGGAGAGGAGACCTTCATCGAGGGACAGGTTTGCTGCTTTTCTTGGCCGCTGAGCCACAGCGATCTCCTCAATTTTATGCGCAGATCATATGCGCATAAAATGTCGTTGAGAAGCGTTATTCGTCGCCCATCTTCAGCGCCGCAATAAACGCTTCCTGCGGAATCTCCACCTTGCCGAACTGGCGCATACGCTTTTTGCCGGCCTTCTGCTTGTCGAGCAGCTTGCGCTTGCGGGTGGCGTCGCCGCCGTAGCATTTCGCGGTCACGTCTTTGCGCAGCGCCGAGATTGTCTCACGGGCAATGACGTTGCCGCCGATCGCCGCCTGGATCGGGATCTTGAACATGTGCTTCGGGATCAGCTCCTTGAGCTTCTCGCACATGTCGCGGCCGCGCTTTTCGGCGGCCGTCCGGTGCACCATCATCGACAGCGCGTCGACCGGCTCGCCGTTGACGAGGATCGACATCTTCACGAGGTTGCCCTCGCGGTGGTCGGTCAGCGCGTAATCGAAGGAGGCATAGCCCTTGGAGATCGACTTCAGCCGGTCGTAGAAATCGAAGACGACTTCGTTGAGCGGCAGGTCGTAGGTCAGCATCGCGCGCGTGCCGACATAAGTGAGCTCGATCTGGATGCCGCGCCGGTCCTGGCAAAGCTTCAGGATGCCGCCGAGATAATCGTCCGGCGTCAGGATCGTCGCGCGGATCCACGGCTCATGGATTTCGGAGATCTTGACGACATCGGGCATGTCGGCCGGATTGTGCAGTTCGCGCTCTGTGCCGTCGGTCATGTACATCTTGTAGACGACGGAGGGTGCGGTGGCGATGAGGTCGAGGTCGAACTCGCGCTCGAGCCGTTCCTGGATGATTTCGAGATGCAGCAGGCCGAGGAAGCCGCAGCGGAAACCGAAGCCGAGGGCGGCCGACGATTCCATTTCGAAGGAGAAAGAGGCGTCGTTGAGGCGAAGCTTGCCCATGGCGGCGCGCAGATCCTCGAAATCGGCGGCATCGACCGGGAACAGGCCGCAGAACACCACCGGCTGCGCCGGCTTGAAGCCCGGCAGCGCTGCGGCCGTCGGCCGCTTGTCCTCGGTGATCGTATCGCCGACGCGGGTATCGGCCACTTCCTTGATCGAGGCGGTGATGAAGCCGATCTCGCCGGGGCCGAGGCTGTCGACAGTGACCATCTTCGGTGTCAGCACGCCGACGCGCTCCACCTGGTATTTTGCATCGGTGCCCATCATCCGCACCGTCTGGCCCTTGGTCAGCACGCCGTCGATGATGCGCACGAGAACCATGACGCCGAGATAGGTGTCGTACCAGCTGTCGACGAGCAGCGCCTTCAGCGGCGCCTTGTCGCCGCCTGGGCTCTTCGGCGCCGGCAGCTTGTGGACGATCGCTTCCAGCACATCGGGAATGCCGAGGCCGGTCTTGGCCGAAATCAGCACCGCCTCCGAGGCGTCGATGCCGATCACTTCCTCGATCTGTTCCTTGATGCGGTCGGGTTCGGCGGCCGGCAGGTCGATCTTGTTGAGAACGGTGACGATCTCGTGGTTGTTGTCGATCGCCTGATAGACATTGGCGAGCGTCTGCGCTTCGACGCCCTGGCTGGCGTCGACGACGAGCAGCGAACCCTCGCAGGCCGACAGCGACCGCGAGACTTCATAGGCGAAGTCGACGTGGCCGGGCGTGTCGATCAGGTTGAGAATGTATTTCTCGCCATTGTTTGCCTGGTAGTGCAGGCGCACGGTCTGGGCCTTGATGGTGATGCCGCGCTCGCGCTCGATATCCATATTGTCGAGCACCTGCTCGGACATTTCGCGCTCGGCAAGCCCGCCCGTCGTCTGGATCAGGCGGTCGGCCAGCGTCGATTTGCCGTGGTCGATATGGGCCACGATCGAAAAATTGCGGATATGGGAAAGCGGAGTGGTCGAATTGGTGCTCATGCGCGCCATATAGCAGCGCCGCCCCTTGCCGCAAAGCGGTAATTAGCCCGCTGTTTACGCTATTTTGCAGCTTGTCGGACGCGTGTCAGACCGGCCACGTCTCCAGCCGCCAGGCCGAATCCCAGAACATCCATTCATATTGCGAGGCCCGCACGAAGACATCGGTCATCTGGGCACGCTCCACCGGCGATGCGGCGCGGGCGGCGATGTCGGTCAGCGCGATCACTTCACGGGCGCCGGCGGCAAATTGCGGATCGCCATAGGTGTTGATCCAGGTCTGGAAGGCATTGCCCTCGATAGCAGGCCGGTTCTTGATCGCTTCGCCAACGTGCCAGTAGATCCAGAAGCAGGGGAGGATGGAGGAAAGCGCAACCGCGTAGGAACTGTGATAGGCGGTGGCAAGCAGGAAGTTGGTATAGGCAAAGCCCGCAGGCGAGGGTTCTGCGGCTGAAACATCCGCCGACGTGATGCCGAACTGGGTGAGGAAGCCGGCATGCAGGCCCTGCTCGACGGTGATGGCCTTCTGCGCCGAACCGAGGAAGCGCAGCACCTGCGCATTGTCGGGCGCCTTGGCCGCAACGATGGCGAGGCATCGCGCATAATGCTTCAGGTAGAGCGCATCCTGAAGGATATAGTGCCGGAAGACCTCCGGCGGCAGCGTGCCGTCCGAAAGGCGCAGCAGCAGCGGCAAGGCCTCGATTTCAGCCATAACAGGGGCGATCCTGTCCCAGGCGGCAGCTGTGAAGCTTCCCGTCAGGTCCGTGCTCTGCGTGCTGGCGTCCATCATTGCCTCCTACCTCGATTGCGCCGTCATATATCGACGCTGCCGTGGTGAAAGCAAGGCGGGTTTCGCCGCGCGAGGAGACTTGATTCCATCATCGGATAATGTATTTCTCTTATAGTAGAATCATGGATTGAGAGATGGAACCGGAACTCGAACAGGCGATCGGCATCCGCATCCGCACGCTGCGGGTCAAAAAAGGTCTGACGCTGGATGATCTTGCCGCGGCCTCCGGCGTCAGCCGCGCGATGATCTCGCGCATCGAGCGGGCGGAGGCGAGCCCGACCGCCTCGCTGCTGGCAAGGATCTGTGCGGCGCTCGGCCTGTCGCTGTCGGCCTTCTTCGCGGAGGAGGGACAGCAGGCCTCGCCGCTTGTTCGCCGGCAGGAGCAGCAGGTCTGGCGCGACCCGGAGACCGGTTATATTAGGCGCTCGATCTCCGCACCCGGCACTGCCTCCGATGTCGATATCGTCGAGGTCGAATTCCCCGCTGGCGCGCGTGTCAGCTTCCCCCCGCATGCCGCCTCCCACGGCATGACGCAGCATATCTGGCTGTTCGATGGCGAGCTGGAAATGACGGCGGGTGAAACGGTCTACCGGCTGCGGCCGGGCGATTGCCTCTTCATGCCGGTCGGCGAGGGTCACATCTTCCACAATCCCGGCAACGCGCCGGCGCGTTATTGCGTCGTGCTCGATCGCGGCGGCCGATAACAGCATCTATTCAGGAGAGCAGCATGCCCGACATTCGTACCCTTTCCGCCGACGAGGCCCGAGCCGCCGTGCCGGCGCTGTCGCAGGTGCTGGCCGATTGCGTCGCAGGCGGCGCCTCCGTCGGCTTCATGCAGCCCTATGGGCCTGAAGATGCCGAGCCCTATTGGCGCGATGTCGCCGATGCCGTCGCCTCCGGCGGCAACCTGTTGCTGGTCGCCGAACTCGACGGCAGGATCGTCGGGACCGTGCAGGTGGGGGCCGCGCAGATGCCGAACCAGCCGCATCGCGGTGATCTGAAGAAGCTGCTGGTGCATCGTTCCGCCCGCGGCAAGGGCCTCGCCCGGCTGCTGATGGATGCCGCCGAGCGCGAGGCGGCCAAGCGTGGCAAGACCCTGCTCGTGCTCGATACGGCAACCGGCAGCGATGCCGAGGCGATCTATCCGCGCCTGGGCTGGCAGCGTGTCGGCGTCATTCCCGATTATGCGCTGTGGCCGGAAGGCGGATTCTGCGCCACCACCCTGTTCTACAAGCGGCTTGCCTGATTGCCCCGGCCTCGCTCAGGCCGGCCTGGCGAAGACGGGAAGCGCGCCGCCAAGCGTCGCGCCCGCCGTCCATTGCGCAGCATTCCAGCCGAACTGCCGCGCCGCTTCGATATTTTCGGCCATATCGTCGATGAAGGCGATTTGGCCGGGCGCCACGCCGGCGCGTTCGGTCGCCAGCCGGAAGAAATCGGGCGAAGGCTTGCTGTGCCCGAGTGCTGCGGAATAGATGATGTCGTCGAAATGCGCGTCCAGGCCGGCCTGCTCCATCAGGTAGCGCGCCCGCCTATGCTCCTGGTTGGTCGCCAGGAAAAGGGTGATGCCGCTTTGCCGGAGGATAGCGAGCTCTTCCAGCAGATTGCGGTCGAGGCGGGAATCGTTTTCGAACCAATAGTCGATCAGCGTTTCGGCGCTGAGATGCGGCGCGATCTTTGCGAGCACGCCGGTGAGCCTGGGTTCCAGCGCCGCGCGGCCGACAATGATCTCACGCCAGTGGGTCTGAAAGAATTCCTGCTGCAGCAGGTCGACACGCAGGCCGAGATCGCGTTCCAGATAGGTGAAGTGCGGCAGCCCGTCGGTCGGTCGACCATGAATGAGCACGCCGTCGACATCGACCATCAGCACTTTCATGCGGAAAATTTCCTCGTTCTCAAAACACCGGCGAAGGTGGCGTCATATAGCTTGACGATCAAGAGCGCCGTTCCGCTTTTTTGTCGCGGCCGAGCCGTGTAAGTCTCGATTGTCAATCAAGGGGCAGGATCTGAAATGCGCGTCATCTATTCCGAAGACCACAAGCTGCGCGATGCCAAAACGGAACTGCATGCCGGCCAACTGGTGACGCCCTTCGAGGCGCCGTTCCGTGCCGAATGGATCCTGGCGGCGGTCAAGGAGGCGGGCTTTACCGACGTGGTGGCGCCCGATGCGCACGGGCTGGAAACGGCGCTGAAGGTGCATGATCCCGCCTATCTGGATTTTCTCGCCAGCGTCTGGGATCGCTGGGTGGCCGCCGGCTTCACCGGCGAGGCGATCGCCAATTCCTTTCCCGTTCGCCGCACCAGCCAGCGCGTGCCCGACAATATCGTTGGCGCGATCGGCCATTATGCCAATGCCGCCGACACCTCGATCACCAAGGGGTCCTACGAGGCGGCGATCGCCTCCATGCGCTGTGCCGTCACCGGCGCCGACTGGCTGGCCGAGGGCAATCGTTTCGCCTTTTCGCTCTGCCGCCCACCCGGCCACCATGCCGGCATCGATCTCTTCGGCGGCTACTGCTTCATCAACAATGCGGGCGTCGCCGCACAGCGGCTGCGCGATCATGGTGCGGCGAAGGTTGCGGTGCTGGATGTCGATTTCCATCATGGCAACGGCACCCAGGATCTCTTCTATCACAGAGGCGATGTCTTCACCGCCTCTCTGCATGGCGATCCCATGCACGCCTTTCCCTATTTCCTCGGCCATGCCGACGAGGAAGGCGAGGGGGAGGGCGTTGGTGCCAACCGCAACTATCCAATGCCACCGGGCACGCCCTTTGATGTCTGGTCTTCGGCGCTAAACGATGCGCTGGCGCGGATCAAAGACTTCGGCGCCGAGGCGATCGTCGTGGCGCTTGGGGTCGATACCTTCGAGCGCGATCCGATCTCCTTTTTCAGCCTGACTTCCGATGATTTCACCCGCATGGGCGCGATGATATCAGCCGCCGGCCTGCCGGTGCTGGCCTGCATGGAGGGCGGTTACGGCGTGCCGGAAATCGGCATCAACGTCGCCAACGTCCTCAAGGGTCTGGAAGCCTGATCACTGCCGATGACCGATGAGACAGTTCCCTCCGACATCCCGACACCCCGCATGCTGAGCTGGGCGCGCAATTCCGCCATCTATCGCCTGGAGCGGCGGATGATGACGGAAAAGCAGCTGTTTGACGCCATCACCCGCAAGGCGAAGGAGAAATTCGAAGATATCAGCGCGGCGCAAGTGAAAGCCGTTGCCGATTTCGCCGTCAAATTTGCCTATGACAACAAGGTGCTCGA
The DNA here is from genome assembly GCF_014195045.1 of Rhizobium sp. BK591. Taxonomy (NCBI): domain Bacteria; kingdom Pseudomonadati; phylum Pseudomonadota; class Alphaproteobacteria; order Hyphomicrobiales; family Rhizobiaceae; genus Rhizobium; species Rhizobium sp. BK591. The sequence continues at coordinate 195,104 of NZ_JACIAZ010000004.1, forward strand.
CGATAGCGCCTATGCGGAGATCAGCACCCGCTCTGCCGTGCGCGGCGGCAAATCAAAACGCGCGATCGCCCAGAAACTTGCCGTCAAGGGCGTCTCCAGCGACAAGGTCGAGGCAGCACTTGAGCAGGCCGACGATCTCTATGCGGCCGCGATATTTGCCCGCAAACGCGCCTTCGGCCCTTTCCGCCGGGTCGAGCTCGACGACAAGCGAAAGGCTAAAGAGCTTTCAGCCTTCGCCCGCAACGGCTTCAGCTTCGACATCGGCAGGAGGGTCTTCGACATGAGCTTCGAAGACGCCGAAGAAGTCATCCTTGCTGGCCGCCGGTGATATTGCATCACCATCGGCGATCGCCTGGTTAAAGCGTGAACTCGATCTCCCGCATCACCTGTCGTTTCCTGGCATTCCCCAGCATCAGCGCTCTTGATCCCGGCATGAAAAGTTTGAATTTGGTTCTCCCCCGTCTTCGGCTTAGAACCGCGCCAGGATCGGGGGCCACATGGACATCAAGACTATCGAGACCGGGACGGATGGCGCAGCTTTGATGCCGCAGCCGGGTATGGCGTCGTCTTCGGGCGGCCTGGCGGCCGGTGTCGCGATGTGCCTGATGTCGATGTCTTCGATCCAGTTCGGCGCGGCGCTGTCGTCCCCGGCCATTGCGATCTATGGCGTTGCCGGCGCCACCTGGCTGCGGCTTGCTTTCGCGGCGATCATCCTGGCCGTTGTCGTCAGGCCTTCACTCCTGCGTTATAGCGGCGCCCAGTGGCGGGCGACCCTGCTGCTCGGCACGACGACCGCCGCCATGACGCTGTGTTTCTTCGCGGCGATCCAGCGGCTGCCGCTCGGCCTGGCGATCGCCATCGATTTCCTCGGGCCGCTCTCGGTCGCCGTCTTCGGCTACGGCCTGACCTGGCGCCTGCTCTGGCCGTTGATTGCTGCGGCCGGCATCCTCTTCCTCGCCCATGACGGCGAAGGCTGGGTCGGCAATCTCCCCGGCGTCCTCTTCGCTCTCGGCTCGGCTGTGGGATGGGCGGTCTATATCCTGCTGACGAAGAAGGTCGGGGCTGCCTTCAAGGGGCTGGAAGGCCTGTCGATGTCGCTGATCGTTGCCGGCCTCGTCGCAACCCCCTTCGGCCTTGCCGAGACAGGCGGCGCCTTCACGTTGAAGGGGCTGGCGGAGGTTCTCGGCCTCGCCATCCTCGTACCGCTCTTGCCCTATGCGCTGGAGATGGTGGCGCTGCGGCGCATGCCGTCGGCCTCCTTCGGCATCCTGATGAGCCTCGAACCGGCGCTCGGCGCGCTCGCCGGCTTTCTGATCCTGGCCCAGCCGATGACCGCGCTGCAGATGCTGGGTACCGCGCTCGTGGTGGCGGCCAGCGCCGGCGCCACCGCCTCGGCGGCGAAAACTTAGCATAAAGATTTAGAATATAGATCAGGCGGGTGTGCGCTTGGGATCGTCGAGCGCCGGATTGTAGAACAGCGAAAGCGTCAGGCTCTTGGCGATCCGCTCCGCCGTCGCCATGAACCAAGCCTTGGCCTCCGGCGATGGAGCGATGTCGTCCAGCGTTGCGGCAAACAGCGACAGCCATTTCGGAAAGAGCTCAGGCGTCAGGTTTGCAACACCTGTATGCGCCTGCACCGGCTTGCCGCCATAGGCGCCGCTGCGGAAGGCGACGGCCGACCAGAAGCTCTTCATCTTCGCCATATGCTGCGGCCAGCGGCCGGATAGCCTGGCGTCGAACACCGGGCCGAGATCGGGATGCGCCAGCACGCGGGCGTAGAAAGTCTCGACCAGCCTATCGATGAAGGCTTCGTCGACGCCCATTTCCCGCATTTCGGCCTCCGCCCTTTCGCGGATCGCCGCGATATGGGCGGGGCGGCCCTGAATGTCATTGTCCATTCGAAAACCCCGGCGCCGCGTGATGCGGCAGCCCTCATATAGGTGTTTATCGCAACGAGCCAAAGTCGTCCGTGCCCGCTTGCGGCAATCTGTCAGCATTCTTCCCCGCGCCCTTGACCGTCATCGCCTGCTTCTTTAGATTTAGAATAATTCTAAATTTTGGAGAAAGTCATGCTGGCGCGGTTTTTCAGATCCTCGAAACGATCTTTCGAATCACTGTCCGAGCAGGAGATCCTTGCCCTCGGGATTGCCTCCGAGGAAGACGATGCCCGCATCTATCTCGCCTATGCCGACAGGTTGCGTCGCGAATTTCCGGCTTCGGCCAAAGTCTTCGAGGATATGGCCGAGGTCGAGGATACGCATCGCAAGTCGCTCATCGAAATCCATCGCCAGCGCTTCGGCGAGCGCATTCCGCTGATCCGGCGCGAACATGTGCAGGGCTTCTACGAGCGCAAGCCCGACTGGCTGAGGGCAAATCTTTCGCTGGACGCGATGCGGCAGGAATCCGAGGCGATGGAGGAGCAGGCCTATCGTTTCTATGTCGAGGCGGCAAAGCGGACCTCGGACGCCTCGACGCGTGAGCTTCTCGGCGATCTCGCCCTTGCCGAACAGGGGCATGAAGATATCGCCCGCATGCTGGGCGACAAACATACGCCTGAAGACGTCAAGCGCGGCGAGGACGAGACGGTGCATCGGCAATTCGTGCTGACCTATGTGCAGCCGGGTCTTGCCGGGTTGATGGATGGTTCGGTCTCGACGCTGGCGCCGATCTTCGCCGCCGCCTTTGCCACGCAGGATACCTGGCAGACCTTTCTCGTCGGCCTGTCGGCCTCCGTCGGCGCCGGTATCTCGATGGGCTTCACCGAAGCCGCCCATGACGACGGCAAGATTTCCGGCAGAGGCTCGCCGGTCAAACGCGGCCTTGCCTGTGGCATCATGACCGCGCTCGGCGGCCTCGGCCACGCGCTGCCCTATCTGATCCCGCACTTCTGGACGGCAACGATCACCGCCGCCATCATCGTCTTCTTCGAACTCTGGGCCATCGCCTTCATCCAGAACCGCTACATGGAAACCCCCTTCCTGCGCGCCGCCTTCCAGGTGGTGCTCGGCGGCGGTTTAGTGCTCGGCGCGGGGATATTGATTGGCAACGGGTGAGTTGCGATCGGCGAAGCCGAGCAATCGATTCAGTGAATCGATTGCAGCGACGAACGCCCTGAGCCCAAAGCGAAGGGCCGGGAGACGGTGTGGCATCCCAAACCAACAAAACGAAAAAGGCCGGCAAACCGCCGGCCTTTCCATATTCTCTGTTGACCCTTAGCGCAGCGCGCCGACCAGAACGTCGCGGCCGTTCTCGATGGTGACCCAGCGGCCGGAATTGTAGCTCGACTGGCGCTTGACGAAGGAATAGGGCGTGCCGAACCACGGCTTGACGTCGGAGGCGAGGTTGTCGAGCACGAAATCGCCCTCGGCGGTGCGCAGCGTCAGCACGGCATGGCCCTCACCATCCGGCTTGCGCACGACGGTCATCAGCAGGTCGGCGGCCGAAAAGCCGCGCTGGATCAGCATGCGACGCTTCAGCAGCGCGAAATCCTCGCAGTCGCCGGCGGTGGTCGGATAGGCCCAGACTTCGTCCTTGCCGTAGATTTCCTTGTCGGTCATCGGCGTGATCGTGCGGTTGACCGTGGCGTTGACCGAGCGCACCAGCGACCACTTTGCCGGGGTCATTTCAACCGGGCCGGCGTTGCGGTTTGCGCCGCATTCATTGCGGTGGATCTGACAGAAATCATAGTGCCCGATGGGCTGTGAAGTGGCATTGCCCGTTACCATTGAAGCATTTCTGCTTGGGGCCGGTATGGCGGCCGTTGCCATCGCAAATACGGCCATCATGGCCACAAAGACACCCTTGATCCGCACGCCCGCTCTTTCCTTGCATCGCCCCTTATTTATTAACAAAGTGTTAATGGAGAGGGCCGGAAAGAGTCAATCGTTACTTATTGGGAGGACCTTGCGACCCGCCGACATGGTTAAAATGCAACGGGTTGGGAACCTGCATCAGGCGAATTTATACGCCGATGCCATTCAGGCGGGCATCTGCCTATTTGTTGATGAACGGATGATGCCTTTGACGGCGCTCAAGAGAAGCGCGATATCGCCGGGGCGCGACAGGCGGTGGTCGCCGTCGCGGATGAAGGTCAGCACCACGTCGTCGGCGGGAAGGTGTTCGACCAGTTTCATCGCATGTGCATGCGGCACGTCGGGGTCCTTCATGCCCTGGAGGATGTGCACCGGGCAGCCTGTCTCGATGATGCCGTCGAGCACCCGGTTTGCGCGGCCGTCCTCGATCAGCGCCCTGGTATAGATGTTCGGTTCCGGGCTGTATGGCGAACGCTCTTCGAAATAGCCGCGCTCGGCCAGCGACTTGCGCTCCTTGGCCTTGAGGTTCGGCTCGATCAGCTCGGAGGTGAAGTCGGGTGCGGGTGCGATCAGCACCATGCCTGCAAGCTTTGGGCCCTCGAGCTTCGGGCCGCCTTGCCGCGCAAGCTCCTGCGCCAGCCTGAGCGCGATCCAGCCGCCCATCGAGGAGCCGACGAGGATCATCCGATCGGGGGCGATATGGCGGATGACGGCAAGCGCCTCCTCCAGCCAGCGCGAGATCGTGCCGTCGCCGAAGCTGCCGCCGGAAAGTCCGTGGCCGGAATAGTCGAGGCGGATGCAGGCGACGCCCAGTTCCGCCGCCAGCCCGTCGAGTTCCACCGCCTTGGTGCCGCTCATATCGGAGCGGTAGCCGGACAGCCAGACGAGCGTCGGCGCGCCATTGCCGGCCTGCGCCGGGCGGACGATCATGGCGATCTCACGCGCTGCTTCGCCTTCGCCGACCGTCAAGAACTGCGGCTGGGCATCGGGCATCTGATCGGACATCGGCGAAACTCCTATTGTTTTGGCCTATAAAACAGATTCTTGGCAGGCTGACAGCGGGTGATTTTTCCGCTAAAGGATGATATTGACTCCGTTGCAGCGATGACGCGACACGTTTGTGCACCCTGATTGGGAGCGCGATGCTGCAACGTTCCGAAACAACGCGAGGAGAATACGACCATTCGCAGACCTTTTAAAACCGACGCGCCCGTGAAGGACGGACCGCGCTCGAACCGTGAAATCCGCATTCCCAAAGTTCAGCTGATCGCGGCTGACGGACAGAATATGGGCGTCGTGCCTACCGACCAGGCCTTGAAGATGGCGGAAGAAGCCGGCCTCGATCTCGTCGAAATTTCCCCCAATGCCGAACCGCCGGTGTGCAAGATCCTCGATCTGGGCAAGCTGAAATATGCCAACCAGAAGAAGGCTGCCGAGGCGCGCAAGAAGCAGAAGATCGTCGAAGTCAAAGAAATCAAGATGCGCCCGAACATCGACACCCATGATTATGAGGTGAAGATGAAGGCGATGGGTCGCTTCTTCGATGAAGGCGACAAGGTCAAGGTGACGCTGAAGTTCCGCGGCCGTGAAATGGCCCACCAGGAACTCGGCATGAAGCTTCTGCAGCAGGTCAAGGCCGATACGATCGAGTTCGCCAAGGTCGAAGCCGAGCCCAAGCTCGAAGGCCGTCAGATGATGATGGTGCTGGCGCCGAAGTAAGCGCCAGGCACTTTTTCGCCCAAGGCCGTCCGCAAGGGCGGCTTTTGTGCTTTCTGCCCTTATTGCTTCAAGAAGGGTGTTTTCGGAGGTTGCGAAGATTCCTCCGCGGCCCCGTTGCACTTTCAGGACGCTGCGGTTATAAGCGCGCGTCCGAACTGACCGGCAGGGCATGCCGTGGCAGTTTCGAATGCTTGCGGAACGGTTCGTCGCCGATGCCGCGGATCAACAACAAACGCTCCCGCACCTTGTTGCGACGGCCGGAGAACCGGACTTCGCGAGAAGGGCTTTTTTGATAAAGCGCGCAGGGAGGACAGAAGGAGTAGCAAAATGCCCAAGATGAAGACGAAGTCCTCTGCCAAAAAGCGGTTCAAGATCACCGCGACCGGCAAGGTCAAGGCTGCCGCTGCCGGCAAGCGCCATGGCATGATCAAGCGTACCAACAAGTTCATTCGCGATGCACGTGGCACCATGGTTCTCGCAGAACCGGATGGCCGCAAGGTTATCAAGAATTACCTGCCGAACGGTCTCTGAGACTCGTCCGCGAACGCTAGATTTAAGGAGATCATGATATGGCACGTGTAAAAAGAGGCGTCACCTCTCACGCCAAGCACAAGAAGGTTCTGAAGGCCGCAAAGGGCTTTTACGGCCGCCGCAAGAACACCATCCGTACCGCCAAGGCCGCTGTCGACCGTTCGAAGCAGTACGCCTACCGCGACCGCAAGGTCAACAAGCGCAACTTCCGTGCGCTTTGGATCCAGCGCATCAACGCCGCTGTGCGCGAATTCGGCCTGACCTACGGCCGCTTCATCGACGGCCTGAACAAGGCTGGCATCGAAGTCGACCGCAAGGTTCTCTCCGACATGGCGATCCACGAGCCGGAAGCATTCGGCGCGTTGGTCAACGCTGCCAAGAAGGCTCTTGAGTATCTCAAGGAAGCCGGCACGGCGAACGAGTTTGAAGGCGCGGTCAAGTAACCAGCGCTTCCCAAGCTTTGAATTTTTGATTTTGGGAAACCCGCGCTGGTTTGGGCTAGCGCGGGTTTTTCTTTCTTTATATTCCTGGCGCCGGCCGGCGCCGCCTGCCTCCCGATCGCCCGCCTGATACTGGACGGAAAGAAGTGACAATGTCAGATATCGACCAGCTCAACGCATCGCTGCTCGCCGAAATCGCCGCCGCCAATGACGAGATGGCGCTCGAAGCCGTGCGCGTTTCCGCCCTCGGCAAGAAGGGCTCGATCTCCGAACTCCTGAAGACGCTCGGCGCCATGACGCCGGAAGAGCGCCAGACCAAGGGCGCGGCGATCAACGTTCTGAAGAATGCGGTGACCGAGGCGCTCGCCGCCCGCAAGACAACGCTCAAGCAAGCGGCGATCAATGCCCGGCTGAAGGCCGAGACGGTCGACGTCAGCCTGCCGGTGCGCTCTTCGCCGGCCGAACGCGGCCGCATCCATCCGATCAGCCAGATCGTCGACGAGATCACCGCGATTTTCGCCGACATGGGCTTCTCGATCGCCGAAGGTCCCGACATCGAGACCGATTATTACAATTTCACCGCGCTGAATTTTCCCGAAGGCCATCCGGCCCGCGAGATGCACGACACCTTCTTCTTCAACCCGGATGAGAATGGCGAGCGCAAGGTGCTGCGCACCCATACCTCGCCGGTGCAGGTGCGCACCATGGAGACGCAGAAACCGCCGATCCGCATCATCATTCCCGGCAAGACCTATCGCCAGGACAGCGATGCCACGCATTCGCCGATGTTCCATCAGGTCGAAGGCCTGGTCATCGACAAAAAGGCCAATGTCGCCAATATCCGCTGGGTGCTCGAGGAATTCTGCAAGACCTTCTTCGAGGTCGACAGCGTGACGATGCGGTTCCGCCCGTCTTTCTTCCCGTTCACCGAGCCTTCCTTCGAGGTCGATATCCAGTGCGACCGTTCCGGCCCGATCGTCAAGTTCGGCGAAGGCACCGACTGGATGGAGATCCTCGGCTGCGGCATGGTTCACCCGAACGTGCTGCGTTACGGCGGCCTCGATCCGGACGAATATCAGGGTTTTGCCTGGGGCATGGGCCTCGATCGCATCGCCATGCTGAAATACGGCATGCCCGACCTGCGCGACTTCTTCAACGCCGACGTCCGCTGGATGACGCATTACGGCTTCCGCCCGCTCGACATGCCGACGCTGTTCGGCGGCCTCAGCGCTTGAACGGAGAATTGGGACGATGAAATTCACGCTCTCCTGGCTGAAAGAGCATCTGGAAACGGATGCCGGCCTCGATGAAATCTGCACGCGCCTCACCGAAATCGGGCTGGAGGTCGAGGATGTCGACGACAAGGCGGCATTCAAGCCCTTCGTCATCGCCAGAGTTGTCTCGGCGGAAAAACATCCGCAGGCCGATCGTCTGAAGGTGCTTATGGTCGATACCGGTTCCGGCGCGCCGGTGCAGGTCGTCTGCGGCGCGCCGAATGCGCGCGCCGGCCTCCTCGGCGCCTTCGCAGCACCCGGAACCTATGTTCCCGGCATCGATGTGACGCTCGCCGTCGGCAATATCCGCGGCGTCGAAAGCCGTGGCATGATGTGCTCCGAAAAGGAGCTTGAGATTTCCGACAGCCACGATGGCATCATCGATCTGCCCGAGGATGCGCCGGTCGGTCAGAGCTATGCGGCTTATGCCCATCTCGACGATCCGGTCATCGAGATCAACCTGACGCCCAACCGGCCGGATTGCACCTCGATCCACGGCATCGCCCGCGATCTCGCCGCTTCCGGCCTTGGCACGTTGAAGACGCGGCCCGCACCGTCCTTCGCCGTCGAAGGCGAGACGCCGGTGAAGCTGACGCTCGATCTCGACGATCTCAAGCTTTGCCCGGGCTTTGCGCTGCGCCTGGTGCGTGGCGTCAGGAATGGCCCAAGCCCGCGCTGGATGCAGCAGCGGTTGATCGCCATCGGGCTGCGGCCGATCAACGCGCTTGTTGATGTCACCAATTACATGACCTTCGATCAGGGCCGGCCGATCCACGTCTTCGATGCCGCCAAGATCAACGGCAACCTGACCGTCCGCCGCGCCGTCGATGGCGAGACGGTGCTGGCGCTCGACCAGCGCGAATACAAGCTCTCGCCGAACAACGTCGTCATCTCCGATGACGATGGCATCGAATCGATCGGCGGCATCATGGGTGGTGAACATTCCGGCTGCGACGAAAACACCGTCGACGTGCTGATCGAATCCGCTCTCTGGGACCCGATGAACATCGCCAAATCAGGCCGCAGCCTCGGCATCATCACCGATGCCCGCTACCGCTTCGAACGCGGCGTCGATCCGGAATATATGGTCCCCGGTCTCGAACGCACGACGGAATTGGTCCTGGAGCTGTGCGGCGGCACGGCTGCCAAGGCCGAGGTCGTCGGCTACGAGGGTTACCAGCCGAAGATCGTCGATTTCCCCTATTCCGAGGTCAAGCGCCTGACGGGCCTCGACGTTTCGAATGACGAAAGCGACACGATCCTCACCCGTCTTGGTTTCAAGGTTCTTGGGAATAGCGATATCGGCTCTTCGTCTGTCCGAGTCGCCGTTCCGTCCTGGCGTCCCGATGTCGACGGCAAGGCCGATCTCGTCGAGGAGGTCATGCGCATTCACGGCGTCGACAATATCAAGCCGGCGCCGCTCGAAAGCCATGCGGCCGTCAACGGCAAGATCCTGACGACGCTGCAGATCCGCACCCGCCTCGCCAAGCGGGCGCTGGCGGCGCGCGGCATGCTCGAAGCCGTCACCTGGTCCTTCATTCCGGAAGACCAGGCCAAGCTGTTCGGCGGCGGTTCGCCTGCCCTCAAGCTTGCCAACCCGATCGCTGCCGAAATGTCGGATATGCGTCCCTCGCTGCTGCCGGGCCTCTTGACCGCTGCCCAGCGCAATGCCGACAAGGGTTATGCCGACGTCGCCCTGTTCGAGGTCTCCGGCACCTATGAGAACGACAGGCCGGACGGCCAGCGCCGGGTGGCCGGCGGCATCCGCCGCGGCACGGCCTCGCTTGCCGGCGCAGGCCGCGCCTGGTCGAACGCCGCCAAGGGCGGCGGCAAGCCGGTCGATGTCTTCGACGCCAAGGCCGACGCGCTCGCCGTCATCGAAGCCTGCGGCCTGCCGATGGGCAATATCCAGATCGAGCAGGGCGGGCCGGAATGGTATCATCCGGGCCGCTCCGGCACGATCAAGATGGGGCCGAAGGTCGTGCTCGGCTATTTCGGCGAATTCCATCCGCTGACGCTGGAAGCGCTCGATGTCTCCGGCGCGCTCTGCGGCTTCGAAGTCTATGTCGACGCCATGCCGGACGCCAAGCGCAAGGCGACGCGCACCAAGCCGGCGCTCGAACTGTCGCCCTTCCAGGTGGTGCGGCGCGACTTCGCCTTCGTCGTCGACAAGACTGTTGAAGCCGGCGCCATCGTCAAGGCGGCGACCGGCGCCGACCGCAAGCTGGTGACCGGCGTCAATGTCTTCGACATTTTCGAGGGCGCATCGGTCGGCGACGGCAAGAAGTCGGTGGCGATCGAGGTTCAGATCCAGCCGGTCGAGCGCACGCTGACGGATGAGGATTTCGAGGCGCTGACGCAGAAGATCGTCGCCAGCGTCACGAAATTCACCGGCGGCGTCCTCAGAAGCTGAGCTTTACAGCCTTCGACAAAAGACAATGGACCGGTCGCGATAGCGGCCGGTCTTTTCACAGATGCAGATGGAAGAGTTTGCTGACGATCATCCAGCGGCCGTCGATCTTCAGCAGCGAGAGATAGTCGGTAAAGCGCATTCCGGCGAAATCGTCGGTCACCTTGACGCTTGCCGCATCGCCTTCGACATCGACGCTCTGGATATCCATGTAGGGCTGCGTGCCGGGCGGCGCCGGCTCCTCCGCCAGGATCGCAGCGATGAACTCGTCCCGCGTCAGCCATTCGACGGCATTCTCATAATGACCGATGATCGCGCTTTGCGGATGAAAGGCCTTTTTCAAGGCTGCCTCATTGGCGAAGGCCATGCCTTCGACATAGAGATGAACCGTCTGTTCGACTGCCTGCCTGTCCGACATGTTTTCATCCCGTTCTCCGAGATGGCGTTAGATAGTTTCGCCAATCCCGAAGACAAGCCCGGCCGGTTGCATCAGGCCGGGCTTGCCCGCTCACAGGTTTGTCATCGCAAGCGAGGCGTCCGAATAACGTTTGCCGGCAACCTGCCCGGCCGGGATGATCTCTTCAAGCCGCGCAAGTTCCGCCGGGCTGAGCACGATATCGGCGGCCGCGGCGTTCTGTTCGAGATGGTGAAGCTTGCGGGCGCCGGGGATCGGCACGATGTCGTCGCCCCGGCTTAACACCCAGGCCAGCGCCAGTTGCGCCGCCGTCACGCCCTTTTCGCCGGCAAGCCGCTCGAGTGTTGCGACGAGGGCGGCATTGGCGTCGAAATTTTCCGCCTGGAAGCGCGGCACCTGGCGGCGGAAATCGTCCGCGTCGAGATCCTCCGCCTTGCGGATTGCCCCGGTCAGGAAGCCGCGGCCAAGCGGACTGTAGGGCACGAAGCCGATGCCGAGTTCGCGGCATGTCGCAAGCACCTCCTCTTCGGGATCGCGCGTCCAGAGCGAATATTCGCTCTGCAGGGCGGCAATCGGATGGACCGCATGGGCGCGGCGGATCGTGGCGCTGCCGGCTTCCGAAAGCCCGAGGGCGCGGACCTTGCCTTCCCTGACCAGTTCCGCCATGGCGCCGACGGTCTCCTCGATCGGCACGTTGGGGTCGACCCGGTGCTGGTAGAGGAGGTCGATGGTCTCGATGCCGAGGCGTTTCAGCGAGGCCTCGGCGACATCACGCACATGCTCGGGGCGGCTGTCGACGCCGGTGATGGCAGCGGTGCCCGGCTTGCTGGCATCGATCTTGAAGCCGAATTTGGTGGCGATCACCACGCGGTCGCGGAACGGCTTCAGCGCTTTGCCGAGAAGAACCTCGTTGGTAAAGGGGCCGTAGACCTCGGCGGTGTCGAAGAAGGTGACGCCGAGATCGATGGCGCGATGCAACGTCCTGATCGATTCCGCATCGTCGCTGGCGCCATAGGCAAAGCTCATGCCCATGCAGCCAAGGCCGACGGCAGAGACCGTCAGTTCGTTTCCGAGTTTCCGGGTTTTCATGATGCGCTCCTTTTGAGCTGATTGTGAACCGCTTGATCGCTTGCGGTACGGGCAGACCATATTCCTGGCGCATCAATCAGAAAATACATGCAGTTTCTAACAGGCTGTTCTATCATTTCGATCAATGAACAGAACACAGCTCTCGCAACTCGCCGTTCTTGCCGCCGTCTCGGAACATCGCAGCTTCCGAGCTGCGGCGAAGGAACTCCTCGTCGCGCCCTCGGCCGTCAGCCATGCGATCTCCAGCCTCGAGGAAAGTCTGGGTGTCAGGCTTCTGGCGCGCACCACCCGCAGCGTCGCGCCGACCGAGGAGGGTCGCCTGCTGCTCGAAAGACTGCGGCCGGCGCTCGAAGAGATCGGCATTGCCTTGGAGGCCGTCCGCGACACGCGCGGCAAGCCCGCCGGAAATCTGCGCATCACTGCGCCGCGTTTCGCCTCCGATATCCTGCTTGCCCCTCGCCTCGGCGACTTCCTCAACCTCTATCCCGATATCACTTTGGAGATCGCCAACGAGGACGGCTTCACCGATATCGTCAAGGAGGGTTTCGATGCCGGCATCCGGCTGGAGGAGAGCCTGGAGGCCGATATGATCGCGGTCAGGATCTCTCCCCATCTGACGACGGTGATTGCCGCTTCGCCCGATTATTTCGAGCGCTATCCGAAACCGGAGCACCCGCGCGATCTCGTCCGTCACCGCTGCATCAAGCGGCGCTTCACCAATGGCTCGATCTATCGCTGGGAATTCGAGAAGGATGGGCAGGAACTGGTCGTTTCGGTCGACGGGCCGCTGATCGTCAGCGAGGATCGCCTCGCCTTGCTGGCAGCGCTGAACGGCGCCGGTCTTGCCTATCTCTTCGACATGCGGGTGCACGCCGAGCTGGCGGCCGGCAGTCTGGTGCGGGTGCTGGAGGATTGGTGCGCGCCCTATCCCGGCCCGTTTATCTACTATCCCACCCGGCGGCAGATGCGCCCGGCACTGCGCGCCTTCATCGATTTCTTCAAGCTTGCCGAGAAGGATTCGGGCGGCCGATAAATATTGGGACAGCCGCCCGTTGGCATCATGTCATCAGGCAGCTTTCGCCTTCTGGTTTGCTGCTGTCGTGGCGAGCTGGGAGAGGGTCTTGTCGGTGGCCGTTTCTTCCTGCAGCGTCTGGTCGAGCAGGCGGACGGCATCCTTGAGGCCGAGCGTTGCGGCCCAGGTCTTCAGCGTGCCGTAGCGGGCGATTTCATAATGTTCGACGGCCTGGGCAGCCGAGATCAGACCGGCATCGAGGGCCGATGTGCCCTTGAATTCCTCCATGATTTCTTCGCCCTCGGCCAGAATGCCCTGGATCGCCTCGCAGGTTTTGCCCTGTGCGCGTTTGCCGATCAGTTCGAAAACCTGCTGCAGCCGCTCGACCTGAGCTTCGGTTTCCTCACGGTGTTTTTCGAAGCCCGCCTTCAGTTCGGTGGATTGTGCGGCGCGCGCCATCTTTGGCAGGGCGCGCAAAATCTGCCGTTCGGCAAAGTAGATGTCCTTGAGTGTGTCGTGGAATAGATCTTCCAACGTCTTTTCCTTGGCCATTTTCTCGATCCTTGTTTTGGGAAAAACCGCGAATGCGGCGACACATTAAGAAGCGAGGATCGCGCTAATTGTTCCCGATCGATTTCGGGTGGACTGGAAAAGGGCTCCAGGCGATGATTCCGGCCATCGGTATGGGAGGAAGATAACGTCATGCGAAAGCCGGGTTCGATGAAGGGGCTGGAAGATCTTGGCCGCGTAAGGCTGTCGCAAAACTTCTTCCTTCGCGATTTCCTGCACTCCGAAATCGCCGATTTCTACCGCATCCCCAACATCCCCGAGGATCCCGATCTGGCGATCGAGGCAGGCAAGAGGCTCTGCGAGGAATTGCTGGAGCCGCTGCAGGCGACGTTCGGGCGCCTGCATATCCGCTCCGGCTATCGCTCGCCGGGGGTGAACAGGTTTGGCAACGAGAACAATCTGAACTGCTCGACCAATGCCGCCACATCAGCGCATCACATCTGGGATATGAGGGATTTTGACGGCTGCATGGGTGCTGCGGTCTGCATTGTCGTGCCATGGATGCTCGACCGCTACCGCGATGAAAGCGACTGGCAGCGGCTCGCCTGGTGGATTCACGACCACCTGCCTTATGCCTCGCTCTGCTTCTTCCCGAAGCTCTGGGCCTTCAATATCCAGTGGCACGAACGCCCGAAGCGGGTGATCCAGAGTTATGTCAGGCCACGCGGCATCCTCACCAAACCGGGCATGGCCAATTGGGAAGGCGATCACGCCGCTGTCTACGAAGGTTTTCCCCCGCTCAGAAACTGATGCCCCGCTCAGAAACTGATGCGGTAGCGGATGTGGCCGTCGCTTTCGACATAGCTGTCGTAGAGTGCCCGCGCCGTCTTGTTCTGCTCGCTCGTATGCCAGTAGAGCCGCGACCAGCCCTTGGCTTTCGAGGTGGCGATGAGATCGTCGATCAGCGCCCGCCCAAGGCCCTTGCCGCGCGCATCGGCATCGACGAACAGGTCTTCGAGATAGCAGTCTCTGCCGCGGATCCACGTGCCCTCATGCGTGAGATAGAGTGCAAAGCCCATCATCCTGCCATCGACCTCGGCGACGCGCATCGAAATTGCCGACGCCGGATCGAAGACCCGGCGCCATGTCTGATCGGTGATATCGGCATCGACCGTGACGTCGTAAAAGGCGAGATAGGCCGCCCAGAGCTCGCGCCAACGGGCTTCGTCCTCGGGGCGGGCATCGCGTATGGTCGCGGTCATGGGCTCTCCCTTTCTTCAGCCGCCGGCTTCGTCGAGCAGCGCCATCGCATCATCGGAAAGCGCCAGTGTCGCCGATTTCACCAGGCTTTCAAGCTGCGAAAGGCTGGTGGCGCTGGCGATCGGTGCCGTCACGCCCTTCTTGCGCAGCAGCCAGGCGAGCGAAATTTCCGCCGGGCTGGCGGCGGTCTCGGTCGAAACCTTGTCGAGCGCGGCCAGGATGCGCAGGCCCTTGTCGTCGAGATATTTCGAAACCCGGCCCTCGCGTGCGCGGCCTTCCGTATCGGCCTTGCTGCGGTATTTACCGGTGAGAAAGCCGGCGGCGAGGCTGAAATAGGTGATGACGCCGATATCCTGGGCGATGCAGAGCTCGGCGAGTGGCCCTTCGAAGCTTGCGCGCTCATAGAGATTATATTCCGGCTGCAGGACGTCGTAACGCGGCAGGCCGGCCTTTTCGGCCGCGTCGAAGGACGCCTGGAACAACTTTGCATCATAATTCGAGCAGCCGATGGCGCGGATCTTGCCCTGCTGCTTCAGCTTGGCATAGGCGCCGAGCGTTTCCTCATGCGGCGTATCGGCATCCGGCCAATGCGAGAGATAGAGGTCGATATAGTCCGTCTGCAGCCGGCGCAGCGAATCCTCGACCGCCTTCAGGATATAGGTCTCCTTCAGCGTCTTTCCCTGTCCCATGTCGGAGCCGACCTTGGTGACGATGACGGCCTTGTCGCGGGAAACCCTTGCCTGCCTCAGCCAGCGCCCGATGATTTCCTCGGAATCGCCGCCCTTGTTGCCCGGAACCCATGCGGAATAGACATCGGCCGTATCGATCGTGTTCAGGCCCGCATCGAAGAAGGCGTCGAGAATGGCAAAGGATGTTTTCTCGTCGGCCGTCCAGCCGAACACATTGCCGCCGATGACGATCGGCGCGACCGAAAGACCTGTTTTTCCAAGCCGGCGCATTTCCATGACGCTCTCCAGTAAGGTGATGTGATTGAAATCGCGGATACGGCAGAACGCCGCCCTCGCCCAAACTTAGCGCGATCGGCGCGTGAGGAAAGGCAAACTTCCGTGATTTGAGGTCTCGCCATTGCGCCGCAGCGAAGGCCTGCATATGGTTCGCCGAAATCAGTTCTGGGAGGCTTGGATCATGCTGCGTTTCGGTATCATTTCAACGGCGAGGATCGGCCGCGACAATGTCATTCCCGCGATCCAGGATGCGGAGAATTGCGTCGTTACGGCGATTGCGAGCCGTGATCTCACGCGCGCAAGGGAGGTGGCCGACCGCTTCTCCGTGCCGCATGCCTTCGGCTCCTACGAGGAGATGCTGGCCTCCGACGTCATCGACGCCGTCTACATCCCGCTGCCGACCTCGCAGCACATCGAATGGTCGATCAAAGCCGCCGATGCCGGCAAGCACGTGCTCTGCGAAAAGCCCATAGCGCTGAAAGCCGACGATATCGACGAAGTGATCGCCGCGCGCGACCGTAATCGGGTGGTGGTCACCGAAGCCTATATGATCACCTATTCCCCGGTCTGGCAGAAGGTCCGCGCGCTGATCGCCGAGGGCGCGATCGGTTCGCTCCGCCATGTGCAGGGCGCCTTCACCTATTTCAACCGCGACCCCGCCAATATGCGCAACGTTCCCGAGCTCGGCGGCGGCGGCCTGCCCGATATCGGCGTCTATCCCGTCATGGGCACGCGTTTTTCCACCGGCAAGGAGCCGCTCAGGATCCAGGCGGTCACCGAGCGCGATGCGGATTTCGGCACGGATATCTATTCGAGCGTCAAGGCCGATTTCGGCGATTTCGATCTGAGCTTCTATATCTCGACGCAGATGGCCAACCGCCAGGTCATGGTCTTCCACGGCACCGACGGCTACATCGAGGTCAAGTCGCCGTTCAACGCCAATCGCTGGGGGCCCGAGGAGATCGAGCTTGCCAACCGCAGCCACACCGAATCGCGCATCTTCCGCTTCCAGGACAGCCGCCAGTACAGGCGGGAGGTCGAGGCCTTCGCCCGGGCGGTGACGAACGGCAAGGAAGAGATCGTCACGCTCGAAAATTCGAAGCTGAACCAGAAGGTGATCGACGCGATCTACCGGGCCAGCGAGAAGGATGGCTGGGAAGCAGTTTAGCGCATAACCCCGAAAATCGAGATCGATTTTCGGAAAGGATTATGCGCCAATTTAAAGTGTTAGAGCGTCCTTTGCGCGTCCTCTTGGACGCGCGGCGCTCTAATCACTCAGCGCGGAAGACGAAGCGCGAATAGCCGAAGAAGCTGAAGACCATCGAGGCGGCGGTGGCGATCACCATCGCCGCAAGCGGCTGCAGGGATGGCAGCGACAGCAGAAGCGCTGAATAGAGCCCGTAATTGACGAGCGCTGCCGTCACCCCGACCGAGCCGTAGCGGAAGCCTTCGGCGGCAAGCGAATGGCCGGAGCGATCGAAGGTGAAGGTCCGGTTGAAAGCCCAGGTCGCCGCCATGGCGAAGGCGATCGCAATGAGCCGCGCCAGAAAAGGCCCGAGCGGCGTCAGATGGAGCAGCGCCGACAGGGTGCCGGCATCGACGACGAAGCCCATGCCGCCGGCAATCGCGAAGCGGATGAGCTTTCTCATGCAGCATCCGCCTTGCCGCGGCCGGCGCGCGATACCGGCGCGGCGTGGCTCAGCGGCGTCTTCATCGCACTCGGCGTCTCCAGGCCGATATAATGGATACGAAGCTGTTCGGCGCGGGCGCGCGCAACGGAATCCAGGATGACGCCGGCGGTGAACAGCATGAAGGAAATCATCATCAGCGCCGTCGACAGCACCCAGGTCGGCATGCGGCTGACGAGACCCGTCTGGAAATATTCCGCCAGCACCGGCGCCATGAAGCCGAGGCTCGCCAGCATGAAGGTGGCGCTGATCGCGCTGAAGAAGGCGAAGGGCCGGGTTTCCTTCATCAGCATCGCGAACATCCAGAGGATCTTGGCGCCGTCGCGGAAGGTCGACAGTTTGGAATGCGAACCTTCCGGCCGGCGGCCATAGTCGAGTTCCAGTTCGCTGACCGGCAGCTTCAGCCGGGAGGCATGCACGGACATTTCGGTTTCGATCTCGAAGCCGCCGGATACCGCCGGGAAGCTCTTGACGAAGCGGCGCGAAAAGGCGCGGTAGCCGGAAAAGATATCGGTGAAGTCGGGTCCGAAGATCGTCCTGTAGAGCAGGTTGAAAAGCCGGTTGCCGAGCGCATGGCCCTGACGGCCGGCATCGTCGTGCACGCCGCGCCGGGTGCCGACCACCATGTCGGCGCGCTCGGTCAGCAGCGTGCGCACCAGTTCTTCGGCATCATCAGGCGTATAGGTCCCGTCGCCGTCGGCGATGATGTAGATGTCGGCCTCGATATCGGCGAACATGCGGCGCACGACATGGCCCTTGCCCTGGCGCCGCTCGCGCACGACATGCGCCCCGGCAAGCATTGCCTGCAGCGCGGTGCCGTCGGTGGAATTGTTGTCGTAGACGTGGATCGCGGCATCCGGCAGCGTTGCCCGGAAGCCCCGGACGACAGGGCCGATCGTCGCGGCTTCATTATAGCAGGGAAGCAGGACGGCAATATTCAGATTGTCGGTACGCGATCGGGCCATGACTCTACTCGTTACACTTAAAAGCCGCGCTCAGCCTAAATCATCCGGCGTTAATAAGACCCTATGACGCAGGCAAAATCGGCGGTCGTCGCAACGGCTTTACACTTTCTTGATCGGCGGCGGCTAAGCTTGCCTCATCCGGAAACGAACCGCTAACCACAATGAACGCTGTGCAGCCGATCACCCATGCATCATCCGCGATCGATACCCCTCGGGGCAGGATACGCGACCTGCTGACGCGTCTCTGGCCAACTGTCATCGCTTATAGCGTCATTTTCGCCGCCGTCATTCTCGTCACCAGGCTTTCCGGCGCCACCGATTATGTCGGCCCGGACAATGACGACGGAATGCGTCTCGTCGAGGTTCGCGATTTTCTCGCCGGGCAGGGCTGGTTCGATCTGATGCAATACCGGCTCGGTCTCACCGGCGGCACGCTGATGCACTGGTCGCGGCTGATCGATCTGCCGATCGCCTCGCTGATCTGGTTCTTCGGTCTGTTTGCACCCCGCGAGACGGCCGAGGCGCTGGCGCTCGCTGTCTGGCCGGTATCGCTCATCCTGCCCGCCATGCTCGCCATGGCCGTGGCCGGTCGGCGCATTGGCGGTGTCGCCGGCATGCACATCAGCCTCGGCTTGACCGGCCTTGTCATCTACGCCGGCAACCGTTTCGCGCCGGGCGCCATCGATCATCACAATGCGCAGCTGGCGCTGGTCGCCACGATGATAGCGATGCTGCTGGATCCCGAGCGTCGCGCCTGGAGCTACGCGGTCGCCGGCGTCGCGGCAGCCATCGCCATTGCCATCGGCGCCGAGACGACCCCCTTTGTCGCCGCCGTCTGCCTGACCGTCGCTCTGCTCTGGGCCTGGGAGGGCGAAGATTTTGCCGCTGCTGCGAAGGCCTTCGGGCTGGCTTTGGCGCTGGCGATCAGCATCCTGTTCTTCGCAACGGTACCGCCCCGGCTTTATTCGATGGTCACCTGCGACAATCTCTCGCTCGGCTATTACAGCCTGGCGGCGATCGGCGGCGGTTTGCTGTTGTTTTCGGCGGTTTTTGCCAGCCGCCTCACCCGTCCCTTGCGTTTTGCAGCGCTCGCCGTCGTCGGCGCCGGTGTTTTCGGTTCGGCGATCGTGATCGCACCGCAATGCCTGAGCGATCCGCTGGCCAGTCTCGATCCGATGCTGGTCGAGCTCTGGCTGAAGAATGTTTCGGAAGCGCAGTCGGTTTTCGTCCTCGGGCGCACCGATCCTTTCTCTCTCGGCGCCTTCTATGCGGCCGGCCTCTTCGGCATCGCCGTCTGCATCTTCCGCATCGTTCAGCGTGACCGCGTGCAAATCCATCTGGTCCTGCTCCTGCTGCTGACGACGAGCTGGGCAATCGCGTTGGTCCAGGTGCGCGGCGCGACCTTCTCGAACCTCATCTCCATCCTGCCGCTTGCGCTGCTGATCATCGATATCAGGCGCATTTCGAACGGCGACAGCGAGAATGTCGCCGCCGCCTTCGTCTACATCGTGACCGTGCTCGCAAGTGTTCCGGCCGCCTGGGCCGTCGGCGGCGGGCTTATCTCGATGCAGACGGAGAATGCCGCGCAGAAGAAGACGGCCGAGCCGGCAAAGAAGATTTCCTGCACATCGCAGGAGGCGCTGGCCCCGCTTGCCGGGCTTCCGGCCGGGCTGGTCTCCGCACCATCGGAAATGGGCGTCCCCATTCTCCGCTTCACCCAGAACCGGGTTCTCTCGGCGCCCTATCATCGCAATCAGGGCGGCATGCTGACGGAGTTGCATATCGGCCTGGCGGAGCCGCAGGAGGCGGAAGCTTTCTTGAAGGGGGCTGGGGTGACCGTGCTAGCCTTCTGCCCCAAAGACCCGCAGACGCGCGAGATCGCCAAGCTGAAGCCGGATGGGCTCTATGCTGCGCTCGGCAAAGGCAATATCCCGCGCTATCTGGAACCGCTGCCGAAACCGGCCGACGCAGGCGTGCAGTTCTTTCGCTATCGGCCGACGACGAATTGACGCGGGCCGTCCTCAGCATGGATGATTGTTAGTTCGAGACGCGCATGGCGCGACGAAGACGCTGGTTGGCATAGAGGCCAAGCACGAAGAGCATGAGGCCGCCATTATAGCCGAGCACGGCATAGACGAATGCCAGAATGGACACCGGACCGGGCGAGGTTATCGCCGCCAGCGCGAATGTCATTCCGATCAGCGCCGCGACCAACGCGATTGCGCTGGCCGAGCGCGTTTGCCCGGCGCTGATGCCCAATGCTGCTGCTGTGAGAATAATCATTTCAGCACCTTCCCAGAGATAACGAGGGGAAGAATAGGAAGCGCCAACTAACAAAGATTTACCGGCGATCTTGCCCGAAAAGCCTTTGTATTGCGGTGGTTAGCAATCCCTTTCGGGTAAAACGCGAATTGTACCTATCCGTTCCGCAACAAAACGGATTTATCGCGTTCGGTGTCGGCCGCCATCGCGGCCGAACTCAGCGGAGCGGCGATGACGTCGGCCCGTTGCCGAGTTCAAAGCCGGGAAAACGGCCTCTGCATCGATGCCGAGCTTCCCGTTTGCTGCTGATCGACATAAAAAGGTGAGATGAGCAACGTCTTCGACGGCGATTCGCCGACCAACCTTGCCGAGTATTCGGTTTCGGAGCTTTCCGGCTCGATCAAGCGCACCGTCGAAACCGCCTTCGACCAGGTTCGTGTGCGCGGCGAAATCTCCGGCTATCGCGGGCCGCATTCTTCGGGTCATGCCTATTTCGCGTTGAAGGACGACCGCGCCCGCATCGACGCCGTCATCTGGAAGGGCACCTTCTCGCGGCTGAAGTTCCGTCCGGAAGAGGGCATGGAGGTCATCGCCACGGGCAAGGTCACCACCTTTCCGGGTTCTTCGAAATATCAGATCGTTATTGAGACGCTGGAGCCGGCCGGTGCCGGCGCGCTGATGGCGCTGATCGAGGAGCGCAAGCGCAAGCTGGGCGCCGAGGGCCTGTTCGATGCCGCCCGCAAGAAGCGGCTGCCCTTCATGCCGAGGGTTATCGGCGTCGTCACGTCGCCGACCGGGGCGGTCATCCGCGATATCCTTCACCGCATCTCCGATCGTTTTCCCGTACATGTCCTCGTCTGGCCGGTGAAGGTACAGGGCGAGGGGTCCGGCGAGGAGGTGGCGAACGCCATCCGCGGGTTCAATGCGCTGGAGCCGGCAGGTACCATTGCGCGCCCCGATGTGCTGATCGTCGCGCGCGGCGGCGGCAGCCTGGAAGATCTTTGGAGTTTCAACGACGAAATCGTCGTGCGTGCTGCGGCCGAAAGCCGGATACCGCTGATCTCGGCCGTCGGCCATGAGACCGACTGGACGCTGATCGACTATGCCGCCGATGTCCGCGCCCCGACGCCGACCGGTGCCGCGGAAATGGCGGTGCCGGTCAAGGCGGAGCTCGAGGCGCAGGCCGCCGCTCTCGCCGCACGCCTGCAAGGCTGCATGAACCGGCAGATGGATCAACGCCGTCAGTCCGTCCGTGCCCTGATGCGGGCATTGCCGTCGCTCGATCAGCTTCTCGCCTTGCCACGCCGGCGTTTCGACGAAGCGGCTGCCGGCCTTGGCCGCGGGCTGGAACTCAACACCATCAACAAGCGCCGCGGCTTCGAGCGCGTCGCCGCGCATCTGCGCCCCGATGTGCTCTCCAATCGCATCGCCGAACGCCGCCAGACGCTGAACGAGCGGATCGTGCGGGCCGAGCGTATGGTCGAACGGCTGATCGACCGTTCGAAATCGCGCGTTGAGCGCGCCGAAGCAATCCTCGCCTCGCTGCCTGCCCGGCTGAAGACCCAGACCGACCGCGGCCGCGAACGGCTCGGCAATCTTTCGCGCCATGCCGATACGGCGATCCGTCACCAGCTGACCCGTGCGCGCGCCGAGCTTTCTTCGCAGGACCGCGTGCTGCAGTCGCTCTCCTATAAGAATGTGCTGAAGCGCGGTTACGCCGTCATTCGCGATGAGGATAACAGGCCGGTCTCGCAGGCTGCTCAAATTTCCGCCGGCATGGGCATCGCCATCGAATTCGCCGACGGTCGTGTCGGCGCGATGACCACGGAAGGCGGCACACCGCCGGCCGGTGCCAAGAAGCGCAGCGCAAAACCCGCAGAACCGCAGAAACAGGGAAGCCTGTTCTGACGATGCGGATCCTGCTGGTGCTTGCCCACCCATTGCCGGACAGTTTTGCCGCCTCCGTGGCGCGCACCGCCCGCCAAGCATTGGAAGCCGCCGGGCATGCCGTCGATTTGCTCGATCTCTACGCCGAGAATTTCGATCCGCGTTTGTCCGAGACCGAGCGCCGCGGCTATTTCGACGTGCCCTACGATAGTTCAGCCGTGGCCGGCATCGTGGACCGACTGAAGGCCGCCGACGGCCTCGTTCTCGTTTTTCCGCAATGGTGGTTCAATTTCCCTGCTGTCCTGAAGGGCTTCTTCGATCGCATCTTTGCGCCGGGGGTCGCCTTCACCCATGATGCCGCCGGAGGCCGTATTGTGCCGCAGCTCACCAATATCAGGCTGCTCTACGCGCTGACGACGACAGGTTCGCCCTGGTGGCTGGTGCGTCTCTATATGGGCGATCCGGTGCGCCGGCTGTTGAAGCGCGGCATCGCCGCCTTCTGCTCGAAGCGGTTGAATTTCCGGATGCTCAGCCTGCACGACATGGACCGTGCCACCAATGCAAAGCGGACGGCGCATCTCGATCGCGTGCGCAAGCTGCTATCGGCGATCCGATGACTCGGCGTCCGAAAGGAACTTGCGCGGCAGGCACCGTCGCGAGCCCTTTCAGTCAGCGTGATGAGCACGGTCCTGCGGTCAGCGCTTCATACTGTCAGCGTAGGATGACGCCGCTCAGGCCCATTCGCCCTGCCGCATCACCGGAACCCGCGAACCATCCGGCTTGATCCCGTCGATATCGACCTTGCCGGAGCCGATCATCCAGTCGATATGGATCAGGCTGGAATTGCCGCCCTGCGCCTTGATCTGCTCCTGGCTGAGCGTCGCACCGTTCAGGAAGCATTTGGAATAGCACTGGCCGAGCGCGATGTGGCACGAGGCGTTTTCGTCGAACAGGGTGTTGTAGAACAGGATGCCGCTGGCCGAGATCGGCGAGGAATGCGGCACCAGCGCCACTTCGCCGAGCCGGCGCGCCCCCTCGTCGGTATCGAGCACCTTGTTCAACACCTCCTCGCCGCGCGATGCCTTGGCCTCGACGATCCGTCCGCCCTCGAAACGCACCTGAATATTGTCGATCAGCGTGCCCTGATGCGAAAGCGGCTTGGTGCTGGAAACATGGCCTTCGACGCGCAACGCATGCGGCGTGGTGAAGACTTCCTCGGTGGGGATGTTCGGATTGCAGGTAATGCCGTTCTTGGCGGTGGAAGCGCCGCCATGCCATTCATGCCCGTCGGCAAGGCCGACCGTCAGGTCCGTCCCCGGTCCTTGGAAATGCAGCGAGGCGAAACGTTCGCCGTTCAGCCAGGCGGAGCGCTTGGCGAGATTGGCATTGTGTTCGGCCCAGGCGGCGACCGGATCGCTGACATCGACGCGCGAGGCGGCAAAGATCGCCTTGGCAAGCTTGGCGATCGCGATCGGTTCCGGATCGTCGGGGAAGACCACCTTGGCCCAGGACGGGTTGGGATAGGAGACGATGTTCCAGTTGATGTCGAAATTCGAGATCTTTTCCAGCGCCGGCTTGTAGGCGGTGGAGTTGGCGCGATTGGCGCGGCCGACCTTGCCGGCATCCTGCTCGGAAAGCAGCATCGGATTGTCGCCGGCGACGGCAAGACGGGCCGCCCCGTTGGCATAGGCCTTGGCCATGCCCTCGTAGAGCCAGCCGGAAGCGCGGTCGAAGCTCTCGTCGCCGCCATATTGATAGCGCGCCAGCGTCGTTTCCTCGTCGGAATAGAAGGCGGTGACCAACCCGGCGCCGGCCTGATAGGCGTGTTTGGTGATCAGGCGCACCAGCGGCAGCGCCACGACAGGCGCGGTGACCACCAGATCCTGACCCTTCTGCAGCTGCAGCCCGACCTTGACGGCGACTTCCGCAAGCTTTTCCAGCTTGTCGGGATCAACGGTGTTCTGGCTCTGGGGCATGAAAGTCATGGTTCAACCTGCCTTCTGTCATTAACGGTGAGAGGCTGGAAGACTTAGACCCGTTTGCGGCGAAAATGAAGCGTATCGCCGCCAAATTGCAAGCGGTCGGATGGACGTCCGGCCGCAGCGCGGGCTTCAGGCGGCCGCCTCCAGCCTGAGCAGGATCGAGTTATGCTTTTCGAGGAATTCGACCAGCCGCTGCGGGTAGTCCGCACTGACGGCGGCCTTGACGCTTGCCCGTTCGGACAGCGCCTTGCGCCAGTGCCTCACCCGCTCCAGCCCTTCGAAGATGCCGCTGTCGCCGAGCGTGTCGAAGAGATCGAAATAACGAAAGACCGGCGCGAACACGGCGTCGACCAGGCTGAAGCCGTTGCCGGCGAAATAAGGCCCGTCCGTCAGCACCGTCTCGATTGTCGCGAATTTGGCGATGAGCGCCTTGCGTTTGATTTCCAGCTGCGAGGCATCCTCGGCCGTTTCATAGCCCCAGAGATCGGAAAGCACGGACGAGCCGAATTCCATCCAGCCGCGATGGCGGGCACGCGTCAGCGCGTCTTTGGGATGCAAGGCGACGCCAATCTGCGTTTCCTCGAGATATTCGCAGATGACGCTGCTTTCGAACAGCACGGCCTCGCTGCCGTCCTCCTCTTCGATCCTGAGCAGCGGTACCTTTCCGAGCGGAGAGATCTTCAGGAACCAGTCCGGCTTGTCGGCAAGATCGATGTTGATGCGTTCGAAGGGCACGCCCTTTTCGAGAAGCGCGATCGCGGAACGCTGCACATAGGGGCAGAGGTGATGGCTGACGAGAGTAAGCTTGCTCATGGCGGTCTCCACGGGATGATAATAGATGTAATTGCATGTAATATCACTTGCGGCTGAATTCAAGGTAGATGTAATTACATTTATGTCCGAAAAAACGCCGAATCCGAGCGAAGCTGTCACCTCTGCCTGGACGAGCATCATGCGCGCCCGCGAGCGCTTGCTTGGCGCGATTGAAGCCGACCTGAAAGCGGCAGGCCTCCCGCCGCTTGCCTGGTACGACGTGCTGTGGGAATTGGCGCGCTCGGAAGACGGCAGGCTGCGCCCCTACGAGATCGAGGAGCGGACCTTGCTGGCGCAGTATAATCTTTCCCGGCTGATCGACCGGCTGGAAAGCGAGGGCCTGGTCCGGCGCGAAACCTTCGCCAGCGATGGCCGCGGCCGCTGGGTGGTGATGACGGATGCCGGCCGAAAGCTTCGCGAGCGCATGTGGGCCGTCTATGCCAGATCGATCGAGACCCATATCGGCTGCAGGCTTGCCGAAAGCGAGGCGAAGACGATCGCCGGCCTGCTCGACCGCTTCTTATAGTTTCAATCGCCAGAGCATCGGCATCCTGTTCTGATCAGGCAATCAGCGGCGCGGCGACGGCCTTGAGCACCGTCAACGCATCCTTCGGATCGATCCGCACCTGCAGCCCGCGCTGCCCGCCATTGATGAAGACCAGCGGCTCGGCAAGGGCGGCTTCCTCGATCGCCGTCGGCACCGTCTTCTTCTGGCCGAACGGGCTGATGCCGCCGACATGATAACCTGTCAACCGCTCGGCATCGGCGGGCTTCATCATGTTGGCCGATTTGCCGTGAAAGGCGTTGGCGAGCTTCTTCATGCTGACCTCGCGGTCCGACGGTACGACGACGCAGACCGGTTTGCCGTCCACCTCCGCCATCAGCGTCTTCAGCACCCGGTGCGGCGCCTCGCCGAGCGCTTCGGCCGCCTGCAGCCCGACGCGCTCGGCATTGGGATCGTAATCATAGGCATGGACCGTGAAGGCGATACCTGCCTGCGAAAGAAGCTGTGTCGCGCGCGTGGTCTTGGACATCTCTCCCCCTGAGCTCAGCGAGCCGTCTGTCAGCCGCCGAACGTACCGGCGTAAATCTCCGGCTTGAAGCCGACCAGCAGCTTGCCTCTAGCCTCCAGCACCGGCCGCTTGATCATCGACGGCTGGTCGAGCATCAGGGCGATCGCCTTTTCCCGGGTCAGGTTCTCACGCTCGGCATCGGGCAGTTTGCGGAAGGTGGTGCCGGCGCGGTTGAGCACGGTATCGAGGCCGGCCTTGTCGATCCAGGCTTCGAGATGGGCACGGTCGATACCGAGCGCCTTATAATCGTGAAACTCATAGGCGACGCTATGTTCTTCCAGCCAGCTGCGGGCCTTCTTCATCGTGTCGCAATTCTTGATGCCATAGATGGTGACGGCCATGCCCGATCGATCTCCCTGTGATGACAGCGAGATAACATGCAGGCCGGCCGGCGCAAACGCCGTGCGACGTTTTATCCCCTGCGCGCCGATGGTCACCGCAGGCAAAACCCCGCTCAATTTTCCAGCGTCCCGGCCTTGCGCGACGCCTGGCTTGGGTTCTCGCAGGCGATCTTCATCAGGTCGCCGCGCCGCCGCACCAGCCGGTCGGAGGTTCGGGTCAGGATCAGCCCGTCCTGCGGCGCGGTGAGCTCGATGCTGCCGCCCGGCTGCCCCGGCCGGGTGAGGATCGTCGCAAGACGATCGCCTTCCGCAACCCTCTCGCCGATATTGCGATGGAAGAGCACGGCGCCACCTTCTCCAGCGCGAATGATCTCGACATTGTCGAGCGGCACGGCCGGCCCGTAAAACGTCGTTGACGCTTGCTTCCTGTCGCCGACGATCCCCCGTGCCTCCAGGAAGCGCCAGAGCCCGTCCGCATCCTTTTTCGCCAGCACCGGATCGACGTCGCGCTTGCCGCGCAGTTCGACGGTGACGGAGAGTTTGCCGGGCAATCGGGAGCGGCGCTCGCCGGGGACTTCATATTTCCATGCAAAGCCGACGGCCTCCTCGAAGGCCGAGCTTTCGCCATCCGAAAGCAGCACGGCCTCCATGTCGAGCGCGCTGGCGAGATCGGCCGCCTCAGGCCAGAAGGCCTCGTCGATGTAGGCATATTGCAGGGATTCGTCGTCGCAATGCAGGTCGAGCACGAGGTCGGCCCCGAGCGCCATATGCAGCAGTTGCCGCTTCAATCTGTCGGTAGCCGGGGTGTCATCGAGGTCCTCGATCAGTGAGGCCCGATCGACAAGGGAGATCAGCGGGAAATCCCGGTTGAAATTGGTGCGCGAGCCCAGGTCGAAACGGCCCTGCAATTCGCCGAAATGCGACTGCGCCGCACCGATCGGATTGGCCTGCGGCACGATGGTGACATCGCCGGCGATCCCGCCCTGGCTTTCCGCCTGCCGCAGCCGCTCGCAGAGGAAATGCAGCAACACCGTTCCAGGCAGCTCGCCGGCATGCAGGGCCGCCTGGATATAGGTCTTGGGCGCCTCCGGATCGTGGCCCGTAAAGCGCAGCACCGGGAGCCGCCACTCCGTTCCCGGCGTATCGCCCGGGATGATGATCTCTGAAATGTCCATGCCGCTTTCGCTCCCGTTTGCGTCAATGCCGGAACAGGCCTTCAGAGCTTTATGCGCGGAAATCAGGCAAGCGCAAGCCGCGATCCATCATTGCCCGCAGCCGAGCAGCGGCCAGCGATCGATGACCCGATGTTCGGTCTTTCCGAGAACACTGTGGACGAGCAGGAATTCGGCGGCCGTCCATGAAACCGGTCTGTCGAGGCTTGTCGGCGGCACGGCCTTGCGGTCGTAGAGCAGCGTCATATGTGGCGTGAAATGCCGGCTTATATTGTGCCGCAATCCGGCATTGTGCATGCCGACACCGAGTTGGACATGCAGCCGTGTGAGCGGCTTTCGTCCGCCTTCACCGCAAAGCACGAGTGGCCGCGCCTTGCCCTCCCGCTTGAAACTCATGATCCTGTCGAAGGTGATCGTGATCGGTGCGCTCTCCACCGTCGCGCCGGCCTGGCGCGCCGCAAAGACCGCGTCCTCCGGTAATTCTTCATAGTCATCGATGCCGATGATCGTCACGTGCAGCGTCGTCAGGCGTGGTCTTGCGGAAAGAGAGAAAGCTTTGCCATGGTCATCGGCGATCGCGGCCGCCTGCCGTTCGACGGCATCGGGAGGGCAGAGAGCGAAGAAAAGCCGGTGTCTGCCGGTGTAACTTTCGTTCGGCCGCTCGCGACGATTCTTGTCACACTCGAAATCGAGGGAAATCTGGTTCATAGGCCCTCACGGTCGTCATGACCTGACGCGTCGTTTCCAAAACGCGACGGAGGATATTCTCAACAGGACCGCACCTCAAGAACAAAAAGAGAACACAATGTCCCGATATGCTTGGCGTTAAATTCATCCGAACCCTTGCCCGGCGCCGGATGAAGTGGACTTTCGAAAAGCCCGGTACGCGCAAGAAACGGGTTGAAACAGCGGCCGTCTCATACGATTTTGAAGGCAATCGAACATGCGGAGGCTGTCATGGCTGAGACAACGCACCACTATCTCATCTTCGAAACCGCGGGCGGTTTCTGCGGCATCGCCTGGAGCGATGCCGGCATCACCCGTTTCCAACTGCCGACCAAATCAGCGGAAGCGACCGAACGGCTGCTGCTGCGCCGCCTACCGGATGCCGAACCCGGCGCGCCGACGCCAGCTGTGCTAGAGACGGTTGCCGCCGTGAAGCGCTATTTCCAGGGCGAGGAGACGGATTTTTCCGGAGTCGAACTCGATCTTGCCGGCCAGGATGCCTTCTTCCGGGATATTTATGCGGCGGCACGGCGTGTCGGCTGGGGCCGCACGACCACTTACGGCGCGCTGGCGAAGGAGCTTGGCGCCGGGCCCGAGGCCGCCCGCGACGTCGGCCAGGCGATGGCGAAAAACCCGGTCGCTCTGATCATCCCCTGTCACCGGGTGCTTGCGGCCGGCGGCAAGATCGGCGGCTTCTCCGCGCCCGGCGGTTCGACATCGAAGGCCCGCATGCTGGAACTCGAAGGCGTCAATCTCGCACCGCCGCCGCCCGCCCAGCAGTCCCTGGGTTTTTAGGCGGCGGAGGCTTTTCGTTTCCGCAATTCCGGACGCGAAACCGCGCTACACTTTTGCGGGAATTGCTTTGGCAGCAATCTCAGCCGCTCAATGCGGGCTGGCTGTCGGCCGGATGATGATCTCGCTGACATCGACGTCATCAGGCTGGCTGACGGCGTAGAGGATCGAATTGGCGATCGCCTCGGGGCTGATCGTGATCGCCCTGAAAGCCTTCATCGCATCCCGCGCGGTCGGATCGGTGATCGTCTCGGCCAGTTCCGATGTCGTTGTGCCGGGAGAGATGACGGTCACCCGGATGCGGTCGGTCTCCTGTCGCAATCCGTCCGAGATCGCCCGCACCGCGAATTTCGTCGCGCAATAGACGGCAGCCGTCGGAGAGACGCTGTGGCCGCCGATCGAAGACAGGTTGATGATCTGCCCCGACCCCTGCGCTTTCATGATCGGAAGCGCTGCGGCAATGCCGTAGAGAACGCCCTTGATGTTGACGTCGACCATCCGGTCCCATTCGTCGACCTTGAGGGCATCGAGCGGCGAGAGCGGCATGACGCCGGCATTGTTGACGATCACGTCCAGCCGTCCGAATTCGGATCTGGCAAAGCCTGCGAAGGCTTCCACCTGCGAGCGGTCGGTGACGTCAAGCTGTCGCAGGCGCACCGTCCCGCCCTTTGCGGCGATGTCGTCGGCAAGTTCCTTCAGCCGATCGGTGCGACGTGCGCCGATCACGATATGCGCGCCGGCCGCAGCCAGCACCCTGGCCGTAGCCTCTCCGATGCCGCTGCTGGCCCCGGTGATGGCAATGACTTTTCCTTTGATATCAGACATTTCAAGCTCCATTGCAGGTTGAGGTTTTCGTGGCGGTCAGCTTGGGAAATCGGCGCTGAGCGTCGTCTCCGCCCAGGTGTCGAAATTTGCGCGCAGCGCATCGAGCCGTTCGCGGGCGATTTTCAGGGCGGGTGCACCGAGCAGGAGGCGAAGCGGCGGCTCGTCCGCCTCGAATGCCGATAGGATTGCCGTTGCGGCTCGGGTGGGATCACCCGGCTGCTTGCCGGAGACCGAACGGGTGGCCTGGCGCCGCTTGCCTGCGGTCTCGGCGTAATCGTCGATGATCGTGGCGGATTCGACCATCGACCGGCCGGCCCAATCCGTTCGGAAGGCGCCGGGTTCGAGGATCGTCACATCGATGCCAAGCGGGTTGACCTCATGCGAAAGCGATTCCGACAGGGCTTCGACCGCAAACTTGGTGGCGTGGTAGTAGCCGGTCGCCGCAAACGCGACGAGCCCGCCAAGCGAGGAGACATTGAAGATATGCCCTTGCCGGCGTGCACGCATGCCCGGCAGAACCTGCTTGGTGACATCGATCAATCCGAAGACATTGGTTTCGAACTGGGCGCGTATTTCGGCATCCTCGCCCTCTTCGATCGCCGAGAGGTAGCCGTAGCCGGCATTGTTGACCAGGACGTCGATCGCCCCGAAATGCGTTTCGGCGTTACGAACCGCGCCGGCGACGGAGTTGCTGTCCGTCACATCGAGGGCAAGGGCAAGCGCACGGTCCCCGTATTCTGTCGTGAGATCTGCCAGGGTCTCGGGTCTGCGCGCCGTCATGGCGGCGCGCCAGCCTCGGGCGAGGACGGCTTCGGCGAGTGCCCGGCCGAGGCCGGACGATGCGCCTGTTATGAACCAGATGGGTGTTGGGGAAGACATGATCGTCATCCTTTCCGGCCTGTAAATGCGGCCTTACTCCTTGTGATGTTTCCTTGTCAGACGGCGCGTCATTTGCGGCGAAGCACCATGCCGGCGTGATGGAGGGTATTGCCGTCCACGAAATCGCCGTCGGCCGTAAAGCCCGTGTCATCCCAGTATTCGATGTGCCTTCCGGTGACTTCGTAACGTCCTCGGTAGGCGCTTTCACGGTTTCCGCGGGCTTCGTCGTAACGGCCATTGGGCAGAAGTTCGTGGCGGATACGGCCGTCATCCGTCACCCACATGCCGACATAGGGATGCTGCTGCATTCTGTTCTCGCTTGTTTGTTGCTGCTGAGGGGCTCGGTCATTCACGGCATCGGCGGCAGACGAACCGATCGCCGTGCCGGCTAAGGTGGTTGCGGCGAAAAAATGCAGAACAGGACTGTTGGAAATGTTGCGCATCGATTTTCCTCTCGAAACCTCCGTTGACCTCGACTTGAAAGATAGCGTGGCCATCCGCGGTGATTAAGTTGCCAATCCAGGATGCCTTGGTTAGATATGCTAACCAATGGCCGATGATCTCGAAGGCATTTCAGTCTTTCTTGCGGTGGCGGAGGCGCGGAACTTCCGGCTCGCCGGCGAGCGGCTTGGCGTCACCCGCTCCGCCGTCAGCCAGGCCCTGCAGCGCCTGGAGGATCGGGTCGGCGTTGCCCTGGTCCAGCGCACGACGCGCAGCGTCAGCCTGACGGAGGCCGGCGAGGTGTTTTTCGACGCGGTTCGTCCATCGGTCCGCCAGGTCAGGGATGCGATGCAAACGGTCAGGGAAATGCAGGCGCGCCCGAGCGGCTTGCTGAGGATCACCGTTTCCTCGATCGCCGAGAACTTCCTGTCCGGCACGTTGCTGGCCGGCTTCATGGAAGCCTGCCCCGACATCAAACTCGATATCACCATCACCGATGACGAATTCGATATCGTCGAGGCCGGCTTCGACGCCGGCGTCCGGCTCGGCGAAGTGATCGAACAGGATATGATTGTAATCTCCGTCTCCGAAGAGCAGCGGCAATGTGCGGCCGCATCCCCCAGCTATCTCGAGCGCCGTGGCCATCCCCGCCATCCCCGCGAACTGCAGGATCACGCCTGCATCGGTTGGCGGCCGCGCCCGGATACCGCACCCTATCGCTGGGAGTTCACCGAAAATGACCGTGACTTCGACGTCGCGGTCGACCCCGCCGTCACGACCAACGACATGGGAATGATGATCCGCATGGCCTGCGCCGGAGCCGGCATCACCTTCGGCATGGTGGAAACCTTCCAGCCCTATGTGGAACGCGGCGAACTCGTGCCGCTGCTGGAGGGTTTCTGTCCGCCCTTTCCGGGCTTCTATCTCTACTATCCCAGGCGCCAGAGGCAGCCACTGAAGCTGCGCGCATTGGTCGATTATATCGGCAGGTCCCGTAGGCGGTAATGCGGTCTGCGCCCCCTCAGGCTTCCCGCACCGTCTCGAAGCCTGCGGCTTGGGCTGCTTTCATAAATTTGCGGTCAAAGGTAACGAACTCTTCGCAATGGGCCGCTTTGGTCAGGTGCAACGCATCGGCAAAATCCATTCCGTTCTCAGTGAGATCGAAGGCAAGAGCAACGATCGCAGAATCCTCGATCGTCACCGTGGACAGCCCGCCGAAGGCGCGAAGGGCACGAGCGACCTCTGCACTGCTGTAGCCATAGACGCTGCGCAACACCCATTCGGCCTCCAGCACCACCGTCACGGCGACAAAAACGGCCTGTCCGTCAATGATGTCACGGGCGCGGACAGATTGATCCGGATGATCGCCCGTGAGATATCGGACGACGAGATTGGTATCAATCGCGATCATGACGGCGGCGGGCTTCGGCCAATAGGCCGGCTTCCATATCGTCCAGAGTTTTGGGCTCGCCGCTGAAGGGAAGCATGCTGAAGACATCGGCTGGGTCTGTCGGCGCAAAGGCAGGGGCCTGCTTCAGCAGCACCCCTTCCGCGGTTTCCTCAACAATCAGACGCGTTCCAGCGGCCCACGCCCGCCGTTGGCGCACGGCTTTGGGAAGAATGACCTGTCCCTTCGTGGAGACGGTGGTAATGAGGCTTTCAGCCCGTGTCATCTTTTGCCTTTCTTGGTAAGACGAAAGTAAGATAGGTGTATCGCTTTCGTTATTCAAGAACTATCGCGGATGCCAGCAGCAGCCGTCCGACAGGCGATTTACATAGTCTGTAGCCTGTGGCTGAAGATTGCCCACGGCACTGG
Organism: Rhizobium sp. BK591; assembly: GCF_014195045.1. Taxonomy (NCBI): domain Bacteria; kingdom Pseudomonadati; phylum Pseudomonadota; class Alphaproteobacteria; order Hyphomicrobiales; family Rhizobiaceae; genus Rhizobium; species Rhizobium sp. BK591. Next base: position 228,203 of record NZ_JACIAZ010000004.1, read on the forward strand.
GTTTTGGTATTCCCGAGCCTCGCGGATCAGCGGTCGTCTTCATGCCGGCTCTCCCGGTTGCCGCTCTGATCCACCCCATTGTCGGAGAACATATGCTGGACGACGTCTTTCCCGTTCCGACCAGAGCCTTGATCCGCCAGGGCGGGCGCGCCTGTTTCTTTCGGCTCGTCAACACCAGCCCCCTGTTGATACAGGTGCAATCGGGAACGAAGATCGTCATGGCCGATGATAAGGCTCTGCGCCTCGAGGCGGACGCTTATGGCTTGCTGCCCGACTATCGTCCCCTGACGATGGAGAACATTCCCAAGGCGCCGCAGAAGTATCAGACCCTGGCGCTGCCCGTTCCGCGCCAGCTTTTCGAGGAAGCCTATAGCAGGATGGGATCGATCGCCGTTCCATCGAGGCCTGTACCGGCAGGCACCTCGAAGCTGCCGGAGGAAGCCGCGGCATTGTTTGACTATTGCTGTCAGCCCGGCAATCTGACGAGGCTTCCCGGCGCGATTGCCAAGGCTCGTTTGATGGAGCTGATCACCTGGTTTGCGCTCTGTGGAGCGGTGCTCGGCCAGAACCAAAGTCCTCGGATCGAGGATCGGCTGCGGCAGATGATCGAAAGCGATACCGCCTTTGCTTGGACGCTGGGGCAGGCGGCGCGCTCGTTCAACATGAGCGAAGCGACGCTGAGGCGCAAACTGGCCGCCGAGAACACCGGCTTCAGTGAGATCCTGAGCGATACAAGGATGAACCGCGCCTTGGGCCTCATTCAAACCACAACCCTGCCGATGGCGCAGATTGCCTTTGAGGTCGGTTACGATTCGCCGTCTCAATTCGCGGCGCGGTTCAAGGAGCGGTTTGGCGTCAATCCACGCCATGTGCGCGGCGGCTCCGAGCGTTTTGAGCGGATCGGGGCAGAAGTTGAGCATACCGGGGCAGATATGGTCGCACGCTGACGGTAATTCTCCTGCATCATCAACCGCAGGAAAACAGCATGCGTTTCATCACAGCAGCACTTCTCGCCGCGTCCATCTTCGGCGCGACGGCCGCACAGGCCGAAATGAAGCTCACCTCGAAGGACTTGACCCCCGGCAAGGCGATGGCCGATGCGCAGGTCTTCAACAGCTTCGGCTGCTCGGGCAAAAACGTCTCGCCGGAACTGACCTGGTCGGGCGCTCCTCAGGGAACCAAGAGCTTCGCCATCATGGCTTACGATCCGGATGCGCCGACCGGCTCGGGCTGGTGGCATTGGTCGGTGTTCAACATTCCCGCAAATGCCTCGGAGATCGCCACCGGCGCCAGCGGTGACAAAAAGCTTCCCGTCGGCACTATCGAAGGTCACACCGACTTTGGGACATCAGGCTATGGCGGCGCATGCCCGCCGGCCGGCGACAAGCCGCACCACTACCAGTTCACCGTCTACGCGCTCTCGGTCGACAAGCTCCCGCTTCCCGATACTGCGCCGGCCGCCATGGTTGGCTTCTATGTCCGGGCAAACACGCTCGACAAGGCTTCCGTCGAGGTCACCTACGGCCGCTGAGGCCGGCTCAGGACCGCCGGCCGAGGTAACTGAACCTCGGCCGGTCGTTCCTATGCGGGCTTATTCTGCAAACCTAGGCCGTCACTGCTTCCCAACAAATCAACGGACCGTCTTCGGCATCGATACGCTCGCCGGTGCGGATGAATCCATTGCGTTGGAGGACACGCTGTGAGGCGATATTCTCCCACCCGGTCTCTGCAGAGATCAGCGCCACGCGAGGGTCGTTCCACGCCCACTCCAGCAATTGCGCAATGGCCCGCGTGGTGGATCCAAGACCCTGGCGGGACGGCGCAACCCCATAGCCGATATGGATGTTTCCATCTTGCGGAACCCGAACAATGGAGCAGAGGCCGACGATCTCGCCATCCTCGACGATCATCCAGGCCGACGGCGAAAATTCAGCGTTTATCTCAGTCGCGAGACGGTTCAACATCCCCAGTATCTCCGGAGGCGCAATCGCACTGTCCGGGACAAGGCGCAGATGACGCGGCGCAATGCCCTTCAGCAGCGCTTCGAAGTCATGAGTGGTTAGTTCGATGATCATGGTCTTCTCGACATTAGACATGCGCCAGCTTTGGGCGCGCTAAGGCCGAGCGGTAGAGTGAGGATCAGCTCTCGGTCACGATGCCGAGCGCCTTCATCCCTGCCGCCACAGCCGGTGAGTTCTGGATCGTTGCGACGGCAAACAAAGGCATTCTCCTCTAAGACTTAGATGCGAATAGCAGTCCGATGCGAGGACCGCAAGATATTCGGCGACCTCTCAAGCCGGCCGATAGATCTGTGCCACCGCGCCACCTGGAAAGGCCTTCGTGGCCGCGCTCGCCCTAGGAAGCGCCAGATCGACAAGGTCCGACAGCTCATGATCATTATTGCCGTCTGCCCTAGATAAGACTTGCGTGTAAGCGGTCGTTGGAAGTTTTCGCTAGTCCATGCCAAACCGCAAGATCGGTCGAGCACCTCATGGCCATCAGCGGCTAGATGGAGCCGCCACGGAGGAGGGACGATGAAGGCGACGCTTCAAAACTATCAGGCCCGGATGCGGCGGGTGCTGGACTATATCGACCGGCATCTCGACTGTGATCTGGACCTGGAAACGGTGAGCCGTGTTGCGGCCTTTTCGAAGTTTCATTTCCACCGGCAGTTTGCGGCGACCTTCGGATTGTCAGTGCATCGCTATGTCAAGCTTGCCCGGCTGAAGCGCGCTTCGCACCGGCTGGCCTACAGGGACGCCCAAAGCGTCACCGAGATAGCGATGGATGCCGGTTACAACGCACCGGATGCCTTCGCCCGCGCCTTTCGGCAACGGTTCGGGCAATCGCCTTCGTCGTTCCGGAAGTCTCCCGACTGGGAGCCGTGGCTTGCGGCCTTCGGGCCTCTCGACAACGCAAGGAGCAAGCTCATGCAGAAGACTTTTACCACGGACGATGTGAAAATTCGCGATGTGCCTCCCACGCCGGTGGCGATCATGGAGCACCGGGGCGACCCGGCGACGCTCGGCGCCACCATCCAGCGGTTCATCGCCTGGCGCACGGCCGCTGGCCTGCATCCCAGAACAAGTCCAACGTTCAATGTCTGGCGTTCCGAGCGGCGCCCTGCGTCGCCTGCCGATTACAGCGTGGATCTTTGTGTCGGGACCGGCCAACCGATCGAGGCGGACGGCGGAGAGGTCAAAGCCGGCGTGATTCCTGGCGGACGCTGCGCGGTGCTGCGTGTCGTCGGCAACACCGACAATCTGGAGCCTGCCGCACTCTATCTTTATCGCAACTGGCTTCCGGCCAGCGGCGAAGAAGCACGCGACTTCCCGATCTATTGCCAGCGGCTGAGCTTCTTCCCCGAAGTGTCGGAGCATGAGGCGGTGGCGGACCTGTTTCTGCCGCTGAAATAGTGCCCGGGGGCTTGGCTTTTGAAAGCATCTTCTTCCAAGGAAGAAGTAAGAAACGGCGCTACCCTTCCAGTGCCCCGATCATCTCCACCCGCGTCGCATGCCGGCCGCCCTCGAACTGGGCGGTCAGGAACGCATCCACTATATCGAGCGCCAGCCCTTCGCCCACTACGCGCACGCCGATCGACAGCATGTTGGCATCGTTGTGCTGGCGGATCATGCGGGCTGAGAATGTGTCGGCGCAGACGCCGCAACGGATGCCCTTTACCTTGTTCGCCGCCATCATGATGCCCTGGCCGGTGCCGCATAGGATGACGCCAAACCGGCAATCGCCGGAGGCGACGAGCCGCGCCGCCGCCTCGCCGTGCTCAGGATAGTGTGTGCTCTCCGGTGTCGTCGGTCCGATGTCGACCACCACCCAGCCCTGCGCTGCGATATGAGCGGCAATGACCTGCCGGAGCTGAATGGCGGCGTGATCGCTGGAAAGCACGATGCGATTGCCGGCTGTCATGGAGAAGTCGTTCCGTTTCCTGAGGCAATTGGGCGGCGGTCGGATCGGCTCGGCATCACTCCCACTCGATCGTACCGGGCGGCTTCGACGTGACGTCGTAGACCACGCGGTTGATGCCGCGCACCTCGTTGATGATGCGCGTTGCGGCGCGGCCGAGGAATTCCATGTCGTAGTGGTAGAAATCCGCCGTCATGCCGTCGACCGAGGTGACGGCGCGCAGCGCGCAGACGAACTCATAGGTGCGCCCGTCGCCCATGACGCCGACCGTCTGCACCGGAAGCAGCACGGCGAAAGCTTGCCAGATGGCGTCGTAGAGGCCGGCCTTGCGGATTTCGTCGAGGTAGATCGCATCAGCCTCGCGCAGGATCTCCAGCTTTTCGCGGGTGATGCCGCCGGGGCAGCGGATCGCCAGGCCGGGGCCCGGGAAGGGGTGGCGGCCGATGAAGCTGTCGGGCAGGCCGAGCTCGCGGCCGAGCGCGCGCACCTCGTCCTTGAAGAGCTCGCGCAACGGTTCCACGAGCTGCATCTTCATGCGCTCCGGCAGGCCGCCGACATTGTGGTGCGATTTGATCGTCACCGACGGGCCGCCGGTGAAGGAGACGCTCTCGATCACGTCGGGATAAAGTGTGCCCTGGCCGAGGAAATCGGCGCCGCCGAGCTTCTTGGCCTCTTCTTCGAAGGTCTCGATGAACAGCCTGCCGATGATCTTGCGCTTGGTTTCCGGGTCGCTGACGCCTTCGAGCTCGCCGATGAAGCGGTCGGAAGCATCGACGTGCAGCAGATGCAGATTGTAGTGCTCGCGGAACATGGCGACGACATTGGCCGCCTCGTCCTTGCGCATCAGCCCGTGGTCGACGAGGATGCAGGTCAGCTGGTCGCCGACGGCCTCGTGGATCAGCAGGGCTGCGACGGAACTGTCGACGCCGCCCGAAAGCGCACAGATGACGCGCTTGTCGCCCACCTGCTCGCGGATCTGCTCGACCGCCTTCTGGCGATAGGCCGACATCGACCAGTCACCCCTAATGCCGGCAATGTTGTGAATGAAGTTGCCGATCAGCTTGGCGCCATCGGGCGTATGCACGACCTCGGGATGGAACTGAACGCCGTAATATTTGCGCTTCTCGTCGGCGATGAAGGCGTAGGGCGCGTTGGAGGAGGTGGCGACCACCTCGAAACCATCCGGCAGCGCCGTGACGCGGTCGCCATGGCTCATCCAGACCTGATGACGCGAACCGGAGGACCAGAGGCCCTCGAACAGCTGGCAATCCTTGTCGACATCGAGGAAGGCGCGGCCGAATTCGCGGTGATGGCCGCTCTCGACCTTGCCGCCGAGCTGCATGCACATCGTCTGCTGGCCGTAGCAGATGCCGAAGACCGGCAGGCCGCTGTCGAAGATGATGTCAGGCGCTCGCGGCGATCCCTCGTCCACCGTCGAAGCGGGGCTGCCGGACAGGATCACGGCCTTCGGCTGCAGGCGCTTGAAGCCCTCTTCGGCCGATTGAAAGGGAACGATCTCGCAATAGACGCCAGCCTCGCGCACGCGTCGTGCGATGAGCTGGGTCACCTGGCTGCCGAAATCGACGATGAGAACGGAGTCGGGATGTGCTGTCTGGGTCATGGCGAGGCTTTAATGAAAAGCGCTTCGCCTTGCAATGCGGGAAATCGGCGGCATCGGGTTTTTATTGTTCCGATTGTCCCCGCGCGTCTGAAAGACGCGCGGCGCTTTGGGGCCTAGAACCAGAAAACCCCGTCCTCCAGCGCCGTGAACAGGCTGTCGACGCCGTAGGAAAGCTTGCGGTCGACGATGTGCAGATATTCGGTCCAGCCCGAAATATGCTGCAGCTCGACCGCGCCGTCGGAAATGCCGCGAAGGCCGATCAGCGGCAGCTTGTAGCCCTGGCAGGCGCGCAGCACCGCAAACGTCTCCATGTCGACCATGTCGGCGTCGATATTGGTATAGGCGGCGCCCGAGATGACGTTGCCGCCGGTGGAAAGGCTTGCTTCCGGAATGCCGGGAATGCGCAACGGCAAATCGAGCACCGCGGGCAGGTCGAGAAAGGGTGTCTTGCCCTTTTCGAAGCCGAGCGGCGAGGCGTCCATATCGCGGTAGGAAACCGAGGTCACCTGATAGATTTCGGTCTGCTCCAGTTTCGCCGAGCCGGCTGAGCCGAGCGAAACGACGAGATCGGGCAGGTCGTCGGCGGCATCCAGCCGCCCTAGCGCCTTGGTCAGCGCCACCGCCGCCTCGACCGGGCCGACGCCGGTCATCAAAGGTTCGATGCGCGAACGCAGGAAGGGACCGTATTCGGCCTCGGCCGCCATGACGAACAGGATGGATTTCCCCGCGACCGATTTCAGTTCGAACTTCATCCCGTTATTCCTTCCCTACCGCGGATCACCATCATCGTTCCGGTCATGGAGGCGATGAGTTTGGCCGGCCCGTCGCTGATCGCGTAGCCTCGCCCGTCGGCGACGATGATGGTGGAGCCGGGTTTGGTGATTTCCCCGCGAAACAGGAAACGATCGCCACGCCCCGGCGACATGAGATTGACCTTGAACTCGATCGTCAGGATCGAGGCTTCGGGGTCGATGACGCTATAGGCCGCAAAGCCGCAGGCCGAATCGAGCGCCGCGGAAATGATGCCCGCATGCAGGATGCCGTGCTGCTGTGTCAGTTTAACGTCGAAGGGAAGCTCGATCTCGACGACACCGTGCTCGACGCGCGTCAACTCCGCGCCGATCGTCTCCATCGCCGCCTGCCGCGCAAAATTACGGCGGATTCGTGCGCGGAAATCGCCCCTGTCAGTCTCGCTCATGTCTGCCCCTCTTGCAGCCGCGAAAGTGGCATGGTGCGCCGGATTCGACAAGCTGGACATTGCCGAAATCGGTCCGGGCGGCGATGGAAAGCTGCGTCCGTGTCGCCGAGGCAACCTTTCACCTTTCCCTTGCCGTGCAAGCCGGTACGGCTGGCCAGTACCGCTGGCCAGTACCGCTGGATTGTGGCGATCCGATGCGAAGACGATTGCAGCTTCGCGCGGTGCGCGTATTCTCCGCATCGGATCGCGAAATGATGGAGCGCCGGCATGACGACGATATCGCAATCGGTCCGGAATTTCGAGACCTGGCTGGCCGGCGAACTCGGCGACGATCTCGTCAAGGACGATCTGCGCGAGAAGCACGAGAAGATGCGAAGCGGGGATTTCGTCTTCCTGCGCGCCACCTATTGGCGCTGGTGCGAGATCATCCTCGATATCTGCCCGGAACTGTCAGGCGCGCCTGAGGTGCTGGCGATCGGCGATACGCATCTGGAGAATTTCGGCACCTGGCGAGATGTCGAAGGCCGGCTCGTCTGGGGCGTCAATGATTTCGACGACGCGGCGGTGATGCCCTATGCATTTGATCTCGTTCGTCTTGCGGCAAGCGCCATCCTGGCCCGCGGCGACGACGGTCCCTCGGCTCGCATGATCGGCGAATTGATCTTGAGCGGCTATCGCAGGGGCCTTGAAAATCCATTGCCCGTCATCCTCGAGCGCGACCACAAATGGCTGCGCAAGGCGCTGATGCTGCCAAATTCCGAACGCCGGGAATTCTGGGAGAAATACGAAATGTTGCGTCCCGGCAGCAAGCTGCCACCATCAGCCTATGTCATGGCGCTCACCGGCGCGCTGCCGTCCGGGACAGGGCCCTTCGTGCCGAAGCCGCGCAGCGGCGGCACCGGCAGTCTCGGCCGGCCGCGTTTCGTCGCCTATGCCGAGTGGCAGGGTGGGCCGGTGCTGCGCGAGGCAAAGGCGCTGCTGCCGTCCGTCTGGTCGCTTCGCCAGAGGAAGCAGGACGTGGCGATCCATGCGGACGAGATCGCCAATGGACGGGCGCGCTCAGCCGATCCTCACTACCGGGTCTCCGGCCGCATCCTCGTGCGCAGGCTCTCGCCGAACAGCTGCAAAATCGAAATCGCCCGGCATCCCGAGATCCTGCTTTCGCCGACGATGCTGGAACTGATGGGCTTCGAGATCGCCAATTGCCATTCCAACGATGCGGCGGCGGTTGCGGCGATCCTGAAGGACTTGGCGGTGCGGGGAAACGAATGGCTGCACGAGGCGGCCAGGGCCGCGGCATCGAGCGTCAGCGCCGAGCAGAAAGCCTATTCGCGCGCCGGCTAAAGCAATGCCAGCAAAAGTGTGCAGCGGTTTCGCGTCCGGAATTGCGCTTCTCTGATTTAGATCCGCACGATGTGCTGATCCCAGGCGACGTCGCTGCGGGTCGACAGGAAATCGCCATCATAGGAAGAAACGGCAAAGCCGCTTCTTGCCGGGGCGATGCCCGCCGCATCGGGAACGACGGTCTCGGCCAGCACCTTGCCCGACTTTGCGTCAAGGGTCACCGAGGCGCCGCCCTTTGGCGAGGTGATGCCGACGAGGCCCTCGCTGCGATTGACGGCGATCGCCCCGACGTAGTTGGCAAGCCGGCGCGTCGTCTCCTCCGGCAGATCGATGAAGGAGAGATCTTCGCCTTTGGCGAAATGGCCGACAAGCGGCGGCAAATCCTTGCGGTGGCCTTCATACTGGCAGGCGAACCAGATGCGGCCGTCGCCGTCGAGATCGACGTGGCGGGTGGAGAGTTCGGCCCATTCCGCCGGCAGCACATGTTTTTCGACCAAGGCCCCGGTCGCCGCATCGATCAGTGTCAGCGACGGCTGCATCTCGCCGAGATTGAGCTTGGTGCGGCCGAAATCCGGATGTGTCTCGATGCCGCCATTGGCGACGATCAGAAGGCGTCCGTCGTCGGACACGGTCATGTCGTGCGGACCGATGCCGTAGCTCTCGAATTCGCCGATGCGGGTGAAGCGGTCGGTGGCGTCGTAGAGGCCGATCATGCCGCGATTGCCGTCGAAGTCGTTCTCGCTGGCATAGAGCAGGCGGCCATCGGGGGAAAAGGCGCCGTGGCCGTAGAAATGCCGGTCCTCCCTGGAGTTGATGACAACAGGCTCGCTTTTATTCCAGGGATCGAAGACCATCGCAAAGGTGCCGGGCCGGCGCGCGAAGGCGACGGTCTTGCCGGTGGCAGCGCTGAAGGCCATGCCGTGGGCGCGGGCGGGAAGCGCCAGCTGATCGACGATCTCGCCGCGCTCGGTCACGGTCGCAATGGCAAAGGAGCCGTCGGCTGTACGAATGCCCGAGGCATAGACCGCGTCAGTCCGCTCCAGGGCCATCAGTGCCCGTGGCGTCAAGGCCGCAAGGAAGCCGAGGCCGGCTGCCTTGACGAAACTGCGTCGGTTGATCGCGGCACTTCGTATCATTGTCTCAATCTCCGTCCGAGAAGGAAAAGCCAGCCGAAAGACCGATCGCTGCGCCATATTCGTCGCTGATCCGGGTGATCAGGTCACGGCTCTCGGCAAGCAGCGTATCGAGCTTGGCCTTCTCCGCATCGCTTGTCGCCACGTCGATGTCGGGATTGAGCTTCGGCACGCTGTCGAGCAGCGATTTGAAGTCTTCGTCGATTGCGGCGGCGATCGGCTGCTTGTCCGGCGGCAGAAGCTCGGCCATGCCGGCCTTCTGCCAGAGCGTGCGCAGGCCCTCCAGATTGGCGGCCATGGATTTCCAGGTATTTTTGGAGCGCCAGTAGATCGCCATGCGCGGCCGCGGCGCGCTGTCCTTGCCCTTGTAGAACTGCTCCAGCCGCTGGTCGCGGACATTCTCCGCACCATGGACGAGAATGCCGAGCAGCGCCGTCACCGCTTCCTTGTTGTCCATGAAATCGTCGCTCTGCGGTCCGGGATGTTTCCAGCTCGCCTGCACGCCGTCGGGCTTTTCCCAGGCGGCGACGACTTCGCCGGCCTCACGCTGGATATTGCCGGCAACCGCCTGGCCGTAAAGGCAGCGGAATCCATTTTTCTGGCCGACGAGATCGTTGGAGCCGTTGCCGTAGAGCACATATTCCAGCGCCGTCAGGCCCTGCAAAGCGACGCTCTTGCCGGCGATCGCATCGACTGTCGCATCCTTCGGATCGGCCTTGGCGATCAGCGCCTGCACCTGCTTGAGGCCGACACCCTTGCGGTCGGGATAAAACAGGATGTGCTCGAAGAGATTGTCCTGGATGACGGGTCCGGTCTGGACGATCTCGACGATCGACCAGTAGCGGATCGTATCGTCGAAGGCGGATTTCGCCTTGTCGAGCGTCTGTTGCGTGCCGTCGGCGCAAAGATCCTTCATCGCCGTCGTCAGCCGGGCGGCAGATTGCTGCATGTTGCGATAGCCCGGGCGGATCACCTCGTCGACGGCGCGCTGCATGACGGCGGGAACGGCATCCTCGTTCAGCCCCGCCGGGGGAGCCGCGGTCTGGGCGGCCGCCGATGTGGCGAGGCCGATCAGAGTGAGGCAGAGCAGGGGGTGCCAAAGGCGCATCAAAGTGACTCCAGGAATGTAATCAGGGCCACCCTGTCGTCTTTAGACAGGGAGGAGAAAGCGTTGCGGGCCTTTTCAGCTTCGCCGCCATGCCAGAGGATCGCTTCGGTGAGGCTCCGCGCACGGCCGTCATGCAGGAAAAAGCTGTGTCCGCTGACAGTCCGGGTCAGTCCTATACCCCATAGCGGCGGCGTGCGCCATTCACGTCCGCTTGCAAGACCGACCTGCTGTCCGTCGGCAAGGCCGTCGCCCATATCGTGCAGAAGGAAGTCGGAATAGGGCCAGATCAGCTGGAAGGATTGGGCCTTTTCGGGCGTATCGCGGCGGGTGACGAACTTCGGCACATGGCAGGAAATGCAGCCGCTTTCGTAGAAGATCCGCTTGCCATGCAGCGTCTCGGGAAAGCTCGCCTTGCGGCGCGCCGGGACGGCGAGATTTTCGGAATAGAAGGTCACGAGGTCGAGAATGGAACCCGGCGCCTCTTCTTTGCCCAGACGTTTCTGCACACCGGTCGGCATAGCAAGGCACTTTTCTTCCGCCTTGGTGCAGTCGCCCTGCGCATTCGGCTGATCGGGTGTCGAGATGCCGATATCGTTGGCGAAGGCATCGGCACTCTGGTCGCGCACCGTGGCGTTCTGCGCCTTCCAGCCGAACCGGCCGAGGGCAATCTTGCCGCTGCGATGATCGCGCACGATCGCCGCCTTTCCCGAAATGCCGTCGCCGTCGGCATCGTCGGGATCGGCATGGGTCAGGATGTCAGCCTCGGGAATGGCCTCGATCAGCCCGAGGCCGATCATCGCCGAGGCGACACGCGGCGAAATCGTCGTCGCCGGATCAAGCGGCCCGTAGGCGGGATTGACGGCCGCATAGCTCGGCCGGCGCAGCGACACGATCTCGCCGTCGCTCAGCGTCACTGGTTCTTCCTGGTAGCTGATCGCCATCCTTCCTTCGGCGGCAAGGCCGGGAACAGCGAGGTCCTGCAGCTGGTGGCCGTAAACCGGATCGGGGAAATTGACGACATCAGATTGCACAATCGCCTTTTCTTCCGCCGGCGTCCTGGCCGCGCGGGAAAGCCGCAGCAGCATCGAAGTGGCGCTCGGGCCTCCTTCCGGCGGTTTGCCGCGGCCATCATTGACATGGCAGCTCATGCAGGAGCGGGCATTGAACAGCGGCCCGAGACCATCGGAGGCTTGCGTCGAGGAGGGAGCGGAAACCCAGAGCTTGCGGAAGAGCGCGTTGCCGAGCTTGAAATTCTGCTCTTCCTCGAAGGGGATGTTGGCCGAAATATGCGAGAAGCTATCCTCGGTGACAGGGTCGATCGAGGTGGTCGCACCCGCCTGCATCGCTTCGTATTGTTCTGCCTTGGAAAAATCCGCCGTCGGTCGGGTCACGTCGGCGACACGTTTCAGATCGGTTTCGGAAAGATCGGTGCGTTTCGCCGGCAGATCGAAACCGGCGGCGATGGCTGCGGAAAAACCGGCAAGCGTGGCGCAGAGGGCTGCGCTGGCGATCAATCGGCGGGCCGGGGCATGCGACATTTCAGGGTCCGGGCCGCTCCGGCTTCGAAGCGGCCCGCCTTTTTGCTTATTTGAAGACGGCGTTAGGATTATCCAAGCTGTCGGAACCTTCAAGCTGAACCGTACCGAGATCGAGTGCGGCAATAACGCGCTGCACCGATTTCGTCTGGTCGATCAGCCCGTCGATGGCAGCCTGGACGACGGCGTTGCCTTCCTTGTTGCCTTCACCGATCATCTGGTCGTACTTCTCGACCGTCTCGCCGCGCTTAGCCATGGCGTTCATCGCGTCGAGCGTCTTGTTGAGCTTGCCTTCCACTTCGGCATCGAGCGCCTTGTCCTTGGCGGCCACCAGATCGTGCAGCGACGGGCCGCTGAGCTTGGTGCCGTCGACGCGGGTATAGTTGCCGGTATAGGCGGCGGCGATGCCGATCGCGTCATTGAGATGCGAGTTGTAGGTATTGTCGGAGAAGCAGTCATGTTCTTCTTCCGGATCGTGCAGCAGCAGGCCGAGCTTCATGCGCTCGCCGGCAAGCTCGCCGTAGGACAGTGAACCCATGCCCGTCAGGATCGCCACCAGGCCGGCCTTCGGATCGGCTTCGACGTTCTTCGTCGCAGCGCCATCCGGCGTCCAGTTGTCGGTCATTTCCTGGAGATCGGAGACGAGCAGGGTGGAGGCGGACTTCAGATATTCGGCGCGGCGGTCGCAATTGCCGTGCGTGCAGTTCTTGAGGTCGTAATCCGTTGCCGGGCGGTCGCCGGCGCCGGGGCCCGTGCCGTTCAGATCCTGGCCCCAGAGCAGGAATTCGATGGCGTGATAGCCGGTCGCGACATTGGCTTCGATGCCGCCGGCCTCGGCCAGCGTGCCGGAGAGGAATTCCGGCGTCAGCTTGGAAGCGTCGACATCCTTGCCGTCGATCTTGATCGTCTTGTTGGCGATGACATTGGCCACATAGAGAGAATTTTCGTCGCTCTCGCTGCCGTAGGAGGCATCGACATAGTCGATCAGGCCTTCATCGAGGGGCCATGCGTTGACCTTGCCTTCCCAGTCGTCGACGATCGGATTGCCGAAGCGATAGACTTCCGTCTGCTGGTAGGGAACGCGCGCCTTGATCCAGGCGTCCCTGGCGGCTTTCAGCGTCGCGTCATCAGGCGCCTTCAGGAAGGCGTCGATGGCGGCGTCGAGCGCCTTTGCCGTCGTCAGCGAATCCTCGTATTTCGCATGCGCCACGTCGGCATAGTGTTTCACCACGGCGGCAGCATCGGTCTCGGCATGCGCGGGAAGGGCGAGCAGGGCGGCGGCGGGGGCAATCGCCAGCACGGCTGCGCGGAATTTGCGGTTGAGCTTCATGATCCTCTCCTGTGACGGGATCTTCCGTCTAATCGGGCTCCGTCTCTTCGCGCAAAAGTAAACTGGTGTCAAACGCTCTAGTTTGGAATGGTTTTAAGGATGGACGGGTGTTGGCAAAGCCGCGCCTTTTGAACGGCATCTGTTTGAAAAGTCGGCAGCATCTGCACCGTCTCGCCGTCCTGCGCAGCGTCATTCCGCCGCGGGCGTCACGATCCGCTATTGGCCCTGGCTGACCGTCTCAGCCCTTGCGCTGCATGCGGCAGAAGAAGAAGCCGTCCGTATCGGTGGAGGCCGGCGTCAGCGTCACCGTCAGGCCGTCGGAAGAATGCGGACGCGGGGCATCCTTTCCAAAGAGCTTATCCCAGGCGGGCAGGGCGCTGACGATCTGAAAATCGGGATTGTCGGCGGTGAAGCGGCGCACCTGTTCCTCGTTCTCCTGGGGCAGAACCGAGCAGGTGACGTAGATCAGTTCGCCGCCTGATTTGACGAAGCCGCTCGCCTGCGTCAGCGCATCCTGCTGCTGGGCGGTGCGTTCGTCGAGGTTCTTTGCCGTCAGCCGCCATTTCGTATCGGGACGGCGGCGCCACGTGCCGGTGCCGGTGCAAGGCGCATCGACCAGCACCTTGTCGCAGCGCCCGGCAAGGCCGGAAAGCGCCCTGGCTTCGTCATGCACCTGGACATTGCGCGTGCCCGCCCGCTTCAGCCGTTCGATGATCGGCGCCAGCCGTTTGCGGTCGGCGTCGTAGGCGTGAACCTGCCCCTTGTTCTGCATGGCCGCCGCCATGGCGAGCGTCTTGCCACCGCCGCCGGCGCAATAGTCGAGAACCTGCTCGCCGTCGCTCGCCAGCACCAGATCGGCGACGATCTGCGATCCCTCGTCCTGAACTTCGAACCAGCCTTTCTGGAACGAAAGCTCGGCTGTGACGTTGGGAAGACGCGAGGCGCCTTCGCCGGCGGCAATCCGGATGCCGTAGCGGGCGATCCTGGCTGCATGCGCGCCGACCCTGTCGAGCGCCTTGACGACCTTGTCGCGGGACGCCTTGAGGCTGTTGGCGCGCAGATCGAGCGTCGGGCGGGCGGCAAGCGCCTGTGCCTCGGCGAGCCAGTCGGCGCCGAAGGCCTGTTCGAAGGAGGATTGGACCCATTCGGGAATATCACCGCGGATATGCGGCGGCGCATCGTCAAGCGAGCGGCTTTCAAAGGCGGAGACGGCTTCGGCCGAAAGCGGCGCCGGCGCAAATTTGTCACCCGCCAGTTCGGTGGCAAGACTGTCTGGAGTAAAACCCCATTGGCGGAACATGACGGCGTGGGCAATGGCCTGAGCACTGTCGTCGTCCATCAGCCAGGCATGGGAAAGCCGCATGCGCAGGGCGTCATAGACGATGTTGCCGATCGCAGCACGATCGCCGGAGCCGGCGAAGCGGTGCGCAAGGCCCCAGTCCTTCAGCGCGTCGGCGACAGGGCGCTTGCGGGCATCGATGTCCGCGAGCACAGAAATCGCCCCTTCGAGGCGGCCGCCCAAACGCATTCACATGTCTCCTGTTGCCGTGGCGTGCGATGATCCGCAACAGGCGCGACAGTCGCGGGCGGATTGTTCACAAGTCTCAACCGCGTGGTAGCCGCGATTGACGGCAAGAGCAAGGGTTGGGCTCAGCTGATGACCTGGTAGCAGACTTTCGCAGTGCCGGAGCTCACCATACCGATATTCTGGGCGGCGGCGCGCGACAGATCGAGCACGCGGCCGCGGATGAACGGACCGCGATCGTTGATGCGAACGACGACGGTGCGGCCATTGTTGCGGTTGGTGACTTTCACCTTGGTGCCGAAGGCAAGCGAACGATGTGCGGCAGTCAAGATGGCAGGGTTCATACGTTCCCCGGAAGCAGTTTTGGAGCGAAGTGCGTACCATGAAGCACCGCCGCAACCATTGCCAGCAAAACCTTCCGCCGGAAGCATGGAAGAACAGGCTGCAATAGTTGCCGCGGCGATAATAGAACGACGTATTTTCTTCAAAACAGAGTATCCCTCAACTATTGAACTCACGCCCTTGCAGGCGGCGGGGCTTAAATCTGTTAAAAAGTGGCGAAAAAGTGCCGCCATCGTTCACGGAATATTACAATCTGTAACATTCGTGAGTGTGTCGGCGAAATTTTAGAAATCGACGGCAATCGTCAATGTGGAAAAAACATAATGAAATCAGTTAAAATACGAACGAATTTTCCGAAGAAGTAGTTAACGCCCTGGCGTTCACGAAAATCGCAAAAATATTTTTCCGATTTCGCCATATTTGTTGCCACATTTGGGCAAATTCAAAGGCCGTTAACCATAGTATGCGGCGAAAATTGTCCCACCAAAGCGCGAAAGTAGGAATTTCCTACTCATTTTGGGTGAGTAATCCCCGTTTGCAAACAGCAGCCTGATCTAGAGCCTTTCCGGGTTAGATTGCAGCATTCTGCCGGAGCAGGTTTTCGTCAGGACAGAGGCGATTGGCGAAGGGCATACCTCTTGGTACGGTCGAGCCGATCGCCTTTGTCCTGGCGCAAAGATGCCCGGCCCTTCGGGTTGGCTGAAACGGGCCGGCTGATCGACCGGCCGGCTTGGCCGTAGAGCTGGGCTACGACGCGCGCCGGCCGGTCGACCATCCGACTCCGTTTGAGCCAACAGAATGCTGCAATCTAACCCGGAAAGGCTCTAGCCGCGCCAGCGTCCGTCCTGCCACAATTGCGCAAGCGACATGGGATAGTTCGGGAAGGAGAATTGGAAGCCGGTGGCCTTGAGTTTCGCATTCGAGATGCGTTTGTTCTCGCCGTAGAAGGAGCGCGCCATCGGTGATAGTTCGGCGGTCTCAAAAGCCTGCTCCGGTGGCGGTTCGACACCCATCAGGCGGGCTGCCTCGACGATCACGTCTTGCGGCGGGGCGGGGCGGTCGTCGGTGACATTATAGATACCGCCGAGCCCGCGCTCCGACAGGAAGCGGGTCGCCGCGCCAATATCTTCGACGCGGATGCGGTTGAACACCTGGTCCTTCTTGATCAGCCGGCGCGCCGTGCCCTTTTCCAGATTGCAGAAGGCGTTGCGGCCCGGCCCGTAAATACCGGAAAGGCGCAGCACGGCCGCCGGCACACCGCGCTCCCGGCCCATCGCCAGCCAGCCCTCTTCCGCCTCGAGCCGCTCCTTCGAGCGCCCGGAAACGGGCAGGCAGGGCGTTTCCTCGTTCACCCAGGCGCCCTTATGATCGCCATAGACGCCGACGGTGGAGAGATAACCGATCCATTTGAGACGAGGCAGCAGGCTGGCGCCATCTTTGCCAAGCAGCCGCAGCAGCGGGTCGGCCTGCCCGGGCGAGATCGACTGCACGAGGTGCGTGACATCGGCCAAAGCCCGGCGCAGCCCTTTTTCCATGGTCTCGCCGTCGAAAAGGAATGCGGCGATGCCGTTCTGGCGGAGCACGTCCATCTTGTCTGGCGAACGCGTCGTGCCGGAAATACGCACGCCGTCGCCTGATAAGGCCTTGGCGATCGCCGTGCCGGAATAACCGCAGCCAAAAATCATCACATGCATCAGCCCACTCCCGCCAATCGCCATTCGTTCAAGACGTCGTCATCGCTCTCGTGAGCCCTTTGTGCGGCAAAGGCTGAGAATTCGCCAGCCTCCATCAGCCGTGAAAGCGCCCAGACCGCCATGCCGCGCACGACAGGCGAGGGATCGCTCGCGAGCATGCGACATTGCCCGATTAGCGCCGTATCGCCGGAATTGCCGGCGGCGATCAGCACGTTGCGGACGAAGCGGTCGCGGCCGATCCGCTTCACCGGCGAGCCGCTGAAGAAGGTGCGGAAGACGGCATCGTCAAGCGTCAGCAGAAAGGCGATCGACGGTTCCTTCAACTCTTCCCGCGCCTGCAGCTTCATCTCGGAGGCGGAGCTTGCGAACTTGTTCCAGGGACAGGCGGCAAGACAGTCGTCGCAGCCATAGATGCGATTGCCGATCAGCACGCGCAGATCGGCGTCGATCGGTCCCTTGTGCTCGATGGTGAGATAGGAGATGCAGCGCCGCGCGTCGATCTGGTAAGGCGCCGGGAAGGCAGCCGTCGGACAGATGTCGAGGCAGGCGCGGCAGGAGCCGCAATGATCGTTCTCCGCCGCGTCGACGGCAAGATCGGCAGTGGTGAACATCGTGCCGAGGAACAGCCAGGAACCGTGCGTGCGGCTGACGAGATTGGTATGTTTGCCCTGCCAGCCGAGCCCGGCGGCCGCCGCCAGCGGTTTCTCCATGACAGGCGCCGTATCGACGAAGACTTTCACATCGGCGCCGGCCCGCGCCGCAAAGCGCGTGGCGATCTCCTTCAGCCGGCCCTTGATGACGTCGTGATAATCGCGGTTGCGGGCATAGACCGAGATCGCGGCCTTATCCGGCTTGTCGAGGATACCGCGCGGATCCTCCTCCGGAGCGTAATTCAGGCCGAAGACGACGACGGAGCGCACCTCGCTCCACAGTGTCCGCGGATCGCCGCGCCGGTCGCGCGTCTCCGCCATCCACTCCATCGTCCCGTGGCGCCCGGCATCGATGAACTGGCCGAGCCGTTCCTTGGCTTCGGGGATCGCGTCCGGGCGCGTGATGCGGCAGAGATCGAAGCCCTTGGCGGCAGATTCCGCCCGAACGAACTCGGTCAAATTGTCGCGGCGGCGGCGCTCTTTGTCGTCATTCTTCGGTTCGGGCATGAAGAGCCCTCGTCAGAAATCCAGATCGGCATAGTGTGAAACCGGTGTCAGGCCGCGCACGCGCTCGGTCAGCATCGGCCGGAAAGAGGGACGCGACTTCAGCCGCTGGTACCAGTCCTTGACGACGGGCGCGTCCGCCCACTCGATTTCGCCGAGATAGTCGAGGATCGAGATCGAGGCCGCAGCGGCAAGATCGGCATAACTCATCCGCTCGCCCGCCAGCCACTGACGCGAACCGGCAAGCCAGGTGAGATAACGCATATGCTGGCGGATATTCGCGCGGGCCGTGCGCAGAATCTTCGAATCCGGGGCTCCGCCGCCTTGATCGGCGGTCATCTGCAACTTGTAGACACGCTCGCGGGCGAGCGGCTTGGTCACGTCGTTTTCCATCTTCTGCATGAACCACTCGGTCAGCCGGCGGATCTCCGCCCGCTGAAAGGGGTCTTCGGCGAGCAGCCGCCGGTCGCGTTTCAACACGCCGTGGGTCTCGTCCAGATATTCGGAAATAACGCTCGCGCCGCAGAGCGCGCGCATGCTGTCGTCGACATAGACCGGCAGCGTGCCGGCCGGATTGAGCGCCAGGAAATCCCGGCGCTTCTCCCATGTCTGCTCCTCGATCAGATCCGCCTGATAGCCGTATTCCGCCAGGATCAGCCGGACGAAGCGAGATGCGGATGACATGGGATGATGATAAAGCGTGGGCATCGATACTCGGGCTTTGTGATTGCTGTTACAGGACTGTGTGGCAGCTCAATTATAGCGCCCTAGTCATGACTCATTGGTTGAAGCTATAGGAGCTTGGCCCCGCCAATACAAGCGAATCGGATTTTACCCCATCTGACGATGGCGAAACACGGTCTAACGAACGAATGGAAGCGGCAGCCTGATCGACCCAAGCGCTCAGGCCCGGCCGAACTTTAAACCGGAGACGATGTATGGATTATATAAATGCTGCAATTCTCGGTATCATAGAGGGGATCACCGAATTTCTGCCGATCTCGAGCACCGGCCACCTGATCATCGCCGAGCAATGGCTCGGACACCGGTCGGACATGTTCAATATCGTCATTCAGGCGGGCGCCATCCTCGCCGTCACCATCATCTATTGGCGTCGTCTGCTGGATCTGGTGCTCGGCTGGCGCGAGCCGCAGAATCGCGATTATGCCGCCAAGCTGATCGTCGCATTTCTCATCACCGCAATTCTGGGCCTTGTGGTCAAGAAGCTCGGCTTCGAACTTCCCGAGACTGCAACGCCGATCGCCTGGGCGCTGATCATCGGCGGCATCTGGATGATCTTTGCCGAATGGGCGGCCGCACGCAGGCCACCGCACAAGGAGATCACCTGGCTTGTCGCCATCCTGGTCGGCATCGCCCAGATCGTTGCGGGCGTCTTCCCGGGAACGTCGCGCTCCGGCGCCACCATCTTCGTCGCCATGCTGGCCGGCACGGGCAATCGTGCTGCGGCAACCGAATTCGCCTTTCTCGTCGGCATCCCCACAATGTATGCCGCAAGCGGCTATGAATTGCTGAAGACGTTCAAGGATGGCGGCGCGGCTGGCGAAGACTGGACGGCGCTCGGCATCGCCTTCGTCGTTTCCACCATCGTCGCCTTCGTCGCGGTCAAATGGCTGCTTGCCTATATCAGAAGCAACCGGTTCACGCTGTTTGCCGTCTACCGCATCATTCTCGGTGTCTTGCTGCTCGGCATGGCTGCGACCGGCTTGATCGGTTGAGGCTTCCTTACGAGTCTGCATTCGCGCAAGTCCCGGCGCGAATGCAGTGCCTGTCGGAAGGTGGCGAACGAATACCCGCGCCCCGCCAAGCGTCGATTTTTCAGATAGCTATATTGAGAATAGGCGTCTGCCGCTGCTTTTGAAGCAGGCAATACCGAGCGTTCATTGTGGAGCGCCCTTGTTCGGCGTTCCCGACGGCTTGTCTTTATGAGATGCCGGCGCAGAGGGCCGGCCTTTTCGTCAATGGCTGATCGAAGCCGTCGAGCAAGGATCGACGCCATAGGCCGGCGAGCAGTCACCCTTTACCGCCGCGACCGAACCGGGCGCAACGAAGGAGCCTGCCAGGATAATTAGCGCCGCACACGCAAAAAGGAGCGCGATTGACTTGCCCATCGAGAAATGCCTTTCACAGTGATTGCCGCACGCTATCGCAGGCGTTGAAACCGTCCGAAGACGCGCGGGTTTGGTAGTCAGTGGAATGACAAATAGCAATAAACGTTCCTGCTAAATTTGGCGTTAATTCCACAAAATTTCCGATGCGTCTTTTATGCAACGCCGCGTAATATGACCGGCAAACAATCATTTCAAACTTGCGCCAGCTTTGCGTGAAGCCACGACGGCAAAACGCCGTCCGCATTGTCTGCGAACGGCGTTGTCAGAAGGCTGTAAAATTGGTCAGGCGGCCTTGCCGGTGCCGGTGTACTGGCCGTGCGGGCGATAGTGGACGAGGTAGGAGCCGAGCACCGATGCCACCATGGTGGGCGTAATACCGAGGCCCTTCAGAGTGCGGCCTTGCGCCTCGGCTTCCCCGGAGACGACATTGTCGCGCTTCAGCATGCGCACCTGATCCGGCGTGATCGGTGGCGTCACAAAGGGGACCAGCGAGGCGATGCTGCCGATCATTGAAGCGATGCCGAAAGGCAGGGATACCAGTGGGTTCTTGCGGCACGTCACCTTCAGCATCGTCTCGAGACATTCGCGGAAGCTCAGCACCTCGGGCCCGCCAAGCTCATAGATCTTGCCGCCGGCGACCTTGCCGTCGACGGCGCGGGCGACGGCCTCGGCGACATCCTCGACATAGACAGGCTGGAATTTCGTCTTGCCGCCGCCGACCAGCGGCAGGATCGGCGACATGCGCGCCATCTCGGCGAATTTGTTGAAGAAGCTGTCCTCCGGTCCGAAGACGATCGACGGACGGAAGATCACTGCATCGGGCTTGACCGAGAGGATGGCCGTTTCGGCGCGACCCTTGGTGCGGCCATAGTCCGAATCGGATTTCGCGTCGGCGCCGATCGCCGAAATATGGGTCAGCGTCGCGCCTGCCCCGCGCGCAGCTTCGGCGACCGCACGGCCGCCGAATTCCTGCACGGCGTCGAAAGTGTTGCGGCCGGCCTCGTGCAGAATGCCGACGCAGTTGACGACATGGCTCGCACCGTCGACGGCGCGGTCGATCGAGTTGCGATAGCGCAGGTTCGCCTGCACGAAGGAGATCTGGCCGACATTGCCGAGCGGCTGCAGGAAGCCGGCGAGATCGGGACGGCGCACGGCGACGCGGATGTTGTAGCCGCGCTTGGCCAGCGCCCGGACCACGTGCCTGCCCACAAAGCCGGACCCTCCGAACACGGTGACGAGCGGCGGCAGGTTGGCAAGGGTCATGGCAGGCTCCTCGAAAGGCTTGGCGGGATGCTTAATTGGCTCTCGTCTTAGCCCAATCCCGGCGCGACGGGAAGGCCCATCGTACCGTCAGTTTTGCGGGATGCGAGGCTGCTCTAGACGCCTTCGACGACGACCATTTCCGCATCGGCCACTTCCTGGCGGATTTTCGCGGCGATCTGGTATTCCGGCGAATTATAGCAGTCGACCGCATGCTGCAGCGAGGGAAATTCGATCACCACGTTGCGCACGCGCGCCTTTCCCTCGAGTTCGGTGAAGGCGCCGCCGCGTGCCAGGAAATTCGCCCCATATTTTTCGAAGGCCGGCTTGGCGGCCGCCACATAATCCTTGTAGCGCTCGGCATCGCGAACGTCGACGCGGGCGATCCAGTATCCCTTGGCCATGGTCTTCTCCCTTTTGTCGTTGAAACGATTAGCGGTTTGCGGGCCAGAGCGCACTCACCATCTCGCTGAGGATGGCGCGGGCGGCCTCTTTCGGATCGGGCGCCTTGACGATCGGCCGGCTGACGACGAGATGCGTCGCCCCCGCCTTCAGTGCGTCGAAAGGCGTCATCACCCGCTTCTGGTCGCCCTTGTCGCTGCCGGCTGGGCGAATGCCGGGGGTGACGATCGCCATGTCGGGGCCGACGATCTCGCGCACCTCGGCCGCTTCCGCCGCCGAACAGACGATACCGCCCATGCCGGCGGCGCGCGCCTGTTCGGCGCGGCGCAGCACGAGGCTGTGCGGATCTTGGCTGTAGCCGGCCTCGGCAAGGTCGTCGGCGTCCATCGAGGTCAGCACGGTGACGCCAAGCAGGCAGAGACCGGAGCCGGCGGCCGCCTCGACCGCCGCCCTCATCGCTTTCGGATAGGCATGCAGCGTCAGCATCGACATGCCCATCTTGGCGATGTTCTCGACGCCGGAGGCAACCGTGTTGTCGATGTCGAGCAGCTTCATGTCGAGGAAGATCTTCTTGCCGCTTGCGGCAAGATCGCGGGCGAATTCCAGGCCGCCGGCAAAGACCAGCTGATAGCCGATCTTGTAGAAGAGAATGTCGTCGCCGAGCGTCGAAACCAGTCTTTCCGCCTCGCCGATCGTTGGAACATCCAGGCCGACGATCAATCGCTCGCGTGCGTCCATGTGAAGTCACCCCCGCCAGTCTTCGATGGGCGTCCAGTCGCATGTTAGGCCGAGATCCGCAAGGCCGAAAGCATAGAGATTGCCGCCGCCGCCCGGCTGGTCGCGGTCGCGCGAAATCGGTCGGCCGGCCAGATGGCATTTGAGCAGCGTGCCGACGCCGCCATGGCCGACAAAGGCGATGGGTGCAGCCGCATCATGCATGGCAAGAACGGCGTTGACTGCCTCGACGATGCGGGCCTGCGCATCGACGGCGCGCTCCCAGCCCTTGAAGCTCTGTTCCGGATGGGCGAAGAACCAGTCGGCCGCCTCTTCGAATTGCGGCGGCGGCAGGAAGCCGGTGGCCGAGCGGTCGTTCTCGTGCATGGCGGGCACGACCTCGATGCTTAGACCGGAGGCGACTGCCAGGATCTCAGCCGTCTCGATCGCCTTCGTCTCGTTGCTGGAAATGATGCGGGTCAGCCGCTTGGCCCAATCGCTCGACGCAGCCTTACGAGTGCGTTCGGCGCCGACATCGGAAAGCCCCCATTTCGGCACAGGCACGTTCGCGTCGATCTTGACCTGCGGATGGGTGACATAGATCCCGAACATCTCAGCCTCGCTTGTAGATCCACAGCTGCGCCGGCGGAATGTTGCGGACGACGAAGTCGAAATGTTGAATGTGATAGCGGTCGGGATTGGCGGCGATCGGCGAGATCGCGCCGTAGGAGATCTGCACCACCGGCCGTCCGGCCGGTAGGCGGTCGAGCAGGCTTTCGAGCAGCGACACCCGCATCGCCATCGGGAAGTTCAGCAGCGGAATGCAGGAGATGACGCAATCGAAGGTCCGGTCGCCATAGTCGCCGAGCGTGGCCTGAAGATCGAAGGCATCGCCATTGATGAAGTGCACGCCGGGATAGGTCCGCAGCAGATGTTTGTGGAAATCCGTCGAATATTCGATTGCGACGAGATTTTCCGGTCGGACGCCGCGGCCGAGAATGGCCTTGGTGATGGCGCCTGTGCCCGGTCCGAGTTCGAGCACCGGCAGCCCGGAATGGATGTCGACGACGCTTGCCATGCGCTTGGCGGTGATCGAGGAGGTCGGCACGATCGAGCCCACCGTTTTCGGCCCCTGCATCATGCCCCTGAAGAAGCGGATTTCGTCATCGAACTTCTTGCCCAGCCGTTCCTTCACCTTGACCCGTAAGCTCATTCTCCACCCATCCGCATGTTGATCGAATGCCCTTAATATGCCGCTTGTCGCTGAAGGGACAAGGATTTTCGCAACAAGGACATCGGCATCAACAACTCATGCCGCTTTTGGGTGGGAGCGAGGCATGAGATCGGCGAGCCTCTGGCTTAAGTGATCGGCGTCGATCGGCGCGCGCAGCTTCTTATCGGTATTGTCGAAATAGAGATAGACGTCGCGGCCCTTGCTGCGTGCCGCAAGCGGCGCCAGCACCCGCGTCGCATTCTCCGGTTCTCCGCCGGTTGCCCAGGCGCGGATGCGTTGCGCCCAGATGTCGAGGGCTTCGTCCTCATAGCCGCTGACATAGAGCTGTTCGGAACCATGCAGGCGGCAATAGATGAAATCGGCGGTGATATCCATCAGCAGCGGCCATTTCACCGTATCGGCGCAGACGAGGGCGATCTGTTGGCGCCTCAGCATGTCGATGAAGGCGGGGGATCGGAAGCTCTCGTGGCGAATCTCCAGGGCATGGCGGATCGGCTGTCGTCCGTCGATTTCAAGCCAGGCTCGCCCCTTGACGTGTCCGTCGTGCCGCCGCGCCAGGTTTGCCGCCGCTTCGCCGTTATGCGGCAGCAACGCCAGGAAATTTTCGAAAAGATCGGGATCGAAAGCCATGTTCGGCGGGAATTGCCAGAGGATCGGCCCGAGCTTGGGGCCAAGCCGCAGCAGACCCGAGGCGAGGAAATTGGCGAGCGCCGTCTCGATATTCTGCAGCCGCAGCATATGGGTGATGAAGCGCGGTCCCTTGACCGCAAAGACGAAATCATCCGGCGTTTCGTCGCGCCAGCGGCCGAAGCTTTCAGGCCGCTGCAAGCTGTAGAATGTGCCGTTGATCTCGATCGAACGGAAATGCCGGGCGGCGTAGGAAAGCTCCTGCTTCTGCGGCAGGTCTTCCGGGTAGAATTGGCCGCGCCAGGGCGCATAGGTCCAGCCGGATATGCCGATACGCACCGTTCCCGTCTTTTTCGTCATCGGATCCTCCGCTTTGACAGGAGGAAAAACGGAGGCGGGCGGCCTTCGTTCCGGTCAGACGCGCATCGGCATCAGCACGTAGAGCGCATCGTCGCCTGCCGTGTCGCGGATCAGCGTCGGCGAGCCGGCATCGGCCAGCAGGAAGATCGCTTCTTCGCCGGAAAGCTGCGCGGTGATGTCGAGCAGGTATTTGGCGTTGAAACCGATTTCCATCGCATCGGTGTCGTAACCGACGGCGACTTCCTCGGTCGCACTGCCGGAATCGGGATTGTTGACGGTCAGCATCAGCTGGCCCTCGGAAAGCGCCAGCTTCACGGCGCGGCCGCGTTCGGAGGAGATGGTGGAGACGCGGTCGACGGCCTGGGCGAAGCTCGTGCAGTCGACGCGCATTTCCTTGTCGTTGCCTGTGGGGATGACGCGCTGGTAATCCGGGAAAGTGCCGTCGATCAGTTTCGAGGTCATGACGATCGAGCCGATCGTCAGCCGGATCTTGGCGTCGGAGACCTCGACCGTCACGACAGCCTCGGGATTATCGACCAGCTTCTGCAACTCGCCGACCGTCTTGCGCGGAATGATGATGCCGGGCATGCCTTCGGAGCCCGAGGGCGCATCGACATCGGCGCGCGCCAGTCGGTGGCCGTCGGTGGCGACTGCCCTGAGCTTCAGGTCGCCCTTGCTCTCGATCGTGTGGAAGAAGATGCCGTTGAGATAGTAGCGCGTCTCTTCCGTCGAGATCGCGAACTGGGTGCGGTCGATCAGCATCTTCAGGTCGGCCGCCTTCAGCTTGAAGCTATGCGTGAAGGTGCCGGCGGTGAGATCAGGGAAGTCCGATTCCGGCAGGCACTGCAGCGAGAATTTCGAGCGGCCGGACTGCACGGTCATCGCGCCGCCATCGGTGCTGGTGGCAAGCAGCACTTCCGAACCGTCGGGAAGCTTGCGGACGATGTCGTAGAGCAGGTGGGCCGGAACGGTGGTGGCGCCGGGCTGCTCGACGCTTGCCGGCGTCGCCTCGGTGATTTCGAGGTCGAGGTCGGTCGCCTTCATGTCGAGGTTCTGGCCATCGGCCTTGAGCAATACGTTGGACAGGATCGGGATCGTGTTGCGACGTTCGACCACCCGGTGGACGTGGTTCAGCGATTTCAACAGGTTTGACCGCTCAATAGTAATACGCATGGGATGCTACCGCTTTCGACCGTGACTGTCCGGGCGCATCGAGCACCCGAAGAATGCTGTCCCGACTTGAGGCCGGGGGAGTGGACGGGCAAAATGGCAGACTTCAGCATGGCTTTGCAAGAGGCATGCACGGCCGGACGCCTGCATTTGCGGTTTTCCAGAGCAATGCTCACAGAAATCCGAACCCTTGCCGAAGTGGTGCCGCTCGCCCATAAGGGTTCGATGACGGCGGGACGAAAGCAAATGGCATGAATGAGGAAACCACAGCGGATGCCGCCACCCGGCGAAGCTTCCGCCTGCACAATGCGACGGTGCCGGCGCGGCCGCTGGAGCCGGCGCTCTATCTCGTCGCCACCCCGATCGGCAACCTCGGCGACATCACGCTGCGTGCGCTGGAAACGCTGGCCGGCGCCGATGTGCTCGCCTGCGAGGATACGCGCGTCACCCGCGTGCTGCTCGACCGCTACGGCATCCAGAACCGCCCTTTCGCCTATCATGAGCACAATGCCGACGAGGCCGGCCCGCGGCTGCTGCAGGCGCTCGAAGCCGGCCGGTCGGTGGCGCTGGTGTCCGATGCCGGCACGCCGCTGGTGTCCGATCCCGGTTACCGACTGGCGCAGCAGGCGATAGCGGCAGGTTACCGCGTCATTCCCATTCCCGGCGCCTCCGCGCCGCTCGCAGCCCTTGTCGGCTCCGGCCTGCCGAACGATGCATTTCTTTTCGCCGGCTTCCTGCCGGCAAAGGACAAGGCCCGCCGCGATCGTCTGGGTGAGCTTGCAACAGCCCCCGCGACGCTGATCTTCTTTGAATCGCCGCATCGCATCGGCGCTACGCTTGTCGCCGCTGCAGACGTGCTCGGAGCCACGCGATCCGCCTCCGTCTGCCGCGAACTGACCAAGACCTATGAGGAGTTCCGCCGCGGCACGCTTGCCGACCTTGCCGCCCATTATCAGCAGGTGGAAAACGTCAAGGGCGAGATCGTTCTCGTCATCGGTCCGCCGGAGCCGGTCGAGACGGATGAGGCCGACGTCGACGCCGTGCTCGCCGACCTGTCGAAATCAATGCCGACGGCAGGCGCCGCGACCGAGGCGGCCCGCCTCACCGGCCTGCCGCGCAAGGTGCTCTATCAGCGCCTGCTGGAGATCAAGAACGCCGATGGCCGATAGCGACCTCACTGCCATCAGGAGGAAGGCGCTGCGCCGGGGCCGCATGTCGGAATATGTCGCGGCCGTCTTCCTGATGCTGAAGGGTTACCGCATCCTGGCGCTGCGCCACCGCACCCGGCTCGGCGAGATCGACATCATTGCCCGCAAGGGCGATCTCGCCGTCTTCGTCGAGGTCAAGGCCCGGCGGGGCGAAGCTGCGGCGGTCGACGCCGTCTCCATCGCCGCGCAGAAGCGGATAAGGGCGGCAAGCGATCTCTGGCTCGCCCGCCAGGCGGATCAGGCCCGCCTTTCCCTGCGCTACGATATCGTGGCGATCATGCCGGGCCGGCTGCCGCGGCACTTCATTGACGCCTTCTGACCTCTTTCGACCCATCGGATTTCCGGATCGTTAAACTTTTAGTTCCCGCGTGAACCAGCTTCTTACGACTCTCTGCTACCCCAAATCTCGGTAGGGATAACAATTGGGGATTGTTTCATGGCCTGGAAGCTGATGCTTGCGAGTGCGGTCGCCATGGCCGCGCGCTCGGTGCCTTATGCCGTGGCGAAGCCGGCCGGGAAATCCTTCGTTGCCCATGCGAGCGGCCTGCTGCCGCTGAAGTCCACGCCGATCAACCCGGACTGGATCGTCAGCGGCAACCCGCAGGCCCGCACCGCCGAACATTCCCGCGGTCATGACGAGGCGTCGCTGACGGCGATCTGGGATTGCACGGCGGGCGAATTCCGTTGGTATTTCGGCTGGGACGAGACGGTAATGATCCTCGAGGGCGAGGTCCATATCACCGCCGAGGACGGCACCGAACGAACCCTCAGCACCGGCGACGTCGCCTTTTTCGCCGGTGGAACCTGGGCGAGCTGGCGGGTCGACAACTACGTCCGCAAAGTCGCCTTCCTGCGCAAGCCTTTCCCAAAGCCCTTGGCGATCGCCTACCGCCTCCGCAACATGCTGCGCAATGGCGGCAACCAGGGCATCGCCGCCTGAAGATCGATTTCGATTTTCGAGGTTAGTGCTTATCGGGCTGGGGCGGGGCGGTCGTCTCCCCCTTGAGAATCTCGCACGCAAACAGGATCGGATTGTCGAGATCAGGCGCAGTCTGCTTGTTCAACAGAACGGCGACCGCCGCTGCAGCCATGTCTTGAATCGGCTGCTTCACGGTCGTCAGGCGCGGCGTGGTCATGCTGGCGAGCGGGATGCCGTCGAAGCCCATGACGGAAAGGGCTGCCGGTATCGGGATTCCCAGATCATGCGCCGCCCGCATGCAGCCGATCGCCTGCTGGTCGGAACTTGCAAAGATCGCCGTCGGCCGCTCGTTGCGCGCCCGCGCCAGAAGATAATTTCCTGCCGAACGGCCGCTCTCATAGTCGAAAGCCGCCTCGGCAATCAGCGGTGATCCCGCCATTGCCGCGCGGCCGTCCGCCTGCTCGCCAGCCTGCTCGCCAGTCCGCTCGATCGCATCGAGGTAGCCTCTGAGGCGATCATTGGCGGGGACGGAGTGGCTGGGCCCGGAAATGAAGCCGATGCGGCGATGGCCGAGCTGCAGAAGGTGCTCGACGCCAAGGCGAACGCCATTGCGGTGATCGGCGGCAATACCGGAATATCCTGGCATGAGACGGTCGATGACGACGATCGGCAATCCTTTCGGCAGCTTGATCGTATGGAAATCGATGCTCGGAACCAGAATGATCCCGTCGACCTTTCGGCTTGTCAGCTGCTTGATGCGATCAGCCTCTTTGGCCGCATGATCGAGCGACGTCATGACGATGATATTATAGCCGTGATTGGCCGCTGCCTGTTCCACGGACTGGACAAGTTCCGAGAAGAACGGATTGGTCAGATCCGGAATGATGATGCCGATGAGGCGGCTGACCTTGCTGCGCATGCTTCGCGCCGACGGGTCCGGCATATAGCCGAGCTCTTTGATGATCCCGGTAACGCGCGCCCGCAATTCCTTCGTCACCGAGGGATGATCGTTCAAAACCCTGGAAACGGTCCCGGTGGAAACGCCCGCAAGCTTGGCAACGTCTCTAATTCCGACCTTTGACATAACGGAAACAGTGGCCCTTCATCTTCGCCTTCACAACACGCCCGGGGCGTCTGATCGAGGCTTCCAGCTAATGGTCTTTGCGGCTCTCGTCAAAGGGCCGAATTTCATTTGGGACGGCCCATCATCCATAGCATGAGCACCGCCACGCGCAATGGAAACGGTTCATCGTTCACGCTTTTAGATGTTTTCGGCGGGGTCATCCTTGAGGTCATTCGGCCCGAATTCGGCAGCTTGACAATTTTTTGGAGCGTGTTACCCAGATGGCGTTGGAAACGGTTCATTGCCGCGGGCAACTCAGATGGAGCTGAGCCCAGAACCGTTCGGGAGGAGAAAAATGTCCCATTCTATGAAGCGTGAATCCGTCTTGATCAGTGCGCCGCGCCGTACGGCATTGAAGGTCGGACTTGCCGGCGCCCTGGCGCTGGCGCTGTCCTGCGGCGTGTCGCCCGCCTTTGCCGCCGGCAAGCCGAAGGTCGGCCTGATCATGAAGTCCTTGTCCAATGAGTTCTTCAAGCAGATGAAGGCCGGCGCCGACAAATATGCGGCCGAGAACAAGGACAAGTTCGACTTCAAGGCCGTCGGCATGAAGGACGAGCGCGATTTCGCCTCGCAGGTCGATGCCGTCGAAAACTTCGTCACGCAGAAATACGATATCATCGTCGTGGCGCCCGCCGATTCCAAGGCGATGGCGACCCCGCTGGCAAAGGCTGTGAAGGCCGGCGTCAAGGTCATCAACATCGACGTGCCGCTCGATGCCGATGCCAAGAAGAAGGCGGGGATCGATCTCGCTTTCTTCGGCCCTGACAATCAGGAAGGGGCAAAGCTTGCCGGCGATGCACTGGCCAAGGATCTGGGGCCGGGCGCCAAGGTCGTCATCCTCGAGGGCAATCCCGAGGCCGACAATGCCAAGGAGCGCAAGGAAGGCTTCATGGATTCCGTCAAGTCGGGCAAGCTTGAGCTTCTCGACAGCAAGACGGCTCATTGGGAGACCGAGGAAGCCAATACCGTCATGACGAACTTCCTGACGAAATATAAGGATATTCAGGGCGTGATGGCCGCCAACGACTCCATGGCCCTCGGCGTCGTCAAGGCGCTCGATGCGGCCGGCCAGGCCGGCAAGATCAAGGTTGTCGGCTTCGACAACATCCCGCCGGTTCAGCCGCTGATCAAGGACGGTAAGATGCTTGCCACCGTCGAGCAGTATGGTGCGCAGATGGCGGTCATGGGCATCGACTATGGCATGCGGGAACTGGCCGGCGAAAAATTCACCGGCTGGGTCAAGACCGACGTCAAGCTGGTCACTGCAGCCGATCTGAAATAGTCGGATTGCCGGCCCCAAAAGCAAATGTGGCGCCGGCTGCGGCCGACGCCATTTCCACCAACCGATTGACGCGTTGATCGCTCCGGGTGAGGCTCGTTTCGAGCCTCTCCGATGCGCGTTGCGCCGAGGTTTGAACAGACCATGCATGAGGTCGACGTGTCAGACGCACCAGATGACGACATCCTGAGGCTGGAGGGGATCGGCAAGCGCTTCCCCGGCGTCGTGGCGCTCAAGGATGTCTCCATGCGGATCGGCCGCGGCAAGGGGCACGTTCTCCTGGGCGAGAATGGCGCCGGAAAGTCGACCCTGATCAATCTGCTCGGCGGCGTCTTCAGGCCGGATGATGGCCATATCCTGTTTGACGGCAAGCCTTATCATCCGTCCTCGCCCCTGGAGGCGTTCAAGGCGGGCATCCGGGTCATTCACCAGGAGCTGCATCCGCTTTCCAACCTGACGGTTGCCGAAAACCTGCTCTTCGAGCATCTGCCGCGCCGCTACGGCCTGGTGAACTACAAGGAAATGAATAAGAGGGCAGCCGAACTCCTGGAAGAGGTCGGCCTCGATGTGGCCCCGACCACGCTGGCGAGCCGCCTCAGCGTCGCGCAGCTTCAGCTGGTCGAGATCGCCAAGGCGCTTTGTTACGAAAGCAAGCTTCTCGTTCTCGATGAACCGACGGCAACCCTGACCTCCAAGGAGGTCGATCGCCTCTTTGAAATTCTGAAACGCCTGAAGCAGCGAGGCGTCACCACGCTCTATATCTCGCACCGGCTGGAGGAGATCTTCGAAGTCGGTGACGATGTGACGGTGCTGCGCGACGGCCAGCACGTGATCACCCGTCCACTGGCAGGGCTGGCTATTCCCGACATCGTCGAGCTCATGGTCGGGCGCAAGCTTTCGGATCACGGCATTTTCCGCGGCGACAGCGTGGTCTCAGGCGAGGCGCTCGGCGTCTCCGGCCTGAAGGTGACGCGCCATAGCCCGGAACTGTCATTTTCCGTGGCAAAGGGCGAGATTGTCGGTATTGCCGGTCTCGTCGGCAGCGGCCGGACGGAGGCGGTTCGCGCCATATTCGGCGCCGACGCCAAGGCGGCCGGCGAAATTCGCCTGAATGGCGAGCCGGTCGAGATCCACTCGCCGCAGGATGCCGTTGCGGCGGGGCTCTGCCTGGCGACCGAAGACCGCAAGATGCAGGGCCTGATGCTCGATATGAGCTGCGCTGAAAATACCACTATCACCGATCTCGCCAAGATCTCCCGCAACGGCCTGATCAGGCGAAGGGCCGAGGAGGATCACGCGCAGCGCCTCGTGCGTGAGCTGCGGATCAAGACTCCGTCCATCCGTCAGGCCGTCAGGACCTTTTCCGGCGGCAATCAGCAAAAGGTCGTCATTGCCAAATGGCTGTTCCGCGGTCCCAAGGTGCTGATTTTCGATGAGCCGACCCGCGGGATCGACGTCGGTGCCAAGGCCGAGATTTATGAGCTCCTGTGGAAGTTTGCGGCCGAGCAAAAAGGTGTCCTGGTCGTGTCTTCCGATCTGCCGGAACTGATGGGCATCTGCCATCGTATCATCGTCTTTTCCGACGGCAAGATTGCAGGGGAAATAGCCCGGGACCAATTCGACGAGAGCAGGATCCTTTCGCTCGCCTACAAGGAGTACAGCCGTGTCCGCCAACATTGAAGAACAGACCGAGGCGAAAACTGGGGCGAAAGAGACGAGCGTCTGGGACAAGCTGATCCGGATCTCGATGAAGGAAGCGGGCGTCGCCATCGCCCTCATCCTGATCCTGGCGTTTTTCTCGGCGACGGCGCCCTATTTCGCGACGCCGGAGAATTTTCTGAAGATCTTCGTGCAGATCGCCATCAACACCGTGCTGGCCGCGGGCATGACCTTCGTCATCCTCGTCGGCGGCATCGATCTCTCCGTCGGCTCGCTGCTTGCCCTTTGCACGGTCATCGGTGCGACGATCATGATCAATCCGGCGTTTTCGCCATGGCAGGCGATCGTTCTCGCCTGTCTGGCGTCGATGGGCACCGGCGCCATCCTTGGCGCGGTCAATGGCTGGATCTGCGAGAAGTGGAAGCTTCCGTCCTTCATCGTCACCCTCGGCATGCTGAACGTCGCCAGCGGCCTGGCCCGCGTGGTCAGCGACAACTCCACGATAACAGGCCTGCCGCAGCCTTTCGTCGATTTCGGCAACCTGATCTTCTGGGGCATCTTTCCGTCGATCTTCCTGATTGCGATCGTCGTCGTCCTGATCGGCTGGTTCGTGCTGCGCTACACCGTCTTCGGGCGCTTCGTCTTTGCGATCGGCACCAATGAAGAGGCTGTGCGGCTGTCGGGGCATCAGCCGAAAAGATACAAGATCGCGGTCTTCACGATCTCCGGGCTGACCGCCGGCATTGCCGCCATGGTCTATCTGCTCCGCCTCAATGTCGGCAGCCCGGTTGCCGGCATCGGCTATGAGTTGAATGCCATCGCCGCCGTCATCATCGGCGGCACCAGCCTCTCCGGCGGCAAAGGCTCGATCATCGGCACGCTGGTCGGCGCCTGCATTCTGCAGGTGCTGTCGACGGGATTGCAGCTGCTCGGCGCCGACGACAATATCAAGCCGATCGTCATCGGCGCCGTCATCGTGCTCGCCGTTATTCTCGACAGCTATCGCGGCCGGCTGATGCGCATCCTTGAGACGCGATGATCAGGGTGCGCCGGAAGGCCTTGATTGGCCGTTGCGTTTGAAATCTGGCCGACCTACATCTGTCCGGCAGTCAGGAAGGGACGGAAATGGCCAAGATCACCAATGTAGCGGTCCAGATGGATCATGTCGCCGGCATCAATATCGCAGGTGATTCCACCTTCGCCATGAGCCTGGAAGCCCAGGCGCGCGGCTACCGGCTCTTCCATTACACCCCCGACCGCCTGAGCTTCCGCGACGGCAAGCTCTTTGCCAGCGTCGAGCCGATGCTGCTGCGCGACGTCAAGGGCGATCACTTCGAGCTTGGCGCGCCGGAGCGCGTCGATCTCGCGACCATGGATGTCGTGCTGCTGCGCCAGGACCCGCCCTTCGACATGGCCTATATCACCTCGACGCATCTGCTCGAGCGCATTCACCCGAAGACGCTCGTCGTCAACGATCCGGCCTGGGTGCGCAACTCGCCGGAGAAGATCTTCGTCACCGAATTTTCCGACCTGATGCCGAAGACGCTGATCACCAAGGACCCGGCCGAGATCCGCCGTTTCCGTGACGAGATGGGCGACATCATCCTGAAGCCGCTCTACGGCAATGGCGGCGCCGGCGTCTTCCATTCGACCCGCGACGACCGCAATCTCTCCTCGCTGCTGGAAATGTTCGGCCAGCTGTTCCGCGAACCCTTCATCGCCCAGCAATATCTGCCCGATGTGCGCAAGGGTGACAAGCGCATCATCCTGGTCGACGGTGAATTTGCCGGCGCCATCAACCGCGTCCCGGCCGAACACGACAGCCGCTCCAACATGCATGTCGGCGGCCGCGCCGAGGCGACCGAACTGACGCCGCGCGAGCAGGAAATCTGCGCCCGCATCGGCCCGGCGCTGAGAGAACGCGGCTTCCTGCTCGTCGGCATCGATGTGATCGGCGATTACATGACCGAGATCAACGTCACCTCGCCCACGGGCATCCGCGAGGTCAAGAAGTTCGGCGGCGCCGATATATCAAGCCTCCTCTGGGATGCGATCGAACGCAAGCGCGGCTGACCGGCAAATTATGCCCGTTTTGATCCCGCGGCCGGGTACAACCCGGTCGCCGCGGATATCCAGATACGTTCCTTGATTGTTCTTGTTTTATTCCCGCTTCCATGCCAGATTGCAACCGCTGGCTCTCAAGGGCCGGGGGCGGTATAAGAGTTTGCGGCAAGGGGATGGGTTTATGGTCGCGCGTGTCAGCACGGTGGCATTCCAGGGCATCGAAGGTGTGCCGGTCGAGGTTCAGGTCATGGTCGCGCCCGGCAAGGTCGGCATGCAGATCGTCGGCTTGCCCGACAAGGCGGTTGCCGAAAGCCGCGAGCGGGTGCAGGCCGCCCTCCATGCCTCCGGCCTGGCGCTGCCGGCCAAACGGGTAACCGTCAATCTGGCGCCCGCCGATTTGCCGAAGGAAGGCTCGCATTTCGATCTGCCGATCGCCTTGGCGCTGATGGCCGCCCTCGGCGCCATTCCCGCCGATGCGCTGTCGGATTTTGTCGTCGTCGGCGAGCTCAACCTCGATGGCACGATCGCCGCCATCGCAGGTGCGCTGCCGGCCGCGATCGGCGCCAATGCGCTCGGCAAGGGGCTGATCTGCCCGGCCGAAAGCGGCGCCGAAGCTGCCTGGGCGGGCGCGGATGTCGATATTCTCGCACCCCGCAGCCTGATCGCTCTTGCCAATCATTTCCGCGGCACGCAGGTCCTATCGAGGCCGGAGGCATCGATCCGCGCCAATGCAGCCAACCTGCCGGACCTTGCCGAGATCAAGGGCCAGGAAAGCGCCAAGCGGGCGCTGGAGGTCGCAGCCGCCGGCGGCCATAATCTCCTGATGGTCGGGCCTCCCGGCTCCGGCAAGTCGATGCTGGCGGCCAGGCTGCCGTCGATCCTCCCGCCGCTTTCGGCCGCCGAACTGCTGGAGGTGTCGATGGTCCACTCGATCGCCGGCCAGCTCTCCGGCGGCAAGCTTTCCGACCGCCGGCCCTTCCGCACCCCGCATCATTCCGCCACCATGGCCGCCCTCGTCGGCGGCGGCCTGCGCGCCCGTCCGGGCGAAGCCTCGCTTGCCCATCACGGCGTGCTGTTTCTCGACGAATTTCCAGAGTTCACGCCGCAGGCGCTCGATGCGCTGCGCCAGCCGCTCGAAGGCGGCGAGTGCGTCATCGCGCGTGCCAATCACCGCGTTTCCTATCCGGCGAAATTCCAGCTGATCGCGGCAATGAACCCCTGCCGCTGCGGCATGGCCGGCGAGCCCGGTCATAGCTGCGCCCGCGGCCCGCGCTGCATGAGCGACTACCAGGCCCGCATCTCCGGCCCGCTGATGGACCGCATCGATATCCGCATCGACGTGCCGGCCGTCTCCGCCGCCGATCTCATCCGGCCGATGGCGGCCGAAAGCAGCGCCGACGTCGCCCGCCGCGTCGCCCGCGCCCGCGAGATCCAGCAGGAGCGCTTCGAAAGTGCCGGCGCAAAAGGCATCGGCACCAATGCCCGCTGCTCCACCGCAATGATCGAGAAAATGGCCGAACCCGACGCCAGCGGCCTGCAGCTGCTGCGCGACGCCGCCGAAAAGATGAAATTCTCTGCCCGCGGCTACCACCGCGTCCTCAAGGTCGCCCGCACCCTGGCCGATCTCGACGGCAAACCGACCGTCGGCCGCATCCATCTCGCCGAAGCGATCTCCTACCGCATCGCCGGTGAGAGGCTGACGGCGGCGGCGTGAGGATGGAAGCGAATAGGGAGTAGCGAAGAGTTTGCTAATTGGCTTGCCTGAATGCCAAACCAGTTCGCATCCTATTCGCTATTCGCTATTCGCTATTCGCTATTCGCTATTCAGCTCCCCAGCCCTTCAAACAGCGCCGTCGAGAGATAGCGCTCGGCGAAGGAGGGGATGATGATGACGATGTTCTTGCCGGCGTTTTCGGGACGGTTGCCGACCTTGATGGCGGCGGTCAGCGCCGCCCCCGAGGAGATGCCGACCGGCACGCCTTCGAGCCGGGCGATGAGGCGGGCCTGCTCGAAAGCCTCGTCGTTGGTGACGGTGACGACCTCGTCGTAGATGCCGGTGTCGAGGATTTTTGGAGCGAAGCCGGCGCCGATGCCCTGGATCTTGTGCGGGCCTGGGTTGCCGCCCGACAGGATCGGCGAATCGGCCGGCTCGACGGCGATGATCTGGATCTCGGGCTTGCGGCTCTTCAGCACCTGGCCGACACCGGTGATCGTGCCGCCGGTGCCGATGCCGGAGACGACGATGTCGACCGTGCCGTCGGTATCGTTCCAGATTTCCTCGGCCGTCGTCTTGCGGTGGATCTCCGGATTGGCCGGGTTTTCGAACTGCTGTGGAATGACGGCATCGGGCAGCGACGACGCCAGTTCCTCGGCCTTGGCGATGGCGCCCTTCATGCCCTTCGGGCCCTCGGTCAGCACCAGCTCGGCGCCGAGCAGCGCCAGCATCTTGCGGCGCT
Source organism: Rhizobium sp. BK591 (assembly GCF_014195045.1). Lineage (NCBI taxonomy): Bacteria > Pseudomonadati > Pseudomonadota > Alphaproteobacteria > Hyphomicrobiales > Rhizobiaceae > Rhizobium > Rhizobium sp. BK591. The sequence continues at coordinate 264,712 of NZ_JACIAZ010000004.1, forward strand.
CGACCGACATCGTTTCCGGCATGGTGAGGATCAGCCGATAGCCCTTGGCGGCGGCGGCAAAGGCAAGCGCGATGCCTGTGTTGCCGGAGGTCGGCTCGATCAGCACCGTCTTGCCGGGAGTAATCTTGCCCTGCGCTTCGAGGCTTTCGATCATCGCGACGCCGATGCGGTCCTTGACCGAGGCGATCGGGTTGAAGAATTCGAGCTTGCCGATCAGGTTCGCCACGACGCCCTTTTCCCGCGCCAGCTTGTCGAAGCGCACGAGCGGCGTATCGCCGATGGTTTCGGTGATCGAGGAATAGATGCGGCCGCGGCCGGGTTTGTGCGACATGGGTGCTCTCCCTTTGAAATCCTGCCCCTGGAATCGAGGGGAGAATAGGGTCAAAGGCCGGTCTAGGCCAGAGCGCGTTCGGCCCGGAGATGCGGTCCGCGGAGAAAAAAACCTTTGAAAACCGTTTCTTGCCGAATGTTTATTTCAGGCAGCCCGCGTGGCGATGAAGGCCGCCGTGCCCGCCAGGATACCGGCCGCAACCCGGTTCAGCGCCTGCAAGGCCCGCGGCTCTCTCAGCATCGTCCGGGCTCGCGAGGCAAGCAGCATATAGGGCACCAGCACGACGATCAGCACCACGAAGGTAACAGTGAGCAGGAGCGCATAGTCTGACAAGCCGATATGGCCGATATCGATCAGCGTCGGCACCAGGGCGACATAGAACAGCATCGTCTTCGGATTGCCGAGCGTCACCAGCAGGCCGGAGAGGAAGGACAGGCCGATATTGCTCGATTTGCGCGCCGCGATATCCTGCGGCAGCAATCCCGCCGTCCAGAGCTTCCAGGCGATGTAGCCGAGATAGAGGGCGCCGGCGATCTTGATGGCGATGAACACCTCGGTGAAGCTCTGCGCCACGAAGGCGAGGCCGAGAATGACCGCGGTGAGATAGGTCATGTCGCCGAGCACCAGGCCGAGGCCCATGAAGAAGGTCTCGCGGAAATTCGAGCCGAGCGCCCGTGCGACGATCGCGGTGATCCCAGGTCCGGGAATGGCCGCGGCGATGAACAGCGCTCCGGCATAGGTGATCAGGACGGTGAGGCTCATCTTCTTAACCCACAGGGCTTCTGCCGCCCTCTATAGGCAAGCCTTGCTGCCGCATCAATGCTTTGGCGCTGATCTGTCCATAACCATAAAGAATAGGTCTGCTGAACCATGATCTACTTGGAAAGCGACCCCGCCTTGCTATCTCTCCCTCTGCAAATGCGCGATCAGCGTCCTCCGCGCCTCCCGAAAGGGAGCGCAACGCCGCGGAGATTTTCATCACCAAGGAGAAAATGAATGTCCCCCAGCTCAGCCGAAACCCGCAGGCTTTCGCCGCTCAAGACGCCGTCCAGCCTGTCGACCAACGCCATTACCGATATCTCGGCGGCGCTGACCGCCCTGCTTGCCGATGTCTTCACGCTTTATCTGAAGACCAAGAATTTCCACTGGCACATGTCCGGCCCGCATTTTCGCGACTATCATCTGCTGCTCGACGAACAGGCCGAGCAGATCTTCGCCATGACCGACGACATTGCCGAACGTGCCCGCAAGATCGGCGGCACGACGCTGCGCTCCATTGGCCAGATCGCCCGCCAGCAGCGCCTTTCGGACAATGACGCCGATTTCGTTACGCCCGAAGACATGTTGTCGGAATTGCGCGAGGACAATGCGCAGCTCGTTTCGCTGCTGCGCGAGGTGCATGGCCTTTGCGACGAGCATAATGACGTCGCGACCGCCAGCCTGATCGAGAACTGGATCGACGAGGGCGAGCGCCGCACCTGGTTCCTGTTCGAAACGACACGCCCGCAGAGGTAACATCGGCAACCGGACGTCTCAGCCGTCGCTGTCGGGACGCCCGGCTCTCAGCCCTCGAGCGCCCGCGGCCGCAGCCAGCGCGGCGTCCAGCCGAGATTCATGCCGGCGGCGGCAAGCAGGATGATCGCCGCACCGGCGATCTGCATCGGCTGCAGCGCGTGGCCGAAAGCCAGCCGGTCGACGAGGATTGCGGCGATCGGATAGATGAAGGACAGCGCGCCGGTGAGATGCGTCGGCAGCCTCTGGATCGCGCCGTAGAGCAGCACATACATCAGCCCGGTATGGACGACGCCGACGGTGACGAGGATCGCCCAGCCGCCGACATCCTGCGGCGGATTTGAAAAGTCGGTCATCGGCGCCAGCATCAGCATGCCGGTGGCGACCTGGATAAGCGCGATCAGATGCGGCGGCGTGCCTTTGAGCCATTTCGCGGCCAGCGCTGCCAGCGCGTAGAAGAAGGCGGCGCCGAGCGCCATCAGGATGCCGAGGCCGTAGCCCTCCGATATCGCTCCGCCCGCCTCCGGTTTTGCCTCGACGATGGCAATCATGCCGGCGAAGGCGAGCGTCAGCCAGAACAGCTTGGTGGCGGTGATCTTCTCGCCGAGGAAGAGCGCACCGAGCACCAGCAGCATGAAAGGCTGGGTGTTATAAACAGTCGTCGCGATCGAGATCGTCGCATGCGAATAGGAGGCAAACAGCAACAGCCAATTCAAAACGATGGCGACGCCGCCGAAAATGGCGATGCCGAAGGCGCGCAGCGTGATGATACCGGGCCGCAGCAGCCCGAGAGCGCCGCAGATGACAAGCAAGGTGAGCGCGCCGAACAGGCAGCGCCAGAAGACCACGCCGCTGACGGGCTGTCCCGACATGACGACGAACCAGCCGATCGTCCCCGAGATCAGCATCGCTGCCGTCATTTCCACCGTGCCCCGTCTGATGTCGCTACCCATGATAACCTCCGCCTTTGATGGCATGATAATATTGCGGCCGGAGGCGATTTTATATAAGGATAAAAAGGAAGATGATCGATATCGCCTAATCATCATAGGAAAGTGGATCGCCATGGCTAATGATGTGCAATCGCTCGACGAGGTCGATCAGGCCATCCTCGAAGCGCTGGCCGGCAATGCTCGAATCTCGCTGAAGGAGCTGGCGCAGCAGGTCGGCCTGTCCTCGCCGAGTGCCGCCGAGCGCCTGCGCCGGCTGGAGGAGCGCGGCGTCATCAAGGCTTTCACCATCGATCTCGATCCCGCCGCCGTCGGTTATCCCCTGCAGGCGATCGTGCGCGTGCGTCCGTTGCCGGGGCAGCTGCACATCGTCGAGCGCATCATCCAGGACATTCCCGAAATCGTCGAATGCGACAAGGTGACCGGTGAGGATTGCTTCATCGCCCGCCTGGTCATCCGCTCGATGGCGGAGCTCGACGGCCTGCTCGACCGGGTTGCCGAAAGGGCAGAAACCAACACCTCGATGATCAAGGCCTCACCGGTCAAACGCCGCCTGCCGCCGCTTTCCCGGAAAAAGTAAACGTCGACAGAACCGGTCCCTTTGCTGGAGCTGCTCTAAAAATCCGCCATCGGCGACAGCATCGCCGGGAAATTCGGGATAGTATCGCCAAGCCCGCGCAGCATCAGCCTCGTGCCGCTTTCCAACGGTTGCGGGACGCCTGCCCAGCCGAGCCTGTCGGGACGGAAAAGCACCTCGACCGTGGCGGGCACGATCTCCAACCCGTCGAGGATTGCTGCAAGCGAGGGCATCTCCGCCGCCACCACGTCGAGAAGACTGAAGCGGCCCGTCTCGTCGATCTTCCAGGCGATGGCCGCCTGCCGGTCTTCCAGGAAGCTGAGGCGGATATCGGGATCGAGCTGGGTATTGATCAGAAACATCGCCGCATTGACGGTGACACCAAGCGACGTCGAAACCGGGCTTCGTCTTTTCAGCAGCGATTGCAGCAGGGCAAGATCATCCGCATGCGTCGGCGCAAGCAGCCGGGCGGGTGCGGCTGATGCCGAAGGGGCGGGTGCCGCTCCCTCGTATCGGTGCAGCGGTATCGCACGGAAACCATAGGGTTCGTAGAGAGACGGCTTGTCGGTATAGAGGATGACGGCTTCAAAGCCCTGCCGCTCGCACCAGTCGAGCGCCTTTACCGTCACGTCGCGATAGAGCCCGCGGCCACGCCATGGTGGCCGCACGGCGCCTGATTGAAGCCCGGCGGCATGGACGATCCTGCCATTGATGACGAAGGGCAGCGCAAAGGCTGAGATATTCGCCGCAAGCTCGCCATTGCCGTCAAACCAGCCGAAAGGCATGCTGGAGGGATCGGGTCCGCCGAGCTGTTGCAGCGGCCCGATATCGATGCCGAAAATATCCTGAAGCAGGTTGACCAGCGCCGCCCAGCCGGCGGGATCGCCGAAATAATCCTGCCGGAAGGTCAGGCCAGCGCTGTCGAAGCGCCTGGTCATCACACCCCGGTGGAGCCGAAGCCGCCTGCGCCGCGCAACGTTTCGCTGGCCTCGGTGATCTCCACCACCCGCGCCTGCGTCACCGGCGCGATCACCATCTGGGCGATGCGCATACCGCGCTCGATAACGAAGGGCTCTTCGCCGAGATTGGCGAGCAGCACTTTCACCTCGCCGCGATAGTCGCTGTCGACGGTACCCGGCGAATTCAGGCAGGTGATGCCGTTCTTGAAGGCCAGGCCGGAGCGCGGCCGCACCTGTCCCTCGAAATGCTCGGGGATTTCGAAGATGAAGCCGGTCGGCACCAGCGCCCGTTTGCCCGGCAGAAGCGTCAGTGGTGTCGCCTCGTCGATGGCGGCGCGCAGGTCCATGCCGGCCGCCCCCTTGCTTTCATAGGCGGGCAGGTCGAGGCCTTCGCCATTCGGCAGGCGGATGAGGTTCAGCGTCGGGCTGAGATCGTGATGAATGGTCATGGGCCATTACTTTGCGCGTGGAAGGGCAAGGTCAATTGCATTGCCGGGCTTTAATCGCTAGATACGCGGCAATTCCACAGGATTCACAAGTATGGCCGAAAGTCTCGCCGAGGCGGTCTCCCGCCGCCGCACATTCGCTATTATCGCCCACCCGGACGCGGGTAAGACGACGCTCACCGAAAAGCTGCTGCTGTTCGGCGGCGCCATTCAGCTTGCCGGTGAAGTCAAGGCGAAGAAGGATCGAATGCAGACGCGCTCCGACTGGATGAAGATCGAGCGCGAACGCGGCATCTCGGTCGTCACCTCGGTGATGACCTTCGAATATAACGATAATGTCTTCAACATCCTCGACACGCCGGGTCACGAGGATTTCGCCGACGACACCTATCGCACGCTGACGGCCGTCGATGCCGCCGTCATGGTCATCGACGCCGCCAAGGGTATCGAGCCGCGCACGCTGAAGCTCTTCGAAGTCTGCCGCATGCGTGATATTCCGATCATCACCTTCATCAACAAAATGGACCGCGAAAGCCGCGATCCCTTCGAGATCCTCGACGAGGTGGAAGAGAAGCTGGCGCTGGATACGGCGCCGATCACCTGGCCGGTCGGCCGCTCGAAGACCTTCTGCGGTTCCTACAATATTGCCGCCAACACGGTGCGCGGGTCGGATACCGAAATCGAGGGAACGCCGGTCAACGGCCCGCAGAGCGTTGCCGGCCGGTTGCCGGAAAACGAGCGCCAGGCATTCGTCGAGGAGACGGAGCTCGCGATCGAGGCCTGCCGTCCCTTCGACCGCCAGGCCTTCCTGGAAGGCCATATGACGCCGGTCTTCTTCGGTTCGGCGTTGCGCAATTACGGCGTTCGTGACCTCATCAATGCGCTCGGCGATTTCGCGCCGCCGCCGCGTGACCAGGTCGCTGATACCAGGACCGTGCATGCGACCGACGACAAGATGACGGCGTTCGTCTTCAAGATCCAGGCCAACATGGACCCCAACCATCGCGACCGCATCGCCTTTGCCCGCATCTGCTCCGGCAAGCTCGAGCGCGGCATGAAGGCAAGGCTCGCCCGCACCGGCAAGCAGCTCGGCCTGACGGCGCCGCAATTCTTCTTCGCCTCGCAGCGCCAGCTCGCCGACACCGCCTATGCCGGCGATGTCGTCGGCATTCCCAACCACGGCACGCTCCGGATCGGCGATACGCTGACCGAAGGCGAATCCCTGGTCTTCCAGGGCGTGCCGAACTTCTCGCCGGAAATCCTGCGCCGCGTGCGCCTGGAAGACGCGATGAAGGCAAAAAAGCTCAAGGAAGCCCTGCAGCAGATGGCCGAGGAAGGCGTCGTCCAGCTGTTTTCGCCGGAAGACGGCTCGCCGGCGATCGTCGGCGTCGTCGGCGCCCTGCAGCTCGACGTGCTGAAGGAGCGGCTGATGGCCGAATACGGCCTGCCGGTCTCCTTCGAAATGTCGCGTTTCTCCGTCTGCCGCTGGATCTCGGCCGAGCAGCCGGCCGATCTCGACAAGTTCCTCACTGTCAAGCGCGGCGACATCGCCCGCGATCTCGACGGCGATCCGGTCTTCCTCGCCCAGGACGGTTTTTCGCTGCGTTATGAGTCCGAGCGTTATCCCGCGATCAAGATGGTCGCCATCAAGGAATATCACGCCGCCAAGGCGGCGTGAGACCGGGCAATCGTCCGCCAAGCGATTGGGCAAAAACGGCTTGAACGCATGGCTGTCGCACCCCCGTGCTGCGATGGCCATTTGCCGTCAGCCGGCGGCGACGATCTCGATTTCGACCAGCCAGTCTTCGCTGAGCGTTTCGACGATGATGGCTGTGGTCGGTACGGCGCGGCCGCCAAGTGCCCGAAGGCGGGCATTCTGGTTCGCCTCCACAAAGGCACCGTCGCGCAGATAGCTCGTCAGCCGCACGATATTGTCGACGGTCATATCAGCCGAGGCGAGGATGGTGCGCAGATTGGACCAGATGAGCTCCAATTGCCCGTCCAGGTCGACGGCCGCCATTCCCTCTTGATCGAGACCCATCGTGCCGCTGACGAAGAGCAGCCGCTTGGGATGCCTGACCTCCAGCGCATGGATATAGTCGGGGCTCGCCGGATAGATCCCGCTTGCCGGATTGCGTTCGATCATCTCCATGCGATTTGCCTCCCCGAATATTCTGTTGAATAATGCCAGTATCGGCGATTATTTTTCGGCAAGAAGGGGATTTTACCGAATGACGAAAAATACAGAGGATCTTCGGCAAAGACGTGCGCAGCAGCCGGCCATCGATGTCGTCGACCGAAAAATATTAGCCGCACTCGCCGCCGACAGCAGCCAGAGTTATGCCAGGCTTGGCGAAGCGGTCGGCCTGTCGGCGCCGGCCGTGCACGAGCGCGTGCGCCGTCTCCGGCAATCCGGCGCGATCAAAGGCGTGCATGCCGCGCTGGATGGCGCAGCGCTTGGCAAACCGTTGCTTGCTTTCGTGCATGTGGAGGCGGCCGGCTGGGGCAAGAGCGAGCGGCTGATGCAGGTCCTGCGGTTTCCCGAGGTCGAGGAGATGCATTCGGTCGCCGGCGATGCCAGCGTTCTCTTCAAGGTCCGCACGGCGAGCCCGCAGGACTTGGAGGCTTTTCTGGCGCAGATCCATGCCGTTCCCGGTGTCACCGGCACCCGCAGCTATATCGCCCTTTCCACCTATCTGGAGCGTCCGGTCCAGGCCGGCGTCACCGACAGCTGGCCTGATATGCCGCGGCCGGAATAGACAGGCGCTCTGGCTTCCCGGCTAAGCGTCCCGCCGCTCTAATCCTCGCCCTCGAAGCGCGGCAGGTGCTCGATATTCTCCACCCCTGCCAGGGCCGAGCGGCACCATATCTGTTTCTTGGGCGTCAGTTCCCGCCGCTGGTCGATGCTGCCGACGCGGATGCCGATCGCGCCGCCTTCGCCGTCGGTGCGGTAAAGCGGCGATCCGCAATTCGGGCAGAAGAATTGCCGGCTGAGACCGCCGCTGTCGCCATATTTTGCGTAGCCTCTCGGTTCGCCCGACAGGAGCGTTAAACTGTCCGGCCGCGCCGGTGCGGTGACGCGATAGGCCGAGCCGGTCAGCCGCTGGCAATCGGTGCAATGGCAGATCGAAATCCGCTCTGGATCGATCTCCGCCTGATAGCGGATTGCGCCGCAATGGCATCCCCCGGTGATATGCATCGGTTACTTCCTCAAAGCATGTCGCGCAAAAATGTACTGCGGTTTTGCGATCATGAGATGCGATAAACAAAGAACCAAAGCGTGGCAGGCGAACCTGAAAGATCGCTCCACGCCTCAGTCCGCCGGCTGCGCGCCTGGCCGTGTGGCATAGAAGGCCTTGGCATCGGCCGTGAAGGCGGCCCGCTGATCGGCTTTGGTATAGAACATATGGCCGCCGCGATAAAGTTTCAGCCCGACGCGGCCGCCGGCGAGCGACGGCGGCAGATGATCGACGACATAGCGGCTGACGCTGTAGGGCGTCACCAGATCGCTGTAGCCATGCGCGATCAGCAGATGGAATGCCGGGTTCGAGGCGAGCAGCTGCCGGATGTCGTCGGTGGCGCTGGCCTGGAGGCGCGATCCGCCGCCGCGTCCTCCGCCCCATTCCCAGCGCCGGCTGATATCGCCTTCGAGCAGCGTATAGGTCATCTCCGTCCTGAAGCCGAGTTGGTTGCGGGCATAGTCGGCAAAGGCGCCGCCATAGGCGCGGGTGAATCCGTCGAGGATGGCGTCGTTGCCGCGATCGTAGTCCAATTCCGGATAGGGATCGGGGGCTGCAAAGGAGGCATCGTAGGCGCTCATCACCTCGCCGCTGCCCGCGTCGGAATGTTTGACGAAGGAATTGCCGAGGAAGCCGCGGTTGCGGGTGACGATATCCTCGGGAATGCCTGTCAGCTTGGCGATCCTGCCATAGAAGGCGGCGGCCTCGGCGCCCGTGGGCGGCGGTCCGGCCAGCGTCGTCAGATAGTCGCCGAGCGCGAAGGTCTCGGCCTCTTTCTGCGTCTCTTCGTCGAAAGCCTTATGCCGGTCGAGTTCGGCGGCCGCCAAAGACGGTAGTTCGAGGGCTGCGCCGAGCGCGAACTGGTCGGCATTGAACATCAGCTGGCCTTCGAGCAAGGGAGAAAGCATCACCGCGCCGGCGACGATGATGCCCTGGCTTTCCTGCAGCGCCGAGGCGACCTTGGCGGCGCGGAAGCCGCCATAGCTTTCACCGAGAAGATATTTCGGCGAGTTGGAGCGGTTGTTGTGCGCGACATAGAGCGCGATCGCCTTGGCGATGCTCTCAGCATCGGCATTGACGTTGTAATAGTTGGAGGCGTCGTCCGCCTTGACCGTCCGGCTCCAGCCCGTGCCGATCGGATCGATCAGCACGAGATCGGTGAAATCGAGCCAGCTCTGCTTGTTGTCGACGAGTTTCGCATTGGCGCCGTCGCGTCCATCCGGCCCGAAATCGAGCACCTCAGGCCCGACCAACCCAAGATGCAGGAAGGCGGAAGCCGCACCCGGGCCACCGTTGAAGGCAAAGGTCAGAGGCCGGTTCGCCCCGCCATCCCCAGCGACATAGGCAGTGTAGAAGATCGCGCCGGTCTGCGCGCCGTCCTGGCCGAAGAGTTCAAGCGTGCCGGCGGTGGCGGTGTAGGCGAGTTTCCGGCCGCCGATCGTCAGCTCGTGCTCGGTGACGGAATCGGCCGGCAGCAGCTTCAGCACGCCCTCGCGCGCGCCGCTCTGAATATTGGCCCTCGGCTGACCGCTTTCCTGCGCATGAGACAGGGCAGGGGCCAGCATTGCCGCAAGCGCGGCAAGCAGAAACAGGGTTCGGATGCGCAAGATGTCTCCTCCGGCGATGGGAATGAGAGGCTGAGATAGCGTAGCATCCGCGGCCGGCGACGGGCATCAAGAGATGGTGATGGGCCAGTGAATGAACCAGTGAACGAGTGAGCTGAGCGTGCGGCTCAGCCTGTCTTCTCGACCGCATGGACGTTCACTTCAATTGCCCGGCCGGCCTTCCAGCCGTTGATCGCCGCGCCGAGCCCAAGCGCGACGAAGAGGGCGGCGCACCAGGAAAAACTTCCGGTCCAGCCGCGGATGAGACCGACGATGAGTGGGCCGATGGCGGCAAGCAGGTAACCGACGCATTGCGCCATGCCGGAAAGATGGGCGGCGACATCGGGATCGCGCGAGCGCAGCACGATCGTCGTCATGGCCGCGGCGATCAGCCCGCCCTGACCGATGCCCTGCAGCACCGCCCACAGCCAGACTGTCGACAGCGGCGCAAAGAGCAGGCCGAGCAGGGCGGTGACGGCGACGCCGCAGAGGCTCGCATTGATCAGCCGCTGATCGCGGCCGCGCACCGCGATATGCGGCACGATCAGGCAGGAGGCGGCCTGCACCATCACCGACAGGGAAACGATCGCCCCTGATGTGACGCCGTCGAGCCCACGTTCGCGCAAGATAGGAACCAGCCAGCCGAAGACGCAATAGGCAAGTGCCGATTGCAGCCCCATGAACAGCGTGACCTGCCAGGCGAGCCGGTCGCGCCAGAGGCCTTTGACGTGGAAGCCATTTCGTCTTGCCTGCCGGCCGCTGCGAAGAACCTCAGGCAGCCAGAGCAGGCTGACGATCAGGGCGGGCAGCGCCCAGATGGCGAGCGCGCCCGCGAGAGACCCGCCCAATCCATGCTCGATCGGCAGCGTCAGCCCGGCCGCACTTGCCGCACCGGCGCAAAGCGCCATCGTGTAGAAACCGGTCATCAGCGCGGCGCGCCCGGCGAAATCCCGCTTCACCAGCCCCGGCAGCAGCACGTTGCCGACAGCGATACAGGCGCCCGCAAGGGCCGTGCCGATGAAGAGCAGCGGCACCGAGGAAAGCCCGCGCAATGCAGTGCCGAGCGCGAGAAGCAGCAGAACGCCGAGCAGCGTGCGCTCAGTCCCGAGGCGCTGGGCAAGACGAGGCGCAAGCGGCGAAAAGGCGCCGAGGCAGACGACCGGAAGCGTCGTCAGCAGGCTGGCGCCCAGCGCGCCGAGGCCGAGCTCCGAGCGGATTTCCGGCAGCAGCGCCGAGGCGCTCGAAAAGACCGGGCGCAGGTTGAAGGCGATCAGCACCAGGCATGCGCCGAGCAGGAAACGACCCGCAGCTCCCCGCTTCGACGTTGCCTGCGGCGGCGGAAGGCTGCCGGTCTCGGCGTCGATCAGCAGTTCGTCGGCCGCCTCGAGCGTGCTGGCAGCATGGTTGAAAGGCGTGTTCATGACAGGATCATCCGGTCGAGTGCGGCAAGAACCGGCGCCATGAAACGACGCACCGCCACGTCCGCTTTGTCGGGATCGCCGGTCTCGATGGCGTCGACGATATTGGCATGCGCCTGCATATCGGGTTCCGGAATATCCTTGCCGAGCGTTGCGGCGATGGTGTCGGCAATCGAGGCCGAGAAGAAATCACAGATCTCGATCATCGCCCGGTTGCCGGAAGCGGCGATGACGGCCTTGTGGAAGGCGAGGTCGCGTTCGATGAAGCCGGCCTGATTGCCGCCATCGTAATTGCCGCGTTCGGCAAGCAGCCTGCGCAGCTCGGCCACCGTTTCCGGGGTCTTGCGGATCGCCGTCAGACGGGCTGCCTCGACGTCGAGTGCGCATCGCGCCTCGAACTGGTCGCGCAGGCTGGCGCGCCGTGCCATCGTCAGCGGCCGGCCGGCATCGCGGGTCGAACGGACATAAGTTCCCGAGCCCTGGCGGGTTTCGAGATAACCCTGCGAGACGAGAACGCGCACTGCCTCGCGCACCGTGCCGCGGCTGACGGACAGCATGGCTGACAGCGAGGCTTCATTCGGCAGTTTCTCGCCGACCGCCCAGCGTTTGCCGAGAATGTCGCCGCGAATCGCCTCGATCGCCTCATCGGCGAGATTGGTCTTGCTGAGTGCCCGCATTCCATTACTCATAAAGTCATCCGATGACTTTATGAGTAATGGAATTTCGAAATTCCGTCAATTTGAAATCCGGGCATTAAAAAAGGGTCGCCTCAGCGACCCTTTCCATGAGTTTGGCCTCGAACTGGCCTGGACTGTCTATGCAGCCCCAGGAAGGCGGGGATTAGAGCGAGGGCTGCCTCGCCTTCTTCACCTCTTCCATGCCCGTTACGAGGTCCGAAATCTCATTAGACATTGGATCACCTTCCTTTCGTTCTGTTGCTGATGACTTAAAGTTAGGCTGATTCTTCACAGATGCAAGAAGAAATTCTACATAGGACGCAACCCTGGGCAATGCGGATGTTCACGAGAGAACACAGTGTTTCGCAGAATTTGAAGATGCCGGACGCCACGAAACTGTCATCTTGCGCTTGCAAACCGGCGGCGCGTTAAGCTGTTATTAGCCGCGAGATCAGACAATTTAGAGTATTCCCGTCGGTGCGGCGGCGGGTTCCGGAGCAAGAAAGCCATGTGTCGCTGGGCAGCCTATCGTGGAGACCCTCTCTATCTCGAGGAACTGGTATCCTCGCCTGCCCATTCCCTGATCGAGCAGTCCCATTGCGCCACCCGCGCCAAGACGGCGACCAATGGCGATGGCTTCGGCATCGCCTGGTATGGTGACCGGCCCGAGCCCGGCCGTTACCGCGATATCCTGCCGGCCTGGTCGGATTGCAATCTGAAGAGCCTGGCGCGCCAGATCCGTTCGCCGCTCTTTCTCGCCCATGTCCGCGCTGCGACCGGCGGCGGCACGCGCCGCGACAATTGCCACCCCTTCACCCATGACACCTGGTCCTTCATGCATAACGGCCAGATTTCCGGCTTCGAGCGGCTGCGCCGGCCGATGGAGGCGATGCTCGACGACGATCTGTTCAATGCCCGCGGCGGCACGACCGATTCCGAACTGATGTTCCTGCTGGCGCTGCAGTTCGGTCTGCGCGAGGCGCCGGTCGCAGCGATGGCTCACATGATCGGTGTCGTCGAGAACCTTGCCGAAAGTGTCATCGGCTCGATCCTGTTGCGCTTTACCGCTGCCTTCTCCGACGGCAACACGCTCTATGCGATCCGTTATGCCACCGATCGCAAGGCGCCGACGCTCTATGCCTCACCCGTCAGCGCCGGTTATTGCCTCGTCTCCGAGCCGTTGAACGATGATGTCGACGCCTGGGCGGAAATTCCGGACGGCAGCGCCGTCACCATCGGCAAAGACGGCATCGACGTCGCCGACTTCCGGCCGGAGAAGCGCAATGCGGTCAAGCCGCAGCGCCTGGCTATTCCTGCCTGAGCCGCTCGCGATTAGCTGAGCCACTCGACGTCAGCCGAGCCGCGCGATCAGCGGAGCCGCTGGGCGATCAGCGCTGCGAGCCTTTCGGCAACCTCTTCCTTCGCCAGGTCGGGCCATTGCTCGACGCCGTCGCGGCGGACGAGTTTGACGCTGTTGCGGCTGCCGCCCATGATCCCGGTGGCGGGAGAGACGTCATTGGCGACGATCATGTCGGCGCCCTTCCTCTCGAGCTTCGCCTTGGCATTGCTTTCCACGTCCTGCGTCTCGGCGGCAAAGCCGATGACCAGCTTCGGCCGCATCGTATGATGGCCGACGGTTTTCAGGATGTCCGGATTTTCGGTCAGCGCCAGCGTCGGAATGGATTCGCCGGGATGTTTCTTCAGCTTCTGGTCGGCCGCCGAGGCGACGCGCCAGTCCGCTACCGCCGCCACCATCACGGCGACGTCGGCCGGCAGTGCTGCAAGCACCGCATCACGCATTTCCTCGGCCCGTTCCACGTGGATGACGTTGACGCCGACCGGATCGGCGATCGTCACCGGTCCCGATACCAGCGTCACCTCCGCCCCGAGCTTTGCAAGGGCTGCGGCGATCGCATGTCCCTGCCGGCCGGAGGAGCGGTTGGCGATGTAACGCACCGGATCGATCGGCTCATGCGTCGGTCCTGAGGTGACGATTGCCTTGCGCCCCTTGAGCGGCTTTTCTCCGTCGTCGAGCAGGGTTTCGGCGGCCGCCACGATCTCCAGCGGCTCCGCCATCCGGCCGAGGCCCGTCTCCCGGCTTTCCGCCATCTCGCCGGCCATCGGCCCGACGAAGCGGATGCCGTCGGCCCTGAGCATCGCGGCATTCCGCCGGGTCGCCGGATGCGCCCACATGGACGGATTCATTGCCGGTGCGGCAAGCACCGGCCTGTTGGTTGCCAACAGCACGGTCGAGGCAAGATCGTCGGCAAGCCCGTTCGCCATCTTCGCCATCAGATCGGCCGTGGCAGGGGCGATCAGCACCAGATCGCAGTCGCGCGCCAGCCTGATATGGCCGATATCCTGTTCGTCCTGCCGCGAAAACAGATCGAGGAACACATGGTCCGCCGCCAGCGCACCGACGGCCAGCGGCGTGACGAATTCCTGCGCCCCGCAGGTCATCACCGGGCGCACGCTGGCGCCGCGCTCGCGCAGCCGGCGGATCAGATCCAGGCTCTTATAGGCGGCGATGCCGCCCGAGATGATGAGGAGGATGCGTTTTCCGCTGAGAGCCATGGCTTTTTCTACCCGTCGCCTTTTCTGACCGGCCCCGACCCTAAGCCTTTGGCGGAGAACATGCAATCACGCGGCGACAGGCATCGGCCGCAGTCGGCGGGTGCTGCCCCGTTCATGGACGTCAGCCGCCATTTTCGTGGGGTCAGAGGTTGCTCATCCCGCCGTCGATGACGAGTTCGCTGCCGACGATATAGGCAGCCTCATCGGAGGCGAGAAAGATGATCGTCTTCGCGACTTCGCTGGGGCTCCCGAAGCGGCCGACAGGGATTTGGGACTGGATCTGCGCGGTCATCGCCTTGGAATCGGCTTCCGACGCCCCGAGCTTGCTGTAGAGCGGCGTGGCGATCGGCCCCGGGCTGACGGCGTTGACCCGGATGCCGCGGCCGATGAGTTCGCCCGACAGGGTCTTGGCAAGCGTCAGCAATGCACCCTTCGTCAGTGAATAGACGCTGGAGTTCGGCATGCCGATATGGGCGTTGATCGAGGTATTGAGCACGATCGCGGCCTGTTTCGAAAAGATCGGCAGTAGCGACTGGATCAGGAAGAACGGTCCCTTGACATTGATCGCTACCGACCTATCGAAGGCGGCTTCGCTCCACTGTTCCAGCGGCCCGAATTCGGCGACACCGGCATTGACGAAGAGGATGTCGAGCGTGCCGAAAGCCTCTTTCACCTTATCGGCGACGGCCTTTTGGCCGGCCGCATCGCCGGCATCGGCCTGGATGACGATCGCTTGGTCGCCGAGTTCGCGACGGGCGGCTTCGACGCTTGCGGCACTGCTGCCGGTAACGACGACACGGGCGCCTTCGGCAATGAATTGACGGGCGGTTTCGATGCCGATGCCGCTGGTGCCGCCGGTGATGAGGGCTGTCTTGTTCGGAAGACGTGACATGATGCGTTCCTTCAATCGAATGTGGGGCCGCGGCCCGGGGTCAGTGGGAGAATGTTCCGGAAAAGGCGGCGCGACAATCCGGAGCGGGTCATCGCGCTTGGCTTTCGTCAGGTGCGGGTGATCGAGGCGCCGCCGTCGACCAGCGAAGCCGTGCCGGTGACGAAGCTCGCATCGTGGGAGGCGAGGTAGAGAACCGAGCGGGCAAGTTCTTCGGGAGTTGCGACGCGCTTCAGCGCATGCAGGTTGGTGACGAAGGCCTGTTTGTCGGGCGTATCGTTCATGTCCCGATACATGTCGGTATCGACAGCACCCGGCAGGATGGCATTGACCCGCACGCCCTGCTGGCCGAACTCGGCGGCAAGCGCCTGCGTCAGTCCGATCAGGCCGGATTTGCTGGCGGCATAGGCGGCAACGCCCGGGAAGGCGAAGCTGTAGCCGACGAAGGTCGAGGTGAAGATCACCGACCCGCCGCCATTTTCCACCATCGCGCCGATCTGGTGTTTGGCGGCGAGGAAGGAGGCCGTCAGGTTGATCGCCAGCGCCTCGCTGAAGCCTGCTTCGGAAACGGCGGTGCTCGGGCCGGCTTCGCCGAGCGTGCCGGCATTGTTGAAGGCGATGTCGAGCTTGCCGTAATGCGTCACGGCGGCCGCGACCAGCGCCTTGTGATAATCTTCCGAGCGCACGTCGCCGGCAATGGCGATGGCCTCGCCGCCCTCTGCCTTGATCTCCGCGACCAGGCTGTCGAGTTCACGCTCGCGGCGGGCGCCGACGACGATCCTGGCGCCTTCGGCGGCGAAGAGCTTTGCCGTGGCGCGGCCGATGCCGGAGCTTGCGCCGGTGACGATCGCGACCTTGTTGTTCAAGCGGTTCATGGTTTCATCTCCTGATCTTGAGGTGAGGCGGCCCCTGCCGTCCCTTTCGATGAAGGGAAGATGGCATTTTCCTTTCGTTCGGATTAGTCTCCAGATTGGGGAACTCGAATTCGGAAAAGCCGAACGATGATCAGGATCGAAGGTATTACGGCTTTCGTCGCCGTCGTCGAGGCGGGCTCGGTCAGCGAGGCGGCTCGGCGCCTGCGGCTGTCAAAATCCGTCGTCAGCGAAAGGCTGGCCGAGCTGGAGAAGTCGCTCGGCGGCATGCTGCTGCACCGAACGACGCGCAAGCTGAGTTTGACGGAGGATGGCGCGGTCTTCCTGGAGCGTGCCGCGCGCATCGTGCGCGAGATCGAGGCGGCTGCGGCCGATATGGCGGAGCGGCGCGGAAGCCTGTCCGGCCCGATCCGCATCGCCGCTCCGGTCACCTTCGGCCGCATGCATCTCGGCCCGGCGCTCTATCCCTTCCTTGCCGAACATCCCGAGATCGAACTCACCCTCGATATTGACGACCGACGTGTCGATGCCGCTTCGGACGGCTACGACGCCATCATCCGCAACGGTCCGATCGCCGATAACAGGCTGGTCGCCTGGAAGCTCGCGCGCAGCCGCCGTCTTGTCTGCGCCTCGCCGGATTATCTCGCGCGCCAGGGAGTGCCGTCGTCGCTTGATGATCTCAACGGCCATCGCGGAATCTTCTATACCAATCGCGGCGTTGCCGACTGGCGCTTCCAAACGCCGGAGGGCGCGGTCGTCGTCCGTGCGAAACTGGCGCTCGGCATCAACAATGGCGACATGCTCCGCGACGCCGCCATTGCCGGTCTCGGCATCGCGCTGCTGCCCGCCTTCATCGCCGGCCCCGCCATTGGCGAAGGCCGGCTTGCCGAAATCGATGTCGGTCACAAGCCGGAGGCCGAATTCATCTACATGGCCCATCCCGAGGGCCGAAACCCCTCCGCCAAGCTCCGCGCCATCGCCGATCACCTGAAGAAGAGTTTTGGCGATCCGCCCTATTGGGATCCGGCGGGCTAGAGCGTGTCGCGCAAAAGTGTGCAGCGCTTTTGCAAAACGACATGAGCAAGAACAAAGACCAGAGCCTTTCCGGGTTAGATTGCAGCATTCTGTTGGCTCAAACGGAGTCGGATGGTCGACCGGCCGGCGCGCGTCGTAGCCCAGCTCTACGGCCAAGCCGGCCGGTCGATCAGCCGGCCCGTTTCAGCCAACCCGAAGGGCCGGGCATCTTTCCGCCAGGGCAAAGGCGATCGGCTCGACCGTACCAAGAGGTATGCCCTTCGCCAATCGCCTCTGCCCTGACGAAAACCTGCTCCGGCAGAATGCTGCAATCTAACCCGGAAAGGCTCTAAAGCGCGAAGAGCGAATCTGAAGGATCGCGACGCGCTTTAGCTCAGCAGGCTCATCAGGTTCTCGGTGACCGGCGAGCGATGTGTCTTCAACATTGCCAGCGCCAGGCGCGCCACAGCCGGCGGCCCCTCGATCGGCCGGTAGGCGACGCCTTCGAGCCTGATCTGCGAAATCGAGGCCGGCACGATCGAGACGCCGAGCTCTGCCGCCACCAGATTGACGACGGAGGAAATCTGCGGCGCCTCCTGGGCCACGGTCAGCTCGAATCCCGCCTTGCGGCAGGCCAGCACGACATCGTCGTAGAGGCTCAAGCCGACGAGCCGGGGAAAGAGGATGAAAGGTTCGTCCGCCAGTGCCGCAAGCGGCAGTTTGCTGCGCCGTGCCAGAGGATGGCTGGCGGGCAGGGCGATCACCATCGGCTCATCCGGCAATCGCCGCAGCCGGACGCCGGCGGGGTCGTCGAGGCTGGGGCGCATGAAGGCGGCGTCGAGCTCGCCGCCTTCCAGCTTCTGCATCAGCGCCAGCGTATTCATTTCCGTCAGCGCCAGCCGGACATCGGGCCAGCGGGCACGAAATCGGCGGATCGTCGTGCTGACCACTGGGTTGAAGGCCGAGGATGCGGTGAAGCCGAGCGACAGCCGGCCGGTCTCGCCGCGATTGGCGCTTTGCGCCGCAAGCTTTGCCTTTTCGGCAGCCGCCAGCGAAGCCTTTGCCTCGCCGAGGAAGGCAGCGCCCGCCGCCGTCAATTCGGCGCCGTGCGGCACGCGGTGAAACAGCGCCGCACCCACTTCCCTCTCCAGGTCGCGGATCTGCTGGCTGAGCGGCGGTTGCCCGATGCCGAGCTTGGCGGCCGCACGGGTGAAATTGCATTCCTCCGCCACCGCGAGGAAATATCGCAAGTGCCGCAACTCCATCGTCATCTCCAAAACATATCGAAATCGCCAGTTTCATATATTGGACAAATGGAGCGGCGTTGACTAGATCGGAGACCGGAAGGATGAAGAGATGCCGACGTCAGCGCATGTATTAAAGACCTCCGAGATATCAGCGATCCCAGGGCAGAAGCACTATCTCACCCGTGGCACCGGCGCCTATCGCCGCGCCAGCCTGGCGCTCTTCCTTTCCGGTTTCTCCACCTTCTCGCTGCTCTATTGCGTCCAGCCGCTGCTGCCGATCTTCTCGCAGGAGTTCTCCGTCAGCCCGGCCGAAAGCTCGCTGTCCCTCTCGCTCTCCACCGGTTTCCTGGCACTTGCCATCGTCTGTGCCGCCGCCGTCTCGGAAGGCCTTGGCCGCCGCAGCCTGATGTCGATATCGCTGGTCGGCGCGGCATTGCTGACCATTGCCACCGCTTTTGCCCCGAACTGGCACCTGCTGCTTGTCATCCGCGCCCTGCAGGGCCTCGTTCTCGGCGGCGTGCCGGCCGTCGCCATGGCCTATCTCGCCGAGGAAATCGATCCGCGCGGCCTCGGCACCACCATGGGCCTCTATGTCGCCGGCACGGCCTTCGGCGGCATGTCCGGCCGCGTGCTGACAGGTATCTTCGCCGAATATTTCAGCTGGCGTCCGGCGCTCTTTCTGATCGGCGCCATCGGCCTTGCCGCTGCGATCGGCTTCATCGCCCTCTTGCCGCCGTCACGCAATTTCGTCCGCCGGCCGGGCTTCGATCCGCGCTTTCATCTCAACGCGTGGCGCGGCCATCTCAGCAGTCCGGCGCTGCCCTTCCTCTTCGCCATCGCCTTCCTGGCGATGGGCTCCTTCGTGACGATCTATAATTATGCCGGCTTCCGCCTCGTGGCGCCGCCCTACGGCCTCAACCAGACCGAACTCGGCCTGATCTTCACCGTCTATCTCTTCGGCATCGGCGCCTCCTCGATCGGCGGCCTCCTCGGAGACCGGATCGGCCATTTTTCCGTGCTTCTCTTCGGTCTGGCACTCACCGCCGCCGGCAGCGCGCTGACGCTGTTTGCCTCGCTCCCGGTCATCATCCTCGGCATCATCGTGCTCACCACCGGCTTCTTCATGAGCCATTCCATCGCCAGCGGCCTTGTCGGCAGGCTGGCGCATGGCACCAAAGGCCACGCCTCGTCGCTCTATATGCTTGCCTATTATGTCGGCTCCAGCTTGATGGGTTCGGCGGGCGGCTGGTTCTTCGCGGTTGAAGGCTGGACCGCCGTCGTTATCTTCACGCTTGCCATGCTGGCGCTGGCCTTTGTCTCCGCCTGTCTTGCAAAGCATCTCGCGAGGAGAACAGCATGATCCGCATCGACCGCCTCGACCATCTGGTGCTGACCGTCGCCGATATTGCCGTCACCTGCGATTTCTATGCCCGCATCCTCGGCATGTCGGTCGAAACCTTCGCGGAAGGCCGCAAGGCGCTGAAATTCGGCCGGCAGAAGATCAACCTGCACCAAGCCGGCCGCGAATTCGATCCCAAGGCGAGTCATCCCACAGCCGGCTCCGGCGACCTCTGCTTCATCGCCGAGACGACGCTCGCCGATGTCATCACGCATCTGCAGGCCTCCGGCGTTGCGATCGAAGAGGGTCCGGTCGAACGCACCGGCGCGACCGGGCGTCTGCGCTCGGTCTATTTCCGGGACCCCGACGGCAATCTCCTCGAGGTCTCCAATCTGATTGCCTGATGCCTGATAATTCTGGAAAGGGTCTGGATGTCTGCTCCCGCACATCAGCCAAGCCGGAGATAGGGCACGTCTTTCTTCGCCACTTCATCCAGCGCCTCCTCGTAACCGGCATCGGCATACCGCATGACGCCGAGTGCGGTATCGTTGGTCAGCGCATGGTCGAGCCTTTCGTCGGCGGCATCCGTGCCATCGGCGATGACGGTGACGCCGCAGCTCGTCATATAGCCGGCATAGCCGCCGCCGCCGGAATGAATGACGACGAGATCGGCCATCGACGAGCAGAGCATCATCGCATCGATCAGCGGCCAGTCGGCGATCGCGTCGGAGCCGTCCTTCATCCGCTCTGTCATGATGTTCGGGTGCGCCATGGCGCCGGCATCGAGATGGTCGCGGGAGAAGGCGACCGGGCCTCTCAGTTCGCCGCTCGCAACCAGCGTGTTGACGCGCCTCGCGAGTGCCGTGCGTTCGCCGTGGCCGAGCCAGGCGATGCGGGCCGGCAGCCCTTCGAAGGGAACATGCTCGCGCGCCAGCCGGATCCAGTTGGTGATGATCTTGTTGTCGGGGAACATCTCGAGCAGCAGGTCATCGATCCGGGCGATATCGCTCTCCTCGCCCGATAGCGCCATCCAGCGGAACGGGCCGATCGCCCGGGCAAACAGCGGCCTGAGATAGGCTTCGGTGAAGATCGGAATGTCGAAGGCATTGGCAACGCCGCCCTCCTTGGCCTGCGTGCGGATCAGGTTGCCGTTGTCGAAGACTTCAGAACCCTTCTTCTGGAATTCCAGCATCGCCGTCACATGTTCGACGATCGAGGCGCGGCTTGCCGCCATCAATTGCCCCTGGCCATCGTCGCGCAGGCCCTTGACCTGATCGAGGCTCATGCCTTTCGGCACGTAGCCATAGACGAGGTCATGCGCCGAGGTCTGGTCGGTGACGATGTCGGGCACGATGCCGCGCCGGGCGATTTCGGGATAGACCTCCGCCGCATTGCCGACCAGCCCGACGGACAGCGCCCGTTTCTCCCTCACTGCCGCATCGATCATCTGCAGGGCGGTATCGAGATCGGGTGCGATTTCCTGGAGATAACCGATCTGCTGGCGTTTGCGGGCGCGCTCCGGATCGATGTCGACGCAGAGGATTGCCGCCCCCGCCATGCGGCCGGCCAGCGGCTGCGCCCCGCCCATGCCGCCGAGGCCGGCGGTCAGCACGAAGCGGCCGAGGAGATCGCCGCCGAAGCGCCGCTCGGCAATGCGCATGAAGATCTCGTAGGTGCCCTGGATGACCCCCTGGCTGCCGATATATTGCCAGGCGCCGGCCGTCAGCCCGCCCCAGCAGATCAGCCCCTTGCGCTGCAGCTCGTAGAACACCTCGGCCTTTGCCCATTGCCCGACGATATTGCAGTTCGCCATGATGACGAGCGGCGCCTTGGCATGCGTCCGAACGAGCCCGATCGGCTTGCCGGACTGGATGAGCAGCGTCTGGTCCTCGTCCATTTCGGTCAGCGCCTTGACGATGCCTTTGTGGGCCGCCCAGTTGCGGGCCGCCTTGCCGAGCGCGGCATAGACGATGAGGTTGTCGGGATCCTCGCCGACGGAGAGCACGTTTTCGAGCAGCCGCAGCAGCGCCTCCTGCCGCCAGCCCTTGGCGCGCAGCTCCGGCCCGCCGGGAATCGGAAATTTCGGATGACGTGGATTGGCCTTCGGCATCGTGGGTTCCTCGTTTTGCTCTGCCTTCGATCGTCACTTACTCGGCAGCGATTCCACATAGGCAAGTGCCGCATCGAGCAAACGCCGTCTCAGGGCATCGTCGCCGTAAACCTCGGCACCACCGCGCACCCAGCCATGCATCACCCGCTCGCCCGACAGCATCTGGATCACGCCTGGCAATGCCAGCGCCCAGCCGTCATTGCCCTTGCCGAGACGGATCAGCATGCCGTCATGGCGCGCGCAGCAGAGGAGATTGCCGTTCAGGATGAAGGCCCAGCCGCCGAACATGGATTTTTCGGTAAGGCCCGGCCGATCGCCGAGTTCCTCGCGCATCAGTTCTTCGAGACCGGGATCGCGCGCCATGGCTCAGGCTTTCGTTGCCAGCGCATAACGTGCGATCTCGATCCCCATCGCCTTTTCGACGACGGGATAGACGGTCGGATCGAGCACGCTTGCCGAGAGCGGAATGATGTCCATCGGCACATGCAGGATGAAGACGTGCATGCCGTCCTGAAGCTGGCCGACGCTGAGCGGTTCGCCCTCTTGGGAAAGCGTGGTGATGACGGCCGGGAAAGTGGCAAGCCGCCCGCCATCCGCATCGTCCACGGCCATATATTCGTTCATCACATGCAGCGTCACCGATTTTTCGCCCGTGCCGACGGTGATCGTGCCGATGTCGAAGGCTTCCTTGGTGTAGACGACGTCCTTGCGGTTGATGATCCCCTCGGCAAGGATATGTCCGCCCGTCGTCTTGCAGATCGCGTCGATGACAGCTGATCCGCCGCGTTTCTCCGCCGCGATGATCGCCTCGCCGAGCGCCAGCGCCATTGAGATGCCACCGAGCGCCGCATGGCTCCGGACATAGGAAGCCCTCAGCGGATTGCGGCAGCTGGCGATGAAGCCGCCGGATTGATCGGCGGCGGCGCGCAGCACCGGCGAGATCTTCGCCGTCGCGCCCTTCACCACCAGTTCGATATAGCGGTTCTCCGCCCGATTGCCGCCGACCGCGGTCTGGATCATCTGCTCGGGCGAACCGGCCATGCCGATCGAACCCATGTCGCCCGTCGGATGCGCGCGGATGTCGCCGACCGCATCGACCACCTTGGTGCCGAGGATGGCCGACGGCAGCCAGCCGTTCAGCGTCGAGGATTTGCCGTTCTGGCCGATGATCAGCCCGGAAAGCTTTTCCCCAAGCGCCTCCTGCAGCAATTGCACTGCTTTCACATAGTCGATGCCCTGCATTTCCCAGGGGGTGGTGGAGGCCGGCGCGCCGATTGCGGCCGCGGTGGCGATCCAGTCCTCATCCTGCAACTCGTCGATCGAGACCAGCTCCGGCTTGCCGACATTGACGGCGGCAAGCCCAAGCATCCGTCCATGATCGGCCCAGCCGCCGCCGCCGGCGGCATAGACGGAGCCGCCCTTGACGGCTGCTTCCACGTCCTTCTCAACGAGTATGCGTCCCATCGGTCCTCTCCTGCCTCAAGCTCGTGTCCATCTCGCGCACCGCTTCGAACAGCACGGCGGCGCCAAGCGCGATATCGTCATTCTCGGCCCATTCGTCGGCCGAATGGCTGCGGCCTTCCCGGCAGGGCACGAAGATCATCGCCGCCGGCGCCACCTTGGCGATCCAGGCCGTATCGTGTCCCGCGCCTGAGGCGATGCGCCGGCTTTTTGCGCCGACCCGCTCGCAGGCCGCCTCCAGTGTCGACAGCAGCCCGGCATCGCCTGGCGTCGGCAGATTGTCGGAAACCCGGTTCGGCGTCTTGATCGTCACGCCGTAGGCTCCTGCCAGCTTTTCGACATGGCCGTCGAGCCAGCGGCAGAAAGCCTCCATGTCGGCGCGGATCTCCGCGCGCCCATCGATCAGCAGCGTGACCTTCGACGGCACGACATTGGCGGCATTCGGCTCGATGCGGAATTCCCCGACCGTCGCTGCAAAATGCCCCGGCGTTTTGGCAAGCTCTGCGGCGGCATTGCGGATGTCGAGCACCAGCTGCGATGCCGCCACCAGCGCATCCGCCCGTCGGTCCATCGGCGTCGTGCCGGCATGGTCGGCCCGCCCTTCGACGGTAATCTCGATCCGGGTGATGCCCGAGATCGCGGTGACGATGCCGATATCCTGCCTCTCGGCTTCGAGCACCGGACCCTGCTCGATATGGAGCTCGAGAAAGCCTGCTATATCGGGCCTGTTCTGCTGCATCAGCACATCGGGCCTGCCGCCGACCTCAGCGATGCCCTCGGCGAGGTCGCGCCCGTCGCTGACGCGCGAAAGCCAGGCCTCCGGCAGTTGGCCGGTCATGCCGCGGCTGCCGATGCAGGACACGCCGAAGATGCTGACCTCCTCGGCCAGGAAATCGACGATTTCGAGATCGTGATCGAGCTTGATATCCTGCTCAGCAAGCGCCCGCGCCACCTCCAGCGCCGAGATCACCCCGGCGATGCCGTCGAAGCGGCCGCCGTCCGGCACGGTGTCGGAATGCGAGCCGATCATGATCGTGCCGAGCCATGGTTTCTGGCCTGTCCGCCGGCCGACCAGATTGCCGGCGGCATCGATCCGCGTTTCCAGTCCCGCCGCCTTCATCCGCGCTTCGATATAGGCCCGGCCCTCGAGGAAGAGCGGCGAGAAGGCCCGCCGCGTCCAGGGACGCCCCGGCTCGGTCATTGCGGCCAGCGCCTCGATATCGCCAGCGATCCGGCCGGCATTGACGGGAAGATTGCGGCTCATGCGGCAGTTCCTGCCATGACCTGGCGCGGCAGCGGCCGCACGAACCGGCCGGTGCCGGGCTCGGCCAGCACCTTTCCGCCCTCGGCGATCTTTTCGCCGCGCAGATAGGTGGCCGAGACGGTCCAGGGCAGGCGGATGCCGTTATAGGGGCTCCAGCCGACGACGTTGTTGCCGCTCGCGGCGGCATCATAGACGCTGTCGTGCGGCTCCAGCACGGTGATATCGGCGTCCTTGCCCGGTGCCAGCGCGCCCTTGATATGCTCGAGCCGGAAATGCTTCGCCGGGTTCTCCGCCATCAGCTTGGCCGCCCATGTCAGGGGAATGCCGCGCTCGGTGGCGCCTTTGACGAACAGCGGCACCATCACCTCCAGGCCGGGAACGCCGGATGCGTTGGCGAGCATGTCGGGATTGATCTTGCGGTTTTCCGACCAGCTGACGTGATCGGTCGAGACCAGCCAGACATCGCCCTCGGCCACCTTCCGCCAGAGCGTCTCCACCTCGGCGCGCGCCCGTAGCGGCGGATTGATCTTCGCCTTGCCGCCCAAGCGCTTCACGTCGTTTTCCTCGTCGAGCGTCAGGTAGTGGATGCAGCATTCGACCGTTGCCGCAAATCCGTCGCGGCGATAGGCGCGGGCGATATCGTAGCCGCGTCCGAGCGAGCAGTGCACCACATGCGCCGGGCAGCCGGTGGCCGCACCCGTCTCGAAGATCGTGTGCATCGCCAGCAGCTCGGTAATCGCAGGCCGCGACAGGCCGTGCGCCCGCCAGTCGGTGATGCCGCTCGCCTTCACCTGCTCCATATAGGTTCGCACCGCCTCGTCGTCTTCATTGTGCACGCCCGCCGTCAGCCCCGTCGGCGCGATCGCCGCAAAGCAGGCGTCGAGCAGGGCCGGCGGAATGCGCGGAAAGCGCTTGGGATCGGTGCCGAAGGTCGAAAACTTGAAGGCGGCAACGCCTGCCTCCACCATCTCGGGGATCCGCGCCGGACCTTCTTCCGGATCGATGGTGCCGTAAAGCGCGAAGTCGACGCGCGCCTGCGGTCCGGCATGGTCGATCTTCCGCTGTAGCGCCGCAGCCGAGCAGACGAGATTGCCCTCGTCATAGGGCATGTCGACGATTGTTGTCACGCCGCCAGCCGCCGCCGAGCGCGTCGACCAGATGAAATCCTCCTGGTCCTTCTGCGAGAGTGAATGCACCTGCGCGTCGATCGCGCCGGGCAGGATCAGCGCTTTTCCGAGCAGATGCCGTTCGCGGCCCGCCGGCGGCACGCCGAGGCCGACCTCGGCGATCTTGCCGTCGCGCACGGCGACATAGCCCTGTTCAAGAATGCGGTCCGGCAGCACCACCGTGCCCTGCAGAACGAGATCGAAGTCCATGCCGCTTCCTCCCTAAACTGAAATCAGAGTGCTGCCGGCCCGTGATGGGTCAGCCGCTCTTCGACACGCTCCAGCGAGCCGAGGGCGAAGAAGTCGTCGAAGGAGGCGATCGGAACCTGCTCGGTCAGCTTCGAGACGAAGTCGTCCGAACCGAGCTCCTCCTCGATCGCCTCCACTTCCGCCGAAAGCGGCCGGTCGACAATATAGAAATCCGCATGTTTGCGCACGACCTCGTAGAGCATGGCGGCAACACCCTTCGGTTCATCGCCGAGTATGTCGATCGCCTGAGCCGACAGCAGCGCCTCGAGGGCGGCGAGGCGTTTCAGCGCCCGCATCTGCCGGTCGAAGCGCTCGATGACGAGCGGCAGGAAGGCCGCCTCGTCCTCCAACCCGGCTGCGACGACCAGCGACTGGGCCGAAACAGGATTGGACATCGACAGCACGCGCGAGAAGATCTCGCCGGCAAGCTTGATGATCGGCCCGAAACCTGTGGCGATCCGCCCCGGCGGCACGAGATTGACCGGCAGGTCGCGCCGCTGGCCGTTGCCAAGAATGACGCAGCGATTGAAGGCGTTGCGCGCCGCATGCGCCATGCAGAGCGCTGCCGATTCGAGCAGGATCGTTACATCGAGCGGCAGCGAACCGCCCGACGTCATCACCCGGCCCTCGACGACGACGGGATTGTCGTCCGAGCGGCCAGTGGCGGCAAGGATCTTGTGGCCGGTCGACAAAAGGTTTTCGATCACCGCGCCGAACACCTGGGCGATCATGCGCAGGCTGAGCGGATCCTGCACATGGGTCGCGACCGGCCAGTTCCATTCTTCGGAAGCATTGCAGAGCCAGGCGCCGATCAGCGCTTCGCGCGCCGTGCCGACATGGCGGACCGCCTTCCAGGGATCGCGGGAAGCGCCGAGCGCGCCGGCCGCCATCATCGCCGTCGCCAGCAGGATGCGGATCGAGGCCGCGGCATTGCGCGTCGTTTCCGCCGCCGAGGCAAAGCTCACCGCATTGATGCTGAGCGAGGCGAGGCTGTCGCGCGGCGCCATCCGCATCGGTTCCAGCCCGGCCGCCCGGAAGGCCTCGGCCGCCTGCATCCGGTTGCCGCGATAGATCGCTTCACCGACGCCGGTCAGCACCGCGCCGATCTGTCCCATCAGCCCGATATCCGCACAGCCGATGGAGCCGGTGCGGCGCACGACCGGGATGAGATCGGCCTCGAGCATCCGGATATAGGCCTCGATCAGCTCCGGCGTGCAGCCGACCTGGCCGGTCAGCGCCGTATTGATGCGGATCGCCATGGCATTGCGCACGATGTTGCAGGAAAAGGGTGTGCCGGTGCCGAAATGATGGGCGCGCACCAGGCCGAGATTGAAAGTGTCGAGTTCGTCGGCCGACCACTCCACATCCTTCATGGCGCCGACGCCTGTCGTCGAGCCGTAGACGGGCATGCCGGAGGCAATTGCATCCTCGACGATCTCGCGGGCGATCGCGATGCGGGACATGCCTGTCGCCGAAGCCGAAATCGCAGCCTTGCCCGCACCAATCGTCACCATCTCGGCAAAACCGAGCGGTCGTCCGGAAAGTTCGATGCCAAGGCGTTCGTGCTTCATGTGCCTATCTCCTTGAAAATGAGACTAAGCGAGCCCTCCGTCACATGGGATATCCCAAATGCCGAACACAGCATGTTTTTGGCAGACGGTCAGCTCAGCATCCAGGCAATATAGAGAAGCGTCAATGCGATGATCCACAGCGCGATCCTGGCCGAGCGATTGTGGCGCGCCTCGGCCTTGCCGATCGCATCCGCCGTCTGCGCATCGAAGCGCAGCCCGTGCTCGCTCATATGCAGAAGCTGGTGGTGGAATTTTTCGGTCTTCGCCGCAATTTCCGGCACGGCTTCGGCGAGCTTGACCGCTGCCTTCAGCCCGTCCTTGATATCGGTGGCGATCCGCTTCGGCCCGAGATTGGTGCGGATCCAGTCGCCGACGACGGGCTCGGAGGCCTTCCACATGTTGAAGCGCGGATTGAGCATGCGCGACACGCCTTCGACCACGACCATGGTCTTTTGCAGCATCACCAGTTCCGGCCGCGTCGCCATGTCGAACAGTTCGGTCACTTCGAACAGCAGAGTCAGCAGCTTGCCCATCGAGATCGTCTCGGCCGGCTGCCCGTGGATCGGCTCGCCGATCGCCCGGATCGCCTGGGCGAAGCTCTCGACATTGTGATGGCCGGGCACATAGCCGGCCTCGAAATGCACCTCGGCGACGCGGATATAGTCGCGGGTGATGAAGCCGTAGAGGATTTCGGCGAGGAACCGCCGCTCCTTCTTGCCCAGCCGCCCGACGATGCCCATGTCGACGGCGACGATCATGCCGTCGGCATCGACGAAGAGATTGCCCGGATGCATGTCGGCATGGAAGAAGCCGTCGCGCAGCGTGTGGCGCAGGAACGACTGGATCAGCGTATCGGCAAGCAGGTTGAGATCGTGGCCGGCCGCCCGCAGGCCCTCGACGTCGGACATTCTCGTGCCGTCGATCCACTCCATGGTGATGACGTCGCGCCCGGTGCGCTCCCAGTCGACCTTCGGCACCCGGAAGCCCGGGTCTTTTTCGGTATTCTCGGCGATCTCGGAAAGGGCGGCCGCCTCCAGGCGAAGATCCATCTCCACCTTGGTCGTCTGCTCTAGCGTCTTCGTCACCTCGACCGGCCGCAGCCGCCGGCTGAAAGGCAGGAAACGCTCCTGCATATGGGCAACGAGATACATCGCCTCGATGTCATGGGCGAAGCGCTGGCGCACGCCCGGCCGCACGATCTTGACGGCGACCTTCTTGCGGCCCGCCGATGTCTCGACCTCGGCCGGATGCACCTGGGCGATCGAGGCGGCGGCGATCGGCTCGCCGAAGCTCGCATAGAGCTCGCCGATCGGCCGTCCAAGCGAGCCTTCGATATTGGCCTTGGCGGCGGCCGAGGGAAAGAAGGCCATCCGGTCCTGAAGCTGCGACAGGTCGTTGGCAAATTCGACGCCGACGACATCCGGCCGCGTCGCCAGGAACTGCCCGATCTTCACATAGGAGGGGCCGAGCCGTTCGACGGCCTGCGCCAGCCGGTCGCTGCGCGCAATCGCCTTGGCGCGGTTGCGCGCAAACACGCCGACGAAGGATTTGGCAAGGCTGATCGGGGGCGGCAGGCCCTCCGACGGCAGCGCCGAGATCACGCCTTCGCGCACAAGAATCCAGCCGACCCGAATGAGCCTGAAATATGCCCCGAAAGTGCTCATGTCCTGTGTGATTCTCGCGCGACGCTATCCGAAAACCGCTCTACATTTTTCGGCGTCATGCGTCAGAGCTTCCAGCCGGAATGGAGAGCGGCGATGCCGCCGGTATAATTGGTGTAGGTGACGCGCGAAAAGCCGGCCTGGCGGATCATGGCCGCAAAATTCTCCTGGTTCGGGAACTTGCGGATCGATTCCACCAGATATTGGTAGGGTTCGGCATCGCCGGTGATCGCCTTGCCGAATTGCGGGATGGCATTGAATGACCAGGCGTCGTAGATCTTGTCGAGAAGCGGCATATCGACTTCGGAAAATTCCAGCACCAGCAGCCGTCCGCCGCGTTTCAAGACGCGATAGGCTTCCGACAGCGCGACGTCGATCCTCGGCACGTTGCGGATGCCGAAGGCGATCGTATAAGCATCGAAGCTCCCGGCCTCGAAAGGCAGTTCCTCGGCATTCGCCTCGACGAAGGTGAGATTGCCGGAAAGCTTCTTCTTTTCCGCCCGCTCGGCACCGACGCCGAGCATCGAACCGTTGATGTCGAGCACGGTGGCATGCGCCTGCCGGCCCGAGGCCTCGACGATGCGGAAGGCGATATCGCCCGTGCCGCCGGCGACGTCGAGCACCTTGTAACCCGGCTCCTTGCGCGGGTTCAGCGCCGAAATCATCGCATCCTTCCAGGCGCGGTGCATGCCCATCGACATGACGTCGTTCATGATGTCGTAGCGCTTGGCGACCTTGTGGAACACCTGGTTGACCAGGCCCTGCTTCTCGCCGTCAGGCACCTCGCGGAAGCCGTAGGAGGTCTCCATGCCGCCATCGGCGGAAGTGCGGCTTTCTGACATCAGACTGCTCCATTCCTGAAGATTCGGGCGCGGCGGCCATAGCGAAAGACCGTGCGCGACGTTATCTATGGACCGCGTTCTCCGCGGCACACTGGCGCTATAGCGCACATCGTCGTCGGTTGAAACACGTTAGATATAGATGGGTTAAGATGCCGGAATTGCCAGAAGTCGAAACGGTGAAACGCGGCCTGACGCCGGCGATGGAAGGCACGCGCATCACCAGGCTGGAACTGCGGCGCGGCGATCTGCGCTTCCCCTTTCCCGACGCTTTCGCCGACAGGGTTTCCGGCCGCACTATTGTCGGCCTTGGCCGCCGCGCCAAATATCTGCTGGTCGACCTCGACGACGGCAACACGCTGATTTCCCACCTCGGCATGTCCGGTTCCTTTCGCATCGAGGAGGGCCGCATCGAGGAGGGGGTT
This sequence comes from Rhizobium sp. BK591, assembly GCF_014195045.1. NCBI lineage: Bacteria > Pseudomonadati > Pseudomonadota > Alphaproteobacteria > Hyphomicrobiales > Rhizobiaceae > Rhizobium > Rhizobium sp. BK591. Next base: position 295,106 of record NZ_JACIAZ010000004.1, read on the forward strand.
GCCTCCGCTGCGCCAGGCGAATTCCATCATGCCCGCTCGAAGGACGAGAAACACGATCACGTCGTCTTCCATTTGCAGGGTGCAAGCGGCCCGCGCCGCGTCGTCTATAACGATCCGCGCCGTTTCGGCTTCATGGATATGGTGGGGCGGGCCGATCTTGCCGCCCATCCCTTCTTCCGCGATCTCGGCCCGGAGCCGACGGGAAACGAACTCGGCGCCGCCTATCTCGCCGAACGCTTCCGCGACAAGGCGCAGCCGCTGAAGAGCGCGCTGCTCGACCAGAAGAACATTGCCGGTCTCGGCAATATATATGTCTGCGAGGCGCTGTGGCGCTCGCATCTTTCGCCGGTCCGCGCCGCCGGCTCGCTGGTGACGGCGGCCGGCAGGCCGAAGGCGCAGCTCGACCTGCTCGTCGCCTCGATCCGCGACGTCATCGCCGATGCGATCGCGGCCGGCGGATCGTCGCTGCGTGACCATATCCAGACCGACGGATCGCTCGGCTATTTCCAGCATTCCTTCTCCGTCTACGATCGCGAAGGTCAGACTTGCCGCACGCCCGGCTGCGGCGGTACGGTCGCCCGCATCGTCCAGGCGGGTCGCTCCACCTTCTATTGCGCCGCCTGCCAGAAGTAAGAGTGAGAAACCGGGAGAACAGCATGACCTACGAGACCCTGATCGTCGAAACCCGAGGCAATGTCGGCCTCGTCACGCTGAACCGTCCGCAGGCGCTGAATGCCCTGAACTCCACCGTGCTGAAGGAGCTGAAGGAGGCCTATGCCGGCTTCCACGCCGATGAGACGGTCGGCGCGATCGTGCTCACCGGTTCCGAGCGCGCCTTTGCCGCCGGCGCCGATATCAAGGAAATGCAGGCGCTTCAGTTTGCCGACATCTATAAGAGTGATTTCATCAGCGGCTGGGATGATGTCGCCAAGGCGCGCAAGCCTGTCATCGCTGCCGTCAGCGGTTTTGCGCTCGGCGGCGGCTGCGAGCTCGCCATGATGTGCGATTTCATCATCGCCTCGGAGACGGCGAAGTTCGGCCAGCCGGAAATCACCCTCGGCGTCATTCCCGGCATGGGCGGGTCGCAGCGGCTGACCCGCGCCGTCGGCAAGGCGAAGGCGATGGACCTCATCCTGACCGGCCGGATGATGGATGCGGCGGAAGCCGAACGATCGGGACTCGTTTCGCGTGTGGTGGCGCCCGAGCGTCTGCTCGACGAGGCTTTTGCCGCGGCCGAAAAGATCGCCTCGCTGTCGCGTCCCTCGGTCCTGATGGCCAAGGAGGCAGTCAACCGCGCATTCGAGACGACGCTGGAGGAGGGCTTGCGTTTCGAGCGCCGGCTGTTTCACAGTCTCTTTGCCACCGACGACCAGAAAGAAGGCATGGCGGCCTTCGTCGAGAAGCGCAAACCGGCTTTTACGCACCGTTGAATGTTTTTCGGCGCTTGCCGGTGGTAAAGCTTGAAAATCCGCGTTGACGTGGGCCGGCTTTAGAGTTATATGCCCGCCCACGGTTCGGAAAGCCGGTTTGGTTTTCCGCGATTGCTCCCGCATTGCTGGATTTTGTGGCCGCAGGGCCCGCGGTAATGGCGGAGTTTGTTCGAATTCTTGAGAGAGGCATCCATGGCCAATACAACTTCGGCGAAAAAAGCGACCCGCAAGATCGCCCGCCGTACCGACGTCAATAAGGCTCGTCGCTCGCGCGTTCGTACTTTCGTTCGCCAGGTCGAAGAGGCCATCGCATCCGGTGACGCCGCCAAGGCGAAGGAAGCTTTCCTGGCGGCTCAGCCCGAGCTTGCCCGCGCCGCCAGCAAGGGTGTGCTGCACTCCAATACGGCATCGCGCAAGGTTTCGCGCCTGGCTGCTCGTGTGAAGGCTCTTTCGGTCACCACGACCGCATAATCTTCCTTTAACGACTTCCTCTTTATGATTAGCCCGGTAATTTTACCGGGCTTTTTCGATTCCGCCAATCAGCCCCTGCATGGTTAATCTCACGACTGTTTCGTGTCAGTGCCATGACAGGAAAAATTGTTTAAAAACAATGGCTTGCGCTAGGATGCTTTCACGCCGCGCGACTCTACCCCACGCTTTCGGGGTCAGGGGTGAGTCAAGAAGATTTTTATTTTTTTTCTTTCCATGCGTGTCAAAATAGCCCGAACGGGGAATCTCCTTGATTCAAAAGCGATTCTTTTTTGACGCTGGTGTGACGCCCGAAAAGGGCAGGCGGAGTCAATGGCCGCTTCTTAATTTTGCGTAAAATTCATCGTTGATATTGCCTTTTGATCCTGCCTAAATGGCTTTCAACAAAGGGCGCGGACATCACCTGCAGAGGCTCGGTCTTAACTGCCACGTCGGCAGGGCGATAAGTTTGTGCCCTTTGTTACGGAGCATTGCGTTTCCGTTTTTTCAAGCACTTGACGGATTTGGGCCGTAACGTGGCTGTTACGGAGCGGAGATGTTTTGTGCCTTCAGCGGCCACACGTTTAAGGCGAGACCGCAGGAGAGGGTTAAAGTGATATTGCGTTCGGGCTGGTCGGCCGAAAACGAGGATCGACCGCCAGCCTGGCACGGAAAGCCGCTGAAGGTTCCGCATGAATGCGGTCCCTGCAACGGAATTCTGTTGCCGGTCCCTTCGGGGGCAGTGTTTGAGTGAACCGGCAGGTGAGCGGCTTCATGAGGATGCCGTCAGCCCGCCAAAGCGGGGAATGATCGGGCGGCTATTTTAGCGGAAGCCGCCCGGTGGAATTGAAAGGCGGCATTATGCACATGAATACGATGACGACGGGCGGGCTCGACAATGGGGATGCGGCACCGCAGACGTTCGGCACCATTCGCCTGGAAGTGGGGGAAGCAAAGGCGGACATGAAGCACAGCATCTTGTTTGAGCGCGTCAGCGCGCGCTTGAAGGCCCAGGTCGGTCCTGACGTCTATGCCAGCTGGTTCGCCAGGCTGAAGCTGCATTCGGTATCGAAGAGCGTCGTTCGTCTCTCGGTTCCCACGACCTTCCTGAAGTCGTGGATCAACAATCGTTATCTCGATCTCATCACCGGTCTGTTCCAGGCCGAGGACCCGGAAATTCTCAAGATCGAAGTCCTGGTGCGCACGGCAACGCGCAGCGGCACCAAGGCGCTCGACGAGGCGGTTCAGCCCGAGCCGGTCGTTGCCCCCCAGATGCGCCGCCCGACGAGCGCCCAGCCGGCCGGTCAGGCCGTCCAGCAGGCGGTGTCGGCTGTTGCTGCGGCAAGGCCCGCAAGCTTCGGTTCGCCGCTCTTTGGCTCGCCGCTCGATAGCCGCTTCACCTTCGATACCTTCGTGGAAGGCAGCTCGAACCGGGTCGCGCTTGCGGCTGCCAAGACGATCGCGGAAGCCGGTTCCGGCGCCGTGCGCTTCAATCCGCTCTTCATCCATTCGACGGTCGGCCTCGGCAAGACCCATCTGCTGCAGGCGGTCGCCAATGCGGCGGTGCAGAACCCGAGAGCGCTGCGCGTCGTCTATCTGACGGCCGAATATTTCATGTGGCGCTTCGCCACCGCAATCCGCGACAATGATGCGCTGACGCTGAAGGATTCGCTGCGCAACATCGATCTCCTGATCATCGACGACATGCAGTTCCTGCAGGGCAAGATGATCCAGCATGAATTCTGCCATCTCCTCAACATGCTGCTCGACAGCGCCAAGCAGGTCGTCGTTGCTGCTGACCGTGCGCCCTGGGAGCTGGAGTCGCTCGATCCCCGCGTCCGTTCGCGCCTGCAGGGCGGTGTCGCGATCGAATTCGACGCGCCGGATTACGAGATGCGTCTCGAAATCCTCAGGCGTCGCCTTGCTGCAGCCCGGCTCGAAGATCCATCACTCGAAATTCCGGCCGAACTGCTCCAGCATGTCGCCCGCAACGTCACGGCCAGCGGCCGCGAACTCGAAGGCGCCTTCAACCAGCTGGTCTTCCGCCGCTCCTTCGAGCCGAACCTGTCGATTGAGCGCGTGGACGAACTGCTCGCCCATCTGGTCGGCTCCGGCGAGCCCCGCCGGGTGCGCATCGAGGATATCCAGCGCATCGTCGCCAGGCACTACAACGTCTCGCGCCAGGAACTGGTCTCGAACCGCCGCACCCGCGTCATCGTCAAGCCGCGCCAGATCGCCATGTATCTGTCGAAGACGCTGACGCCGCGCTCCTTCCCGGAGATCGGCCGCCGTTTCGGCGGTCGTGATCACACGACCGTGCTGCATGCCGTGCGCAAGATCGAGGAACTGATTTCGGGAGACACCAAGCTTTCGCACGAAGTCGAGCTTCTGAAGCGGCTGATCAACGAATAATCGACGATTCTCTTCTGAATTCGACGGCCGGAAGCGATTCCGGCCGTTTTCCTTTATAAGTTTTTTATTCTATACCTCCGGCGCATCCAGTGCATGTCAAAGACTGAAGCGCTGAAATGAGCGCGTGGGAGGAATGAATGAGTTTCGAAAAGATCGCCGTTCTCGGCCTGGGCAAGGTCGGACGGCTGGCGGCGACGCTGTTGCATGAAGGCGGCTTCGAGGTGATCGGCGTCGATGCGCAGCTGCCGCTGAGCGACGTCCCCTTCAAGTGCCGCACCGGCGATATTTCAGATCCCGCGGTGATCGGCGAACTGCTCTCCAGTGTCGAGGCGGTGCTCTCCTGCCTGCCTTATCATTTGAACATCGAGTTGGCGCGCGCCGCCCATCTTGCCGGCATTCATTATTTCGATCTGACCGAAGATGTTCCCACAACCAATTTCATCATCGAACTGTCGAAGACCGCCCGCGGCCTGATGGCGCCGCAATGCGGCCTGGCGCCGGGTTTCGTCGGTATCGTCGGCGCAAGCCTGGCCGACGGCTTCGATCGCTGCCGTTCGATCCGCATGCGCGTCGGCGCCCTGCCGCAGCACCCGACCGGGCTGCTCGGCTACGCCTTCAACTGGTCGCCCGAGGGCGTCGTCAACGAATATCTGAACGACTGCGAGGTGATCGAGGGCGGTGTCCGCAAGCTGGTCTCGCCGATGGAATGGCACGAGACCGTCTATGTCGGCGGCGTCAAGCTCGAAGCCTTCACCACCTCGGGCGGTCTTGGCACCATGTGCGACACCATGCTCGGCAAGATCGACAATCTCGATTACAAGACGATGCGTTATCCCGGCCATATGGAGCTGATGAACTTCTTCTTCCACGAACTGCTGATGCGCGACAAGCGCAAGCTCGCCGGCGAGATCCTGACCAACGCCAAGCCGCCGGTTGAAGACGATGTCGTCTATGTCCATGTCGCCGCCGAAGGGACGGAGAATGGCAGCCTGCGCCGCAAGGAATTCGTGCGCGCCTATTACCCGATCGAGATTGCCGGCGCCCGCCGCACCGCAATTGCCTGGACGACCTCGGCCTCGGTCGTGGCCGTCATCGAAATGGTCCGCGACGGCCTGCTGCCGGCGACCGGCTTCCTGCACCAGGAGCATATTCCGCTGGAGATGTTCTTGAAGACGCCGACCGGCAGCCTGTTCAAATCAGGCGCGACCAGCCACGGCTGATAAATGCGCTCCAGCGCGGCGGCGATATCGATGCCGCCGCGTTGTAAATTCGCACGTCGTATTGATGTCAGCAGGCGAGATCGGCGACGACGGAGTCGAGGATCAGCATGCCGGACGGCGTGCAGCGCAGGCGTGAATTGCCGATCCGCTCGATGAATTTGTGTTCCAGCAGGAATTCCTCGCGTTTCGGGTCGAGGTCGCGGCCCGAAAGCTGCTGCCAGCGGGCAAGATCGACACCTTCCCGGAGCCGCAGCCCCATCAGCAAGAGCTCGTCGGACTGTTCCTCGAAGCCGAGCCGCTCCTCGTCGAGAATGCCGTGGCCGTCGCGCTCGACCATGTCGAGCCAGGCTTCCGGCTTGCGCTCGGTCGCCGTGGCGATCTTCTCCGGGCCGCGTGTCAGCCGGCCATGGGCGCCGGGGCCGATGCCGGCATAATCGCCGTAACGCCAGTAGGTCAGGTTATGCCGGCTTTCGGCACCCGGCCGGGCGTGATTGGAAACCTCATAGGCCGGCATGCCCTCGCGCGCGGTGATCTCCTGCGTCGCCTCGTAGAGCAATGCCGATTGCTCGCCGTCCGGCACGACCAGCTTGCCCGCCTTGTGCAGGCCGTAGAAGGGCGTGCCTTCCTCGATGGTCAGCTGATAGAGGGAGAGATGGTCGACCGCATAGGAGATAGCCTCCTTCAGCTCTTTCTCCCATTCCTCGACCGTCTGCTGCGGCCGGGCATAGATCAGATCGAAGGACATGCGGGGAAAAATGTCGCGCGCCAGCCGGATTGCTTTCAGCGCGTCGGCGACATCATGCAGACGGCCGAGGAATTTCAGGTCCCGATCATTCAGCGCTTGCACGCCGAGCGAGACACGATTGACGCCGGCGGCCCGATAGCCGCGGAAGCGGTCGGCCTCGACGCTCGAAGGGTTGGCCTCCATGGTGATTTCGATGCCGGCAGGCACGTGCCAGTGCCGGGCAATGCCGTCGAGAATGGCCGAGACCGTTTCCGGCTTCATCAGCGAGGGCGTGCCGCCGCCGAGGAAGATGCTGGTGACCGTCTTCGGCCCGCTCATCGCCCGCACCGTTGCCATCTCCTTCAAGAAGGCAGCGGTGAAGCGCTCCTGATCCACCGGCTGGTGGCGCACATGGCTGTTGAAATCGCAATAGGGACACTTCGCCGCACAGAAGGGCCAATGCACGTAGACGCCGAAGCCGGGCTCACCGGTATCGGGCAAAAGTGCTGCATCGCGCGAGCTGCTTGGCGTGTCTGATGTGCCCACGTACCGACCTTATGCCTCCAGGCAGGTTTCGACGAAGAGTTTGAAGGCGCGGGCCCGGTGCGACAGCGCTTGCGGCTTGCCGACGTTCCAGCCGTGTTTTTCCTCGCCGCTCATTTCGCCGAAGGTGATGTCGTAACCCTTAGGCTGGAAGACCGGATCGTAGCCGAAGCCCTGGGTGCCGCGCGGCGGCCAGACGACGCTGCCTTCCACCTCGCCACGGAACAGCTCCGTGTGCCCGTCCGGCCAGGCGAGGCAGAGCACGCTGATGAAACGTGCGGTGCGCTGTTCCGGCTTCGTCGCGCCGGCATCCTGCAGCGCCTTTTCCACCTTGGCCATCGCCATGTCGAAATCGCGCGTGCCGTCGGCCCTCTCCGCCCAGTTGGCGGTGTAGACGCCGGGATCGCCGCCGAGCGCGTCGACCACCAGTCCGGAATCGTCCGAAAGCGCCGGCATGCCGGCGGCATTGGCCGAGGCCACCGCCTTGATCGTCGCATTCTCCTCGAAACTCGTGCCGGTCTCGTCAGGCTCGACGAAATTCAGCTCCGCCGCCGATTTGGCGGTGAAGCCGAGCGGCCCGATCAATTCCTGGATCTCGCGGATCTTGCCGGCATTGTGGCTGGCGACGACGATGGTCTTCGTTTCAAGCTTGCGCATTCAGATATCCTGTTCGATGCCCCAGATTTTAGCCTCTGCGCATTCCAGGCTGTTGCCGGCCGGATCGCGGAAATAGATCGAGCGGCCGCCGTTCGGCCAGCGCACCTCGGATTCGATCGCCACATCAGCCGCCGTCAGCTTCTCGGCCATGGCGTCGATATTGCGGCCGGATACCCGGAAACAGGCATGGCCCTGGCCGGTGGTGCCGTGCGGCGGCACCTGCAGGGCATCAGGCGCCGGCGGCTTCACCGTTTCCTCGGGGTTGAAGATTAACAGAACGCCGGGCCCGCAGCGGAAGAAGACATGCCGGTTGGCGGCGCGGGCGATCTTCTCCAGTCCGAGGACGTCTTCGTAAAACGCCTCGGCCTGATCGAGATCCCGCGCATAGAGCGCCGTTTCCAACATGCCTTCCAGCATGGGGTTCATCCTTCGACGGCTTGCTTCTGCAGCGCCACCAGTTCGCCGATGCCGTTTCTGGCAAGCTGCATCAGCGAGGTGAATTCGCCCTCGCTGAACGGCGTGCCCTCGGCCGTGCCCTGGATCTCGACGATCCCGCCGGTGCCGGTCATGACGAAGTTCGCATCGGTCTCGGCCGAGGAATCCTCGAGGTAATCGAGATCGATCACCGGCTGGCTGGCGAAGATACCGCAGGAGATGGCGGCGACATGATCCTTCAGGACCCGGTCAACCTTGATCATGTTGCGGCTTTCCATCCATTTCAGGCAATCGTAAAGCGCAATCCAGCCGCCGGTGATCGAGGCGGTCCGCGTGCCGCCATCGGCCTGGATGACGTCGCAGTCGAGCGTGATCTGCCGTTCGCCGAGCGCCTGCAGGTCGACGACGGCGCGCAACGACCGGCCGATCAGCCGCTGAATTTCCTGGGTGCGGCCGCCCTGCTTGCCGGCGGCGGCCTCGCGCTTCATCCGTTCGCCGGTCGCCCGCGGCAGCATGCCGTATTCGGCGGTGACCCAGCCCTTGCCGGTATTGCGCAGCCAGGGCGGCGTCTTTTCTTCAAGGCTGGCCGTGCAGAGCACATGCGTATCGCCGAACTTGACCAGGCAGGAGCCTTCCGCATGCTTGGAAAAATTGCGCTCGAACGAGACCTTGCGCATCTGGTCGATTTTTCTGCCTGAAGGCCGCATTCTTATCTCCTGGGGTTTGTTGACCGCTTCTACGATTGGCGGCGCCTATTTGCAAATTCCCTTTTGCCACGGGTGCGAGTTTGACTTACTTTTCGGGAAGTATCATCAGCGCGGGTTCTTAAGCTTCATGGGCATCAGGTCGACGTCGGTTTCGGATGCTGTTGCCGCACTGGACGAGCGCTCCAGGGAAATTTTTCGGCGCATCGTCGAAGGCTATCTGGAAAGTGGCGAGCCGCTCGGTTCGCGCAACCTGTCCCGTCTTCTGCCGATGTCGCTGTCGCCGGCCTCGGTGCGCAACGTCATGAGCGATCTCGAAGAACTCGGCCTGATCTATTCGCCGCACGTCAGCGCCGGACGGCTGCCGACCCAGATCGGCCTGCGTTTCTTCGTCGATGCCTTCATGCAGGTCGGCGACCTCTCTGCCGAGGAGCGCGCCAACATCGACCGGCAGGTGCGGGCCGAAAGCGGCGGCAATCCGGTGGAATCGATGATGAACGAGGCAAGCCGCATGCTGTCCGGCATTTCGCGCGGCGCCGGCCTCGTCATCACCTCGAAAAGCGATCCGGTGCTGAAACATGTCGAGTTCATCCGGCTCGAACCGACCAAGGCGCTGGCCGTGCTCGTCGGCGATCACGATCAGGTGGAAAACCGCATCATCGAGCTGCCGGCGGGCGTCACCTCCTCGCAACTGACCGAGGCGGCGAATTTTCTCAATGCCCATATGTCCGGCCAGACGCTGCCGGAACTCCGCAAGCAGTTGAGCCGGCTGAAGGATGACGTCCGCCACGAGCTCGATGCCCTGTCGCGCGATCTCGTCGAGCGCGGCATCGCTGTCTGGGCCGGCAGCCCGGACGAGGGCAAGCCCGCGCAACTGATCATCCGCGGCCGCGCCAACTTGCTCGAGGGGCTGGCCGGCGCCGAGGATCTCGACCGGCTGCGCTTGCTGTTCGACGATCTCGAGAAGAAGGACAGCCTGATCGAGATTCTCAATCTCGCCGAAACCGGTTCCGGCGTGCGCATCTTCATCGGTTCGGAAAACAAGCTCTTCTCGCTGTCCGGCTCGTCGCTGATCGTCGCGCCCTATCGTGACGATGACGATCGCATCGTCGGTGCCGTCGGCGTCATCGGCCCGACGCGGCTCAATTATTCCCGCATCGTGCCGATGGTGGATTACACCGCCCAGCTCGTCTCCCGCCTTTCGCGCAATCAGCTTTGACGCCGCAACTGGCGAACGTGCGGAATTTTCGCTTCTTTGTCACGCAGACTTGATTTTTTTCGGTCAAACCTCGATATCGGGCGCATCTGAAGACACCAACCGGAGACCGTCATGACCGATGACACGACGAAAAACGGACCTGACGCAACTGCGGCCGATGCCGCAGCCGACGCTGCCGCCTACGTCGAGAACGATATTGCGCAGGAAGAGGCTGCCCAGCCGGACCCGCTCGAGCTTCTGAAAGCCGAAAACGGTGAGCTGCGCGACCGCTATCTGCGCCTTGCCGCCGAGATGGACAATCTGCGCCGGCGCACCGAGCGCGAAGTGAAGGACGCCAAGTCCTATTCCGTCGCGGGTTTTGCGCGCGACATGCTCGCCGTCTCGGACAATCTGCGCCGCGCGCTTGATGCCATCTCTCCGGAGACCAAGGCCGCGGCCGATGCCGGCCTCAGCACCCTGATCGAAGGTGTCGAGATGACCGAGCGCGCCATGCTGTCGGCTCTTGAGCGCCACGGCGTTCGCAAGCTGGAGCCGGTCGGCCAGAAGTTCGATCCGAATTTCCATCAGGCGATGTTCGAGGTGCCCAACCCCGACGTGCCGAACAATACGGTCGTCCAGGTCGTGCAGGCAGGCTTCACCATCGGCGAACGCGTGCTGCGCCCGGCCATGGTCGGCGTCGCCAAGGGCGGCCCCAAGCCGGCCGAAGCCGAAACCAATTCCGTCTTCGACGAGAAGGACGCTTAAGGACGTTTCCCTTCCGCTCAGGAAGGGAAACCAAAGCTTCAGATGCGGGCGAAACGTTCGATCAGCAGATCGAAGAAGCCGTCCGCATCGACATGGCGCATGACCTTGGCATTGCGCTTGCGCTCGGTCACATGCCACCAGTCGACGACGGTCATGCCGACGGTGAGTTCGGACCGGACCTCGATCTCGACATTGCAGTCCCGACCCCTGAAGAGCTCCGGCTTCAGCAGATAGGCGATCACGGTCGGGTCGTGCAGCGGCCCGCCGTCGGAGCCGTATTTCTCGATATCGAACCGCTCGAAGAATTCCAGCATCTCGACCATGGCCTTAACAGGCGCCGTGCCGATTTCGGCCATGCGCTTCACCCGGTCCTTGCGGGTCAGCAATTGGTGAGTGACGTCAAGCGGCATCATCACGATCGGCACGCCTGAGCGAAAGACGATATCGGCGGCCTCGGGATCGACATAGATGTTGAATTCGGCGGCCGGCGTGATGTTGCCGCCCTCGAAGAAGCCGCCGCCCATCATCACCAGTTCGCGGATGCGGGGAACGATGTCGGGCGCCTTCTGGAAGGCCAGGCCGATATTGGTGAGCGGCCCGAGCGTGCAGAGCGTCACCGTGCCTGTCGGCTCGCGGCGCAGCGTCTCGATGATGAAATCGACCGAATGGTCGGGCTGCAGCGCCATCGTCGGCTCGCTGAGGTCGGGCCCGTCGAGGCCGGTCTTGCCGTGCACATGTTCGGCCGTCACCAGATTGCGGGCGATCGGCGCGTCGGCGCCGGCGAAAACCTTTGTCTCCCGCCGGCCGCAGAGCTCGCAGACGATGCGCGCATTGCGGCTGGTGAAGGAAAGCGGCACGTTGCCGGCGACCGTCGTGATCCCCAGCACCTCCAGCTCCTCGGGACTGCCGAAGGCCAGCATGATGGCGGCCGCATCGTCCTGGCCGGGATCCGTGTCGATGATGATCTTTCTTGCGCTTGCCATTCCGATCGTTCCATCCTCGCGGGTGCGCTTTGCCTCGGCATGCACCGATTTGTTCATTTCCCGTCACAAATCAGCACAGTCCGTGCGGGCATGTTTTGATGCGAGGCAGCCGCCGCTTTGTCAAGCAAGCAGCCGGCGGCACCGCTTTAAAATTGTGAGGTGGCGCCGGCACGTCGCACCGTGCCTTGCAGCACTGGACTGCTCTCCCCATATTAGCGGCATCCGGACGCTGCGTTTAAGGTCCGGGATGGTCGCTTGCATCAAGGACTTGAAAAGAGATGAGCCGCATTACCCCTTTCGCCAGCCCGCTGCTTCTGGGCTTCGATGCCATGGAAAAGACGCTGGAGCGCATTTCCAAGGCGAGCGACGGATATCCGCCCTACAATATCGAGCGCATCGCCGCCGACAACGGCGCCCCGGAACGTCTGCGCATCACCCTTGCCGTCGCCGGTTTCAGCGAGGAGGAACTCGATGTCTCCATTGAGGAGAACCAGCTTCTGATCCGCGGCCGCCAAGTGGAACAGGGCGAACGGGACTATCTCTACCGCGGCATCGCCGCCCGCCAGTTCCAGCGCACCTTCGTTCTTGCCGACGGCATGCAGGTGCTCGGCGCCGGCCTGAAGAACGGTCTGCTCTCCGTCGATCTAATTCGTCCGGAACCCGCGCGCATGGTCAAGAAAATTAACATTTCGGTTTCACAGTAGCACAACGGTTTGTCGAACCGTTGGTCCCTTCTTCCGGAGGAACAGGAATGTTGATGAAAGAAGCCACGTCTCACTTGACCAAATCCGAGCTTGCCCACATCGGCAACGGCGAGGTCGCCTACATCAGAAAAATGCGCACCGAAGAGGTCGCCAAGTGCTTTCCCGAGGCGCCGGATATCGATCCGAACGTCGATCTCTGGGCACTCTTCGGCGCCGACGGCACGCCGATCCTCTTGACGGACAACCGCTCCAGCACCTTTTTCAAGGCTGCCGAGGACGAACTGAAGACGGTCAGCCTGCACTGACCGTCAGATGGTGTCCGTCGCGTTTCACCGCTCTTGCAGTGCGCGGTCGCTTATCCGATTTTGCTGCGGTCGGGGCTGATGTCACGATATATGCGCGTAGCCTGCTTTCGACGTTTTCCGTGCGATGATGTTGGAAGCTCCAGGATTCGGTATCAAATCCCACCAGACTGACAGGGTTATGGCAACTGTGCGCCAGTAGGAGAGATTGGCGTCGGGTTGGATTAGTGACCGCATTGGGGCCGTAAGCCGACTGGCAGCTTTTTGGCGCTCACACGCGATAACAGACATCCAGCGAGGAAAGATCAGCGCCATCCCTGACCGATGCGGACGCTTGATCACTATGAGCGTTTCTTCCGCTTTGCGGCCAAAAGCGGTGAGCAAGCGGTAACTATGCGACCAAACACCAACTGTTCGAGTAAGATCTTCAGCTTCGACGGATTTGGGTCTAGAGAGCATTTCCCCGACATCTGAGTTAGTATTGCGACTGAGGAACCGAATTCAGCCACAGGAGAGCTGGTGTGGACGTTGCCGCTTGGTTGCGAGGAATCGGTGTCACAGCCCTTGAATAGCGTCGACCTCTGATAGTGGTGAAGCCTGCCGTCCACTTTTGCCTCGCGCTCCTTGATCGGAAAAGTCGAGATGGGTCGATACCCGAAATTCGAGAATGCTGAACAAGATTCGGGAGCACGCCAACAAGCAGAAATCGCATGAGCTTGATCTCTGCTATGGAATTTCAGCATAGCGGATGATGCTCTGATTTTGGACGTTGGCGACTAATTCATCAGAGCGAGACAAAAATCGGCGGAGCAAAGGTGAGGAATTTGAATCGTTGTATCCTAAGGTGAGATCAATTGTCGGAGGCACACCCTCAAGTGCTCTAGCAACGACATTTGGCGTCAGCATATTTTGCGCATAAAGCGGAATAAGCGTTATTCCACCTGTAGACACGACGAGCGACATTGCTGACGGCAGGCCTTCGCCTTCGTACTCTGCCTTGAGGGTGATCCCAACGTTCGACGCGTAATCTTGGATCACGGATTGCAATACGGGAGAAATTCTAGCCGAACTGACGTAAGTTTCGCGGGCAAGGTCCTGCGGCCGGATCTTTTTGCGCGACGTCAAGCGATGGTCCGCCGGCAGTACGGCGATCAGTGGCTCCTTGGCTAAAAACTTGAAGGACACACCAACACTCTGCGTCTCGGGGCGAAGGAACGCGACGTCCAGCTTGCCTCGCATCAGTGCCAGAGCAAGGTCCGGGGAAGACTGACTGGACAATATGATTTCAACCTCCGGCGCTTCCTCACGAATAATGCGCAATGCATGGGGTAGCCACACGACCTCTTGCCCTGCGAGAAAACCGATAGTGAACGACTGCTTTTCTGGCCGTTCTGCCCGCCGGGCCCCTTCCGCAGCCGCCTCGACTTGCAATAACGCCAGCCGCGCGTGATCAAGAAACACTTTACCGGCGGCGGTGAGCGTCACGCCGCGCGACTGCCGTTCCAGCAGCTTTACACCGACTTCGGTTTCCAGATCGCGAATTTGCCTGCTGAGTGAGGGCTGGGACGTGTGAAGCCGCCGCTCTGCTGCGGTCAGTAAGCTTCCCTCCTCCGCAACAGCAACAAAATAGCGCAAATGCCTCAGCTCCATCGGATCCTCGCTATACCTTTAAGGCATAGCTCGAACGTACAAGGTATTTGTCTTCGATAGAAGGGGGATTTAATTAACGTCGCAATTTCGGGATACAATCGAACGCGCCTCACCGGAGTATTTCGCCTGCGCTTCGAAAAGAAAGATGAGGCATGCGTGGCAATATTGCGTTGATTATTGCAGTGGCGCGTGGATGAATGGCTCTAATTGATTATTTTGACCTTCAAAGGAATGTTTAACAGCGCAGAGGGAGAGACTCGATGCCTACAATCACTACCACGGACGGCGTAAACATCTTCTACAAGGACTGGGGCTCAGGCCAGCCGATCGTTTTCAGCCACGGCTGGCCGCTGTCGGCGGACGATTGGGACGCCCAGATGACCTTCTTCCTTCGCCAGGGCTACCGGGTGATCGCCCACGACCGGCGCGGCCACGGCCGATCCGACCAGCCCGGCACCGGCAACGACATGGACCACTGGGTTGCCGACCTCGCGGCCCTGACCGAGCACCTCAACCTGCGCGACGCGATCCACATCGGCCACTCCACAGGTGGCGGTGAGGTGGCTCGCTATGTCGCTCGCCACCCGGAGCGCGTCTCGAAGGCGGTACTGGTCGCTTCCCTGACGCCGAACATGTACCGGAGCGAGGAAAACCCGTCCGGTCAGCCGCCGGAGTGGTTCGATGCGATCCGAGCGGGCGTGCTGGGCAACCGGTCGCAGTTCTTCCGGTTCGTCCCTGAGAACCCGTTCTACGGTTACAACCTCGACGGGGCCGAGCCTTCGGAGGCGATCATTGCGAACTGGTGGCGCCAGGGCATGGCCGGTGGTGCCCTGGCTCACTACGCGACTGTCGACTCTTGGCTGGAAGATTATACCGAAGACCTCAAGAAGATCACCGTGCCGGTGCTGGTGATGCATGGCGAGGCCGATCAAGTCGTCCCCTTCGCAAGTTCCGTGCCGCGTGCGGTCGACCTGCTCAAGAACGGGTCGCTGAAGACCTACCCGGGCTACCCCCATGGCATGCTGACCACACATGCAGATGTCCTCAACCCCGACCTGCTCTCGTTCATCAGGTCTTGACGACATCGACCGGACCGCGGCCTTCATCCAACGTCGGCCGGACGATCTGTCACCCGGCAGTGCCGGGTGACACCTGTTGGTGCTGGTACGTGGAGCGTCCCCGGAGGGTGCTTCCGACAGTGGCAATTTGCTTGGCGCGTAGTGAAAGATGCAACTTGTCGCGCTTAAATTTTTCGTTGCGGTGGCCGATTACTCCACCGGCCGAAATGGCTCGGCGTCTCGGCTTCGACATCTGGGAATTAAGAGCGGGGGGATGTCCGTCGATTTAATGTCGGAAGTACCACCGGCTTCCGAAGTGCTCATTATAGGCGCTCAGCTCGATGGCAGCTTTTGGAACACTGACCATAGTGTCTGAACGGCTGAAATGAGGCGCAAAGCGGTCATGAATGCAGAGAGCGCCAACGGCAGCTGAGAGCCATCAGCAGTCATTGGTGCCACTTGTGACGTGACGGAATACCAGAAAGTTCCAGCAGCCCCGGGCAATCCTTCGCGCCGCCGAACATTGCGTCTGTCCGCCGACTTTCCTTGAGCCTCAGATCTTCCTGAACGTCAGATAGGCCGAAGAGCGGCCCTCGCGCCGGGCCTTGGTCTCGTAGCGCGTGCTCGGCCAGCCCGCATAGGGGGTGAGCCAATCCGCTGCATTCTCGGCCACCCAGTCGAAGCCGCCATGGTCGCGGCATTTGAGCAGCGTCCAGTTCACATAGGTGTCGATGTCGGAGGCGAAGCAGAACAGGCCGCCGGGCTTCAGCACGCGATGAAAGCGGTCGAGATTGGTCTTCGAGACGAAGCGCCGCTTCCAGTGCTTCCGCTTCGGCCAGGGATCGGGATAGAGCAGATCGATCTGATCGAGCGAGGCGTCCGGCAGCCAGTCGAGCAGCTGTGTCGCGTCGTCATTATAAACGCGGATATTGGACGTGCCGGTCTCGCCGATGCGCGACAGCAGCTTCTGCATGGAATTGACGAAGGGCTCGACGCCGATGAAGCCGGTCGACGGCGTCTCCAGGGCGCGGTGGATCAGATGTTCGCCGCCGCCGAAACCGATTTCCAGCCGCAAGCGCTCGACCGGAACCGGGAAGAGGGACGTCAGCGGCGCCGGGGGCGCCGCCGAGAGATCGATCAGGAATGCCGGCAGCAGGCTGTTCAGCGTCTCGGCCTGCTGTTCGCGCAGAGCCTTGCCTTTGCGGCGACCGAAAAAGGCTTCGGTCGCCCGGCCGCGACGTTCCATATCCGTCATGCTTTATCTCAGGCCTTTACGCTTTCCTTGAGCGCCTTCACGAGGTCGGTGCGCTCCCAGGAGAACGAGCCGTCGCGGCCGGCCTTGCGGCCGAAATGGCCGTAAGCGGAGGTCTTGGCGTAGATCGGCTTGTTGAGGTCGAGATGGCGGCGGATACCGGTCGGCGAAAGGTCCATGTTCTTGCGGATCGCTGCCTCGATCTGATCCTCGGTAACCTTGCCGGTGCCGTGCAGGTCGACATAGATCGACAGCGGCTGGGCGACGCCGATCGCGTAGGAGATCTGGATCGTGCAGCGGTCGGCAAGGCCGGCGGCGACGACGTTCTTGGCAAGGTAACGGGCGGCATAGGCGGCCGAACGGTCGACCTTCGTCGTGTCCTTGCCGGAGAATGCGCCGCCGCCATGCGGAGCGGCACCGCCGTAGGTGTCGACGATGATCTTGCGGCCGGTGAGGCCCGCATCGCCGTCCGGTCCGCCGATGACGAACTTGCCGGTCGGATTGATGTACCACTTGCAATCGTCAGCGATCTTCAGCTCGCCCAGCGCTTCGCGGATATAGGGCTCGACGACGGCGCGAACCTTGTTCGAATCCCAGCTCTCGTCAAGATGCTGGGTCGACAGCACGATCGAGGTTGCTTCCGACGGCTTGCCGTCGACGTAGCGCACGGTCACCTGGCTCTTGGCGTCGGGGCCGAGCTTGGCGACTTCGCCGTCGCCCTTCTTGCGGGCGACTGCCAGCAGCTGCAGGATCTTGTGGGAATAATAGATCGGGGCCGGCATCAGGTCCGGCGTTTCGCGGCAGGCGTAACCGAACATGATGCCCTGGTCGCCGGCGCCCTCGTCGCCCTGCTGGTCGGCGGCGCTGTCGACGCCCTGCGCGATGTCGGCCGACTGCGAATGCAGCAGCACGTCGATCTTGGCCTTCTTCCAATGGAAGCCGTCCTGCTCGTAGCCGATATCCTTGATGGCGCGGCGCGCGGCGGCCTTGAACTTCGACGGGTTGATGACGTCCTTGCCGTCCTTGTCCTTCTTCATCAGGCTCGGCGGCAGGCGGACTTCGCCGGCGATGACGACGCGGTTGGTCGTCGCCAGCGTTTCGCAGGCAATGCGCACGCCCCACGGATTGACGCCGGTCTTGGCCGCTTCGCGGTAGACCAGATCGACGATCTCGTCGGAGATGCGGTCACAGACTTTGTCCGGATGACCCTCGGCAACAGATTCGCTGGTAAAGAGATAATTCGCGCGCATTTCGGGATTCCCCTCAAAGAATAAAAGCCAGCTAGTAGGTACTCAGTTCGAGGCTTGATGACAAGCGCAGAAGGACATAAATATATCTTTATATCTGCGGCAAAGTGACAAATTTTGCCCCAAAAACGCAGAAAAGGCGGCCTTTCGACCGCCTTTCGAATTCCACGCCTGATGTGGTTCAGTCGGCGTCGGCTTCAGCCGCAAGCGCCTTCACCAGCTCCACGACCTTGCGGCGAACCTTGGGATCGGAAATCTTGACGAAGGCGCGGTTGAGCTGCAGGCCTTCCGAGGAAGACAGGAAATCGACGACGTAATTCGAGCTGGAGGCCTCGGCCATGCCGCCCATGGAGCCGGTATGTTCGCCGGGCGCGTCCTCGAAGAAAAAGGAAACCGGAACATTGAGAATGTTCGAGATGTTCTGCAGGCGGCTTGCGCCGACGCGGTTGGTTCCCTTCTCGTATTTCTGGATCTGCTGGAATGTAATGCCGAGACTTTCGCCCAGTTTCTCCTGGCTCATGCCAAGCATCGTTCGGCGGAGACGAATACGGCTGCCAACGTGGATGTCGATGGGATTTGGCTTCTTCTTGTTTTCAATCATGGTCGTGCCCTAGCTAAGAATTTCAACTGTTTCTAACCGGCATGCCCCTGATCCATCCCAAAACGCCACGTTGCAGGCGGTAAGAACCCACCTTCAAACATACGCTAAGAACGCCGATTGTCATCACTATGCAATTTTAGGGGTTTTTGGTCAATTCAACCCGGAAATAAAACCTCTACGAGAAATTAGCGCAATCAAAATGAGCAGCGACTCGGTCAACCAGAAGTATGTTTGCCGGGGGATTGGCGTTCCGTCCCCTTCGCCGAGCCTATCAAGAGTTGCATCGATAAAGCCGGTTTGCTCGAGATCGAGACCGGCGATAATTTCCCCATGTGCGTTCACCAGCGCCGAAATGCCGCTATTGGCATCACGAATCAACGGCAGGCCGGTTTCGACAGCCCGGACCCGCGCCTGCTGGAAATGCTGATAGGGTCCGGGTGTCGCGCCGAACCAGGCATCATTGGTGATATTGAGGATCGCATTGGCGTCTTTGATGTCGCCGGTCATTTCATCGGGGAAAATAATCTCGTAGCAGATCAGCGGATAGAGATTGAGCCCGCCGGGCAGCGCCAGCAGGTGCCGGCTTGCCGCGGCCGAAAATCCTCCCGGTATCTCGACGACATTCTGGATGCCGAATTCGGTGAGCACGTCCTCGAACGGCAGATATTCGCCGAAGGGCACCAGATGCACCTTGTCGGAGGCGGCGATGATCTGGCCGCGGCCGTCGATCACGTAGATGGAATTATAGTAGCGCGCAGGCGTGCCCGGTCCCATCTCCTCGGCGCGGACGGCGCCGGCGATCAGGATCTGGTTGTCGTCGAGCGTATCGGCGATCCGCGTCAGCGCATCCTGATTGTCTGTCAGGATGAAGGGGATCGAGGTTTCCGGCCAGACGATGATGTCGGGCTTGCGTCCGCCATTCCTCGGCGCTTCGGCCGACAGCTTCAGATGCGTCTCGAAGATCGCATTGCGGTCGGCGTCGTTGTCCATCTTCGCCGCCTGATCGATATCAGGCTGCACCAGCCGCACCACCGGCCGCTTGTCCTCGGGCAAGGCTTCCGGCCGCGGCGCGAGATGGAGGGCATAGGCCCCGTAACCGAGATGGGCGGCAAACAGCGCCACGGCGAGCGCGATGCCGCCGCGTGCATCTTGGCGTGTCCCGGCAAGCGCCGGGGCGGAAAAGATGAAGACGGCAAGCGCCGTCACCCCCATCGCCCCGATCACATGCGCCGACTGCATCATCAGCGGAACGGGCATCATGCCGTAGCCGATGGCGTTCCAGGGAAAGCCGGTGAGGATCACGCTTCGCAGCCATTCCATCAGCCCGAAGCCGGCCGCCAGCGCGGCGATCCGCCCCATGCCATCCGACCAGAAGATGCGGGCAAGGGCGGTCGCCAGCCCGTAGAAGATCGCCAGACAGGCCGGCAGCCCGAGGATGGCTAAGGGCAGCGCCCAGGCGAATTCCTCCTGATCGACCAGCAGCGCATGGCCGAGCCACCACAGGCCCGCGACGAAATAGCCGAAGCCGAACAGCCAGCCGGTTGCAAATGCCGGCCACAGCCTGCCGACCAAGCCGCTTTCAGGCGAAGCCGCCACCCCGTCGATCAGCCAGACGAGCAGCGCGAAGGAGATGAACATTGCCGCGAAAAAGCCGATGGGCGGCAGCGCCAGAACCGCAAATGCTCCGGCGGCGATGGCCAGCAGCGACCGTTTGAAACCCCAGACGAGGATAACCCTGTCCGCAAGCCGCTCCATGCGCACTCCCATCAAACCGCGAATCAACCCGTTCGCAGTCTTTCAAAAAAGCGGCTCTTTGTCCTGTTAATGGATGTTAATGCATGTCGCCCGGAGATGTGCGGCGGTGCCGGGACAACGACAGGCACAAAAACCAACAACTGAAGGGCATCGCATCAATCAAATGGAATGCGACGCTCCAACCTTCACGCATCGTGCTTTCCGAAAATCGATTCCAATTTTCGGGCCGAAGCGCTAGTTGGCAGCCGATTCCGCCGGCCGGTCGTCGCCGGTCTCGGAGCCGGGAGTGGAGTCGCCATCCGCCTTGGCGCGGCGGCGCATCGCATGGCGCTTGCGGGTGATACGCAGCCGCTTGATGCGGCGCGGATCGGCGTCGAGAATATGGAATTCGAAGCCGGGCAATGCCTGGACGACCTCGCCGCGCACCGGGATGCGGCCGAGCGCCGAGAAGATCAGCCCGCCCAGCGTATCGACCTCGTCGACCTGCTCGCTGATGTCGAAATCCGGCCCGATCGCTTCGGCGATCTCTTCCAGTTCGACACGAGCATCGGCGATGAAGACGTCTTCGGCGACGCGCTTGAACATCACCTCTTCGTCGTCATGTTCGTCGTCGATGTCGCCGACCACCATTTCGACGATGTCCTCGTGCGAGGCGAGCCCGTCGGTGCCGCCATATTCGTCGATGACCAGCGCCATCTGGGTGCGGTTCACCTGCATGCGGCGCAACAGGTCGGACGCCAGCATCGACGGCGGCACGAACAGGATCTTGCGGATGATGCCGGCCTCGGCCAGCGTCTTCTGCAGGTCGACGCGGGCGAGATCGAAATTTGGCTTGGCCGAACGCGTGGGCTTCTGGATGTTCTCAGGCGCAACCTCGATCGCCGGTACGCCAGCGGCCGGTTTCGCCGGGCCGCGGCGCTTGTTGCGCGCCTGCTTGGCGACATAGGAGAGCAGGTCGCGGATATGCACCATGCCGCGCGGATCGTCGAGCGTATCGGCATAGACGGGCATGCGCGAGCGGCCGGATTCCTCGAACAGGATCATCAATTCGCCGATGGTGATGTTCTGGTCGACCGCCTCGATATCGGCGCGCGGCACCATCACGTCGGCGACGCGCACCTCGCGGAAGCGCAGGATATTGTGCAGCATCGCCCGTTCGTCGGGCGAAAAGGCGTCGTCGCCGGCCGCATCGGTCATCAGCGCGTCGGCGAGATCCTCGCGCAGTCGCGAGCCCTGCTGCGGGCGAAGGATGCGCGCGGCGCGCGACCAGAAGGATTGGGATCGGCCGGATGGCCGACTACTACTGCCCGCCTCGTCCGAAGAGGAGGATGGCTCGGAGTCCTTGGCGTCTGCCGCCGGCTTCGTCGTAAAGTCGCTCATGGTTCCATTTTAAGGTCTTGACCCTCGTAGGGATCAGATAGGCCGAGCTGCGCCAAAATGCGAGTCTCCAGCCCCTCCATAATTTCGGCTTCAGCACTATTCATATGGTCGTAGCCGAGAAGATGCAAGAAACCGTGCACCAGAAGATGGGTCAGGTGGTCGTCGAAACTCTTTTCGAGCTCGTGGGCTTCCCGCTCCACCGTCTCCCGGGCGATGATGATGTCGCCGAGCATCGGACCGGGCATTTTGCCGGGCTGCACCGGAAAGGCCGGAAACGACAGCACATTGGTCGCCTTGTCCTTGCCGCGCCATTCGGCGTTGATGTCCTGGATCGAGGCATCGTCGGTAAAGACGAGCGAAACCTCGGGCGGCATCTTGGGGAAGGGCTGCTTCTCGCTGTCGCGGAGATAGATTGCCGCGGCGCTGAGCACGCGTTCGCAAAACGACAGCAGCGTCTCCTCGCCGGGCCAGCCGATATCCTCGACGCTGATCTGGATGTCGAGTTCGGCCATCAGTCCTGCCGGCTGACGTCTTCGGCTTCGACGGCATAGGTGGAATCATAGGCCCTGACGATGCGCCCGACCAGCGGATGGCGCACGACATCGGTATCCTTGAAGCGCACGATCGAGATGCCCTCGACGCCGTTCAGAAGCTGCAGCGCCTCGACGAGGCCGGATTTGACACCGCGCGGCAGGTCGATCTGGCTCGGGTCGCCGGTGACGATCATGCGCGCATTTTCGCCGAGACGCGTCAGGAACATCTTCATCTGCATCGATGTCGTGTTCTGCGCTTCGTCGAGGATGATGGCGGCGTTGGCCAGCGTCCGGCCGCGCATGAAAGCGAGCGGCGCGATTTCGATGACGCCGGCGGTGATCGCCCGATCGACCTTGTCGGCCGGGATCATGTCATAGAGCGCATCATAGAGCGGGCGAAGATAGGGATCGACCTTTTCTTTCATGTCGCCGGGCAGGAAGCCGAGGCGCTCGCCGGCTTCGACCGCCGGACGCGACAGGATGATCTTTTCGACCGCCCCGCGCTCCAGGAGCTGGGCGGCATGGGCGACGGCGAGATAGGTCTTGCCGGTGCCGGCCGGGCCGACGCCGAAGACCAGCTCGGCACGCTCCAGCGCCCTGATATAGGCGTCCTGGGTCGGGGTGCGGGCGATGATCGTTTTCTTGCGGGTGG
This sequence comes from Rhizobium sp. BK591, assembly GCF_014195045.1. Classification (NCBI taxonomy): domain Bacteria; kingdom Pseudomonadati; phylum Pseudomonadota; class Alphaproteobacteria; order Hyphomicrobiales; family Rhizobiaceae; genus Rhizobium; species Rhizobium sp. BK591. The sequence goes on from NZ_JACIAZ010000004.1 coordinate 317,779, forward strand.
AAACCTGTGCCATCGTCAGCTTTGCCTTGCGCTCCATTGTGGGCAGGCTGAGCTGATCGTCGGCGGCGACCGCCATGCGGATTGCGCCCTCGACATCGGATCTTTCCACGCTGCCGCCTTTCTGAAGCTTTTCATAGAGATAGTCGAGCGTGCGCCGCGCCTGGTTGGTGGTCACGATATCGCCTGTGATGACGACCGAATTGCCCCGCGCCCGCGCATCGATATTGAGCCGTTCCTCGAGCAGCTTGAGGTTCTGGTCGAATTGACCGAAGAGCTCGCTAGCGAAGCGGTTGTTCTCGAACGTCAGGACGAAGTGATTGGTATCGCTCGGCGTGCGGGGGTGGCGCGGTGAAGAAGAAACCAATTCTTGTCCGTTCAAGCGGTCGGGCTCCTTGGGTTAAACCGCAGCCTCTGCGCGTTCGGCAAACAGGCTGTTCGTTCCGGTTCCGGTGATTCGCACTTTAATAATGTCACCGATTTGCGATGCTTTTGCATCAACATTCACGGATTGAAGCCAGGGAGAACGTCCGATCAGTTGTTCCGGCATGCGACCGGGCTTTTCGAGCAACAGGTCGATCTCTTTGCCGATGCAGGATTCGGCAAATTCCTGCTGCTGCTTCAGGAGAAGCGTTTGCAGGCGTTCCAGCCGTTCTGCCTTGATCTCTTCCGGCACCTGGTCCTTCAGTTCCGCGCCGGGAGTGCCCGGCCGTGTCGAGTATTTGAACGAGAAGGCCTGTGCATAACGAACCTCCTCCACAAGCCTGAGTGTATCCTCAAAATCCTTGTCTGTCTCCCCCGGAAAGCCGGTGATGAAATCGCCAGACAGGGCGATGTCGGGCCGCACCGTGCGGATGCGCTCGATCAGCGTCAGATATTCGGCCGCCGTGTGGCGTCGGTTCATCGCTTTCAAGATACGGTCCGACCCCGATTGCACCGGCAGGTGCAGATAGGGCATCAGCGCTCTCAAGTCGCGATGGGCGTCGATCAGCCGGTCGTCCATGTCGCGTGGATGGCTGGTGGTATAGCGCAGCCGCGCCAGGCCGGGGATCTCGGCAAGGCGGTAGAGCAGGTCGCCGAGGCTCCACGCCTCGCCACCCGGCCCGGCGCCGTGCCAGGCATTGACGTTCTGCCCGAGCAGGGTGATCTCGCGCACCCCGCCCTCGACGAGCTTTTCAGCTTCCTCGACGATCTGGGAAACCGGCCGCGACACTTCCGAGCCGCGCGTATAGGGCACGACGCAGAACGTGCAGAACTTGTCGCAGCCCTCTTGCACCGTCAGGAAAGCGGTGACGCCGCGGGCGCGGATTTTTCGGCTCTCTGCGATCGGCAGATGCTCGAACTTGTCCTCGATCGCATATTCCGTATCGACGACGCGTTGACCCTGCTTGGCCCGGCGCAGCGCCTCCGGCAGGCGGTGATAGGTCTGCGGGCCGATGACGACGTCGACGGCAGGCGCCCGGCGCAGGATCTCCTCGCCTTCGGCCTGGGCGACGCAGCCGGCAACGCCGATCATCATCTCCCGGCCATCCGCCGCCTTCTTCTTTTTCATCTCGCGCAGCCGCCCGAGCGCCGAATAGACCTTCTCGGCCGCCTTCTCTCTGATGTGACAGGTGTTGAGCAGAACGAGGTCCGCCTCTTCCATGTCTTCGGTCGGCTCATAGCCGTCACGGGCGAGCGCATCGCTCATGCGCGTCGAATCGTAGACGTTCATCTGGCAGCCATAGGTCTTGATGAAGACCTTGCGGCTGTTGCTGCCGTCGGGGATTGCCTCCGGGGCCTGGAGAAGGGCGCTGTCCTGTGTCATGGCGCGCTATTTAGTGGTTTTTGCCGCCCGAGAAAATCGAAATCTTGTTTCAGGAGATTTCCCTCCCGCGCAGGCGGCTGTTCAGGAGGTTGCGGATGCGCAAGGCGATCGTCGCGCTCACCTCCTTGCGATTGGTCTCGGTGCGGTAATCCACCGCCTCGCCGAAGGAAACCTCGGCGTCGATGGCGCCGCATCGGACGATATCGAGGAGATGCGGCAGGAGTTCGATATCACCCGGCCAGGCGGCGAGCGGCCTGTGATAGCGGCCCATGGCGATACCGTGCACGCGGGTATAGGCAACCGCCACCGGCTGCACCACGACGGTTCCCGTTGGCGAATAGGGCACGGCCATCGCGGCGGCGCCGAACAGCGAAGACTTGACCTCCAGCAGCCGGTTGCCGTCCGAGGTCGTGCCCTCGGGGAAGAGCACGACGATCTCGCCGTCGGCCATGCGCCCGGCGATCTCGTTTGCCTGGTGACCGGTCTTGCGCCTCTCCTCGCGCACGACGAAGACGCTCTTCTGCAGCTTGGCGAGCGTGCCGAAGATCGGCCAGTCGCGCACCTCGATCTTGGCGATGAAGGCGACGTCGGCAACGGCCGACATCACCATGATATCCATCCAGGACGAATGGTTGGAACAGAGCATCAGCGGCCGGCGGTCTTCCAGCCTGCCGGTCACGCGGACGCGGATGCCGAGGCAATAGCAGACGATGCGGTGCCAGATGCGCGGGAGCCTGCGGCGCAGCCGCCAGTCGAAATAGAGCGCCAGCAGCTGCAGCGGCATCAGCACGATGCTGGCCGCGAGAATGACGACAGCGGCCAAGGCGATGCGCAGCCAGGCGATCAAATGCTGGTCTCCCGGGCTGCCATTGCTTCAGAGGTCTTCCTTCTTCAACGGAACGCCGTAGAGCTCCAGACGATGGTCGACCAGCCGGAACCCATGCTCGCGGGCAATACGCTCCTGCAGCGCCTCGATCTCGGGCGAACGGAATTCGATCACCGTGCCGGTCTTCAGGTCGATCAGGTGGTCGTGATGTTCTTCCGGCACCGTTTCGTAGCGCGAGCGCCCGTCGCGGAAATCGTGGCGGGCGATGATGCCCGCGTCCTCGAACAGTTTCACGGTGCGGTAGACGGTCGAGATCGAGATCTTCGCATCGACCTTCACCGAGCGGCGGTAGAGTTCTTCGACGTCGGGATGGTCTTCCGAGTCTTCCAGGATGCGCGCGATCACGCGGCGCTGCTCGGTCATGCGCATGCCGCGTTCGGTGCAAAGCTCCTCAAGGGTCTTGGCTACATCAGACATGGCCCGCCTTTAAAGAAATTCGTGTTTCGACAACGCCGCACGGCGTTCGCGCCGGCCTGCATGTCATCTCGCTGACAGGGAACTACCGAAGAACGCGCTTCATGACAAGCGCCGTGGAGAGGGCGCCGTTTTCCTGCTTGTAGTAACCTTGGCGCTCGCCGACTTTTTCGAAGCCGAGCTTGCGGTAGAGGCCAAGCGCTGCGGTATTGCCGTTGTCGACCTCGAGAAACATGCTCTCGCCGCCGCGGGCGCGCGCCTCGCGCATCGCCGCCTGCATCAGCCGCCAGCCAAGCCCGGCGCGGGCGACCTTCGCCTGCACGGCGATCGTCAGGATCTCCGCCTCGCCGGCGACATGGCGGGCAAGAATGAACCCCGGAAGCGGCTTTTTCAGGATGGCGTTGGTCTGGCGCGCGACGAAGCCGAACACGGTGTCCTGCATCAGCAGGCCGTGAAATTCACCGTCGCCCCAGGGCCGGGCGAAGCGCTCGCCGTGCAGGATGGCGACATCGCGGCAATCCTCGCGCTCCATGGCGATGATTTCGAATTCCGGTTTCAGCGTCAGATAGGCTTCCAGCATCGTCATACTCGTCGGGCAATCGCATACCCGGCCTGCGGCTTGGCATCGGGTCCGCGCAGATAAAGGGGCTTCGGCTTTCCGGAATCGGGGGAGGCGGCAGCACCGAGGCGCGCCACCACGGAGATCGGGAATCGGTTGGCGTGATCGCCGCCGGCATCCGCCTTCAGCAGCGGTGTTGCCGAACCGGTGATCTCGCCGTCGAAGCCGGCGGCAAAAGCCTGGGCCTCCCCAATGCTGACCGCCCGGGGGGCGTCGAGCGGAGAACCGTCGGCTGCAAAGGATTGGAGATAGATTTCGTCCCGCTTGGCGTCCATTGCCGCGAGCACCGCGCGATCAGGCGTCTTGTCGCGCTGGGCAGCGGCCATGACTTCGAGCGTGGTAACGCCGACGGCCGGCACATTGAGGGAAAGCGCAAAACCGCGGGCTGCGGCAACACCGACGCGGATACCGGTAAAGGAGCCGGGACCGATGGTGACGGCAAGCCGGTCGATATCAGAAAGGGCAAGTCCCGCCTGATCCAGCGCGCGATCGACGATACCAATCAGATGTTCAGCATGCCCCTTGCCGATCATGTCCGATGCCTCCCCCAGCATCGTATTCCTGCCGCTGTCGTAGACGCCGGCAGCGCAATCTACACCTGCCGTGTCGAGCGCCAGAATGATCATGCCATCAATTTCCGAATAAACCAGTGTCGCCTATCGATAAATTCGCCTGGCCGAACCTGAGATGAACGACAGGGACGAATTCAAGATTTTTAAGCGGCAATCACTTCCTGCACTTCCGGAACGAAATGGCGCAGCAGGTTCTGCACGCCGTGCTTCAGCGTTGCCGTCGAGGATGGGCAGCCGGCGCAAGAACCCTTCATGTTCAAATAGACCTTGCCGTCCTTGAAGCCGCGGAAGGTGATGTCGCCGCCGTCCTGGGCAACGGCCGGGCGCACGCGGGTCTCCAGAAGCTCCTTGATGGTCAGCACGATCGATTCATCGCCTTCGTCGAAGAATTCGTCGCCGGCATCGGCGTCTTCGGAGAGGATGGAGGCATCGCCCATAACCGGCTTGCCGGACATGAAGTGCTCCATGATCGAGCCCAATATAGCCGGCTTAAGATGCTGCCATTCGGCATTGTCCTTGGAGACGGATATGAAATCATAGCCGAAATAGACGCCGGTGACGCCGGGGATTTCGAACAGGCGGGCGGCGAGCGGCGACGCTTCAGCTTCTTGCGCGCTGCGGAACTCGGCCGTGCCGTTTTCCATCACCACCTTGCCCGGCAGGAACTTCTGCGTGGCGGGGTTCGGCGTGGCTTCGGTCTGAATGAACATCTGGTTCTCCATGCGGACGGCCCGTCGGCTCCGCCGTCTTTAGAATTCTTCAAAAGAAGATAAGCCCATTGCCTGAGCTAATCAAGAGACTTGTACTCAAGAAAAGCTAGCAGAGGGCGTCGATTTCCTCGTTGGTCAGCGTATCCGGCAGCACGGTGACCGGGATCGGAAAGGCGGCGGCGCGGCCGGCGACCGACGAGACCAGCGGCCCCGGGCCTTCCTTGGCCGAACCGGCGGCCAGGACCAGGATCGCCACGTCGCGGTCTTCCTCGATCACGGTATTGATCTGTTCGGCCGCACTGCCCTCGCGGATGACGATCTCGGGCTCGATACCGATCGTTTCGCGCACGATCTGGGCGATCTTGGCAACGACCGCCTCGGCCTCCTCGCGCGCTTCCGCCCGCATGATCTCCTCGACTCCAAGCCATTGCTGGAAATCCCCGTCGGGGATGACGTAGAGCAGCACCAGCCCGCCATTGGAATTCTTCGCGCGCCGGCCGGCATAATGAACGGCGCGTTGGCATTCGGGTGTACCGTCGATCACCGCCATGAATTTGCGGCGATGACCTTCGAGCCGTGAGAGTCGTTTCGATACCATGGCGCGGACTCTGACACCCGAAGCGGGAAATTTGCAAGCCCAGTTTTTGCCCTGATGTCCGAGAACAAAATCCTCTTCTCCCGCGGCGGGGAGAAGAGGAGATCTATCTCAGTAGAGGAAGCCGATGACGTCGCGCACCTGGCGCATCGTCACCTCGGCGCGTGCCCTGGCGCGCTCGCCGCCCTGGCGCAGGATCGCGTCGATATGGCTGGTGTCGTCCATCAGCCGGCGCATTTCGCCGGTGATCGGCGCCAGCACCTGGATGGCGAGGTCGACCAGCGCCGGCTTGAAGACGGAGAATTGCTGGCCGCCGAATTCGGCCAGCACATCCGCCTTCGACTTGTCGGCAAGTGCGGCATAGATCGCCACCAGATTGTCGGCTTCCGGACGGCCCTGCAGCCCGTCGACCTCGCTCGGCAAACCGTCCGGATCGGTCTTTGCCTTGCGGATCTTCTTCGAGATCGCGTCCTCGTCGTCCATCAGGTTGATGCGCGACAGGTCGGAAGGATCGGATTTCGACATTTTCTTGGTGCCGTCGCGCAGCGACATGACCCGCGGCGCCGGTCCGCCGATCAGCGGCTCGACCATCGGGAAATAGGCGTGCACCGGCTCGTTGCCGACGGTGATGTCGATGCCGTAGTCGGTCCTGCCGATATGCTCGGCATAATCGAGGTTGAACTTCATCGCGATGTCGCGGGCAAGCTCCAGATGCTGCTTCTGGTCCTCACCGACTGGCACATGGGTGGCGCGATAGACGAGAATGTCGGCCGCCATCAGGCTCGGATAGGCGTAAAGCCCGAGCGAGGCCTGCTCGCGGTCCTTGCCGGCCTTATCCTTGAACTGCGTCATGCGGTTCATCCAGCCGATGCGGGCGACGCAGTTGAAGATCCAGGCGAGTTCGGCATGCTGCGGCACGGCCGACTGGTTGAAGACGATATGTTTTTCCGGATCGATGCCGGCGGCGATGAAGGCGGCGGCGATCGAGCGCGTCTGGCTCGGCATGTCCTCATGCACGAGCTGGGCGGTGAGCGCATGCATGTCGACGACGCAATAGATGCAGTCATTGCCTTCCTGCAGCGCCACGAACCGGCGGATCGCGCCGAGATAATTGCCGAGATGCAGATTGCCGGTCGGCTGCACGCCGGAGAATACGAGTTTCTTGAATTCGCTCATGTCGTCCTCAATAGGCTGGTGGAGGGCCCACAGCGCCGCGCGTCTTTTCAGGCGCGCAAAGGACGCTGTAACAGTTCAAATTGCTGCGTTATGCGGCAGGGTTTTCACCCATGTTGCTAACGCCGCGGCTTATGCACGGCCGCCCGGTCGCAATCAAGGGGTTCAGGCCGCGTGATGCTGGATCAGATCGAAGGTGTTGCCGTAGGGATCCGCAAAGACCGCGACCGTGCCGTAGAGCTCATGGCGCGGCGCCTCCAGAAAACGCACGCCGGCGGCCAGCATCGCGGCATGGTCGCGCATGAAATCGTCGGTCTTCAGAAAGAAGCCGACACGCCCGCCCGTTTGATTGCCGATTGCCGCCCGCTGCGCCGCATTTGCCGCCTGCGCCAGCAGAAACGCCGCTCCGTCTTCGCCCTTGGGCTTCACCACCACCCAACGTTTGCCCTCTGGCTGTCGCTCATCCTGCAGGCAGTCGAAGCCGAGGGCATCGCAATAAAAGGTCTTGGCGCGGTCGTAGTCGTCGACCACGAGGGTGACGAGGAAAAGCGACTGGATCGTCATGTCTATCTCCCGATTGAGACGTTTATTCCATTTTGGATCGGAAATATCCGTTATTTTAAGCCGAATTGATCAAGCTATTTACTCACAATTGAGTATAAAATTTCACAGAAAAGCTTTTTTTGAACTGAAAATCCTCCGCCTGATGCCGGTGCCGTTGGGGTCGCCGGATAGCCGATCGGAGCGACCATGCAGAACGCAACTTTGCTCGCCATGGCAGGCCTTTTCGCCCTACAATCAGCAACGGGTGCTGTCGGTCAAGAGATCAAAAGGCACGCCGTCCATCTTCCCCAACATGAGGCGCGCACCGCCTACACCGTGCAGACCGTCAGCGTCCGGGCCGGCTGCTTTCCCGAACGGCTGCGGGCGATCCTGTCGCATATTGCCGCAAAGACCGGGCGACGCCCGGTAATAACCTCTGGCCACAGACCGCATCCCCGCCGCCATGGCTCCCTACATGGGAAATGCCTGGCGGCCGATATCAGGATGCCCGGTCTCTCGGAACGCACCATCATCGCGGCGGCAAGAAGTGCGCCCGGCATCGGCGGCATCGGCACCTATTGCAATGGCATCGTCCATGTCGACGTCGGACCGCAAAGGCGCTGGGTCGACTGCTAGAGCGCCGTGCGTCCTTTCGGACGCACAAAGGACGCTCTAACACTTTCAATCTTCGCATCGCGCTTTCCGAAAATCGATTCCGATTTTCGGGCCGATGCGCTACAGCGCGATTACGCGTCTTCTGCCGGGGCCGGCTTGCGGTTCAGATTGCGCCTTATCATGCCGAGATCCGCCCCGCCGATCAGGAAGGCGGCGGCGAAATAGACCAGCATGGCGATCGCAATCAGCAGTCCGAGGGCGCCGATCTTGGTGAGAAGCGGCGCGCCGGAGGCGAGCCACGGCGCCCAATATTGCTTGAGGAAGACGATGGCCGCCCCCATGACGGCTGCGGCGACGACCAACAGGGCGGCGCGTTTTGCCAGCGCCCATTCCCATGTCAGATGGCCGCGGCGCAACAGCGTGGTGAACAGCAGCACGGTGCTGATCCAGCCGGCGGTGGCTTCGGCAACGGCGATGCCGGGCGCGCCCATATAGGGGAAGAGGGTCAGCGCCGTGGCGCAGTTGGTGGCGACTGCGATGGCCGAAAAGCGCATCGGCGTCTTGGTGTCCTCGCGGGCATAAAACCCCGGCTGCAGCGCCTTGATCAGCACGAAGGCCGGCAGGCCGATGCCGTAAATCGCCAGGATCGCGCCGACGACGGCGGTGTTTTCCTGATGGAAGGCGCCGCGCTCATAGAGCACGCGGATGATCTCGTCGGAGAGGATCCAGAGCGCGAAGGCGGCGGGAATCGTCAGGAACAGCACGAATTCGATCGAGCGGTTCTGCAGGTTTCCAGCCTCGCGCAAATTGCCGCCCTTCAGCGCCCGGGCAAGCTCCGGCAGAAGCACGACGCCGACGGCCACACCGACGACGCCGAGCGGCAGCTGGTAGATGCGGTCGGCATATTGCAGCGCTGCGATGGCGCCGTCGCGCGAGGAGGCGATCGCCTGGCCGATCAGCTGGTTGATCTGGGTGATGCCGCCGGTCACCGCGGCCGGCACCGCCAGGATCAGCAGCCGCTTGACGTTGGGCGTCATCTTCGGGAAGCGGAAGCCGATGCTCATGCCGGCCGCAAGCACGCCGACATAGACGACGGCGAGCTGCAGCACGCCGGCGGCAAGAACGCCCCAGGAGAGATACCAGGCCGTCGCCAGCGGATCGGCGCCGGTATAGAGCGCATAAAACAGCGCCCCGATCATCACCACGTTGAGGAAAACCGGCGCGATGGCGGCGGCGAAGAAATGATGCAGTGAATTCAGCATGCCGCTCATCATCGCCGTCAGCGACATGCACATCAGATAGGGAAACATCACCGCCGCCATGCGGATGGTGATCGAGAATTTGTCGGGATCGTCGGCAAAACCCGGCGCGATGACGAAGCGCACCAAGAGCGGCATGGCAAGCTCCATCACGATGGTGATGAGCAGCAGCACCGAAAACAACACGCCGAAGACTTCTTCCGAAAAGCGCTTGGCGCCCTCCGTGCCGTTCGCCTCGATCTCCTTGGCAAAGAGCGGCACGAAGGCGGCGTTGAAAGCGCCCTCGGCAAACAGCCGGCGGAAGAGGTTCGGAAAGCGGAAGGCGGCGTAGAAGACGTCGGCCATCGGTCCGGTGCCCAGCGCCGCCGCCATCAGCGTTTCACGGGCGAAGCCGAAGATGCGGCTGCCGAGGGTGGCGCCGCCGACGGTCGCGAATTTCTTGACGAGGCTCATGCGTTGGGGCTCATGCTCATATGGGGGAACCGGCTTTCTTTTCGGCGGAAGTCGGGGTCCGGGCGGTGGCGGCCGGCGCGATGATGCCGGAAGGCATGCGCTCGCGCAGCTCGTCTTCCTCCTCGGCCATGACCGCCTTCATCCGGGCGGTGATGTTGGCGCGCTTGCTGTCGCCGGAGATTTTCTGGCCGACCAGATCGGTGACGTAGAAGGTGTCGATCACCTTCTCGCCGAAGGTGGTGATGCGGGCCGACTGGATGTCGAGCGACAGATCGGAGAGCACGGCGGTGATTTCCGACAGCAATCCCGGCCGGTCGAGGCATTCGACCTCGATGACCGTGAACTTGTTCGACAGGCTGTTGGTGATGTTGACCGACGGCGGAATGACGAAGGCCTTGCTTTTCTTGCGGTTGCGCGTGCGCGTGGCGATGACCTCGGGCAGCCGCTTGCGGCCGGAAAGCACATCCTCGATCATCCGGCCGATCGTCGCGGCCCGGCGCAGCTCGTCGGCATCGTCGGGAAATTCGCGGCTGACATGGATGGTGTCGAGCGCCCGCCCGTCCGATGTCGTGAAGATCTGCGCGTCGACGATGTTGGCGCCGGCCGCGGCACAGGCGCCCGCGATGACGGCGAGCAGCCGCGGATGGTCGGGCGACAGCACGGTGATCTCGGTGATCGCATGGAAACTGTCGGTCCGCACCGTGGTGGCGAGCGCCTGGCCCGCTTTGTCGGCCTGACGGATGAAATTCGCGTGGCGAATCTGGTCTTCCAGCGGCACGGAGAGCAGATAGGGCTGGTAGTGCAGCTTCGTATAGGTGTTGCGGTCCTTCTGGCTCCAGTCGGCAAGGGCCGCATGCAGCGCCTCGGCGGCGGCATTGGCCCGCTCCTTGCGGGAAACCTCGGAAAAGCCGCCGGCGAGCAGCAATTCAGTTTCATAATAGAGGGTGCGCAGCAGCTGGCCCTTCCAGCCGTTCCAGACGCCCGGACCGACGGCGCGGATATCGCAGATCGTCAGGATCAACAGCATCTTCAGCCGCTCGAGCGACTGCACCCGGTCGGCGAAATCGGTGATCGTCTTGCGGTCGGTGAGGTCGCGGGTCTGCGCCACCATCGACATCGTCAGATGTTCCTCGATCAGCCAGACGACGATTTCGGTCTGCTTCTGCGACAGGGCGAAGCGGGCGCAGAGTTTGCGGGCGACGCGGGCGCCGGCGATCGAATGATCCTCCTGGCGGCCCTTGGCGATGTCGTGGAGAAGAACGGCGAGATAAAGCGCCTCGCGGTCCTCGATGCCCGAGATCAGCTTGTTGGCAAGCGGATGCAGCTCCTCGGCGCGCCCCTTGTCGATCTCGGAGAGAATGTCGACGGTGCGGATCAGATGTTCATCGACCGTATAGTGGTGATACATGTTGAACTGCATCATCGCGACGATCTTGCCGAATTCGGGGATGAAGCGGCCGAGCACGCCGGCCTCGTTCATGCGGCGCAGGATGAGCGCCGGATCGCGCTTCGACGTCAGGATCGACATGAACAGGCGGTTCGCCTCGTCGTTTTCCCGCAGGCTATTATCGATCAGGGCAAGCGACCGGGTGACGCGTTTCAGCGCGTCCGGATGGAATTCCAGCCCGTTGATGTCGGCGACGTGGAAGAGCCGGATGATGTTGACCGGATCGCGCTTGAAGACTTCCGGATCGGCGAGCGCAATGCGGCCGCGGTCTTCGACGAATTCGACGCTGCCGGCGATCTTGCGGTTGCGATGGGTGAAGCGGCTGATGACGCCGGTCAGGCCGGGGATCGTCTTCGCCTGCTGGTCTTCGAGCGCGGCGCAGAGGATGCGCGTGAGATCGCCGACATCCTTGGCGACCAGGAAATAGTGCTTCATGAAGCGCTCGACGGCCGAAAGGCCCGGGCGGGTGTGATAGCCGAAGGCTTCGGCGATCTCGCGCTGGATGTCGAAGGACAGGCGCTCCTCGGCCTTGCCGGTCAGGAAGTGCATATGGCAACGCACCGCCCAGAGAAAATCGTCGGCTTTCTCGAGCAGACGGTATTCGTGTTTGGACAGCACGCCGAGCTTGACCAGCTCCGCCTGGTCGCGCACGTGATAATAATATTTCGAGATCCAGAACAGCGTGTGCAGGTCGCGAAGCCCGCCCTTGCCTTCCTTGACATTCGGTTCGACGAGATAACGTGTGTCCCCGGCCTTGCGGTGGCGCTCGTCGCGCTCGGCAAGCTTGGCGGCGATGAATTCCGGGCCGGTGCCGGTGACGATCTCCTTGTCGAAGCGGGTCTCGAGTTCGGTTTCCAGCCGCTGCAGGCCGCAGATATAGCGCATCTCGAGGATAGCGGTGCGGATCGTCATGTCGGATTTAGAAAGCGCGATGCATTCCTCCACCGTGCGGGTGGCGTGGCCGACCTTGAAGCCCATGTCCCAGAGCACGTAGAGCATGAATTCGACCGCCTTGTGCGTCTCTTCGGCCGGTCTCGGCAGGAAGAGGAAGAGCAGGTCGATATCCGAACCCGGCGCCAGCGTGTCGCGGCCATAGCCGCCAACGGCGGTGACCGCGAACTTGTCCTTCTGCCGCGGAAAGATATGGGCGGTGGCAAAATTGTAGAGGACGGTGATGATCTGGTCTTGCAGCCAGGAAATCCGGTAGGCGCAATTGAGCCCACCGCCGTCGGCCAAGAGGGCGGCGCGCGCCTTCTGCCGGCCTTCCGCGCTCGCCTTTTTCAGCACCGCCAGAAGATCGGCGCGCAGGAGGTCGGGCCGGTTGCTGTTGGCCTCGGCAACGGCGTCGCACTGCTTCTGCAGCAATTCGACATCGAGGATATTGGAGAAATCGAGGTCGCGCATCGCTGTCGCCGGGGCGGTTTCCTGTTCATGCCGGACTGCCGGTTCACGGTCTGCCGCTTGTTTCGTCTGCATGCGCTATAGCCCCTTTGCCCGGCGATTGACACGGGCTTTCATACTGCAAGAACCTTTAAATTTGGCGAAATGGTGTTGGTTCACGGCAAGAGGCGAGGGCGCTTTGACGCAAGGCGCGGGCTTTTTGCGAAAACTTCAGCTGGCGGCCCGCGCATTCAGCAAATGCAGCACCTGGCGTGTCTCGCCCATGATCTCCTCGATCGTCTGCCTGTCGCATTCGCGATAACCCGCCTTGGCGATCGCGGAGCCGAGCTCGCAGATCACGGCGCAGCAGCGGGTGATTTTCAGCATGCCGATCGGCGAGGTCCAGCCACGCGCATTGCGGTCCTTATCGGCGCGCCGCATCGTGTCGAGCATGGAGCAGATGAGCGAGAGGCGCTCGGTTTCGCGAACCAGTTTTTCCATGAACATGGCGCGCCGCTCCTATTTCAGTTTCTTCTTGAGGTCGTAAAGTGCGTCCATTGCCTCGCGCGGCGTCATATCGTCAAGGCTCATCGCCTTCAGCGCCTCCTCGACCTTGGACGGGCCGCGGGCCGTGTCCTCGCGGCGCACCGCCACCTGGAAGAGCGGCAGGTCGTCGATCAGCTGGCTCGCCGGGTTTTTGCGGTCAGCATCTTCCAGACGGGTAAGCACGTCGCGGGCCCGCGCCACGACCGAGGCCGGCAGCCCGGCAAGGCGCGCGACCTGGATGCCGTAGGAGCGATCCGCCGCCCCCGGCCCGACCTCGTGCAGGAAGATGACGTCGCCGTCCCATTCCTTGACGCGCATCGTGGCGTTCGACAGCCGGCCAAGCTTTTCCGAAAGCACGGTCAGCTCATGGAAATGCGTGGCGAAGAGGCCGCGGCAGCGATTGACCTCATGCAGGTGTTCGACGGCCGCCCAGGCGATCGACAGGCCGTCAAAGGTGGCGGTGCCGCGGCCGATCTCGTCGAGGATGACGAGCGAACGGTCGCTCGCCTGGTTGAGGATCGCAGCCGTTTCCACCATCTCGACCATGAAGGTGGAGCGCCCGCGCGCCAGATCGTCGGAGGCGCCGACGCGGGAGAAAAGCCGGTCGACGATGCCGATATGGGCTGATGTCGCCGGCACGAAGGAGCCCATCTGCGCCAGGATAGCGATCAGCGCGTTCTGGCGCAGAAAGGTCGACTTGCCGCCCATGTTCGGGCCGGTCAAGAGCCAGATCGCCCCGTCCCGGTCGCCGGTCTTCGGCGACAGATCGCAATGATTGGCGACGAAGGGCCCGCCCGCCTGCCGCCGCAGCGCCTGCTCGACGACCGGATGGCGCCCGCCCTCGATGGCAAACATCTTCGAGCCGTCGACCTGCGGGCGGCAATAGGCCTGCTCTTCGGCGAGAAGCGCCAGGCCCGCGGCGACGTCGATGACGGCAAGCGCCTTCGCGCCCGATTTGATCGCCTCGGCTTCCGCAACCACGGCCGCCGTCATCCTGTCGAAGGCTGCAAGTTCGATCGAAAGCGCCCGGTCGGCGGCATTGGCGATGCGGCTTTCGAGATCGGCAAGTTCGGTGGTGGTGAAGCGCATCGCGCTCGCCATTGTCTGGCGGTGGATGAAGCGCGCCTTGGCCTCCGCCGTATCGGTCATCGGCGCAGCATTGCCGGCGGTGACCTCGATGAAATAGCCGAGGATATTGTTGTGCTTGATCTTCAGCGACCGGATGCCGGTTTCCTCGGCATATTGCAATTGCAGGCCGGCGATGACCCGGCGCGACTGGTCGCGCAGCGCCCGGACCTCGTCGAGTTCGGCGCTGGCGCCGTCGCGCAGAAAACCGCCGTCGCGTTTCAACAGCGGCAATTCATCGGCAAGCGTTTCGGCAAGCAGCTTTTCCAAGGCTGCGGGAAGCGCCTGCAGCCCGGACAATGCCTGGCCGAGCTCTTCGGGCAGCATCGCCTTGTCGAGCAGGCCTGCAAGTCCCGCCGCCGCTTCCAGGCCCTGGCGGATCGCCCAGAGATCGCGCGGGCCGCCGCGGTCGAGTGCGAGGCGCGACAGCGCACGCGGCATGTCGGGCACATGTTTCAGCGTGTCGCGCAGATTGCCGCAGAACAGGGGTTCGTCGATCAGGAAACCGATCGAATCGAGCCGCGCATTGATACGGGCAGGGTCGGTCAGCGGCGACATTAGCCGCTCGGCGAGAAGCCTGGCGCCGCCGCCGGTGACGGTGCGGTCGATCGCTTTCAAGAGCGAACCATTGCGATCACCCGAAAGCGTGCGGGCAAGTTCCAGATTGGCGCGCGTGGCGGGGTCGATGAACAGCGTCGAAGCCGCACTTTCCCGCTCCGGTTTTCCAAGCGGCGGGCGCTCGGCGATCTGCGTCTTCTCGACATAGGCGACGGCAGCTGCCGCTGCCGCGAGTTCGGCGCGCGAGAAGGTGCCGAAGCCGTCGAGCGTCGCGACGCCGAAATAACGGGCAATCCGGCCCTCGGCGCTGGCGCTGTCGAAGAGCACGGAAGGCTGCGGTACGGCTGTCCGGCCGAGCACGTCGAAGACCGGCTTGAGCTCTGGATCGTGGAAGATCGTGTCGGGCAGGATGAGTTCGCGCGGATCGATGCGCAGGATATCGGCCAGCAGCCGAGAGGCTTCGGTTTCGGCAAGCCGGAAGACGCCCGTGGAAATATCGATCCAGGCAAGCGCCAGCAAGGGCTCGGCCCCGCCGCGAATGCGGGTCAGCGCCATCAGATAGTTGGACTCCGAGGGCGAAAGCAGCTTTTCCTCGGTGATCGTGCCGGGGGTGACGAGGCGGATGACGTCGCGCTTGACGACGGATTTCGCGCCGCGTTTTTTCGCTTCGGCCGGATCCTCGATCTGCTCGCAGACGGCGACGCGGAAGCCGAGCGAGATCAGCTTCTGCAGATAATCGTCGGCCGCATGCACCGGAACGCCGCACATCGGGATATCCTGGCCCATGTGCTGGCCGCGCTTCGTCAGCGTGATGCCGAGCGCGCGCGACGCTTCCAGCGCGTCCTCGAAGAACAGCTCGTAGAAATCGCCCATCCGGTAGAAGAGCAGCGAACCCGGATTGTTCGCCTTGATCTCGATATATTGCTCCATCATCGGCGTCGCCGAGGCACGGCTTTCCGCCGTGGCGAGCTCGGCAGCCGAAAAGGCTTCATTCCCTGTGTCTATTCGTGCGTTCACGGAGGTGGAGTTTTTCCCAAAAAAACAGGTGCCAACCCTATCCGCCCGCCGCTATAGATGACAACAGCATTTGAGGAAGAGCAAAGCGTCGCCCACAGGACGTTGGAGGATTTATGCCCGATATCGATAAGAAGGACCGGCCGGTGACCTCTGTTACCGACCAGGAGGCGCTCGAATTTCACGCCATGGGCCGGCCCGGCAAGCTGGAGATCAACCCGACCAAGCCGATGGCGACGCAACGCGATCTCTCGCTGGCCTATTCGCCGGGTGTTGCCGTGCCGGTGAAGGCGATCGCCGCCGATCCGCAGACGGCCTATGATTACACGGCGCGCGGCAATATGGTCGCCGTCATATCCAACGGCACGGCAATCCTCGGTCTCGGCAATCTCGGCGCGCTGGCTTCCAAGCCCGTCATGGAAGGCAAGGCGGTGCTCTTCAAGCGCTTCGCCGACGTCGATTCCATCGACCTCGAGATCGATACGGAAAATGTCGACGAGTTCATCAACTGCGTGCGCTTCCTCGGTCCTTCCTTCGGCGGCATCAACCTCGAGGATATCAAGGCACCGGATTGTTTCGTCATCGAAAGCCGGCTGCGCGAGCTGATGGACATTCCCGTCTTCCATGACGACCAGCATGGAACGGCCATCATCGCCGCTGCCGGCCTGATCAACGCGCTGGAGCTGACCGGCCGCGACCTGAAGACGACAAAGCTCGTCTGCAATGGTGCCGGTGCTGCGGCGATCGCCTGCGTCGAACTCATCAAGGCGATGGGGTTTGCCCCTGACAATGTCATCCTCTGCGACACCAAGGGCGTCATCTACCAGGGTCGCACCGAGGGTATGAACCAGTGGAAATCGGCGCATGCGGCAAAGACCGACGCACGCACGCTGGAAGAGGCGATGCAGGGCGCGGACGTCGTTTTCGGCCTGTCGCAGAAAGGTGCGTTTTCGGCCGAGATGATCCGCTCGATGGCCGAGCGGCCGATCATCTTCGCCATGGCCAATCCCGATCCCGAGATCACGCCGGAAGAGGTCGCCCGCATCCGCGACGACGCCATCATGGCGACGGGCCGGTCGGACTATCCGAACCAGGTCAACAACGTCCTCGGCTTTCCCTATATCTTCCGCGGCGCTCTCGATGTCCGTGCCTCGACAATCAACGATGCGATGAAGATCGCCGCTGTCAATGCGCTGGCAAACCTGGCCCGCGAGGACGTGCCCGATGACGTTGTCGCCGCCTATCAGGGCAACCGGCCGCGTTTCGGGTCGCAATACATCATTCCCGTTCCCTTCGATCCCCGCCTGATCTCGGCGATCCCGGTGGCAGTCGCGCAGGCTGCGATCGAAAGCGGCGTCGCCCGCAAGGTCATCACCGACATGGCGGGTTATGCCCGCGAGCTGTCGGCACGCCGCGATCCGATCGCCTCGACGCTCGCCAGCCTCTACGAGCGTGTCCGCCGCCGCCCGAAGCGGATCGTCTTTGCCGAGGCCGAGGAAGAACAGGTCCTGCGCGCAGCTCTTTCCTATGCCAACCAGCAGCTCGGCACCGCCATCCTGCTCGGCCGTGAGGATCTGATCCGGGCGACGGCGGAACGCGCCGGCATCGATCTCAACCGGCCCGGCCTCGAGATCGTCAATGCCCGTATCTCCACCCGCATTGAGGCCTATGTCGATTATCTCTATGCGAGGCTGCAGCGGCACGGTTATCTCTATCGCGATGCCCAGCGGTTGATCCACAACGACCGCAACCACTTCGCCGCCACCATGGTGGCGCTCGGCGACGCCGACGGCATGGTGACGGGCATCACCCGCAATTATTCGACGGCGCTCGAGGATGTACGCCGCTGCATCGACGAGAAGCCCGGCCACCGCATCATCGGCGTGTCGCTGGCGCTCTGCCGCGGCCGCACGGTCTTCGTGGCCGATACGGCGGTGCACGACATGCCGACGGCCGAGCAGCTTGCCGATATTGCCGAGGAGGCCGCGGGTCTGGCGCGGCGCATGGGTTATTCGCCACGCGTCGCCCTGCTTGCCTATTCCACCTTCGGCCATCCCTCGGGCGAACGCTCCGAGCGGGTGCGCGAGGCTGTGAAGATCCTCGACAAGCGTCGCGTCGATTTCGAATATGACGGCGAGATGGCGGCCGACGTCGCTCTGAACCGCAAGGTGATGGAGCAATATCCTTTCTGCCGCCTGTCCGGCCCGGCCAACGTGCTCGTCATGCCGGCTTTCCACTCGGCCTCGATCTCGACCAAGATGCTGCAAGAACTTGGCGGCTCCACGGTGATCGGTCCGATCCTCGTCGGCGTCGACAAGCCGGTGCAGATCACCGCGATGGGCGCCAAGGATTCCGACATCGTCAACATGGCGGCGATCGCCGCCTATGGGGCGGGTTCGTAAACGCGCCTCTTGCGACATATGAGACGGCATTCCGTGCCCGGCCGACTGCCCGTCGGCCGGGCACAAGTTTTCGTGGCAGCTGATGAAGTCTGCTCTTCCGATAAGTCATACTTTTGATACAATAGGCCTGTAGGGGGCGGCATAATTTGCCCGCAGGGACATTGAAAGACCGCGGGCAATCGATGCGGTTTTGCAGCTCAGTTGTTTGATATCAGCCGGTTGGTGTCCCATGCCAGAAAACGCATCCGCCAATTTCATCGCCCGATTTCAGGGGGCAACCTTCGACGATATGGTCGAGGCTCTGACCAGGGGGTTCGGTTCGTTCGATGCATGGCGCAATGGTCGGGAGAAACCGCTCGACTGGAAGGTTGGCTTCTGGGGTGATGAAAGATTGTCGCTGGTCAGCAACCAGGATTCCGGCGGCTGGGGTGCAAGAACGGCCCATGGAACGCCGGAAACGCTGGCAATCATCATGCCGCGGAGGGGCGCTCTGGATGTAACGCTGGGTCGGAACGTGATCCAAGGGACACCTGGGCGGCTCTTGTTGATGAACAATCTCGAGCCGGAACGGGTTTCCGTACGGGCAGCGCCTCACCGGTCGGATACACTGAGCCTGAACTGGACGATCATCGCTCAAACCGTCGCCTCCATACTGGAGACACCCCTGACCGGGCCAATGGACCTGGCGCCGCTCGTCGATCTTTCCACCGCAGCCGGACAGTTGATCGGCAGCCTCGCCCAAACGATCATCATCGGCATGCGCAACAACGGGCCGCTCCTTCACTCGCCAATCGCCATGTTGAACCTGACCCAGGGGTTTGCCGATCTGCTGGTGCGCTCGGTTCCTCATCGGCTCTCGCACCTTCTCGACAGGAAAATCCACCTGATCGCACCCCGGCATGTCCGTCGGGCAGTTGAATTCATGCATGCGAACATCGCACAGCCGTTGACGATGCAGAGCGTCGCGGAGGCGGCCGGCATTTCTATTCGCGCGCTTGAAAGCGGTTTTCGTGCCTTCAAGGGAACCACACCGGCTGCCTACCTCAGGACGATCCGCTTGCAGGCGGTGCGAGAGGATCTGCGCGATCCTTCAAACCGGCAGCCATTGCGGGACATCTGCTTGAAGTGGGGATTCTTTCACTTTGGCCGCTTTGCGGCAACCTATCGGGCGGCCTATGGAGAGAACCCGTCGGACACCAGAAGGCGAGCCGATCTGTGACGGACGATCGTCACTCGAAGTAGACCAAGTTAGCTCGCGAAGCGGCCGGCGTCGGCGCCGTAATAATTCAGGTAGCGGTCGGAAATGCTGGCGATCGGCAGCACGATCAGCACGTCGGTCGTGTTGAAGGCATGGTCGATGACCGCGCTGGAGCCGACCATGGCGCCGAGGCGCAGATAGCCCTTGATCAGCGGCGGCAGGGCCATCAGCGCCCGCTTCGGGTTGATGGCTTCGACCGGCATCAGGTCCATGTTGCGGGCGAGGTCCGGTAGGGCGCCGACGGCCCATTCGTTCTTCGCCAGCACATTGTGGTAGAGGAAGGACAGTGCCAGCGCATGGCTTTCCAGATAGACGCCGGGGAAGGAAGCGCAGCCGAACATGGCGCTCACGCCGTGCTTCAGCGCATAGGCCCAGTTGCCCTGCCACAGAAGTTCGACGGTGCGCTTGGTGCGATATTCCGGCAGCACACAGGAACGGCCGAGTTCCATGAAGCGCTTATCCGGATGTTTGGCAATGAGGCCCTCGATCTCGAATTCGGAAGCCGAGTAAAAACCGCCATTGGCGATGGCGACATCCTGGCGCAACAGCCGGTAGGTGCCGACGATCTGGTCTTCCGGATCGCCCTCGATTGCACGGTCGAGAACGAGAAGATGGTCGCAGAAAGCGTCATACGCGTCGACGTCGCGCTGGCGGCGCATGGCCTCCAGCGGCAGCTGCGCCTTCATTTCGTCGACGAAGACGCGGTAGCGCACAGCCTGGGCGGCATCGATCTCTCGTGCCGTGCGGGCCAGGCGAGTCTCCAGATTGCCGATGCGGCCGAGAATGTCGCCGTCCTTCTGTGCAGCAGCCGTCGAAGGTCGCGCAGCCTCCGCCGTGGTGTCACGATTCAGGATGTCGATGGCGGACATGGCGATTCTCCCGTTGCCGGCTTATCGACGCCATAAAACACTTCTATACGACAGGAAAGTGACATTTTGAATTTCCCAAACGCAAGGAGCGTACCGGTTTCGACGCGCCTTACCGCGCCTCAGCACGGCGGGCGGAAAGTGCGGCGACAGCCTGAACTTCGGTCAGCAGCCGCACCGGGTCGACCGGCTTAACCATGACGCGGTTGGCGCCGTTGAGCAAGACCTGCCGGCGTGATTCGTCGCTCTTGTCGGCGGTGAGAACGATCACCGGCACCGGGGCAAGATCGAGCCGTCTTTCATGGCCCCGCAGGCGCCCCAGCATGTCGATGCCGTTCCCGCCCGGCATCGACAGGTCGCTGATGATGATGTCGGGCCGGGCATTCGCTTCGCAGAGCGCATAGTCGAGCAGCGACTCGAAATCCTCGACATGGCGCACCTTGTGCCCGCCCTTTTCCAGGACGACGCGCACCAGCATGGCATTGATCGGATCATCCTCGCCGAGCAGGATGCTGAGCCCGCTCGCCGCAACCAGCGTCTCCGTCACCGAAAGGCCGAAGCCCGGCTGGTTGTCGTTCAGCGCGTCGCGTTTCTCCATGCCGCGCATGCGCCCGCGCAGCACGTCGATCAGCGACTGCTCGCGCAGCGGCCGGATCAGCCAGGCGTCGAAGAGGTCGAGCGGATGGGCGCTGCGCTCTTCCGGATTGACGAGCAGGACCTTGCGCAGGCCAAGAGCGGCGATGTCGGCGCGGTCGGCAAGATGGGCGGAAAATTCCGCCGACATCCGGTGGTCGATGATGATATCCGTCGGCCGCTTTCCGCTCTTTGCCAAGCCTAGCAGCGTTGCCCGCGCCGTTTCGCCATCGCCGACGAGATGGCAGAAGCCGCCGAGTGTGCTGATCGTCTCGGCAATGGCGGTGCGGGCCGCACCTGCCGGCGCCAGCAGCACGACGCTGTTGCCGGCAAGCAGCGTGTTTCGCCGGTCGGGGCGCTCGCTGCCGATGTCGACGGGGAAGCGGATGGTGAATTCGCTGCCTCTGCCCTTTTCGCTGGCAACCGTCAGCGCGCCGTTGAATTCGCGCATGATGCGAGCGGAGATGGCAAGGCCGAGCCCGGTGCCGCTGCTCTTGTCGGCAAAGGTCCCGCCCTGCTCGAATTCGCCGAAGACGCGCGCCTGTTCCTCGGCCGTCATGCCGGGACCGCTGTCGGTCACGGTGATCAGCAGATCGCCGGCGTCGAGCGACACGCGGATGAAAACGCCGCCGACCTGGGTGAATTTCACGGCATTGCCGATGACGTTGAAGAGAACCTGGCGCAGCCGCGCCGGATCGAAGCTCATATTCTCCGGCACGTCGGACGATACGGTGGCGCCGATCTCGATACCCTTTTCATGCGCCCGGTGGGCGAGCATCTCGACGACGCTTTCCAGAAGCTTGCGCAGCGATTCCGAGCGCGGGTGCAGCGCGAAGCGGCCGACTTCGATGGTGGAGAAATCGAGCAGGTCCTCGACCAGCTGGGTCAGCGCGTGGCCAGACTGGCGGATGTTCGCCAGATAGTCCTGCTGCTCCTGCGTCAGCCGCGTCTCGGCGATCAGATGCGTCATGCCGAGAATGCCGGAAAGCGGGGTGCGCACCTCGTGGCTGACGGTGGCAAGCAGCCTGGATTTGGCGGCGCTGTTATATTCGGCCTTCTGCCGCGCCTCCTCGCGGCCCTGTGCGATCAGCCGCTCGTCGGTGACGTCGCGGGCAACGCTCTGCAGCAGCAGGCGACCGTTTGCCGGGTCACGGGTGACGACGTCGCGCCAGAGGAAGATGCGCTGGCCCTCCGGCGTCGAGATCTCGACGTCGTAGCAGTGCGGGATCGGGCCGGGGCGGAAGGCAAGCCCGATCTCCTCACAGGTTTTGCCCTCCGGACGCAGCCGCCCGGTCAGGCGGCGAAACGTGTCGTTGGCGGAGATGATGCGCCGGTCCATGGTGCGGCCGAGGGTGATGTCGCCGAGCACGTCGTGCACGTCGGCAAACAGCTTTGCGCCATCGTTCGAATCCGTGGATTTGCCGTTGCGCCGTCCGGCCGTGCGCGACCGTACCATCAGCAGGGCGTAGCTGGCGATGACGGCAAGGCCAAGAACGACGAGACCGCCCGAAAGCAGCAGCGGATCGCCGGCATGGGCAAGCAGCATCAGGATCGTTGCGGCAAGCAGGCCGGCGCCGCCCAGCCAGTAGAACAGCAAGCGCCGCGTCGCGGCAGGCCCGTTCTGGCAGTCTTCGGTTCCCCGGGGTGCCGATGCTTTCGGTCGTGAAAAGATGGCCCCGATCCGCTCTTCATGCGGCTTGGCGGCGGGTCCACCGAAGGCGGCGGACAATCTTTCGTGCAACTGTCCCAGGTTGTGCATGGTACCTGGATAACATGAGGCCTCTTCCGAATGCCTTCAGGAATTCGATAAGATTTTAGCGGCCGGTCTTTTTCGGCAGCAGCAACTCATCGAGAATGACACAACCGGCGCCGATGGTGATGAAACTGTCGGCGAGATTGAACACCGCGAAGGACCAGCTTTCGGTGTAAAAAAGAATGTAATCGATCACATGCCCATAGGCGAAGCGGTCGACGAGATTGCCGATCGCCCCGGCGATGATCAGCGCATAACCGAGATGGGCGAGCCAGCGGTCCTTCGCCGTGCGGTACCACAGCCAGATGACGAAGGCGACGATGACGAGCCGCATGCCGACGATGAACCAGCCGTCCATGCCCGACAGCATCGAAAAGGCGACGCCGAGATTGTAGGTGCGGTAAAGCGCCAGCATCGGAACGACCGGCACGACCTCCTGCAGCGGCAGGTAGTGATCGACGGCGATCTTGACGATCTGGTCGATAAGAACGGCGACGACGATGAAGAAAAGAATCGGCGCCGGGCGCGAAAACAGCGCGGGGCGTGCAAGCGTCTGTTCGGTCATTTGCCCTCGGCAAGTGAGAGGAGATGGCGGCGCGCCTCGAAAAGCATGACGGCGGTGGCGACGGCGAGGTTCAGGGAATCGGCGCGGCCCTGCTGCGGAATGCGGGCAAGCGCATCGGCTTCCCTCGCCAACTGGTCCGGCAGGCCGGATTGTTCATTGCCCATCAGGAGCACGACGGGCTTTTTCCGGTAGTCGATCGTGCGGTAATCGACCGCGCCGGCCAGATGCGTCGCGACGATGGAAACGCCGGCCGATTTCCGCCAGGCGATGAATTCCTCGGGGGTCGCCCGCGCCACCGGAACGGCAAAGACCGAGCCCATGGTGGCCCGCACCGTTTCGAGCGAGAAGGGATCGGTCGTTTCTCCCAGCAGAATGATGCCGGAAGCGCCGGCCGCATCCGCTGTCCGGATGATCGTGCCGAGGTTGCCGGGGTCGCGCACCCGGTCGAGCGCCACCCAGGTCTCGCCATCCCTTGGCCGAATATCCCGCAGCGGCTTCCAGCGCTGCTCGAAAATGCCGACGACCATCTGCGGATTGTCGCGGCGGGTGATCGAGGCGATCACCTTTTCGCTGACTTCGAGCACCAGCCCGCCCGAGGCAACGGTCCTGGCCGCCATCTGCTCGACCAGCGGCTTGCCCTTGGCGGCCTTGGCATAGACCAGCGTGCGGATCGTCCAGCCGAGTTCGATCGCATCGATGACGAGCTTCAGTCCTTCGGCGAGGAAAGTACCGCTTTCCTCGCGCGACTTCTTGTTCGTCAGCGCCTTGATGTCCTTGATGATCGGATTGGCGAGCGAGGTGACTTCCTTCACCTGTCCGACCCTGCGCGGTCCCTGATCGTGGAAGTCCTTGCTCATTTCGGCACCCAGCGGGAAAAGAGGGAAGTGGAAAGGGCGCGGCCCTCAGTCTTGCCGTCAGTGCCGGCTTCGCGAATCACCAGCTCGCCGGATTCGACCACGCCGCCGGCGCCGCGCATCGTCTCGCGCATCAGCTCGTGGATCGAATAGAAGCTGGCGCGGATCGAATAGGCCGTCAGCACCAGGCCCACCGCCTTCGGCGACAGGATCTCGCGGCAGATGTCGAGCATCAATGGCAGATGCTCGAACAGATGCCAGACCTCGCCATTCGGGCCGCGGCCGAATTTCGGCGGATCGGTGAGGATGATGTCGTATTGGCTGCCGCGGCGTTCCTCGCGCAGGATGAATTTCATCGCATCCTCGCAGATCCAGCGGATCGGCAACTTCTCCATCCGCCCGAGCGCCTGGTTTTCGCGCGCCCAGCCGATCGCCTTCTTCGAGGCGTCGACATGGGTGACCTCGGCGCCGGCAGCGGCGGCAACCAGCGAGGCGACTCCAGTATAACCGAAGAGATTCAGCACCTTCAGCGGCCGACCGGCCTTTTCGACCTGCTCCTTCATCCAGCTCCAGTGCACGATCTGCTCGGGGAAGACGCCGACATGACGGAAAGAGGTGAAGCGGCCGAGAAAATCGACGCCGAGCAGATTGAGCGGCCAGGTCTCGCCGAGCGCTTCTTTCGGAAAGCGCCAGCGGCCGGTGCCTTCCTCGTCGGTATCGCCGGTGAAGACGGCATCGACCTTTTCCCAGACATGGGCCGGCAACGATGGCCGCCACAGCGCTTGGGCCTCGGGACGGATGATGCGGTAAGGGCCGTATTGCTCCAGCTTTTCGCCATTGCCGCTGTCGATCAGGTGAAAGTCGCCGGCGCCGAGCGATTCGAGGATGACAGGCACGCGCTCAGCCGGACGCTCGCCGCTGCGCGTCATCAGGGGGCGCATGACGGCAGCCTGCGCGGCAGCCTCGCGCACAGTCTCGCGGGTCGCCGGTGGCCGCGCGACCGGCTTTGGCGGCCGGCCGGCCCGATCGTCCCTGCGGCTTTCACCGGAGGGACCGGATGTCTTCTTCTGGCCCGGCCGGCGTTCTCTTTGTTTCAACGTGCTCTTCCGCGTCTCTGTCGGGGTGTCTTTAGGCTATGCAGTAGCCCAGAAGACCGTGCCGGATCAACTGCGCGCTGGCCGGCCCCCGCGAGTGGGCGGGTTCTGCGGGCACAGCGCCTATTTCAAGCCCTCGGACGCCTCTCTTCGAAGCCAGCTTTCCGCCGCATAAAGTGCAGCGACATGCATCGACTGCATGATGACGGCGCCGGATTGCAGGTCGCTGAGGATGGCGGCAAGATCGGCAAACAGCAGCTCGACCTTCTCGCCAGGGTCGAAACGCGGTTCGCCGGCCCGGCTCAGACCGAGCGCCAGCCAGCTCGTCACCGCGTTGCTGTGGCTGGCCGCATTCGGATAGGAGGTGAGCAGCTTGACGAAGGTCGAGGCTTCATAGCCGGTCTCTTCCCGCAGTTCGCGCTGTGCCGCCGCCAACGCCGCGTCGACGGTCTCGCCGTGGCCAGTCTTGCCATCGTCTGGTTCGACGCCGCCGGCGACGAGGCCGAGCACGATCTCGCCGCGGCCGTGCCGGTATTCCCGCGTCAGCAGCACCCGCCCGTCGGGCATGACAGGGATGACGTTGATCCAGTCGGGATAATCGAGCACATGGAATGGCGCGATGACGATTCCGTCGGCGGTGACACAATCGTCGCTCCGCACCCGGATCCAGCGGTCCTCATAGGTGATGCGGCTTGCCGTCACGCTCCAGGGCTTCAGTTCGTTCATCGGCCAATTCCTCGCTCGGTATGGTCACGCAGATAACATTCCCCTCCGCCTTGGCAAAGCGCTTTCCCGCTGGATAAGTTGAGCGAATCGAAGATGGGGCTGCCGAATGGATTTCACCGGCGAAGAACGCATCGCCGCACCGCGGGACGTCGTCTGGGCAGCGCTCAACGATCCCGAGATCATGCGCGGCTGCATTCCAGGCTGCCAGGGCATCGAGCGGCTGTCGCCTGATGTCTTCGAGGCGACGATCAAGGTCAAGTTCAGCCTGCTGTCGGCCACCTTCCACGGCTCGCTGACGCTTTCCAATGTCGATGCGCCGAGGAGCTATACGCTGTCGGCCGAAGGCAAGGGCGGTCTTGCCGGTTTCGCCAGGGGCAGCGCCGATGTCGTACTCGAGCAAAGCGGCGTCGAGACCATCCTGCACTATCGGGCGAGGGCCGAGCTCGGCGGAAGGCTTGCCCAGTTCGGTGCCCGCCTGCTCGATTCGACCTCGCAGAAGCTCGCCGAAGGGTTCTTTTCGGATTTCAACGCCGCTGTCGTCGCGAAGATGACGGCGGGGTAGGCTTGGCGCGAGCACAGGGTTTGTTTAAATCGACGTCATGACGTGGACCATCAGGCCGCCGCGGGCGGAAGACCAGGAAATGCTCGCGGAGATCTATCTTTCCGTGCGCCGCGAAACATTTGTCTGGGTCGATCCCGGCAAGTTCCATCGCGAGGATTTCGCCGCCCATACCAACGGCGAGACGGTCTTGGTCTGCGAGCATGCGGATGGCAGTGTCGCCGGCTTCCTGTCGCTCTGGCCGGAGGACGATTTCATCCACATGCTCTACCTGAGACCGGAATTCCAAGGGAAGGGCGCCGGCACGGCGCTGCTGCAGGCGCTGCCGGAATGGCCGCAGCACCGGTACCGGCTGAAATGCCTGGTGAAGAACCGGCGGGCGAAGGCGTTCTACCTCTCCCACGGCTTCCAGGTGACGGGCAATGGCGCCTCGCCGGAAGGCGACTATGAGGAACTGAGTTTTTTTCCGGTTTGACGGCGCCCAAAGCCGTTGAAATCGAGCCGATCTTACCGCGACGGCAGCTGCCCGGCGATTTCTTCGGCGCGGTTCTTGTGACGATCGGCCTCACCCTGCCAGCGGATGGCTTCCTTGGCCTCGGTGCGGGCGCGCTTGCGGTGTTTGCCTTGGCTGAACCAGGTGGCGGCCGAGCCGATCAGCATGCCTGATATCAGCGCGATGAACAGGAAGACGAAGAAGGGCGCGGAAACCGCAAGCACCTGGTCCTCCGGCCGGAACGGATTGAAGGCGAGCGTGACGCTCTGCCGGTTGGCGACGCAGAAGACGATGAGGATGACGCCGAGCGGCAGCAGAATCAGCAGGTTGACGATCTTCTTGGCCATTTGAGGTCTCCACGCGGCATATTGCGCCGGTTTTTTTGAAGGGCGCGTTTGATGCTTGGCAGGATAGGAAAACGGCTCTCGAATTCAAGTGCGGTTTCGCCGCAGGCGGCAGCCGCTGCTCAATCCTCTTCGTCGGCCTGGCCGGGATTGAGCCGCTCACGCAGCTCCTTGCCGGTCTTGAAGAAGGGAACCCACTTCTCCTCGACGAACACCGTATCGCCGGTCCGCGGGTTGCGGCCGGAGCGGGAAGGGCGATTCTTGACCGAAAAGGCCCCAAAGCCGCGCAATTCGACTCGGTTACCCGCAGCCAGTGCATCCGTGATCTCGTCGAGAACCGCGTTGACGATATTTTCGACGTCGCGGTGATAGAGATGCGGGTTGCGTGCCGCAACTATCTGCACCAATTCGGACTTGATCACAGTCGCCCCCTTAAATTATTGATTTCTTATCAATCGCGGCCAACCTGCCAAACTGAAAGCAGCCCGTCAAGAAGCAACTTTGGGGGCAGGATTCCATTAATATCCTGGGTTTTCATGAGATCATCATAACCGAAGATCGTAATCAACCGCGAAACAGCCCCAGCGAGCAGAAACGGCGTATTGCTCTTCTTGTCCCAGTCGACCATCGGCAGGTCGGCATCGACGCCGCGCGATTTGAGATAGGCGCGGATTTCGGGCTCGCCGCCGATCGTATCGACGAGTTTCACCTTCAGCGCCTGGCGGCCGGTATAGATTGTGCCGTCGGCGAGTTTCAGCACCTCGTCGCGCGGCAGCTTGCGCCGGTCGGCGACCAGGTCGACGAACCAGTTATAGCTGTCGACCACCATGTTGCGGATCATCGCCTTGGCCTCTTCGCTCGCCTCATGGAAGGGCGAGGGCTCGGCCTTCAGCGGCGAGGACTTGATCTCCTGCAGCGAGACGCCGATCTTGTCGAGCAGCGGCTGGATCTGCGGATACTGGAAGATGACGCCGATCGAGCCGGTGATCGAGCTGTCGCCGGCAATGATCGTATCGCCGGCGGTGGCGATCATGTAGCCGGCGGAGGCGGCAAGCGTGCGCACGTCGGAGACCACAGGCTTCTTGGCTGATATTGCCCGGATGGCGTTGAAGATTTTTTCGCCGCCATAGGTCGTGCCGCCGGGCGAGGAGATCGAAATCACCGCCGCCTTCACCTGGTCGCTGGTCTCGACCTTCTTCAGCCGCTCCAGAAGCTCGTCGTCGTCGACGATCAGTCCCGATATCGTCACATGGGCAATATGTGGGCGCTGCGTCCCGGCATCGCCGACGGCGAAGTGGTAGAAGGCGAAACCAAGCGCCACGATGAGGGCAACGGCAATGAGGCGCCAGAAGCCGAGCTTGCGGCGCAACCGCCGGCGATCCGCGATGATCGAACTGTCCATAGAAACCTCCAGCGCTGGCCCGGCTTCGGCATGCCGCCGAGAGGTCCGGTAAAATAAGGCGGCCGCGGCGCGTACGAATGCCACTTTTTGATGTTTTTCCGTTTTGTTGCTTGTTGCAGAAAAAATTCCATATTGGCAAGCCAATGTAATAATGCGAAACGAACTGTGATTGGCGGCCGGCTTTGTTAGAGAGGCGCGGCGATCACCGCACATGGACGAGGCCTATGCTCGACACCCTGAAGAACAACGGAAATGCCGCCTTTACAGGGTCCGGCAGAAGCGCCTATGGCGACGCGTTGTTCCATTCTGCCCGCGTGCGCCGGCTGAAGATATTGCTGCCGGTGGCCGCCCTCATCGTCGCGGCAGGCCTCACCGCGGTGGCGTTGATCAGCATCTATCTGCCCGAGAACATCAAGATGGAAGGCGCCAAGATCGAAAACGGCAAGGTCGTGATGGAGAAGCCGGCGATATCAGGACGCAATTCAGACGGCATCAACTATTCGATGCTGGCCGAAAGGGCTTTGCAGGATATCCGCAATCCCGATCTCATCACGCTCGAGACCATCAAGGCCGCCGTGCCGATGAATGACGGGCTGATCGCGCGCGTCGTCGCCTCGACCGCCGATTACAATCGCGCCACCGACAATCTGCATATGACGGCCCCCTTCACCCTCGTGCTGAGCAGTGGCCTCAATGCGCAGTTCCAGTCCGCCCGGCTCGACATCAAGGGCGGAAACATGCGGAGCGACGATCCCGTCACCATCACCAAGGACAATGCCTCCATTGTTGCGCGGACGATGGAGATAACCGATAAGGGGCGGGTGATCACATTCGAGGGGAATGTTCGCATGAATGTCGATCCATCCACCATCCATAAACAGGGCACTTAACCAGCCGGGTCACCATGACAAAAGATTGTCGCATATCCACTTGCAAGACTGGCATGGCATTCATTGCCGGCGCATTTGCCCTTATCCTGACGGCTTCGGGCGCGCCCGCGCAGCAGGCGGCCACGATGTCGGGCATGAAGCTTTCCAACGACCAGCCGATCCAGATCGAAAGCGACAAGCTGGAGATCCACGACCAGGAGCACACCGCGCTCTTCACCGGCAAGGTCAAGGTCGTCCAGGGCACGACGACGATGCAGTCCGGCAAGATGACCGTCTATTACAAGGACAAGGCGGCAAAGCCGGCCGCTGACGGGGCGCAACCTGCGGCCCAGCCGCAGCAGTCGGGCTCGCTTGCATCGGGAAGTGCTGATATCGACAAGATCCTGGTGACCGACAAGGTCCTCCTGACCTCGGGCACGCAGACGGCGACTGCCGATGACGGCAATTTCGACATGGCCTCGCAGACATTCATCCTCACGGCGGATGAGGGAAATAAGGTTATTCTGTCGGATGGGCCGAACGTCTTTACCGGCTGCAAACTGACGGTTCACATGCAAACCGGCCAGGCGGAGCTTGAAAGCTGCGGCGGGCGTGTCCAAATTCAGCTCGATCCGAAGTCGCAGCCGAATACGCAGCAGAAGCAGAACTGAGAAGCCGGCCTCCCACGTGAAATTATCATCGCTATCCACCATGTTCGGCAAGCCCGGGCCACAAGCTGCGGGTACCGCCGACAAGAGCCGTTATCAGGGAACGCTGATCGCGCGCGGTCTGACGAAGACCTATGCGACGCGACGCGTCGTCAACGGCGTCTCGCTGGTGGTGCGCCGCGGCGAGGCCGTCGGACTGCTCGGCCCGAACGGCGCCGGCAAGACCACCTGTTTTTACATGATCACCGGCCTCGTGCCGGTGGATGAAGGCACGATCGAGATCGACGGCAACGATGTCACGACCATGCCGATGTATCGCCGCTCGCGTCTCGGCGTCGGTTACCTGCCGCAGGAAGCCTCGATCTTCCGCGGCCTGACGGTGGAAGAGAATATCCGCGCCGTCCTCGAAGTGCATGTGAAGGACAAGGCCGAGCGCGAGCAGAAACTGAATGAGCTGCTGGAGGAATTCCATATCCAGAAGCTGCGCAAGAGTGCCGCCGTCGCCCTGTCGGGCGGTGAGCGCCGCCGCCTCGAAATCGCGCGTGCGCTCGCGACCGATCCGACCTTTATGCTGCTCGACGAACCTTTCGCCGGCGTCGACCCGATCTCTGTCGCCGACATCCAGAACCTCGTTCACCACCTGACGGCGCGCGGCATCGGCGTTCTCATCACCGACCACAATGTGCGCGAGACGCTGGGCCTCATCGACCGGGCCTACATCATCCATGCCGGCGAGGTACTGACCCATGGCCGGGCCAACGACATCGTCAATAATCCTGAAGTGCGTCGGCTTTATCTCGGCGACAATTTCAGCCTCTGACGCCGGATCCGGATGATTTTGGGCCGGATCGGCCTGAAATCTGAATCTGGATCGAAATCCAGGAATGAGAGTATGATGTCGTTCGAAAACGGCTCATACGCGCCGGCCGCTCGCCCAGGCGACTCCGTTTGAGCCAGCAGATTGCTTCAATCTGACCAGGAAAGCCTCCAGCCGCAGAAATTCACCTTGTTGGCATAGTTCCGCTTGACCAAATAGAATAAAAAAGCAATTTTTGGGCCAACTTGGATTTCCGTGGCCTGAGGCCTTGATCAGACACGGTTTCCCGGAGGAATTGAGGGGAGTTTCGCGTCCGTCATGGCACTGTCCGCCAATCTTTTCCTGCGCCAGACCCAGTCCCTGGTGATGACACCGCAACTGATGCAATCCATCCAGTTGCTGCAGATGACGCATTTTGAACTCAACCAGTTCATTGCCCAGGAAGTGGAGAAGAATCCGCTGCTCGAATTCCCGTCGAATGACGGCGAGGCCGGCGGCGAGCGCGGCGAGGCCGAAGATGATCAGTATGGTCATCAGCCGGAGGATGCCGGTTCCGACGACGGCTACGACAACCGCACCGACGCGCTCTCCAGCGACTGGTACGATAATGGCGGCAGCGCCAGCACCAGCCGGCTGAACGACGAACTCGACGCCAACTACACCAATGTCTTTCCCGATGACGGTGCCCCGCAGCGCCTCGATGCGCCGGAGCTCGTCAGCCAGTGGAAATCGATGCCGGGCAGCGGCGAGGGCGCCGATTACGATCTCGACGATTTCGTCGCCGGCCAGGTGTCGCTGCGCGATCATCTCGGCCAGCAGATCCCCTTCGTCCTGCCTGACATGGCCGACCGGCTGATCGCGCAGAATTTCGTCGACCAGCTCGATGACGCCGGTTACCTGCACGCCGATATCGTCGAGGCGGGCGAGAGGCTGGGCACCAGCGTCACGCAGGCCGAGCGCGTGCTTGCCGCCCTCCAGACGCTCGATCCGCCGGGTGTTTTCGCCCGCAGCCTTGCCGAATGCCTGGCCATCCAGCTCAGACAGAAGGATCGGTACGATCCCGCCATGCAGGCGCTGGTCGAAAACCTCGAACTTCTGGCGCGGCGCGACTTCGCCACGTTGAAGCGGATATGCGGCGTCGACGAGGAAGATCTTCTCGACATGCTCGGCGAGATCCGCCAGCTCAATCCCAAGCCCGGCAGCGGTTTCGAGGCGGGTGTTTCCGAAGCGATCATGCCGGACGTGGTCGTCAGGTCCTCCTCGGAGGGCGGCTGGCTGGTCGAGCTCAATCCGGATACGCTGCCGCGCGTTCTGGTCAACCAGTCCTATTTTTCCCGCGTGACAAAGAACGGTGAGGATCACGCCTTTCTCGCCGATTGCCTGCAGAGCGCCAATTGGCTGACGCGCAGCCTCGACCAGCGGGCAAAAACCATCATGAAGGTGGCAAGCGAAATCGTTCGTCAGCAGGACGCCTTCCTGCTGCACGGCGTCGACCACCTGCGGCCGCTGAACCTGAAGACGGTCGCCGAGGCGATCAAGATGCATGAATCCACCGTCAGCCGCGTCACCTCGAACAAATATATGCTGACGCCGCGCGGCCTCTTCGAACTCAAATATTTCTTCACCGTCTCGATCAGCGCCGTCGAGGGCGGCGACAGCCATTCGGCCGAGGCCGTCCGCCACAAGATCCGCGCGCTGATCATGCAGGAGAGCCCGGACGCAGTGCTTTCCGACGACGATATCGTCGACATGCTGAAGAAGGGCGGCGTCGATCTCGCCCGCCGCACGGTTGCCAAATACCGGGAAGCGATGAACATCGCCTCCTCGGTCCAGCGTCGCCGCGAGAAGCGGGCGCTTGCCAAGGTCGCTGGCTTCTGAGGCGGCATACTTCGAGCTTGATCGAAGCATCCATCTCCAAATCCCCGCTATTACGCTGATGTCTTGAACCAACATCGAATGCCGACCATGCAGCCGCAAAATGCCAGCTTTGCCAGAGAGCTTGTCCTGCTGCTGGTGCTGGCGACCCTCTGGGGTTCCTCCTATACCTTCATCAAGATCGGCGTCGAGACGATTCCGCCCGTGACGTTGATCGCCGCACGCACGCTGATTGCCGGCGGTCTTCTGCTGGCCGTCCTCCGCTACCGGCGTGTCCGCCTGCCGCGCGATCACGCGACATGGCGCCGGTTCCTGCTTCAGGCCTGCCTGAACAGCGTCGTCCCCTTCACGCTGATCGCCTGGGCGGAACAATCCGTCGATGCCGGATTGGCGGTGATCCTGAATTCGGCAACGCCGATCTTCACCTTCCTGTTGACCGTGCTGATTACCCGCCATGAGCAGGTGACGTCGCGAAAACTTTGCGGGGTCATGGCCGGGCTCGCCGGCATCTGCCTGGTCATCGGCATCGAAGCGCTCGGCGGTCTCGGCGAAAACCTGATGGCGCAGCTTGCCATCATCCTGGCGACCATTTGTTATGCAGGTGCCGCGATATTCGGCAGAAACTTCAAGGGGCTCGATCCCGCCGTGCCGGCCGCCGGCTCGTTGATCTCAGGCGCGGTCATCCTCTTGCCCGTCAGCCTCGTCGTCGACCGGCCGTGGGAACTCGATCCGTCGGCGGCATCGATGCTGGCGCTGCTTGGCCTCTCCGCCTTTTCGACGGCGCTGGCTTTTGTGATCTATTTCCGCCTCGTCCAGACGCTGGGTTCGGTCGGCACCACCTCGCAAGCCTATCTCAGAGTGCCGATCGGTGTTGCGATCGGCCTGGTCTTTCTCGGCGAAAGCCTCAGCCCGACAGCCTGGATCGGCCTCGTCTGCGTCATGTCCGGTGTGGCCGCCATGACGGTCCCCGCAAAGGCGGGCACAACGAAAGCGCGAAGTGCTTAAAGCCGATCAGATGGCGATTCGCGATGGACCTGCCTCACCGCGCCTTCCATGCACGTTTATCGAGCATCACTTATCGGGAATTTCCACGCTATTGACTTTTTGGTAACCTCTGGCTAGAAGCGCGCCGCAATCGATGCCGTGAACGGCGTCTGGAGTTATCCCCATCATCCCCAAGGCACCAAGGACCCGCAGGCCTAAGCCGATCTTGCTTGAGATTGCGCGAAGTGCTTGGATGAACCTGAGGCTTGGCGTAAACTGATACCCGCAAACGACCATAAGAAGGGAAACTCCATGAGTGTGCGTGTATCCGGGAAACATATGGAAATTGGTGAATCCTTCCGTCAAAAGATCGAGGACCAAATTGGTATGGCCATCACGAAATACTTCGACGGGGGGTATTCCGGCCAAGTGACCGTGGAAAAAGCGAGTTCTCGTTTCTCCGCAGACTGCAAGCTTCATCTCGACAGCGGGGTGGTGCTGCATGCAGCCGGCGAGGCGACCGATCCGCAGCTTGCTTTCGACGCCGCTTCGGAGCGCATCGAAAAGCGCCTGCGCCGCTACAAGCGCAAACTGAAGGACCATCACGCCGGAAACCACCTGAATGGTTTTGCAGAAGTCGCCTACACGGTCATGGATTCTGTTCCTGATCACGAAGATGAAATTGCCGACGATTTCGCTCCGGCGATCGTCGCCGAAAGCACGAAGCAGCTGAAGACCATGTCGGTCGCCACCGCCGTAATGGCGCTCGACATGACCGATGAGCCGCTTCTCCTGTTCCGCAGCCCCGGCAAGGAACATCTGAACATCGTTTACCGTCGGCACGACGGAAATATTGGCTGGATCGATTCAGCCAATATCAAAGGCTGAGATCAGGGTGATGAGCGGCGGTGTTGCCGCCGCTCCTTGCATCATCTGATCCCGGCGACAGAAGGAAAAAGAAATGGCATTGGCAGATTTGCTCCATCAGGATGCGATCATTCCCGCCCTCAGAGTAAATTCCAAGAAACAGTTGCTTCAGGAATTGGCTGCAAGAGCCGCCAGGATCACCGGGCTTTCCGAGCGGGAGATCTTCGACGTCATCCTGCAGCGCGAACGCCTGGGCTCCACCGGCGTCGGCAACGGTATCGCCATTCCCCACGGCAAGCTGGTCAACATCCATTCGATCGTCGGCATCTTCGCCCGGCTGGAGCAGCCGGTCGATTTCGAGGCGCTGGATGACCAGCCTGTCGATCTCGTATTCCTGCTGCTGGCGCCGGAGGGCGCGGGCGCCGACCATCTCAAGGCTCTGTCGCGTATCGCCCGCGTCCTGCGCGATCACGATCTGGTCGCCAAGCTCCGCGCAACCGATTCCGCCTCGGCGATCTATGCCTTCCTCAACGAAGAGCAGACGTCGAACGCCGCTTAACGCCGTATCGATGAACGCTGACATGTGAAAAGGCGCCGGGTTCCCCAGGCGCCTTTTTCAGGATGAGCGGCTGAAACGATCAGAATTCTTCCCAGCTGTCCTGGGCGACGGCCGCCGAACCGCGCGACGGGGCGGCTGCGTGGCGAACCGCAGGCGCGGCCACCCGATGCGAAGAGGCCGCGGCAACAGGCGCGCGCATCCTTTGCGCGACGGAGGCGAGTGCGGCGGAGTTACCCCCCGAGACGCTGAAGCGGGTGGCGAGCGTCTTCAGCGTCTGCGCTTCGTCATTGAGGACCATGCTGGCGGCGGTCGCTTCCTCCACCATGGCCGCATTCTGCTGCGTCACCTGGTCCATCTGGTTCATGGCCTGGTTGATTTCCTTCAGGCCGACAGCCTGTTCGCTGGCCGATGCCGAGATTTGCCGGATGAGGTCGTTGATGCCCATCACCTGTTCGGCGATCTTGTGCAGCGTGCCGCCGGCGCGCCCGACGAGATCGACGCCTTCCTTGACCTGGACAGCCGAGGTGTTGATCAGCGTCTTGATTTCCTTGGCGGCATTGGCCGACCGTTGCGCGAGTTCGCGCACCTCCTGGGCGACGACGGCAAAACCCTTGCCGGCCTCTCCGGCACGCGCGGCCTCGACGCCGGCGTTGAGTGCCAGGAGGTTGGTCTGGAAGGCGATCTCGTCGATGACGCCGATGATCCGCGAAACCTCCGTCGAAGACTGTTCGATCCCTTGCATCGAGGCAATCGCCTTCTGCACCACTTCGCCGGATTTTTCCGCATCCTGGCAGGCGAGGTTGACGTTGTCGGCAGCCGTGCGCGCATTCTCGGCGCTGGAATCGACCTGCGCGGTGAGCTCGTTGAGCGCGGCCGCCGTCTCTTCCAGGCTTGCCGCCTGCTGTTCGGTGCGCTTGGCGAGGTCGGAAGCGCTGCTGCTGATCTCACCGGTGCCGGAGCCGATATTGGCGACGCTGAGGTTCATCGTGTTGATGGTCTCTTCCAGGCTCGCCAGGGCGGCGTTGAAATCCTGTTTCAGCTTGCCGTATTCGCCGGGGAAGTCGTCGGTGATGCGGTGAGCGAGATTGCCCTGCGACAGCTCGGAAAGGCCGGCGCCGACGATCGAAACGATATGGCGCTGCAGCGATAACGATTCCTGGCGTTCCGATTCCGAGCGGCCGCGCTCGGCTTCCGCAGCCTGACGCTCTCGGGCCGCCTCGTCCTCAAGGCGCCGGCTGTCGGCGAGCTTGAAGCGGAAACCTTCGAGCGCCTTGGCGACCGAGCCGATTTCGTCGCTGCGCTCCTGGGCGGCGACCGGTTCGGCATATTGGCCGTCGCTGAGCGCCTTGACGCTGGCGACGAGACCGCCGAGCGGCCGCTGCACGAAAGAGCGGACGGCGAAATAGAGCGCCAGCATGACCGCGCCGAGCACGATCAGGCCATTGACGATCATCATGTAGGTCTGGTCCTGCACCGGGGCGTTGATCGCCGTGTGCGGGACGTCGACGAGCACGACCCAGGTGGCGTTGACGCCGGGAACCGCGAAGGGATAGACGACGCGGTCGAAGGGAGCGAGGCCGTCATATGTGAGGTTGCTGACGAGGCCGGGCTGCTTGCTCGACAGCGCCGTCTTGACGATGTCGGCGCCTTCGCCGCTATATTCCTTGGTCATCAGGTCGGGGATCGGCGCGACGATCCAGTTGCCGGCCTGCGACAGCAGCGTGACGCGGCCCGAGCCGAAAGGATGCAGCGCCTGCAGCTTGTCGGTGAGCGACTTCAGCGAAATGTCGACGCCGGCGACGCCGATCATCTTGCCAGCCGACATGACCGGATAGGCGATCGAGGTCAGCAGCGTCGGAACATCCGTTCCTTCGGCCATATAGGGCGTCGTGATCGCGCCCTTGCCGCTGTCGGCGGCGAGCTTCCACCATTCGGCGGTATAGTCATTGTCGAAGGTCGAATACTGGATGCCGCCATCCTTGGTCTTCGACCAGTAGGGCGTGAAGGCGCCGTTCTTGTTCGTGCCTTCGTCATTATTGTTGGCGATCTCGGTGGTCTTGCCATCCAGCGCGCCGAGCTGCTCGCAGAACCAGCTGCCGAAGGCGAAGGCGTTCTGTTCGAGATTGGCCTTCAGCACGTTGATCATGCCCTTGCGATCGAGCGACTTGCCTTCATGGCCGCGGCCGACGACGCCCGACATGGTGCGCGCGGCGCTGGCGAGTTCGCCGACATTGGCGGCGATTTCATTGGCGATCGATTTTGCCTCGAGGTTGGCCTGATCCATCGTCAGGATCTGGACCCGATCCCGGGTCTGACCGATGAGGAAAAAATTCGAAACGATGAGAACAAGCGCGATGGCGATGCCGGTGATGACGATGAGTTTCGCCGCAAGCGATTTCATTCGAAAAATGAACATGAGGTCCTCGGACAAGGATGCGCCGAACGGGCATTCTCCGGCGCAGGAGCGAAGGCATCGCCCCGTCATGGAGCCGCCGCGTGGTTGCCGATTCCTGAAAGCGCGAGGAACCTGCGACCGCGGGCAACATCGCCAGAGATCTCTTAAATTTGAATGAAACTTGCTTGATCAAGGCAAGGAAAACCGCCGGAACACCCTGAATTACCGGGGGTTTTGCCGGCGGCTTCGCAAAGGGACGCTTCCTATATTCTGTCTGCGACTTCCTCGCTCCAGGGGATCGAAGGTTGCGCGCCGGCCTTCAGGCACGCGAGCGAACCGGCGACGGCCGCACGGCGCAGCGCCGAGGCAAAATCGAGGCCGTCGTCGAGGCTGGCAGTGAAATAGCCGCAGAAGGTATCTCCCGCGCCGACCGTATCGACGGGTTCGATCTTGAGGCCCTGTGCCCGTGAAATTGCCCCGTCGCGAATGGCGATGACGCCATCGCCGCCGAGCGTCACGATCAGCGTCTGGCCCGTCTCCGCATGCAGGCGGGTAAGGGCGGCCTCGCGCGCTTCAGCGTCCATGCCCTCCTGGCCGGCCAGCCGCTCGAACTCGGTCTCGTTGGCAATGACGATATCGGCGAGCCGGCCGAGTTGGGCCGCATCGGGGATGAGCGGCGCAAGGTTGAGGATGCTGGTGACGCCCTTGGCGCGGGCTGCCGACAGCGCGCGTTCGACGGCGGCCGCCGGCACTTCGAGCTGCAGCATCAGGAGATCGCCTTCGTTCATGCGGCCGACCGCTTTCTCGGCATCGGCAGGCGTGACCAGGCCGTTGGCGCCGGGAACGACGGCAATCATGTTTTCGCCGTCGCCGC
Organism: Rhizobium sp. BK591; assembly: GCF_014195045.1. Taxonomy (NCBI): domain Bacteria; kingdom Pseudomonadati; phylum Pseudomonadota; class Alphaproteobacteria; order Hyphomicrobiales; family Rhizobiaceae; genus Rhizobium; species Rhizobium sp. BK591. Next base: position 356,349 of record NZ_JACIAZ010000004.1, read on the forward strand.
CGACAAGGATCAGCGCCGTGCCCGTGGGGCCGTCGACATGCTTGACGAGAGAAAGGTCGGTGCCGGCATCATCGAGCAGGGCCAGCGCATCCGCGGCGAAGCCATCCTTGCCGACGGCGCCGGCCATATGCACATAGCGGCCGGCGCGGCGCGCTGCCAGCGCCTGGTTGGCGCCCTTGCCGCCGGCGGCCGTGGCAAAGCCGTTGCCGGCCACCGTCTCGCCGGGCTTCGGCAGGCGCTCGGTCGTGGCGATGAGATCCATGTTGATGGACCCGAAAACTGTGATCATCAGGGTGTCCCGTCTTTTGGAGCCTGCAAGCGACGTCATGGCGAAAACTAGGCGCGGTTTTCGGACGGCGTCATGCTCCTGCTGTTTCATGCGGGCGAGACACTGCCCGAAGCGGTCACTCCTCGTCAACCACCCGGAGCTTCAGAAGACCGGTGCGGCTTTCCACCGATTTGGCCGCGGCTTCGCTGTCGCGGGCAGGCTTTGCCTCGCCGCCGCCCGCCTCGAATTCCAGCGCTTCGATCCTGGCGCCGCGCTTGGTGAGCTTGTCGGCTGACGTGACCACCATGTCGATATCCTTCTGCGCCATGGCGAAATGGCCCTGCAGCTTGCGCACCCGCTCGTCGAGCCGGCCGAGATCGTCCATCAGTATCGCCACCTCGCCCTGAATCAGATGCGCCTGCGCCCGCATGCGCTGGTCCTTGAGCACGGCCTGGATGACCTGGATCGACAGCATCAGCAGCGACGGCGAGACGATGACGATGCGCGCCCGGTGCGCCTTCTGCACCACGGCCTCGAAGTGCTCGTGGATCTCGGCGAAGATCGATTCCGAGGGCACGAAGAGAAAGGCCGTATCCTGGGTTTCGCCCTGGATCAGATATTTCTCGGAAATGTCCCGGATATGGATCTCCATGTCGCGGCGGAACTGCTGGCCGGCGATCTTGCCGGCCTCGGGGCTGCCGGCGTCGCGGATCGCGTTCCAGGCTTCGAGCGGAAATTTCGCGTCGATGACAAGCGGCGGCGCGTCGTTCGGCATGCGGATCGTGCAGTCCGGCCGTGAGCCGTTGGAGAGCGTCTGCTGGAAGGTGTAGGCGCCCATCGGCAGGCCGTCGGCGACGATCGTTTCCATCCTCGACTGCCCGAAGGCGCCGCGCGTCTGCTTGTTGGACAGAATGGCCTGCAGCCCGACGACATCCTTGGCGAGGCTCTGGATATTGTTCTGCGCCGCATCGATGACCGCCAGCCGCTCCTGCAGCCGCCGCAGGTTCTCATGCGTCGATTTCGTCTGTTCGGTGATCGTCGAGCTGACGCGCTGCGACATGCCGTCGAGGCGTTGGCTGATCGTCTGGTTGAGTTCGCTCTGGCGCGCGCCGAAGACCTCGGTCATCGCCGCAATGCGGCCCTGCATCTCCGCCTGGATCTTCAAAAGCTCGGCCATGCGCGCTTCGTTTTCCCCGGCGCGGAAGCTCGCCTCCTCTGCCTGTTCGCGGCGAAGGCTGGCGCCGCGCAGCAGAAGCACGATCACCAGCAGGACGAGGGCGGCGAGAACCCCGCCGCCAAGCGCCAGCATGGCCGGACTGATCGAGGCAAGGGAAAGGGCGAGCGATTCGGAATGGACGGTCATACCGCGAGCATAACAGAAGACACGGCAATATATAGATCAAAACGTGAACAGAATTGCCGGCCCTTACGATCTTCACAGGCTGCTGCTCTTCCCAGCTGATGAAGAAGAAATCGCCGCCCGATTTAACGATTGCTCAACCATATTCGCCAAAACCTGTGGCGCAGAAATTCCTTCCCGCGCCTTGCGCCAAGTACAGAGACCCTCCATGACATCCCAGCAGACCGACAGTGCCCTCAGGCAGCGCCTCGATTTCATCGAACTGGATGAGGCGGCGCGCAGGTCGATGCGGGATCTGCGCCCCGTCATATCGGAACTGATCGGCGGCGCCCTCGATAAATTCTACGCCAAGATCGCCAGGACCCCTGCGGTCGCAGGCTTTTTCGCCGATAAGAACCACGTCGGCCATGCCAAGAAGCGCCAGCAGGATCATTGGGCCAATCTTGCCGGCGGTGCATTCGACGAGAGCTATGTCGACGGGGTCACGGCGGTCGGGCGGACGCATGCCCGCATCGGGCTGGAGCCGCGCTGGTATATCGGCGGTTACGCCATCGTCATGTCCGAACTCGTCAAGGGCATCATGGAGAAACAGTGGCCGTCGGTCTTCGCGCGCCGGCAAGGCAAGCAGCTGGCCGAGAAGCTGTCGGCCGTCATCAAGGCCGGCATGCTCGACATGGATTATTCCATCTCGGTCTATCTCGAGACGCTCGAAGCCAAGCGCCGGGCCCTGGAAGAGGAGCGCACCCGGGCCGAATCCGACCAGGCAGTCGCGCTGGAACAGCTGCGCCGCGGCTTGGAAGCGCTGTCGCGCGGCGATCTCGAAGCCACCCTGCCGTCCGATCTGCCGGGCAATTTCAGGCAGATGGCCGAGGATTACAACCGCGCCGTCAGGGCGCTAAGCCAGTCCTTCGCCTCCGTGCGCGACACCTCCGGCCATATCATGAGCGGCGCCGACGTCATTGCCAATGCGACCAACGATCTGGCGCTGCGCACCGCCCAGCAGGCGGCCGGTGTCGAGGAGAGCTCGGCGGCGCTGCAGCAGCTTTCCGTTAGCGTCGGCCAGACGGCCGCCAATGCCGAGAAGGCTTCGGCCGCCGTACGCGAGACGCAAGAGAAGGCGAAGAATTCCGGTGAGCTCGTCACCAGCGCCGTTTCGGCGATGGCCGGCATCGAGAAATCCTCGACCGGGATCTCCAAGATCATCGGCGTCATCGACGAGATCGCCTTCCAGACCAACCTCTTGGCGCTGAACGCCGGTGTCGAGGCAGCCCGTGCCGGTGATGCCGGCAAGGGTTTTGCCGTCGTCGCCCAGGAGGTCCGCCAGCTCGCCCAGCGCACGGCGGATGCGGCCAAGGAGGTCAAGAACCTGATCTCGCAGAGCTCGACCCAGGTCAATCAGGGCGTCGGCATCGTCTCCAGCACCGGCGAGGCGCTGAACGACATGATCAGTCGTATCGACATCATCAACCGTTTCGTCGCCGATATCGCCGCCGCCGCCCGCGATCAGGCGACCGGCGTCAACGAGGTCAGCGTGGCGGTCCGCAACATGGGGGCGATCACCCAGCAGAATTCGGACATGGTCGAGCACTCCTCAGCCGAAACCCGCCGCCTCAAGGACGAGGTGGAGAAGCTGATCGAGCTGCTGCGGCGCTTCCGCGCCCGGCCGGAGGGCCATTCCGCCCTCGCTGCCCGCCGGGCGGCCTGAGGAGAATATGGCAAAATTCCAGGCGGGGATGCAAAAAAGCGTATTCCCCGCCTGCCGGATAATTCCATAGTCGGAAAAGATGGGTTATGGGAACGCCATGACCATCAAGCCACTCATCATTCTTCCCGATCCTATTCTCCGCCAGCTGTCCAAGCCGATCGAGCGGGTGGATGCCGACCTGCAGCGTCTTGCCGACGACATGCTGGAAACCATGTATGACGCACCGGGCATCGGCCTTGCCGCAGTCCAGATCGGCGTGCCGCGCCGCATGCTCGTCATCGACGTCTCGCGCGAGGGCGAGGAAAAGCAGCCGCAGGTCTTCATCAACCCGGAGATCGTCACATCGTCCGACGAGCGCTCCGTCTACGAGGAAGGCTGCCTGTCGATTCCGGATTATTATGCCGAGGTCGAGCGCCCGGCCGTCGTCTCGGTCAAATATCTCGACCGCAACGGCAAGGAACAGACGGTTGAAGCCGACGGCCTGCTCGCCACCTGCCTGCAGCACGAGATCGACCACCTGAACGGCGTGCTGTTCATCGATCACATCTCACGTCTGAAGCGGGAGATGGTCATCAAGAAGTTCACCAAGGCGGCGAAGTCCAAGGCGCTCTGAGCAGCACGTTGAAAACTTATCGGCAAAGCACTATGATATCAGTGATATCATGATGGAGGCGCCGCATGGGTGATTTTCTGATCAGGAATATTTCCGAGGCGATGAAGCGAGACATTGCGGAATCGGCGCAGCGGAGCGGAAACAGCCTTTCTGACGAGGCCAAGGAACTTTTGCGGGAAGCGCTGAAAAGGAAAAACGAAGCAAAGCCCGAGACTTTGTCGGCCTATGAAGCAATACGCGCCGCTTTTGTCAGCGAAAACGCAGTGGACGATGAATTTGCCGCAATCATGGACGAAATCGAGGCCGCGCGGAAAAAGGATTTCGGCCGGCCGTTCGAGGATTTCGAATGATCGTTCTCGATACCAATGTGGTTTCCGAGTTCGCCAGGCCATATCCAAGTGAAAAGGTGAAGGCTTGGATATTGCGGCAGGATAGCTCGCGAATCTGGTTTTGCACGGTCGGCTTGATGGAGCAGATTTATGGAGCCGAAAGGGTTTTCTTGAAGACCGGATCGGACCGCTTCTTCCGGGCTATCGAGAATTTGGTAAAAGGCCAATTTCGTGACCGCATCGTTGGCTGGGATTTGGAAACGGCTATAGTGACTGGTCGCTTGCGGGCGAAACGCGAAAGCATCGGGCGGCCGATTTCGGTCCAGGACGCCATGATCGCCGCTATCTGCCTTGCCAACGGTGCGACGCTCGCCACCCGCAATGTCAAAGATTTCGAGGGGCTTGATCTCAAGCTCGTAAACCCGTTTGAAGACGGCTGATCCTCAATTGGCGAGATAGAATGTCTCTTCGCATCATCTTCATGGGAACCCCCGAGTTCTCGGTTCCGACCCTGCGCCTGCTCGTCGATGCCGGCCACCGGATCGTTGCGGTCTATACCCAGCCGCCGCGGCCGGGCGGGCGGCGCGGGCTCGATCTGCAGAAATCGCCGGTGCACCAGGCAGCCGAACTGCTCGGTCTGCCGGTTTTCACCCCGGTCAATTTCAAGGACCCAGAGGAGCGCGAGAGGTTTCGCGCCCTCAATGCCGATGTCGGCGTCGTCGTTGCCTACGGATTGTTGCTGCCGGAAGCGATTTTGAACGGCACGAGGGATGGCTGCTACAACGGCCATGCCTCGCTGCTGCCGCGCTGGCGGGGTGCCGCACCCATCCAGCGGGCGATCATGGCGGGCGATGCAAAGACCGGCATGATGGTGATGAAGATGGACAAGGGTCTCGATACCGGCGCAGTGGCGCTGACCCGCGAAGTCGAGATCGGCCCGAACATGACGGCTGGCGAGCTGCACGACCGGCTGATGCTCGTAGGCGCCAAGGCGATGGCGGAAGCCATGGTGAAGCTCGAGATGAACGACCTGCCGCTGACGCCGCAGCCGGAAGAGGGCGTGCTCTATGCCGCCAAGATCGACAAGGCCGAGACCCGCATCGATTTCGCCAGAAACGCCAGGGACGTGCACAATCACATCCGCGGCCTGGCGCCGTTTCCGGGCGCCTGGTTCGAGCTTGCGATCGGCGGCAAGCCGGAGCGGGTGAAGGTGCTGGCCTCCGAGCTGGCCGAAGGGCAAGGCACATCAGGCGAATTGCTGACGGACGATCTCGTCGTCGCCTGCGGTTCGGGCGCGGTGCAGCTGACCAGGCTGCAGAAGGCCGGCGGCAAGCCGCTGGCCGCGGCCGATTTCTTGAGAGGCACGCCGCTTGCGGCCGGCACGAGGCTTAGCTGATGCCGCGTTTCCGCATGACCGTCGAATATGACGGCGGCCCCTATGTCGGCTGGCAACGCCAGGAAAATGGTCCCTCGGTGCAGGGCGCGATCGAAGCGGCGGTGCTGTCGCTGACCGGCGAGACGGTGTCGGTGCGCGGCGCCGGCCGCACAGATTCCGGCGTCCATGCCATGGGCCAGGTCATCCATGCCGATCTTTCGAAGGACTGGTCGCCCTACAAGCTGCAGAATGCCTTGAACGCGCATCTGCGGCTGGCCGGCGAGCGCGTCTCCATTCTCGACGTCGAGGCGGTTCCCGAATTCTTCGATGCTCGGTTCTCGGCGCTGCGGCGCCATTATCTCTACCGCATCGTCAGTCGCCGGGCGCCGCTGGCGCTCGAAGCCGGCAAGGCCTGGTGGGTACCGAAGGCGCTCGACCACGAGGTCATGCACGCCGCCGCTCAGAGGCTGGTCGGCCGGCACGATTTCTCCACCTTCCGCTCGGCCCATTGCCAGGCAAACAGCCCGGTGCGCACGCTCGACCGGCTGGATGTGACCCGCAATGGCGAATTGATCGAGATCCGCGCCACGGCGCAGAGTTTTCTCCACAACCAGATCCGTTCCTTCGCCGGCACGCTGAAGCTTGCCGGCGAAGGCAAATGGACGCCCGACGATGTCGAGGCGGCGCTTCAGGCGCGCGACCGCAAGGCCTGCGGTCCGGTGGCGCCGCCCGACGGGCTCTATTTCATGCAGGTGGATTATCCCGACGTCATCACCGACCGCCGCCGGCCGATCAGCGATACCGATGATGACGCCGATCTTTCGTAGGCCTGATCAGGCGGGATAGATGCCGAGGAAGTGCTGAAGATATTCCGAAAGGATCATCGATGGCACCAGCAGCACCAGCGTCATCGCCCCGACCATCAGTGCGTGACCGTGGCAGATCATCCGCAGAATGCGCGCCAGTGCGAAGACCTGCGCCAGCATGAAGGCCAGCAGCAGCAGCGAGACGAGGCCGACGGAGCCGGGCAGGAAGACCACCATCGCCAGCAGCAGCCCGTTGATGTAGGAGAGGGGCACGCCGAGCCAGTTGACGCTGACGACGACGGGGGCAAAACGCTCGCCCATGCGGAAAGCAAGCAAGAGCAGCCCGGCAAAGACCAGCGGCACGAACCAGTTGGCGATCTCGACGAGGCCGAGCCTGAGATAGAAGGCAACATCGACATCGGCTTCCGGCGGCATCGACCGCAGGAAGGCCTGCCGCCACCAGAGCCAGGAAATCCCCATCGGCGGCAGGCACCAGGCCATTGCCCAGAATGAGCGGTTGACGCCGCGCTCGGACATGTCGAGGTAGCGGAAGCCGCGCGGATCCAGCCGGATCAGCAACCAGAGGCCGGCCAGGTAATATTGAACTTCCCTAAAGCCCGGCATTGGCGAACCAGCGGGCGATGAAGGTCTCGTAGATCGCCGTCAGCATCTCCAGATCGGCGACCGCGACGCGCTCGTCGACCATGTGCATCGTCTGGCCGACGAGGCCGAATTCGACGACCGGGCAATAATCCTTGATGAAGCGCGCATCCGATGTGCCGCCGGTGGTCGAAAGCTTCGGCGACTGGCCGGCGACGCTTTCGACGGCCGAGGACAGCGAGGCGATCAGCGCATTGTTGCGCGTCAGGAAGACATGGCTCGGCCGGTCGGCCCAGACGATGTCGTATTTCACCGGTTGACGGCCCGGTCGCAGCGCCCCGTCCCCGGCGGCGGCTTCCAGCCGGCGCAGGATTTCGGCCCGCAGCGTCTCGACCGTCCAGCTGTCGTTGAAGCGGATATTGAAGCTCGCCGACGCCTTGGCCGGGATGACGTTGGTCGCCGGATTGCCGACATCGACCGTGGTCACCTCGAGGTTCGACGGCTGGAAGTCGTCGGTGCCGCCATCGAAGGCCGGATCCATCAGCGCCTGCGTCAGCTGCAGCATGCCGCGCACCGGATTGTCGGCAAGATGCGGATAGGCGGCATGGCCCTGGACGCCATGCACGGTGATCTTGCCCGACAGCGAGCCGCGCCGGCCGATCTTGATCATGTCGCCGAGCCTGTCCGGATTGGTCGGCTCGCCGACCAGGCAGGCATCCCAGCGCTCGCCGCGTTCGGCGGCCCATTGCAGCAGCTTGACCGTGCCGTTGATCGCCGGCCCTTCTTCGTCGCCGGTAACCAGGAAGGAGATCGAGCCGGCCGGCGGCCCGTTTTTCTCGATATGACGGGCGACGGCGGCGATGAAACAGGCGATGCCGCCCTTCATGTCGACGGCACCGCGGCCGAAAAGCTCGCCTTTCGAAATCTCGGCGGCAAAGGGCGGATGCGTCCAGGCGGCTTCGTCGCCGACCGGCACGACATCGGTATGGCCGGCAAACATCAGATGCGGGCCGTCCTTGCCGAGGCGGGCATAGAGGTTTTCGATATCGGCTGTTCCCTCTTCGCTCGCCTTCACCTTGTCGATGGCAAAGCCGAGCGGCGCAAGCATAGCCTCCAGCGCTGTGAGCGCGCCGCCTTCGGCGGGCGTCACGGAAGGGCAGCGAATCAGCGTCTGGAGATTGGCGACGGGATCGGTAGCGGTCATGGCGGTCGAACTATCCGGCGGGAATGGCAAAGACATGGCAAGGCAGGGCTGCCTCGCGTAAAAAGACGCCGTCTGTTTACCGGATCAATGTCCCGGTGTCATCAATCTCTGAGCAGCTCGTTGATGCCGGTCTTCGAGCGGGTCTGTTCATCGACGCGCTTGACGATGACGGCGCAGTAGAGATGCGGCGCCGGCTTGCCGTTGCCCATCGTCGCATTGCCTGACGGCATCGAGCCGGCGACGACGACGGAATAGGGCGGCACTTCGCCGTAGGTCACCTCGCCGGTGGCGCGATCGACGATCTTGGTCGACTTGCCGATATAGACACCCATGCCGAGCACCGAGCCTTCGCGGATGATGCAGCCTTCGACCACTTCCGAACGGGCGCCGATGAAGCAATTGTCCTCGATGATCGTCGGGCCGGCCTGCATCGGTTCCAGGACGCCGCCGATGCCGACGCCGCCGGAGAGATGCACATGCTTGCCGATCTGCGCGCAGGAACCGACCGTCGCCCAGGTGTCGACCATCGTGCCTTCGCCGACATAGGCGCCGAGATTGACGAAGGAGGGCATCAGGATCGCATTCGGGGCGATATAGGCCGAGCGGCGCACGACGCAGTTCGGCACGGCGCGGAAGCCGGCGGCGCGGAAATGGTTCTCGCCCCAGCCTTCGAATTTCGAAGGAACCTTGTCCCACCAGGTGGAATTGCCCGAGCCGCCATTGACCACTTCCATGTCGTTGAGGCGGAAGGACAAGAGCACGGCCTTCTTCAGCCACTGATTGACCGTCCAGGCGCCGTCGGCACCGCGCGTCGCGACACGGACCGTGCCGGCATCGAGCAGATTGAGTGCTGCCTCGACCGCATCGCGAACCTCGCCCTTTGTCGACATGTTCACATTGTCGCGATTGTCGAAGGCGGCTTCGATGGTCTTTTCGAGGGATGCGAGGTCGGTGGCGCTCATGAGAATTCCTTAAACTTCGATCTTTATCGTGGAGACGGCGAAGTCTCCGGAATTGCGGTTGGCGGGGGTCAATCCTGCTCTACAGCATGAACCCGTAGAACGGAATGATTTTTCCGACAAGATCATATCTGGATTCAAGGCGTTATAGCGACATATCCGGCTTCTTGGCCGGCAATACTGAAAGGCATTACGATATGGCGAAGGGACGAAACGGCGGTTCGCGGCGCAAGGATGGCGTATGGGACCCGCTGAAGAGCAGCTCGACCGACAGGCAGCGTGCCGAAGCCGTGCCGAAGACGCCGCAGACGATGTCGCCGGCCTACCGTCTTGCCTATGTCGACGAGGATTTCCTTTGCCGCGAGGAATTGCGGCCGATCCGCCTGCAGCTGGAGCTGCTGAAGACGGAGATGATGTTGACCGAACGCGGCATCAAGTCGACGGTCGTCATGTTCGGCGGCGCCCGCATTCCCGCCCCCGGCCAGAGCGCCTGGGCAGCCCGCAACGATATCCAGCGCGTCAACCTGGAGGCGGCCTCCGTCTATTATGACGAGGCGCGCAAATTCGCCCGGCTCTGCTCGAAATATTCTGCCACCTTGAATTTCCACGAATATGTCATCGTCACCGGCGGCGGCCCCGGCGTGATGGAGGCCGGCAATCGCGGCGCCGCCGACGAAGGCGCCCCGTCGATCGGCCTCAACATCGTGCTGCCGCACGAGCAGGCGCCGAACGTCTATGTGACGCCGGAGCTCAGCTTCAACTTCCACTATTTCGCCATCCGCAAGATGCATTTCATGGTGCGCGCCAAGGCGATCGCGGTCTTTCCCGGCGGCTTCGGCACGCTCGACGAATTCTTCGAATGCCTGACACTGATCCAGACCGGCCGCATGGAGCGCCTGCCGCTGATCCTCTTCGGCGAGACCTTCTGGCGAAGCATCATCAATTTCGATGCTTTGGCCGAATTCGGCACGATCGCGCCCGACGACGTCAAGCTGATCAGCTTCGTCGATACGGCCGAAGCCGCATGGAAGATCATCCAGGATTTCTACGAACACCGCGAATAAGGACAAGAAACGCGGCGTTTCGCCGAACCTCCCACTCTTTCCCCGCCGGAGCGGGGAAAGATATCGGTTTGTCCGGCCTTACAGAAGCGGCCGGTCCGGCATGTCGTCGATCGAGATGACTCCGTCCTTGTTGCGGTCCATCCGGGTGAACAGCTTGTCGATGGCGGCTTCGGCTTCCTGTTTGGAGATCTGGCCGTTCTGATCGGTGTCGACCCGGTGCATCATGATCGAGGCACGCATGATGTTGCCGCCATGGCGCATCCAGCGATGTCCGTCGCGACCCTCGTGGCCTTCGCGAGGCGGCCGTCCCTGGTCGTCATTGTCCGCCGTCTCGGCTGCGGCGTTCGCATCCTTGTTTTCCCCAGCCTCCTGCTTGCGCTGATCTCTCATCGCCTGCATCTGCGCTTTCTGGTACGCTTGGATTTCGCCCGGGGTCAGCGAGCCGTCATTATTGGTGTCGATCGCAGCGAAGACCTTGTCGATGCCGGCGGTCGCCTCGTCCTTGGAGATCTGTCCGTCCTTGTTGGTGTCGAACTGCTTGAGCATGCGGACATAGGTGATTTCGCGGAAGGCGGCAGGTCCCCCACCGTGCATGGGACCGTGCCTGCCGGGATGCTGACGCGGCCCGTCACCGGGTGCGGCATAGCCTGCTCCGGCGGCTGCGCCGAAGATGAGGGTGGAAGAAAGCGCTGCCAGTATCAGCTTGTTGCGGTACATCGTGTTTGCCTTTCGTAAGGTGTCCCCTCACGAAAGAAGCTACGGCAGCAGCCCCGAAAGACCCAATTAAACATCGGTAAGCTAAGTGAAAACTTCGTAATCAATGCATGTCGCCCAAAACTGTGCAGCGGTTTTGGGACAACGACATGCATCAAATAAAGACTGGCTGTCAGCCGGTAATCTTGCTGAGGAAGGCGGCGAGGTCGTCGGTGACGAAATCGATATGATCCTCTTCGCCGCTGGTCTTTTCCCACCATTCGACGACCGTCTCTTCGAGATTGCGCGGCACCAGCAGCACGGTCTGCATGCCGAGCGCTTTGGGCACCGTCAGGTTGCGCGGCAGATCCTCGAACATGGCCGCCTTGCCGGTTTCGACGCGCTTCAACGCCGTGAACTTGTCGTAGGTCGCCTGCGCCGGCTTCGGCACGTAGTCGGCGGCGACGATGTCGAAGATATCGTCGAAATGCTCGAGAATGCCGAGCGCCTCCGCCGTCATTTCGGCATGCCTGACGCTGCCATTGGTGAAGATGAACTTGCGCCCCGGCAGCGCCTTGATCGCCTCGCCGAGTTCCGGCTGCGGCGTCAGCGCCGAATAGTCGATCGCATGCGCCTTTTCGAGGAAGTCGTTCGGGTCGATGCCGTGATGGATCATCAGGCCCTGCAGCGTCGTGCCGTGGTCGAGGTAATATTGCTTCTGCAGCTTGCGCGCCTCTTCCCGCTCCATCTGCAGGAGCGCCGCGACATAGGCCGTCATGTTTTTGTCGATCTGCGCGAACAGATTGACATGATGCGGATAGAGCGTGTTGTCGAGGTCGAAGACCCAGTCTGTGACGTGCGCGAAATCGGCTTTATCAGGTTTGCGGTCGATCTTTGTCATGGCGGTCTTATGGCACGGCTGTTCGCCCAAGGAAATCGACAAGAAGAAATAGACGCCCGATTTTCGGCGGACGGCTGGGGCCGAGGATGCTAGAAAGCCGGCATGCTTTTCGAACGCCCCGATGACGATACGCTCTATGACGCCCTGATCGCGCGCAGCGCCGATTATGAGGGCCAGGCCTATGTCTGCGTGAAGACGACGGGCATCTTCTGCCGGCTGACCTGCCCGGCACGCAAGCCGAAGCGGGAAAATACCATCTTTTTCGACACGATCGCCGCCTGCATGCATTCCGGCTTCCGCCCCTGCCGGCGTTGCAGGCCGCTGGAGCAGCCGGGCAGGGAGCCGATCGTCGACGCACTGCTGGCAGAGCTCGATCGCGCGCCGCAACTGCGCTGGAGCGAGGATGAACTCGTGCGCCGGGGTCACGATCCCTCGACCGTGCGCCGCGCCTTCAAACGGGCGCTCGGCATGACCTTCCACGATATCGTCCGCTATATCAGGCTCGGCGAGGCGGCGCGGCAACTGGCCAATGGGGCGCGTGTCATCGATGCGCAGCTCGATGCGGGATATGAATCCCCAAGTGGTTTTCGAGCGGCTTTTCAGCGGCTCATCGGCAAGGCGCCGGCGCTGTCGCAGAACCGCGAACTGCTTTTTGCCGACTGGTTCGACACGCCGCTCGGCCCGATGATCGCGGTTGCCGACAAGACGCACCTGCATCTCCTCGAATTTCATGACCGTAAGGCGCTGCCGACCGAGCTCGAGGCGTTGCAAAAGCGCGTCCGCTCCTCGGTCGCAATCGGCCGCACGCCGGCGATCGACCAGATCGAGGCTGAGATCAGGGACTATTTCGAGGGGCGGCTGACGGTCTTCGAGACGCCGTTGGCGCTTGGCGGCACGGCCTTCGAAAAACATGTCTGGGCAAAGCTCATTGATATCCCTGCCGGCCAGACGCGCGCCTATGGCGATCTCGCAAGAGAGATGGAACGGCCGGAAGTGGTGCGCGCCGTCGGCCGTGCCAATGGCGCCAACCAGCTCGCCATCATCGTGCCATGCCATCGCATCCTCGGCGCGGACGGATCGCTGACGGGATATGGCGGCGGACTATGGCGCAAGCAATGGCTGCTGCGGCATGAACAGAAAATCAGCGCGCAAGCAGCTGACCAGGCACCTGATCAAGTACCTGATATGGAGGAGACAGCATGAACCAGAACGAAAAGGCCAAGGCATTCGGCGCATTGCATCGGAAGGGCGACCCGGTCGTTCTCTACAATATCTGGGATGCCGGGACGGCCAAGGCGGTTGCTGATGCCGGCGCCAAGGCGCTGGCGACGGGAAGCTGGTCGGTCGCTGCTGCCCATGGTTATGCCGATGGCGAGAAGTTGCCGATGTCGGTGCTGGTCGAGACCGCGAAATCCATCACCTCGGTCATCGACCTGCCGCTTTCGGTCGATTTCGAGGGCGCTTATTCGGCCGAGCCTGAGGGGGCTGCGGCCAATGTGGCAAAACTGGTGGAGGTCGGTGCGGTCGGCATCAATTTCGAGGATCAGGTGGTCGCCGGCAGCGGGCTCTATCCCATCGACAGGCAGGCGGCCCGCATCCGCGCCATTCGCGCCATGGCCGAAGCCAAAGGCATCGCTTTCTTCATCAACGCCCGCACCGACCTCTTCCTCGCCGAGAGCGATCTTGCCAAACATGCCGGTCTGGTGGATGAGGCGATCGAGCGCGGCAGGGCCTATGCGGCGGCCGGCGGCAGCGGCTTCTTCGTGCCGGGTCTGATCGATCCCGCCTTGATCGAGAAAATCTGTGCGGCATCGCCGCTGCCGGTCAACGTCATGATGAGGACGGGCGCCCCTGACGTGAAAACGTTGGCTGGGCTCGGCGTCGGCCGCATCAGCTATGGTCCGGGACCTTACCGGTCGATGATGGACAAGCTGAAGCAGGAAGCGGCGGCGATCTATAGCCAGCTTTGACGCCGATATCCCTGGCGATAGTCGCGAGATCAGGACGATGCGCCCTTCGCAGCGAAGGGCGCAAGCCTCGATCAGGGAACGATCAGCGTTCCGATGCCGTGCTCGGTGAAGATCTCGAGCAGCACGGAATGCGCGGTCTTGCCGTTCAGGATGACGACACCCTGGACGCCGGCCTTGATCGCATCGATGCAGGTCTCGACCTTCGGGATCATGCCGCCTGAAATCGTGCCGTCGGCGATCAGCGCATGCGCCTCGGCGACGGAAAGCTCCTTGATGAGCTGGCCGTTCTTGTCGAGCACGCCGGGCACATCGGTCAGGAAGAGCAGCCGGGTGGCGTTCAGCGCGCCGGCGATGGCGCCGGCGAAGGTATCGGCATTGATATTGTAGGTCGCGCCGTCGCGGCCAGGCGCCACCGGCGCGATGACCGGGATCATCTCGGAGCGGGCGAGCAGATCGAGCAGCGTGCGGTCGACCTCGACCACTTCGCCGACGAAGCCGAGATCGAGCACGCGCTCGATGTTCGAATCCGGATCCTTCACGGTCTTGCGTGCCTTTTCGGCGAAGACCATGTTGCCGTCCTTGCCGCAAAGGCCGATCGCCCATTCGCCCGTCTGGTTGATCAGCGCGACGATTTCCTTGTTGATCGAGCCGGCGAGCACCATCTCGACGATCTCGACCGTCTTCTGGTCGGTGACGCGAAGCCCGCCTTCGAATTTCGATTCGATGCCCATCTTGTTCAGCATGGCGCCGATCTGCGGGCCGCCGCCGTGAACGACGATCGGGTTGACGCCCGATTGCTTCAAGAGCGCGATGTCGCTGGCAAAGGCCTTGCCGAGCTCGGGATTGCCCATGGCGTGGCCGCCATATTTCACGACAATCGTCTTGTTCTCGTAACGCTGCATGAAGGGCAGCGCCTTGGCCAGAAGCCGTGCCTGCAGTTCGCTTTCGGTTTCGTTCATGGGAACCCCGCAGAATTGATCGCGGCCTTTTATCGCAAGTTTCTGACAGAGGGAATAATCCAGAGGGTAATAGTTTTTCGTATCTGGCGCGGAGCCGGAGCACTTCGCCGCCCGGCGCACGCAAGCTTGAGATGAGGAACGCCATGCAAGGCGATGAGATCGCAGACCTGATCGGCCGCGTCGCACTCGGCGACCGCAGGGCTTTCGTGGCCCTCTACAACCAAACCGGACCGAAACTTTTTGCGGTCTGCCTGCGTATCTTGAAGGATCGCACGGAAGCCGAAGAAGCCCTGCAGGAAGTCTATATCAGCATCTGGCAACGGGCTCGGAGCTTCCAGGCTGCCACGGGTTCGTCGTCGGCGTGGCTGGCCGCAATCGCCCGCAACCGGTCGATCGATGCGCTGCGGGCGCGCAAGCCTGTCGCCGACGAACTCGACAGTGCCTACGATCTTGCCGATGCCGGACCCGACCCGGAAATGCAGACGGTGACGAAGGATGAAGGAAGGCGGATTGACACCTGCATGGAAGAGTTGGAAGCTGATCGTGCGGTCGCGGTGAAACGGGCTTATGTCGAAGGGCTGAGCTATCAGGAACTGGCCGATCAGTTTGGTGTCCCGCTGAACACGATGCGGACCTGGCTCAGGCGCAGCCTCTTGAAACTGAGAGAGTGCATGGAACGATGACATCGCCCGACAAAAGCAAGGGAGACCGCTCCCGCGACGAGGTTCTCGCCGGCGAATATGTGCTTGGCGTCCTGTCGCTGCAGGACCGCCGGGTGGTGGAAGAGCGCATGCGCCACGATCGGCCTTTCGCGGCGATCGTCAGCCGCTGGGAAACCAATCTTTCCGCCTTCAATGACGAGTATGAAGGTGTTGCTCCGAACCGGGAAACCTTCAAGCAGATCGAGGCGCGGCTTTTCGGCGATAGCCAAAAGGCCGCATCCTTTTCGCATGGGCTCTGGAATTCCGCCGTTTTCTGGCGCTCGCTGAGCTTTGCTTGCGTCATCGTCGCCGTCAGTGCCGTCATCTTCGCCTCCGGCGTGGTGCCGCAGCCGCAGGGGCCGGCGCCTTTGGTGGCGTCGCTTTCGGGCCAGAACAGCACCATCAATCTTCTTGCCTCCTATGAGCTGCAGAGCGGCCGGCTGAAGATCGTGCCGGTCGCGGCCGGCAAGCCGGAAGAGAAGTCGCTGGAACTCTGGCTGGTGCCCGGCAGCGGCCTGCCGAAATCGCTCGGCGTCTTCCAGCCGGGCGAAAGCGGCGAACTGGTCATTCCCGCCGATCTGCGCAGCCATATCGCCGATGGTGCAACGCTCGCCGTCAGCCTCGAGCCCTTCGGCGGCTCGCCGACCGGCCAGGCGACCGGCCCGGTGATCGCAAGCGGCCCCCTGCACCGGCCATAAAATCACGCCGGCCGTAAAAATCATTTTCTCCTGTCTGAAACTCTTCGGCGCGGACCGTCGTAGTTCGAAATGTCCGGACGACGCTCAGGCATAAAGCCGGCGGATGGGGTCCGGTGAGGAGAAAATCATGATCAAGTCCGTATTGCGCGGCTTCGCGCTCGCCACCGCCATGTCGGCTGTCGCCTTTGCTGCCGCCAAGAACCCGATGGTCGGCGGTGCTGCAATGTTCGACAGCAAGAACATCATCGAGAACGCCGTGAATTCCAAGGATCACACGACGCTGGTCGCAGCCGTCAAGGCCGCCGGCCTCGTCGGCACGCTCGAGGGCAAGGGTCCCTTCACCGTCTTCGCGCCGACCAACGAAGCTTTCGCCGCCCTGCCGAAGGGTACCGTCGAAACGCTGCTGAAGCCGGAAAACAAGGCGACGCTCACCAAGGTTCTGACCTGCCACGTCGTTGCCGCCGATGCGATGGCCAAGACCGTTGCCAAGATGATCAAGGATGACGGCGGCGAGCACGACATCAAGACCGTCGGCGGCTGCGTGCTGAAAGCCCGCGAAAGCAAGGGCAAGATCACGCTGACCGATGAAAACGGCGGCGTTTCCCATGTGACCATCGCCGACGTCAAACAGTCGAACGGCGTCATCCACGTCGTCGACAAGGTGCTGCTGCCGAAGATGTAAGTCTCGTATCGACGAAGGCATGGGGCGCTGTTGAGGCGCCCCTAACGCAAATTGACGAGGTGGCTATTGGGCCGCTTCCGCTCTCGGGAAGACGAGGGAGACACTCATGCCGGTGCCAGGGGACGAGCTTACTTCAACCTCGGCGCGGGCATTCTGTTTCAGCGACTGTACGATCATCGCGCTCAGTTTTCCCGGCTGCGGCCAAGTCACATCTTGGGGAAGGCCGACCCCGTTATCAGCAACGGTGATCCTGCACCCGGTATCGCTGACGACACAGCGGAGCGTGATTTCGCCGCCATCACGCCCCACGAAGGCATGCTTCAGCGTATTGGTGAGGAGTTCGTTGATGACGAGGCCGGCCGGCATGGCGACATCGACCGAAACCGGCCAGGTATCGACCTTCATGTCCAGCCGGATCCCTTCCACCGCGTGGGCCGCCATCACCGAGGCGGCAATCTGGCTGACATAGGTGCCAAGATCGACAGTGGCGCCTTTCTCTTCGTCTGACAGCGAGCGATAGAGCAGGGCCAAGGCTTCAATCCGCCCGGCAAGCCGTGCAAACCTCTCGCTTTCCTCATTCTGTTGAGCGTTGCGCGCCTCCATTCGGATGAGCGCCGTGATCATCTGAAGATTGTTCTTCACGCGATGCTGAAGTTCCCGCAGAAGGACATCTTTCTCCGTCAGCAGTTCGCTGAAGCTCTCAGCGGCCGTCGCCTCATTGCGGGCAGCAAAGGCCACCAATCGGAAGAGTGGCGTGTCGTCATCGTCGACGATCGTATTCGACCAGACATCGACAATGACGGTGCTGTCGGGTTCGGCCACCAGCGAGAAGGCGCCAATATAATCCTCCGCAGTTGTCACAGCGGCCGTGAGCGACGCCTCTCCGGAGACAGCGGTGGAGTTCAGCTTAATTTCCGGCCAAGGTTTTCCCTGGACCTCGATTGCCTCAAGCGCCGTCAGCCGTTCGAATTCGAGGTTGACGTAAATCAGCAGCTCGTCGCCACTGAGTTCTGAGACAGCCACTGCGAATGGCACATGATCGAGAAAGTGTCGAAACCGGTCGTCATCAAGGGCTTCGGCAAGATGGGGCAAGTTGCCGACGCCTTCCGGCGAAATCGGCTGGTCTTTGCTATCGGTCATCAAATCTTACTCTTGGACGCGGCTGCTCCCGCACAGCAGGAGAACTAGGGTTGCTTTAAAACCTGCGGGGACGCAAGCGTTGATCGGCGGCACGTCCGCCGATTGCCGGCCACAGGATGATTTAGGCCCGGTCATAGGTAAATGACGTCAGCAGGGTCGTGACGAAATTGCTCGCCCTTTCCTTGACCAGCACTTCCGTCCATTCATCTGTCCCGCGCAGCCGCAAATCCGTGTAGATGCTGTCGACGGCCGCTTCTTCGATACGCTTGATATGGGTCCTGAACGACGCTTCGCCGCCGCCGTGATACATGTCTCTGATCACCATGCGCAGGATCTCCTGAATGGCGATCTGCCAGGCGGTATTGATCGATTGAAGTTCGTTCGCAGTCTCTGCCATTGACGCTTCCTTGGTGCGAGTGAATGCCAGCACGCCTTCGGCATGCTGCAGCGCGCGATCTGCAAGCCCGTCATTTCAGATGCGGTTTAAATCCCGAGCCTTGTCGATCGGGTTGTGATCTCAGCGGGCCCTGGCGCGTTTGGCAATGAGGGCCGAGGTTGCCGATACCCGGTCACTCTGTTCCCTAGCAAGCCGGGCTTCCCGAAGCCGCAACGTCTTCGCCTGTTGCGATTGGGCGTCGGATTCAAGCTCTTCGGCCGCCTGGTTCTTCGCGAAGAATTGGGTCTGGACGTTGCCGAAGGCAATCTCCGCCCGCTGGCGAGATTTGCTGTATGTCTCAGTCATGTTGGCTCCGATATTGGAGGGCTCGACGCGCGAGCGAAAACAAAAAAGGCCAGGCAAATCGCCTGGCCTTGGATTGATAACGTGCTTCCGGCAGTGCCAGTACATCCGTGGTCAAAGGGAAGCAGATACCGATTTAAGCGTTCTGGAGATTGCAGGCGGACATCTTGCCCGACTTGTTGTCGCGCTCGAGATCGAAGCCGATCTTCTGGCCTTCGACGAGTTCGCGCATTCCGGCGCGCTCGACGGCGGAGATGTGAACGAAGGCGTCATCGCCGCCATTGTCAGGCTGAATGAAGCCGAAGCCTTTGGTGGAGTTGAACCATTTAACTGTGCCAGTGGCCATGATGATGAACCCTTTCATAGCAATATTGAAGAACCGCAACGCCAAGGCGATGCGGATGATGATAGCGATTTTTGAAAGGAAGTTCGTTCAGAGCGCGGTGCCAATCGCGCGATAACCAAGCCAGCAAGCAAAATTCGATGCTCGCTATCTAGCTCATCAAGCTTGCGTCGTCAACCGTTAGTTTTCCGATTGCGCTGTCTTCAACTTATGGGTGCCGCGGAGACCTTTACACCAAACAGGGCTCCGCGTCCGGGGCGCGTGCGCCTTCTACTTCCAGCGGGCGATGCCGACGGTTTCGCCAATCGCCTGGCGCAGATCGTCCAACCCATCGCCCTTTTCCGAGGAGGTGGAGAGCACGCCGGGATAGGCGGCCGGGCGCTTGCGGATCTTGTCGGCTGTTTCGGCCAGCAGCTTCGGCACGCCGGCCGCCTTGATCTTGTCGGTCTTGGTCAGCACGATCTGGTAGGAGACGGCAGCCTTGTCGAGCAGGTCGAGCACGTCGTCGTCGTTCTTCTTGATGCCGTGGCGGCTGTCGATCAGCACGTAGACGCGCTTCAGCGTCGCGCGGCCGCGCAGATAATCGAAAACCAGCTTGGTCCACTTGTCGACCTGCTCCTTCGGCGCCTGCGCATAACCATAGCCCGGCATGTCGACGATCGCCATCGGCGGCAGGTCGCCGCCTTCGCCGGAATAGCCGTCGGGAACGAAATAGTTGAGTTCCTGCGTGCGTCCCGGCGTGTTCGAGGTGCGCGCCAGGCCCTTCTGGCCGACCAGTGCGTTGATCAGCGAGGATTTGCCGACATTCGAGCGCCCGGCGAAGGCCACCTCCAGCGGCCCTTCCGGCGGCAGGAAGTTCAGGGATGGCACGCCGCGGATGAAGATCCATGGGTGGCCGAAGAGCGGCTTTTCGGTGTCGGGCATGCGGGCTCTGCAATCTCTGGGTTGGGTGTCTTACCGGGCTTCATGGTTTTGTGGGCAGATGTCAAGCTTTAGAGGCGGCTTGCAGGGTCTTACCCTGCGTCCTTCTCCGACGCCCGGGAAAGAAAAGCCCCGCCGGAGCGGGGCTTGGCAGGCGTCATTTCGATGGCGCTTCTTTTCGTCGGAACAGGCCCTTCAGATTGTCGAAGAGTTCGACCTTGACGCCGTGGCGCCTCATGATCACCGACTGCTGCAGCACCGAGAGCGTGTTGTTCCAGGCCCAGTAGATGACGAGGCCGGCCGGGAAGCTTGCCAGCATGAACATGAACACCAGCGGCATCCAGTTGAAGATCATCGCCTGGGTCGGATCGGGCGGGGTCGGGTTCATGCGCATCTGCACGAACATGGTGATGCCCATGATCAGCGGCCAGACGCCGAGATGCAGCAAGGTCGGGGCCTCGAAGGGCAGCAGGCCGAACAGATTGACGATCGTCGTCGGATCGGGCGCCGAAAGATCCTTGATCCAGCCGAAGAAGGGCGCATGCCGCATCTCGATGGTGATGTAGATCACCTTGTAGAGCGAGAAGAAGATCGGGATCTGCAGCGCCACCGGCCAGCAGCCGGCGATCGGATTGATCTTCTCGTCCTTGTAGAGCTGCATCGTCGCCTGCTGCAGCCCCATGCGGTCGTCGGCGAATTTCGCCTTCAACTCCTCCATCTTCGGCTGCATGCGTTTCATGTTGGCCATCGAAGCATATTGCTTGCTGGCGAGCGGGAAGAACAGGAGCTTGACGACGATGGTGGTGCACAGGATCGCCACGCCGAAATTGCCGAAGTAGCGGAAGAAGAAGTCCATCAGCTTGAACATCGGCTTGGTGATGAAATAGAACCAGCCCCAGTCGATCAGACGGTCGAACTTCGGGATCGAGTAGCTCGCCTCATAGCCGTCGATGACGGGCACTTCCTTGGCGCCCGCAAAGACGAGGTTCTTCAGCTCGATCGATTGGCCCGGCGCGACGGTGAAGGCATCTTCCTTGTAGTCGGCCTGATAGCGCGGCTGACCGTCGGGAAAATGCGAGAAGCTTGCCTCATAGGGACTGGTCTGCGGCGGAACGATCGTCGCGGCCCAGTATTTGTCGGTGATGCCGAGCCAGCCGCCGGTGGATTTGGCCGGCTTCACGGCTTCCTTCTCGGCGGCGGTATATTTGGTTTCCACCAGGCCGTCATCGCCGATGACGCCGATGAAGCCTTCATGCAGGACGTAGACCGACGGCGTCGTCGGCTTGTTGTAGCGCGTGACGCGGCCGTAGGAATTCAGCGAGGCGGGCGCCTGGCCGGCATTCTCGATCTTGTCGGCGACGGTGAACATGTAGCGTTCGTCGACGGAGATGGTGCGGGTGAAGGTCAGGCCCTTGTCGTTCGTATAGGTCAGCGTCACCGGCGTCTTTTCGGTGAGCTTGGCGCCCTCAGGTGCGGTCCAGAGCGTCGAGGGACCGGGAACGCTGCCCGTCGCATCGCTGCCGATATAGCCGAGTTCGGTGAAATAGCCGTCCTTGGTCTCGGCCGGGCTGAACAGCGTGATGATCGGGCTCGAGTCGTCGACGGTCTCGTGATAGCCCTTGAGCTTCAGATCGTCGAGGCGGGCGCCGGCAAGGTTGATCGAACCGGAAAGTGCCGGGGTATCGATGACAATGCGCGGCGACTTCTGCAGCGCTTGCTCGAGCGTCGCCGTCGCGGCCGCCTGGCTGGAAGGGGCCGCACCGCTCGGCTGGGCCGGCGCCTGACCGCTTGCTGCGGGCTGCTGCGCCTGCTCGGTCTGCTGCTGCGCCTTCTGGGCTTCCTGCGCCTTGCGCTGGGTCTCGATGCGCGGATTCATATAGAGAAACTGCCAGCCGAGGACGATCAGCACCGAGAGAGCGATCGCAATGAAGTAATTGCGGTTGTTTTCCATCATACGTTCCTGGGGCGTCCGTCTCCGGAGCGCCGGTGTTTCGGCCTGGTTTCCACGCGGGATTTCAGTTCCGCGGCCAATTCTTTGAAGGACGCCTGAAGCACGTCCCTGCGCGCGACAACCACATAGTCGTGTCCGGGCTGCATTGCAAACCCCGCATGAAGCCGCACCGCCTCTTTCAGGCGGCGGCGCATACGGTTCCGTTCGACCGCGTTGCCATGTTTTTTGGTGACTGTAAAACCGACACGGGCTTGGCTGTCGGGTTCCTTCCGGTCGAGGACTTCGAGAAGGAAGAGGCCGCCCCGGCGTTTTTCGCCCTCGCGCGCGGCAAGAAACTGCGGGCGGCTCTTCAGCCGCCCGACAGTGTGTTTCTTCTCACTGGTCGTCAATTCGCCCGCCATCTCTTACCGGGCAATCCGGCCTTAAGCCGAAAGACGCTTGCGGCCCTGCGCGCGGCGGGCAGCGATGACCTTGCGGCCACCCTTCGTGGACATGCGCGCACGGAAGCCGTGGCGACGCTTGCGAACAAGCTTGGATGGTTGGTAGGTACGCTTCATTTATTTGAATACCGCGGAGTGCGGCCCTTCTTGAATTTGCATAATGCAAGGAGCGTTGTTTTTCGAACGGGCGAGCCAAAAAGGCTGAGTGACCGGACGTGCGGCGGCTTATACGGATGAAGCCTTAGAAAGTCAATTATACCCGATAATTTCACTTTGCGCCGTCGGCCCGAAGTAATTTTCGCACTCTGGTGTTAAGAATTTCCGCTTGCTCCGAGCGGTTGTAATTTGGTGCCGCAAGCGATCGATAAGCCTGGTTTGCAGGGGGTTACGTCCCGCGACCGCGTCCAACAGGGATAATTTTCCCTCGGCATAATCGTAAATATTGGAAATCTAACTTTAATAAATGTCGCCGATATTCAGCGCATGGGCTGGAATTTGCTTTCCAGGCAGTGGCGTAGCTAGGAGGGCATTGCATTGAAGATCCGTGGCAAAATTAATCTGCTGGTGTGCGTGATGGGCGCGGTCGCGCTTCTGATCGGCGCAACGGCATTGTCCGCGATGCACGAATACAGTCGCAACCTGACGGCTTACGAACAGGCCGCCACCCGCGCCTATGCCGGCGAACGTCTCAACCGTTTCGTGACGGCCGTGGTGATGGAATCGCGCGGCATTTATGCCGCCAAGACGATCAAGGATACGCCGAATTTTGCCAAGGGCCTGCTGGCCGGCCTCGACGAGATCGACAAGGTCATCGCGGGCTGGGCGCCGCTCGTTCCCGAGGATGAGAAGGACAGTTTTGCCAAGCTTGTCGCCCGCGCTGCGGAATTCCGCACCTTCCGCGCGGAAACGGCCCGCCTCGGTACCGAGGTCGGCCCCGAGGCCGCCAGCCAACAGGGCAACAATGAGGCCAACCGCGCCAACCGCAAGGCGTTCCAGGCGGAAATCGACGCGGTCGTCGCCATCGACAAGGCCGCGCTGCAGACCGTCAACGCCGAGATCGAAAGCTTCCGCTCCTGGGTGCTGATGCTCGTCCTCAGCATCACCGGCATCGGCATTTCGGCCGGCATCGGCATGGGCTTCTACATCGGCACCAGCCATCTGAGCCGCCCGATCAAGCGCGTCACCCATGCGATCAAGGAGGTTGCCGACGGCAATTTCGAGGCCGAGGTTCCTTTCGCCGGACGCCAGGATGAAATCGGCGAGATGGCCGCAGCGGTCGCCGTCTTCAAGGCGAACGGCCTTGCCATCAAGCGCCTGAACGCTCAGGAGGCGGCGATGCGCGCCAAGAGCGACGACCTGCAGTCGAGCATGTCCGTCGTCGTGGCTGCGGCCGCGGCCGGCGATTTCGGCCACCGCATCGATAAGGACTACGAGGACGAGAACCTCAACCAGTTCGCCGGCAACATCAACACGCTGCTGGCGAGCGTCGATGCCGGCATCGGCGAGACCCGCCGCGTCATCGCAAGCCTTGCCGAAGGCGACCTCACCCAGACGATGCGCGGCAGCTTCCAGGGCGCCTTCGCCGAATTGCAGCAGAACGTCAACAATACCTTCGTCACCCTGCAGGCGACGATGCGCGAAGTGCGCGAGACGACGGAAGCGATGAACGGCAACACCGCCGAACTGCGCAATGCCAGCGACGACCTGTCGAAGCGCACCGAGCAGCAGGCGGCTGCCCTCGAACAGACTTCGGCCGCCCTCGATGAGATCACCGCTGTCGTCCAGAATTCCACCGAGCGGGCGCATGAAGCAACCATCATGGTGTCCGAAGCCAAGGAGAATGCCGGCCGCTCCGGCGTCGTCGTGCGCAATGCCGTCGAGGCCATGGGCCGCATCGAGCAGGCGTCGCGCGAAATCAGCCAGATCATCAACGTCATCGACGAGATTGCCTTCCAGACCAACCTGCTGGCGCTGAATGCCGGCGTCGAGGCCGCCCGCGCCGGCGAGGCCGGAAAGGGCTTCGCGGTGGTCGCCCAGGAAGTGCGCGAACTGGCCCAGCGTTCGGCAACCGCGGCCAAGGACATCAAGGCGCTGATCACCAAGTCGGGCGACGAGGTGCAGGTCGGCGTCAAGCTGGTGCAGGCGACCGGCGAGGCGCTCGCCGAAATTGGCACCCGCGTCATCGCCATCAACGACCATATCCATTCGATCGCGACAGCCGCGACCGAACAGTCGACCGGCCTCAAGGAAGTCAATACCGCCGTCAATCAGATGGACCAGGTAACCCAGCAGAATGCCGCGATGGTCGAAGAGACCTCCGCCGCCACGCACAGGCTGTCGGCCGAAGCCAATGGGCTGGTGAGCCTCATTGCCCGCTTCAAACTGTCGGACGGTGCGCCGGCGCCTGTGGCGCTCGTCCGCAACGAGCCGCACCGGCCCGTCGCCTCGCCTGCCCGCCGGGCGATCGCCAAGGTCGCCCGCGCTTTCGGCGGCAATGCGGCGCCCGCCGAACAGAGCTGGGAAGAGTTCTAAGCTTTACTGATCACGCGCCTTTCAACGCCGCCTCCGGGCGGCGTTGGTTTTTTCTGCCCGGTCCGCGCCGGGCGAAGACCTCGCCCCAAGCCTAACCTGTCGCACCGGCGCTTCCAACTTCGTCGTTTCACCCGCGGAAAGGCTGATATTTGCCGCGTGGGCGCCGCAAATTGGTCCCTCCCTCTTGTGGGGAAAGGTTGGGGAAGGGCCTTCCTTCTCCAAGCTGGACGCTTCTTTGTGACGACGTGACGCTGCTCGCAAAGATTTGAAAGCGGAGCATCTTGGTCTAATATAAAGCTCCAGCGGTAAGGGCGGCGCAAATGCTGCCGATCGGGCGAGACGCGAATGCCGATGAAAGACCAGGGTGACAATCCTTCGGCGGAGACCCCGGCGGCCGGCGAGGCTGCGAGGGCGCCGTGCCCGTCTGCCCGCATGTTCGGCGGGCTCTCCGGCAAGCTGCTCTGGCTCACCGTCTTCTTCATCATGCTCGCCGAAATCCTGATCTTCTTCCCCTCGGTTGCCAGCATGCGCATACGCTGGCTGGAAGACAGGCTGAACACGGCCGCCGCCGCCGCCATCGTCATCGACGGGCTGCAGCCGGTCGAGCTGCCGCGAGCGCTGCAGAAGGAAACGCTGGAGGCAACCGGCACCAAGGCGATCGTGCTGCGCAAGGACGGCACCTCGCGGCTGCTGGCGACCACCGATATGCCGACCTCCGTCGATGAAGCCTATGATCTCACCGACGTGCCGCCAATGACGGCGATACGCGATGCGCTCGACACGCTGATCTTCGGCGGCAGCAGGATGATCCGCGTCTATGGCCCCGTCGGCGACACCAATACCGGCGTCGAGGTGGTGATGAGGGACAGGCAGTTGCGCACGGCGATGTTCGCCTATTCCCGCAACGTCCTCCTTCTGTCGGTGCTGATCTCCGTCTTCACCGCGACGCTGATCTTCTTTGCGATCAACCGCATCCTGATCGGCCCGATCCGCCGGCTGACCGGCAGCATGCAGCAATTCTCCTCCGATCCGGAAAACCCGGCCCATATCTATATCGGCGACGGCGGCCGCGACGAACTGGCGGTCGCCGGCCGCAACCTCACCTCGATGCAGATGGAGCTGCAGAAGACGCTGAAGCAGCAGAAGAACCTCGCCGCTCTCGGCCTTGCCGTCTCCAAGATCAATCACGACATGCGCAATATCCTGGCGTCGGCGCAGCTGATGTCGGACCGTCTCGTCGATGTCGACGATCCGATGGTCAAGAGCTTCGCCCCGAAGCTGCTGCGCACCATCGACCGCGCCGTCGGCTATACCACCGAGGTGCTGTCCTACGGCAAGGCGAGCGAATCGGCGCCGCGCCGCCGCCATATCCTGCTTTTGGAACTGACCCAGGAGGTCAAGGACATACTGGCGATCGACCCGCAGAGCGGCATCGAATTCGTCGAGCAGATCGGCGCCGAGCTCAAGGTCGATGCCGATGGTGAACAGCTCTTCCGCGTCATCCACAATCTCTGCCGCAACGCGCTGCAGGCGCTGACCGCGCCGGGCGAGGGCGCCCCGGGTACCTTGAGGCGCATCACCGTCGCCGCCCAGCGCGTCGGCAGCGTCGTCAGCATCACGGTCGACGATACCGGCCCGGGCATGCCGCTGAAGGCCCGCCAAAACCTCTTTGCCGCCTTCCGCGGTTCCGCCCGCTCCGGCGGCACCGGCCTCGGCCTCACCATCGCCCGCGAGCTGGTGCTGGCCCATGGCGGCACGATCGCGCTGGTGGAAAAGCCGACGGTCGGCACCCAATTCCGCATCGAGATCCCCGATCGCCCGGTTTCGCTGGAGGATTACCGCAGCCGGACGCATTTGGAAAAGTGACCTCGCTGGGCAAGGCGCTGCTGCGAACAGGCAAAGACGCGATTTTTTCAGAAATGCTCTTGCATTGTCCCGAAGGACGTTTTAGAGGATCGCCACGCAAGCGGCACCGCCGCATTTTGCACGCACCCGTAGCTCAGCTGGATAGAGCACCAGACTACGAATCTGGGGGTCAGGAGTTCGAATCTCTTCGGGTGCGCCATTCTTCCCAATTACCATGCCATCGGTCTTCAGGCCCCGGTTACGGACTGGCCATTTGGGTCTGATCGCACTTCAGTTCGTTATTTCCCATGCACATCCTCTAGGTGCGCGCAAGCTCGCAGCTATGCCCATGAGGCGCGTCGCGTCCTACTGGATCGGTGCCGTATGCCAAGCCGCCAGATGGCCTCAGTCGAGTTTGGCCGGCGACGAGAACGGCAGATTGGCGTCCACCACAAAGATGGCGAACTCATCGAGATCGCTTGTTCCGGCATTAAACACTTCCATCGGTGTATCCGCGCCATGACCAACCATGGTCGTTCCGGCTTCGGCATATGCCATGCCGTGCGGCGTCCTCTGGCCCAGCTTGCCGGCCAGCACATAAAAGGCCTCCGGCCCCGGATGTGAATGGATCGAAGTCTTGGCGCCCGGCACGCCTCCGGCGCGGTTGATGCGCAGCAAATATTCGCTTGCGCTGACCGGTGGGATGGGACCAATCGCGGCGACACTGGTTCCGCCTGGCGTAGAGCCATCCTTTGGTCCAAGCGTGAACAACCACACCTTGCCTGCGACCTCGGCCGCGAGTGACGTCGGGCCTGCGGCGCTTTGGGCCTGGGCCAGCGTTGGGAAATTCTCCAGCCGCCAGAACAATGGTCCGGGCGGCAGTTCCTTCACCTTCTTCTCGACCACTGGTTCGACGAGCAATTTGGCATTTTCGGCCGTCGCGGCGGACGTCGTAAGACCGAAAGCAACCTGCGAAATGAGCAGTATTCCGATCAGGCTCTCTGTGAGGGTTCGCAGGTTCATGGTGGTTCTCCTACCGATTCAACCTTGCATATGGTTTGGGGACGATGGGTCGCGACGCGCGCTTGGTGCGACGTTGGACGCGCACAATGCCAATGTCCCGAACGACTGGTGATCGTTCGGTGAAAAATTGCCGAAAAACAAAGGCGCTGCGGCGGCATTCACGGAGTTGCAGCTGTCTGATATGATAATGGATGTCCCCGCGGCAGGAGGCGGAGGATGGATTCCCGGGCTGCCAGGACGTTCGCGGTTAACGGCGTTATCGTTGATATTGCCGGAGGGATTGTGTGTGACGGGGAAGGGCGCGAGATCGCTCTCAGGCCGCAGGCCTTCCACCTCCTGAAGTATCTCCTCGAAAACGCCGATCGGCTGGTCACCAAAGATGAGCTGATGCAGGCGGTGTGGCCAGGCGTGTTCGTCACCGATGACAGCCTGGTCCAATGCGTGCGCGATGTACGCCGCGCTCTTCACGATGAGCAACAGGCAGTTCTCAAGGCCGTACCGAAACGCGGATACCGGCTGATGATCACCGCCGCGAACCCGCCTTTGGCGCCGGCAAGGTGGAAATGGACTGCGGGTCTGGGCCTGGTGGTCTTTCTGGCGGCAGGTGCAGTCTGGCTCTTTACAAGTTACGCAATCGAGAAGCGTCCCGACGCGGGGCTGCCATCCATCGCGGTGCTGCCCTTCGACAATTATCGCGGTGACGAGGCGACCGAACGCCTCGCCGATGGCCTCGTCGAGGACATAATCACCGATCTGGCGGGGTTCCCTGAATTCGAGGTGATCGCCCGCAACTCGACTGAACAATACCGGGACAAACCAGCCGAGCCGAATGAGGTGGGCAGGACGCTTGGCGCGAGCTTTATTGTCGAAGGCTCAATTCAACGCCAAGCCGATCGGGTGCGGGTTACAGCACAACTCATCGACGCCAAAACGAACAAGCACCTTTGGTCGCAGCGCTGGGACCGGCCGGACCGGGACCTCTTTGCGATTCAAACGGAGATTGCCGGGCAGGTCTCCAACCGGCTCGGCGGCGGAGGCGGCGTGATCCAGGAGGCAGGCCGGATCGCGGCCCATCGCAAGCCGCCAAGCGACCTTACCGCCTATGAGCTGTACCTGCTCGGCACGGAGAAGCTTGCGAAGATGAATCGCGCTGATGTCGAGGAGGCAATCAAGCTCCTCAAAAGCGCCGCGGAACTGGACCCGGGGCTGGCGCGCGCCTGGGTTGAACTTTATCACGCGTATAGCGTCATGCCGAGTTTTGGCGCCGATTTCGAGGTCAACTTCCGACTGGCCGCCGAGGCCGCCGAGCGCGCGGTCACGCTCGATCCGATGGACGCCGAGGCGCACGCCGTGCTGGGCTTTAGTTTCGGCGACAGGAACGATCTTGCACGCGCCAAAGCGGAATTCGACACGGCGCTGCGCATGGCGCCGAACCAGTTCGAAATTCTGACCTTCTACGCCTTCTTGGCATCCACCTTCGGCGAGCCGCAGCGCGGTGCGGAGATGGTCGATCAGGCAATCCGCCTTAATCCGATCTACCCGGTGTGGAGTACGAGAATCTTTGCTGCTGCCTATTTCATGGCAGGACGCTACGAAGATGCGCTTCGCATGCAGGGTCAAATGGGTCCGGAAAACTACGGTCGACGGATGTGGGTATATCGTCCAGCCGCGCTAGCCGCCACCGGCCGCACGGCGGAAGCGAAAACGGCTCTCACACAAGCACTGAAATGGTTTCCCGATCTCACCATAGAGGGATTTGTGAGCCTTCCTGATACAAATGAAAACGACAGGCGGCGATTGATCGAAACCATGCGACTTGCCGGCTTTCCGCCCTGCGCAAAGCCCGAGGCATTGGCCGGTTTTGTCAAGCCTTTCAGGTTGCCTGAATGCGTCGAGCGTTGAATCTCGCAAGCAGTCTGCGGCGCGGATAGCGGTAACTTCGAGATTGAAACCTAGCTGGCCGGCTCGTTGCAACCGCACAAACCCTGAAATGCGCTACGAATGGTCTCTTCAACGGATGGTCGCTCGGCAGCGGCTTAGAGCGTCAGTGTTTCTGGAAGGAGCCGATTGCACCCAACGCGGCCAACCCAACGGCTCACCTCTAAAATCGGCTATTTTCCCGACATGATTGCGCCGGATTCTAAGCGCTACGATTAAGCATTGCGGTCAACAGGGAGTGGGGGCTTCCAATGCAACGCAGGCTTTCGGCGATCCTCTCGGCTGACATCGTCGGCTACACCCGTTTGATGGAAATCGATGACATCAGCACGCTGAACCGCCTCAAGTCGTTGCGCCATGACCTGGTCGACCCCTGTATTGCGACTCACAACGGACGGATCGTCAAGCTGATGGGTGATGGGATGCTGGTGGAGTTCGCCAGCGTTGCCGATGCCGTAAGGTGCGCCACCGAGATTCAAAGCACGATAGCCAGAGCCGAACCCCAGGAGGCCCAAGACCGCGGTCTCGTATATCGCATCGGGGTCAATCTTGGCTACATCATCGTCGATGGTGACGACATCCATGGTGACGGGGTCAACGTCGCGGCGCGCCTGCAATCCCT
Organism: Rhizobium sp. BK591; assembly: GCF_014195045.1. Classification (NCBI taxonomy): domain Bacteria; kingdom Pseudomonadati; phylum Pseudomonadota; class Alphaproteobacteria; order Hyphomicrobiales; family Rhizobiaceae; genus Rhizobium; species Rhizobium sp. BK591. The sequence goes on from NZ_JACIAZ010000004.1 coordinate 386,730, forward strand.
CGCCGATCCCGGCGGGGTCGCGATCGCTGGCATCGTGCGCGAGCATATCGGCAGCGAGTTGGGGGTCGACTTCGAGGATTTCGGCCAACATTCCGTGAAGAACCACGAGAGGCCCATACAAGTCCACATGGCGCGCTTCGGACACAGATGGCAGGATTCACCGCCGAAGCGGCCTCCTGCGGCGGTGATCGCCGAAAGCGAAGGCGTGTCTATTGCGGTGCTACCGTTCACCAACATGAGCGGCGATCCGGAACAGGAATACTTCAGTGATGGCATCACCGAGGACATCATTACGGATCTTGCGAAAGTGTCCGCGCTCAGCGTCATCGCCCGCAATTCAAGCTTTATCTACAAAGGTCGCGCCGTGGACATGAAGCAGGTGGGATGCGAACTCGGCGTGCGGTATGTGCTGGAAGGCAGCGTGCGCAAGGCCGGAAACAAAGTGCGCATTGCGGCTCAGCTTATCAACGGAACGGATGGCCGGCACGTGTGGGCGGAGCGATACGATCGCGACCTTGAAGATATATTCGCGCTGCAGGACGAAATCTCCAAGCACATTGTCGACGCGCTTAAGGTCCGGCTCCTCGCAAAGGAGCTGGAGACTATCACCAAGCGGGGAACCGACAATCCGGAGGCCTATCAAATTTATCTGATGGGGCGGTCGTTCTTTAACCGTGGACACGAATCGAGAAGCATAAAGGCAGCCCGGGGTCTGTTCGCGAAGGCCGTCGACCTAGATCCGCGCTATGCACGGGCTTATGCCGGACTGTCCGACTGCGACTCCTACCTTCTGCTCGCCAATGATCCGGCTGCCACATATGACAACATCCTAGACAACGCCAACCGGGCTCTGGAGCTCGATCCAGGTCTCTCCGACGCCCATGCATCGCGAGGCATCGCAATGTTTACCAAGGGCCTGCGGGCTGAGGCCGAGGCAGAGTTCGAGCTCGCCCTCGAACGAGATCCGACCTCTTTCGAGGCGAACTTCTTCTACGGGCGCAATTGTCACGCGCAGGGCCAGTTCGAAAAGGCGCGCGGCCTCTACGAGCGCACTATCGCCTTGAAGCCAGATGATTATCGGGCCTGGGACCAGCTGCGAGCGGTCCATATATCCCTTGGGCACCATCAAGAAGCAGTTCAGTCGGCGCGAGAGTGCCTTCGGCTGATAGAAGGAGAGATTGCCGCACATCCAGACGAGCCGATCCTTATGTGCTATGGCGGCTGTTTGCTGGCGGATCTGGGCGAGATGGAGCGTGGAGCGTCGTGGGCGTCCCGTGCCGCCGCAATCGCTGGGGACGACCTCAGAGTGCTCTATAATCTCGCTTGTTGCTATGCGAAGCTCGGCAAACCTGCTGAGGCCATTGCCTGCCTTGAACGGCAGGCGTCCGGATCGCCTACCTATGTCGCGTCGGTCGTGGCGTGGATGAAGAAGGACAGCGATCTAGATCCTCTCCGGAACCATCCGCGCTACCTGGCTCTCGCCGACCGGATGGAAGCTCAGCTAGCAGAGCCTCCTGGCCTCATTCCTTGATCGGGATTCCGGCTTCGATCGCAGCGTCGATAAACGCCTGTCGCGCCTCCTGATCGATTGGCTTTCGCTGGCCGCTGCCACCGTGAAGGTCAGGCTGCGGATTCATTCCAACGTTTTCATCGACCATCTCTGCTTCGTGAAAGGCATCGAGGGCTGGCGGATCGTCGCCAAGGTCTGGCATCTGGAAACGGTGAGGGTATCGTTGCCCGCTTCACAAGATCAGGCCTTGCCGGGAAGCTGATGGCGCCCCGGCGACGCCTAGAATTCCTGAACGAATTCACACGCCAGCAAGGTTTTGCCTGGCAGGGCATTGCCTTGGCGGGCAACGATGGAGACCTTTCCGGGTCCGGCCATTCCCGGTTCCGGCTGCAGATCTGCCGGCAGTTCGCGCGAATAGCCCTTGGTAGATGCACCCAGCAGGTCCGAGGTCTCCCGCTTCAAGCCGTATTTTGCGGCCAGATCGTCGGCGCGTTCGCCTTCGACCAAAATTCCAACCGCGTTGCTTGCAAAGAAAACCTCGTTCGATTTGAAGCCGTCGCGGCCGATTTGGTTCGGGAGTTTGTAGATCGCCGCACCCAGAGACGACGTGTCTGGTTTGGCCAAAGCCTCCACGACGTCATAGATCTTCATTGCCGATGTCATCGTATAGGGTGGCTTGCAAAGGGCTGCGTCAAAGAACTTGTCATTGGCCGACTCGGCCAGAACCTGTCCGGCCTGAAATGCCGCAAAAGCGACGCACACAGAGAAGGCGGCGGAGCGAATGAATTGAGCGTTGGGCATGGAATATTCCTGAGAGCGCTATGGCGGTTAGCATTCGTTGTAATGCATCGGGATGCTTAGGGGATTCGAAGCAATTGTGCTACCTTAAGTTTAGCCCCTCGACATTTTCTGAAGGGCTGCCAAATGTTGAGCGAAAGGGCGCTGTCGATGGCGAACGGACAATTCGGCTTGCCCGGCTCGGAGTCCGGACAGTTTGGTAGGGCGAAAATGTAAATGACGTCACGAATGCAGGAGCACGTCGTCGAATTTCAGAGCCTCGCCGGCAGTGTGTCATCGATTTCATCAGGCAATCCAAACTCTCTTCTCAAGGCCACGGCCGGCCTGCTGGATGACGCCGATCTGCAGAGCATTGCGCGCGCCGACTACGGCAATGACAGCGAAGAACATCTCGCCCGGCTCGTCGATATCGCCCGGCTGTGCGAATTGCCGTCGCCATTGCAATGGCATCCCCGCGAGGTTCTGGAACTGACCCGGTGGTCTGAACCCGGGCAGCAGGGTCCCGGCATGGTGGCGAACCTATCCAGGCAATGCGCGTTTGCGTGCACGGTTCTGCTCGTCTCCTATGGCGACCCGCGCAACGCGGGTGCTTCTTATGGCGGCAACCAGACACTCATAAACTTGATCGGCAGCCTGGAAGCCCTCGGCTTGGATGTCGAGGATGACGTTCTGTCGCTGTTATTCTGGCTGATTCCGCGCCTGCCGGAACATGAAGCGGGAGAGATCCCCTTCTTCGGCTGGCCATGCTGTGGTTCGCGCTTGGCCGTCCGCACCAATGGAACGACGCAGCGCTTCTCGGTCTCTGCGAGTGGATCATGGTCGCCGAAGAGGCCGCCAGGCGCCGCAGATCCCCCGGCATGGATGCAAGCGGAGCGTGGCTGGTTTCGGGAACCGGCTATGACACCCATTGCGACCGGTGGCGGAAATTGGGGCGGAGGCTGGCGGATCGGCTCGACATGCGTCACGGCCCTGAGGTCAGAGAGGCTGTCCAATTGATCGGAGCAATGCTGGCATGACTGCGTCTAATGAGGAACTGGCCCAGCAATTGTACAAACAGAAGCGTTATAAGGAAGCCTTGCCTCTGCTGGAGGAGGCGGCAAATGCCGGATCTGCCTGGGCTCATGGAGTGTTGGGTTGGATGTATTGGTATGGCCATGCTGTTCGAAAGGATAAAGATCAATCGCTTCACCACTACCAGCTGGCCTATGACGGTGGAAACGAGTCCGCTGCTCATCCTCTTGGGCTCAACCATTTCGACGCTGGACGCGCCGAACTCGCGCTGGAATGGTTCCGGAGAGACCGGCATCACCCGATATCGTCGCTCTATTGGCAATACAGGACGATCGAGGCGCATCCCCATTTGGCGCGGCATGCCGACGAAGCCGATGACATTCTGTTGGCTGCAGCCAATAGCGGCCACCTGTTCGCGAAACGTGATGTGGCTTTTCGAATGATGAAAGGGCACAAGCGTTTTGGCACACGACGCCAGGGTGTGTTTCTATGGTTGGGTCTCTATCCCGATCTGTTCCGTCTGGCCCGTGCCGATTCCTATGATGAACGGCTCCGCTAAAGCATGTCGCACAAAACTGCGGAGAGAGAGATTGTAGTGACGTCTTTCGAAGACAGGAGAACCCATGATCGCAGCCTATATCGATGAAATCATCATGTTTTGCGCCGGCTTGTGGATGGCGTCCGTCGGCTTTGGTTATCTGCCCTTTCCCGGCAATCCGGCCAGCCGGCTGCCGGTGGTTCGTCACTTCAAGTGGATGGGTCCTTTGCTACTCGCGATCGCCATCATTCTAGCCGCAGCCTCATAGTCTCACCCGCAATGAACAATATGTTGGCCTGCCCGTCCTGCGGATTGGATGAAACCGAATCGATCGTCCATGGCGGTTCGTACATTCTTCGATGCGCCGCCTGCGGCGAAGCAATCGTCGCGACATCGTTCATGGCGATGCTCGACTCGGATCACCGGTGTTCAGCCTTTGTCGATCCGGGTCCGGGAAAACACCCTGCGCCAGATATGCTCGTCGCCGATGGACCGCTCCGGCAGATCGCAACGGCAATCAGCGCTGCGGCGAGGGATGGAACTTTGATACGTCTGATCCCCGAAGCAAAGGATTGAAGCCCCGCGTCGTTCCCCCGTTCATTTTGCCATCGGCGATTGACCCGGCGGCTGAAGTGAGGGGCAGCTGACCAGGGCGCGGCCGATGATGCCGCCGGGAAGGCAGACTGCACAGGTGGCGCCTTCATGGGCGTAGCCGGACGACAATCTTGGCGCCGGGAGCCTTCAGCTGTTCCGCCAGCGCTTCCAAATCTTTCCGATCCGTTCCCGACAGAACAATGCGGCCATCCATGATCGGCTCCCTCATCCAGGGTTCCATGACGACATTGTCGTTGATCAGCATCTGCGTTTGTCGCCCCAATGCCGCCTGGGTGAAATCGCGGAATGCGGCAGCGCTTTCCGGGGTGAGCATGATATTCAGTCCGTGGTCGTAGGACACGGGGGACAGAGCTACCTCCGCACTCTTCACCGCAAGCGAGACAGGTGCGATTGCCTTGGCCCCGTCATCATCTGCGGCAGCGGCCGTATCTTGTGATGCCGTTGGCGGCGCAGGAGGTGTCGAAAGCTCATCCAGGATGCCCGGCCCGGTCTTGGCCGATGGCAGCGGCTCGATGCCCAAATCAGGCGTCTGCAAGTCTTTTGCCGTCAGCACGGCAGGCAGCGGCAGCTTGGCCGGCATGTCCTCGCGTTGGATATGGGTGTATGTGCGAAACGTTGCGTCTCCCGTGGTAACGGTCACGATCTCCGACGCTTCGAGCGTCGAGCCATCGTTCAGGGACACCACGAGTTCGACGCTTCGGTTCTTGCTGGCGCGTTTGACGGAAGCCAGCTGATCGGCCGTCAGGCTCTTTGCCCGCTCGGCAAAGCTGCTCATCAAATTTGCGATCACCGGCTGCTGCGACTGGCTGAACGCTGCGGCATCGGCTTCCTCCGACAGCGAAAGGGTTGCCGTGCCTGCGGTTGCGTCGGTCGATTTCAGGGTCCAGGTCGAGGTCACCGGGACATTGACGCCGCCATAGTCCTCGTCTCGGGATGCCACCGAGGCCTGTCCCATTTCCATCGTCTCCGCCTGGTAGGATTGCCCTGTGGCAAGCAGTTGCGCTTCCGGCGCCAGGGCGGCAACGATCTGCAGAGGGTTCGCCTCCAGCTTGGCGATAATGTCATAGACCCCGCTTTCCCGCGCCGCGGAGGCGCCGGCTGAGGGAGCGCCGCCAGCAGCCATCTCCCGCATATGCGCCACGATCTGATCGGCATCGGAGAGAGTGCGCGGGTTGCCGTTCAGGTCGGTTTCGAATTCGAGCGTGGCGGTGCCATAGGCTGTCAGAGAATTCCGATAGAGCAGGTTCATCTGATAGCTATCGGCAAGGCCAGCGGTGCCTGCCGGCAAATCGGCGCTGAGGGACCAGCGGACCCGCATGCCGTCTTCATCCCGCGACAGCACCGTCATACGCTGGCGAAACGCGCCGCGCATCGTCATGGCCGAGGCGCCTGGCTTGTCGAACCAGAACGACATATCGGTCTCAGTCGCTTTTTGAACGCGGTAGCTGCGCTCGACGCCCGTCGCCGGCGCGTAGCCCGGGATCTCGATGCCGCCGGCGGACCAGGCCGGATGGGAGAGTGTGAGGCACAGGCAAAACCAGGCAAATCTCTTCCAATGCAGTGATGTCATGCGGGCAGGGCCTCTGAACATTAAAGGTTGTGGGGCGCCGTTCGGCCGCCGACCGCGAGCATATTTGCTGATGAAGAGGACGGGTAGTGCCGAGGCTGCGATAATCGTCCTGCGCGAAACTGCTTGAGGTTTTCAAGATCGAGATCGGGAGAAGGTCAAGTACTTCTCATCGGCCGTTCCAGTCTCTGCCCCAAGACAGCGAAGCGAAAGGCCCCCAAGACAGCGAATCGAAAAACTATTGCTCGTCCGGATGGTCTTTCATATAGGCTTCCCTTTCTTCGTTCCCGAACAAGGATGAGTAATAGCCGCTGCAAACCAGGTATGAGCACTCATCCGGGTTGCCCGTTTGCCATCCCGGCTGGCAGAGGACGACGCGACGGAATTTGGCGTTGCAAAGCCCGTGGTTTGCCAGGAGCCGTGGATCGTTTCCGAAATACGCGCTTATGGCGTCCTGGTGAGTCCATGCGGGAACGATTTTCCAATCAGCGGCGCCGCCCTCAGCGCTCACATTGCCGGTCGCACAGAACGACCAATTCGAGATCACGACCGGCTGATCGCAGGGAAAGGCCTGGACGGCGCTTGCCAGCAAGATCGAAAACAAGACCAGCAATCGCTTGCCGCAAACCACCACGCTCTTTTTTCCCATGCCGATCATTCGCATCGCGCTCCTACCCTTCGAGATTCAGCGCCCTGATCCTAGCAGACGCAACCGAACGATGTAAGACCGAAACTAAGAATATTTTCCTAGTTCATGGATCGTTCTTGCGCTAGGTTGCCGTGATTGCAACCATGGAATGCCGGATGTCGAGCAAATTTTTCCTTATCGGCGAGTTGGTCGCCGGGACGAGCCTGGGCCGTCGCCCGCTTTATGAACAGAATTCCCGGTCTCGCAGGGTGAGTAGATTGCCGAAGGATCGACCGGCAACGCGGGCGAGGGGCTGATGGTCAAATTCAACCCTCGCGACAAAAGCCGAACCAGTCAGGGAAAGACGCGGGCGATGGTGCGCAAGCATACTGCTCCGCCAAGCGGCACGGATAACGGGTGCCTTCGCTGGCAATGGTTCACCATTCAGTTGCTGGAATCTGCGGCCTTCACGACACTGAGTGCGAATGCCTGCCGCGCCTTCTTCCGCATCGTCATCGAGCACACGTCGCACGCCGCCTTGGAAAACGGCAAGCTTGTCGTGACGCATCCGCAGTTCGTTTCCTACGGCGTGACCGGCGAATATGTGGCCGATGCGCTCGACGAGCTCGAATATAAGGGGCTGATAAAAGTTCGCCGCGGCCGGGCGGGCAGCGGGGTCGCGCATCCCAACCGGTTCACGCTCACCTTTGTCGGTGATCATGAAGGCGCGCCGCCCACAGACGAGTGGAAGCGGTGCACGGCCGAAAGATGCCGGAAATGGTCCGAGACCGACCGCAAGATTGCCGCTGACAAACGCGGTCGCGTCGGCAGGAAGAAAAAAACGCCACTTCGGGATCCCGAAATTCCCCCGCTTCGGGATTCCGAAATTCCCCCGCTTCGGGATTCCGAAATTCGCCGCGCTTCGTGAGCTGTCGGCATCAGGAAATATGGAATGATTTCAATAGCGCAGCCAATTTCGGGATTCCGCAGTGCTATATAGATTTTGGTGGGGAGTTACTGTCGAAGGCACTTGGCGACGATCAGGAACTCCGTCTCCCGTCCCCCGATCCTTCCGGCCGAAACTGCGCGCAGCAGAAGGCCGAAAGCCTCATAGAGCCAATAAAGCGGGGGAATTCTGTCCTTGAGCGCATGCACCTGGGTCGACACATATTCGCCGACGAAGACGATATCCATGCCGAGTTCCTTCAATGTCTGGGCAATCTCCGAATGGGATGCCTCGGCGGCGTGCTCGACGCGAAACGGCGCATAGCCCGGCTTCCCCGCGTTTTTCTGCCGCAGCACGTAGCGATAGAACAGGACATGGCTCCACCAGGGTGTGAGGTCGGTGAAGATCCCCTTGGCGGAACTGAGGATCGGACCTTTGACGAACACCAGACCGCCGGGAGACAAGGTATCATGGGCTCTCAACAAGGCGGAGCGCGGGTTTTCCAAATGCTCGAGAACGTCCCAGAACACGCAGGCGTCGAAGCGGCGATCTCCATAGTCGATGGTTTGAGCATCGCCGAGGATCCTTTCCGCGGCGTCCTTGTTCTTCTCGAGCTGCTCCTTGGAGATGTCCAGGACCGTATATCGCGCGCCTTTTAGTGGGATATGCGTGCGAGAGCCGCCCCCAACCTCAAGGATATCCGTGTTGATCTTGCTGGAAAACGCTGATTGTGCATGTGACAGTGCGTCGTTTACCCACGGCGAAGCCATAATCTTCCTCCCCCGGAGAGATTAGTGTCTACTATTGTAAGTAAGCATCAATGTAATAATTTAGCAATATTTTAAACATATTCGGGGCGCCCGCCATTCTTGGCCCGCATGCCCGAAATAGACAAGCGGCGGCTTTTGTCTGAAAGGGTGATTTGCCTAGTTTCGCGCAACCTTCCTGATGTATCCGCAGCTCTGATGATCTCAGAGGCGCTTCGGCCGGAGGAATGCATGATGGTGGGAATTTTTCGGGCTCTGGCTGCCCTGGCGATGATGACGGCGCTTGCCGGCTGTGTCGACCATGCCAATGATCCCGTGCTCCTGGCAGTCGGCGTGCCGGTCAACCCGCCTTCTGTTGCGCACGGCATTTGCATGACCGACGGCAACGCCATGTATGACGAGGCGCGGAAGCAGTATCAGCTGCGCGCCCAGCTGACCGGTTATGCCGGGGCCGATGAACTTGAGGCGGAAACCACGGCGCGCGCCGCCGCCCATCGTCAATATGTCGCCTGCCTCTCCGGCCAGGGCTACCGGACATTATACGCGAATTGAGAACAGAGAATTCACGGTGCAGCCCGGCTGCTCTTTGAGCTCCTCTTCTGATCGCGACTTTTCACGTTTTTCGGCGATTTAGTCACGCCGGATCGCCTGCAATCACGAGTTTTGGAATTGCATGTGAGCCACGGAACTCCGCCGGTGGGGAAGGCATTCTCCCGAGATAAATCCAGTAAGGAGGGTTTATCATGAAAATGCTCAGACTTGCCCCTTCCACCGCCGCGCTCGCCACCCTTCTCGCCATCGCCTCGATTGCATCAGTGCAGGCGGCTCCCGTCCAGACGGCTTTCCCGCCCGGTATTTCGGAGGTAAAAACGGTGCAATATAAACCACATGCCGGATCCTGGCATGGTTATCAGGGCTTCCGCACCGAACGCCCCGGCACCCGCCGCCATTCCGATGGCTATTGGTATCCGCTGGCCGCCTTCGGCGTCGAAGCCGGCACCACGGGCTCCATTATCCGCGAGCCGGTGAACAGGCCGGCAGCACCGGAAATGTGCAACCCTACGTTTTCTGGATCGATCGGCCCCGGCAGCATGCCGTGTGATAACGGCTATTGAGCCGGCACAGGAAAGAGGCGGCGACGAGCCGCCTTTTTCTTGCTCGGCGTGCCGCTCACATATCCGTGACCTCTGTTTCGGCGTCGCCGCTCGCGGGGCGAGGGGACGTGCCCCGCGAAAGGTTAGTGGGAACGGAGAGGTCGCGGCATGGTCCCTTCGCCCCGTTTGCGGGGGTCCGAAGGACGGGTCGAGACCCGTGGCTCGACCCCGGTCGGCGCCGGCAGGCGGATGAGGGGCGGGACCCCAGCCCACGACATGGCCTTCCGCAACGGTCACGCCCATACCTTGCATCAAATGCAAAAATGCAATAAGTACAGAATCAAACAATATTGGATGCTGGCGCTGCAATAAGCCGCATCGAAGAGCGATTGACCTGTCTGCCTTGGAATTGCCATGCTCGCCGCGATGGTCGCTTTTCATAATCAATCGAATTTCAGACAGGTGGGATAGTCATGACCGCAAAGGCCGCATGCTCCGATTTCCTGCATTTTTTCCGCTCATGGATCAGCAACCCGCTTCGCGTCGCGGCCATCGCGCCGTCGGGCGATTCGCTGGCCAGGATCATGACCAGTGAAATTGCCGCACTTGACGGGCCGATCATCGAGCTCGGCCCGGGCACCGGCGTCTTCACCCGCGCGCTTTTGGCGCGCGGCGTCAGTGAGGCGGATCTGACGCTGATTGAATACGGTCCGGAGTTCATAAACTCTCTGCAGGCGCGTTTCCCCACGGCGCGTGTGTTGCAGATGGACGCGGCCCAGCTCGCTCATGCCGATATTTTCGACGGCGAACCGGTTGGCGCTGTCGTCAGCGGCCTGCCGCTGCTCTCCATGTCGCCGCGCAAGATCGCCTCGATCATGGCGGGCGCCTTCGCCTATATGCGGCCGGGCGGGGCGGTCTATCAATTTACCTACGGTCCGCGCTGCCCGGTGCCGCGGCCGATCCTCGACCGTCTCGGCCTGAAGGCGGTGCGCATCGGCGGCACGGTCCGCAACCTGCCGCCGGCCTCCGTTTACAGGATTTCGCGCCGTAAGCCGCTGGAACTATCGCGCGAGCGCTTCAACTATCGCAACAGCGAGACCGAAATCGACGATGTCGCCGCTTTTTCCAACGAAACCGGCGGCTGAATTGTGATGCCGGGCAGGAATGGCTGAGAGCAAGCGGACGGAGACGGGGGAGGGCCGGCGGGTACGCAAGCGGCGGCAGACGCGCGAGCGCATCGAAAACGCGGCGATGGCCCTCTTTCTCCAGCGCGGCTTCGACGCCACGACGATCGAAGACATCACCGAGGCGGCTGATGTCTCCAAGCGCAGTTTCTTCGACTATTTCCCCTCCAAGGAAGAGGTGGTTTTCGCCTGGCAGGATAGCTTTGCCGATCGGCTGATGGCGGAAATCGCCGCAAGGCCTGTAGAGGAATCCTCCGTCGAGGCGGTCGAGGCCGCGATCACCACAACCGTCATCGCTTCCGTCGACGAGCGTGGCCTGGCGCTCGGCGAACTCATCCGTTGCACGCCGGCGCTGAAAGCCCGCGACCAGCTGAAATACGCCAAGCTCGAACAGAAGCTCGCCGAGGCGCTGCTGCTGCGCAGGGGAAATGACTCGGAGCAGCGGTCGCGGATGCGCGTCCTGGCGGCAATCGTCATCGGCGCGCTGCGCGTCGGCGGCGAACTCTGGCAGCAGCGCCCGGCAGGCGCCTCGCCGCAGGATTTCGCGCATGAGATCTTCGCCGAGCTTTGGAAAATGCTGGCGGAGTTCGGCGACCAGGCGAAGACCAGGCTTTGACGTAGGGCGCCTCGCAGTCGCCTGTACGCGCTGCGCGTCCGTCCGACGGCAATGTTTTCATCGCCGTCACTGTTATCCCTGCAGTGCCATCCTATATGTGCAAGCGTCGCAGCGACCACATTCTCATTCATCATCTCGATGGGCGGGTCATCACCATGCCGGCATTCCTTTCGATCAGGGCGCATTCGCGCTCGAAGGCATCCCAAAAGCCCAGGCATCTCCGACCGTTTCATCGACTTTCAGTGATCTATTGACCCAAGAGAGGAAAGACCATGTCCAGTTACAACGCAGCCAAGTCAGGCACCTTCAAGATCGGCGGCGAGATCGAGGTCAACCGTCTCGGATACGGCGCCATGCGCGTGACCGGTGACGGAATCTGGGGCGAGCCCGCCGATCATGCCGAATCTATCCGCACGCTGAAGCGGCTGCCGGAGCTTGGCGTCAACTTCATCGATACGGCCGATTCCTACGGCCCCGATATTTCCGAATGGCTGATCAAGGAGGCACTGCATCCCTATGCCGCCAAGTCCGTCGTCGCCACCAAGGGCGGGCTCACCCGCCACGGCCCGAACATCTGGCTGCCCGTCGGACGTCCGGAATATCTGATCCAGCAGGCGCATAAGAGCCTGCGTAATCTCGGTGTCGAGCAGATCGATCTCTGGCAGTTGCACCGCATCGATCCGAAAGTGCCGGCCAAGGAACAGTTCGACGCGATCAAATCGCTGCTCGATGCCGGCCTCATCCGCCATGCGGGGCTGAGCGAAGTGTCGGTTGCCGACATCGAAGCGGCGTCGAAGCACTTCAAGGTCGCGACCGTCCAGAACCGCTACAATCTCGTCGACCGCACCAGCGAGGACGTGCTCGATTATTGCGCCAAGCACAATATCGGTTTCATCCCGTGGTATCCGCTCGCCGCCGGCGATCTCGCCAAGCCGGGTTCGCTGCTCGATACGATCGCCAGAAAGCACAATGCCGCCCCCAGCCAGATCGCGCTCGCCTGGGTGCTGAAGCGCAGCCCGGTCATGCTGCCGATCCCCGGCACCTCAAAGGTCAAGCATCTCGAGGAAAACGTTGCGGCGGTTGATATCACGCTGTCGGACGAGGAATTCGCGGCTCTCGATGCCGAGGGTCGGAGGGTGTTCAAGGCGGCTTGATTTGCACCCGGTGGCTGCCCCTCACCGTAACCCTCTCCCCGTAAAAACGGGGCGAGGGGACCTGCCATGCGAGAGCCGAGGTGGGAATGGAGAGGGCGCGGCATATCCCCTTCGCCCCGTTTGCGGAGGTCCGAAGGACGGGTCGAGACCAGTGGCTCGAACCCGGTCGGTGCCGGCAGGCGGATGAGGGTCCAGCCTCGCCGATCTCCCAGGCCGCAATTTTCGGCAGAATTTTGACCACATGGTCAAACATGCCGTAAAATGAGGCGTTGGCCTGTTATTTTAGAGGCAAGCCATGCGCTGATTGCATTGCTGCATTGCGGTATTTTCGCTATTCCCGATCAAAAGAATTGGGTATTACTATCTTCGTAAGCAGCGCACTCCTCCTCCCAGCGCTCTTACATCGGACTGACAACACTCCTCCTCCCAGTTGTCAGTCAGGATCAAGAGCCCGGCGCACCTCCTCCCGCGTCGGGCTTTTTTCGTTTCCCCATCGAAATCGATCAATTGCCGATCCGTGCCACGCCGGTCCTGCCGTTATCCCGGGTCCATTTGACCTTGTTGGCGCCAGTGCGTTCGAGTGCGAAGCACATCGGCCTGCCCTTGTTCCAGCTCTGGAATTTCTGGCAGAGGCGGTTGGCGTCGATCCACCATCTGCCGCTATCGCTGGGCTTGAAATAGCGGCCGAGACCGATCGCCTTGCCGTTGCCGTCGACCTTGCCGGAGGAGCGGAAGATCAGCGGCAGTTCGCCGCCGAGCGGGGTGGAGAGGTAGACCGTCCTGCCGATGATATCGCGGCGGATCTCGGCCTCGCCGAGCGTCTCGGTCGAGCCGAGAGACGGCATCAGCACCAACGTCGATAAGCATGTGATCCCGAGCAATTTCATCACCGTGATCCATCGATTGAATGCGATCGGGAAAAACGCCGTGGACGGCAGAAAGTTCAAGAGCAATCCCGCAAAACTGCGCCGCGGTCCGGGTCCGGGATTGCGCAAACAAAAGGCTTCCAGCCCGCGCGGTTTGACTCGGCAAGCCTCGTCGGACTATTTGAACGGGCGCCGCCTGTCCGGTGCGTGAACCGATTGGAGTTTGGTCATGATCGGCAAAAGGCGCGGCTCGCGTGCGGCTCTGACAGGTCTTCTGGTGGCAATCATGGCGCTTTCCGGCTGCGGCGGCAGGCCGGTCGGTGTCATGCAGGCGGCCGGCAGCGTGCCGCCGGGCACCTCGAAGGTCGATCTGCTCGTCGCGACGACGCGGGCTGCCGATGACAATCCCGCCGTGCTGTTCTCCGGCGAACGCGGCACCGGGCTCGCCGTCAATGCCGTCGACGTCTCCATTCCGCCGGACGTCAATCGCAAGGTCGGCCAGGTGCAATGGCCAAATCGGCTGCCGGCCGATCCGCTGCGCGATTTCGTCACCGTTTCCGTCGATCCGCTGGAAGGCGAGCGGGCAGGCGAGACCTGGCTGAAGAGCCACATGCCGAAGAGCCGGCGGGTGCTGGTCTTCGTCCACGGCTTCAACAATCGTTATGAGGACGCCGTCTACCGCTTCGCACAGATCGTCCATGATTCGCATGCCGACGTCGCGCCGGTCGTCTTCACCTGGCCGTCACGCGCCAGCATCTTCGATTATAATTACGACAAGGAAAGCACCAATTATTCCCGCGACGCGCTGGAGGAGCTGCTGACCCGCACCGCCGCCAATCCCGCTGTCAGCGACGTCACCATCATGGCCCATTCGATGGGCACGTGGCTCACCGTCGAGGCGCTGCGGCAGATGGCGATCCGCAACGGTCACGTCGCTTCGAAGATCAACAATGTCATCCTCGCTTCGCCCGATCTCGATGTCGACGTCTTCGGCCGCCAGTTCGCAAGCCTCGGCAAGGACAAGCCGCACTTCACCATCTTCGTCTCGCAGGACGACAGGGCTCTGGCGCTGTCGCGGCGCATCTCCGGCAATGTCGATCGCCTCGGCCAGATCGATCCCTCCGCCGAGCCCTATCGCAGCAAGCTCGAGGCGGCCGGCATCACCGTGCTCGATCTCACCAAGCTCAAGGGCGGCGACCGGCTGAACCACGGCAAGTTCGCCGAAAGCCCCGAAGTGGTGAAGCTGATCGGCGACCGGCTGATTGCCGGCCAGACGATCACCGATTCCAATGTCGGGCTCGGCGAAGCCGTCGGCGCGGTGGCGATGGGCGCTGCCCAGACCGCCGGAAGTGCCGTCAGCGTCGCCGTCAGCACGCCGATCGCCATCTTCGACCCGCGCACCCGGCGCAACTACGACGCCCAGCTGAAACGTCTCGGCCAGTCGATGAACAATACCGTCGGTTCGGTCGGCGACAGCGTCGGTGCCGGTCTCCCCGAAAGCCAGTAAAAATTCCATAGGCATCATCGAAGATCTGATATATCAGAGTCGCGACGGCAATCCTGTCTGCCGTGCGATGGGTTGATTCATGGCGGATGAGACGAAGAAGAGCGTGGTTGTCGTCGGCGCGGGCGTGATCGGCGCCTCGATCGCCTTCGAGCTGCAGCGGCGTGGTTTGCAGGTGACGCTGATCGACAAGGGCGAGCCGGGACGCGGCACCTCTTTCGGCAATATGGCGAGCATCGCGCTGGATTTTGCCGCCGGTTCCGGCCCCTCGACCTGGAAGAAGATCCCCGGCTGGCTGCTCGATCCGGAAGGCCCGGTCTGGCTGCGGCCCTCCTATGCGGCAAAAATGCTGCCCTGGTTCCTACGCTTCCTCGCCGCCGGCCGGCCGTCGCGGCTCCGAGCGATCGAGGATGCCGGCATGAGCCTGTCGCACCGGGCGCTCGGCGATTTCAAGGAAATGCTGTCGGCGATCGGCGCGCCCGAGCTGATGACCGAAGAGGGCTGCCTGGCGATCTACGAGACCGAGGCGGAATTTACCGCCGATCGCGCGCATCTCGCCATGATGCAGCGCTACGGTCTCGAATTCGAGGTGTTGAGCAACGGCGCCATCCAATATTACGAACCCGCACTATCACCGGCGATCGCCAAAGCCGTGCTGCTCCCCGACAATAAGTCGATCCGCGATCCCTACAGGCTGGTGGTCAAACTGACCGACGCCGCCCTGGCCGCCGGTGCTGCCTTCGTTTCCGGCGGGGTGAGGAATATCGAGCGCCGGGGCGATGGCACATCAGTCATTCTCCTCGAGGATGGCAGGCGCATCGAAGCCGGTTCGGTTGTGCTTGCCGCCGGCGTCCACACCCGTTTCCTCGCCGCAAAGCTCGGCGAGCCGATCCCGCTCGAAACCGAACGCGGCTATCACACCCAGATCATGAAGCCCGGCATCTCCATGCGCTATTCGGTGATCTGGCCGCATCGCGCCTTCATGGTGACGCCGACGGCGGGCGGCATCCGGGTCGGCGGCAATGTCGAACTCGCCGGTCTCGACGCGGCTCCGGATTTCCGCCGCCCCCGGGTGCTGGTGCGCCATGCCCAGCGTGCGCTGCCCGGCCTGAAGGTCGAGGAGGCGACGGAATGGATGGGTCATCGCCCGGCGCTGCCCGATACGATCCCGATCATTTCGCCGTCCTCGAAGATGCCGGGTGTTTTCTATGCGACCGGCCACGGCCATCTCGGCCTGACCCTTTCGGCAACGACAGCGCTTGTGATCGCCGATATGGTGACCGGGGCGAAACCATCCGTCGATTTGACCCCGTTCCGCATAGACCGGTATTAACTTGGAACGATCCGCGTCGATGGCGGCGTCACCCGTCACGTCCGAACTGGAGTTTTCGATATGAGATGGAAGCGCACAATCCAGCTGCTGGATGTCCATGCCGAGGGCGAAATCGGCCGCGTGGCGATCGGCGGCGTGCCGAAAATCCCGGGCGACACCATCGCCGCCCAGCTGCATTGGCTGAACACCGATCCGAAGGGCGATGAGCTTCGCCGCTTCCTCTGCCTGGAGCCGCGCGGCGCGCCGATCGGCTCGGTCAATCTGTTGCTGCCGGCGCGGCATCCTGACGCGGATGCCGCCTTCGTCATCCTGCAGCCCGACCAGGCGCATGCGAGCTCCGGCTCGAATTCGATCTGCGTCACCACCGCCCTGCTCGAATCCGGCATCGTCGAGATGCAGGAGCCGGAAACGATCGTCACGCTCGAAACCGCCGCCGGCCTCGTCAAGGCGACGGCAACCTGCCGCGACGGGCGCTGCGAGAAGGTCAAGCTCACCATGGTGCCCTCCTTCGTGCATGAGCTCGATGTCGGCGTCGACACGCCGCATTGGGGAAGGATCAAGGCCGATATCTGCTATGGCGGCATCTTCTATGCGCTTGTTGATGTCGGCCAGATCGGCCTGACGATCGAAAAGGCCAATGCCGCCGGCCTCGTCCAGGCCGGCATGATCCTCAAGGAACTGATCAACCGCGACATCAAGGTCGTCCATCCCGAGATCCCGGCAATCTCCGGTGTCGCCTATGTCATGTTCCGCGATACCGAAGCCGACGGCACGGTGCGCACCTGCACCACCATGTGGCCCGGCCGGGCCGACCGCTCGCCCTGCGGCACCGGCAATTCCGCCAATCTCGCCACCCTTTATGCCCGCGGCAAAGCCAAGGTCGGCGACACCTTCACCTCGAAATCGATCATCGGCTCGGAATTTGAGGTCGGGCTACAGGCGGTGACCGAGGTGGCTGGCCGCCCGGCCGTCATCCCCACCATCACCGGCCGCGGCTTCACCTTCGGCCTGACCCAGGTGGCCCTCGACCCCTTCGACCCGCATCCGAACGGCTTCGCCCTGACGGATGTGTGGGGACCCTCGGCGGGAGAGATTTGACGCTCAGGCTCGATCCCGCGAAGGCCGGGCCTGGCATCGGCATTAGCCAGATGGGTTGAAAGCGAGCATCGTGTCGGAGAGTTTGTGGCCGGCCGTGGGCGTAGCGTGCAATGCCCGCTGCGAGTACGCGTGCAGCAATGCGGGATCATCGATCACATGGGCCGGGACTGCGTAGTAGCGGCGAACCGTCACCTCTCTGCCGGCCGCTCGGTAGCTGAACGGTTCGGAACCATCGGCCTCGAACTCCGCGCGCATCGCATCGTCGACGCGGAGATACAACATGCCCTTCATGACGAATCCGAATTGCGCGCCGTTTCGGACCAGAGCGGATCCGCCGAAGAAGCGTCGGACATCGATGGAGCCGGCTGGAGCGATCTGGCCCGCAAAGTCGAGCGCCAGCCTGCGTGTCGCCTCGCTACTCATGCGGCTGTGGCGCCAGAGGATCGAAGAAGCCGGTGATCGCGCCGAGCCGGCCATCGGAAATCACTCCGAAGCTGGTGCCCGTCTGCAAGACCATGTCGTCTTCCCGGCGCAGTGCCCAGCGTGCCAGCGAACGTTCATTATGATGGAGAACGCTCAATATCTTGAACCGGCCTCCCGGTACGCTCTCCTGAAATCCGGCCATGTAAGCCGAGAGACCGGTTCGTCCCGCGATCGCTCCATTCGGATCGCAATAGGTCACATCGTCAGCGAGGCAAGCCAGCATTTCCGGCTCGCGAGCGGCAGCATCCAGCGACCAGATGGCTGCATATCGATTCCATAGCGCCTCAGGTGTCATGACAGCGTCTCCAGTTGATTGAATTCGTCTTCTATTGCCTGCCGCAGGCCGGTCTTGTCTTCGCCGCCGCGAATGAGCACGAGGAGGCCCTGATAGAGGGCAAGAAGGCGGATGGCTGTCCTCGTCGCCTTGGCGCCATCGGCATCCCGAGCGAAGGTCGACGCCTCGGTAAGCCTCGCGCCGAATGTGGTGCGGAGGAGTCCGAGCGCGGCCTCGACACGGGGATGCGGTTGGACACCACCGCCGAATTCCACCGCCGTGTTTGTGATCAGGCAGCCGAGGGAGCCGTCGTCGGGCTCATGCAGGAGTGAAAGGAACAGTTGGCGCAAGCCTTGAAGTCCGCTCCCTGGCGGCGCATATCGCGCGATCCGCCCTTCCAGGACAATCCGGTGGTAGTGTCCGAACGCGGCGTCGAAGAGGCCGGCCTTGTCGCCGAAGGAGTGATAGATGCTGCCGCCTTTGAGGCCCGTCGCCTCCTCGAGGTCCCGGATTGATGCGCCTTGATAGCCCTGCTTGCGAAAGATGTGCATCGCCCCCGTCAGCACCGCCTCCTCATCGAATTCCCGCGTCCGGCCCATAGTCGCTCCGATTCTTTATTGCTCATTCTAGAATGGCTGATAAAGAATGCAAAAGCAACCGCCTCCCGTGACTTTCCGGAAAATCCCGCCAGATCGACCTCGGTCGAGCCAGGCGATTCCGCGGGATTGGAATGTGCCGGGGAGCGGCTCAGGACTTCGTATGAAATTTGGCGTGAGAAGAGACTGCCTCGTCTCAGCCTAGAGCAATTCCGGGAAAAGTGCGAAGCGGTTTTCCGTCCGGAATTGTGTAAAAACAAAAAGTTAGAGCGGTTCTGCGTTTCCATGAGAAGGTGAACCGCTCTAGCGCTGATGAAGTGGTCGCCCGAAGCTTCCGAGACGATTGACCAAGGTGACACATGAGCATCCACGCAGCGATATTTGAAACGCGATCAGCCTTGCCCGCGTTCGGCATCCGCGGTTCGAGTGTCCCAACCCAGCATGGCCAACTCGGCGACTGCCTCCAGTTCGCTACGGCTCGCTCCGTCACGGGCCAGGATCGACATGCCGTTCTGAACGGTCTGGATGAAGCGGGCGAGCGCATGGACGTCGGTCGAGACCGGAATTTCGCCTTCTGATATCGCCTGGTTCAGGCGCAGCTTCAGGCGGTCGAGCGTCACGGTGCGGGCGGCTCGCACGAGTTCGCCGAGTTCCACATAGCCCTCACTGCCGACCGAAGACAGCGTCACCATGCAGCCGCGGGGAATATCCACGACACAGCCGGTCAGGACAGCGGCCGAATCCATCAGAAGCGACTTGACCGCTTCGCGGGCCGTGCCCGCCGAAAAGAAGCCTGCCCAGACCAGCGCCTCGTTGTCCTCGCGATAGTGGCGCAACGCTTCGGCATAGAGCGCCTCCTTCGAGCCGAATGCGGCGTAGAGACTCGGCGATCCGATCCCCATCGCCTCGGTGAGGTCGGCGATTGAGGTCGCCTCGAAGCCCTTGATCCAAAACAGACGGGTCGCCTGGGCGAGGGCTGCTTCCCGATCGAACGCCCGCGGCCGTCCGCGGCTGCGGGCAGGGCTGTCATCGACTTTCCGGTTCTCATCCGATTTCTGCATCGATCATTATATAAACCCGTTGACACCTCGCGGCAATGCGCCTAGCTATTTATGTATCGATCATTACAGAAAGAGAAGATCATGACAGAACTGGCTGGTAAGCGTGCCCTCGTCACTGGTGGTTCGCGTGGGATCGGCGCCGCCATCGCATTGGCGCTTGCCGACAAAGGCGCTGATGTCGCCATCACCTATGAGCGTTCGGCCGATCGCGCCGCCGAAGTCGTCCGGGCGATCGAGCACAAGGGCCGCAAGGCGCTTGCCATCCAGGCCGACAGTGCCGATCCGGCGGCCGTGAAGCGTTCGGTCGACGAGGCCGCCCAGGCGCTTGGCGGTCTCGACATTCTCGTCAACAATGCCGCAATCGCGCTTTACGGTGCGATTGCCGACGTCAGCGTCGAGCACATCGATGCGCTGCTGGATGTCAATGTGCGATCGCCTTTGCTCGCTTCGCAGGCCGCCATTCCCTATCTGCAGGCGGGAGGCCGAGTCATCACGATCGGCTCGGCCGGTGCCGAACGCATCGTCGGTGACACCGGTACGGTCTATTTCATGACAAAATCCGCGCTTCACTCGTTTACCCGCGGCCTCGCTCGGGAACTGGGATCTCGCGATATCACCGTAAACCTGGTCCAGCCGGGCTCGACCGACACCGATATGAATCCCGCCGATGGCGACTTCGCCGACTTCCAGCGTGCGCTGATCCCACTTGGTCGTTACGGCAAGCCGCAAGATGTGGCGGCGGCTGTGGCTTTCCTCGCGAGCCCGGCTGCAAGGCACATCACGGGAACCATTCTCACGGTGGACGGCGGCTTGAACACCTGACCTTGTCGCGGCACTCCAATTGTCTTCATCCTGCGGCGCGCAGCCCGCAGGGCGAAGCCTCGAAGGACACGCCGCGACGCTGCTCCTTGCATAGATTCAACGACGGAATGCCCGACCTCGCATCCGCCAAGAATAGGCACGCGCTTGAAAACTCCCAGGTCCTGTCATAACCTGTTTGAGCAAAGATTGCTGTATTGATCGGCCACATCAGTGGCGACTGCAGCACTGCCAGGCGTATTGCCCTGGTGCCAAGCTTTGCCGATTATCCCAAAATATCCGGAGATTCCGAATGACCCGTGCGCAATGTAGTTGCGGTGGACTCACCGTTACACTCTCGCAGCAGGCAAGATTGGTCGTTGCATGTCATTGTTTCGATTGCCAGCGCAGAACTGGCAGTCCATTCGGCGTCGGTGCGTTTTATCCCTCGGACTCCGTCGCCGTTTCGGGAAGCCAGCGTGAATTTAACCGGACAGCCGCAAGCGGTGGAAAGATCCGCAACTATTTTTGCCCGAACTGCGGGTCTACGGTCTATTGGAGGGCCGACAACCTGCCAGGTTTTACCGGTGTTGCCATCGGTGCGTTGGCAGACCCGCGATCTCCGGCTCCTGCCCTGTCCATCTTTGAACAATCAAAACATCACTGGCTTCATATCGACGGCGCCGTAGAGCATTTCCAACAAAGCAGCGCGACAAAGAATTCCAAGTAAGACCCGTCGACCCGTCAGCGCCGTTGCGAAAGTCTGGCGCTGACATGGTCTGCGGCGAGCATCTCGGCCGGGGCTGGCCTGCCGAGCAGATAACCCTGGCCGATGTCGCAGCCCAAATCCTGAAGCCGCTGAAGCTGGCTCTCCTCTTCGATGCCTTCGGCGGTGATCGTCACGCCAAGCCCGGCGCCGAGAGCGATGATCGCCTTGATCACCTTGTCCTGCTTGTCGTTGGTTTCGAATGAAGCGACGAAACTCCTGTCGATCTTGATCTTGTCGAACCGGTAGTTGGAGAGCTGCGAGAGGCTGGAATAGCCTGTTCCAAAGTCGTCGAGAGCGATCCTGACGCCGGCGTTCACCAGATCGTCGAGCACGATACGTGCCGTGACGGCGTCCTGGATGATGGCGCTTTCGGTCACTTCGAGCTCGACCCTGTGCGCCGGCAGACCGACATCGCCCAATATCTTGAGAATTCGGAGGCCCAGCAACCGGTCGCTCAACTGGATCGGGGAAAGGTTGAACGACAAGACGAGCTCGCTTGGCCAGGAAAGCGCATCGGTGCAGGCGCGGCGAAGCAGTTGGTCGGTCAATTCGACGATCAGTCCGGCTTCCTCCGCCACGGGAATGAATTCGTTCGGCGGGATGAATTCGCCGGAAGCGGTCTTCCAGCGTGCCAGTGCCTCGAAACCGATAATCTTGTTGGTCTTCAGGTCCACGAGCGGTTGATAGTAGGGAACGATCTCAGCCTTCCTGATGGCGGCTCTCAGATCGGCTTCCACCCGAATCCGTTTCGCCAACTCTTCCTGCATCGAAGGCACGAAGGGCTTCACCAGATCGCGCCCCTGCTTTTTGGCGACATACATCGCGCAGTCCGAATGTCGGATGACCTGGCTGAGGTCATCACCGTTCTCCGGATAAAGCGCGAAGCCGACACTGGCGCCGAGGTCGACGGCGACGCCATTGAATGTGAAGGGCTTGCCGATCACGCTCACGATGCGGTTCCCCAAGGCGGCAAGATCGGGATTTCCCGTGCGCCGCGCCAGAACGACAAACTCGTCTCCACCAAGGCGGAAGACATGCTCACGCGGAAAGAGGGAGGAGAGCCGTTGCGCAACGGCCTTCAGCACCGCATCACCGTGATCGTGCCCCAAGAGGTCATTGATCTTCTTGAAGCCGTCGAGATCGATGCTGAACACGGCATAGGTCTCTTGTGCCCTCTGATCGCTCATCGACTGCGCGCAGACGGATTCCAGAAATCTGCGGTTCGGCAGTTCGGTCAGCGTGTCGTGACAGGCAATCCAGTCCACGTTCTTTTCGGCCTGCAGCCTGCGACGAACCTCCCTCGAGAGATCACGGATCCGCAGTGCGGAATAGATCAGCCCGAGAAACCCGGAGATATTCAGGGCAAGGAGCGCGTGGTCCAGCGGATAGTCATGATGCTTCTCGATGAACGCATCCAGCCCCTCATGCCAGTGGAAGAACCACGACAGGCAGAAGAGAAGCAGGAAGACCGCGAGCCAGACAAGGATCTCCACCTGGGGTCTGGTCGGTTGGACGCGAGGCATATGAACAGGCTCCTGTTGTGCGAAGAGCCCTCATGGCCAGTTTGGAGAACCGCATCGTCTCCGACATGTTTCAATCAACAGCCGGCACGGCTGCTGCTCGTGTCACCGGATACCGGCGACCAATGGGCAACTTCACGGCATCGGCGTCCTGTCCGTGATTGAAGACCGCCACAACTCATTCGGGCGGAATTAAGAAAGTCGGGCAATACCGTCGTTGATAAAGCCGCACAGGTCCGTAAGTCGTTTGTGACCCTTGAAAGTTAATGGCGGGTTGCATTGAAGAAGGGGCGGGCGATTCGATGCGTGAAACGGATATTTCTCCCGCAAATCGGATGAGGCTTTACCAGGCCGGGAAACTCCCGCTTGACGACTTTGATTAATCAGCCGCTTCCACGATGCATTACCTCGCTTCAACGGAAACCATGAATTAGACATCGGCGCCTTTTCATAGGCCGGATTGTCAAGGCAATTTCGATTGGTGGAGCGAGGTGAGTTGGGCTTTTGCTTCAGCGAGGACGTTGTTCGTCATTCGAAGGTAGAGTGATGTGCCCGTCTGTTCGAATAGCGGCTTGACGCCTTCAGCTAAATTGACCGCCTCGTCCAACATCGCGATCCTCTCGTTTTTCGGAACCGAAGGAAGCTCTGCCTTTGCATAGTGCTGCAGGGTCCGCGCAAGTTTCATATTCATATAGGCGGAAGCGTCTTGCGAATTCTGCTTTTCCGTTATCGCGTATGCGTCACGATGAAGCTTCAACGCTTTCTGAAATCCAGCTTCCTGCTGGCTCAGTTCGGCTAGGAGTAGCGTGTCATCGCCAAGGTTCGCCATGTTTTCCCAGCTGGGGCCGTCCTTGTCTAATTTTCTGGCTATTTCAAATGCCTGACTATTGAATTTTACAGCCTTTTCAGCGTCTGTGCGCTGCTGGGTATCCGATGCGATGCGTCCGTATGCTGTGCCAAGTTTGCTATAGATGTATCGCAATTCACGTTCATCGGTGCTGTTTTCAAATTTGCTCAGCCACTCCTCCAGCGGCTTCACACCCCGCCTGGCGTGAGCGCTTCCGTTTCCTGGATTGAGCTCATTGGCATAGCCCAGCGTTGCAGAAAAGTCCTCAGCAAAGTCGAGCTCCGCTTCTTTGTCTGGATCTTTGATGCCTTTGTGTTCACGTTCCAATAGTTCTGCAGAACGCAACAGCAGGGTCTCGTTGGATTTCCAGCGCCCAAGCTCTTCCAGAGCCTTGGGCATTCCGCTTGGTACGAACCTATCGCAGTCGGTCCGACCGGCAAGCGGGCACAGGGCCAACAGCGCTTCACCAGATTCAGCTTTCATGGCAGAGCCAAACAGGAAGGGTGGATAATAACCGGTAGAGGCACCGCTCGCATTATTTGCGATCCAAAGGCTATCGAGAGCAGAGAAGGCTTCTTTCGCAGCATCCGGCGCAGCCGCATCCAGTGCGGCTCTCAGCATCGAGATTGCCAGGACAGCGCGCCTGTTTCGATCGGTTTCGTTGTCGGAAAGAGAATAAGTATACTCCTCGTCCGCGTCGCCAAGGATCATGGCCAACCAGATACGTTTTTGGCTTATCTCAGCTGCGCTGCCCGTTGAAATGTTGCCGCAGGCGTCTAGAAGCTCTTCTGCGGCATCCGCATTGGATTTTGTCATTTCCTGTAGTTCGATGCAGAGGTCGGCATCTCCGGCATAGGAGAATTTGTCTAGCAAGGGCGTCGCAATATGCGCCTCGCGCCCTGAAGCATCCTTGTAGATCCTGGAAGGCGGCGTTTCGCTCGCCGGTGGGATGCCGTCTGGCTTGATAGGGGTAGACAATCGAGTTTCTGTCGGGAGCGCCATGTAGGCGGCGGCAACGAGCACGCAAGCAATCACCAGGCGCTCCTTCATTTGATTTTCCCAAACCAGTTCGACGCACACAGATGATCGATCAATCGACACTCCCGGATTCCACATGTCTTACGGCGTTGAGCGCTTGACACCCAACCGCTTCATCACCCGGTAGATCGTCGTCCGCGATAGGGCGCGAGGCGCTGCACGGAAAGAGATCAGACAACACTATTGCAGATCCAGGTTGTGAAAGTCTAACTTTTGTTTGAGGTTTTGCGACTGAGCGACGGCTAATGAAGCCGATCCCGACTGGAATTTCCCATCACCGAACGGCGGTTTTCACCCGACCGTAGAAATCCTCAGGCTTCTTCGGCGCCGATCCTGAGCGGCCTTTGCCAACCGGTCGTTCTAAAGTTCCGCCTCTCGCAGCAGCTCGTCCAGGCGGGTGGCCCATTCCTTGTTGCCATCTCTGAAAGGACCAAGCGCATCGCCGGCAGCTTCGGGAAAGTCGCTGGCCGCCGTAGCAAAGCGGCGAGCCTGCTCACGATGTCCCGCGGCCGCATGGCAACACGCCTGAATGCGCAGAAGCGCCGGCCAGTCAGGCCGCGCCTTTAACGCCGTACGCCCCGTTTCGAGCGCGCTCTCCACGTCGCCCGAAAACAACAATGCAAGCATCAAGAGGCCGAACCAAACCCCATTCTGCGGATCATGGGGGTTGAGTTCGAGGCCGCGAGCCAGGGGCTTGCGCGCACCGGCGGCATCACCCGAAAAAAGACGGGCCATGCCGAGGACGAGATAGCCCAACGCGAAACTCGAACCGAGTTCGATGGACCGTTCCGCTGCGAGGATCGCCTGGTCAGCCCTGCCTGTATAGGCCGACACAATCGCCAGCGCATAGTGCGAATACGGGTTTCGCGCGTCGAGATAGATCGCGCGCAGCGCCGCATCCAAACCCTCCTTCCCGTCCGCGGCGGGGTTATCGGTCCAGCCGTAGGCAATGAGGCCCGCATTGACCCGCGCCCGCCAGATCTGCGCCTCCGGCAGCAGGGGATCGAGCTCCGTGGCCTCGCGGAAAAATCGCCGGGCCATGAGGTGGGTGGACTGCGTGACCTTGTGGAAATGGAATGTGCCTTGCCGGACAAGATCCCAGGCAGTGATGTTGCCGGTGTGCGGAGCGACCTGAAGCCCATGGCGCAACAGCAGCTCGGGCTCGACCGCCGCTGCAATCCGTTCGGCGATGGCGTCTTGCACCGCAAATACCTCGGCCACCTGAAGATCGTAATGTTCGGACCAGACGGTGGCGCCTTTCGCGACGTCGGCGAGGTGCACCGATATTCGTATCCGATCGCCGGCATGCCGAACAGCTCCATCCACCAGAAAATCGACGCCAAGTTCGTGCGCGATAGATTGCTGATCGCTCGAGCCATTCCTCCTTGTGAAACTCGCCCCACGTGACGCGACGCGGAACCATCTGAACCGGACGAGCGCCATGATCAGGTCGTCGGTGATGCCGTCGGCCAGATACTGTCTTTCAGCATCGCCGCCGAGATTCTCGAACGGCAGTACCGCAATCGCCGGGATCGAACTGGTCTGCGCATGCCATCCGCTATCGGCTGCATCGGTCCGGCTCTCCACCGGACCGGAGAATCTGTAGCCGACCCGCGGAACCGTGACGATCCATCCGCTGCCGTCTGATGCGGGGCCGAGCAGCTTGCGAAGGGCGGCAATCTGAACGGAAAGATTGCTTTCCTCGACGGCCAATCCCGGCCACGCGGCATCCATCAAGGCCGACTTGGAGACGACACCCCCCTGTGCCGAAAGCAGAACGGCAAGCAGCGAAGCACCTCGGGCGCCGATAGCGACAGGCCTATTGTCGCGAAACAGGCATCCGTTCTCGGCAATGAACTCGAAGTGGCCGAAGGCAAGGTGCTGGGTGTTCATGGCCGGGAATGATACCGCGATTTCGCAGCTTTTCGGAAACTTTTCGGCCCCGCTTCAGGACTTGCGCCGGCTGAACGCGCAGTCTGCTCCAGTGCAGCGGTTGAAGTGGTGAAAGCGATGAAGAACGAAGCAACGCAACCGAAAAATCCGCATCTGTTAGCCGCGAAAGTCGTACGCGGGAGCGGCAGCCATGTCGCCGAGCAGGGGTCTGTCTATCGCTCGGGCGTCTCGGCGGAAAGCGTCGGATCAACCATGCTGTGGCTCGGGACGATTTCGCTACCCGCAGGCAGACGAACCAGGGCCCATCGCCATGAGGGACACGAGACGGCCCTTCTCATGACCGCGGGTCACGAGATCGAGATCTGGTCGGGGTCGAGGCTCGAACAGTGCGAATTGGTCCACGCCGGCGACTATCTTTTCATTCCGGCCGGCGTTCCCCATGTGGCCGTCAATCGCTGCACCGAAAACGCCGAGTTCCTCGGTGCCCGCAATGACCCCGCCGCCAACGAGAGCGTCGTTCTGATGCCGGAGCTCGATGACATCCTACCTTGATCATGCCGGGAGGTGCACCATGGCCATCATCGAACAACGTCTGGCCGACATGGGTCTGGAATTGCCCGAGCCTTTGAAAGTTCGCGAAGGGCTGCGAATGCCCTTCGTCTGGGTTCGGGTTCGCGGCAACCGCGCCTACATTTCCGGTCACGTCGCGTGCAACCGCGATGGGACATTGGCAGCCCCGCTTGGCAAGGTCGGAGCGGAGGTCTCGCCAGAGCAGGGTTACGCGTCGGCCCGGCTCGTTGCCCTGGCCCACCTCGCCAGCCTCAAACGTGCTATCGGAGACCTTGATCGGGTCACGGCTTGGCTGCGCGTCTTCGCCATGGTGAATGTTGCTCCGAGTTTTAATGAGACGCCGCTGGTCACAAACGGCTATTCCGATCTGATACTGGAGCTGTACGGGCCAAACATTGGCGCCCACGCCCGCTCGTCCATCGGCATGGCCATCCCTTTAAATGCGCCCGTAAACTGCGAAGCGGAAGTCGAAATTGACGGGTGACCGCTAGAAGACGAACGGATCCACCCCGGCCGCCGCCTTGGCACCCGCCTCCCTCGGATAAATCACCCCCTTGCGCAAGATGATATTGGCATAGAGCCTCGGCTCGCCGGTCTGGATCACCGCATGAGCGGTTTTCACCCGACCGTAGAAATCCTGGCCGATCAGCGGCACCACCTGCCGGTGCGGCTCGTGGTGGGCGCAGCAGTCGATCATCTCCTCATGCACGGGGTCGAGCTTGTCGCGCTCGGCCTTGACGGTCGAGCGGAAGATCGCCTCGGGAACGAAATCGTCGATCGGCAGCACGCTGAGCACGGCGTTGAGCACCGGGATGAGGTGGTGGCCGTCGAGCCGGATCAGCCGGCGTGCATGTTCGACGCCCGGATAATTGCCGTCGACGATGGCGATCTCGTCGCCGTGACCCATGGCGCGAAGCGTAAAAAGCAGCTCCGGGCTCAATAGCGGATCAAGTCCTTTCAGCATGGTCTACCTCCTTGAAGAGTACGTTCTGGTCGGTGAGGTAACGCGCGAAGATCGGCAGGCTGGCGCCGCCGATGGCGCGCGCCTGGGCGCCGACCGCGCCCTCGATGATTTCGGGCATGACGACGCCCTGCAGGTCGAGCTTGGCGGCTTCGTCGATGGTGGCCTGCACCACGCGGCTGCGCACCCAGCCGGGAAAGCCGCCGTCGATGACGGCCGCGCTGAAATCGAGGATCGAGGCGGCCGCGACGATCGCCTGTGCCAGCGCCTTGGCGCTATCCTGGATCCAGCTTTCCATCGGCTCGCCGAAATCCACCCAGTCGTCGGCCGAATACCAGAGCGGCTCGGGATCGATGCCGCGCTCGCGCAGCATGTTTTCGAGCACGAAGATCGAGGCGATCTCGAGCAGCTGCTTGGTCTCGCCATTCTTGCCGCGCACGGGCAGCGGCCCGATCGCGCCCGCCGTGCCGGTGCGGCCGGAAAAGATCGCCGAGTTCAGGACGATGCCGCCGCCGATGAAGGAGCCGATGAAGAAATAGACGAAATCGGGATAGGACGGCCCGACGCCGAAGACGAGTTCGGCGCCGCAGGCGCTGGTCGCATCGTTCTGCATGAAGACAGGGTGGGCGACGCGTTCGGCGATGTCGGCCTGCAGGTCGATATCCCGCCAGACCTCCATGGCACCCGGCGGCGCCCCCACCTCTTCGGCCCAGTTCCAGAGCTCGAAAGGCGCGGCGATGCCGAGGCCGGCAATGCGGCCGCGCTGCTTGTCCTCGAGCCGGTCTTCGAGTTCGCGGATGCCCGATGTGACGAAGGCGAGGATTTCATGCGGCAGCGGATAGGCATAGGTCCTATGCAACTGCATGCGAATGCGGCCGACGAAATCCATCAGCACCAGATCGGCGCTGCGCCGGCCCATCTTCAGGCCGAAGGAATAGACGGCGTCGGGATTGAGATGCATCGGGATCGACGGCTGGCCGACACGGCCGCGCACCGGTTCCCCGCGCGACAGCAGCCCTTCCTTCTCCAGGACCCGCATGATGACGGAGACGGTCTGCGCCGACAGGCCGCTGCGGCGTGCGATATCGGCCTTCGACAGCGCGCCGTAGAGACGCACCAGCGACAGCACGAGCCGTTCGTTATAGGCCCGCACCCTGACCTGGTTCGCACCTCCGGCCGGATTCAGAATTGGTGGCGGGACCGGTATATTCGCCGGTCCATCCAAGGACGACATGGCCGCTCCTCCCGATTGTTGGCCTATGCCCTAATTCGATTGAGCATGCCACATCGAATTAATAATTCAATTGGATTTATTTATTGACAAGCCGATTTCTTTTCGCTCTTAATTGCCGTCGTCAAGGGCACGGGACCGCTGGGAGGCATTAGCGATCCACGGCGAAGTGTCATATCTTAAGATTCCGGCCCCGCAGGGGCGGCGCCGGCAAACTCTGGGAGGAGTTCCATGAAGAAATCTGTTCTCGCTTTCGGCGCGCTCGCGCTTGGTGTCACTTTTTCCGCTCCTGTCATGGCGGCTGACGTTGCTGCCTGCCTGATCACCAAGACCGACACCAACCCCTTCTTCGTCAAGATGAAGGAAGGTGCGACGGCCAAGGCCAAGGAACTCGGCGTGTCGCTGAAGTCCTATGCCGGCAAGATCGACGGTGACAGCGAAAGCCAGGTCGCCGCCATCGAAAGCTGCATCGCCGACGGCGCCAAGGGCATCCTGCTCACCGCTTCCGACACCAAGGGCATCGTCTCGTCGGTCAAGAAGGCGCGTGATGCCGGCCTGCTGGTCATCGCGCTCGACACGCCGCTCGAGCCGGCCGATGCCGCCGACGCCACCTTCGCCACCGACAATCTGCTCGCCGGCAAGCTGATCGGCCAGTGGGCCAAGGAAACGCTGGGCGACAAGGCCAAGGACGCCAAGGTCGGCTTCCTCGACCTGACCCCGTCGCAGCCGACGGTCGACGTTCTGCGCGACCAGGGCTTCATGATCGGCTTCGGCATCGACCCGAAGAACCCGGACAAGATCGGCGACGAAGATGACAAGCGCATCGTCGGCCATGACGTGACCAACGGCAATGAAGAAGGCGGCCGCAAGGCCATGGAAAACCTTCTCCAGAAGGATCCTGGCATCAACGTCATCCACACGATCAACGAACCGGCCGCTGTCGGCGCCTATCAGGCGCTGAAGGCTGTCGGCATGGAAAAGAACGTGCTGATCGTATCGGTCGACGGCGGTTGCCCGGGTGTGAAGTCGGTCAAGGAAGGCGTCATCGGCGCCACCTCGCAGCAATATCCGCTGCTGATGGCGTCGCTCGGTATCGAGGCGATCAAGAAGTTCGCCGATAGCGGTGAAAAGCCGAAGCCGACCGAAGGCAAGTCCTTCTTCGACACCGGCGTTTCGCTCGTCACCGACAAGCCGGTCTCCGGCGTCAAGTCGATCGACACCAAGGAAGGCACCGACAAGTGCTGGGGCTGAGCCCGCTTTATTGAAAGCAGACCGGCCGGGGCTTGATCCCCGGCCGTTTTCGACGGACGATGTGCCGTCGCCTCACGAACCGGCTAAGCAAAGACCGGAAGGATATCGGTGACGGCCCCCGCGCGAGTTCGGCGCGCGGATGCGGAGGAGGAACCATGACCGGAACACAGGAATTCGAACGCGTTCTCGACGGCAGCGACAAGAGCGTTGCCTCCTTCGAGCACCAGGACGTCTCGCTGATCAAGCGCGCCCAGCATTTTCTGCACTCGACGCCGGCCGCCGTGCCGCTGATCGTGCTGGTGCTGGCAATCATCATCTTCGGCATCGCCATCGGCGGACGGTTCTTCTCGTCCTACACGCTGACGCTGATCCTGCAGCAGATCGCCATCGTCGGTATTCTCGGCGCCGCCCAGACGCTGGTGATCCTGACTGCCGGTATCGATCTTTCGATCGGCGTCATCATGGTGATCTCGGCCGTCATCATGGGCAATGTCGCCATCACCTACGGCATACCGACACCGATCGCGGTCGCAGCCGGCATGCTTGTCGGCGGCCTGTGCGGATTGCTGAACGGCTTCCTCGTCGCCTACATGAAACTGCCGCCGTTCATCGTCACGCTCGGCACCTGGAATATCGTCATGGCGACGAATTTCATCTATTCCGCCAATGAGACGATCCGCGACACCGACGTCGACGAACAGGCGCCGCTGCTGCATCTTTTCGCCATGAGCTTCAAAGCCGGCACCGCCGTGCTGACCCTCGGCGTCATCGCCATGGTGCTGCTCGTCCTGCTGCTCTGGTATGTGCTCAATCACACCGCCTGGGGCCGGCATGTCTATGCGGTCGGCGACGATCCGGAAGCGGCCAAGCTCTCCGGCATCCAGACCAAGAAGGTGCTGCTTACCGTCTATACGATTTCGGGCGTCATCGCCGCCTTCGCCGCCTGGGTCTCGATCGGCCGCAACGGCTCGATCTCGCCGTCCTCGGCGGTCACCGACTATAACCTCCAGGCGATCACCGCGACCGTGATCGGCGGCATCTCGCTCTTCGGCGGCCGCGGCTCCATTCTCGGCACGCTGTTCGGCGCGATGATCGTCGGCGTCGTGTCGATGGGCCTCAATATGCTCGGCGCCGACCCGCAATGGAAAGTCCTCTTGACGGGCGTGCTGATCATCGCCGCCGTCGCCATCGATCAGTGGATCAGAAAGGTTTCGGTGTAATCATGGCTCGCGAACCCCTTCTCACCGCCCGCGGTCTCGTCAAGCGCTACGGCCGCGTGACCGCCCTCGACAATGCCGATTTCGACCTCTATCCGGGTGAAATCCTCGCCGTCATCGGCGATAACGGCGCCGGCAAGTCCTCGCTGATCAAGGCGATCTCGGGCGCCGTCACCCCGGACGAGGGGGTGATCACGCTCGAAGGCCGGCAGGTGCAGTTCCGCTCGCCGATGGAAGCGCGCGAGGCCGGCATCGAGACCGTCTATCAGAACCTCGCTCTGTCGCCGGCGCTGTCGATCGCCGACAACATGTTCCTCGGCCGCGAGATCCGCAAACCGGGCATGCTCGGCTCGATGTTCCGCATGCTCGACCGGCCGGCCATGGAGAAGCTCGCGCGCAACAAGCTGTCCGAACTCGGCCTGATGACCATCCAGAACATCAACCAGGCGGTGGAAACGCTCTCCGGCGGCCAGCGCCAGGGTGTCGCGGTCGCCCGCGCCGCCGCCTTCGGCTCGAAGGTCATCATCATGGACGAACCGACGGCAGCCCTTGGCGTCAAGGAAAGCCGCCGCGTGCTGGAACTGATCCTCGACGTCAGAGCCCGCGGCCTGCCGATCGTGCTGATCTCCCACAACATGCCGCATGTGTTCGAGGTGGCCGACCGGATCCATATCCACCGCCTCGGCCGGCGTCTCACGGTGATCGATCCGAAGGAATACACCATGTCCGACGCCGTCGCCTTCATGACCGGCGCCAAGGCGGTGCCGACGGAGACCGTCGCGGCATGACGGCACGCATCGACGAAATCGCCGGCGCAGTTCTTGACCGCGCCGGCAACTCCAGGCGTTTCCTGGTCGCCATCGCCGGGCCGCCGGGTGCCGGCAAATCGACCATGGCCGACAATCTGGCCAACGCCCTGAAGGCGAAAGGCGAGCGTGTCGCGGTGCTGCCCATGGATGGTTTCCACATGGACAATGCCATTCTCATCGAACGCGGCCTGCTTGCCCGCAAGGGCATTCCGGAAACCTTCGATGTGCGCGGCTTCCTGGATATCGTCCGCGCGGTTCGCCCCGCAGATCAGGAAGTCCTCGTCCCGGTCTTCGATCGCTCGCGCGAGCTTGCGATTGCCTCTGCCCGCCCGATCTCTCCCGAGGATCGTTTCATCATCATCGAGGGCAATTATCTGCTCTTCACGCAGGGCAAATGGGCTGAACTCGACGGCATCTTCGACTACACGATCATGCTCGCCCCGCCGATCGAGGTGCTGGAAGAGCGCCTTTGGGATCGCTGGCGCGGTTATAAGCTGACCGAGGAAGCCGCCAGCGCCAAGGTCTACGGCAACGACCTGCCGAACGGCCGGCTGATCCTCGAAAACCGCCGCCCGGCCGATGTGACGCTGGAGATCGCGCTGGCGTGACGCCGTGCGGCATGCATGGAAAAAGAGCGAAAGCGCATCGCATGAATCAATTTCAATGCGAGGCGCTAATGCATGTCGCCCGGAAGTGTGCTGCGGTTCAGGGGTAACGACATGCATGGAAAAAGAGCGAAAGCGCGTCGCATGATTCAATTTCAATGCGACGCGCTTTAGTGCTATCGAGGCCGCAGACGCATCGCTTCGGAGGCCTGCCATGCAATCGATCACCATCCGCCGTCCTGACGACTGGCACCTGCATCTGCGCGATGGCGCCATGCTGGAAGGCGTGATCGCCGATACGAGCCGCACCTTCGCCCGC
This sequence comes from Rhizobium sp. BK591, assembly GCF_014195045.1. Taxonomy (NCBI): domain Bacteria; kingdom Pseudomonadati; phylum Pseudomonadota; class Alphaproteobacteria; order Hyphomicrobiales; family Rhizobiaceae; genus Rhizobium; species Rhizobium sp. BK591. The sequence goes on from NZ_JACIAZ010000004.1 coordinate 420,201, forward strand.
GCCATCATCATGCCCAATCTCGTGCCGCCCGTTGTCACCACCACTGACGCCAGGGCCTATCGCGAGCGTATCCTCAAGGCGCTGCCGGACGGCCATCGCTTCCAGCCGCTGATGACACTTTACCTCACCGAGCATACCAGTCCCGATGACGTGGAGGAGGGGGCTGCGAGCGGCCTCATCACCGCCGTCAAGCTTTATCCCGCCGGCGCCACGACCAATTCGCATGGCGGCGTGCGCGATATGGAAAAGGCGATGCCGGTGCTGGAACGCATGGCGAAGATCGGCCTGCCGCTCTGCGTCCATGGCGAGGTGACGACGCCTGAGGTCGATATCTTCGATCGTGAGGCTGTCTTCATCGACACCGTGCTCGATCCGCTGCGGAAGCGTCTGCCGGAACTGAAGGTGACGATGGAGCATGTCACGACAGCAGATGGCGTCGATTACATCAAGGCCGCCAAATCAAATCTCGCCGGCTCGATCACCACCCATCACCTGATCATCAACCGCAACGCCATCCTGGTCGGCGGCATCCGCCCGCATTATTACTGCCTGCCGGTCGCCAAGCGCGAGAACCACCGGCTGGCCCTGCGTGCGGCCGCCGTAAGCGGTGACGCCCGCTTCTTCCTCGGCACCGATTCCGCCCCGCATGTCGATCCGCTGAAGGAATGCGCCTGCGGCTGCGCCGGCATTTACACCTCGGTCAATACGATGAGCTGCCTTGCCCATGTCTTCGAGCAGGAGGCCGCGCTGGAGCGGCTCGAAGCCTTCACCTCGCTGAACGGGCCGGCCTGGTACGGGCTTGCGCCGAACGAAGAGCGCATCACGCTCTCACGGCAGGCCGAGCCGGTCGCCTTTCCCGCGAAGATTGAAACCGGCGCCGGTCCGGTGACGGTGTTCGATCCGATGTTTCCCCTGCATTGGCAGGTGGTGTAGCAGGTATAGGTTTTCAGAATTCAATTTTAAATGGAATATTCATCTTAAGTTTCGGCGTGACGTTAAACGCGTAACATTTGCATTGTGCAGTGCATCATTTGTTAACGGATGCATAAGACATTCCTCGCTGCGAACCCCAGAAGCTGCCACATCCGGCACTGGAATAGCTGCGGAGACTGAAGAGCATGATGCTTGACTACAACTCCCTTTTGCTAGCGCTCGGCGTCTCCGCGGCGTGCCTTGCCGTGACACTGATGGGCAGCTGGATTGTCCGCCGGGCGGAAACGGTGCTGCTCACCGCCACCGTCGGCCTGGTCCTCGTCGTCAGCGGCATTTTTGTCTACAGCGCCTATGTCGATACGCCGGAGACATGGTTGGGCGTCGCCAACTTCGTGCTGTTTCATGCCGGTTTTGCTACCATCTGGGGGGCCGGCCGGCAGTTCCTCACCGGCCGTCCGTCCGTTCCGGCCATCGCGATCCGCGCCCTTGCGGCGATGGTCTTCTCCGTCGTGCCGATGCTGTTGGGTTATGACGGTCTCGCCTTCATCGCCGACAATATCGCCATTGCTCTTTTGCTCTTTGCCACCGCCCGGCAATATTGGCTCGCGCGCGCCGAGGCGCCGGCCCCGCTCCTCGGCATCACCGCGCTTTACACGCTGACCGCAATCTCCTTCGTCCTCTGCGCCGCCGTGCTGATCTCCGACGGAAAGCTGGTGCTCGGCAAGGCCCCCAGCAACTGGGCCGAAGATCTGAGTCTCGCCGTCTGCATCGCCGGCATGACCGGGATCGGCGCGCTGTCGCTGGCGCTGCATCAGTGGCGGCTCGCCGCTCGCCATCGCCTCGAGGCGATCACCGATCCGCTGACCGGCCTGCTCAACCGCCGCGCCCTGTTCGACGAGTACGGTACGCGCCCGATGGGCAACACCACCGCCGTCATCGTCTTCGATATCGATCATTTCAAATCCGTCAATGACCGCTTCGGCCATGCCGTGGGCGACAGCGTGATCAGGGCCTTCGCCGCCGAACTCGCCGCCCATTGCCGCGCCGGAGATATCGCCGCCCGGCTCGGCGGCGAGGAATTCGCGCTGGTGTTGAAGGAGATCATGCCCGGCCGGGCGGAATTGGCCGCCGAGCGCATCCGCCGCGCCTTCGAAGCGCGCGAGATCCAGATCGACAACGAAGTGCTGACATGCACGGTCAGCGTCGGCGTTGCGCCCGGCCGCTCGAACAGCCTGGATTTCGACGCCATGCTGAGTGCCGCCGACAAGGCGCTCTACGTCGCCAAGCGCGGCGGCCGCAACCGGGTCGAGCTTGCCGGCCACCTGCAGGCGATTCCCTCGCGCACCGCATCTTGATTCCTGACCGGTGCTTTCATAAAATCGACCTCGGCCGGATGCGGCCAGCCGCCCCGCGACGCTCGACGTTTGACACTTTGGCGTTATGGTGAATGCATCCAGAGAACATCCTTCACATCCCTTGCCGTTTGGCGATCGATGGCGAACGGGTCAGCAGACGCGGGCACTGATCTTCCTGTTTGCCGCCAACGGAAGGATGACATCATGCGCGATTTTCGCGATGCCAAGCTCATGGCAAAAACCTTGCGGCAGGCTCTCGCCGACCGCGACATTTCGCTGACCCACAGCGAGACTCTCGAAATCGTCGCCCGCCAGTTCGGGCTCGACCAATGGAACATCCTCTCGGCCAAGATCGATGCGGCGGGCGCTTCCTCGGCCATCGGCATCGAGCCGCCGATGCCGATCTTCCGGATCTTCTCGGTCGAGAAAGCGATGGAATTCTATTGCGGATTCCTCGGCTTTCATCTCGATTGGGAGCACCGTTTCGGCGAGAACTTCCCGCTCTATTGCCAAGTCTCGCGCGACGGCATGGCGCTGCATTTGAGCGAACATTCCGGCGACGCCAGCCCCGGCGCCAAAGCCTTCGTCCGTGTCGCCAATATCCGGGCCTACCACGCCGAACTCTCGGGCAAGGACTACCGCTACATGAAGCCCGGCGTCGAGGAAGCGCCGTGGGGATTGGAGATGACGGTCATCGATCCTTTCAGCAACCGCATTGCCTTTTGCGAGCAGAAGTAGACGAGGGGCGGCTTGGCTCCCTCCTCTCCCCAGCGGTGAGAAGGTGGCCCGAAGGGTCGGATGAGGGGGCGCACGGCACACCCTATATGTTGCCCTTCGCTTACGCTCCGTGCATTCGCGGCCTTGCCGCTCACCCCCTCAACCGCCTGCCGGCACCGACCGGGGTCGAGCCGCGGGTCTCGACCCGTCCTTCGGACCCCCGCCGGGGAGAAGGGACGTGTGGCAGACGCGCCGCCTAGACAATCATCAGCGCCCGCACGAATGCCACCGAGGCGAGCAGCGAGGCGATCGTCCGCACATGGTTCCACCATGTCCAGTCCCTGAGATAGCTGGTCCAGAGCTGAACCGCCTCCGCCCCGCTGCCGCCGACCTTATCAAGCGCATCGTTCATCGGCACGTTGAAGATGATGGTCGAGAGGAATGAGGCGACGACATAGAGGGTCGCACCTGCGAGCATCAACACGGATGCCCCGCCGCGCCAGTCGATCACCGCCAGCACCGCGATGACGATGCAGAGGATTGCCGTCGGCACGAAAAGGCCCATGAAGGGCGAGCGGACGATCGTGGCGTTGATCGAGTTCATTGCGGCGATGCCCTGTTCCGCCGGGATGCGCGAGAAGGCGGTCATGATGAAGGTCGAGAAGGCGAAGAAGATGCCGGCGACGAGGCCGCTGCCGATTGCCGCGGCGGCGAGGGAGAGGGTGAGAACGATCTGCATGGTCAGGCGCTCCATATTCCGCTTGTCGCGGTTCGGCGGGCATATTGGCTGAATTCGGTGGCGGGGCGGCCGAGGATTTCGGCGACACCGCCCATCACCTTGGAGTTGCGCCCGTCGAGTACCTGGCCGAACAGTTCCTCCAGAAGATCGATCAGGCCTTGGGGCAGGCCGGCTGCCGCAAGCGCGCCGGTGAAATCCGCCATCGACACCTGCTCATATTCGATCGGCCGCCCAGTGGCCGCGGCGATCTCGGCGACCGCCTGTCGGAAGGTCAGTGCCCGCGGGCCGGTCAGTTCGTAAACCTTGTTGCGATGGCGGGGATCGGTCAAGGCGGCGACGGCGGCATCGGCGATGTCGTCGGCATCGATGAACGGTTCGCTGATCTCGCCTGCCGGCAATTGCAGCCGGCTGCCGATGATCTGCTCGACAAAGGCGCCCTCACTGAAGTTCTGGCAGAACCAGGAGGCGCGCAGGATGGTGGTGTCAATGCCGGACGCCTTCAGCGCTGCCTCGCTGCGTTGCGCGCCCTCTTCGCCGCGGCCGGAAAGCAGCACGATATGCGCAAGGCCACAGTCGACCGCGACCTTGGCGAGTGCGCCGATCGCCTCTGCCGCCCAGGCGACGGAAAGATCCGGCTGGAAGGCGACATAGGCGCTCGATGCGCCATCAAGCGCCTCGCGCCAGGTCGACCTGTCCTCCCAATCGAAGGGACGGGCGCTGGAGCGTGACGCTGCCCGAACATTCAGCCTGCGCGCTTCCAGGCGCTTGATGATGCGGCCGCCGGTCTTTCCCGATCCACCGACGAGGACGATTTCGGAATTCTGCATGTCGAAGCTCCTTCCTTGATCAAAACAAGAGAAACTCTCTCATTTGCAAAATGAGATAAACTCTCTTATTTTCTTTGTCAACTTGGAAAGGGAGCAGACGATGTCGGAGCAGCCGGTCGCAACGCGCAGGCGCCAGCAGGAGCATAGCGGCCAGCTGCGCCGGATCCCCAGCCAGCAGCGCGGCCGTGAGCGCTTCGAAAAGATCCTCGCCGTCGCCTCCGAGCTGATCGAAAGCCATGGCAGCGACGGCTTGAAAATGAGCGAGATCGTCGAAAAGGCCGGCCTTTCCTTTGGCGCCCTCTACCAATATTTCCCCGACAAGAGCTCGATCATCCGGACATTGGCCGAGCGTTTCAACGAAGAGGGCAGGCGGTGCGTCGAGGCGGAATTGGCGAAGGTCACCGATGCTGCCGGGCTGCAAGGCGCGCTCGCCACGATCGTTGACGAATATTACGGCTTCTTCCGCCGCGAGCCCGTCATGCGCGACATCTGGCATGCGACCCATACCGACAAGCTGCTGCAGCAGGTCGATGCCGAGGACATGGAATTTCATGCCCAGGCATTTCTCGCCGTGCTCGTCCGCCTATGGCCGGATCGCGACCGCAAGGAACTGCTGGCGATCGCCCGGCTGACGATGCAGCTGCTTGCCGCCGGCGTGCGATATGCGGTTTCGCTCGATGCGGAGGAGGGCGCCCAGGCGATCGCCCTGTTCAAGAAGATGCAGATCGCCGATATCGGTCGTCTGCTGCGGTAATTGGCTCGCCTTTCGTCTGGAAACGTCGGGCTCTTGCTGCTATTCCCCCAAGGACCCAAGCCGAAGGAGAGCCGCATGATCCAGACCACATTTCCCGACCGCGCCGTGATGGCCGAACTGGTGGCCAAGATGCTCTGGGAAATCAAGGCGGTGCATTTCAATGCCGCCCAGCCTTACAAACTCGCCTCCGGCATGGCGAGCCCGGTCTATATCGATTGCCGCAAGCTGCTTTCCTTCCCGCGCATCCGCTCGACGGTGATGGATTTCGCTGCCAGCACCCTGCTGCGCGATGCCGGCTTCGAGCAGTTCGATTGTATCGCCGGCGGCGAGACCGCCGGCATCCCCTTTGCCGCGCTGCTGGCTGACCGCCTCGGCCTGCCGATGATCTATGTCCGCAAGCAGCCGAAGGGCCATGGCCGCAATGCCCAGATCGAAGGCAACATGCCGGAAGGCTCGCGCGTTCTCGTCATCGAAGACCTGACGACAGCCGGCGGCAGCATGTTCAAGTTCATCGACGCGGTTCGTGCCGCCGGCGGCATAGTCGATCATGGCATTGCGCTGTTCTTCTACGGTATCTTCGGCGAACAGCGCTTTACCGACGGCAAGGTCCGGCTGCATCACATCGCCACCTGGCGCAATGTTCTGGCCGTCGCCAGGGCGCAGAAGCTCTTTGACGACAAGACGCTGACGGAGGTCGAGGCCTTCCTTGATGCGCCGCTGGCCTGGTCGGGCAGGAATGGTGGGGTTAGTGAGCTTTCGCTCTAGCCAGTTGACAAAAGCTCACTTAATCGATTGATGGACATATCAGTGCTGTTGGGAGGAATACGATGATTTTGTGCTGCGGCGAAGCCTTGATCGACATGCTGCCGAGGGACACGACGCTCGGCGAAAAGGGCTTTGCGCCCTATGCCGGCGGCGCGATTTTCAACACCGCGATCGCGCTCGGCCGCCTCGGCATCCCCACCGCCTTCTTCACCGGCATTGCCGATGACATGATGGGCGAAGTCCTGCTCGAGACGCTGAAGGCGAGCAATGTCGATTACAGCCCGTGTGCCATCACGCCGCGTCCCTCGACCATCGCCTTCGTCAAGCTGGTCAATGGCCAGGCGACCTATGCCTTTTACGACGAGGGCACGGCCGGCCGGATGATCACCACGGCCGACCTGCCTGTTCTGGGCGATGATTGCGAAGCCTTGCATTTCGGCGCCATCAGCTTGATCCCCAGCCCCTGCGGCGAAACCTACGAGGCGCTTCTCGACCGCGAAGCCGCAAGCCGCGTCATCTCGCTCGATCCGAATATCCGTCCCGGTTTCATCAAGGACAAGCCGTCGCATATGGCCCGCATCAAGCGCATGGCCGCCAAATCAGACATCGTCAAATTCTCCGACGAGGATCTCGAATGGTTCGGCTTGGAAGGCGACCACGATACGCTCGCCGCCCACTGGCTTGCCCACGGCGCCAAGCTCGTCGTCATCACCAAGGGTGCGGAAGGTGCTTCCGGTTATACCAAGGAGCGTAAAGTCACGGTCCCGAGCCAACGCGTCACCGTCGTCGACACGGTCGGCGCCGGCGACACCTTCGATGCCGGCATCCTGGCTTCCTTGAAGATGGATGGTCTGCTGACCAAGCCTCAGGTCGCCTCGCTCGACGAAAAGGCACTCCACAACGCCCTGACCCTCGGCGCCAAAGCCGCCGCCGTCACCGTCTCCCGCGCCGGCGCCAATCCGCCCTGGGCGCATGAGATCGGGCTTTAACCCTCGCGCCGGGGACGGTGCGAGGCTTTTTGCGATGACGGCTGGACGCTGATCGATCAGGCGATTGTCCGGGGAAGTTCGGGAGCGGTCACTAGGTCCCGCAGGAAGTTTTCGCACCAAAGCGAGACATCGTGAGAGAGCAGATGCTCCATCATCATGCTCCAGCGTTCGCGGCGCTCCCCAAGCGACATGGCAAGGCCCTTGGCAATCGCATTGGCAGTGCCTTCGACATCGTAGGGATTGACCAGCAGCGCACCCTTCAGCTCCCGAGCCGCGCCGGCGAAGCGCGATAGCACCAGGACGCCCGGGCGATCCGGGTTCTGGGCGGCGACATATTCCTTGGCGACGAGATTCATGCCGTCGCGCAACGGCGTGACCAGCCCGATCGTCGCCAGGCGGTAGAGGCCGGCGAGCACGGTGCGGTTGATCGAACGGTTGACATAGCGGATCGGCACCCAGTCGACCGTCCCGATGGCGCCGTTGACGCGGCCGGCCTGCTCGGCGACCATCTTCTGCATATGCTCGTATTCGGGAACTTCCGATCGCGACTTCGGCGTGATCTGCAGATAGGTGACCTTGTTCTGATAGGCGGGATTGCCGGTGAGGAAGCGTTCGAACGCTTCCAGCCGCTGAATGATGCCCTTGGAATAATCGAGCCGATCGACCCCGATGATCATGTCGCGGCCCTCGATGCTGCGCCGGGTCTTCTGCACCATGACATTGTCTGCGGCGCTCTCGGCGAAGTCGGCGAAGCCCGCGGTTTCGATCCCGATCGGATAGGCGCCCGCCTTGAATATCCGCCCATGTGAATCGAACGATCCATTTCCGAGGTCGTCGCCAATGCCTTCCCTTCTGAGATACCCGGCGAAGTTCTGGAGGTCGTAGTCCGTCTGGAAGCCGACGAGATCGTAATGCGAGAGCCCGCGCATGATTTCTTCATGGACCGGCATCGTGACGAGAATGTCGGCCGGCGGCCAGGGAATGTGCAGGAAGAAGCCGATCCGGTTCTTCAGCCCCATTTGGCGCAGTTCGGCGGCCAGCGGAATGAGGTGGTAGTCATGAACCCAGATGATGTCGTCCGGCTCGATCATCGGCGCCAGCCGGTGCGCGAAAAACCGGTTGACGCGGAAATAACCGGCCATTTCCTTTCGGCCATATTCGGCGAGGTCGAGGCGGTAGTGACAGATGGGCCAGAGAACACGGTTTGCAAATCCGCGATAATATTCCTCGACGTCGGTGTCGGTGAGATCGGTCAGCGCATAGGTGATGTTACCCTTCTGCAGTTGCGACAGCGGGCCAGGCTCCCTGTCTCCGCTCGACTCTCCCGACCATCCCATCCAGATGCCGCCGCGCGCCTGCAGGGCTGCCTGCAGCGCGACCGCCAGGCCGCCGGCCGGGGCGCTCCCATCCTTGGCCGGCATGGGAACACGATTGGAAACGACGATAAGACGGCTCATGAATTTCCTTTGGTGAAGATGGATCGTGAAAACGCTCTATGGTGAGCGTCTCGGGCAATCTCCCGAGCTGGGCGCGAAAGAGCCGATCCGGACGCGAGTGGTCCGGCGCATACGCCAGCGGAAACAATGAAACGGGGCATCGCCCCCGGCTTGTAGGCCATGTCGTCGGAAGTACCCTGCGCACATATTTTGCTTGAATCTAGGGCGATGGCGGCAGATTGAAAGAATTCTTTCTAAAATTTTCTATTAGAAGAAAGTTCAATCCGGTTTTGCGCGACGGGCCCCATGCTATTCTTTCGCGCGGGCGCGCGCCTGGCTTTCCTTCTTGATCGGCCGACCGACGGGGCAGACCTCCTGTACGAAGCCGTTGAGCGTGTTGACAAGATTGTTCTCGATCAGGGAATAGTGCACGAACTGGCCCTGTTTCTCTCGTCTGATCAGTCCTGCGGTTTCGAGGATGGAAAGATGTTGCGAAACGGCCGGCTTGGACATGCTGAAGCGGTCGGCGATCTCGCCGGCGGTCAGGCCCGAGGCTGAGAGATAGGCGAGGATCTTTCGCCGTGGGGCACTGGAAAGCGCGTGAAATACCCGCTGGGCGGCGCTGACGGAGCTGCCTTCCACAGCGTCATCGAAAGTCTCTTCGTTCAAGTCCGGTCTCCGTGCCTGCGGCATCATCGCAACGATCCACTAACAAATTAAGCAATTAATGTATTGCTTAATTAATGCCGTTCGCGCAAAGTAATTAGGTAATTTCTTAATTAATGAATTGGTGGGCGATGTACAAGTGGAGAATGCGCCCGATAGGAGGGAGTTTGTCATGAGCAGTATTTCCACGGGGCGGATGATCGACAACGGAAGCGATCCCGTGAAGGGCAGGGTCGTCTGGATGCCGGCAAAGTCGATCTGGATCACCGCCATGACTTTGATCGCCATTATTGGCGGGCCGTTGACCCTCACCTGGAGCGCTTTTGCTGTCTTTATCCTCCTGACCGCCCTCACGATCTGCCTCGGTCATTCCGTTGGCATGCACCGGCTGTTGATCCACCGCTCGTTCAGCACCCATATCTGGATCGAGCACTTCCTTGTCTATCTCGGGACGCTGGTCGGCATGGCTGGTCCCTTCGGCATGATCTACGCGCACGATATTCGCGATTGGGCGCAACGGCAGCGAGACTGCCATGACCTCTATGCCCATCGCCGGCCTTTCTTCATCGATGCTTTCTGGCAGATGCATTGCATCGTGGTGCTGGACCGTCCGCCACGTTTCGTCCTCGATGAGCGCGAGCGGCGCAACCGCTTCTACCGCTTCCTGGAGGCGACATGGATGGCGCAGCAGATTCCCTTGGGGCTCGTGCTCTTTGCGCTCGGCGGCCTGCCGTGGATAGTCTGGGGTATTGCCGTGCGGATATCAGCGTCGTTAACCGGACACTGGCTGATCGGCCACTTCGCTCATCGCGACGGCCATCAGAGCTGGAGCGTCGATGGTGTCGCGGTGCAGGGCTATGACCTGCCGCGTTTCGGGCTGGTGACCTTTGGTGAGAGCTTCCATGGCAACCATCACGCCTTTCCGGAATCGGCGCGGCTCGGCATCGAGCCGGGGCAGCTGGATCTCGGTTGGTATTTCATCCGGCTGCTGGCGAGGCTCGGCCTGGCTTCGGCGATCAAGCTCCCGCACACGATCATGCCAAGGCGAGGGTTGAGGCGCGTCAAGGCAGCTGAAACTGTTGAGGATGGCGCCAATCCGCCCTGGGCAAGTGAGATTGGCTTTTGAGGCTTAAGCCAGCGTCCGCCCCTCATCCGGCTGCCGCCACCTTCTCCCCGTAAACGGGGCGAAGGGACAATGCCGCGGCCTCTCGATTCGCTCTTCTCCCCTTATGGCGCAACTTTTCCATCCCTGCCTGCGTCTCGCGTGGCACGTCCCCTCGCCCCGTTTACGGGGAGAGGGTCAGGGTGAGGGGCAAATTACTTCGCCAGCTTTGCCAGCGCCGCAACCAGGCCCTGCGTCGAGGAATCATGGCCTGCCGCACTTTCCTTGCCTTCGACGACCGGCAGCAGGCCGGTTGCCAGTTCCTTGCCGAGCTCGACGCCCCACTGGTCGAAGGAGTTGATGCGGAAAAGCACACCTTCGACGAAGACGCGGTGTTCGTAAAGCGCGATCAGGCGGCCGAGGGCGTAGGGGGTCAGCTTGTCGTAGACAAAGGTGATCGATGGGCGGTTGCCGTTAAAGACGCGGTGCGGCGCGATGAAGTCGGCCTTCTTGTCGTCCATACCCTTGTCGGTCAGCTGCTTCTTGGCTTCCGCGAAGGTGCGGCCCTTCATCAGGGCTTCCGACTGGGCGAGAACGTTGGAGATGAGCAGCTGGTGCTGGTGACGCAGCTCCGGCTCGAAGGCATTGGCGGCGATCATGAATTCGGCCGGGATGATGCTCGTGCCCTGGTGGATGAGCTGGTAGAAGGCGTGCTGGCCGTTGGTGCCGGGTTCGCCCCAGACGACCGGGCCGGAATTGCCCTCGACCGGCGTGCCGTCGATGGTGACGCCCTTGCCGTTCGATTCCATGTCGAGCTGCTGCAGATAGGCCGGGAAGCGCGACAGGCGCTGGTCGTAGGGCAGGATGGCGCGGGTGGGGTAGCCCAGCACATTGCGGTGGTAGAAGCCGATCAGGCCGAGCAGCATCGGCAGGTTTTCGGTAATCGGTGCCTTACGGAAGTGATTGTCGACGGCATGGGCGCCATCGAGGAATTTGCCGAAATTCTCCGGCCCGACGGCGATCATCAGCGGCAGGCCGATCGCCGACCAGATGGAGTAGCGGCCGCCGACCCAGTCCCAGAAGCCGAAGACCCGGGCGCTGTCGATGCCGAAGGCGGCGACCTTGTCGAGCGCCGTCGAGACGGCGGCGAAATGGTGCTGCACGGCCGCTTCGCCGAGCGCCTTGGCGATGAAATTGCGCGCCGTCTGCGCATTGGTCATCGTCTCGACGGTGGTGAAGGTCTTCGAAGCGACGATGAACAGCGTCGTTTCCGGCTGCACCAGCTTCAGGATATCGGCGATATGGGCGCCGTCGATGTTGGAGACGAAATGCGCGCGCGGGCCGTCATGAAAGGGGGCAAGCGCCAGCGTCGCCATGACAGGGCCGAGATCCGAGCCGCCGATACCGATATTGACGACGTCGGTGATCGCCTTGCCGGTGGCGCCCTTCAGCGCGCCGGAGCGGATCTCGTCGGCGAACTTGCCCATGGCGGCAAGCACGGCATTGACGTCGGGCATGACGTCCTTGCCGTCGACCAGAACCGGCGTGTTGGAGCGGTTGCGCAGCGCGGTGTGCAGAACGGCGCGGTCCTCGGTGAAATTGATCGCCTTGCCCGAGAACATTTCCTCGCGCTTCTTTTCGACGCCGCCGTCTTCGGCAAGCTTCACCAGCAGCTTGAGGATATCGTCATTCACCGCCGTCTTGGAAAAATCCATCAGCAGGTCGTCAAGCGAAACGGAAAAACGCGAAAAGCGCTGCTGATCGGCGGCGAAGGCGGCACGAATATCGGTCGCCTTGGTGGCATCAGCGGTGCTTTTCAGCTGTTCGACGATGGCGTTCATGGGAGGCTCCTTTGGAGGCGGAAAGGGTTGCGGAAACTATTCGCTTTATCACCCGCAAATCAAGTTCAGCCACCTGCCGAAATAGAAAAAAGCCACCCGCGGCGAGCGGATGGCCCTCAATTTCATTAGAGCGCCGCGCGTCCGAAAGACGTGCAAAGGACGCTGTAACACTTTGAATTCGTCAAATTCAGCCGCGCAGGTCCTTGCGCAGGATCTTGCCAACCGGCGACTTCGGCAGTTCGGTGCGGAACTCGATGAAGCGTGGCCGTTTGTAGTTGGTAAGATTGGCGATGCAATGGGCTTTCACCTCTGCCTCGGTCAGGTTCGGATCCTTCCTGACGACGAAGAGTTTGACCGCCTCGCCCGAATGTCCGTCCGGCACGCCGATGGCCGCGGCCTCGAGAATGCCGGCATGCATGGCGGCGACCTCCTCGATCTCGTTCGGATAGACATTGAAGCCGGAGACCAGGATCATGTCCTTCTTGCGGTCGACGATCTTGGTATAGCCGCGTTCGTCCATGAAACCCATGTCGCCCGAGCGGAAATAGCCGTCATCGGTCATCACCCGCACCGTTTCCTCCGACTTCTGCCAGTAGCCGGCCATCACCTGCGGCCCGCGGATGCAGATCTCGCCGACCTGGCCGAGTGGTAACGAATTGCCTTCCTCGTCGCGAATATCGAGGTCGGTGGAGGGCAGCGGCAGGCCGATCGTACCGGTGAACTCGGCCGAATCGAAACGGTTGGCGGTGGCGACCGGCGAGGTTTCGGAAAGGCCGTAGCCCTCCGTCACCGGCGTGCCCGTCATCTTGAGCCAGCGGTCGGCGACCGGCCGCTGGACGGCCATGCCGCCGCCGAGCGACATGATCAGCGGGGAGAAGTCGAGCTTGGCGAAATCGGCATTGTTCATCAGCGCATTGAACAGCGTGTTGAGACCGGGGAAGATATGCACGTCGGATTTGCCGAATTCCTTGACGAGACCGGGAATGTCGCGCGGATTGGCGATCAGGATATTGTGGGCGCCGAGTGACATGCCCATCAGCGAATTCACCGTCAGCGCAAAGATGTGGTAGAGCGGCAGGGCGCAGAGGAAATTCAGCACCTCCGGCTGCTTCTTGCGCTCGAAGGCCGAGCGGAGCCAGAGTGACAGCTGCTGCTTGTTGGCGAGCAGGTTCGCATGCGTCAGCACCGCGCCCTTGGCAACGCCCGTCGTGCCGCCGGTATATTGCAGGAAGGCGATATCGCCGCCGGCAAGCGTCACCGGCGCAAGCGTCTTTCCCGCCCCTTCGCGCAGCACCTGGCCGAAGCTCTTGTGCTGCGGGATCGACCAGGAGGGAACGAGCTTCTTCACCCTGCGCACGACGAAATTGACGATCAGCCCCTTGGGTCCCAGCATTTCGCCGAGCGAGGTGACGACGACATGGCGCAGATCCGTCTTGTTGAGCACCTGCTCCACCGTCCGGGCGAAATTCTCCAGCACGAAGATCGCCTTGGCGCCGGAATCCCGCAGCTGATGTTCGAGTTCGCGCGGCGTATAGAGCGGGTTGACGTTCACCACGACGAGGCCGGCGCGCAGGATGGCGTAGGTGGCGATCGGGTTCTGCAGCACGTTCGGCATCATCACGGCGACGCGATCGCCCTTCTCGAGGCCGATGCTCTGCAGCCAGGCGGCGAGTTTGCGCGTCTTGCTCTCCAGTTCACGATAGCGCATCGCCTTGCCCATGCTGGAAAACACCGTCCGGTCGGCGTAACGGGCGCAGGATTTTTCCAGCATTTCGGCAAGCGAGGCATATTCCAGAGGTGGGAGTTCGGCCGGAACGACATCGGGATAGCTGGCAAGCCAGGGCTTGTCGGGTTTGGCTCCGTTCGGATGGACGGAAATGCTGTTCATCGTATCCTCTCTCCCTTGCGGCCGCCGCTGAGCCAGCAATCGTCTGGCCCATATTGACCGGAAAGATCCTCCGTCTTCCAGCCCGGCAGCTTATGCCATTGCCTGAACGGTTCAAGCCGAATGAAGCTATACTAACCTTGACGTAAACGTCAACATTCGGCCATCGCCGGATCGTGGGAAGGCTGGGGAACTTTGAGTCGGCCATGACGTTGATCCTGCAGACTCACCATGAGGAAACACCAAAAGGAGGTGCACAATGTTGAACCAGGATACTGACGCCACCCGCCGCGACCCGAACGTCGAGGGCACGCATGCGATGATCGCCAGCGACCGTGTCGAAGGCACCCGTGTTTATGGTTCGGATGGCAGGCATATCGGCTCGATCGAACGCCTGATCATCGGAAAACTCGACGGCCGCGTCGCCTATGCCGTGCTGAGCTTCGGCGGCTTCCTGGGCATCGGCCACGATCACTATCCGCTTCCCTGGGAAAAGCTGAACTACGACACCCAACTGGACGGCTATCGCATCGACCTGACCAAGGAGCAGATCGAAGGCGCCCCGAGCTATTCGGACGATGACGACACCTGGTACAACGATAATGGCCGCCGGGTCTATGATTACTACGGCGTGCCGCCCTACTGGATGTAACGTCGTCCGATAGGCCGAGCTGGAAGGGCCCCGCGGCATGCGGGGCCTTTTTGGTGTTTGGTGACAAATGTCGTGGCTCGGCAGCCCCTCATCCGGCTGCCGCTACCTTCTCCCCGTAAACGGGGCGAAGGGGATGTACGCGACCGCTCTCGGCTCGTCCCTCTACCCGTTTACGGGCAGAGGGTTAGGGTGAGGGGCAGCTAGCGCGAACCGACAACAAGATCATTGGCCGATCGCAGCACGGTGCCGATGACAATATCCTCTGCCCTGATCGCCTTCGCCGTCTTGACCGCAAAGACATGGCTCTCGCCCGGCAACAGCGTCACCAGCATCGAATCGACGACGGCATCCGGATCCAGCCGATCCGCCATCAGGCAGAGATCCTTGAGGAAATTTTGCGCCGTCACCCGCACTGCATACCCACTCTCGATGCTGGTGACATCGACCGCCAGCCGCGGTGGCGGCAAGGCAAGCTCGATATCCTCGACGAAATAATGGAAGGCGCGCCTGTCCAGCATCTGCACGACGATGAGCTCGTCCTTCGGTAAGCCGGGAGTGACGATATCCTCGGGCAGCGGAAATTCCTTGGCCTCGAAGCGGTCGCAGAGCAGGCGCCAGAATTCGAATGCGGCAAGCACGGTGCCGTCGAGCTTCAGGCGTTTGCCGCTGATCTTCGCCCGCCAGAACAGGGTGCGTTCATTGACCGCCACCGCCGCAAGCCCGCTGCCGCGCGGCTGGATCGTCAGCAGGCGCGGATCATAGGCTGCCTTCAGCGCATACCAGAGCGGCTTGCGGCGGCCGGCCGAATCGAGCGCCGCCCATGAGGTCACCGGCCAGCAATCGTTGAACTGCCAGACCACCGCACCCTTGCAGACATTCCGGTGCGAGCGCATGTGCTCGACGCCGAAGCGGATGGCGCGCGCCTGGTTGAGCTGGGTGGCGAAATGCCAGTCGTCCATCGTCTGCGGCTCCGGCAGATGGCCGGCAAGGCCGCGGATCAGCTTGTCATTGCCCTCGGTTGCCTTCTGATGGTGGAAGACGCCGTTCGATTGCGGCGTCAGCGGCTGGTCATGCACGCTTTCTTCGATCGTTGCCCAGGCGGCCGGCGCCTGCCAGCCGAATTCGGAGCAGAAACGCGGGATATAATTGCGGTAGACCTCGTAGCCGACATCGTTCCATACGTCCCAGATGTGTTTGCAGCCATGGCCGTCGGCATTGGGTTCGATCTCCATCGAGCCGGAGTAAGGACTGCCGGGATAATAGGGCCGGTCGGGATCGAGTTCGCCGCAGAGCTTCGGCAGCAGGCCGAGATAATAGCCGAGCCCCCAGCTTTCGCCGGCCTGGATGATCGGCCGCCAGCCCCATTCGTCGAAGCCCCAGATGTTCTCGTTATTGCCGTTCCAGAGGATCAGCGAGGCATGCGGCATCAGCCGCACGACATTGTCGCGCACCTCCGCCTCGACCTCGCTTCTGAGCGGCTCCTCTTCCGGATAGGCGGCGCAGGCAAAGAGGAAATCCTGCCAGACCAGCATGCCCATGCGGTCGCAAGCCGCGTAGAATTCATCCCGCTCGAAGATGCCGCCGCCCCAGACGCGCAGCAGGTGGATGTTGGCGGCCTTTGCCTCCTCGATCCGCGCCGCATAGCGCTCGTCCGTCACCCGCGGGGGGAAACAATCGTCCGGAATCCAGTTCGCCCCGCAGATGAACAGCGGCACGTCGTTGATGACGAAGGTGAAGGCCGAGCCGTGTTCGTCGGCCGAGGTGTCGAGCCTGAGCGAGCGGAAGCCGAGTTCGCGTTCAAAGCTGTCGAGCAGATCGCCGCTGGCCTCGTCGACCAGCCTCAGCGTCATCGGATAGAGCGGTTGCGCGCCGAGATGATGCGGCCACCACAGCTGCGGCGAGGGGAGGGCAAGCTCGAAGACGATCTCGTCTTCATCAGCATCGATCGCCACCGTCTGGGTCACGTCGCCGATTGCGGCGACGAGCTGGCACGGCTCATGATCGCCATGCCGCGCCAGCTTCGCATGGACCTTCACCAACCCATCGCCGCCGGCAAGCGTTGCCGATACGCGCGTTTCGGCAAGCCGCGCCCGATCCCAGCTTTCCAGCCGGACCGGCTTCCAGAGCCCCGCCGTCACCAGCGTCGGCCCCCAGTCCCAGCCGAAATTGCAGGCCATCTTGCGCATCAGATTGCCCGGTCCCGGATAGTTGTTGGGGCGGTAGCCGTAATGCCTTTCCATCTCCGCGCCATAGGCGTAGGCCGAGCGGAAGGCGACCGTGAGTTCGTTGCTCCCGGCCTTCAGCAGCCCCGACACATCGAAGCGATAGGTGCGGTGCATGTTGAAGGTGCGGCCGATCTCTTCGTCGTTGAGGGAGAGCACCGCGACCGTATCGAGCCCGTCGAAGACGAGTTCCCATACCCTGCCATCATCAGGCATTGCCTCGAAGCTGCAGCGATAGGTCCAGTCGGTTTTGCCGATCCAGTCATTGGTGATCTCGTTGACGTCGATATAGGGATCGGGGATCAGCCGGTTGGCGAGCAGGTCGAGATGCACGCAGCCCGGCACCGTTGCGGGTATCGCGGCCGGCAGGCCGGATCTTCCTGTATCGTTACAGGTAAGCGTCCAGCCGGAATTGAGCGCGGTCTTCTCGATCATGGGCGGGCTCCTGATTCATGCCGCTCGAAGCTGTGGGATTAGGTGTGGAGTGGAACTATGTCGCCGCAAGAAGCGTCAGAGAAACCGGCCGTGGCGCTGCAGCACCTCGATCTTGTAGCCGTCGGGATCGCTGATGAAGAAGAACAGGCCGAAGAGCTTGCCGTCGCGGTTGAGCTCCACCAGTTCGCCGGGATGAAGCCCGAGCTTCGACAGCCGTTTGCGTTCGACCGCCACCTCTTCGACCGAGACGGCGAGATGACCATAGGCATTGCCGAGCTCATAGGGCGCGGTCCGGCCCTTGTTGACGGTCAGCTCCAGCTCGAAGCCGGTCTCGGCATTGCTCAGATAGATCAGCGTGAAGGTTTCGAAATCGACGCGGTCGGCGACCGAAAGGCCGAAGGCCTTGCCGTAGAAGTCGACGGAGCGCGCCTCGTCGAGAACGCGGATCATCGAGTGGATCATCTTCGCCAATTCTGCCTCCCATTCCACGACGGCGCCGCGCGTCTTTTCAGACGCGCAAAGGACGCTGTGGCACTTGGTACCCGTCCCTTTACGCCGGGCGCAAGCCGATTCTTCGGGTGATCGCCGCTTCGACGAGGCCCATGGCGTCATAGATCAGCACCGCCATCAGGCCGACGATCAGGCCGCCCTGCAGAATGAAGGCGGTATTGTCTGAAATCAGCCCGGCGATGATCACCTCGCCGAGACCCTTTGCCGCAACCGTCGAGCCGATCGTCGCCGTGCCGATATTGATGACGGTCGCAACCTTCAGCCCTTCGAGGATCAGCGGCAGGGCAAGCGGCAGCTCGACGCGAAACAGCCGCTGCATGCCGTTCATGCCCATGCCGTCGGCGGCATCGAGCACCTGCGGCGAAACCTGTTTCAAGCCGGCGACGGTGTTTTCGAAGATCGGCAGCAGGCCGTAAAGAAAGAGCGCAATCAGCGTCGGCATGGCGCCGAAGCCGGTGGCGGGAACGGCGAGCGCCAGCACCGCGACCGGCGGAAAGGTCTGCCCGGCATTGGCGATGGCGCGCGACAGCGGCAGGAAGTCAGCCCCGCTTTCCCGCGTCACGAAAATGCCGCCGACAACGGCAAGCACGGCGCTGCAGACAATCGAGCCGATCACCAGTTGCAGATGGCCGACGGCCAGCGAGGCAAGGCTGTTCTGCGTATAGACGGCGGGCGCATTGTTGTTGGTCAACGGCGTGAGCAGGAAGGAAAGCCACTCCGTCCTGAACAGCAGGATCAACAGCAGGGCGAGCGCCGCCAGGCGGAAGAGATTGGCGACGAGGAGTTTCATGCCTTGCGGCCCAGTTCGAGAAGCCGGCTCATCGAAATCGACCCGACAGGCGCCTTCTCGCCGTTCTCAACGGCCGCCTCGTCGACCCCCTGCCAGATCATTTCGGCCAGCGCATCGCGCAGGCTGAGCGACTGCGGCAGGGCATAGGCGAGACCGCTTTTCGCCGGCGCCATGCTTTCCTTGAGCGGCAGCAGCGACATCAGCTTCAGCGCCCGGTCGGAGGTGCCGGTCAATTGCTGCACGAAGGGATCGGCCGGCTCGGTGAGGATCTTTTCCGGGGTCGAGCATTGCAGCAGTCGGCCCTGGCTCATGACAGCGATCTGGTTGCCGAGATGGAAGGCCTCGTCCATGTCGTGGGTGACGAGAATGATCGTCGTGCCGAACTGCTTCTGGATCGCCAGCAGATCGTCCTGCGCCTTGCCGCGGATGACCGGGTCGAGCGCCCCGAAGGGTTCGTCCATCAACAGCAGTTCCGGCTCGGCCGCCAGCGCCCGGGCGACGCCGACACGCTGCTGCTGGCCGCCGGAAAGCTGGTGCGGGTATTTGTCGGCAAAGGTCGCCGGATCGAGGTTGAAAAGCCCGAGCAGTTCCTCGACCCGTTTGGCGATGCGGGCGGAATCCCAATCGAGAAGCTGCGGGACGGTGGCGATATTCTGCGCCACGGTGCGGTGCGGAAACAGGCCGTGGCCCTGGATGGCATAGCCGATCTTGCGGCGCAGCTCGGTCACCTCAACGTCCATGACATTCTGCCCGCCGACGAAGATCTGACCTTCGGTGATCGGCACCAACCGGTTGATCATGCGCATCAGCGTCGATTTGCCCGAGCCCGAGGTGCCGACGATGACGGTGATCTCACCCTTCTCGACGCTCATCGAGACGTCGTCGACGACGGTGGCCGTGCCGTAGCGCTTGGTGACGTTCCTGATCTCGATCATGCTCATGCGGCGGATCCCCGGATGCTGTCGATGACCGCATCGAGGATGACGGCCGATGAGAAGGCGAAGAAGACGGTCGGCACGGCGCCGAGCAGGACGAGGTCCATGGCCGTCTGGCCGAGCCCCTGGAAGATGAAGATGCCGAAGCCGCCGCCGCCGATCAGTGCGGCGATCGTCACCATGCCGATCGCCTGCACCAGCACGATGCGGATGCCGGTGAGGATGACGGGGAAGGCGAGCGGCATGTCGATGCGGGTCAGGATCTGCAAGCGCGTCAGTCCCATGCCGGCGGCCGCGTCGCGCACCGCGGGGTCGACGCCCTGTAGGCCGACGACGGTGTTGGCGACGATCGGCAGCAGCGAATAGAGTACCAGTGCGATCAATGCCGGCGCCGTGCCGATGCCGCGGATGCCGATGGCAGCGGCCAGCGGCACATGGGTGGCGAGATAGCCGAGCGGCAGCATCAGCAGGCCGAAGAGCGCCAGACTCGGGATCGTCTGGATGAGGCTCAAGCCCTGCAGCACGATGGCCCGCAGCTTCGGCACCCAGAAGCAGAGGATGCCGAGCGGCAGGCCGAGAGTGATAGCGATGGCAAGCGAGCCGAAGGCCAGCAGCAGATGCGAAATCGCCTCGGTCTCGAATTGCGCAGCCCGTGTGGAAAATTCCTTCATGATCGAAAGGCTGTCGAGCAGGCCTGACGTGAGCGAGAGGAACAGCAGCGCCGTATAGGCCGCAAGGGCTGCGACCCGCATCCACGGCGCCAGCCGGATTTTGACAAGCGCATCTGATATCACGAGCCCGATCACGGCAAACAGCACCCAGAAACCGCCGCCGGGCGTCATCCGCGCCACCGTGCTGCCGGGCGGCGTCGCTGCCGCCGAGACGAGCCCGATCGCAACGATCAGCGCCGCAAGGCAGAGCGTCGCGACCGTAAGCCGGGCAAGGGCGTTGGTGAGCAGCAGCGCGGCGAAAGCGGTGAGAAGGAAAAGCACGGTCAGGATGATGACGGAAGGCTGGGGAAGAAGCTGCGTGAGCAGCATCGGCTTGCCGGCGGCGATACGGTTGGCCTTCACATAGATGAAGGGCATCAGGGCCGTCGCCGCAATGCCGCCGGCCACCAGAACCACGCCGAGCCGGTCCAGCCTGCGGACCGCTGAGGTTTCTTCCATCAATTCAACCCTGTCTGCCAACCTGTCCGCTCAATCCTATCAGCAAAGGGAGGCTCCGCCCGAACGTCGGGCGGAGCGAGCGATGACTATTTCAGGAAGCCTTTTTCCTTGAGATAGGCTTCGGCGACGGACTTTGCCGGCTCGCCGTCGACCTGGATCTTGGCGTTGAGCTTGCGCAATTCGTCGGCGGTCAGGCTCTTGAAGATCGGCGAGAGCACTTCCTCGATCTTCGGATTGGCCTTCAGCACCTCTTCGCGGATGATCGGCGTCGGCGCATAGACCTGCTGCACGTTCTTGTCGTCTTCGAGAACGGTTAGTTCGGCCGCTTCGATCGCGCCGTCGGTGCCGTAGACCATCGCGGTATTGACGCCGTTCGTCTGGTCGGCGGCCGCCTTGATCGTCGCCGCCGTATCGCCGCCGGAGAGAACGACGGTCTGGTCGGGCTTCAGCTGGAAGCCATAGGTCGTCTGGAAGGCGGGAAGCGCACCGGCCGAATTGACGAATTCGGCGGAGGCGGCAAGTTTGGCGGCACCGCCGCCGGCAACCCATTTGCCGAAGTCCGTCAGGCTCTTCAGCTTGTTCGGTTGGGCGACATCATTGCGCACAGCGAGCGCCCAGGTGTTGTTGGCAGGAGACGGCGTCAGCCAGACGATCTTGTTGGCGTCGTAATCGAGCTTCTTCGCCAGCTCATAGCCCTGGTCGATGTTCTTCCAGGCGGCGTCATCCGCCTTGTTGAAGAAGAAGCCGGCATTGCCGGTATATTCCGGATAGATGTCGATTTCGCCGGCGGTGATCGCCTTGCGCACGACCGGTGTCGCGCCGAGCGCGATGCGGTCCTGCGTCTTGATGCCGTTGGCTTCGAGCGCGAGCGCGATGACGTTGCCGAGCAGCGTGCCTTCGGTGTCGATCTTCGACGAGACGACGACGTCGGCGGCCTGGGCCGCACCCACCGCGAAGGCGGAGAGCGAGACGGCAAGTGCGAGTTTCTTCAGCATGGAATATCCCCTGTGTTAACACCGTTGAATGAGGCTCAAGCCCTTGGCGGAAGGCTTGTGCGCAGAAAATCCGCCGGCGAGGGCGACGAGGCCGCCATCATGCCGGAATTGCGTGCGTCATGGAAATAGCGTGCCCACCCGAAAAATCGATGCAAGCCCCCTCCAGTATTTGCGGTCGCGGCACGATTATGGCGGCGAATGCACCTCCACGCGCGGAAACGCATTCCCTTTTCCAAGGCCGGCGCGATTTGTTTTTGTCCCCTTGCGTGTTTCCACGATGCTCCGGTGCTCTTTCACGGTTTCCCGGCGCCCGGATTTTTTATGACGGAAACGATAGCCCGCCTATTCTGAGGCAGGGATATCTTTTTTCATGAACACATCATATCGTCCGGTTTTTCCAGCGCTTTCCGGAGGTGGCCATTGCATCTTGGTGCCCTGTTCATTGCAAGCCATGTCCTGACATCCGGCTCGGTGCGCGAGACCGCGCGCCGCTTCCAGCTGTCACCCTCCACTGTCTCCACCGCAATCCATAATCTCGAGACCGAACTGGCGATAAAACTGACCGAGCGCGCCTCCGGCGAGCTGGTGACGCTGATTGCGAGCGGCAGGGTGCTGGACGGGCTGGAGCCGATCATGGCTGCGATTGCCGAGCTCGGCCAACTGACCGGCCATGACGGCGCCGCCGAGGCCTACGAGACCTGGGCATCCCGCATCCCCGTCAAGATCGTCACCATGGAGCGTTTTTTGGAAGTGGCCGACCAGGGCAGCATCAACCGGGCCGCCCGCCGGCTTCGCTTGGGTCAGCCACAGCTTTCACTGCAGCTTGCCAATCTTGAGAAATTTCTGGGTGCTCGGCTGTTCGAGCGGCAGGCGCAGGGCTCGGTGCTGACGGAAGAGGGCAGGCGCGCCTATCAGATTTTCATGGCGATCAGCCAGGCATGGAACGACCTGAAATCGTCCGCCGACGAGCGTTACCGACGCACCGCCCGATCGCTGCGCATCGGCTCGATCATCCCGACCGGCTCGGAAAGCTGGGTGGCGCGCTGCCTGGGCGTGCTGGTCTCCGAATGGAATGCCCGTCGCAACAACAATGCGATCTCGCTGGTGTCGATGACCGCCGACGATTTGCGCGAGGCGCTGAAGAACGGTCGCATCGACGTGGCGATCCTGGACTCGGTCTTCGGCCTCGAAAGCTTCCGGCATCGCGAATTGCTGCAGACCGACATGGTGGTGATCGCGCCACCTGACAGCACCGAGATGAGCGTCGCCGATCTCGTCGCCGGCCATGCGATCTGCATGCCGAGCCCACGCACCGGCCTCGGCCATGCGGCCATGGCCTTCAGCTACGAGCGCGCGCCCAACCGGCGCCTGCGCGGCCAGGATATCACCGCGGCGGATTCGCTGCCTGTGATCGTCGACCTCGTCGCCAATCACGGCTATGTCTCCTTCCTCGGCCGGGTCAGCGCCCTGCCGATCGCCGACAAGGTGCGCATCGTCGATCTCGACGTGCACCTGCCGATGTCCTATCACGTCGCCTTCAACCATCGCAAAGCCGCCGCCGATGCCTGCACCGTCATCATCGAGGCGGCGGCGAGAATTACGTCGGAAACCGTCGCGCAAACCAAAAGGCAGGCGGACGCCGGAGCCAGGGAGACTGCAGCGTGACCATCTTGCTCGAAGTGTGCGTCGACAGCGCCGAAGGCCTTGCCAGCGCCATCGAAGGCGGCGCCGGCCGCATCGAACTCTGCTCGGCGTTGGAACTCGGCGGGCTGACGCCGCTACCGAGCCTGATGCGGATCGCCGCCCGCGCGCCCATTCCGGTCTATGCGATGATCCGCCCGCATGCCGGTCCCTTCATCTTCGACAAGGCGGACGAAGAAGCGATGATGATCGATATCGACGCGGTGCGCACCGCAGGCCTCGCCGGCGTCGTCATCGGCGCCAACCGGCCGGACGGGACGCTCGACATGCCGCTGATCCACCGCTTGAAGGCGCATGCGGCCGGCCTCGGCTCGACGCTGCATCGCGCTTTCGATCTGGTGCCGGATGCCGATCAGGCGCTGGAGCAGGCGGTCGAGCTCGGTTGCGAGCGGATATTGACCTCCGGCTGCGCGCTGAAGGCGGCCGACGGCCTCGAGGCGCTGAAGCGCATTTCGGCCAAGGCTGCCGGCCGCATCTCGATCATGCCCGGCAGCGGCATCCGCCCGACAAATGTCGGGGAGATCCTGCAGGCGACCGGCGCTCGCGAGGTCCACGGCTCCTGCAGTTCACCGGTCGAAAGCGCCGATCCGCGCGCGGTGGCCTTCGGGTTTGAGGCGAAAAGCACGAACAAGACGGATGTCGCGGTTGTGAGGGAGATGCGCAGGGCGATCGAGGCGGTGGGTTAGAAGTTGTAGCCCGCGCCAGCATCGAGACAGCCCCTCATCCCATCGGCGTGAGGGACAGCAAAGACGGCCCATCACTCGCGATCGTGCACGACGCCCATGATATCGCCCCTGCGGGAGACGCTCACCAGGAGATCGTCCCCGTCTCGCCATGCTCGGATCAGATATCGTTCACCCACGTCCTTCACATCTCTGACGCGGTAACCACGTCTCTCAAGGAGGCGAACCGCATCGTCCGGCCCGAAATTGTCCCAACCCGAGCGCCATCCGCTTCGCTGGTCGTGGTGGCGATTCCATCGCTGCAGAAAATCCGTTTCCGTCTGGTTATCGTCGGGATCGGAATAGAACTCCGATCCCTGGCCTTCCTGGATGACCACCTGCGCGCGGGCCGGCACCGCAAGTGGCATTGTCAGCGCCGCAGCCATTGCCAAGGAAGCAATTCGCATTTTCATCGCTCGACCCTTTCCATCACTCAATCGACGAAGATCTGCCGGCTATCCGGCGGCCCCACTTATGGACACTTCCGTATTCGTCTGTGTGCTTTTTGATTGAGAAATGTTGCGCGACATCTTGCGCGCCGGTTGGAGGCGAAGAGTACCAACAAAACGGATGTCGCCGTTGTGAGGGAGATGCGCAGGGCGATCGAGGCGGCCGCGGGATAACGGAGCATGGGGACAGGGGCCCCCATTTTGTCGATTGCACCCCGTTTCGTCATCCTCCGCTCAAGGCCGAGGATGACGAGTGTGGGGGGAACCTAAGCAGCAAGGACCGCGAACATGACAAAATAAGCGCCTAACTCTGCAGGACTTTTCCGACGCTGCCTAACCCCCGATACTGATGACAGCCTTGATCAACCCATTCTTCTCATGCGCCCAGCGGGCGAGATCGCGCGGCGCGTCGGCAAGCGTCGTGCGGTGGGTGATGAGTTTCTCCACCGGCACCAGGCCTTTGGCGATCGCATCCGCGACATGCTCGAAATCGACGCGAGTGGCGTTGCGGCTGCCGATCACCATCATCTCGCGCTTGTGGAATTCGGGATCGGAGAAGCGGATATCGTCCTTGACGACGCTGACCAGCACCAGCGCGCCGCCATGAGCGACGAAGGAGAAGGCCTTTTCCATCGAAGGGCCGTAACCCGTTGCATCGAAGACCACGTCGAAACCGTCGCCGTTGGTTTTGGCGCGAACGCTCTCCGCTGTCGCCTCGTTGGCAACGATGCCGGAGGTGAAGCCGAAGCGCTCCGAGGCCATCTGCAGCCGCTCGGTGCTGGTATCGAGCAGCGTCACCTCATGGCCTGCGATGCGCGAGAAGATCGCCGCCCCGAGCCCGATCGGCCCGGCGCCGATGACGAGCGCCCGCGCACCGGGGCCGGTCATCGAACGGCGCACCGCATGGGCGCCAATCGCCAGGAACTCGGTCGTTGCCGCCGCCTCGAGGCTCAGGCCCTTGGCGGGATAGAGATTGCCCGATGGAACCGAAATCTCCTCGCAGAAGGCGCCGTCGGTATGGACGCCGAGCACCTTGATGTTGGTGCAGCAATTCGGCTTGCCCTGACGGCAGGCGACACATTGCCCGCAGGAGAGATAGGGATTGACGATGACGGGCGTGCCGACCGCGATCGCCACACCGTCGCCCGCTTCCAGCACCGTCGCCGAGATCTCATGCCCCATCACCCGGGGATATTCGAGGAAGGGATGTTTGCCCTCGAAAATATGGTAGTCGGTGCCGCAGATGCCGACATGGCTGACGGCAAGCCGCACCCAGCCGGCGGCGGGAGCCGCTGGCGAAGGACGCTCGACGATATCGAGCACGCCGGGCTCCCGGCAAAGAACTGCTTTCATGACGGGTCTCGCATTCCTTGAATGGAAGAAGCCGGCTCGTTCAAGCCGGCTGTCTCATGTCGCTCAATTGCTCCGGCGGCGGCGCAGCTGGTCGAAGAACACGATCACGATGATCAGCAGACCGGTGATGATGCGCTGCCAGAAGGAGTTGACGTTCAGAAGGTTCGCGCCGTTGTTGATGGTGGCGAGAATGAAGGCGCCGATCAGCGGGCCGTGCACCGAGCCGACCGCGCCGAACAGGCTGGTGCCGCCGATGACGGACGAGGCAATCGCCTGCAGTTCCCAGCCGTCGGCCTGCGTTGCATTGCCGATGGCGATGCGCGAGGCGAGCAGCACGCCGACGAAGGCGGCGAAGGAGGCCGAGAGGATATAGGCAAGATAGATCATGCCCTTGACGTTGACGCCGGAAAGGCGCGCCGCCTCGGCGTTCGAACCGACCGCGAAGAGATAGCGGCCCCAACGGCTCAGATGCAGGAAGATGAAGGAGGGGACCGCCACTAGGATGACCATCCAGAACAGGCTCGGAATGCTGAGCAGATCGGCGCGGGCGAAATTGCTGAAGCCCTCATTGGTGATGTTGATCGTCGAACCGTTGGTGATCAGCAGGCCGATGCCGCGCAGCGATGTCAGGGTTGCCAGCGTGATGATGAACGGCGGCAGGCCCATATGGACGATGCCGAAGCCATGGAAGGCGCCGATCGCCACGCCGATGGCGAGCGTCAGCGCGATCGCCCCCCAGAGCGGCACGCCGGCCTGCAGCAGCCAGGCGATGATGACGGTGCAAAAGCCGACGATGGCGCCGACGGAAAGATCGATGCCGGCGGTGATGATGACGAAGGTCTGTCCGAGTGCGAGGATCGCCGTCATCGCGCCCTGACGCAGCAGGTTCGAAATGTTGAGCGGCGTCCAGAAGCTCGGGGTGACGACGCCGAGCACGATCCAGAGGAAGATCAGCAGGCCGATCAGCGTCAGGCCGAACAGGATGTTCATTTTCCGGCGCGGCGGCGGTGCGACGATCTCAGTAGGGGTGGCAGTCATGAATTTTCTCCCTCTTATTCTTTTGGCTCAGACGCCGATCGCTTCGCTGAGCACTTCTTCATGCGTCGCCGCGTGGAAATCATGGCTGGCGACGATCTTGCCGGCGCGGAAGACGTGCAGCCGGTCGGCCAGTTCGTAGACTTCGGGCAGGTAGGAGGAGATCAGGATGATGCCCGCGCCGTCCTTCAGAAGCTTGGCGAAGAGCCGGTAGATTTCCGCCTTGGTGCCGACGTCGACGCCGACAGTCGGTTCGTCGAAGATGAAGAGCCGGGCGCCATGGCTCAGCCATTTGCCGATGACGATCTTCTGCTGGTTGCCGCCCGACATGCTGGAGGCCGGAACGCGCCGGCTCGGCGTCTTGATGCTGAGATCGCGAATCTGCTTGTCGGCATTGGCCGACTCGCGCGCATGGTTGATCACAGGTCCGTGGCTCAGCCGTCCGAACACCGGCAGATTGATGTTGAGGCCGATCGGCAGGTTGAGGCAAAGCCCTTGGTCGCGCCGGCTTTCCGGCGCCAGCGCAATGCCGAGCTCCATCGCGGTGCGTTCGTTCTTGATGTCGACGCGCTTGCCCATCCACTGGATATCGCCTGATGTCGTCGGCTGGCGTCCATAGAGCCCGAGCGCGAATTCGCTGCGCCCGGCGCCGATCAGGCCGTAGAGCCCGACGATCTGGCCCGCCTTGACGCTGAGCGACACATCTTCGAAGCCCGGACCGGAAAGGCCGTTGACGGCAAGGATCGTCTCGCCGATCGCAATCTCTTCCTTGTGGTAGATCTGTTCGATCGAGCGGTTGATCATCAGCGCGATCAGCTCGGCATCGTTGGTCTCGCCGATCAGGCGCGTGCCGACATGCGTGCCGTCGCGCAGCACCGAGACACGGTCGGCAAGTTCGAAGACTTCCTCCATGCGGTGGCTGATATAGACGATGGTGACGCCTTCGCCCTGCAGGCGGCGGATCAGCTTGAAGAGCTGCGCCGATTCCTGGCGGGTGAGATAGGCGGTGGGTTCGTCGAAGATCAGGAACTGCGTGCCGCGCATCGCCGCGCGCGCCGTTGCCACCAGCTGCTGCTGGCCGATCGTCAGCGAGCTCAGCAGCGCACCGGCCGGCAGGCCGAAACCGAGATCGTCGAGCACGGCCTGCGCCATCTTCTCCATCTGCTTCTTGCGCATCAGGCCGTAGCGGTTGACCTCGTCGCCGAGGAAGAGATTGGCGGCGACCGTCAGGTGCCGGCAGAGCACGACTTCCTGGTGGACGGCGTTGATGCCGCGGGCGATCGCCTCGTTCGGCGTCGAAAGCCCCACCGGCTGGCCGCACCACAGCACTTCGCCGGCCGTGCGGGTGATGACGCCGGTGAGCAATTTGATCAGGGTGGATTTGCCGGCGCCGTTTTCGCCGACGATGGCGTGGATTTCACCGGCGAGGAAGGTCAGCGTCGCTGGCTTCAGCGCCTGCACATGACCGTAATTCTTCTGCAGGCCCTTGAGTTCGAGGATAGGCGATCCGGCGGGAATTCGATTGGCTTCTTTCAGCGTCGCGCTGTCATCATGGCGATGACTGACCTCTTCCAGTCCGATCATGGACCTCTCCTCCTTGTGTCACGTCTGCTCCACCCCCGGTAAGCATACCATGGATGGAAAAGGCCGCGCCGGTTTTTGAAGCCGGCGCGGCCTGTCTGTCTTTGTTACTTGATCTTCGGGTTCAGCAGCGCGTCGATCTTCGGATCGGCCATATTCGCCTTGGTGACGAGGTTTGCGCCGGTGTCGACATTGGCTTCGACCTTCTCGCCCTTGGAGACGGCAAGAGCGGTCTTCACGCCGTCATAACCCATGCGGTAGGGGTCCTGAACGACGAGGCCGGCAATCGCACCATCCTTGAGGAAGCCGACCGTCTTGTCGTCGCTGTCGAAGCCGATGACCTTGATCTTGTCGCCGAGCTTGTTTTCAGCAATCGCCTGGCCGACGCCCTGCGCCATGATCAGGTTCGAGGCGAAGATGCCGACGAGGTTCGGGTTTGCCGTGATCAGGTCGGTCATCATGTTGAGGCCGGTCGTTGCCTGGCCGTCGCCGTACTTGTCGGCAATCACCTTCAGGCCGGGATACTTGGTCTTCACCTGATCCAGGAAGCCTTCGCGGCGCTGTTCCAGCGAGCCGACGCCCGGAAGATTGGTGAGGATGACGATTTCGCCCTCTTCCTTGCCGGTGGCGCCCTTGATGGCGGCGGCAAGACCGTCGGCGGCGATGCGGCCGCCCTGAACGTTGTCGGTCGTCAGGAACGACTTGAACGCCTTGGAGTCGGCAGCGGAGTCAATGCCGATGATCGGAACCGACTTGGCGGCTTCATCGATCGGCTTGCCGAGCGCCTTGAATTCGGTCGGCGAAATGACGACGGCGGCGGGCTTGCCGGCAACAGCATTCTCCAGAATGCTGATCTGGCCGTTGACGTCGGATTCGGCCTGTGCGCCGAGTTCCGGCACGTTGACGCCGAGATCCTTGCCAGCCTTGCGCGCGCCGGCCAGAACGATCTGCCAGTAGAAGGACGTCGTGTCCTTGACGATGATCGGGATCGTCACGTCGGCGGCAAACGACGTTGCCGGCATCGCCGTGGCGATGACCGCGGCACCCGCAAGCGCCGTAAAGGCGCGACGGGACAGAAGGGATTTCACGATACTCATAAGGGTTCTCCTCTCAGGGTGCGTTCTCCTCCGAATAAATCGGCCGCTGAACGCAGGCGGACGATTTTTATCGATAAAAAACATTTGCAGGGAGAAGCTAGCCGAGGCGCAATCAAATTGCAAGTGCGTCAATCTGGCTTTTTTGCTTTGCTAAACTCCACCCAAGCAACTGATTTTATTCCAATAGTACGATACCCTAAAATAGGGTTCAGGCCAGATCAACCTCATGCGGATGGACGACACCCTTTTTCAAAATCAGGTTACCGTACAGCCGGAATTCCGTCGTCGCGACGATATAGGTGGCCTTGCGGGCCATCGCGTAGAAGGCAAAGCGCTCCACCGGCACGATGCGGAAATCGCCGGCACGCCTGGACACGATCTGCTGGAACTCGGCGCAGACTTCGGGCATCGCATCGGGATCGCCCACCACTTCCATCCGCCACGCCGTTTCCGGCACGAAAGTATCGAGCGGCATATGGGTGAGGATCGCCTCGGCCATGTCAGTGGCGCTGACGCCGTCGGCGCGAATGACGGGCGGGCCCATCGAGCCCGAGGGAAAATTGGCGTCCGCTATGACGATGTCGTCACCATGTCCCATCGTCTTCAGCGCATGAAGCAGGTCGGGGCCGAGCAATGGATGAATACCCTTGAGCATAATGTCTCCTCAGACCCGCACCGCTTCGGCGCCGAGCGGCGGCGCGACCAGCGTATAGGGCTCGAATTCCCCGTAGATCTCGTCGGCAAGCCGCGGCTCGACGATCTCCATGTTGCGCTTCAGGCTCGAAGCCTTGGCCGTGCCGATCAGCACCGATGCGACGACCGGATCGCGTAGCGGAAACTGCAGGGCGGGAGCCGCGAGCGGCACCCCATGGCTTTTGGCGATCGCCTCCATGGCGCCGACCTTGGCAAGCACATCGTCGGTTGCCGGCATATAATCGAAATGCGAGCCCGGCACCGGGCCGGTGGCGAGAATGCCGGAATTGAAGACGCCGCCGACGACGAGCGACGTGCCCTTCTGCCGGCAGAGCGGCAGGAGTTCGGCAACGGCCGAACGGTCGAGCAGCGTATAACGGCCGGCAAGCAGGATGCAGTCGAGATCGGCATGGTGCATGACGTCGAGGCAGACGGGCACTTCGTTGACGCCGAGGCCGAAGGCGGAGATCGCGCCCGAGGATTTGAGTTCCTCCAGCGCCTTCACGCCGGAATCGAGAAACTGCTTCTGGTGGACCGCATTCTTCGCCGCGCCATGCGTGTAGACGCCGATATCGTGCACATAGAGAATGTCGATGCGGTTGAGGCCGAGGCGTGCATAGCTGAATTCGACCGAGCGCATGATGCCGTCATAGGAATAGTCGTAATCGGCGTCGAAGGAGAGCGGATCGACATAGCTGTAATCGGGCACGGTGCCGGTCGGCACCGGCCGCAGCAGCCGGCCGACCTTGGTGGAAAGCATGTAGCTGCCATCCGGCTGGTCGCGCAGGAAATCGCCGACCCGCCGTTCGGCGAGACCCAGCCCATACCAGGGCGCGACGTCGAAATAGCGGATGCCGCTATCCCAGGCCGCCTGCAGCGTGTCCATCGCCTGCTCGCGCGGGCAGGCACGGTAGAGACCGCCGAGAGCTGCCGCGCCGAAGCTGATTTCGGTCACCTCCAGCTTGGTCTTGCCGATCTTTCTCGTCTTCATCATTCCTCCTCGCGAAGAAGCTGAAACTGTCTATCCGGAGCAATCCCGGGAAAAGTGTGAAGCTGTTTTCCAAGGGCTTGCGTAAAACAAAAAGCTAGAGCGTTGCGCCCAGATGCCAGGGCACGAATTCGTTATCGCCGTAGCCGAAGAGCTCGCTCTTGGTCTTCTTGCCCGAAGCCGTATCGACGATAAGGTCGAAGATTTCGCGGCCCTTGCCGCTGATCGTCGCGTCGCCGGTGGCGATGGTGCCGCAATCGATGTCCATGTCCTCTTCCATCGACGCATAGAGCGCCGAATTGCTGGAAAGCTTCAGGGACGGTGCCGGCCGGCAGCCGAAGCAGCTGCCGCGGCCCGTGGTAAAGGCGATCATATTCGCCCCGCCGGCCACCTGGCCGGTCGCCGAGACCGGGTCGTAGCCGGGGGTGTCCATGAAGACGAGCCCGGGGGCCGTGACCCGCTCGGCATAACCATAGACCGCCGTCAGCGGCGAGCGCCCACCCTTGGCAACCGCGCCGAGTGACTTCTCCAGAATGGTGGTCAACCCGCCGCGCTTGTTGCCGGGCGACGGGTTGTTGTCGAGCGAGGCGCCGTGCAGAGCGACATAATCCTCCCACCAGGCGATTTTCTCGTCGAGCTTCTTTGCCACCTCGTCGCTGACGGCGCGGCTGCGCAAAAGGTGCTCCGCACCATAGATTTCCGAAGTCTCCGACAGGATCGCCGTGCCGCCGGCCGCCGCCAGGAGGTCGGCTGCGACACCCAGCGCCGGATTGGCGGTGATGCCGGAAAAGCCGTCCGAGCCGCCGCATTGCAGGCCGATGATGATCTCGCTCACCGACATCGGCACGCGCTTTTCCTTGCCGACATCGGCAGCGATCTCGCGCAGCATACCCATGGCCCGCTCGACCGCGCGGCGGGAACCGCCGGCATCCTGAATATTGAAATGCCGCTTCGAAGCGCCCGCACCGCTCTGGCCGTACAGCGTCAGCTGGTTGACCTCGCAGCCGAGGCCGATCATCAGCACGCCGCCGAAATTCACATGCCTGGTATAGCCGGCGAGCGTCCGGTGCAGCACGTTCATGCCGTCGCCGGTCGAACTCATGCCGCAGCCCTGGTCATGCACGATCGGCACGAAACCGTCGATGCCCTCATAATGCGGCAAGATCGTCCGGTTCGCCTCGTCGGCGATCGCCCGGCAGACCGTGGTGGAACAGTTCACGCTGGCGATGATGCCGATATAGTTGCGGGTCGCTGCCCGCCCGTCGGCGCGGCGGTAACCCATGAAGGTGCGCGCCTTGTCGTCGGCCGTCGCCGTCTCCGGCGCCGAATTGGCGGTCGCCGCCAGCCGGTCGTTTTCGAAATGCAGGTTGTGGCTGTGCACATGGTCGCCGGCCTTGACCTCTTCAGTGGTGCGGCCGATCGCCTGTCCGTATTTCACGACCGGCGACCCGAGCGGAATATCGGCAATCGCCACCTTGTGGCCGGGGTCGATCTTCTGACGGGCTTCGATGCCGGCAACCGTCGAACCCGGCGCGATTGCCGCCGTTGCGACCGCGACATTGTCTCCGGCCGAAAGGATGATCCAAGGCAGTTTGTCCAATTTATTCTCCCTGGGAAACACTCGCTGCATCGGCGAATGCGCATTGATTTTGTTTTTTATCTACAATAAACATTTTCAAGTCAACGGGAATATTGATCCTGTGGACGAGGGAGGCAATGAGCCGCAGGCGACCGGAAATAAGCTAAAGGTCGTTTGAACAAGCCCCGGTCCGCTCTGTCCTGCTGTGAAGCGGGAAGGCGCTCACGAGGGCGGAAAGCGGGGTCTGGTGGCACGGCAGAATACGGTCTTCAAGGAAGCCTACAACAGGTATGCTGCAGCCTTGCGCACGGATACCGCACTGCCCTCGGAGCCGGAGATCGCCGCCCAGCTCGGCGTCAGCCGCTCGACGGCGCGCGCCATCCTGACGCGGCTCAGCGAAGAAGGCATCATCCGCTGGAACAAGCGCCAGAAGATCGTGCTGCGCCAGCCGACGGACCGCGACCTCTTTCCCTCGGAAGAAACCGATTCCCTGCACGACATCATCGAGCGCAGCTTCATGCAGCGCATCCTTGCCGATGATGCAGCCCCCGGCATGCAGATCAACGAATTGGAGCTAGCCCGCGAGATCGGCACCGGCACAACAAGCGTGCGCGAATTCCTGATCCGCTTCTCCCGCTTCGGCCTCATCGAGAAACGGCCGAACAGCCACTGGACGCTCAAGGGCTTCACCCGTGAATTCGCCCTCGAGCTCGCCGATGTGCGCGAGATGTTCGAGCTGCACTCCGCCGCCGAATTCGGCCGGCTTCCGCGCGACCACCAGGCCTGGATCGATCTCGCCGCCATGCGCGACGAACATCACGCCATGCTTGCCGACATCAACCAGCGTTTCAAGGACTTCTCCGTCCTCGACGAGCGCTTCCACCTGTTGATCCATCGCGCCTCGAAAAACCGCTTCATCGCCGATTTCTACGACGCCATCGCCATCGTTTTCCACTATCACTACCAGTGGAACAAGACCGCCGCCCGCCAGCGCAACGAACGCGCCATCCACGAACATCTGGATTATATCGCAGCCCTGGAATCCGGCGACCAGGCGGCAATCGAAACCGCCTGCCGCGCGCATCTGCACTCCGCCCGCCAGACCCTGCTGCAATCCCTGCCGCAGATTGCCAGTGAAACTGCGTGAGGTGGGGAGAGTTATTCCGGGAAAAGTGCCGCATTGGGTGCCTGCAAAAACCGGCCGGCGTCTTCAGCTGCTCAATTCCCTTTCAAATATCTCCCGGCAATTGCGACAATATCTTCTCGCGCGCGGCGCGCGATGCGGAAAGGCGCTGCCTCGTATCTCCCAGCACTTTTGCTGAGGCTTCCTTCGGCGTGCCGGAAGAAAATGGTGGTGCGGGAGCATATTCCAGAGCGAGCTGGACCGTTTCGGCTTCTGTCTGCCCCAGAAGCTCGCCAATCACGGATAGTCCGAAATCGATGCCCGAGGTGACACCGCCTGCGGTGATCAGGTTGCCATCCTGTACGACTCGCTCCTCGACGGGCGTGGCGCCAAAGCGCGGCAGGAAATCGAGCGCATTCCAGTGGGTCGTCGCGCGTTTTCCCTTGAGCAACCCCGCCGCCCCCAGCACCAGCGCGCCCGTGCAGACAGACGTGACGTAGCGCGCCTTCGCCGCCCGCTCCCGAACAAAAGCGAGCACCATCTCGTCGAGCAACAATGCGTTGATACCGCTTCCGCCCGGAATGCAGAGAACGTCGAGTGGCGGGCATTCCGCAAAGGTCGTGGTCGGCGTCAAAGACAGCCGGGTAGAGGCCGGAACGGGCCGCAAATCCTTCCAGATCAGATGAACCTCTGTGCCTTCAGCCGAGGCGAAAACCTCGTAAGGGCCGGTGAGGTCGAGTTGCTGAACATCGGGGAAGACGAGGATTCCGAAAGAAAGAGGCATGGGGAAACTCCTGATTGACTTTCCCAATCCTAGTGGAGCAATGATTGGCGTGTTTGCCAATCATCCCTCCGTTCATGCCAAATAACCCTCGCCGTATCGAAATCCTGACCTTCCCCGACAGCCAGCTTCTTGATGTGGCAGGCCCTTTGCAGGTCTTTGCAACGGCAAACGATCTGGCTGCGCTTGCTGACAAAGCGAGGCCCTATGAGACTGTCGTGGTGGCGCAATGCGCTCAGGTGAGAACATCGTCGGGTCTCGCCTTGGCAGCCTCCCCGTTGCCGTCGCCGGATGCGCCGCTGGACACGCTCGTCGTGGCGGGAGGCTGGGGTGTCAATGCGGCTTGTGAAAACCGCGATCTGGTGGAATGGGTCAGAGGCCGCTCAAAGGCGGCGCGGCGCACCGCTTCCGTTTGCAGCGGTGCATTTTTGCTGGCGACAGCAGGATTGCTCGACGGACGGCGTGTCGTCACGCACTGGCAGCGTTGCGCTGAATTCACAAAACGCTTTCCGTTGGTGCGCCTCGATCCTGACCCCATTTTTGTTAGTGATGGCGACATGTGGACATCCGCCGGCGTGACAGCGGGCATCGACCTTGCCTTGGCGCTCATCGAGATCGACCTGGGTCGGAAGGCGGCGCTCGCTGTCGGGAGGCAGTTGGTGGTTTTTCTGAAGCGGCCGGGCGGACAGTCGCAATTCAGCACGGCCCTCTCACTGCAGGAAAATGACGGGCGTTTCGACCAACTGCACGCATGGATCATGGAAAACTTGAGCCGCCCATTGCCGCTGGCGGCTCTTGCCGCACGGGTCAACATGAGCTCGCGCAGTTTTTCGCGGCATTATCGGCAGGTAACAGGGCTGACGCCGGCCCGGGCGATCGAAGACATCAGGATCGAAACCGCCCGACGCTTGCTGGATGAAGGCCAGTCTGTTGCCCGGGTCTCCAGGCGTTGTGGCTTCGGATCGGAGGAAACCATGAGAAGGGCCTTCCTGCGCCACTTCGGTACCAGTCCGAAAGCCTACCGCGAGCGGTTTGCCGGGTAGACGCCGGATGCCATCCTCGGTACCGGCATCATGAAACCTTTTGATTTGTAAGCCGTTATCGCTGACATGACCGACGCTAAATTGAAACCGAAATCGGTCGACGGCACCGAGCCGGACGGTGCCGAGAAGTCGCGCCAGGAGAAGGCATCGACTGTCGAAGTTGCGCTGCCGCCAGATGCCATCCAACCCGATCCGGAGCTAACGCCTGAAGAGACCGAGCAGGCGCGAAAGCGCTATTTGCTGAAACGTTTCTGGATCAGCGCGCGCCGTTACTGGAGCCGCGATGGCGACAAGTTCGCTTGGCCCTTCTCGATCGGGCTATTGGCCCTGATCGGCATGAATGTCGGCTTCCAGTACGGAATCAATCTGTGGAACCGCGGGATATTCGACGCCATAGAGCGGCACGATGCGGGCACCGTCTATTTCCTGAGCGCTGTATTCGTGCCGCTCGTGCTTGGAACTGTGGCTATTGTCACTGTACAAGTCGCCGTTCGCATGATGATCCAGCGTCGGTGGCGTTCCTGGCTGACAAGCGCAGTCATCGCGCGCTGGCTCGCAAACGGCCGTTACTATCAGTTGAATCTCATCGGCGGCGACCACAAGAACCCCGAAGCGCGCATTTCCGAGGATTTGCGGATTGCCACCGAAGCACCCGTCGATTTCATCGCCGGTGTCATTTCCGCATTTCTGGCGGCCTCGACCTTCATCGTCGTGCTCTGGACGATCGGCGGGGCTCTCACTCTGCCGATCGCAGGTTGGACCGTCACCATTCCCGGCTTTCTCGTCATCACTGCGGTCCTTTACGCCGCGATCACCTCCAGCTCGATGGCGGTCATCGGCCGCTATTTCGTCCACGTCTCCGAGGCGAAAAATCAAGCAGAAGCCGAGTTTCGCTACACGCTGACGCATGTGCGGGAAAACGGCGAGAGCATCGCCTTGCTCGGCGGCGAAGAGGAGGAGCGTAATGACCTCGATAAGACCTTCGCCAATGTGCTCAGGCAATGGGCGCTCCTTGCCCGCCAGCACATGCGCACGACGCTTGTGTCGCATGGATCTATGCTGATTGCGCCAGTCGTCCCGGTCCTGCTGTGCGCGCCAAAATTTCTCGAAGGCAGCATGACGCTGGGACAGGTCATGCAGGCTGCCTCTGCCTTCGCCATCGTTCAGGGCGCGTTCGGCTGGCTTGTTGATAACTATCCGCGTCTTGCCGATTGGAACGCCTGTGCACGGCGCATCGCCTCGCTGATGATGTCGCTCGACGGGCTGGAGCGCGCCGAGCAGAGCGACTCGCTCGGGCGCATCAAGCATGGTGAAACCGAAGGCGAGGCGATGCTCAGCCTCAACGATCTCTCCGTATCGCTTGACGATGGCACCGCCGTGGTCACGGAAACGCGCGTCGAGATCGAGCCCGGCGAACGGGTGCTTGTGGCCGGCGAATCCGGGTCCGGCAAGAGCACGCTGGTGCGGGCGATCTCAGGTCTCTGGCCGTGGGGAAGCGGCAGCGTCAATTTCCACGCCGACAGACGATTGTTCATGTTGCCGCAACGACCCTATATCCCGTCCGGCACGCTTCGCCGCGCCGTCGCCTATCCCGGCGCCGCCGACAGCTGGACGCTGGATCAGGTCAAGGCTGCCCTCGACAAGGTCGGGCTCGATTATCTCAACGACAAGATCGAGGAAGAGGCGCCCTGGGACCAGACGCTGTCGGGCGGCGAAAAGCAGCGTCTCGCCTTTGCGCGCCTGCTGCTCCACCATCCCGATATCATCGTGCTGGATGAAGCAACCTCGGCACTCGATGAGAAGAGCCAGGATAAGATGATGCATATGGTGATCGATGAATTGCCCGACGTGACCATCATCAGCGTCGCGCATCGGGCTGAGCTGGAAGCCTTCCATAGCCGCAAGATCACGCTCGAGCGGCGCAAGGGCGGCGCAAAGCTTGTCAGCGATATCGATCTCATCCCGCGCAGGCGAAAACCGAATCTGCTTGTGCGGGTTTTGAAGAACCCCTCCGTGCTGAAAGACGGCACGAGTTCGAATAAGGACAGCACCGTCCCAGAATAGAAATTCTCCGCCTGGCCAAAACTCAGCAATCGCTTGACGCCGACTCCGCGTTGGCAATCTGATCCAGATTGTCGATCAGCCGCTTGAGCAGACCGACAAGTTGTGCTGCTTCCGCATCCGTGAACCCGGCCAATGCCTCTTCATTCCCCTGGAACAAGGCCGCAATCGCCTCCGGCATGCCGTCCCGGGCAGCCTTGGCCAGCACGATGCGGCTGCTGCGGCCATCAGCCGGGTCGCGTGTCCGCTCGATCAAGCCATCCCGCTCCATGCGGGCGAGCATCTGCGCCATCGGCGGTTGCTCGACCCTGGCAAAGCGCGCGAGATCGCGCTGCGTGCTTGCCTTGCCATCTTGCAGCGCCACCAGCACAGGCAATTGGCCGACACCGAAGCCGAGCGGTTTGAGGCGTGTTTCGCTCAAGCGCGCAAATCCGCGCGCCGCAAGACTGATGAGATGCCCCGGCGTCGAAAGCACGTCTTCATCCATTCCGCTTGACCTCTTGCCTGCGCTTGACCATAAGATATATATGTACGTATGTATATTGATGCGCGGCATTCGGCAATATCGTTTGATGCCGCCGAGCTGATCTTTCAATCTCCATTGAGGAAATGACATGTCCAACAATGACGTCGAAATGCTCAAGCGCGTCTATGCCGGCTTCAACGCCAGGGACATCGACGCTGTCCTCGCCGTCCTTTCCGACGATGTCGCCTGGGCCAACGGCATGGATGGCGGCCATGTTCATGGTCGTGAGGCCGTGCGCGACTATTGGACACGCCAATGGGCTGTCATCAGTCCACATGTCGAGCCGGTCGCCTTTGCGGAAACGGACGATGGCACTGTGGCTGTCGAGGTGATCCAGTCGGTCTTTGACCTCGATGGCCGGCCGCTGGAAGGGCAAAGCCATGGCCTGAAGGACAAGACCGTCACGCATATCTTCCGCATCGAAGGCGACAAGATCGTCCGCTTCGATATCCGGGATGCCCTGTAAGGAAATATGCCGGAGGTGGTGACCGCTCCGGGCGCGTTGCTGCCGACATGTCCGGA
This sequence comes from Rhizobium sp. BK591, assembly GCF_014195045.1. Classification (NCBI taxonomy): domain Bacteria; kingdom Pseudomonadati; phylum Pseudomonadota; class Alphaproteobacteria; order Hyphomicrobiales; family Rhizobiaceae; genus Rhizobium; species Rhizobium sp. BK591. Next base: position 459,172 of record NZ_JACIAZ010000004.1, read on the forward strand.
AAATCACCTCTGCATTTCGAGACAATCTCGTCGACAACGAGATTCAGGAGACGTGCGAAGCGGTTTGCCCGGAGCGCGTCCGTAAGCCGAACCGCTCAATGCGAAGCCGCCTCGCTTGCGACGGCCGCCCCCTCGCGCTTCCGGCCGGCCCCGACCGGGATCAGCCAGGTGGTGAAGAAGGTCAGTACCGCGACGACGACCACGCCCCAGAAGCTCCAGTGCAGGGCCGCATTGAAGACCGAGCGGATGGCAGGATCGGCGGCGAGCGCCGAAAGCCCGGTCGGCTGGTTCAGCGCCTCATGCAGGCCCGCCGCCGCCTCGCCGCTCGCATAGTGATTGATGCCGGCATTGAGGATGGCACCGAGCACGGTGGCGCCGAGCGTATTGCCGAGGCTGCGGGCAAAGATGATCGAGGCGGTGGCGCTGCCGCGCATCGCCCATTCGACGCTGTCCTGCACCAGCACGATGCTGGTGAGGCTGATGAGGCCCATGCCGAAGCCCATGAAGAAGGAACCGGCGCCGGCAATAACAGGCGAACTCTCCGGTGTCAGGAACAGAAGAAAACAGGCGCCGAAGGGAAACAGCAGGCTGCCGACGCGCAAGGTGCGGCGGATGCCGAAGGCCTTGTAGAAGCGGCTGGAGAGCATCACCGACAGGGGCCAGCCGACGACCAGCATGGTGAGTGTGAAGCCTGCCACGATCGGCGAGCGGCCGAGCACGCCCTGTACATAGATCGGCAGGATGGTCGAAAGCCCGATCAGCGCCATGCCGGCGAGCAGCGTCGCCGCATTGCTGGTTGCGATCAGCCTTCGGCTCCAGAGCGGGATCGAAATGATCGGCTCCGGCGCCCGCTTCTCCTGGGCGAGAAAGAGAAGGCCCGTGACCACGAAGACGGAAAAAAGCGAAATCAGAATCCAGGCGCTGGCATCGGTTTCCGTCAGCATGACGAGCAGTGCGACAATCGATATCGAAAACAGCACCGATCCGAGGTAGTCGATCTTTGCCTGCTTGTGCGCCACATCCTCCTTCAGGAAGATCATGAAGGCGATGATCGAGATGATGCCGATCGGCAGGTTGATCCAGAAGATCCAGGCCCAGGAGATGTTGTCGACGATGATGCCGCCGGCCAGCGGCCCGACGACGGCCGAGGTCGCCCAGACGGTCGCCATCGCGCCCTGCACGCGGCCGCGTTCCTCGAGCTTGAAGAGATCGCCGATGATCGTCATCGTCACCGGTTGGATGGCGCCGGCGCCGAGCCCCTGCAGCAGCCGGAACAGCACCAGCGACATCATCGACCAGGCAAACCCGCAAAGCAGCGAGCCGACGAGGAAGATCAGGATGCCGCCGATCAGCACCGGCTTGCGCCCGAAAATGTCGGAAAGCTTGCCGTAGATAACAGTGGTCGTCGACTGCGCCAGCAGGAAGGCCGAAAACACCCAGCTGTAATAGGAAAAGCCGCCGAGCTGCCCGACGATGCGCGGCATCGCCGTCGCCACAATCGTCGCCTCGATCGCCACCATGAAGGTCGCGAGCATGATGGTGGCGACGATAAGCACGCGGTTCGAGCGTTGCGCTGCATTCGACATGACGATCCTCTTCGGGTGCTCCGCATGGCCGGAAATGTCGGCGGGCTGGCTGGGTGTGGGGCGATGCGCCGCTTGCGGAGTGACGGGTAGTTTTACGTCCGCAGTCGCGAGTCGTAAAGCCGTTCCCGCGGCAGCTGTTGTTTTCGTCCGAGGTGGGAGCGGCCGAAGCGAAGGCCCCGGTGCCACTTCGATCGGAGTGCCACCTCGCCCGGAGCCCTTCATTCTATCAGGCAGTCAGGCGGCAATCGGCCCGATCTTCATTGCGGGCAGGCCTCGCCGGTCGTCCCGCTCTCCGCGGAACCGGCGGGGCAACCCGGCGTCGGCTGTCCGGATTTTGGCCCGCCCGATAGCTGACCAGTCTGTTGGCGGTTGAAACAGCCCTCCTGTCATTCGTCATCCATCAAATGAAACTCCCGCGCCGCCTGAGGGCAGAGAAGGCTGAACTGCTCGATCAGCGGCGGCATCCCCGAAGCGCACGATATGTCTGAATTCTCTGGTAGTGGGAAAGTGACACTCTGCGGTGTTCCGGCAGAAGGTTCGAAGGACAGGGTGCCTTCGCTACAATTGGCGGTGGAACGGAAAGTGTCTTTCCCATTCTCTTTTGTGTACATCGCTACGCACTGCTTGACGGTCAGTTTGCCGCCATGGGCTGTTGTCTCCCATCCTGGGTCTCGCTTGCAATATTCCTGGAAGTCGGCCCGAGTGAGCTTGCCTTCCATCACTGCTGTGCTTGAATCGATGCCGGTCTTGCTGACGAGCGTTCCGTTCCATCCAGCACATGAGGCGAGCGGGAAGTCTTTTGCTTGCGCAGCGGACAAACCAAATGTGAAAAGCGCGATGCTTAAAAGCGATGTCCTCATGGATCCTCCTAATCGCCAACCTGCTCTCGTTCGATCGATATCGGTCGCGTATAGTTAGATGAATGGCAGCACAGCCGCCATGAGTGAAGAGGCTCCAATTGCTGAAATTTTGCCTGCAGAGCGGCCAAATGCAGCTCAAGGCAAACGCAGGATTTTAAGAGAGGCTTATAAAGAAATGGTGCCGCTTGCAGGACTCGAACCTGCGACCCCATCATTACGAATGATGTGCTCTACCACCTGAGCTAAAGCGGCATTTCACGGCCGAAGCATGCGGCCCGCGATTTGCATGGCGCTGATACAGCCATTGTTGGAAGATTTCAAGCGCCCTGTCATGGCTTTGGCAAAAAAGAGGGGAGGGGCCGAGTAGGCGCGGCTCAGAGCGCCAGCCGGGCACGCGCCGCCTTGTATTCGGCCTCCAGCCGGTCGACGAGGTTCGCCACCGGCTCGACGGCCTTGATGGCGCTGATGCCCTGGCCGCTGCCCCAGATGTCCTTCCAGGCCTTGGCGCCGCCGGTCGCCTGCTCGAAATCCATCTTCGAGGGATCGGCCAGCGGCAGGTTGTCGGGGTCCATGCCGGCCGCCACGATCGAGGGCTTGAGGTAATTGCCGTGTATGCCGGTGAAATAGTTGGAATAGACGATGTCGCCAGCGGCGCCTTCGACGATCGCCTGCTTGTAGGCGTCGGCGGCGCGCGCCTCTTGCGTGGCGATGAAAGGCGAGCCGATATAGGCCATGTCGGCGCCCATCGCTTCTGCGGCAAGGATGGCGCCGCCGGTGGAAATCGCGCCGGCGAGCAGCAGCGGCCCGTCGAACCATTCGCGGATTTCCTGGATCAGCGCAAAGGGCGACAGCGTGCCGGCATGGCCGCCGGCGCCGGCCGCCACCGCAATCAGCCCGTCGGCCCCCTTGCGGATTGCCGAATGGGCGTGGCGGTTGTTGATGATGTCATGCAGCACGATGCCGCCATAGGAATGGACGGCGGCGTTGACCTCGGGCACGGCGCCGAGCGAAGAGATGACGATCGGCACCTTGTATTTGACGCAGAGCGAGAGGTCATGCTCCAGCCGCTTGTTCGACATGTGGACGATCTGGTTGACGGCAAAGGGGGCGGCCGGCCGCTCCGGATGGGCGGCGTCGTGGCGGGCAAGCTCCTCGGTGATCTCGGCCAGCCATTCGTCGAGCTGGCTTTCCGGCCGGGCGTTCAGCGCCGGAAAGGCGCCGACGACACCTGCCTTGCATTGCGCCAGCGTCAGCGCCGGATGCGAGATGATGAACAGCGGCGAGCCGATGACCGGCAGTCTCAGTTTATCCCTCAGGATCGCGGGCAGGGCCATGGTTCATCACTTCCATTGACGTTTACGAAAACGTCAATCTCATAACAGAGATGAAAAGGCGATAAAAGAGCGGCTGCCATGCCTTCGTCGATTTCACCCCGAATATATAGGTCTGAGAAGGCTGATAGAATAAGGTCCGCATGTGCTGAAAGCTGCCGATTATCCTCGCCGATCAACCGCGGCCAGGCCTGCAAGGCTTGCGGTTTGCCGCACTTGACGCTACCGAATTTTGAGAGAGAACGGCGGGGATTGCAGTCCGATGCCGAGTTCATGGTGAAGGACTGGATGTGAGCGGATTAGAAACGGCCATCAGAACAGCGCTCGAAAACTCCGATCGCGACAATCCGGAGGTTCGAGCGAGGATCTACCAGTCGGCCCGCCAGGCGCTCGAAGCCGGTCTGCGCAAGCAGGATATCACCGACACCGAGGTTGTTGCCCATCATCGCCATCGCCTGGAAAGCACCATCCACGCCATCGAAAGCGAGGAGCGTGACCGCCTTCACCCCCGCCAGAGGCCGCCTGAGGTGCCCGTGCCGCCGGTCGTGGAAATGCCGGCACCTCCAGTCCACCGCGACGAGGTGGATGATATCGACAGTCCCGCCGTGTCGGGCGAGACCCGCGCCCCCGAAGTGAGCTTCGGCCGCCGCGATGAAGCGAGCCTCGACGACGTGCATGCCGGCAGTGGCGATCATCTGGCCGCCGCGCCGGTCGGCGAGGAGCGCCTTGCCCGCGGCCAGCGCGCCACCAACATGGATTTCCGCCCGGAGCGGGCGGCCGGCCGCCGCAAGCCGCGCAAATTCTTTTCGCGGCTGCTCGTCTGGTGCGTGCTGCTGGCCTTTATCGGCATCGGCGCCTGGTGGGCGCACACGTCGGGCCTGCTGTTGACCGCAGCCGAGCGCGACACCAGCGTTGCCAATCCGCCGGCAAGCACCCAGCCCGAGGATTTCACCGGCAATGACGACAGCGCCGGCAATACGGCCTCTCCCACCGACCAGCCGGTGACCATCGATCCGCAGAACAGCTTTTCGGCCGATTGGATCCCGCTGTTCAAGCCTGAGGACGCCGACAAGATTAAGAGCGGTCCCAGGGCGCGCACCGAAAAGATCGCCGAGAATGACGGCCCCGCCATCCGCCTGATTTCCGAGAGCGGTGCAGCCGATGGCAATATCTCGATCAGCGTGCCGTCATCGGTGCTGCAGCAGCTTGCCGGCAAATCCTCGACGATCGCGCTGACGCTGCAATCGACCACCGACGAGCCGACCCAGGTCACCGTCGAATGCAATTTCCAGTCGCTCGGCAATTGCGCCCGCCATCGCTTCAACGTCACCCGGGAAAAGTCGGATGCGCTGCTGCAGGTGAAGTTCGACCGCTCGCTGGCGCCGAATGCGCCGGGCACGCTGACGATCAACAGCGATCTCGACGGCAAGGCGCGCGGCATCAACCTCTTTGCCATCCGCATCCTGCCGGGGCAGTGAACTCCTATTTCGGAAAGCCTTATTTCAGAAACCCGGACCCCGAGCCGATGATCTCTTCGTCGACCGTGCCGAGCGCCTTTTTATCCTTGCCGTCATAATCCATCGCGTTCAGCATGTGGCGGATCAGTTCGAGGCGGGCGCGCCGCTTGTCGTTGGCGCGGATCACCGTCCAGGGCGCAAAATCCGTATGGGTTTCCTTCAGCATCCGGTTGCGCTTATCGCTGTAATCGCCCCATTTGGTCAGCGCCGCGATGTCCATCGACGACAGTTTCCAGACTTTCAGCGGATCATGGCGGCGGTCGTGGAAGCGCTTGAGCTGCATCTCGCGGCCGATATCGAGATAAAATTTGAAGAAGAAGATGCCCTCATGGGCGATGATCTTTTCGAGCTGCGGCGTCTGCTTGAGAAAATCCTCATATTGCTGCGGCGTGCAGAAACCCATGACCGGCTCGACGCCGGCCCGGTTGTACCAGGAGCGGTCGAACAGCACGAATTCGCCAGCCGTCGGAAACTGTGCGACATAACGCTGGAAATACCATTGCCCCTGCTCGCGCTCGGTGGGCTTGGTCAGCGCCACGACGCGCGCAAGGCGCGGATTCATATGCGCCGAAGAGGCCGAGATCGCACCGCCCTTGCCGGCAGCATCGCGTCCCTCGAACAGCGCCATCACCCGCTTGCCGGTCGCCTGCAGCCAGAACTGCACCTTGACGAGTTCAATCTGCAGCTTTTCCAGCTGCTCCAGATAGTCCTCTTCCTTGAGCTTCTTCTTGTAGGGAAAATCGCCGGATTCCAGTGCGTTTTCCTCCACCCAGTCCGGCAGGACGGGATCGTCGACATCGAAGATGCGTTTCTTTCCGCGGATCTCCAGCTCGACGGCCCTGTTTTCGACGTCCTCGTCCATATGTTCCTCCTCAGCCTGATTGTTCTCTTCCCGCAGGCGAACATAGTTGCCGTTGAAAATCAAATCTTTCGCGGATGGCCGGCACTTTTTCGTCGGTTTCGGTGGCGGCCTTTCGCTTCGGGGCGGCAGCCCGAAAACTTCTGTCATGAATTGCCGCTATCAGGCAGAGTTCCAATATAAAGAAAAACGAATCGACGCCGCGAGGGCACTTGCCAGACGAAACTCCATGGAGAAAAAGCCTGTTGGCGCGCATAAGGCGCGAACGGCCGGTGCTGCTTGCGGCGATCCTCAGCGCGCTGATCGCGCTTGCCGCCGGCATGAACAAGTGGGTTGTGCTTGTCCTTCTGCTGGTGATGATCCTCACCGCGCTTTTCAACGAGGCGCCCATCATCGAGGCCGAACCCGCCCCGCCGGTGGAGATGAAGCCGGAGCTGCCGCCAAGCCGCCTGCCGGAGGTTTCCGCCACGCTCTCCGGCCTCGATTTCCCCGTCATGCTGCTGTCGGACGATGCCTCGGTGCTCTTCCAGAACCGCGCCGCCGAAAAGGCCTTCGGCGAGGTGGCGCTCGGAGCCCATATATCGGCCCGCCTGCGCTCGCCCGGCGTGCTCGACATGGTGCGTGAGACGATCGCCACCAACGCGCCGAACCAGATCGAGCATTCCGAGCGGCTGCCCTCCGAGCGCGTCTATATCGTCCGCAGCGCGCCCATTGAATTCGCGGCCGGGGACGGGCCGCATGAGCGCTATTTCATCCTCTCCTTCCGCGATATTTCCGAGGTCCGCCGCATCGACCGCATGCGCTCGGATTTCGTCGCCAATGCCAGCCATGAGCTGCGCACGCCGCTTGCCTCGCTGCGCGGCTTCATCGAGACCATCCAGGGGCCGGCGAAGAACGATCTGAAGGCGCAGGCGCGCTTCCTCAACATCATGCTCGACCAGGCGACGCGGATGAGCAGGCTGGTCGACGACCTGCTGTCGCTCTCCCGCCTGGAGCTGAAATCGCACATCGCGCCGGACGAGAAGATCGACCTGGTGCCGCTGCTCGGCCATGTCAGGGATTCCCTGGCGCCACTGGCAAGGGATGTCGGCGTCGACATCAACCTGCATCTGCCCGAGGGCAAGGTCGAGGTGCTGGGAGACCGCGACGAGCTTGTCCAAGTCTTCGAGAACCTGATGGAAAACGCCTGCAAATACGGCCAGGAGGGCGAGATCGTCGACGTCTGGTTGAAGAATGGCACCGGCCAGCCGGTCGAGGTCAGTATCGTCGACAAGGGTCCGGGCATTCCGGCCGAGCATGTGCCGCGCCTGACCGAGCGCTTCTATCGCGTCAGCATCGAGGATAGCCGCTCGAAGAAGGGCACCGGCCTCGGCCTGGCCATCGTCAAACACATCCTCACCCGCCACCGCGCACGGCTGATCGTCAAATCCGAAGTCGGCAAGGGCACCGATTTCACCGTGCGCTTTTGACAGGGCATGTCCCCTCGCCACGTTTACGGGGAGAGGGTTAGGGTGAGGGGCAAATCACACGGAACAACCTTGGTGAAAGGATGTAGTGCGGAAAGCCGCCGTCTCCCCATCAGGATATGAAGCCGATTTCTACAACGTAAGGTGGATTGGTCGCCGGACTTTGCCGTTCGCCGACACGATGGATCGGCGTCTTCAAAATTTTCCATTATAAATCAGCATCTTAAGCTGTCACAAATGTTTCATCGCTTTGACATAAAAGGACGGTGCTTAAACCGCTAAGAGAGTCTCGCCGATGAAAAAAGGCACTGCGAGGGCCTCTCTACAGGCCGCACTCACACAAGCCCAATGCCGGGAGATTTACATGAACACCTTCAAGCTCACCGTTGCCGCGCTCGCTGCAACTGCTGCTTTCGCTGGCGCTGCCGTCGCCCGCGACCAGATTCAGGTTGCTGGTTCGTCCACCGTCCTGCCTTACGCAAAGATCGTTGCCGAGTCCTTCGGCGAAACCTTCACCAACTTCAAGACGCCGGTCGTTGAATCCGGCGGCACGGGCGCTGGCCTGAAGGAGTTCTGCAAGGGCGTTGGCGAAGACACCATCGACATTGCAAACGCCTCGCGTCCGATCAACAAGAACGAAGCCGAAGCCTGCAAGGCTGCCGGCGTGACGGATATCCAGGAAGTCAGGATCGGCTACGACGGCATCGTCTTCGCAACCGACGCTTCCAACCCTGACGTTGCCTACGTTCCTGCCGACATCTACAAGGCCCTCGCAGCCCAGGTCGTCGTCGACGGCAAGCTCGTCGCCAACCCCTATAAGAAGTGGTCGGAAGTCAACCCGAAGCTTCCCGCTGTTGATATCGCTGCCTATATCCCGGGCGAAAAGCACGGCACGCGCGAAGTCTTCGAACAGAACGTTCTCGCCGCCGGCTGCAAGGCTTCTGGCGCAACCGACGTCATCGCCAAGGAAATCTCCGACAAGGCGGCCCAGGGCAAGGCCTGCGTCGCAGTCCGCAAGGACGGCGTTGCTGTCGACATCGACGGCGACTATCCGGAAACCCTGGCACGCATCGCCGCCAACAAGACCGGCGTCGGCGTATTCGGCCTTTCCTTCTATGAAAACAACGCCGACAAGCTCAAGGTTGCCAGCGTAAACGGCATCGTTCCCTCGACGGAAACGATCGCGAACGGCACCTACCCGGTTTCCCGCCCGCTGTTCTTCTACGTCAAGAAGGCACATCTCGGCGCCGTTCCGGGCCTGAAGGAATACGTCAACTTCTTCGTATCCGACCAGATGATCGGCCCTGACGGCCCGCTCGTCGAATACGGCCTGGTTGCCGCTCCGGATGCCGAGCGCGAAGCGATCCGCAAGGACGTCGAAGCCGGCAAGTCCATGTAATCACTTTGCCGGCGCGGTGCCTTCAGGCCCGCGCCGGCATTGCCTTATCCCTCGCGCCGGCGTTTTCGGTGCTGCGGGTTAAATTCATTCCGCATGATTGGAAGCTGAAGGCAGGCTGTGAAGCTGCCGGGCTTTGGGGCCACGGGCTTGGGGACGTAACGAATGAGCACATCCATCATACTTTTGTGCCTTGTGGTGATCGGTGCCGCCGCCTATCTGGTCGCGCGAAGCCGGGCCACGGCGCTTGCCGGAGGCAGATCCTCCGCATTGCATTCACGGCCGGCCTATTACGGCGCCTATGCCGCGATCTGGGCTGTTCTTCCCGCCCTCATCGTCCTCTGCGTCTGGCTCTCCGTCAGCCCCGGCATCATCCAGTCCTCGGTTCGCAGCGCCTTCCCTGCCGACGTCAAGGCTCAGGCCTCGGTCGAGCAGGATCTTGGTTATTCGATGGTGGCGACGGTCGCCCGCGGCCTGACGATGCTGACTTCGGATGAAGCCGCGGCAGTCGCCAACGATCCGGCCGCCCTGCAGGCCAAGCTCCTCGAAAAGGGCGTGCCGCTCGCCGGCCAGCCGCAGCCCTACATGGTCGATGCCGCCAAGACGCTGAACGCCAAGAGCATGACGAGCCGCCTCGCCATGACCGCGATCGTCTTCATTCTGGCTGTATCAGGCGCCTTCTATGCGCTGCGTTCCATCGCCCCGCGCTTCCGCGCCCGCAACCGGGTCGAGCGCGTCATGCTCTGGGGCCTGCTGCTCGCCTCCTCGATCGCCATCCTGACGACGATTGGCATCGTGCTTTCGATGCTGTCGGAAGCCGCCCGCTTCTTTGCCGTGGTTCCCGCCGCCGACTTTTTCTTCGGCACCGTCTGGGATCCGCGCTTTGCCGGCGCCGGCAGCTCCTCCTTCGGTCAGTTCGGCCTGATCCCGCTGCTGCTCGGCACGGTTTACATCGGCCTGGTCGCCATGCTGGTCGCCGTGCCGGTCGGCCTCTTTGCCGCCATCTACATGGCCGAATACGCCTCGCCGAAGGTGCGCGGGGTCGCCAAGCCGCTTCTCGAAGTGCTCGCCGGCATTCCGACGATCGTCTACGGCTTCTTCGCGCTCGTCACCGTCGGCCCGTTCCTGCGCGATTTCTCCGCCCAGATCAGCGGTCTTTTGTCCGGCAGCTATTCGAATTTCATCCAGGCGCAGAGCGTTCTGACGGCCGGCATCGTCATGGGCATCATGCTGATCCCCTACGTCTCCTCGCTGTCAGACGACATCATCACCGCCGTGCCGCGGGCCCTGCGTGACGGTTCGCTCGGTCTTGGCGCCACCCGCTCCGAAACCATCAAGAAAGTCGTCTTGCCGGCAGCCCTTCCCGGCATCGTCGGCGCATTGCTGATGACCGCCTCGCGCGCCATCGGCGAAACCATGATCGTCGTGCTGGCCGCCGGTGTTGCCGCCCGCATCCAGATCAACCCCTTCGAGCCGATGACGACGGTGACCGTCAAGATCGTCAACCAGCTGACCGGCGACCTCGAGTTCACTTCGCCGCAGACCCTGGTTGCCTTTGCCCTTGGCATCACGCTGTTCTGCATCACGCTTTGCCTCAACATCTATGCGCTCTACATCGTGCGCAAATACCGGGAGCAGTACGAATGACGGATATTGTTTCTCCCGCCGGCGTCACCGTTTCCAAGGCGCCACCGCGCCGCGATATCGGCATCAAGCGCCGCTATGCCGCCGAGCGCCGGTTCCAGGCCTATGGCATCGCCGCCATCACCTTCGGTCTCGTCTTCCTCTTCATCCTGCTGTGGACGGTGATCGGCAAGGGCTACACCGCCTTCCAGCAGACGGCGATCACCCTGCCGATCGAATTCTCGGAGAAGACGATCGACCCGAACAACAAGCGTGCGACCGACCCTTCGGTGCTGATCGCCGCCAACTATCCGGTTCTCCTGCGCGACGCGATCGTCAAGCAACTGAACATCAATGCCGCAAGCCGCCCTGATGTGCGCGATGCCTCGGCCATGCTGTCGAAGAGCGCCCCGATCCAGCTGCGCGACATGGTCATGTCAGACCCGTCGATCATCGGCAAGACGGTCAATGTCACGGTGCTTGCCGACGCCAATGTCGACAGCGCCAACAAGGGCCAGATCGATCTTTCGGTCGATGAGAAGAACCGCAAGGTCAACGACAAGCAGGTTGGCTGGATGAACGAGCTGAAGGCGAGCGGCGCTCTTCACAAGCAGTTCAACACCGGCCTCTTCGTCAACGGCAACTCCAGCCGTCCGGAGGCCGCAGGCCTTGGCGTCGCCCTCATCGGCTCGCTCTACCTGATGCTGATCGTGCTGGTGCTGTCGCTGCCGATCGGCGTCGCCGCCTCGATCTATCTCGAGGAGTTTGCGCCGAAGAACAAGCTGACGGACCTGATCGAGGTCAACATCAACAACCTCGCCGCGGTTCCCTCGATCGTCTACGGTCTGCTCGGTCTGTCCGTCTTCATCAACTTCATCGGCCTGCCGCGCTCGGCGTCGCTGGTCGGCGGCCTGGTGCTGACGCTGATGACCCTGCCGACGATCATCATCGCCACGCGTGCCGCTCTTCGCGCCGTGCCGCCGTCGATCCGCGCCGCAGCCCTCGGCCTCGGCGCTTCCAAGATGCAGATGGTGTTCCACCACGTTCTGCCGCTCGCCATGCCCGGCATCCTCACCGGCACGATCATCGGCCTGGCGCATGCGCTCGGCGAAACCGCGCCGCTGCTCCTGATCGGCATGGTCGCCTTCGTCGCCAACGCGCCGACGACGCCGCTCGATCCCTCGACGGCTCTGCCCGTACAGGTCTATATGTGGGCCAACGAGGCCGAACGTGCCTTCGTCGAGCGTACTTCGGGTGCCATCATCGTTCTGCTCCTGTTCCTGATCGTCATGAACATGGGCGCCATCCTCTTGCGTCGTCGCTTCGAGCGCCGCTGGTAAACGGAGTTAAACATCATGAACATGTTGACGGAAGCTGCAGTTGAAAAGGCGCTGGATCACAAGATGAGCAACGTCCCGTATAAGATGATCGGAAAGGATGTCTCGGTTTACTACGGCGAAAAGCGCGCGCTTTTCGATGTGAACCTGAACATCCGCGAAAACACCGTAACCGCCCTGATCGGCCCGTCCGGCTGCGGCAAGTCGACCTTCCTGCGGAGCCTCAACCGCATGAACGACACGATCGACGGCTGCCGCGTCACCGGCAAGATCACGCTCGACACCGACGATATCTATGATCCGGATATCGACGTCGTCGAACTTCGCGCCCGCGTCGGCATGGTCTTCCAGAAGCCGAACCCATTCCCGAAGACGATCTACGAAAACGTCTCCTACGGCCCGCGCATCCACGGCCTGGCCAAGTCGAAGGCCGATCTCGACCAGATCGTCGAGACCAGCCTGCAGCGCGCCGGCCTCTGGAACGAGGTCAAGGACCGCGTGCATGAATCCGGCACCGGCCTGTCCGGCGGTCAGCAGCAGCGCCTCTGCATTGCCCGTGCCGTCGCCGTCAGCCCTGAGGTCATCCTGATGGACGAGCCCTGCTCGGCGCTCGACCCGATCGCCACCGCCAAGGTCGAGGAACTGATCCACGAGCTGCGCGAGAACTACACGATCGTCATCGTCACCCACTCCATGCAGCAGGCCGCGCGCGTCTCGCAGCGCACCGCCATGTTCCACCTCGGCAATCTCGTCGAGGAGAACGACACCGACAAGATGTTCACCAATCCCGACGATCCGCGCACCCAGGACTACATCATGGGTCGCTTCGGCTGATCCTGGCGTCACCAAGCCTTTCCGTTATTCGAGGATAAAGCCCCATGGCATCGACACATATTTATTCTGCCTATGATGATGATCTGAAGTTCCTGTCCAGGCGGATTTCCGAAATGGGCGGCCTGGCCGAGCAGATGGTCGCCGAAGCCGTGCGGGCGCTGGTCAACGGCGATACCGCGCTGGCGCAGAAGGTCATCTCCGACGATGTGATCCTCGATCACGCCGAACGCGAAATCGGCGACAAGGCGATCGTCACCATCGCCCGCCGTCAGCCGATGGCCGCGGACCTGCGCGAAATCATGGGTTCGATCCGCATCGCCGCCGATCTCGAACGCGTCGGCGACCTCGGCAAGAACACCGCCAAACGCGTCATCGCCGTCCAAAGCACCGGCGTTCCCCGCAAGCTCGCCCGCGGCCTCGAGCATCTCTCCGAGCTGGCGCTCGTCCAGCTCAAGGAAGTGCTCGACGTCTACACCAATCGCTCCGCCGACAAGGCGAACGCGATCCGCGAACGCGACAACGAGATCGACGCGATGTACACCTCGCTGTTTCGCGAGCTCCTGACCTACATGATGGAAGATCCGCGCAACATCACCAGCTGCACGCATCTTCTCTTCTGCGCCAAGAACATCGAGCGCATCGGCGACCACGCCACCAACATCGCCGAGACGATCTTTTACATGGCGACAGGTGCGCAGCCGGAAGGCGATCGTCCGAAAGACGACAGCGCCAACACCGTCGGCGCGGTAACCGAATAACCGCCCGGGCCGGACGGCCGGGCTAGAAGCTTGCGTGCGCGCCCATCCGGGGCGCGCAAAGAGGTCGCAGCCAATTCTGAATTTGCGCAGGGTGCATTGCTTGAACCATCCCCGGTTCAAGGATCATGCGCGAGGAGACCGACACGCATGATCCCGAGAGTTGCAGTTGTTGAAGACGAGGAAGCCCTGAGCGTGCTTCTTCGCTACAATCTCGAAGCGGAAGGCTTCGAGGTCGATACTATCCTTCGTGGCGACGAAGCCGAAATGCGGCTTCAGGAGCGCACGCCCGATCTGCTCATCCTCGATTGGATGCTGCCTGGCGTCTCCGGCATCGAACTCTGCCGGCGCCTGCGCATGCGGCCGGAAACCGAGCGCCTGCCGATCATCATGCTGACGGCGCGCGGCGAAGAGAGCGAGCGCGTCCGCGGGCTTTCGACGGGGGCCGACGATTATGTCGTCAAGCCCTTCTCGACCCCCGAGCTCGTTGCCCGCGTCAAGGCGATGCTGCGCCGCGCCCGTCCCGAGGTGCTGTCGACGGTGCTGAAATGCGGCGATATCGAACTCGACCGCGAAACCCACCGGGTCCATCGCAAGACCCGCGAAGTCCGCCTCGGCCCCACCGAATTCCGCCTGCTGGAATTCCTGATGTCGTCGCCGGGCCGCGTCTTCTCCCGCTCGCAGCTTCTCGACGGTGTCTGGGGCCACGATATCTATGTCGACGAACGCACCGTCGACGTCCATGTCGGCCGCCTGCGCAAGGCGCTGAATTTCTCCAACATGCAGGACGTCATCCGCACCGTCCGCGGCGCCGGTTATTCGATGGAAGCCTGAGGGCCTCCATTCTGATTGCTGACAACGTCGCTCGAGCTAGCGTCTGCCCCTCACCCTAACCCTCTCCCCGTAAAACGGGGCGAGGGCACGTGCCCTGCGAGAGGTCAGCGGGGAACGGAGAGGTCGGGCATATCCCCTTTGCCCTGCAAGCGGGGAGAAGGTGCCGGCAGGTGGATGAGGGGCAGCCATCCGCGCGAACCAATAACTACAAAAAAACGGGCCAGTCGGCCCGTTTCTCATGTGCGGCGATGTTACCCGCTCAGCTGGCCCGCGCTGCTGCCCGGCGGCGTTCGTTGACCGGCTGGTAGGCAAGCTTCTGGTGATAGCTGCAATAGGGCGAATTGTCGGGGGATTCGCAGCCGCAGAAGTGGAAGTCGTCCTTCAGCGGATCGCCGACCGGCCACTTGCAGGTGCGTTCGGTCAGTTCCGTCAGGCCGAGGCGTCGGGAAATCGGAACGACCACGTTGCCTCTCGGCACGTATTCCATTTCCTCGATCGTTTCGATCTCGATCTCTTCCTTCAGCATCGTCGCGCCCTGCTGGCGGGTAACGGTGCGAGTGGCGACCCGTGAGGCGTAGTTCGGCGCGCGCGGCGCAGAAGTATTGCGTTTCGGCGTTCGGGCGGCATTGGCGGTACCGCCGGCCTTGGCACGGCCGGGGAGGCTCAGCCGATGCACCTTGCCGATGACCGCGTTTCTGCTGACGCCACCAAGTTGTGCCGCGATCTGGCTGGCGCTCAGTCCTTCGGCCCAGAGCTTCTTGAGTTTCTCGACCCGCTCGTCTGTCCAGTTCATGCCCTGTCTCCACCTTTTGCGTTGGTGATGGCAGAATCCCTCACCGTTGTCCCGGAAGGCTCCGAAACAAGAAACGCTTGATCAATTTTGGTGACTAGTTCCGCCGCATGCAGTCTAGTAATTGAACTTTAACCTAGTGTGAGGCTGACTCCGTGACAAGAGTCGCATGAATCCGGATGAATCGAATTTCAAGTTTTCCCCAACTTGCTGCCCCGGCGTGGCATTTCTGCAATAATGCCTGTTGAGGACGGATAATGCTGCTGTACAAGCTTGCTGCATGCGCTAAGGGCGCAGTTTTGTTGACATTGCAGCGCGAAAAGGAAATAGTGCCAGTCGCCGCCGCAAGGCGGCATTTTTGATTTTTCGGGCCTGGTTTTCTTAGCCGGAGTCCGGAGCTTGATAACATCGATGGGAGATCGCGCTATGGCTGAAGCCGCGCCGCTTTATGACACCTATTCTCGTGCCCCGTTGCGGTTCGAGCGAGGCGAGGGCGTGTGGCTGATCACCGAAAGCGGCGAGCGATATCTCGATTTCGGCGCCGGCGTCGCCGTCACTTCGGTCGGCCACAGCAATCCGCATGTGGTCGGCGCGCTGAAGGAGCAGGCCGACAAGGTCTGGCATCTCTCCAACATCTATGAGATCCCCGGCCAGGAGCGCCTGGCCAAACGGCTGACCGACGCCACCTTTGCCGACAAGGTGTTCTTCACCAATTCGGGCGCCGAGGCGCTCGAATGCGCGATCAAGACGGCGCGCCGTTATCAGTATTCCAAGGGTCATCCCGAGCGCTTCCGTATCATCACCTTCGAGGGCGCCTTTCACGGCCGGACGCTGGCGACGATCGCCGCCGGCGGCCAGGAGAAATATCTTGAGGGCTTCGGCCCCAAGGCGCCCGGTTTCGATCAGGTGGCTTTCGGCGACATCGAAGCGGTGCGCGCCGCGATCACCGATGCCACGGCCGGAATTCTCATCGAGCCGGTGCAGGGCGAGGGCGGCGTGCGTCCGGCCACCCCCGAATTCATGAAGGCGCTTCGCCAGATCTGCGACGAAAATGGCCTGCTGCTGATCCTCGACGAGGTCCAGACCGGGGTCGGGCGCACCGGCAGGCTCTTCGCCCATGAATGGTCGGGCGTCACCCCCGACATCATGGCGGTCGCCAAGGGCATCGGCGGCGGTTTCCCCCTCGGCGCCTGCCTTGCCACGGCAGAGGCTGCCTCCGGCATGAAGGCCGGCACGCACGGCTCGACCTATGGCGGCAATCCGCTCGCCATGGCCGTCGGCAGCGCCGTGCTCGACATCATTCTCGCCGATGGCTTCCTCCAGCAGGTGCGCGACGTCGCGCTTGTCTTCCGCCAAGGCCTGGCCTCGCTGAAGGACCGTTATCCCGATGTGATCGAGGATATCCGAGGCGAGGGGCTGTTGCTCGGCGTCAAGGCCGCCATTCCCTCAGCCGAACTGCTGCAGGCGATCCGCGCCGCCCATCTGCTCGGCGTGCCCGCCGGCGACAATGTCATCCGCCTTCTTCCGCCCCTCGTGGTCACCGCCGAGGAAGCCCGCGAGGGCCTTGCCCGCATCGAGCGCGCTGCCGAGAGCATTCGCGCCTCCAAGGTCAAGAAGACGGCTTGAAGGGATTGCCGCCTGCGGGCGCAGCACAGGTAACAAGACTATGGCTCCTAAACATTTCCTCGATCTTTCGGCGGTCACGTCAGCCGATCTCAGAACCATCATGAACGATGCGCTCGCCCGCAAGCAGGCCTTCAAGGCCGGCACGGGCGATAAGCCGCTCGCCGGCAAGATGCTGGCGATGATCTTCGAGAAGCCGTCGACGCGCACCCGCGTTTCCTTCGATGTCGGCATGCGCCAGCTCGGCGGCGAAACGCTGTTCCTGTCCGGCACCGAGATGCAGCTCGGCCGCGCCGAGACGATCGGCGACACCGCCAAGGTGCTGTCGCGTTATGTCGATGCGATCATGATCCGCACCACCGAGCATTCCAGGTTGCTGGAGCTTGCCGAGCATGCGACCGTGCCCGTGATCAATGCGCTGACGGATGACACCCATCCCTGCCAGATCATGGCCGATATCATGACCTTCGAAGAGCATCGCGGCCCGATCAAGGGCAAGACCATCGCCTGGACCGGCGACGGCAACAATGTGCTGCATTCGCTGGTCGAAGGGGCGGCGCGCTTCGGCTATCGCATGAACATGGCCGTGCCCCTTGGCTCGGAGCCCAAGGATCACTATCTGAACTGGGCCCGCAATGAGGGCGCCGAAATCATGCTCTGCCATGATGCCGACCGTGCGGTCGCCGGCGTCGATTGCGTGGTGACCGATACCTGGGTCTCCATGAATCAGGAACATCGGGCCCGGGGTCACAATGTCTTCCAGCCTTATCAGGTCAACGCGGCTTTGATGGCGAAGGCCGGCAATGATGCATTGTTCATGCATTGCCTGCCTGCTCATCGTGGTGAGGAAGTGACGGACGAAGTGATCGACGGTCCGCAATCCGTAGTCTTCGATGAGGCGGAAAACCGCCTTCATGCGCAGAAGTCGATTCTTGCTTGGTGCCTGGGCGCGATCTGAACCATAATCTGGTGTCGCGAGTCACACACTCGCGACCGCGCGAGCGAAGGCCACGCTGGGCTGTCGCTTGAAAACTAGGAGTGAAAGCCATGGCAGAAGCTGCAGCCGCCCTCGGCCAGTTTGATTTCGCCGGCGATGATCATGTCGTCCCTTTTCAGGTGGAGGGTCTGGATGTGCGCGGTCGCGCCGTCCAGCTCGGCCCGATGCTCGATGCGATCCTCGAGCGCCATCATTACCCCGCTCCCGTCGCCCGGCTGCTTGCCGAAGTCGTCGTGCTGACGGTGCTGCTCGGCACCTCGCTGAAATTCGACGGCAAGTTCACGGTGCAGACCAAGGGCGATGGCCCGGTCGATCTTCTCGTCGCCGATTTCTCGACGCCGGAAAATGTCCGCGCCTATGCCCGTTTCGATCAGGCGCTGCTCAACAAGGCGATTGAAGCAGGTGAAACCGAGCCGGAGCAATTGCTCGGCAAGGGCGTGCTCGCCTTCACCATCGACCAGGGCAAGTTCGGCCAGCCCTATCAGGGCATCGTCGCGCTCGACGGCACTTCGCTGGAGGAGATCGCCGGCGTCTATTTCCGCCAGTCGGAGCAGATCCCGACGCGCGTGCGCCTGGCCGCGGCCGAACTCTTCGATCGTGACGAGGCGGGCAAGCCGCGCCATCGCTGGCGGGCAGGCGGCCTTGTCGCCCAGTTCCTGCCGGAGGCGCCGGAGCGCATGCGCCAGCCGGATCTCCACGGCGGCGACGGCGACACCGGCAACCGCCCGCATGGCGAGGACGATGCCTGGGTCGAAGCCCGTTCGCTGGTCGAGACCATCGATGCGGATGAACTGACGGATCCGCTGGTCGGGACCGAACGGCTGCTGTTCCGCCTGTTCCATGAGCGCGGCGTCCGCGTCTACGAACCGCGCGCCGTCTTCGACCGCTGCAGCTGCTCGCGGGAGAAGATCAAGGGCGTGCTGAAGGGCTTTTCGGCCGAGGAGATCGAAGCCAGCCAGGAAAACGGCGAGATCGCCGTGACCTGCGAATTCTGCTCGACCACCTACCGCTTCGAGCCGGCCGAGCTTCAGCCAGCGGAGTAGGCACGGTTAAGGACACGCACAGCGAACAATAAAAGATTAGCGATGATGCAGCACGGTGACTCGACTTTGCGTAGTCACTGTGCACCTATTCTGTTTCTTGGTTGTGGCCTAAGAAAGCGGGATGGGGCGTTGATGCGACTTTTGTTTTTTGTACTCGCACTCATAGCTGCGATGCCCCGAATGAGCTTGGCTGATGACGAGACAGTCCCATGGAAAGAGGTCGGGGGCTGGAGCGTGGCTGTCGACCCGACTTTAGACAATGGCTGTTTTGTTCTGACTTCCTTTGATGACTACACCATTTTTCGTCTTGGCTTCAATTTCCGCAAAAAGGACAACCCTCTTTACATTCTGCTCGGAAATCCAAACTGGAAATCCTTGGAGAAAGGTAAGCATTATCCCATCGAATTCTCGTTCGACCAGTCTAAACGGACGGCTGATGCGAGAGGTCTGGATCTCCCCGGCTTCAAATCATTATGGATTGATTTCAATGATCCCGACTTGATTGAAGAGTTCGCTGGTAAACTGAGTTTCCGCGCCAGCCTTAGAGGAAAGCAGATTGTTGCCCTCGGTTTGAAAGATTCCGCCAGGGCAGCGGATGAGTTGCTCGCCTGCCAAAAGGCGGTAAACGATGCCGTCGCAAAACATCCGGCGCCGCCACAATCAAAAGATCCGTTCGAAGCAAAGCCAGGCACCCAGGCATTGGATCCTTTTGACCTTTAGTAGATTGATGACTGGGCAAGGCCGAGGATCTACGACCGAGGGTACGGCGTCCATGTTGGTACTGACTGGAAGGCTGCAGCCGGCCGGATCCACGCGCAGTGCTTGCACTGACGAAACGACCGCGAACCTACGCTCTCAATTGAGCACGCGCAGCAGCCCAGGCGAATCCAGCGAGAAGGCGGGGATTTCGACATCGAACATCTCGCCTTCGTCCGTTTCCATCTGGTAATGGCCGAACATCAGCCCGGAGGGGGTGTCGAGCGGGCAGCCGGAGGAATATTCGTAGGTGTCGCCGGGGCTGAGCCGTGGCTGTTCGCCGACGACGCCCGGGCCCGTCACTTCGTCCACCAGTCCGTTCTGGTCGGTGATATTCCAGTAACGGTTGACCAGGCGAACGGCTACGCCGGAATTGTTGCTGATGACAATCCGGTAACCCCAAACATAGCGGTCGTCATCCGGATCGGATTGCTCCTCCAGATAGAATGGTTCGACCACAACTTCGATATCTCTTGTGAGGGCGCGATACATGCCTTGCACCTTAGTCAAGATATGTTACCCGTATCTTATAAGAGGCCCTGTCCGTCAAGAAACGGAACGTTGATCGTCACTGAAACAGTCATGATCGAAGGGTTTTTCGATCGTTAAGCCTAATTGTCAGTGTTAATTCCAGTTCGGAACGCCGGCACGGCCGTAGTTGTTCCCCCGGCCGAACTCCAGTGAGATCCGGCGAGCCGAACCCCAGTGAGATCCGGCGAGCCGAACCCCGAGTGAGGTCCGGCTGCCATTGTCGTCGATCAGGCCGAAACCTTGGCAAGCGCCCGCGCGAAATCCTCGATCAGATCGTCGGTATCCTCGATGCCGGCCGAAAGCCGCACCGTGCCCGGAGAAATGCCGAGTTCGGCGCGCGCCTCCTCCGTCAGGTTCTTGTGCGTCGTCGTTGCCGGATGGGTGATCAGGCTCTTGCTGTCGCCGAGATTGTTGGAGATCTTGACGATCTCCAACGCGTTCTGCAGGGCAAAGGCCGCTTCCTTGCCGCCCTTGAGCTCGAAGGCGACCAGCGTCGAGCCGCCGGTCATCTGCTTGGCGATGATATCGGCCTGCGGATGGTCCTTGCGGCCGGGATAGATCACCTTGGCGACCTTGCCCTGCTCGGCGAGGAAATCGGCGATCTTTGCCGCATTCTGCGTCTGCTGGCGCACGCGCAGCGGCAGCGTCTCGATGCCCTTCAGCAAAGTCCAGGCATTGAACGGCGACATGGCCGGGCCGGTATGGCGGAAATAGTCGTGCAGGTTCTCGTCGATCCATTCCTTGTCGGCAAGCACGACGCCGCCGAGGCAGCGGCCCTGGCCGTCAATATGCTTGGTGGCGGAATAGACGACGATATGGGCGCCGAGCTCCAGCGGCTTCTGGAACAGCGGCGTGGCGAAGACGTTGTCGACGACGACCTTGGCGCCGATCTGGTTGGCGAGCTTGGCCACGCCTGCGATATCGATCACTTCGAGCGTCGGGTTGGTCGGGCTTTCCAGGAAGAACACCTTGGTCTTCGGCGTGATCGCCTTTTCCCAGTTGGCCAGATCCCGGCCGTCGATCAGCGTGCAGTCGATGCCGTATTTCGGCGCCAGCGTCTCGACCACCCAGCGGCAGGAGCCGAACAGGGCGCGCGCGGCGACGATATGATCGCCGGCCTTCAGCTGGCAGAGGATCGCCGCGGTGACGGCCGCCATGCCGGAAGCGGTGGCGCGGGCATCCTCCGCGCCTTCGAGCATGCACATGCGCTTTTCGAACATGTCGTTGGTGGGGCTGCCGTAGCGGGCGTAGATGAAGCCCTCCGTCTCGCCCTTGAAGCGGGCTTCGGCCGCTTCCGAGGTCTCATAGACGAAACCCTGCGTGAGATAGATTGCCTCGGACGTTTCGCCATATTGCGAACGCAGCGTGCCGCCGTGAACGAGTTGGGTTGCGGGGCGCCAGGACTTGCTCATGCCATCACCTTCACATAACAAAAAAACCGGTCGCAAAAGCAGACCGGTTTCAACCCGGTCTTTTTAGCCACTTGTTTAACGTGGCTGCAAGCCGACCGGCCAAATCACCACGGGATAATTCTGCAATACTGCTGTTAGCTGCTTGCGTCAATTCCCCGAGTTTGGTTTTGTCGGCGGCAAATGATGGATGAGGCATGATGGCTCGTGAAACGGGAATTCTGGCGGATCGCGCGATCTCCGCGCTGTTCGAAACGGAGCGTCTGATCTCCGAACGGGAGCTGGACCGCGACCAGATCCAGCCGGCAAGTCTCGACCTGCGCTTGGGCGCCAAGGCCTTTCGCGTTCGCGCCAGCTTCATGCCCGGCCCCTCGCATCTGGTGTCGGACAAGCTCGACCGGCTGAGCCTGCATGTGATCGACCTTTCCGAGGGCGCGGTGCTCGAGACCGGCTGCGTCTACATCGTGCCGCTGATGGAGAGCCTGGCGCTGCCGGCCGACATGTCGGCCTCGGCCAACCCGAAGAGCTCGACCGGCAGGCTCGATATCTTCACCCGCGTCATCACCGATTACGCCCAGGAATTCGACAAGATCCCGGCCGGTTATTCCGGCCCGCTCTATCTCGAAATCAGCCCGCGCACCTTCCCGATCGTGGTGCGCCGCGGCTCGCGCCTGTCGCAGATCCGCTTCCGCGTTGGCCATTCCCTGCTCGGCGAGCCGGAACTCTTGAAGCTGCATGAAAGCGAGACGCTGGTCGCCAGCAAGCGGCCGAACGTATCGGGCGGCGGCATCGCGCTGTCGATCGATCTGGCCGGCGACAAGGACGGCCTGATCGGCTATCGCGGCAAACATCACACCGCCGTTGTCGATGTCGACAAGAAGGCCCAGCATGACATCTATGATTTCTGGGAGCCGCTCTACAGCCGCGGCCGCAACGAGCTGATCCTCGATCCCGACGAGTTCTATATCCTCGTCTCGCGCGAGGCCGTGCATGTGCCGCCGGATTATGCTGCCGAGATGACCCCCTTCGATCCGCTGGTCGGCGAATTCCGCGTCCATTATGCCGGCTTCTTCGATCCGGGCTTCGGCCATGCGCCCGCCGGCGGGCGCGGCAGCCGCGCCGTGCTCGAAGTACGCAGCCACGAAGTGCCCTTCATCCTCGAAGACGGCCAGATCGTCGGCCGCCTCGTCTACGAACACATGCAGGAAAAGCCCGCAAGCCTCTACGGCTCCGGCCTCGGCTCGAACTACCAGGCCCAGGGCCTCAAGCTCTCGAAGCACTTCCGCATCTGAGCCTTCCCGGCGGCCACGACTTGACAGCGGCCCCTATCTGTTGGAAATCTCGCTTCATCGCGGGTGTAGCTCAATGGTAGAGCAGCAGCTTCCCAAGCTGAATACGAGGGTTCGATTCCCTTCACCCGCTCCAGCTACATCCATCCCACCGTCATCGATAGAAATGCGAAGACCCAGAAGTCGGCTTAGAGCCTGCCTCGCCTTATATCGGCTGCTGCGGAGCGAGATGAGACGACCTCAGATTTCCGCCTGAGGGTTTCCCGAGGACTTTCCCCGTAAACGGACCCGTACAGCGCAGAAAAACGGCCGGCGTGCAAGAATCCCCACTTCAGGCAGATATCCCGGATGCTCTGTTGGTTCGACCGATCCAGAAGGTCCAATCGAGCGGCGCGTAGTCGTAGAGTTCTCAAGTAACTTGCTGGTGTAGCTTCCTTGAAGGTCCGGAAGCCGTTTTCCAAGGTGCGAACTGAGACGTTGGCAGATTGAGCGATCATCGAGATGGTGATCGGCTTAGCGATATTCGCCTGCATGAAATCTATAGCCCGACGAACGTGCCGTGGAGCGGGCATAAACGGACTCCGTTCCAGTCGCTGAGAGTAACGATGGGGTATCAATCGAATGAGCAAATGAGTGAGTGCTTGATTGAGATTGACCATTGCTATCGGCGAATGAAGCAAGATGGCGTGCTCCAAGCATACCATCCATTATAGTCTCGACGAGATTCTTGATGAGATGTGCGGAGGCGCTTGATCCATCAACGAGGGGGGACAGGTCTAACGATCCGACAAGAGGGGCTTCAAACAGCTCCCCGAACGCTTGGCAGATCTGGCCCCAATGTAAAAAGAGTTTCTGCGATCGATGGAGCGTTCCCCGCACGAGGAAGCGATCCGCCTCGCGGCTTTGCCCAAGTAGCATCTGGCCCGGTGACGCTGTTGTCGTGGTTTGCCGTCGCGTCATGCCGGAAATGCCGTCTCGCGGCACATGGATGGTAAGCCATTCCGGTGTGTCCGAGGTAGCCCAAAGGTTCCACTCTCCATTGCATGCGAGATCGACAACCGTCATCGCACCGTGAGAACGTGCATCAGCGGACCAATTAAAGCCTAGAAGCGTATGAACCGGCGATGCGTCAAAGGGAGCAGATCCGAGGAATGTTTCTAACATTCCGTCGAAGTCTGCGCCGGTCCATCGTGAGGTCAATGCGGAATTATGAATCATGCGAGCCTGCTGAATTCGCGGGTGGCAGTGTGATGACGATGCGACGCACGCGTTCTCCGGCGGTGAATCGTTCCATACGCCCGAGCGAGGGTGAGGCTAATGGTCAACTCCAGGATGCGGCGATCTGCGAGGTGGAAGAGACATCCCACCGACGGAGCCGAGATCTCATTCTTCGTCTGTGCCGCTCGCAATGTGCTTGACCGCATCGGACGCGGCTTCGAGGAGGCGCTCCGACATGCCCCGGTCAGTCATGATGCGGGAGATCGTCACCGCGCCTACCATGAGGGAGAGGATGACCATGGCCCTGTCATAAGGTTCCGTGCCGTCCGATGCCGGGATCAATTCGTCGAGAATCTGGAGGTGAGCCTCTATGCCGTGCTGGAATGGAGCCCGCACCTCCTCGCTCTGACGCGCCGCGTCGGCCCCAAGTGCGGCGAGGGGGCAACCATCGCCTTTCTCTTCCCGGTGCCCGGCCGAGAGATACATGCCGACAACCGCGTCGAAGGGATCGGCGCTTCCGGCGGCAACCCTAGACCATCTGCGGATGGCGTTCTCCATCGCTCGCCCGGATGCCAGTGCCACAAGATCATCCTTCGATTCGAACTGCTTGTAGAACCCGCCTTGGGTGAGACCGGCGCCTTTCATCAAATCCTTCAGCCCGATGCCGTCGAAGCCATGCTCCCGGAAGAGCCGGCTTGCGACATTGATCACCGTTTCACGATTGGCCTCGGCCTGAGCGCGACTGACTCTCATAGCGATCTCCAGTTAGATTTCATTTGACATCTATATCAGAATTAGAGTTAGATCGCAATCTAATTTAAATGCTGCGCCCGTCAAGAAGGCTTACTGACATGAACCGCAAAATCCTCCTCGCCTCATTCGGCCTCCTGGCAGCCGCCGGCGCCACGGCATTCTTCTTTGTCGGGGTGTCCTCGGAAGGAAGCGCACAAGCCGCCGATCCCCGCACTACACCGCCATTCGTCAAACTGGTTGAGGCAAAGAGGCCGGAGACCGCCGAGCGCAGCTTCACCGGCACCATCGCCGCCCGGGTGCAAAGCAATCTCGGTTTTCGTGTGCCCGGCAAGATCGTGCAGCGTTATGTCGACGTCGGCGTGCAGGTCAAGGCCGGTCAGCCGCTGATGCGCATCGACGAAACCGATCTGCGTCTCGCCCTGACGGCGAAACGAAACGCCGTCGCCGCAGCCGAGGCTGTGCTGACCCAGGCGCAAGCAGACGAGACACGCTACGCCGCTCTGGTGAAAAACGGATTGGCCGCGACGCCGCAGCGCTATGAGCAGGCAAAGGCAGCGCTTGACACCGCTACCGCGCAGCTTGCCGCGGCGCAAGCGGACGCCAAGGTCGCGGAAAACGAGGCCGCCTATTCCGTCCTGGTTGCCGACACCGATGGAACGGTTGTCGAAACGCTGGGCGAGCCGGGGCAGGTCGTGACCGCGGGACAAACCGTGGTCCGGCTCGCACAGGCCGGCCCGCGTGAAGCGCTGGTCTGGCTTCCGGAATTTCTCAGGCCGCAGCTCGGCGAGATCGCCGATGCCAGCATCTACGGCAACGAAAGCCGGCAGGACAAGGCCCGGCTTCGCCAGATCTCCGACGCTGCCGATCCGCAAACCCGCACCTATGAGGCACGCTGGGTTCTGGATGGCGCCGCAGCGTCGGCGCCGCTGGGCGCGACGGTGACGATCAGAATCGCCAACGGCGGTAGTCAATCGCATGCCGCGGTGCCGGTCGGCGCCGTATTGGACGATGGCAGGCGCACCGGCGTCTGGGTCTTCGACCAGGCATCGTCGATCGTCCACTTCCGGCAAGTGAAAATCGAACAGATGGGTGAGGAGGTTGCGGTGGTTTCCAGCGTCAATGCAGGCGAGCCGGTCGTCGCTCTCGGCGCCCATCTGCTGCAGGACGGCGCCAGCGTGCGCGCCACGGTAGAACAGGCAGAGGCGGCAAACTGATGAACTTCAATCTATCCGCGCTCGCCGTTCGCGAGCGGGCCGTCACCCTGTTCTTCATCGTTCTGCTGGCCGCCGCCGGCGCCTATGCCTTCGTCAAGCTCGGGCGCGCCGAGGACCCGTCCTTCACCATCAAGACCCTGACCGTGACAACGGTGTGGCCGGGCGCGACAGCGCGCGAAATGCAGGATCTGGTCGCCGAGCCGCTCGAAAAGCGCCTCCAGGAACTCACCTGGTACGATCGTGTCGAGACGACGACGCGGCCCGGTTATGCCTTTTTGACCGTCACCTTGAAGGACAGCACGCCGGCCACGGCCGTCGAGGAGGAATTCTATCAGGCTCGAAAGAAGCTTGGAGACGAGGCCCGCAACCTGCCCGGGGGCGTGCTCGGTCCCTTTGTCAACGACGAGTACGCCGATGTCAGCTTCGGGCTTTATGCGCTGAAGGCCAAGGGCATGCCGATGCGCGAGCTTGTGCGCCAGGCCGAGGTGATCCGCCAGGATCTTCTGCATGTGCCCGGCGTCAAGAAGATCAACATCCTCGGAGAGCGGCCCGAACAGATCTTCGTCGAATTCTCCTATGCCAAGCTCGCCACCCTCGGCATTTCGTCACAGGACATCGCGGCCGCCTTGCAGCGGCAAAACACCGTGACGCCGGCCGGATCGATCGATACGCGTGGGCCCCAGGTGTTCATTCGCTTCGATGGCGCCTACGACAGCATCCAGGCGATCGCCGACACGCCGATCGTCGCCGCCGGACGCACCTTGAAGCTCTCGGATTTTGCCGAAGTGCGGCGCGGTTATCAAGATCCGGCCACCTATCTCATTCGCCATGACGGCGAGCCCGCCATCATGCTTGCCGCGGTGATGCAACAGGGCTGGAACGGTCTGGAACTCGGCAAGGCGCTGGAAGAAAGATCCGCCGCGATCGCAAAGACCTTGCCGCTCGGCATGACCCTCGCCAAGGTCAGCGACCAGGCCGTCAACATCGACGAAGCCGTCGGCGAGTTCATGCTGAAATTCGCCATGGCGCTCGGCGTCGTGTTGTTCGTCAGTCTCGTCAGCCTCGGTTGGCGTGTCGGCATCGTCGTGGCTCTGGCCGTTCCGCTTACCCTTGCCGTCGTCTTCCTCATCATGCTGGAAACCGGCCGGTTCTTCGATCGCATCACCCTTGGTGCGCTCATCCTGGCGCTCGGCCTTCTGGTCGACGACGCCATCATCGCCATCGAGGTGATGGTGGTGAAGATGGAAGAGGGGATGGATCGCATCAAGGCGGCCGCCTATGCCTGGAGCCACACGGCAGCACCGATGCTGTCGGGCACCCTCGTGACGATCATCGGGCTGATGCCGGTCGGCTTTGCCCGGTCGACCGCCGGCGAATATGCCGGCAACATCTTCTGGGTCGTCGGCTTTGCCCTGATCGTCTCGTGGATTGTCGCGGTGATCTTCACGCCCTATCTCGGCGTCAAGATGCTGCCGGCGATCAAGCCGGTCGAAGGTGGCCATCACGCCATTTACAACACCCCGAACTACCGGCGCCTGCGGCGGGTTATCGAATTCACAGTGCGCCACAAGTTCGTCACCTGTGCGGTGGTCGCCATCGTCATGGGGATCTCCGTCGTTGGAATGGGCGGGGTGAAAAAGCAGTTCTTCCCGACGTCGGACCGTCCCGAAGTCCTCGTCGAAGTCCGCCTGCCCGAAGGCACCAGCATCGAGACGACGACGGCAACGGTCGAGAAGCTCGAAGGTTGGCTGCAGAAACAGCCGGAGGCAAAGACCGTCACCAGCTATGTCGGGCAGGGCGCTCCCCGCTTCTTCTTTGCCATGGCGCCGGAATTGCCGGACCCGTCTTTCGCCAAGATCGTCGTGCTGACCCCTGACGCTCACACACGCGAGGTACTGAAGCTTCGGCTGCGCGCGGCCATTTCGGATGGGCTCGCCCCTGAAGCCTATGTCCGCGTCACCCAGCTCGTCTTCGGTCCTTACACGCCGTTTCCGGTCGAGTTCCGGATCACGGGCCCGGATCAGGAGCAACTGTACCAGATTTCCGACAAAGCTCTCGCTATCATGAAGAGCGTGCCGGATGTTCGCCAGGCAAACCGCGATTGGGGCAACCGCACGCCCGTGCTGCGTTTCGTTCCCGACCAGGATCGGCTGAACCTGATCGGTCTGTCGCCGGCCGAGGCAGCCCAGCAGATGCAATTGCTGCTGAGCGGAATTCCGATCACCGAGGTTCGCGAAAATATCCGCAACGTGCCTGTCGTTGCACGCAGTGCCGGCGGCAACCGGCTTGATCCCTCACGATTGGCAGATTTCTCGCTGATGAGCCGGGATGGGCGACAGGTTCCGCTCGATCAGATCGGCCACTCGGAAATCCGGTTTGAAGAGCCGATCCTGAAACGCCGCGATCGAATGCCTGTCATTACGATCCGGTCCGATATCAACGAAGCGACACAGCCGCCGGAGGTCTCAGCGCAGGTTATGAAGGCGCTTCAGCCGCTGATTGCCTCGCTTCCCCTGGGATATCGCATCGAGATGGGCGGAAACATCGAGGAATCACTGAAGGCCAACAACGCCCTCGTCAAGATCTTCCCGGCGATGATTGCCGCCATGCTGATCGTAATCGTTTTGCAGGTCCGTAGCCTGTCGACGATGACCATGGTCATGCTGACAGGGCCGCTCGGTCTTGCCGGGGCGGTTCCGGTCTTGCTGCTCTTCGATAAGCCTTTCGGCTTCAATGCCATTCTCGGATTGATCGGGCTGGCGGGAATTCTGATGCGCAACACTTTGATTCTGACGGAACAGATCAAGGAGAATAAGGCAGCCGGACTCGACGATTATCATGCCGTCATCGAGGCGACGGTGCAGCGGACGCGTCCGGTTATTCTGACAGCCCTTGCCGCTGTGCTTGCCTTCATTCCTCTCACGCACTCGGTGTTCTGGGGGTCGATGGCTTACACGCTGATCGGCGGAACGGCGGTCGGCACGGTGATGATCCTGCTCTTCCTTCCGGCCCTCTACGCTACCTGGTTCCGCATCAAGCCGACGAAAAACGAAAGCCATGAAAATTCTCCGAAGGAGGTAGAGTTACCCAAGGAGGTGGAGTTGCCGACGTCAATGGCTGCCGAGTGATGTTCTCCGGCGGCGGCGACGACTTTTGCGGGTCCGGAAGTGACCTTGAGCAGGCGCGGACGCGGATACTCGAGGTGGCGGAAAGGTATTTTCGGCGGATCGGCTATCATAAGACGTCGGTCGCCGACATCGCCTCCGAACTCGGCATGAGCCGCGCCAATATCTATCGCTTCTTTCCCTCGAGGACGGCGATCAACAGTTCGGTCTGCGGACTGGTTGTCAAAGACGTTGCTGAAATCGCTCTGGCGATCGCGCGAACGGATGCGCCGGCGAGCAAAAAGCTGGCGGATCTTTTGACCGCCATCCACCGGCACAGCACGAGAATGCTGGTGGAGGACAGACCGATGCACCAGTTGCTCGTCGCCGCCACGGACGGAAGTTGGGCGACCATCAACGCGCATAATGAGCAGATCCTGGCAATCCTCAAAGCGCTTGTCCGCGAGGGTCTGCAGACAGGCGAGTTCAAGGTCGAAGACGCCGATGAAGCCGCGCGCGGTATCATCACTGCGTTCCTGCCGTTCTTCCGTCCGGTTCTGGTCGAGCAGCGGGTTCAGGAGGGAGGGGCCACCGCAGTCGGCCTCCATGCCCAAATCCGCTTCATCATGAAAGCGCTCGGCACGTCGGACCGCGAGACCTCCCTGAACGCGATAAGCGCCTAATTTAGCGCTGCCGACCTTGTTCTCTTCGACAAAGGCATTATCTAGTGCACTAGATAAAAGCACACTAGATGAAACCATGTCGAACAACGAAATCGCATCCCGCCGCGCGGTCGGCACCCAACTTTCGTTTGCGCTCTATGGCGCGGCCAACCGGATGGCGCGCCTTCACAAGCCATTTTTGCAGCCGCTCGGTCTAACATTCCCGCAATACCTGGTGATGCTTGAACTTTACGGCGGTACGCCCCGCGCCGTTGGAGAGTTGGGTTTGAAGCTCGATATGGACACCGGCACGATCACGCCGCTGCTGAAGCGCCTGGAATCGGCCGGCATGGTGACCCGGACGCGCGATCGTAACGACGAGCGGCGGGTGCTCATCCATCTTACCAAAGCCGGTGAATCCCTGCGTGAGGCGCTTTGGGCCGTCACCGACAAAATCAAAACCGCCTGTCAGCTCACGGACGAGGGGCTGGCCGATCTGCGCGACACGCTGCACGCATTCGCGCGTCCCGCCCGCGATTGAGGCGGGCTTAGTTCCACATCAGAGAAAGGACATCCCATGAAGATCGGAATCATCGGCGCCGGAAATATCGGCGCGACGCTGGCGAGAAAACTTGCCGCCGGCGGCCATGAGGTCAAGCTTGCCAATTCGAAGGGGCCGGACACCATCCGCGATCTTGCCGGCGATATCGGAGCGACCGCCGTTTCGAAAGAGGAAGCCGTCCGGGTCGTCGAGGCGATCGTTCTTTCGATCCCGTTCGCAAACTGTCGCGATCTCGGTCGGCTCTTCAATGGCGTGCCTGAAGACGTCGTGGTGATCGATACGTCGAATTATTATCCGTTTCGCGACGGCGCGATCGCCGACGTCGATGGCGGCATGCCCGAAAGCGTTTGGGTGAGCGGGCAGATCGGCCGACCCGTCGTCAAGGCGTGGAATGCCGTGCTGGCGGCAACGCTGGCGGAGAAGGGGCGGCCTGACGACACGGATGGACGCATCGCCATCCCGGTTGCAGGCGATGCTCCGCAAGCAAAGGCGATTGCCATAGATCTGGTCGAGGCCACCGGTTTTGATGCTCTGGATGCAGGAGGGCTGGCGGCGTCCTGGCGTCAGCAGCCCGGCACCCCGGCCTATTGCACCGAGCTTGCAGCAGATGAGCTGGAAGAAGCGCTGCGATCGGCGGATCGATCCCGCGCAGCCGATAATCGCGACGCGCTGATCAAGGAATTCTTCGCGGCAGGCACCAGCCTGACCCACGACGAAATCGTCGCTCGAAACCGAGCGGGGACTGTCGCTCCGAAATCCTGAACCCGTTGAGGCTCATGCCGCTCCCTGCCGACATGCCCCGGCACGTTTGCAGGCGCGATCATCGAAAAAATCGCCGTAAAGCAAAAAGTGCTTGATTTTATATTTCGATTGACATCTAAAGCAAGGATAGATGTTGATCGAAATCTTACGTGCTTGGATGCCAGGTTCTGAGACACTGTCCTTTGGCGACAGGGTGAAAAGTCTGACCCTATAATTGAAGCACGTATTCAACCACTCGCGCCCAGCCAGGAGCCTCCATGTCTCAAAATAAAGTCGTCGTCATCACCGGAGCATCCTCCGGAATCGGCGAAGCGTCGGCCCGCCTTCTTGCACAAAACGGTTTTCAGGTCTTTGGCGGCGTGCGTAGCCCGCAGCGTGTCAATGCCATTCCCGGCGTGCGCTATGGGACTGCCGACGTCACCGATGACGCCTCGGTCTCCGATTTTGTTCAATGGGTTTTGTCCGAGGCAGGCAGAATCGACATCCTGATCAACAATGCCGGCGTTTCGCTGGTCGGCCCGGTCGAGAACACGTCGCCTGCCGAAGCCCAGGCGGTCTTCGATACCAATGTTTTCGGCCCTCTGCGCATGATCCGCGCTGCCTTGCCCTCCATGCGCGCCGCTCGCAGCGGTCTGATCATCAATATCAGCTCGGTCCTCGGCTTCCTGCCGGCGCCGTTCATGGGAATATATGCCAGCAGCAAGCATGCACTCGAAGGACTGTCGGAGTCGCTGGACCATGAGATTCGTGAGTTCAACGTGCGCGTCGTGCTGGTTGAGCCGACCTTCACCAATACCAAGCTCGATGTGAACGCGGCCCAAACCGACGCGCCCCTCGGCGCTTACGCAGCACAGGCAGATGCGACCATCAAGACGGTACAGGCCCAGATCAAAACCGCGCCGTCGCCGCTGGTTGTCGCGGAGAAAATCCTGGCTGCAATCAACGGTCCATACAAAATGCGTCAACCGACCGGTGGCCAGGCGACGCTTCTAAGCCGGTTACGCAGGTTTATGCCGGCAAGCGCGGTCGACAGCAGTCTGCGCAAGACATTCGGCTTCGGAAAGCGTAGCGCAACCTGAGTTTGCCTAAATTTCCAAACGTCGTCGGTTTCACAGCTTCGTTTCCGCGAATCTCGCTGTCGCATTCGTGCCGGCGCATTGCAGAGCATCAGTCGGGATCCTGGCTCGGCGACGTGCTGCTGCCGGCGCCGAAGGCGCTTCGCGATCTTTTATGAAAAGGGTTGCGCGCAGGCACCGGCTCCTACAAGGAAACAGATGGCGCCTCGGCCGCGCGCAACCCCTAGCTTCGCCTTTATTTGGTCTTACTGACGCTCGTCTCAATTCTCCCCAATTGAGACCTCACGTAGTCGCCGTGGCGAAGCTTTGCGAATTCGTCGGTGGCTTGTGTCCGTCTGCTCTTGAACACGTACCATTGACCGTCCGGTTCGCGTTTCTGATAGATCAGGCCGCCCTTCTTGCGGTGGCTGAAGCAGGTGATTGCCGTCGCCGTTCCGGTCTTGGCGTGCCAGTCGGCGTTGAAGCAGAGTTTGCCCGACTCCGTGACGAACCAGCGGCCCATGCCGAAGGATGGCGAGCCATTTTCCCGCGACCAGGCGGTAAAGCGACGCGCCTTCGCGGAGAAGTAGCCGGCGCCGGCTTTCCACATCCAGGAATTCTGGTTGTAGAGCTGATAGATTTCCGCGCTGCTCATCGGCTTTGCCGTCTCGATCCCCGCAGGCTCATTGGTTGCGGCAGCGGACGCAGCCGTAGCGATACCGCTGGTCAGGGCGACGGCCAGGAACATTTTTTGAAGCATGGACATGTTCAGGTTCCTTCTGTTCAATTGATGCTTTCGTGGACGAGCCGCCAGTCGGGGCGGCCATAACCGTCCGGCCACGGATAGACTTCACGGTCGTTGAAGTAGATGACGGCGCTGAGCGCCGGGAACTGCGGATAGCGTTTCGTTACGCTCTCGGCCCAGTTTCGCACGAAGGAATCGTCGCCTTCGTAGCCGAGTTCGGCAACCATGATGGGCTTGCCGTAACCCGCGACACGGGCGTATCCGGGCGCAAGGTGCTCGGCAAACGTCTGGTCACGGCCAGTCTTGTCCCTGTCGTATTGCTCCAGGCCAAAGACCGAGAGGCCGATGATATCGACGACATCACTGCCGGGATAAAAGGCCTGAAGCCCCTCATTGCCCTTCGGTGACCACATGTATTTGGCCGTCTTCAGGTGGACCTTGCAGACCTCCACCATCCGGCGATAGGCCTTGGCATAATCGGCGCCCTGCCAATGCGACCAGGAGAACTGGCTGTCGGTTTCGTCCATTTCCTGTCCCCAGCGAATGATGACCGGACTTTTCAGCGTGGCAGCGGTCGAGCAGACCGCGGCCATGTTCGCATCGCGCGAACCGTCCAGGATGCTGTGCAGTAGTTCCTGCGAGGTCTGGCGCCAATCGCGTGACCAGGTCCAGGGCTCGACCGAGATCAGCAGGGTGCGACCACGCGCTTGCGCATAATTGTCGGCGAGGACGAGCGTGCGCAGATCGACATCTTCCCAGGGCAGGAAGAGGTGTTCGATCTTCGAATCGGGCGAGGCGCCCAAATCTCCGTGCGGATCATAGGCGCCGAACGTGATCGACTCCTTCGTGACAACCGGCATTTTGGTCGGCGGCGCGATGGACGATGTCGTCATGGCAAGCGGCTGCCCTTCGGCAGAACTGCCCAGAGCGGTCGGCAGCACCGCGACTCCCGATAGCAACAGGCCGGTTAACGACAACAGGGCTATTTTGGATGGGCTATGCATTGTGTAGTTCCTCCACGCTCGGCCGCACGTCCGGGTGAGCGGCATCGGTTCTCAGTTGGATCTCCTCCGGATCGGAAATCCATCGTGGTTTGAAAAAGATCGTGCGCAGCGCGGTCCCGCCCCGGCCTGCACCGGAGACGGCATAGCGCTCTTCGAACAGCTGAAGGCGGCCGCTGCCCCAGGCGAGTGCCTCGGTCGCATCCTTTCCGCGCATGATGGTGGCAACCCCCGGCAGCGCGACGAGCGCAACAAGCGCGGTCGCCATCGCCGGACGGTAGAAACGCGGGGCCGCCGCAACCGTATTTTCCTTCGAATGGCGCCCGACGATGACCAACAGCAGCGCGCAGTAGATTGCCGCGTTCAGGACGGTGAAGAAGTAACCCCCCTTGGAGGCGCCGGCATCGTCGATTGCCAGGGCGGGCAATACCGCCATGAGCGCCAGCAAAGCGTAGGGCGCCAGGACACGCACCGGCAGCAGATCGACTTCGGACCGCCCTTTCGGCGTGACGCGGAAATCGACGAAGGAGCCTGTCACAAAATCGTGCACCGCAGCCAGCGTGCCGGCGAGCGCCCAGGGCCAGCGCGCGAAGAGAAAGAGCATGCATTCCCAGCTCAGGATCTTGGCGTCGTAGGGGCGGAACGAGTTGCTGGCGCGCCAGCGATAAGCCATCACCACCAGAGCGATGGAAAGCGGTGCGAAATGCGCCAGGAAATCGGGGTAGGTCACCGTCACGAAGTTCTGGCCGCGCACGAGCGCGATGATCGGCAGCGCAAACATGAGCAACATGAAGAACGCAAAAAGCGGATACCAGAGTTGCGAAAAGAGGAACTGGAACTGGAGCCGCCGCGGCAGCCGGCCGACCAGGCTCGGCGAGTACCGCAACAGCACCATGACCAGGCTGCGCGACCACTGGAATTCCTGCGTCACGAGATCGCTGAAGGTTCTGGGGCCGTCACCATGGGCGATGGCATCCAGCGCATGCACACCCCGCCAGCCGCCGGCATTCATCATCAATGTCGTCGAATGGTCTTCAGCCAACTCCGGACCGAGGCCGCCGATCTGTTTGAGGGCGACGGTACGCACCGCGTAGTGCGAGCCTATGCACAGCGGCGCCAGGCCGCCATTGTAACCGGCTTGGAGCGAGCCATGCATGCTGGCCTCGGCATAGAGCCTTCCACGTGCCGACCAGCTTTCGGAAGCGTTCTTGTCGCAAATGCTGGGGGCCGAGACATAGCCGACTTTTGGATCGGCGAACGGACGCAGCATGTGGAAGAGATAGTCGGGCGCGGGAACATGATCCGCATCGAGTTGCGCCACGAAATCGTAGCGGTTGTAGCCGCATTGGTCGTAGAAGAAGGCGAGGTTGCCCTCCTTGCACCGCGTGCGTCGGGGCCACGACGTCCGATGATAATCGGATCGCCCCTTGCGGGTCGAGACGAAGACCCCGTGCCTGGAGCACCAGTCGAGAGTCTCGGGGGAAGGGTCTTCGTCGGCAAGCCAGGTGTCGTGTTCCACCTCCTGGGCAAGCATTGCCAGCAGGGTTTCACTGACGACCGAGAAGGGTTCCGCCGGCGCCTTGGTCACGACCATGGCCACGCGACTGCCCGCCGGCAGGCGCAAGGGGCCGTTCGGTCTTGCCGCCCGATAGAAAACGACGATGAAATAGGCCGGCAGAGCGGTCACCCAGGCAAGAACGAGGCTCACCGTAATTGTCCCGAAAGCATCGACGTGATGGCGCGGCTCCAGCCACCAGATCCAGAAATAGGCGAAGGCGCAGAGCCATACGGCCGCCGAGAACAGATATTCGGCCCGCCGATGTCCGGTCAGAACCGGGACAAGAAGCGGCTCGTGGGAGAGTTCCGGAGCATGCGTCGCTTGGGTAATCGCAAGTTCGGTCACGCGCGCGCCTCCAGTCCGAAGAACGGAGCCGCTGTCCGCACGATGGTTTGGAGGTCGGAATAACGAGGCTGGAAGCGGAGCGTCTCGCGGGCCAGGCTGGCGTCGGCGTAGAGGCTGGGTGGATCGCCCGGCCGGCGCGGATGGATGACGACCGGGACTGCGCATCCGGTCGTTTCCTGGATCACGCGCAGGACTTCCCTGATGGAAAAACCCCGCCCGGTGCCGAGGTTGACAGCGAGGTTTGCTCCGCCTTTGGCGAGATGGGTGAAGGCCTGAACATGGGCGCGCGCGAGATCTGCGACGCGAATATAGTCCCTTATGCAGGTCCCATCGGGAGTATCGTAATCATCGCCGAATATCTCCAGATGCGGAATCCGGCCGGCCGCGGCCAGCAGCGCCCGCGGAATGAGATGAGTTTCCGGAACGTGCCATTCGCCAAGATCGCCGTCCGGATCGGCGCCACAGGCATTGAAGTAACGCAGGGCAACATACCGCAGGCCGTAGGCCGCCGCATAATCGGCGAGCATATGCTCGCCGATAAGCTTGGTCTTGCCGTAGGGATTGATCGGAGCCTTCGGCAACGTCTCATCGATCGGCAGCACCGAGGGGACGCCGTAGACGGCGCAACTCGATGAGAAGATGACGTTCCGAAGCCCGGTCTGCCGGCAGGCATCGATAAGCGACAACGCACCGCCGACATTGTTGTTGTAATATTTCGCTGGGTTTTGCACGGACTCGCCCACGTAGGCCGAGGCGGCAAAGTGGATGACGGCATCGGGAGCATATTTCTCGATGACCTCGATCAGGCATGACGAGTCGAGGACGTCACCTTCGACGAAAGGGCCCCAGCGCACGGAGGAACGGTTTCCGGTCGTGAGATTGTCGTAGACGACAGGCTCAATCCCCTCCGAGCGGAGGAGCTTGGCGGTGTGGCTGCCGATATAGCCGGCACCGCCCGTGACAAGGACCCGGGGCGCATCCATCAGACCGCCTCCAGTTCGCGTGCCGGACGGGTGAGAAGGCCATCGAAATAGTCGATCGTCTGACGCAGGCCGCTCGACAGCTCGATCTTCGGCCGCCAGTCGAGTTCCTGCATGGCAAGCGAAATATCGGGGCGACGTTGACGCGGATCGTCAACCGGCAGAGCGCGATGGATGATTTGCGACCGCGAGCCGGTCAATCCGATCACCTGCTCGGCCAGCTCCCGGATCGTGAATTCGCCCGGATTGCCGAGATTGACAGGCCCCGTCAGCGACGACGGTGAGGCCATCATGCGGACCATGCCGCCGATGAGATCATCGACGAAACAGAACGAGCGGGTCTGCGAACCGTCGCCATAGATCGTGATGTCTTGCCCCGTCAGGGCCTGAACGATGAAATTCGAGACGACGCGGCCGTCGTCCGGACGCATCCGCGGGCCGTAGGTGTTGAAGATGCGGATGATCTTGATCTCGACGCCGTGCGTGTTGTGGAAGTCGAAGAACAGCGTCTCGGCGCACCGCTTGCCCTCGTCATAGCAGGAGCGCGGCCCGAACGAATTGACGTTGCCCCAGTAGCTTTCGACTTGCGGGTGGACGTTCGGGTCGCCGTAGACTTCGGAGGTGGATGCCTGAAGGATGCGTGCGCCGGTGCGCGCGGCCAGCTCCAGAAGGTTGAGGGAGCCCAGCACGCAGGTCTTTGTCGTATGGATCGGATCGGCCTGATAATGCGGCGGCGATGCCGGGCAGGCGAGGTTATAGATCTCGTCGACTTCCAGATCGAGCGGGTGGACGATATCGTGGGCAATGACATTGAAGCGATCGACCCCCTTCAGATGGGCGATATTGCGCCGCATGCCGGTGGAAAAGTTGTCGAGGCAGATCACCTGGTGTCCGGCGGCCAAAAGCGTCTCGCACAGATGGGATCCGAGGAAACCTGCACCACCGGTGACAAGAATTCTCTTGAGAGTACGAGATGTTCCGGATGGGTACTTTGCATCACGAGCCGAAGTTAGAACAGAGCGCGCACGAATCTTACCAAGATAGTTCACGACCACCTCCCGTGTTTTCAGATTTTGCTATGAAATCTTCGATCTTTACTTCGACATGCCGCGACACTAAGTCGTTCGATCAGGCGAATATTTTATTCATCCGGTTTTTCTTTTGGAAAGAACCGATGTTTATTTAGATACAGCTAAGGGAGGCAATTGTCGTTATCCTCACGTCCTGGAAATTATCGCTCCGTACATTTCAGAGCGAAAAGGAATATGGTAAACAACTTATGGAGGATACTTTTCGAGCACTTCCGCGTTTTCAGACGTAGTTCTGCGGAGATTTCAGCCGCAAAAACAATTGCTTTTCTCAATTTTCATGGCTCGGGTCGGGTTATGCGCTGGAGGAATTGGATGGCTACAGGGTCTGAATCCGACGATGATGCTGCCGCCGAACAGGAACGGCCGGCGCATATGGAGCGGCGGCGATGGCCGCGTGAACCGGCCATGCGCAAGGAACGCCCACTCCATGCCTCCCCTGCACTCGTGCCGCTGCGATTCTCGACGCAGGACCTGCCGCCGGCAGAACAATTCGAGGCTTGGCGGGCACATATGGCGCCGCTCGTGGATGTTCATCTGCCGGAGGGAAAATCACCGGAAGACGGGTTCCTCGCAGAGCAGATCGGCTGGCATCTCGGCGATATCCTGGTCGTCCAGCAGCGTGCGCATGCCCACAGATATATCCGCGATCAGGCCATGCTTCGATCGAGCCCCATCGACCATTGGAACGTCGGCCTGCAGCGCAGCGGCCAGGCCTGGACCGAGGTCAACCGTCGTGTCACCGAGACCGGTGCCGGCGAGATATTTTTCATGTCTCTCGGCAGCCCCTATCGCGGACGGATGACCGATACCGAAGCTTTGCTCGTGTTCCTGCCGTATGAGCTGCTGGCTCGCGATGCGGGCCTTCTCCAGAGCGCCGGCAACACGGTTCTTTCGGGCAGCCACGCCGAGTTGCTCACGGGCTATCTCACGGGCCTCGAAACGAACCTCGGCAATCTGACGATAGAGGAAGTGCCCCGGATCATCCAAACCATCGGCGATATGGTCGTTGCGGGCGCCGCATCGTCCACAAGGACTGATACCGGTCAAAACCAGGCCAACATGGGACTGATGGAGCGGGCGCACCGCTACATTCACGTCAATCTCCATTCGGAAAACTTGACACCGGACATGATGTGCCGCGCGTTGGGGATTTCGCGTACGCGGCTTTACCAGCTGTTTGAGGCGAACGGAGGCGTGCTCAATTATATTCGCAAGCGGCGATTGCTGCAGGCCTATGCGGATCTCAGCAATCCGGCCGACCACAGGCCGATTTCAGAAATCGCGGAAGCCGCCGGTTTCGAGGTCGCCGCCAATTTTACGCGCGCCTTCATCCACGAATTCAAGCTGAGCCCGCGTGAAATCCGAAGGACGGTGGCAACCCAACAGCGGCCGGCTCCGGCCATCCGCTCCACGCGGCGTTACGGAAAAACGATCGGTGATTGGCTGGCCCTGACGGGTTGATCCGGCTCGGACTGAAATCCAGACTCGAAGTCCGTCAAGCGGCGGTCGGCGCGCTTGCCGAAGACACCCCGGACTTGATCCAGACCCATGGCCTCTAAACCGTCTGGGCGATGTATCTAAACCACGCCGACCAAGGCCTAATCCCCGAAAAAGCGGATCGGCTTATATTGCCGGTGCGCGATGATCAGGCTCCGGTCGGACTGGATGATGTACGTTTCCTCCACCTGCCGGCCGTATTGGTCGATGAAATCATGCGGAAAGGCGGAACCAACCGGCGATTTGGTGAGTTTGGTCCGCGGCTGGCCGCTATAGGTAATGCTGCCGGGGATGGGTTCGAGGCCCGGTCCGTTGTAGCTGACGGTGTTGCATCCTGCCAGAACGAGCGTGCCGACAAGGCCGATGATTGCAGGTTTCATGTCCATCCCTCCCAATGCCGTGAATAGTGTCACTCTACCCCTTGCCGGAGAGAGTTCCCGACACGAATGCCCATGCCGCTCTTCAATCCTTTGGGAAGCACCCCGGGGGACGTCGTGATCGAGCGGCCGGACGCGACGTCCACCTATGGATAATAGGGTGAGAATCCCGTTCCTCCAGACGCGCCGACCCATCCATTGCCGAAACCGGTGCCGTCTGCTAGATCGGCATCGTCGAAAAAGGCAGGATCGGTTGAGGTAAGCCCGGTCCCTTCCTTTCGAGCGTTAAACGCTCTGGGGAAGCTCTGCTCCGTGCCATG
Source organism: Rhizobium sp. BK591 (assembly GCF_014195045.1). Lineage (NCBI taxonomy): Bacteria > Pseudomonadati > Pseudomonadota > Alphaproteobacteria > Hyphomicrobiales > Rhizobiaceae > Rhizobium > Rhizobium sp. BK591. The sequence continues at coordinate 499,252 of NZ_JACIAZ010000004.1, forward strand.
GCACGAGAACCCGCGACGTGATCCGCATCAAGATGCGGGATCCCGGCGGCGTGCGGAGACGGCAAAAAGGCAGTCCCGGGATTTTTTCGAACGGAGACTGTCATGCGCTTGAACCATCTCGATTTCCACGTTCCCGATGTCGCTGCCACGGCGGATTTCTTCATCCGCCATTTCGGTCTGAAGCTTAAGGATATGCGCGGTCAGAACGGCCTCGCGATCCTGGAAGACGATACCGGCCTCGAAATCGTCCTCAGCCACGCAATCGCAAAATTCGGCACCGCCGATCAGGTGGAAATGGGGCGCCAGACCTATCACATCGGCTTCATTCTGCCCGAGAGGGCGGATGTCGATGCGGTCCATGCCGGGCTTGCGGCTGCCGGTGCTGATCTGTCCGGCCCGCCGGCCGCCATGCGCGGCGGCTGGCTGTTTTATTGCACGGCGCCCGGAAACATCCTCGTCGAGGTCGGCTGGCGGCCGGCTTAGACGATACCTAAAAGGAAAGGGCGGCCGCAGCCGCCCTTTCCAATGCCTGTTTTGACCGGCTCAGAATTCCGTCCAGTCCGCATCTGGGCTTGACGATGGTGTGCTGCTGCCGGCGCCGAAGGCGTTGGCGATTTTCTGGCCGAGCGCGCGGGCCGGCGAGGCGGCCGGACGGGCGGTGCCTTCTTTGGCGACGCGGATCGGGGCTGCCCTGACCGCCGGGCGCGGGGCCACGCGCGGTGCTGCGGCCGGGATCGGCGCGCTGGCGGTGAAGCCGCCTGTGCCGGTCAGCCTGAACTGGCCGAGCAGATTGTTCAGCGCCGCCGCTTCGGTGGCGAGGCTGTGGCTGGCGGCGGTGGATTCCTCGACCATCGCCGCATTCTGCTGGGTGCCCTGATCCATGGTGTTGACGGCGGTGTTGATCTCCTGAAGCCCGATCGATTGTTCGCGGGAGGCTTCGGCGATCGCGTGGACATGCTGGTTGATTTCCTGCACTTCGGCAACGATCGCATCGAGCGCCTTGCCTGTCTCGCCGACCAGCGAGACGCCGGTCTGCACATGCGTGCCGGAATTGGTGATCAGCCCCTTGATCTCCTTGGCGGCATTGGCCGAGCGCTGGGCGAGTTCACGCACTTCCTGGGCGACGACCGCAAAGCCCTTGCCGGCTTCGCCGGCGCGCGCCGCTTCGACGCCGGCGTTCAGGGCCAGCAGGTTGGTCTGGAAGGCGATGTCGTCGATGACGCCGATGATGTTGGAGATTTCGCCCGAGGACTTCTCGATCTGCTGCATGGCGGAGACCGCCTTGCGGACGACCTCGCCGGATTTCTCGGCGCCGAGGCGGGTGCGGGCGACGAGCTGGCTCGCCTCCTCGGCACGCTTGGCGGCGTCGCGCACCGTCGTGGTGATCTCTTCGAGGGCCGCTGCCGTCTCTTCGACCGAGGCCGACTGCTGTTCCGTCCGGTGGGAAAGTTCGTCGGCGGACGAGCGGATCTCGTTGGCGCCGGCGCCGATCGCCCGGGCATTGGCGCCGACCGTGTGCATGGTTTCGTTGAGCTTCTCGACCGAATTGTTGAAATCCTCACGCAGCGCATCGAGATGCGCGACGAAGGGCTCGTCGATATGCGAGGCGAGATCGCCAGCGGCAAGGCGGCGCAGGCCGTCGCCGAGTGCGGCAACGGCGCGTTCGAGTTCGGATGCTTCGCGGGCCTTCTGCGCCTCGCGTTCGCGCCGCTCGCCATCGCTGACATTACGGTCGGTTTCGGCGCGCGCCTCGATCTCCGCCCGTTCGATCGCGTTGTCGCGGAAGATCGAGACGGCCTTTGCCATCTGGCCGACTTCGTCGCGGCGGTCGAGGCCGCTGACTTCGCTTGTCGTATCGCCTTCGGCAAGCCGCGTCATGCGCTGGCGCAGCTGCGTCATCGGGCCGGCGATGCCCATCTGGGCGACGACCACGCTGACGCCGACGGCAATGAGAACGGCGATGCCGATCAGCACGAGGCAGAGGACGATCCGCCCGTTGACGGAAGCCGAGAGCGCATCGCCGCCATCATTGAGCATCGCCATCATCGCATCATTGTTGGCGATCATTTTCGGCGTCAGGGCATCGAGCTTGGCATTGATCAGGGCAACATTCGAAAGCGCGCCGGCGCTGTCCTTGGCCTTGCTCTGTTCGATGATCTTGTTTGCCAGGATTTCGATTTCGTCGATGCCGGCCTGGATCTCATCGATCGCCGCCTTGCGGCTGGGCACCAGCGCCAGCGCCTGCTTCATCCGGTCACGCGCCTGCGGCAGCTTGCTCGGCGTGGCGAGCGCCGTCTGGAATGCCGGCGTATCGGGCTTCATGTCGGCAATCAGGGTTACCTGCAGCACCGAGGCCACCGCCGATGCGCTGGCGCGCGCGCTCAGCATCGAGGCCTGCGCTTCATGATCGATGAAGGCGCTGTAGGCGGCGTCCGCACGGCGGAACTCGGAGATGACGTAGATCAGCCCGGCCATCGTGATCAGCCCGAGCAGCGCCACGACCGAGATGATTTTTGTGCGGATTTTCAGATGCTTCAGCATGGAAATGTCACCCGATTGACGGGGCGTGTCGCGCGCCCGGTGCTTTTGAAATCAATTGCTGCAGAAAGGACTGCTTCAATATTGCGGTTCAAGGATAGGTTTGGACTGACGCGTGCATCATGCGATCGGCTGGCGGGGTCCGATGTCGTCGCAACAAATAAAAGGCGATATTCTTTAATTCCGCGCTAACACGGCGGCGCGGATGCCCGCAATTTTTAGGGGCAAGAGCTGCGCGCCATGGCACCCAGGATCAAGCCTCGGAACCGGCATGCAACAGAGCCTCATTCTGAGGTGCTCCGCCGGCCTCGAAGGGCGAGGCGGGTGTGCCGACGCGACTGTCATTCTGCTCCCCCACTCCCACACATATTCCCCGCCACGCATGACTCTGATACATCTCGCCGCAACGCTTCCCACTGAGCCCCGAGATCAAGATCACGATGACGCAATCCAAGCTGGCATCCCTGACTCTGAAGGTTTTCTTCGCGTTCGGCCTGTTTTTGCCAGCGCTCTTTTCGAGCCTTGCCGCATCCGCCCAGCAGGCATCGCCCTCGCTGCCGCTGCTTTTCGATGCGCGCGAACGTCTTGCGAGACCGGATCTCTCCTCGCTGGTGCGCCTGCGCTTCCTGACGTCGGTCGATTTCCCGCCCTTCAATTTCACCGATCAGAACGGCAAGCTCTCCGGCTTCAATGTCGACCTCGCCCGCGAAATCTGCAGCGAGCTGGAGATCTCGGACAAGTGCCAGATCCAGGCGATCCCCTTCGCCGACCTCAAGGATGCGCTTGCCGCCTCGCAGGGCGATGCCGTCATTGCCGGCCTTGCCGTGACGCCGGAGCTGCGCCGGCAATTCGTCTTCTCCCGACCCTATCTGATGCTGCCGGCGCGCTTCGTGCGCAATCTCGCCGTGCCGCTCGACGGCAAGACGGCTGCCGCCCTTTCCAGCCATCCGGTCGGTGTCGTCCGGGGGACGGTGCATGAGGCGATGCTGGCCGCCTTCTTCCCGGCGATCAAGGCGCAAGCCTTCGACACCAAGGACGCCCTGCTGGCGGCACTCAAGGACCGCAAGGTCGATGCCGCTTTCGCCGATGCGCTGCAGCTTTCCTTCTGGGTCTCTTCGCCGGCTTCGGCCAAATGCTGCGCGCTTTTCGACGGTCCCTATCTCTCCGAACATTTCCTCGGCGAGGGCATGACGATCATGCTGCGGCAGAAGGATGGCGTGCTGACGGCGGCCATCGACCACGCGCTCGCCACGCTGTCGCGCAACGGCCGTCTTCAGGAAATCTATCTGCGGTATTTCCCCTACGGGCTCTATTGACGCCGCGGTCCGAACTGCGCGCGCTCAGCCCTTGCGGAAGCGCGCAATCGCGCTGCGCTCGATCGCCGCGCAGGTGAGCTTGTCGAGACCGAGCCGGTCGCGCAGCAGGCTGAGCAGCCGCAATTCTTCCGCCTTGACCGAAAGGTCGGCGGAGGCCACTTCGACGGCCAGCGCATAGGCCGTGTCGTAAAGCTTTACCGGCAGGGTGTCGCGCACGGTTTCGAGCACGACGTCGAGGCCTTCCGGCCCGGCCAGCAGCGCGGCGCAGTCGCGCGCCACCGAAATCAGCTTGTCGTCGTCGAAATCCCGGAAAACCGGCAGGAACCCGATCAACTGGCCGATCCTTGTCATCTCCCTGTCGTTCATCGTGCTGTCGACGGCGGATGCCATGACCATCACGTAGATCAGCGCATCATGGGCGGAAAGCGGCTTGTTCATCTCTGATTCCTTTTTCGATCTGCCCAGATTAGGAATTGGTTGCAGTCATTACAAGAGATCGGCCATATCCGCGGCTGTTCGCGCTTGTCATGGCGGCCGGTCATTTGCGGCGCGGATCGGCGCCATAGACGCCTTTTCCCGCCTGCCTGGCCGTCTCGGCGATCCCCGCAAGCGGCGACCCCGCCGCCGCTTCCGCCCAGCCATTTTCGGCAAGCCATGAGCCGAGATCCTGGGTGCCGAGCCGGCAGGCGGCCGTCACCGTTTCCTTCCATTCCGCTGTCTCGACATCGCAAGTGACGCTGCGGTTGCGCAGCAGCTGACGCAGCGCCGTCTTCGCCATCATGCCGCAGGGCCATTGCCGGCCCGCCGGCCCGCATATTCTGTCCGCCGGCGTCGGCACGATGCCGGTAAGCTGAAGTTTCCGCTCGCCAAAGGAAAGCATGCCGGCATTTTCGACCATCGGCCGCGCCAGTTCCATCGGTTTTTTCGCGGCCGGGCCGGCCGCCTGCCCGGCCGTCGTCTCCGCTTTTTGCGCTATATTGGCGGGTTTGGGTGCGACATCGCCGCCTGGATCCGGAGCGGGCGGAACCGCCGGTTCCGCTGACCGGGCGATCATTTCGGCTTGATCGTCCGAAATCGCAGCGGCTTTGCCGGCTGCGGGGGCAGCCTCCGCCGCAGTCGCCGTTTCCTCTGCGGACGTCGTCTCTTCCCCGACTGCGCCGCTGCGAAGTCTTGCTTCGCCCGCCATCAGCAGGCCGGCCACCACCACCATCCCTGTGAGACCTGTGAAGATGGCGGCAGGGCGCATGGAATATCTTCCTATTGGCTGGCCCAGATGATGCGGGCGATCCAATCGACGTCGGAAAGCTCGAGGGTGCGGTTGGGATGTTCGGGATTGAGTGACATCAGTTCGATCGACCGCGGGCTCTGCCGCAGCAGCACCTTGGCCATCACCTCGCCCTCGTTTGTGCGCACGACGATGCGGTCGTTGCGGCGCACCTGGGCGCCGGGCTCGACGATCAGCACGTCGCCGTCGCGGTAAAGCGGCATCATGCTCTCGCCCTGCACCTCCAGCGCATAGACGCCCGCCTTCTGTGCCGGGGCTGCCGGAAATTCCACCACGTCCCAGCCCTGGCCGGCCGGAAAACCGCCATCGTCGAAGAAGCCGCCGGCGCCGGCCTGCGCGAAGCCGAGCAGTGGAATGGAGCTGCCTTGCGGCGGAAACGCGCCGTCAGACTGTCCGGCCGGCTGGCCCGGCCCGGCGTCCGGCCGCATGAAGGCAAGAAACTCCTCCATGCTCGCCCCTGTCGCGTCGAGCACCTTGGCGATCGATTCCGTCGAAGGCCAGCGCAAGCGCCCGTCGGCGGAAAGCCGTTTCGACTTGTTGAACGAGGTCGGGTCGAGCCCGGCGCGGCGCGCAAGACCGGATGGCGTCAGCTCGCGCCGTTCGGCAAGCCTGTCGATCGCTTCCCAAATCTGGTCGTGTGACAGCATATGCGCCCGATCCCTGCGCGGCTGATTCAGCGGCGCGCTTCAACCGGGCGGAATGTTAACCGACCGGCCCGCCCGAGTAAAGATCAGGAGGAATAAAATCCTGTCACATCAGGCGTGCCACGTTCAGGCAACCATCGCCATATTGATCTTGCCGAGCTGAATCACGGCCTGCGTCCGGCTGTCGACATCGAGTTTCAGCAGGATCGCCGAGACATGCGCCTTGATCGTCGCCTCGGAGACGCCGAGTTCATAGGCGATCTGCTTGTTCAGCAGCCCTTCGCCGAGCATGGTCAGCACCCGGCTCTGCTGCGGCGTCAGCGTATGCAGACGGTGGATCAGGTCGGCGACATCGGGATCCTGCTCCTGCCCGTCGCGGTAGCTTTCCGGCGTGGCGATGTCGCCGGCAAGCACCGTCTGGATGCTGCGGCGGATATCGTCGATGCCGGAAGATTTCGAAATGAAGCCGGAAGCCCCGAGCTCCAGCGCCCGGCGGATCGTCGTCGCATCGTCGGTGGCCGAGACGATGACGATCGGCAGGCTGGCGAATTCCGAGCGCAATGCCATCAGCCCGGAAAAGCCGCTGACGCCGGGCATGGCGAGGTCGAGCAGCATCAGGTCGGCATCCGCGTGGGCGCCGGCGGCCCGGCGTGCGGCCGCGAAATCGCCGGCTTCGACGATCGACTGCCGGCCTTCCATGCCGATCACCGCCTGGCGTAGCGCGTCGCGGAAAAGCGGATGATCGTCGGCAATGATGATGGTTTGTTCCTGCATCGAAAACTCCCTCCCAAGAGCCCGATCATGCCTGCATGCGACGCCGTCCCTCCGCGTTGCATGCTGGCTTGCTGGCATAGGACTATATCAATCAGGTCTTCTGCGGAAGGGGATTGGTGTTTTCCTCAGCCTGGAACTCCTTCACCATCCCCATGAAACTCTTCATCATCCGCTCCATGATGCTGATCGAGCGCTCGACCTCGGCGTCGCTCGGCAGCGCGCGCTGGGCGACATTGCCCTGTTCAAGCGCCGTCACCCGCTTTGCCAGCCGGTCGAGTTCGTCCTCATAGGCCGCCCGCTCGTCGGCCGCCATCCGGCAGACGAGGGCGCCGTCCTTGTCCTGGCAGATCGACATGGCGCCGGTCTGCCGGTCGAGACGGACAAAATGATCGCCGCTCTTCTCCAGCTGGAAGCGGCCGGCGTCGGTTTCAGCCGCCGAGGCCGCCAACGGCAGGAGAAAAACGCCAAGTGTCAGAACTAAAACCTTCATCGTCTCATCCTCCGGATTTTGCTACTGGAGCATGATGCCGAAAAGTGTGCGCGGTTTTCGGACGACATCATGCTCTAATTCTGTTCCAGCGGTCCCGTTTTTCGCGCCGGGGCGTGGACATCGCCGCCTCTTTCCGGCAAAGCCTCGTGACCAAGGACCAGCAGTCGCGAGGCCATGATGACCCTGACACCGACCCTTTACAAGATCGTGACGGAAACGCTCTGGCAGCAAGCCAGACAAACCGGCACTTTTCATGGCGCCGGCATCGATCTCACGGATGGCTTCATCCATTTCTCGACGGCAGCCCAGGTGAAGCAGACCGCCGCCCTGCATTTTGCCGGCCAGTCCGGCCTGCTGCTGATTGCGGTCGATGGCAGCGGCTTCGGTGACAAGCTGGTCTTCGAGCCTTCGCGCGGCGGCGATCTCTTCCCGCATCTCTTCGCCGATCTGCCGCTGGCGGCCGTGCTCTGGGAGGCGCCTCTGCCGCTCGACGAAGCCGGCGCCCATATTTTCCCGGAGCTTAGGCCATGATCGATCCTTTCAAGCGTCTCGCCCGCAAGGGTCTCTTCCTGTTCGATCCGGAAACGGCACACGGCATGTCGATCGCCGCGCTGAAATCCGGCCTCGTGCCCGCCTGCCAGCTCAAGCCCGATCCGCGCCTGCGCCAGACCGTCGCAGGCCTTACCTTCGACAACCCGCTCGGCATGGCCGCGGGTTACGACAAGAATGCCGAGGTGCCGGAGGCGCTGCTGAAGCTCGGCTTCGGCTTTACCGAGATCGGCACGGTGACGCCGAAACCGCAATCCGGCAATCCGCGGCCGCGCATCTTCCGCCTGGTGGAGGATGAAGGCGTCATCAACCGTCTCGGTTTCAACAATGAAGGCCATGATGCCGCCTTTGGGCGCCTCGCCGCGCTAACGGGCGGTGGCATGATCGGCGTCAATATCGGCGCCAACAAGGACAGCGAGGACCGCGTCGCCGATTATGTCGCCGGCATCCGCCGCTTCTATTCCGTCGCCCGCTATTTCACCGCCAACATCTCCTCGCCGAACACGCCCGGCCTGCGCGACCTGCAGGGGCGCGAAAGCCTGGCGGTGCTGTTGTCATCCGTGCTTGCGGCACGCGACGAGATGGCGGCGACAACAGGCCGGAAGATCCCGGTCTTTCTGAAGATCGCCCCCGATCTGACCGAGGAAGGCATGGATGATATCGCCGCCGAAGCACTCTCGCATGCGCTGGATGGCCTGATCGTTTCCAACACCACGCTGTCGCGCGACGGGCTGAAGGATCAGCGCCAGGCGAAGGAGGCGGGCGGCCTTTCCGGCGTGCCGCTGTTCGAAAAGTCGACGGCGGTGCTCGCCAGGATGCGCAAGCGCGTCGGCCCTGATCTGCCGATCATCGGCGTCGGCGGCGTCTCCTCGGCCGAAACCGCGCTGGAAAAGATCAGGGCCGGCGCCGATCTCGTCCAGCTCTATTCCTGCATGGTCTATGAAGGCCCGGGCCTCGCCGGCGATATCGTCCGCGGCCTGTCGAAACTCCTGGACCGCGAAAAGGCCGGCTCGATCCGCGACCTGCGCGATACCAGGCGGGATTATTGGGCGGCGCGGAAGGTCTGATCGGCGCGCCGCTTGACCAGCATCGCCAGGAAGACGCCGCGGAAGAGCAGGAAGGCGTTCATCGCCAGCCACAGGCCATGATTGCCGAAGAGCGGCACGAAGACCGCGAGCATCAGCAGATAGCCGGCAAAGGACATCAGCATCCGGTTGCGCATCTCGGCCGACCATGTCGCGCCGATGAAGACCCCGTCCATCAGGAAGGCGAGCGCGCCGGTCAGCCCCGTCACCGCCGCCCAGGGCAGATAGGTTTCGGCGGCCTGCCGGACCTCGGGTGAAGTCGTCAGCACCGAGATCAGCCAGGGTCCGGCGAGGAAGAAGAAGGCGGAGCCGATCGCCGCCAGCCCGAAGGACCACAAGATCGTCAGCCTCAGCCCGCGGTCGAAGGCCGGCCGGTAACGCGCGCCGATCGCCCGGCCGATAATCTGTTCGGCGGCATTGGCAAGCCCGTCGAGATAGTAGCCAGACAGCAGGAAGAAATTCATCACCACGGCGTTGGCGGCAAGCGTCACCGCGCCGAAGCTGGTGCCGATCCGCGTCATGATGGTGAAGGCGCCGATCAGCACGAAGGTGCGGATCAGGATGTCGCGGTTGAGCGCGAAAAGCTCGGCCAGCCGATGCCGCGAAACGATCTCCGCCCATGCCGGCCGCTCTGCCTTGTTAAAGCCGCGCAGCACGATGACAAGCCCGGCAAGCGCGCCGACGGTTTCGCCCGCCATCGTTCCCCAGGCGACCCCCGTCACGCCCCAATCGAGGGTCAGGCCGAGATAGATGGAAAGCAGGATGTTGATGCCGTTGATGATCGCCTGCAGCAGCAGTCCGATATTGCCCTGTCCGCGTCCGAGCACGAAGCCGAGGATGGCGTAATTCGCCAGCGCCGCCGGTGCCGCCAGCATGCGGATGGAGAAATAGGTGCTGGTCGCCTCTGCGATCGCACCCTCCGCGCCCATCAGCGTCAAGCCCGCCGCCATCAGCAGTGGCGAAAGACAGAGCAGCGCCAGTCCGCAGCCGAGCGCCGAGATCATCGCCCTGGAGAAAACCGCCTGCTGTTCGTGCTGATCCCGGCGGCCATAGGCCTGCGCCGTCAGCCCTGTGGTCGAAGCGCGCAGGAAGTTGAAGCTGCCGAGGATCAGATCGAAGAGCATCGCGCCGATCGCCAGCCCCGCCAGCGCCTCCGCATTGCCCATGCGGCCGACCACGGCGGTGTTGGTCAGCCCGAGCAGCGGCGTCGTCATGAAGCCGAGCGTCATCGGAAGGGCGATCGACAGCACCAGCCGGTGGGTCACGTCGAAAGCGAGCCTGTTGTCGTCGATCCTGCTATCCATGCCTGCCTCGCCGCGACAGCGCCGCGCGTCCTGGTGAGAGGCGCTAGGGACGCTGTAACATTCTGAATTGCTGCAGGCGGAATCGCCTCAGCTGGAAAGCACCATGGCCCAATAGGGCAGGTTCCGGGAAGAGGGATTATGGGCGACGGCGACACCGAGGCCGTCATAACGCCCGAGCATGTTTTCCAGATGATGCGGCGAGTTGATCCAGGCCGTCACCACGGCATCGACGCTCTGCTGGCCGGAGGCGATATTCTCTGCCGCCGGCAGCCGGACACCACTTGCTTTCACACGCGCGCCAAAACTGTCGGTCATGCTCATGAGGTGCGCCATCTTGCCGGCACTCGCCATGCGCTTCGCCTGGAAGAGAGCAGCCGTACTCGCTGCCGGGTCGACGGCCAGCGGCGGCAGGCCGTTTTTGGCTCTGAGCTGGTTGACGAGCGGCAGCACCCGCGCCGTCTCGTCCTCGCCGTCGGACGGCGTCCCGGCGATCCGCGGGGTCGTGGTGCAGCCGGCGATGCCGGCGGCGAGCGCAAGTCCGGAAAGGCGCAGCAGCCCGCGCCTGGAAAGATCGATGGATGTCATGTTACCGGCGGTAGCTGAAAAGACGAAGGATGACGAAGAGCGGGATGACGATCGTCGCGCCGAGGATCAGATAGTCGCCGACGCGCCCGAGTGCCGAAAAGCCCCGGTGCCAGACTTCCAGGATGAAGTCGCGCACGCCGTCGATGATGCTCCACGGCGTCAGGCCGAAGACGGTCATGACGAAACCGACGATCAGCGACACGACGATAAGCTTTATCACTGTGCGGCCGATTGAATCGCCGAGGAACCTGTTCGCCTGATCGGACATAAGCCATCTCCTGTTTGCCCTTGGAATAAGGTCGCGGCCTTCAGCCCGCAAGCCCTTTCCGGAATTGGCCGCTTCGCCTCTGAAATAGGACTTGAGTTTTTTTGTGGCCGCCGCCAAATGCGGGCCAACCAATAGGTCCGTTGATGCACCACCAGCTTTCCTCCGGCGATGTCATCGCCGACCGCCGCGCCGACTATGCCAGGATGCTCGAAGAAGGCGGTGAGCCGGACGCGGCCGCCGAACTGATGGAACAGGCGCTCGAACTCGTGCCGGCCTGGGCCGCCGGCTGGTATCGCCTCGCCACCTATCTGGAAAAGGCGGGCAGGGCGGATGCCGCGATCGAGGCCTACCGCAGGACGCTTGCCTTCGATCCCGATGATATTTTCGGCGCAACGCTCAAGCTCGCCATTCTCGGCGACGTAGCCACGCCCGACCGGCCGCCAAGCCGCTATGTCGAGCGCCTTTTCGACGACTATGCCGATCGTTTCGAATCAGCCCTTGTTGAAAAACTCGACTACAGCGTCCCGCAGAAGCTCGCAGCGCTGATCGCCTCCACCGGCAGGCGTTACGAACGCGCCGTCGATCTCGGCTGCGGCACCGGCCTGCTCGGCCCGGAGATCCGTGGCCGTGTCGACCGCCTGGAAGGCTTCGACCTCTCGCAGAACATGCTGGTGAAGGCGGCCGAGAAACAGGTGTATGACAGTCTCGCCCAGGCCGACCTCTCGCTCGCACCCGATCTCTCCGGTCTCTTTGCCGATGCCGCCCGCCATCGCGCCGATCTGGTGACGGCGGCCGATGTTCTGATGTATCTCGGCAATCTCGAAAGCGTCTTTGCCATCATCGGAGAACTCGCGGCATCAGGCGCCGATATCGCCTTTTCCGTCGAGGATGCGGGAGACGGCGAGGGCTTCCATCTCGCCCCGTCGCTGCGTTACGCCCATTCGGAAAGCTATGTCAGGGCGCTTCTTGCCCGTCACGGCTTGCAAATCCTTGCGACCGTCAAGTCGGTCATTCGCAAAGATGGCGGAAAACCGGTATCCGGCATTCTGTTCCTTACGCGCAAACCAGCGTGAGCGAACATTTCTTGCGATTTTTTAATAGGTCAGCATTGCTTACCTATTTTGCTTGATCAAAAGACCGAAAAACCCGATACTGCGCTGCATCATCAGAGATGCCCGGCAATTATCGCCGAGGCGCTCCGGCTTCTTTCATTATGCAAAATTCCGTCGCGCCCGGGTCTCCCCCAGCGCGTTTTTTAACATCGTCTGCCGTGGAGATTGGCGACATGACACAGCTCATCAATGCTCTTGGCGTCTGGAACACCAGCGCGACGCGCCACACCCCGATCGAGGATGTGCAGGGCATATTCTCCGGCAGCCTGGTTGCCGCGCTCGGCCTCTACGTGCTTGCCAGCGCCGGCCTTCTCACCGGCAGCACCGCCGGTGTGGCCTTCCTTCTGCACTATGCCTTCGACGTCAATTTCGGCCTCGCCTTCTTCCTGCTCAACCTGCCGTTCTTCTATCTCTCGTGGAAGCGCCTCGGCATGGCCTTCACCATCAAGACCTTCGTCGCCATCGGCCTGACCTCGGTGATTGCCGATGTGCAGTCGCGCTTCTTTTCGATTTCGAGCATTCATCCGGCCTGGGCCGCCCTGCTCGGCGGCCTGCTGCTCGGCTTCGGCCTGCTGGCGCTTTATCGCCACCGCGCCAGCCTCGGCGGCGTCGGCATTCTCGGCATCTATCTGCAAGAGCGTTTCGGCATCCGCGCCGGCCTCGTCCAGCTCGCCATCGACATGTGCGTGCTCGCCGCCGCCTTCTTCGTCACCATCCCGCCGGTGGTCTTCTATTCGGTGCTCGGCGCCGTCGTCCTCAACCTCTTCGTCGCCATCAATCACCGCGCCGATCGCTACATCGCGCTCTAACCTTACAAAACGGTAAGCCATTCTAAACAAATCGTAACTTGCCTCAGATCGGCCCCGGCGCGACACTCCTCCCGCGCCGGATTTGATGAGGTGAACTATGTCAGATTTGGAAAAGCTTGTGAGACGCCGTATGCAGGAAGAATACGCCAAGGGCACTTCCGCAGAGGAAATTGCGAAAGTCGTCCGAGACCTGTTCAACAGCATCGACCTCTCGGACAATCGGTTTGACGCCGTTGCCGTACGGGCCACCCGGGATCACGAGTGACCCGATATTCGACCGACCCGAGTTTTCGGGTCGGTTGCCAGAGGATGTTTCCCCTCCAGCAAATATCTCACGCAGCCTTCGTTGCCGCATCAATCGGATGCTGCGAGCGGAAGCCGACGGCAAGCCGGTTCCAGATGTTGATCGCGCCGATCGCCACCGTAATCTCAGTCATCTCCTTCTCGGAGAAATGCGCCTTCAGCGTCTCGTAGTCGCCATCCGGGGCGCCTGTTTTGGCGATGTTGGTCACGGAATCCACCCAGCCGAGCAGCGCCCGTTCACGGGCGTCATAGACCGGCGATTCCCGCCAGACGCACATCAGATTGATCCATTGTTCGGAGAGCCCGTCATGGCGGGCTTCCTTCACATGCATGTCGACGCAATAGGCGCAGCCGTTGATCTGCGAGGCGCGCAGCTTGATCAGGTGGATGAAGCGGCGCTGCAGCCCGGAGGACTGGACATATTGCTCGAGTGCGGCGACCGCCTTGTAGGCATCGGGAGCGGCTTTGGCGAAGTTGAAACGTGGTTGCATGGTCTTTCTCCTGTGTGAGTGGCTCAGCGAGCCGTCTTGCGTTCATGGATTTCGAGGAAAGCGCAGCCTCTGGCTGCGATCGATCCGTCGTCGAGGGCATTCAGTTCGATGCCGAGATCGGCAATGCTGGTCTTGGCAAGTTCGGCCCGATAGACCCGTTCGGCTCTGAGCATCGCCGCACTGATGGTGCAGGGTTGGGCAAAGAACCGATCGGAGACCGGGTTCGGTCCGCGCTGGCGGATTTCGGCGCAGCGGAAGGCCGGCGCCGGTCCTTCGACGGCAAGCAGGATGTCGAGCAGCGAAATCTCTTTCGCCGCCTTTGCCAGCCTGTATCCGCCTTTCGGCCCCGGCACGGTATCGAGGATGCCAGCGCCCGACAGCGCCTGCAGATGCTTCAACAGATAACTCGTCGAGACGCCGTGGAATTCCGCCAGCGCGGCCGCCGAAAGCACGCCGCCTTCGGAGAGGCCGGAAAGCATCGCCACGCTGTGAATGGCCTGCTCGACCCCGTCGCTCATCTTCATGCAGGATGCCTCCTCAATTCGTGGATAAAAAATATCCACGATTATATCGGATGTCAAGAGGCGCGCTTGCTGCTTGCCACTTGCCTTTATCCTGACCCCGGATAGAAGACGGAAAAGCCGACAGGGGAACAACATGGCATCCAACGCTTTCGCAGGCCTTCTGAATTCCAGCGCCGATCGTCATTCGCTCTTCGACGACGCCCAGGGCATCGTCGCCGGCAGCATGCTCGCCGTGCTCGGCGTAACGCTTCTCTCCGGCGCCGGGCTGCTTGCCGGCGGCACGGCGGGCATGGCCTTCCTCGCCCATTATGCGACCGGCTTCAGCTTCGGCCTCTGCTTCTTTGTCGTGAACCTGCCCTTCTATTATCTTGCTTTCCGCCGTTTGGGTCTCGCTTTCACCATCAAGACCTTTGCCGCCATCGCGCTGACCTCGGTCCTGTCTGAATTCGTCTCGGGCTTCATCACCATTGCCCATGTCGATCCGATAGCCGGCGCGCTGTTCGGCGGCCTCGTCATCGGCGCCGGCATGCTGGCGCTCTTCCGCCACCGCGCCAGCCTCGGCGGCATCGGCATTCTCGCCCTCTATCTCCAGGATCGCTTCGGCTGGCGCGCCGGCTTCGTTCAGCTCGGCTTCGACGGCATCATCCTGGCGCTTTCCTTCTTCGTCGCCACCCCCTTCATCATCGCCTGCTCCGTGCTTGGTGCGATCGTTCTCAACCTCACGATTGCCATCAACCACCGCAAGGACCGCTATATCGCCATGTGAAGGCCCGCGGCTCTTCTTTTTCCCTGGCATTTCACTACCTTCCAGGCGTGGACCAGATCGATTCCGAAGCCCGTGCCCTGCTGCCTGCCGCCTTTACCCGCTGGTTTGCGGAAAAGGGCTGGCGGCCGCGCGCCCATCAGCTGGAACTGCTCGCCCGCGCCGAGGCCGGCGAAAGCACGCTGCTGATTGCGCCGACCGGCGCCGGCAAGACGCTCGCCGGTTTTCTGCCCTCGCTCACCGATCTCACCCGCCGCGGCAAGATCCCGCCCGGCTCCGCCTTCACCGGCATCCACACGCTCTATGTCTCGCCGCTGAAGGCGCTCGCCATCGATATCGAGCGCAACCTGATGAAGCCGGTCGCGGAGATGGGCCTGCCGGTCACGATAGAAAACCGCACCGGCGACACGCCGAACGCCAAGCGCCAGCGCCAGAAGCTCAACCCGCCGGATATTCTGCTGACTACGCCGGAACAGGTCGCCCTGCTGCTGGCCAACCGCGAGGCCGAACGCTTCTTCAAGGACCTGAAATATATCGTCCTCGACGAGTTGCATTCGCTCGTTACCTCCAAGCGCGGCCATATGCTCTCGCTCGGCCTGGCTCGTCTCCGCCGCCTTGCCCCCGACCTCAAGACCATCGGCCTCTCGGCCACCGTCGCCGAGCCCATGGACCTGCAGAAATGGCTGGTCGGCCAGGAGGAGGGCAGGGAGCATCATGCCGGCCTCGTCGTCGTCGAAGGCGGCGCCAAGCCCGATATCGCGATCCTGTCGACCGAGGAGCGCATTCCCTGGGCCGGCCATTCCGCCCGGTATGCCATTCCCGACGTCTACAACAAGCTCCTCGAACACAAGACGACGCTGCTTTTCGTCAACACCCGCAGCCAGGCCGAAATGCTGTTTCAGGCGCTCTGGACGATCAATGACGACAACCTGCCGATCGCGCTCCATCACGGCTCGCTCGATGTCGGCCAGCGCCGCAAGGTCGAGGCGGCGATGGCCGAAAACCGGCTGCGCGCCGTCGTTGCCACCTCCACCCTCGATCTCGGCATTGACTGGGGCGATGTCGATCTGGTCATCCATGTCGGCGCGCCGAAGGGCGCCTCGCGTCTTGCCCAGCGCATCGGCCGCGCCAATCACCGCATGGACGAACCCTCGAAGGCGATCCTGGTGCCGGCCAACCGGTTCGAGGTCATGGAGTGCCAGGCCGCCCTCGACGCCAATTATATCGGCGCCCAGGACACCCCGCCCGTCGGCCGCGGCGCGCTCGACGTGCTCGCCCAGCACGTGCTCGGCATGGCCTGCGCCGAACCCTTCGACATGCTGGAACTCTACGACGAGGTCACCAGCGCCTCGCCCTATGCCGATCTCAGCTGGGAGACCTTCGAGCGCATCGTCGATTTCGTCGCGACCGGCGGTTATGCGCTCCGGACCTACGAGCGTTATGCCCGCATCCGCAAGACCAAGGAGGGCCGCTGGCGCGTCTCCAATCCTGCGGTCGCCCAGCAATACCGCCTCAACCTCGGCACCATCGTCGAAAGCCCGATGCTGAATATCCGCATGGTCAAGCGCGGCGAGGGCGGCAGGATCGGCCGTGGCGGCGCCACGCTGGGCAAGGTCGAGGAATATTTCCTCGAGCAGATGTCGCCGGGCGATACGTTCGTCTTCTCCGGCAAGGTGCTGCGTTTCGAGGGCATCCGTGAAAACGAGTGCCTGGCGTCGCAGGCCTTTTCGCTCGATCCGAAGATCCCCTCCTACAATGGCGGCAAGTTTCCGCTGTCGACCTATCTCGCCGAGCAGGTGCGGGCGATGATCGCCGATCCCGACCGATGGCAGCGCCTGCCGGATCAGGTGCGCGACTGGCTGTCCTTACAGAACGACAAGTCGATGCTGCCGAAGCGCGACGAGTTCCTGATCGAAACCTTCCCGCGCGGCAGCCGCGGCTACATGGTCGCCTATCCCTTCGAAGGCCGTCTCGCCCACCAGACGCTCGGCATGCTGCTCACCCGCCGGCTGGAGCGGGCCGGCGCCAAGCCGCTCGGCTTCGTCGCCACCGATTATTCGCTGGCCATCTGGGGGCTCGAGGATATGGGACTGATGATCGGCAATGGCCGGCTCAGCCTCTCCGACCTTTTCGACGAGGATATGCTCGGCGACGATCTCGAAGCCTGGCTCGACGAATCCTTCCTGTTGAAACGCACTTTCCGCAATTGCGCCGTGATTGCGGGCTTGATCGAACGCCGCCATCCGGGCAAGGAAAAGAGCGGCCGCCAGATCACCGTCTCCGCCGATCTGATCTATGACGTGCTGCGCAGCCACGAGCCGGATCACATCCTCTTGCAGGCGACGCGGCAGGATGCGGCGACGGGACTTTTGGATATTGGCCGTCTTGGCGATATGCTGAGGCGAATCAGGGGCCACATCACCCACCGCGCCCTCGACCATATTTCCCCGCTCGCCGTGCCGGTGATGCTGGAAATCGGACGCGAGGCGGTGCCGGGCGAGGCCCATGATGTGCTGCTCGCCGAAGCGGCGGACGATCTGATCGCCGAAGCGCTTGCTTGACGAGGCTTGGGCCTGACGACGGTATTTGGGAATAACAGAAGTGATGAACCGCCTGGCGCTGGCGCGCGACATATCGGGATTGGCCACGGTGCCGGGCGTCGAGACGTCGGTCCATGGCATTGCCGCCGTCTGCGATCCGCTCGGCGCTCTCTATCTGCCGGATGCCGGCCTGCTCGTCGTCTCCGACCTGCATCTGGAAAAGGGTGCGGCCTTTGCCCGCCGCGGCATGATGCTGCCGCCTTATGATACGCTGGCGACGCTGACCGTCCTTGCCGCCGTCATCTCGCGCTACGATCCGAAGCTCGTCGTCTCGCTCGGCGATAATTTCCACGACCGTATCGGCTCAAAGCATCTGCCGGAGAATTTCCGGGCGCTGATCGTCGAAATGGCGCGCGGCCGCGAATGGATCTGGATCAACGGCAACCATGATCCGGATGGCATCGTCGATCTGGCGGGCGCTTCCACCGACGAGATGCATTATGCCGGCCTGACCTTCCGCCACGAGCCGAGGAACGGCTTGCAGAAGGGCGAAATATCGGGCCACCTGCACCCGTCGGCCACGGTCCGCCGCCGCGACAAATCCGTCCGCCGCCCCTGCTTTGCCACCGACGGCGCCCGCCTCCTCATGCCGGCCTTCGGCGTCATGAGCGGCGGCCTCGACCTCGGCCATCAGGCGATGCACGGTCTTTTCGACAGGGGATCGCTGATCGCCCATCTGCTCGGCAGGGACCGGATCTACTCGGTGCGGTATGGGAATTTGCGGGGATAGCGCTACGACCCGATGTGCCGCGTACCCCTCTGCACACCCTTAAATCAATCACACTCCCGCAGCTGCTGCTGATACGTCCCCGCCATCCGCGCGAACCTCTGCGCCGTCTGCTGTAATTGCCCGTTCGAGCGCCAGTCGCCGCGCTTATATCCGGTCGGACCGGAATAATAGGCGAGATAGAGATTATAGGCATCGTTCAGCGGAATGCCGGTCTCCACGCTGTTCTGGTAGTGATACCAGCCGATGAAATCGATCGCGTCGGAAAAGTTTGTCCGGCGCGCGGCCCAGTTCCCCGTCTGCGACTGATAGTGATCCCAGGTCCCGTCCAACGCCTGCGAATAACCGTAGGCCGTCGACGGCCGGGTCCAGGGAATGAAGCCGAACAGCTTGGTGCGCGGCGGCCGCGCATAGGGTTGGAAGCCGGATTCGGTATACATCGTCGCCATCAGGATCGGCACCGGCACGCCGTATTTCTTTTCCGTCCGCTCGGCGGCACGCTGCCAGCTGGTGAAGAGCCCGTCGCGCTCGTCGAAGACGGCGCAGATGTTCCGCGTCTGTTTGGGCGCCGTCGCGCAGCCGGCAAGCAGCGCCAGCCCGACGGCTGTCAGAACGATACGAGTACGCATAACAAAACCTCTCGTTTCCGAGAGATTACTAACTCGTAAATGTTAAAGACCGGTTTTTAGTCGAATACGAAGTTTCCCGGATGCTTTCCCGGGCGGCCAGGGGGATGCTGGCCTGATCGCCGGGAGGCCTAAGGAGAGGGCCCGCTAGGCTTTGACGGGCTCGTAGCGCAGGATCATCGCGCCGCCTTCCGTCGTCGAGGATTCGATCAGCTTCAGCGGCACCTGGCTTTCCGCAGATTTGAAAAGCGGGTTGCCGCTGCCGAGGATAACAGGCACGACGCAGACCCTGATTTCATCGATGAGGCCGGCTTTCAGCAGGCTGTCGGCAAGCTCGGCGCTGCCGAAGATGAAGATCGTCTTGCCGTCCTCCTGCTTCAGCTTCGTCAATTCCGGGATTGGGTCGCTGACGATGCGGGCATTGGTCCAGCCGGGTTCGGTCATCGTCCGCGATACGGCGATTTTGGCGATGCCGTTCATATAGGCTTTGATCTCACCTTCGCCCTCGGCGGTCGGCCAGTAGGAAGCCATGCCCTCATAGGTCTTGCGGCCAAAGATCAGCAGATCGCCCTCCCTGCCGAACTGTTCGGCATAGCGCTGCAGCTCAGGTCCCCAGGCGAGATTGTGGAAGTCGATATCCCAAGGCTTCGTGCCTTCGAAATAACCGTCGAGCGTCATCAGGTTCCAGACAACAAGCTTTCTCATTTCCATCCTCCTCCTGGATTGCTCAAAACCAGTTGCGTTTAACAACTGGTTGAAAACTAAGCTGACTGATAGCGAAATGCAAGCGGTTTTTGGAGTGGACTATCCGGGCAGGCTGCTGCTGCCCGCAGGCCGTCGTGCTCGGCGCCTTGCCGAGCCTGTTTTCGGGGAGAAATCTTGAACGCCCTGCGGCGGATCAGTCCTTACGGAAGATCAGGCTGGCGCCCCAGCCGGTGATGACGGCGAGAGCCACGGCCGCGCAGCCGTAAAGGATCGGCTGATTGTGCGCCGCATCTGTGATCGTCTGTTCGATACCGGTCTTGATGACCCGCAGCGGCAGCGATTTGTCGGTCACGAAAAGGCCGCTCTTGAACAGATAGGCGCGCACCGTGTGCACCCCGTTCGGAATGTTGGCCGGCAGGCGCAGGCTCGCCTTGAAGAGGTTGGAGGAAACGAACCGCACACCGCTGGTGTTCCGGTCATAGAGGCCGCCGCCCTGCTGCAGCCGCCGGAAGGCGTCGCGGAATTCGCCGAGATTGCTGCCGTCGCCGACGAAACCGACCGGCGTGAGCGGAATATGATCGATGCCGATCCCCTGATCGGTCAGCTCGAGCGGCGTCGTCAGATCGTCGGTCATGCGCGAGCTCGACATCGAATAGGAATGCGGCACCGCCTCGAAGGTCATCGAGCGTGTATTCACCCAGATGCCGAAGACCCGTTCCTTCCTGCGCACCGTCGCATCCTCGCGCGGGCCTTCCAGCACCACGACCACGTCATATTGGCCGATGGCGAGCAGCAGCTGGTCGGTGTTCGAGAGCGCCCCGAAGATTGTCAGGTCGGCGCCGTGGAAATCCGAAGTGATGGCGATTTCGCTGGTCGAGGTGCCGATTTCCAACCCTTCACGCACCGCTTCCGTCGCCTGGCCCGGCAGCCATTGCGCTCCGGCAGTCGCCGGCAGCAGGCAAAACAGTGCGATGATGAAAGCCAGCAGGCGCATCAGTTGCCCGCTCCCATGACCACCGAATAGACGTCGGCCGGCGTCACCACCAGCGCGACCGCCAGACGCAGGCCGACGGCGAGCACCAGCAGTCCGAGCAGGGCGCGCAGCTGTTCGCCGCGCAGCTTCTGGCCGACCCGCAC
The DNA here is from genome assembly GCF_014195045.1 of Rhizobium sp. BK591. Lineage (NCBI taxonomy): Bacteria > Pseudomonadati > Pseudomonadota > Alphaproteobacteria > Hyphomicrobiales > Rhizobiaceae > Rhizobium > Rhizobium sp. BK591. Next base: position 519,887 of record NZ_JACIAZ010000004.1, read on the forward strand.
GCCGTATTGCGCGCCGATGACACCCGCCACCATCAGGATGAAGGCGAGCACGATGTCGACGGAGAAGTTCGTCGCCGCCTGCACGATCGTCGTATAGGCGGTGACGAAGATGATCTGGAACAGCGAGGTGCCGACGACGACATTGGTCGGGATGCGCAGCAGGTAGATCATCGCCGGCACCATGATGAAGCCGCCGCCGACACCCATGATCGAGGTGAGGATGCCGATCGCAAAGCCGAGCGCGACGACCGGAATGACGCTCAGATAGATCTTCGATTTCTTGAAACGCACCTTGAGCGGCAGTTTGTGCACCCAGTGCTGGTGGCCGGGCTTGCGCGGCGCCGGCGGCTCGTTGCGCGCTGCCCGCCGCATCGCATTGATGCTTTCGAGCAGCATCAGTCCGCCGACGGTGCCGAGGAAGATGACGTACATCAGCGAGATGATGAGATCGAGCTGGCCGACCCGGCGCAAAAGCGAAAAGATCCAGATGCCGACCGTGGCGCCCGATAGGCCGCCCAGCAGCAGCACCGTGCCGAGCTTGACGTCGAGCGTGCCGCGCCGGAAATGGGTGATCGCGCCCGAGATCGACGACGCCACCACTTGGTTGGCGCCGGTCGCGACCGCGACGACAGGGGGAATGTTGTAGAAGATCAGCAGCGGCGTGATGAGAAAGCCGCCGCCGACGCCGAACATTCCAGACAGGAATCCGACGGCCGCCCCCATGCCGAGAATGATGAAGATGTTCACCGACAATTCTGCGATGGGCAGATAGATTGTCACAGCTGACCCCGAATGATGACCGCTCCTGCCGGGCGGTTTCTGTCACGTCCCCGTTCGAATGCGCACCATACTGTGAAATCGTTGCCAGAGGCTTTCGATCGGGCCTGATTGGCGAAGAGATCGGCGGCAGAGGATTCGCCGGATGCGCGGATCGATATGTCCGGGCATAATCCGGCTTTTTTCAGGTTTTGTGACAGGCGGCGGAAAAATTGGAAGAAGCCTTGCGGCATTGTGCCGCCAGGCCCTTCAGATTGCCCAAAGCAGAGATATGAAACGATCCCGTGTCGATGCGACGCGCTTAGATTGCCTTGCTGCCCTGCTTGTTGCGTTCGAGCAGCGCCTTCACGGTTGCGTCGGTCACCTTGCCGTCCGGCTCCTGGCCGACCGACTTCTGGAAGTTCTTGATCGCGGTCACGGTCTTCGCGCCCATTTCGCCGTCCGGCGCGCCGGCGTCGAAGCCGTTATTGTTGAGGATCGCCTGGATGTTGCGGATCGCCTTCTTCATGTCGACGGTCGCCGTCTTGGCGCCGGTGCCGGCCCATTCGTCGGGGATGTCGATGGCGTTGGTGCGGTGGTCGAGCGGCTCCGGCTTCCACAGATCGGCCTTGGCGCGCGCCCGTTCGAGCTGATCGGGCTTCATGGCGTTGGCCACTTCGTCGCGCTTCTGCGCCGCATCCTTGTCGCCGGCCTTGGCGGCAATCGCAAACCACTTGTAGGATTCTTCGAGATCCGCCGGCACCCCGTTGCCCCTGGCGCAGAGGATCGCCAGGTTGAACTGGCTGTCGGTGATGCCGAGATTCGCAGCCTTGGTGAACCACGAGGCGGCCGTCGCATAATCCTGCTGGCCGAGTGCGCCGGAGGCGTAGAGGACGGCGAGATTGTGCATGGCGCTGGCATTGCCCTGGTTTGCCGCCTGCTCGTAGAAGCCCTTCGCCTTGGCGATGTCGCGCTCGACGCCGTTGCCCTTCTCGTACATGCTGCCGAGCCGGTACTCAGCAGGCGCAAAGCCCTTGTCGGCCGAAAGCTGATACCAGCTTGCCGCCTGCTTCTGATCGATCGTCATGCCGTTGCGGCCGTCCGAATAACGCGCGCCGATCTCGAACAGCGCCAGCGCATCGCCGCCGCTTGCCGCATCGGCCAGCGATTTCGGCTGGACAGTGTCGGGAATGGTGATGGCGGCCTGCGGTGCAGGTGCGGGAACGAAGCCCGATGTCTCCTGTGCTGCGCCGGATGGAGCAGGGGGGGCAAACGTCGCAGCCCCTTCGCCGTCGAGCGGTGCTGCGTCGGTCAGATGCTCGCCGGCAACCGGCGGGGCTGCTTCCGGCTGCGCCTGTTCGCCAGCGGGAAGCGTAGCCTCCGCTGCCGGCGCGGTCGTTCCGAGGGCTGCGGCGTCCGGCTGGGCGGGTGTCGCTTCCGGCACAGCAGGCGACGGGTTTTCCGTCGCCCCGCTCAGCGCCGAGACTTCGGCTGGCGCCTGCGGTGCGCTCTCGCCGCTCGTCAGCGTCCGGGCAAGCGGAAAGGCCATGATGGCGAGCAGCACCGCGCCGACCGCCAGCAGGATCGGCCGCCGGTAGCGCGAAAAGGCGCTGGTCTTGTCCGTCTTGTCAGACGTCTTGCCAGCCTTGCCGGCGGTCGCGCCTTTCTTCTCGGGCTTGACGGCGGCCTGCTTCGGATTGGCGTCCACCTCCATCGCGGCCGCCTGCGCCGCACGGCGGGCGGCGGCGATATAATCGGCCCGGTCGGTTTCGCCGGCAGGTTTGCCGCGCGCCGCACTCTGGCTGGCGCGAACCCGTTCCAGGATCTTCTTCACGTCAGGTGTGCCCGAGCCCGGCTCGAGCAGTTCGTTTGCGGCATCCGTCGGCACCACGTCGGCGGGGTCGATCGACGGCGCGGGGTCGATCATCGGGCGTTCGCTCGCCCGGCTCTCGGTTTTCTTGGCCGGCAGCAGCCGCTTGCCGAGGCTGGCGAGCAGGCTGACCTTTGACGGCGCCGGAGCCGCTGCCGCTGCCTCCGTCGTCCGGGTCGCGGCTTCGATGGCGATCACGCTCGTTCCGCTCATGGCGCTGGTTTGAGCCGGGGCGGCAGGTTCGGCTGCGACCTCGGCCGTACGGATCACCGGAGAGGCCTTCAGCGTTGCGGCTGTCTCCGCCGCCCTGTTCATCTCCGCTTCGGCCACCATCAGCGCGTAGGGATCGACATCGAAATCGACCTCGGCCACCGGCATCTGGGCGAGCGGCCGCCCGCGCTCTTCCATGCCGTCGAGGCGGTCGGCGATATGGACCAGCGTCTCGTGCAGCGCCTTGAAAGTCTTGTGCGTGCGCTCCTCGCTGTCGCGGCTGAGATCTTCGAGGTGGCGCAGATCTTCGGCAAGTGCCGTCAGCGCCGACATGTCGGCGGGTGCCACGGCGCCCTGCGGGCCGCCATGGCGCGAATAGGCTTCGACGACGGCTTCGGCCGCCTGGCGTGCGGCTTCGATGATATATTCGTCGCTCGTCGCCATATAGTCTTCGATCGCGCCCATGCGACGGTCGAATTCGGCGGGCATCGCAGCGCTTTCGCGCGGCTCGCTCATCAGCGCCGAAAGATGGGCGATCTGGTCTTCGAGGTTCTTCAGCGCCCGTGGATCGGTCGGCGCTGCGGATGTGCTCTCTTCCAGCCGGGCGGCGATGTCGCTCAGTCGTCCTTCGAGGCGCCGGAAGGCGCCGTCGTCGACCGCAGCGGCCGGCACCGGCACTTGCTGCTGATGCGCCATCTCGTCGATACGCCGGGCGAGATAATCGAGCCGCTGCGCCAGCACATCGTTGACGGCGCCGTTCTCAAGCGCGTCGATCTTGCGGGAAATGTCGGACAGCGTGCCGGTGAGGTCGGGCTGGGGCGCAGCCTTCTGCGTGCGCTCCAGCAGATAGGAAAGATGTTCCAGCCGTTCGTCGAGCCGCGACGTCGCTTCCGCATTCGCCAACTCCTCGACGCGTCCGGTCAGCGCCTCCAGCCGCATCGCCAGCTCGTCGGCCGGCGTTGCACGGCTGGCCGCATCATGGCTCATCAGGTCGATCTGATCGGCGAGCGCCGAAAGCCGGCTTTCCAGCCGCTGCATCAGCGCCGGATCGTTCGCGGCAGCCGCGCGCCCGCTGGCCGCGATCGCCCGGCTGATCTCGTCGAGCCGCATGTCCATGGCGGCGAACTGTTCGGACATGACCCGGTCGTGCGGCTGGATCATGTTGCCGAAATGCTCCATCGCCGTGGCGATGGAGATGAGCTTGTCTTCCAGCGCCCGCACGGCCGGGCTTTCGCCCATGCCGCCGATGTGGCGCTTGATGTCGTCGAGGCGGTAGGCCAGCGAAACCAGCTCTTCCTGCAGCCCTTCGGTATCGAGTGCCGCAAGCCGGCTCTCGACGCCGTCCCAGCGGTTTTCCATATGGCGCAGCGAATCCTCGCGCGCCAGCCCGTCCATCAGCGAGCGCAGCTCCTCGAAATCTTCGCGCAGGCCGGCGGCCTCCGGGCCGCTCGAGCGGCCGGTCAGCTGGGTGATGCTCTGGGCAAGGCGGCCCATATCGGCGCGCATGTCGTCGGCGAAACGGCTGTCCCCGGCATTTTCCTTGATCTCGCGCAGCTCGGCGCGCAGCGTATTCATCTCGCGGGTGACACCCTCGGAAATGTCGCGCTTCAGGTCCTGCCGCAGATTGACGAGCGCCTGGGCGATCTCCGTCATCGTGTCGTCACCGGCGCGGAAGGCGGGCGCCGGCACTGGGGCGGCGGCGCGTGGCGCCGGTTCACGTGAGAGCGGGGCCTGCTCGCGTGTGTAGGGCCGCTCGCGGCCGGCTTCGAGGGCGCGCTGGCGCTGGCGGATTTCGGCGAGCGGATCCGGCCGCGGCTCGGGCGGGGCCTTTGCGGGCCGCGGAGCATAGGAGCCGGCATAGGGATCGCGCTCGGGCGTTGCCGTGCGCGGCCGCTGTTCGCGCCCGGTGCTGCCCATCAGCCCCTCGATGCGCGCCTCCAGCCCTTCGATCGTGCGGTTCAGCGCATCGAGCGAGGTCCTGTCGGACTGTCGGGAAGGATTTGATCGCGATCCGTTCATCTTCTTGCTCGCTTCGACTGCTCGACCTCTCGTCAGAGCTCGATCTTTGGCTTTTCCGTCTGCTGCCCGCGCCTTTGCGCGAACCGGAGCGCACCATTCACAAGAAGTTAGTCAATTAGACTTTCCTCAAGCTGAACGATGTAGCGGCATCCTTAAGGAACGCGAGACTGGGGCAAGGAATGCGGATCGCTACTGCTCAATCCGCACCTTTCACGAAACGTGGTAAACAAGCCGTTAATGTCGCTGAGAATTTTTTAACGTTTGCGGCCCAAACGCCGTTTTTGACGGCAATTGCCGTTCAATTCGTCAGATCGGATGGCGCCGCGACGATCAGGCCGGACGCGGATATTGCAGCTCGATCTTCACGCCCTCGGGGCCGTAGACGAAGACCTGACCGAGATCGGTGTCGGGAATATCGTAATATTCGTAGCGATAGCCGCTCGCCTTGATGCGTTCCAGCGCCGGCCCGAATTCGTAAAGGCTGAAGGCGACATGGTTGAAGATGCCGGGCGGAAAATCGGTGCTGCGCGATGTCAGGCTGAGATGGATGACCGGGCGTTCGTCCAGATAGAGCCAATGGCCGGGCGAGGCGAAGGGCGGCCGATAGCCTTCCCTGACACCGAGCAAGGTTTCGAGAAAACTGATCATGACAGGCGCATCGCGGGTTTCGATGGTGACGTGGTCCAGGCGCGGCATCGGTTTCCTCCCAGCCAGCTCAGAGGACGAAACATAGTGCGTTTGATGCCGCCGCGAAAGTTGCCTTCTCCGGCGGCGGCGCGCTGATCTAGCTCAGAAGCTCTCCGTCCACGGCCGGACTTCCACCTCCAGCGACCACGCGCTGCGGTGCTGGCGAAGCACGTCGACATAGGTCTGGGCGATCGCCTCCGGCAGCAGCGTGCCGTCGGGCTTCTCCGCCCGATCCGGCCGGATCTGCGAGCGCACTGCGCCGTCGATGACGAAATGCGCGACATGGATGCCCATCGGCCCCAGTTCGCGGGCGGCACTCTGGGCAAGGCCGCGCAGCGCGAACTTGCCCATCGCGAAGGGCGCCGATTGCGCAAAGCCCTTCACGCTTGCCGAGGCGCCGGTGATGAGGATGGCGCCGCGGCCGCGCGGGATCATCCGCTGTGCCGCCTGCTGCACCACCAGGAAACCGCCGAAAGCGGTGGTCGTGATCGCCTTCTCGACTTCGGCGGGATCGAGTTCGGCGAGCGGCCCGCGCAGGCGGGCGCTGGCATTGAAAATCACCACGTCGGGCCCGCCGATGGCGGCGGCAGCCTCTTCGAACAGGGCTGCGACGCTCGCCGGCTGCGAGACGTCTGTTGTAAAGGCGCTGGCGCGGGTCTCCTCGATGAGCCCTTGCAGCTTTTCGATATTGCGGGCCGCGAGCCCGACCTTGACGCCCTGCGCCGACAATTGCCGGGCGAGCGAGGCGCTGATGCCGGAGCCCGCGCCGACGATGAGGGCACTCTCATAGGGAAAATCGGTCATGATGTCGTCCTCGATGGATCGTCGCAATCACGTAGGAAGTTCGAACGGCCGGCGCCACCGCTCGACCGGAATTTCAGTGCGCCGAATCGATCGAATAGGCGCTGATGCGTGAGAGATGGATGAGGGAAAGACCGGTTTCCCCGGCCCAGTCGTTGAAGGTCTGCTGGATCAGTTGCTGGTCCTTCTTCGTCGTGCCGGAGGAGGAGAGCGGCACCCCGGCCGATCGGAGGCAGGTGAGCACATCCATCGTTCCGATGAAGCTGTCGCGGCCGATGCCACGCAGGAAATATTGTCCGGTCATGCCGCCGAGCCGGCTGCCGCGTTTGCTCAAGAGGTCGAGAAGGCCGATCTGGTCATCCCGTGGCCAGTCGGCGAAGAAGACGCCGGCGCTGCCATATTCCTTCGCCAACGCCCTGACGAAGGCGGCATTGGCGCGAACCGACATGATCTTGGCGCCGTTGCGGATGATCCGCTCATCCGAGGTCAGGGCATGCCAATAATCGTCGGGTGCGATATTCAGCGTCGCCGGATCGAAACCGGAAAATGCCGCCTCGAAACCCGGCCACTTCGCATCGATCACCTTCTGGACGAAACCGCTGTAGAAGACCCGCCGGGTCATATCCGCCAGGATGCGATCGTCGGGCATGGCGCGCAGCCGCTCGTGATCCGGCCGGTGATTCTGCAGCAGGGCCTGCAACGCGGCCGCTCCGCCCTTTCGTTCCTCGGCACGCTGCCTTATCGCCTCGAAACTGATCATGCAGCCCTCCTGAAGCATTGCCCGATTGCGGCTTGAACGACGCCTCCGCTTATACGCCTTTCCCAGATGGACAAGGAAGATGAGATGGCGTCTCCTCCGCGCACGTCATGGCCCACGGATTCGTGCTCGTGAATTTTTTCACGAAAAGACGGCCAAGGTGCAAAATTTGACGTTTACGCAAACGTCAATATTTTGTAAGACAGTGCCCGAGGCCGGGGCGATCCGGTCAGCCGAATGGGAGGAATTCGAGAGATGCCAGTCTACAAGGCCCCGGTGAACGATACGCTCTTCGTCCTGAACGACGTGCTGGGCCTCGAACGCTACAACAATCTGCCGGGTTTTGCCGACGCGACCCCCGATATGATCGAGGCGATCCTCGGCGAGGCCGGAAGGGTTGCCGAGGAAGCGCTCTTCCCGCTGAATTATTCCGGCGATCAGGAAGGCTGCACGCGCCACGACGATGCCAGCGTCTCGACGCCGAAGGGTTTCAAGGAGGCCTATAAAGCCTATCGCGAGGGCGGCTGGATCGGCCTTGCGGTGCCGGAGGAATTCGGCGGGCAGGGACTTCCCTATACGCTGCATACCGCCGTCGGCGAATATACCTCCGCCGCCAACATGTCGTTGATGATGTATCCCGGCCTGACGCAGGGCGCGATCGCCGCGATCCTCGTCCACGGCAGCGACGAGCAGAAGGCCACCTATCTGCCGAAGATGGTGGACGGCTCCTGGTCCGGCACCATGAACCTCACCGAGCCGCATTGCGGCACCGATCTCGGCATGCTGCGCACCAAGGCGGTGCCGCAGGCTGACGGCAGCTACAAAATATCCGGCCAGAAAATCTTCATCTCTGCCGGCGAGCACGACCTGACCGACAATATCGTCCATCTGGTGCTGGCCCGCATCGAGGGTGCGCCGGAGGGTACCAAGGGCATCTCGCTCTTCATCGTTCCGAAATTCCTCGTCGGCAAGGACGGCGCGCCGGGCGCCCGCAACGCCGTCTCCTGCGGCGCGATCGAGCACAAGATGGGCATTCACGCCAACGCCACCTGCGTGATGAATTACGACGAGGCGACCGGCTTCCTGATCGGCGCCGAAAACCGCGGCCTCAACGCCATGTTCGTGATGATGAACGAGGCCCGCCTGATGGTCGGCCTGCAGGGCATAGCCATTTCCGAGATCGCCTATCAGAATGCCGCCAGCTACGCCCGCGACCGCATCCAGGGCCGCTCGCTGTCCGGCCCCAAGGCGCCGGATAAGAAGGCCGACCCGATCATCGTCCATCCGGATATTCGCCGGACGCTGATGACCATCCGCGCCTTCAACGAGGCCGGCCGCGCCTTCCTGCTCTGGACGGCGCTGAAGTCCGATATCGCCCACCGCGCCACCGATGAGAAGGAGCGCCAGACGGCCGACGATATTCTCGGCCTCGTCACCCCGATCCTCAAGGGCGTGATGACCGACAAGGGCTTCGATCATGCCGTCATGGCCCAGCAGGTCTTCGGCGGCCACGGCTATATCGAAGAACACGGCATGAGCCAGTATGTGCGCGATGCCCGTATCGCCATGATCTATGAAGGCGCCAACGGCATCCAGGCGCTCGATCTCGTCGGCCGCAAGCTCGCCTTGAACGGCGGCCGCGCCGCCATGGCCCTCTTCAAGGAGATCGGCGATTTCTGCGAGGAAAACCGCAGCAACGAAAAGCTCTCCTTCTTCACCAAGCATCTGAAGAAGGGCTTGAACGACGTCCAGGGCGCGACCATGTGGTTCATGCAGAACGCCATGGCCAAGCCCGACAATGCCGGCGCCGGCTCGACCGACTACATGCACCTCTTCGGCCTGGTCGTTCTCGGCTATATGTGGGCGAAGATGGCGAAAGCCGCCGAGGATGGCCTTGCATCGGGCGATGCCGCCCGCGAGGATTTCCTGAAGAACAAGCTGGTCACCGCCCGTTTCTTCATGGAACGCCTGATGCCGGAAACCGCCCTTCGCAAGGCCCGCATCGAAGCCGGCGCCGACACGATGATGGAACTGGCCGCCGAAGCGTTTTAAGACGAATTCCCTCTTCTCCCCAGCGGGGAGAAGATGCCCGGTAGGGCAGATGAGGGGGTGAGCGACAAAGGAGCGAGCAGCCGCGCGCAAGCAAGCTCGAGTTTGTCGCTCCGGCCCTCACATCCGACCTCTTCGAGGCTACCTTCTTCCGCCGGGGAGAAGAGAAAAGACACGAATTCACCGGCGCCGCCGCGCCGTCAGGGAGATGAGATATGACCGAGGTTTTCATTTACGACCACGTGCGTACGCCGCGCGGCCGCGGCAAGAAGGACGGCGCCCTGCATGAGGTGCCATCCGTCCGCCTCGCGGCAAAGACGCTGGAAGCAATCCGCGACCGCAACGGGCTTGATACATCGACGGTCGACGACATCATCATGGGCTGCGTCGATCCGGTCATGGATGCCGGCGCCGTCATCCCCAAGGCCGCCGCCTTCGAAGCCGGTTATTCCACCAAGGCGCCCGGCATGCAGATCTCCCGCTTCTGCGCTTCCGGCCTCGATGCCGTCAATTTCGGTGCCGGCAAGATCGCCCAAGGGGCCGACGACATCGTCATCGCCGGCGGCGTCGAAAGCATGTCGCGCGTCGGCCTCGGCATGTCCGGCGGCGCCTGGTTCATGGACCCTTCGGTGAATTTCCCGGCCTATTTCATGCCGCAGGGCGTCTCGGCCGATCTCATCGCCACCAAATACGGTTTCAACAGGACCGATGTCGACGCCTATGCGGTCGAGAGCCAGAAGCGCGCCGCCCATGCCTGGGAAAAGGGCTGGTTCGACAAGTCGGTCGTTCCGGTCAAGGACCAGAACGGACTGACGATCCTTGATAAGGACGAGCACATGCGCCCCGGCACCGACATGCAGGCGCTCGCCTCGCTCAATCCATCCTTCCAGATGCCCGGCGAGATGGGCGGCTTCGAGGCCGTCGGCATCCAGGCCCATCCGGAGATCGAGCGCATCAATTATGTCCATCATGCCGGCAATTCCTCCGGCATCGTCGATGGCGCCGGCGTCGTGCTGCTCGGCTCCAAGGCCGGCGGCCAGAGCATGGGGATCAAGCCGCGCGCCCGCATCAAGGCTTTCGCCAATATCGGCTCCGATCCGGCCCTGATGCTGACCGGACCCGTCGACGTCACCGAGAAGCTGCTGAAGCGGACAGGCATGAGCCTTGCCGACATCGACCTCTTCGAACTGAACGAGGCCTTCGCCGCCGTGGTGCTGCGCTACATGCAGGCCTTCGAGATCGATCACGACAAGATCAACGTCAATGGCGGAGCCATCGCCATGGGCCATCCGCTCGGCGCCACCGGCGCAATGATCCTCGGCACCGTGCTGGACGAACTCGAGCGCCGCGACCTCAACACCGCGCTGGTGACGCTCTGCATCGGCGCCGGCATGGGCACGGCAACTGTCATCGAACGCGTTTGATGGGATAGCCCTCTCCACAAGGGGAGAGGGCTCCACGGCAAAAGAATTCAGGGAGAGGAATTCCCAAGATGAGCACCTACACCAATTTCACGCTCGAAACCGACGCCGACGGCATCGCTCTCGTCACCTGGGACATGCCCGGCAAATCGATGAACGTCTTCACCGCCGAGGCGATGGCCGAACTCGACGCCATCATCGACGCCACGACCGCCGATGCCGCCGTCAAGGGTGTCGTCTTTACCTCGGGCAAGTCCTCCTTCTCCGGCGGTGCTGACCTCTCGATGATCAAGTCGATGTTCAGTTCCTATCAGGAGGAGAAGGCAAAGAGCCCGGAGACGGCGGTGCAGAACCTCTTCGGCCTGGTCGGCCGCATGAGCGGCCTGTTCCGCAAGCTCGAAACATCGGGCAAGCCCTGGGTGTCCGCCATCAACGGCACCTGCATGGGCGGCGCCTTTGAATTGTCGCTCGCCTGCCACGGCCGCGTTGCCTCCAATGCCAAGAGCGTCAAGATCGCGCTGCCCGAAGTGAAGGTCGGCATCTTCCCCGGCGCCGGCGGCACCCAGCGTGTGCCGCGGCTGGCGAACGCCCAGGATGCGCTGCAGATGATGACGACGGGCCAGTCGCTGACCGGCTCCCGCGCCAAGGCGATGAACCTCGTGCATCAGGTGGTCGAGCCGGATCAGCTTATCCCCGCCGCCAAGCAGATGATCAAGGATGGCCTGAAGCCGGTCGCCCCCTGGGACGAGAAGGGCTTCAAGGCGCCCGGCGGCGGCATCTGGACGCCAGCGTCCGCCCAGCTCTGGCCGGCGGCGCCGGCGATCCTGCGCCGGGAAACATCGGGCAATTATCCGGCAGCGCTTGCCATCCTGAAATGCGTCTATGAAGGCCTGCAGGTGCCGTTCGACACCGGCCTGAAGATCGAGCAGCGTTATTTCACCGAGGTGCTGCAGACCCGCGAAGCCTTCTCGATGATCCGTTCGCTGTTTATCTCCATGCAGGAGCTCGGCAAGGGCGCCCGCCGCCCGGCAGGCATCCCGAAGACCGAGCTGAAACATGTCGGCGTCGTCGGCGCCGGCTTCATGGGCGCCTCGATCGCTTACGTCACTGCCGCCGCCGGCATTCCCGTGACGCTGATCGACCGCGACATCGAAGCGGCGACCAAGGGCAAGACCGTCTCCGAAGGATTGGTCAAGGATTCTGTCGGTAAGGGACGTCTTACGCAAGACGAGGCAGCCGCACTGCTCTCCCGCATCACGCCGTCGGCCGATTATGCCGACCTCGCCAATGCAGATCTCGTCATCGAGGCGGTGTTCGAGGATCGCGAAGTGAAAAAAGCCGTCATCGAGGCCGTGGAAGCCGTGCTGCCGGAGGGCGCGATTTTCGCCTCCAATACCTCGACCCTGCCGATCTCGGGTCTTGCGAAGAATTCGAAACGGCCTACCGATTTCATCGGCATCCACTTCTTCTCGCCTGTCGAAAAGATGATGCTGACGGAGGTCATCCTCGGAAGCGAAACCGGCGACAAGGCGCTGACCGTTGCTTTGGATTATGTCGCCGCCATCAAGAAGACGCCGATCGTCGTCAACGACACCCGCGGCTTCTTCGTCAATCGCTGCGTGCTGCGCTACATGTCGGAAAGCTACGACATGCTGATCGAGGGCGTGCCGCCTGTGATGATCGAAAACGCCGCCAAGATGGCCGGCATGCCGGTCGGTCCCTTGGCGCTGAACGACGAGGTCGCCATCGACCTTTCGCTGAAGATCCTCAAGGCGACGGTCGCCGATCTCGGTGAAAGGGCCATCGACCCCAGGCATATGGACCTCATCTCCCGCATGGTGGAGAAGGAGGGCCGTTTCGGCCGCAAGAATTCCAAGGGCTTTTACGACTATCCGCCGAAGCCGGCGAAGAAGTCGCTCTGGCCTGATCTCAAGACGCTCTACCCGCAGAAGCCGGCGGATGAAGTTGATGTCAACGTCCTGAAGCAGCGCTTCCTCGTCACCATCGCGCTGGAAGCCGCCCGCACCGTCGAGGAAGGCATCGTCACCGATCCGCGCGAGGCGGATGTCGGTTCGATCCTCGGCTTCGGCTTCGCGCCCTATACCGGCGGGGCGCTGAGCTATATCGACGGCATGGGTGCCAAGACCTTCGTGGAGCTGGCCGAAAAGTTAGCTGGTGCTTACGGAAATCACTTCCAACCGACGCCGCTGTTGAAGGACATGGCCGCCAAGGGCGAGACCTTCTACGGGCGATTCGATCCCTATGCGAAGGTCGGGCAAGCGGCGTAAGCCGTCCTTTCCCCTTGTGCCGCGGCGCCCGCTCTGGCCTGCCGCGGCACAACGTTAGAGAACGCTTGACCCGCTGAACTCGACTTTTCCTTGTTGCGGCCTTGCCACGGACACAATTCCCGATTAAACGTTCACGCATCGATCTTGCTAGATGAACTTTGAAACGGCGCTAGCGTCGTTCCTGGCGAACTTCCTCCAAAATCGGTTTTCATCGCCGCTTGGGCATCTGTCCGGGCTGCATTCTTCTATGAACGATTCGAAAAGGATATCGTCATGAGCACTGGTACCGTAAAGTGGTTCAACGCAACCAAGGGCTTCGGCTTCATTCAGCCGGATGACGGCGCAGCCGACGTTTTCGTCCACATCTCCGCCGTTGAACGCGCTGGCATGCGTGATCTCAAGGATGGCCAGAAGCTGTCTTACGAGCTCGTCCGCGACAACAAGTCCGGCAAGATGTCGGCAGACCGCCTCCAGGCGGCCTGAGCCTTTAAGGCTTTGAATATCATCTCCGGATCGTGACCACGGATGTACTGGCACGGTTCGTTGAGATAGCAGGGAAGGTCGGGTTAGCCCGGCCTTTTTTTGTTTGTGGCTGGGGGATGCTGTACCCTTTCCCAAGAAATACATCCGCGACACCCCCTCTGCGGCCACAGCACGACCTCAAAGAATCTTTCGCGCCACCAACTGAATTCGCCGCCAGCGACAACAAGCCTCGCAAGGCAGCTAAACCACTCAACCTCCACCCGTCTCACCACCTTCCAGCAGCTCCATCACCCGCGCCATCACCGCCCGCGCCGCATCGAGCTCGGCTGCCGTAAACGCGGCACCCAGCCCGTCCGCCCATCCGGCCTGCGCGATCTCGATGACGCCGAGCCGTGCGGCCCCTTCCGCCGTCAGTCGCACCAGTTTGGCGCGCTGGTGCTGCGGGTTGTCGGCATAGGCGATCAGCCCTTCGCCCTCCAGCACATCGGCAAGCCGTTGCACGCCCTGGCGGGCGAGGCCGAGGGCGCGGGCGATCTGCGCCACCGACATGTCGCCGCGCCGCGCTGCGGCCAGCACCTGCCAACGTGCGCTGGTTTGTCCCGCCGGCTTTGCCAGCTGGTCGCCGGCCGCCGTCAGATGGCCGGCGAGGCGAAGGGCGGTGATCGCGAAAGCGGAAAAGGCATCCCCTTCCATCGTTCGCTCCGGTCGATTTTGTTTGACAACATGTTGTCTATTTTGTATCTCATCCATAGTGACAACATATTGTCATATTGGAATGGCAAAGGCAACGCCGAGGGAGGAGAGCGCCATGAAGAAAACCTACAGAGGAAGCTGCCATTGCGGCAAAGTGCACTACGAGGTGGACATCGACCTTGAGGAAGGCACCGGCCGCTGCAATTGCTCGATCTGCACCAAGCGCCGCTATTGGGGCGCCAACGTCAAGCCGGAGGATTTCCGGCTGATGTGCGATCCGGTGGAAACGACCGATTACCAGTTCAACACCATGAGCGGTCATCACCGCTTCTGCCGCACCTGCGGTGTGTCAGCTTTTGGCGACGGTTATGTCGAAGCGATCGGCGGCGCCTATGTCTCGATCAACATCGCCTGCCTCGACGATGTCACCCCTGAGGAACTGGCAGCACTGCCGGTCCGTTATTACGACGGCAGGCACGATGCCTGGTGGAACGAACCTGAAGTGACGCGTTATCTCTGAAGCAATTCCAGCAAGACTGCGCAGCAGTTTTGCCGGAGTTGCGCAAACCGAGAACCATCTCTGTCGGATCGTCGTCCTCCCCTTCGTCCTCTGTCCATAACGGAGAAGGAGAACTGATGTGAAAGACGAAGCGAGTGCCAGGATCGAGGAAGAGGCGATCATCGCCATGCTGATGATGCGCGCCAAGGCGCTGGGCGAAAAGAATGCCAAGGACGCGCTTTCTTACGAGGTGGAGGATTCCGTCGAGTTTTCGCTGGCGCCGCCGCTTGCCTATTACGGCCAGGACGAGGCGGGTCTGCAGGCCTGGTTCGATACCTGGGAAGGCCCGATCGGCGGCGAGGTGCGCGATGCCAAGCTGACGGCCGGCGAAGATGTCGCTTTCTGGAGCGGCCTCATGCGCATGACGGGAACCAAGACCGATGGCGCTGAAGTCGATCTCTGGTTTCGCCAGACGCTGGGCCTCGTCAAGCGGGATGGCCGCTGGCTGGTCGCCCACCAGCACGCCTCGGTGCCCTTCGCCATGGATGGCAGCGGCCGGGCGCTGCTCGATCTCAAGCCCTGAACTGCGTCCTCAGGCGGCGCTCTCCGCCACCCTGCGCCGGTCGGCGCGAATGCTCAACAGTCCGGCGCCCATCAGCAGCAGGATTGCCGTCGCATAAATGTCGGTTGTCAGTGCGTAACCGGCTGATTTCGCCAGGAACCCGGCAAGGATCGCCGGCAGGCTGAAGGCGAGGTAGCTCTGCACGTAGAAGGCCGACAGCAGCCCGGCCCGCTCGTCCGGTTTGGCGAGGGGCATGATCGTGCCGATCGAGCCGAGGAAATTGGTGCCGAAACCGGCGCCGGTAAAAATCGTGCCGATGAGCAGCAGCGGCACATTGGCGAGATGCACGCCGGCAACGACGGTCAGGATGCCAAGCGTCTTGGCCGACACGCCGAAGCCGAGATTGGCCGAGGCCGTCTTGCTGCGCCTGAGATAGACGGCGATCGCCCCGCTCACCATCAATGCGGTGACGACGGCCCCGCCCGTCAGCGGCGCCCGGCTGCCGGTGGTGGTGGCGACCAACGACGGCACCAGGGAGAGATAGAAGCCGGCAAGCGTCCAGTTGGCGATGTTGATCGGCGTCACCAGGGAGAGCGGCCGTTTCACCTGCGGCGGAACGGTGACCCGTGGGATCAGCGAGCCGAGCGCGCCGGGTCGCGTTGCCCCGCTCTCGCGCGTCAGCCAGATGGCGGCCGCCTGCAGCGTGAAGGCGACAAGCAGCAGCGCATAGACCAGATGCATCGGGAAGGGGCCGTATTGGATCAGGGCGCTGGTGCCGACCGCGCCCACCGCCATGCCGGAAAGCGGCGCAATCGAGTTGACGATCTGGCCCTTGGCCCGGTCGACATCGACGAGCGCCGCTCCGAGCGAAGCGCCGGCGATCCCGGTCGCCAGCCCCTGGACGATCCGCGCCGCAATCAGCCAGCCGGGGCCGCTGGCGACGACGAAGAGGCCCATGGCGATGATTTCGAGCACCAGGGCGAAAAAGATCACCGGCTTGCGGCCGAGATGATCCGAGATCGAACCGGCAGTCAGCAATGCCGCCAGCAGCGCGAAGGCGTAGACCGCGAAGATCACCGTGATCAGCACCGGCGAGACGGAGAAGTTTTCCTGGTAGATCCGGTAGAGCGGCGTCGGCGCCGCGGAGGCGCCGAAGAAGGTGGCGAGCGTCAGCGCATGAAAACCGATCGAGGGGCGCGGCGAATTCTCTGTGGATTTGGCGACGGCGACCATATATAAGCCCCTTAAAGCTAAACCATTGCTTTAGCCTATGTAGAGCCGGCATTTTGTAAAAGCAAATTATTTGCATTAATAGGTCTGTCAAAGATTTTGAACCATCGGCGTAAAAGGGGGAAAGTTGCGCGCATGACAGTGAAAGAGAATCTCCGTCCGGGCGGCCGAAGCGCGAGGGTCCAGGCATCGGTGCACAAGGCGGTGCGTGAGCTGATGGCCGAGATGAGCCGTGCCGATGTGACGATTCCGCTGATCGCCGGCAAGGCGGGGGTGACGCCGTCGACCATCTATCGCCGCTGGGGCGACCTGCAGGAACTTCTCGCCGATGTCGCCGTCGATCGGCTGCGGCCGGATATGCAGCCGGTCGATGCCGGCAGCGGCAGAGCCGATCTTCAGGCTTGGGCCGAGCAATATGCCGAGGAAATGTCCTCCGGGCCGGGCCGCGAGATGATCCGCGACGTGCTGGCGGCGCAGGCCGGCGCAAATGCCTGTAAATGCGCCGAGTTTACCCGCCAGCAGATCGGTCTCATCGCCGAGAGGGCGAAGGCTCGCGGCGAGACCTTTCCGGATGTCGACCGGGTCATGGACCAGGTGGTGGCGCCGATCATGTACCGTATCCTGTTCGGCGATGTGCCGGATGCAGCACGCGTGCGCGATCTCGTCGCCCGTGTCATGGGCGCGGCGCTGTAAGCGGTCTCTTACTCAGCGGCGGCGCGCTTGAGGCCTGATATCTGGGTGATATAGGCGCGCAGCGCCGCCGGCCGCACGGGTTTGTGCTGAACGGCGATGCCGTATCGCTCGGCCTCGCTGCGCACCTCCGGCGTCCGGTCGGCGGTGATCATCAGGGCAGGGATATCGGCGCCGAACTGCCGGCGCAGATGCAGGATGGCGGCTATGCCGGTGCCGTCGCCGAGATGATAATCGGCGATGACGATGTCAGGCGGTCCTCCCTGGCCGTCGCTTGATATCACGTCGGCGAGGCAATCCAGCGCCTCCACCTCGCAGCCCCAGCCGCTGATCAACAGCCGCATGCCTTCGAGGATTTTCGGCTCGTTGTCGATGCAGAGGATCTTCAGTCCGCTCAGCGGCTGCCCCGGACGGTCGGCGGGCGTGACGGCCGCTGCGGCCGCGGCCGGGCGCGAGACGTCGAGCGGCATGGCGATGCGGAATTCCGTGCCCTTGCCATGGGTCGACTGCAGTTCGACCGGATGGTTGAGCACCCGGGCGATGCGGTCGACGATCGATAGGCCGAGCCCCAGGCCAGAGGCGGTTTTGGCGCCTTCGTCCAGCCGCGCGAATTCCTTGAACACCGTGCGGAATTTCGATGGCGGAATGCCGATGCCGGAATCGATCACCTGGATGATCACCTGGTTGCCGCGCCGCCGCGCGCCGACCAGCACCTTGCCGGTGATCGTGTATTTGATGGCGTTGGAGACGAGGTTCTGCACCAGCCGGCGCAAGAGGTTGGGGTCGGAGCGGACGCGCAGCGACGTCGGCATGACCACCAGTTTCAGCTGTTTTTCCCGCGCGATCGGCGCAAAATCGGTCTCGATCCGCTTGAGCAGGTCGGAGAGCGCGACGGCGGCGAGCCGCGGCCGCATGGCGCCGGTGTCGAGCCTTGAAATATCGAGCACCGCGCCGAGAATGGTCTCGACCGATTCCAGCGCCGAATCGATGTTGCGCACGATCGGGCTGTTGTCGGATTGCGCCATGCGCTCGACCAGCGCCGAGGAATAAAGCCGGGCGGCATTCAGTGGCTGCAGGATGTCGTGGCCGGCGGCCGCAAAGAAGCGTGTCTTGCCGATATTCGCCTCGTCGGCGGCGGCGCGTGCCTCGCCGAGTTCGCGGTTGACGCGGGTCAGCTCGGCCGTGCGTTCGGCGACGCGCTGCTCCAGCGTCTCGTTCGCCTGTTTCAGCGCCTGGTCGGCAGTGACGCGCTGAGTAATGTCGGTAAAGGTGGCGACGATGCCCTTGTCCGGCATGGCGTTGGAGCGCACCTCGATGATCCGCTCGCCGCCGTCAAGCACCAGCGAAAAGGGTTTGTCGAGCGTCAGGAAATGCCGCACCGTCTGGCTGAGATCGCCGGGCGCGATATCGCCGCGCTGGCTGAGCGTGGTGACGATCTCGGACAGGGGAAAGCCGACCTGCCCGGCGCTTTCCGGCAGATCCAGCAATTGCCGGAAGCGCCGGTTCCAGATCGTCAGCCGGTTGGAACTGTCGAAGACCGCAATGCCCTGGTCCATCTGCGACAGCGCCGTCTGCAGCATGTCCTGGTTATATTGCAGCGCCTCGCTCGCCTGGTCGAGCAACCAGGCGGTATCGGAAGAAGCATCTTCGATCTTCTGCAGGATCAAGGACAGCACCAGCCGGGCCGAGGACGAGCCGATGGCGCTGCCGAGCAGCTGTTCGCTGAAATGGATGAGCGCCATATCGGCCGGCTGCTCGTCCTCCAGCTTGCGGCCGGAGCTTTGTTCATAGGTGGTGAACGAGCGCTGCATGCGCTCTTCGCCGAGATAACGCGAAATCGCCGCTTTGAGGTCGCCGACGCTGATACGGGTCTTCCAGCCGCGCGTGGCAAATTGCGAGCGCGAATGCCGCTTGACGAAGATGCCGGCCTGAATGCGCTCCAGCGGCCTGGCATTGCGGGTGAGCGAACCGACGATGAAGAAGGCGGTGTTGACGAGCAGGCTCATGACAGTCGCATTGACGAGCGGATCGGCATCGGCTGCGGTGAACAAGGTGGTCCCGGGAAAGATGAAGCCGAGCACGGCGCTCGCCACATAGGAATAATCAGGCCCGCCGAGCGAGGGCAGGAACAACAGGTACACCCAGATGATGAAGCCGGAGGAAAGCCCCAGGATCGCGCCGCGCGCATTCGCCCGCCGCCAGATCAGCCCGCCGAACAGCGCTGGGGCGATTTGCGCGATCGCGGCAAAGGAAAGCAGGCCGATCGAGGCGAGGCCGGCGGTGCTGTCGGTCGAACGGTAATAGGCATAGCCGAATAACAGCACGGCGAAGATGGCGCTGCGGCGGATGTTCAGCAGTGTCTTGGCGAAATTGTCGCGCAGGCTGGCGCGGCCGGCGAGTTTGCGCCGGAGGAAGATCGGCATGATGATGTCGTTCGACACCATGATCGACAGCGCCACGGAATCGACGATGACCATCGCCGTTGCGGCCGAAAAGCCGCCGATGAAGATGATCAGCGAAATGACGGGCATCTGACCGGCAAGCGGCAGCGACAGCATGTAGAAATCGGCATTGCCGGCGCCGCCGAAGGTCAAGAGCCCGCCGATCGCCACCGGCAGCACGAAGAGATTGATGGCGATGAGATAGGTAGGAAACAGGAAGCCGGCGAGTTTCAGCTGTTTCGGCGTCCGGTTTTCGACAACCGTCACGTGGAATTGCCGCGGCAGCAGGATGATCGCGAAGGCCGACAACAGGATCAGGGTGA
Organism: Rhizobium sp. BK591; assembly: GCF_014195045.1. Lineage (NCBI taxonomy): Bacteria > Pseudomonadati > Pseudomonadota > Alphaproteobacteria > Hyphomicrobiales > Rhizobiaceae > Rhizobium > Rhizobium sp. BK591. The sequence goes on from NZ_JACIAZ010000004.1 coordinate 539,666, forward strand.
TCCAGCGGCTGATCGGCGTATGGTAGCTGAGCGCCGACATGACCAGTTCGTTGTCGACGGTCTTCTGCCAGAGATCGGTCGGGCCGTCGAAGAGAAACCAGATGACGCAGACGCCGGCCGTCAGGAAGGCGACGAGCTTGACGACGGATTCCATCGAGACGGCGAGGATCAAGCCGTCCTGGTGTTCGGTCGCATCCGTATGCCGCGTGCCGAACATGATGGCGAAGCAGGCAAGCACCAGCGTCGCGAGGAGCGGCAGGTCGAGGAAGTAGAGATTGCCGCTGCCGATGCCGTAATCGGACGGATTGACCATGGCGCTGACGGTGCTCGAAATCGCTTTCAGCTGCAGCGCGATATAGGGAATGGCGCCGATCAGCGAGATCAGCGCGACGATCGTGGCGACCGTCGGGTTCTTGCCGTAGCGCGCGGCGACGAAGTCGGCCACGGAGGTGAGCTTTTCCGCCTTGGCGAGCTCGATGATGCGGCGAAGCAGCGGCATGCCGAGCGTGAAGACCAGGATCGGGCCGATATAGATACCGGCAAATTCCAGCCCCCGCTGCGCCGCAAGCCCGACACTGCCGAAATAGGTCCAGGAGGTGCAGTAGATCGCAAGGCTCAGCGCATAGACCACCGGCCATCCGCCTTCCAGCGTGCCCGGGCCGAGCATGCCTGGGCTGCGGTTCTTGCGGTCGCCATAGCTTGCCACGGCAAAAAGCAGGAGCAGATAGCCGAAGGCAGACGCGAATATGACCCAGCCTGGAAGCATTGACCCTCCGCCGGCGGAAACCCGCCGGGACCTCCCGCAACATTGGTCAGCTTAAGTTATTTCAGACGCTTTGAAAATTCCCGGCCATCTAGGCCTTAAGTCATAGGCCGCGAAGGGTATCGGCGAATAATTGCGATTGCCGATTGATGAATTGCAATGAAGGTGCAGCTACTGCATAATTCCTCAAGTCGAAATTGATTAAGAATAAATTGTGCGTCAATTCAAAGCGTTGCAGCCTCCTTCACGAGGCTGAAGAGAGGCGTGACGCTGTAAAAGACAGTTGCATATCTTTGAAATGCATCGAAGGGAGACGGATCCGATGCTCAATGAGTTCAAGGCCTTTATCGCCCGCGGCAATGTCATGGATCTTGCCGTCGGCGTCATCATCGGCGGCGCCTTCGGCGGCATCGTCAAATCGCTGGTCGACGACCTTATCATGCCGATCGTCGGCGCCATTTTCGGCGGCTTCGATTTTTCGAATTATTTCCTGCCGCTGTCGTCGGCCGTCAACGCGCCGTCGCTTGCGGCCGCCCGTGCGCAGGGAGCGGTGTTTGCCTATGGCAGTTTCCTCACCGTCCTCATCAATTTCCTCATTCTCGCCTGGATCATCTTCCTGATGGTCAAGGGCGTGAACATCCTGCGTGCCCAGGTCGAGCGCCAGGAAAAGGCCGCACCGGAAGAGTTGCCCCCGCCGCCCGCAGACGTGCAGCTGCTGACCGAAATCCGCGATCTGTTGGCCAAGCGCCCGACGGCTTGATCGGCTGGAGCCCGTCCGTTCCGGCCGGGCTCATTCATCACCAAAATCGATATGCCATCACTGGATATCATGGGATTTGCCGACGCAAATCCTCTATGAAGGCGAAAACCGGAGATATGCATGTCGATCTTGAGCAGCCTTAGCCCGCGCGCCGTGGCGGCGCCCGAAAGCGGGATCGTCGAAGTCGTCAATTATGCCCGTGGCCGTGAGGGCCTGTTGCCGCTCTGGGTGGGGGAAGGTGACCTGCCGACGCCGGATTTCATCAGCAAGGCGGCGATGGATGCGCTGGCGGCCGGCGAGACCTTCTACACCTGGCAGCGCGGCATTCCGGAGCTTCGCCAGGCGCTTTCGGATTATTACAGCAGACATTTCGGAATCCGGCTTCCGGTCGAGCATTTCTATGTCGCCGGCTCCGGCATGCAGGCGATCCAGATCAGCGTGCAGGCTCTGACCTCGCCGGGCGACGAAATGATTTACCTCACCCCCGCCTGGCCGAATATCGCCGCCGCCCTCGAGATCGCGGGCGCACGCTCGGTCGGCGTTCAGCTGCAGTTCGAAGGCGGCAAATGGGCGGTCGATCTTGACCGCATCGAAGCCGCGATCACGCCGAAGACCAGGGGGCTGTTCATCAACACGCCGTCGAACCCGACAGGCTGGACGGCAACCAGGAAGGATCTTGGTGATCTCCTGGCGCTGGCCCGCAAGCACGACCTCTGGATCATGGCGGATGAGATCTATGCCCTCTATTATTTTCCAGGCGGCCGTGCGCCCTCTTTCCTCGACGTGATGGAGCCTGATGACAAGGTCATCTTCGTCAATTCCTTCTCGAAGAACTGGTCGATGACCGGCTGGCGCGTCGGCTGGATCGTCGCACCCCCAGAGATGGGCCAGGTGCTCGAAAACCTGATCCAGTATTCGACATCGGGCGTGGCGCAGTTCATGCAGAAGGGCGCGGTCGCAGCCCTCAATGAAGGCGACGATTTCGTGCTCGCCAATATCGCCAAGGCGGCCCGTTCCCGCGATATTCTCTGCGATGCGCTCGTTGCCACCAACCGCGTCGAGACGCTGAAGCCGGATGGTGCGCTTTACGCCTTCCTGAAGATCGACGGCGTCACTGACAGCCGCAGGGCTGCGCTCGATATCGTCGACAAGACAGGCGTCGGCCTTGCCCCCGGCACCGCTTTCGGCCCCGGCGGCGAACTCTTTCTGCGCGCCTGTTTCCTGCGTGACCCAGCCCAGGTGGCGGTCGCCGCCGAGCGTCTCTGCGACTATATCCTCAAGCTCTGACCAACATTGGCCACGAGACCCCATCTGGTGGCCGGCCAAGTCGACTTTGTGCCGGAATCGCCGGATCGATAAAACTCTAGCAATGCCCGAAATCGGCCTCTAACCACGACTCCAAACATACCGGTTCAAAGGCCCTCGAACGGCCATTCGATAAGAAAATTGGAAAGAAAAACCGGCGCCTGATGCCCCTGCTTATAAAAACGAAAGCAGGGATGCGGGACATGGCGGTTTTGGTGACGGGCGGGGCCGGATATATCGGCAGTCACATGGTTTGGGCGCTGCTCGATGCGGACGAGGATGTGGTCGTGCTCGACCGCCTCTCGACGGGCTTTCGCTGGGCCGTGGCGCCGGCGGCGCGTTTCTATCTCGGCGACATTGCCGATCCCGACATATTGAAGAAGATCTTCATCGAAAACGACATCGAGGCGATCATCCATTTCGCCGGCTCCGCCGTCGTCCCGGTCTCCGTCGCCGATCCGCTTTCCTATTACGACAACAATTCCGGCAAGACCCGGGCGCTGCTGAGCGCTTCGGTCAAGGCCGGTATCCGCAATTTCGTCTTCTCCTCGACGGCGGCCGTCTACGGTCAGCAAAAGTCGGACCTGCCGGTGAAGGAGACTGCCTCCCTCAATCCGGAAAATCCTTACGGCCAGTCGAAGCTGATGACCGAATTCATGCTGCGCGATGCCGCCGCCGCCTATGATTTCAACTATGTCGCGCTTCGCTATTTCAACGTCGCCGGCGCCGATCCGCACCACCGTGCCGGCCAGTCGACCTCAGGCGCCACGCATCTCATCAAGGTCGCCTGCGAGGCAGCGCTCGGCAAGCGCAACAGCGTCCATGTCTACGGCATCGACTATCCCACGCATGACGGCACCGGCGTGCGCGACTACATCCATGTCAGCGATCTCACGGATGCTCATCTGAAAGCGTTGCAGCATCTGCGCAAGGACAGGGGCTCGCTCGTCGCCAATTGCGGTTATGGCAGCGGCTATTCCGTGCTCGACGTGCTGAACATGGTCACCCGCCTGCACGGCCATTCCTTCAAGATCCACATGGCGCCGCGGCGCGCCGGCGATTCCGCCAGCGTCGTCGCAGACGCGTCGCTCGCAAGGCAGGTGCTCGATTGGAAGCCCAGATACGATTCGCTGGAAACCATCGTCCAGAGCTCGCTTGATTGGGAACTGTTCCTGTCGAACAAGGGTGTCGACGATCTGCAGAGTATCCACCGGGCACTCGCCGCCGCGTCGTTCTGAGCGGCGCATGACAGCGCCGCGCGCCTTTTCAGACGCGCAGGACGCTGTAGCACTTTGAACTGCTGCATCACTCCCTCAATCGATCTCGATTGAAGGAGTGATGCAATAGCCTGTTTATATCCCCCGCCTGCGGGGTCGCATGCCGTTACGTGAATAAGGAAAAATCAGGCTTTCTCTGGCTGGCTCGGGCCAACGGAAAAGAGAAGATGAAGAAATTTCTGGCCGCATTGCAGCTGCAAAAGGACAATCCGACGCTTCTGACGGCGCAGTTTCGGGCCCCGTCGTCACAGATCCCCATTCTCTACGTCCTCCTGATCATCAACGCCCTTGCGGTGGCGATCACTCACCTCAAATCCGCACCCCTCTGGCTTTCGCTCTACATTCCCGTCGGCTTGAGTGTCCTCTGCGTCTTCCGTCTCTGCTGGTGGGAGATCCGGGGCAAGGAAAACGTCACCGCCGAACGGGCCTATAAGCTGATGAAGGTGACAATGGTCGGGGCCGGCGTCCTGACTTTCGCCTTCGGCGGCTGGGCGATCGCGCTTTATCAATATGGCGACGCCTCCCAGCAGGGCCAGATCGCCTATTTCCTCGTCGTCACCGGCATCTCCTGCATCTTTTGCCTGATGCACCTGCCGATGGCGGCGGCACTGACCACGGTGATCACCTTCTCGGCCATGATTGCGACCTTCATGTTCTCGGGCAATCCCGTTTTCGTCGCCACCGCCGTCAGCGGCCTGTTCCTGATCCTGCCCTTCCTCAGGGTGATCAACAGCTATTTCCAGAATTTCGTCGGCCTCGTGCAATTGACCGAGGAGCTGAAGCAGAAGCAGGCGGAGGCCGAGGAACTGAACCTCGTCAACAGCCGCAACGCGCTGCATGACCAGCTGACCGGCCTTGCCAACCGCCGCAGCTTCTTTCTCTCGCTGGAGAAACGGCTGCAGAAGGACCCGTCCGCGCCGCCCGTCCTCGGCATTCTCGATCTCGACGGCTTCAAGCCCGTCAATGACGTCTTCGGCCATGCTGCGGGCGATCTCGTGCTCAAGGAGACGGCCCGCCGCTTCGTCGCGCTGGTCGGCGAAGAGGGCATCGTCTCCCGTCTCGGCGGCGATGAGTTCGGCATCATCTTCCCCTGTTCGATGACGCGCCAGGCGATCGCCGATCTCGGCCAGGCGCTTTGCGCCGCCGTCCGCGAACCTTACGAAATCCCCGACGGCTCGGTCCGCGTCTTCGGTTCCTGCGGCATCGTCTATCCCGATATCGGCGAGTACACGGCCGAGGATCTCTACGAGAAAGCGGACTTCGCTCTTTACCAGGTCAAGAGCAAGCGCAGCAGCGGCGTCGAATTCTTCTCGCCCGACCACGAGAAGATCCTGACGCAGCGCCACCTGATCGAACTCGAACTGCAGGCGAACGACTTCGCCAAGGAATTGAAACTGGACTATCAGCCGATCGTCGAATTGAGGAGCGGCCGCGTCGTCGGCTACGAGGCGCTCGCCCGCTGGGACAGCGCCCGCTTCGGCCGCATCAGTCCGGAAGCCTTCATTCCCGCTGCCGAGCGCACAGCGGTCATCGGCCGTATGACCCGCATCCTCTTCGCCAAGGCGCTCGAAGCGCTGGCGATCATTCCCAGGCATCTCAGGCTGTCCTTCAATCTCTCGGCGCGCGATATCTGCGACCACGAGACCTCGATGGCGCTGCTTGCCATGATCACTCGCTCCGGCATCGATCCGAAGCGCATCGAATTCGAGATCACCGAGACCGCACTGCTCTCCGATTTCGACACCGCCGATCAGGTGATATCAATGCTGCGCGCCGCCGGCATCTCGATCGCGCTCGACGATTTCGGCACCGGCTATTCGAGCCTCAGCCATATCCACCGTCTCGGCTTCGACAAGCTGAAGATCGACAAGGCCTTCGTGATGAATTTCGATCGCGACGCTCGTTGCATGAACATCACCCGCTCGGTCGCCAATCTCTGCCAGAATCTCGGCATTGCCTCCGTCGCCGAAGGCGTCGAAAGCGAAGAGATCGCCGAAGGATTGAAGGCGATGGGCGTTCGCCTGGCGCAGGGCTATCATTTCTCGCGGCCGCTGCCGCTGGAGCTTGCCATCGACTACGCCGCAAGGTGCGATGCCGCGGCCTCCGCCCGCAATTCACTGTCTGCCTGAACAATCAAATCCGCGACCGGTCGCAAAGCGACTGGAGCGAAGCTGGATCGTCGTCTATTCATGGTCGTAACCGAGGAGGTGAACCATGCAGGACGGCGAAGTCATCATTGAACGGCGGGGCACCGCAGGCGTGATCCGGCTCAACCGGCCGCGGGCACTGAACAGCCTGACGCTGCCGATGATCCGCGCGATCACCGAGGCGTTGCAGGCTTTTGCCGGGGATTCCGAGGTGGCAAGCGTCGTGGCCATGGGCGAGGGCGAACGCGGCTTCTGCGCCGGCGGCGATATCCGCGCCCTGCATGAGAGCGCCCGCGCCGGCGATGGCCTGGCGGCAAGCTTCTGGCGCGAGGAATTCCGCCTCAACCATCTGATCGCCTCCTACCCCAAACCCTATGTCGCGCTGATGGACGGCATCACCATGGGCGGCGGCGTCGGCCTGTCGTCGCACGGCCGCCACCGCATCGTTACCGAGCGCACGCGGCTTGCCATGCCCGAAACCGGCATCGGCTATGTCCCCGATGTCGGCGCCACCTGGCTGCTGCCGCGTAGCCCCGGCGAAGCCGGAACATGGCTCGCCCTGACCGGCCTCGATATCGGTGCCGCCGATGCCATCCATGCCCGCCTCGCCGACCTGCAGATCGCCTCGTCGCGGCTCGGCGCGGTGATCGATGCTCTGTCGACCCTGCCGCGCGGCAGTTCGTCCGGCGATGTCGATGCCGTCTTGCAGGCGCTTTCCGAGTCTCCAGGAGAAAGCCGGCTCAGGCAGAATGCGGCGATGATCGATCGCGCCTTCCGTTTCAACAGCGTCGAGGAGATCCTGGCCGCCCTTGCCGGGGAGGAGGGCGACTTCGCCGCCGAGACGCGGCGGGTGCTGCTGACGCGGTCACCGACCAGCCTGAAGCTCGCTTTGCGGCTGCTCAGGGCCGGCCGTCGCAGCGCCTCGCTCGCCGAATGCCTCGGCCGCGAACTCGGCGCCTGCCTGCAGATGCTGGATAATCCGGACTTCTTCGAGGGCATCCGCGCCGCCGTCATCGACAAGGACCGCAATCCGAAATGGTCGCCCGCGTCAGTCGAGGCCGTGCAGGTCGCAACAATCGAGCATTTCCTGAAACCGGCCGAGCCGCCGCTTTCGCTCTGAACTGTCCTGGGCCTATCGCCACATGCCGCGCATGCGGGCGCCGACATCGATGCGTACCTGCCGCGCCTGCGCTTGAGCGGCGGTCTGCGATTTCACCTGCGGCCAGCTGCAGGCCTCGAAGAACTGCAGCAGGGTGGCGGGAATGAAGCGGCTGCGTGAGGCATAGACATGCCGGTCGCCCTGCGAATTCTGCCCATAGGTGAAGAAGCGTTGCGGCACGACCAGATCGAGGCCGTCTCTCGCCCGCGTCATCGCGACATAGAGCAGCCGGCGTTCCTCCTCGATTTCGGCGCTGGCGCCGACGGCGAGATCGCTCGGAATGCAGCCGTCGACGACGTTCAGCATGAAGACCCGCGTCCATTCCTGGCCCTTGGCGGAGTGGATGGTCGACAGGATGAGATAATCGTCGTCGAGGAGCGGCACGCCCGCCTGGTCGCTGGTCGCATCCGGCGGGTCGAGGGTGAGTTCGGTGAGGAAACGCTCGCGCGAGGCATAACCGCTGGCGATCTGCTCGAGCTGCAGCAGATCGGCCTGGCGCGTCGCGGCGTCCTCATGCAGCCGTTCCAGATGCGGCACGTACCATTGCCGCGCCAGACCGATTTCCGCCGGCCAGCCGGCCTTGCCGGTCTTCAGCTCCTGCAGCATCGAAACGAAATCAGTCCAGTCCTCGCCGGAGCGCGGCGGCGCGGGCATGGCGGCAAGCGCGGATAACGGGCTGGCATCCTCGGCCATCAGGTCGAGCGCCTTCTGCGCCGTCGACGGCCCGACGCCCGGCAGGATCTGCATCAGCCGGAAGCCCGCCACCCGGTCGCGCGGGTTCTGCGCGAAGCGCAGCGCAGCCAGCATGTCCTTGACATGCGCGCTGTCGAGAAATTTCAGCCCTCCGAACTTGACGAAGGGAATGTTGCGCCGGGTCAACTCGACCTCAAGCGGTCCACTGTGATGCGAGGCGCGGAACAGCACGGCCTGCTGCTTGAGCTTGAGACCTTCTTCGCGGTTGTCGAGCACCATATCGGCAACGTATCGCGCCTGCTCGGCCTCGTCGCGCACCGTCACCAGGCGCGGCCGCTCGGACGATTGCCGCTCGGTCCAGAGATTCTTGGTGAAGCGCTCCGAGGCAAGATCGATGACGGCGTTGGCAGCCGCAAGGATCGGCTGCGTCGAGCGGTAGTTGCGGTCGAGCGTGACGATATCGGCGGCCGGGCTGAAGGCGGCGGGAAAATCGAGGATATTGCGCACCGTCGCGGCACGGAAGGAATAGATCGACTGCGCATCGTCGCCGACGACGGTCAGCCCCTGGCCGCCGGGCTTCAGCGCCATGAGGATCGAGGCCTGCAGCCGGTTGGTGTCCTGATATTCATCGACCAGCACATGGTCGAAGCGGCTGCCGATATCCTCGGCAATGACAGTCTCGCCGACCATCTGCGCCCAGTAGAGCAGCAGGTCGTCGTAGTCGAGCACGTTCTGGCTCTGCTTGGACTCGACATAACAGGCGAAAAGTTCGCGCAGCTGTTTCTCCCACGCCGCGCACCAGGGAAAGGCGTCGCGCAGCACGAGATCGAGCGCGGTTTCCGAATTCACCGCTCGGGAATAGATGGCAAGACAGGTGCCCTTCGTGGGAAAGCGGCTTTCCGTCTTGGAGAAGCCGAGGTCGTGCCGGATGAGGTTCATCAGGTCGGCACTATCTTCGCGGTCGTGGATGGTGAAATCCGGATCGAGGCCGATCTGCTGGGCGTAATCGCGCAACAGCCGCGCGCCGATGCCGTGGAAGGTGCCCGACCAGGAAAGCGCGTCGGCCATGACGCCGGCATTGGCGCCAAGCACATCGCGGCAGATGCGCTCGACGCGCCGCGCCATCTCGGCGGCTGCCCGGCGCGAGAAGGTCATCAGCAGGATGCGGCGGGGATCGGCGCCCTTGACGATCAGATGGGCGACCCGATGCGCCAGCGTATTCGTCTTGCCGGAGCCGGCGCCGGCAATGACCAGCAGCGGCCCGGCAATATGGCTGCCGTCGGTGAGCGTGCCGTGCTCGACGGCCATGCGCTGCTGCGGATTGAGCTTTTCGAGGTACATCCAGCCGTCCGGTCGGGCTCCCGCAGAATCACTGGGGAAAGATTAGATGTTCCTTGAATGTTCGCGATTGCCCCCGCTGTCAAGCGCCGCGCTACGTCGAGCACGCCTCAATCGGGGAAATCCGGGCCGACCACGCGCCGCACCAGTTTCAGGCTGCGATCCGGCTGGAGAATATAGGTTTCCTCCACGCGCTGGCCCGTTTCGTTGTAGAACTGGTTGTAGACGGCGCTGCCGACCGGCGATTTGGTGAGCTTCGTTCGCGGCTGGCCGCCATAGGTAATGCTGCCGGGAATGGGGTCCAGCGCCGGGCTATCGGCCGAGGAGCAGCCGGCAAGCAAGGCCGCGGTTAACAAGGCTGATAGAAGCGCTTTCATCGTCTTCATCCCTCTTTCGACTGCAGCCAGATATGGAAATCGCCGCGTCTTTCGCCAAGGGCTGGCCACCCGGCCGCAACGAAATGCCTCGCCGCGGCGTTAACTGATATCTACCAACATCAGGAGACGGTCACGGTGCTCGGATTTCCAGCATTCACCGGCCATGAGGAGTCCGGCCGGCAGGGCCACAGCGATGCGGCGACGCGCGCTTCGGTGGAAAGCGCCCTTCATGCGGCCGGCGATATCGAAGCGGCGGACATCATCGTCAGCATATCGGGCGCCTATGTTGTCCTGGAAGGTTTCGTGCGCCGGCGCGGCGATGTCGAGCGGGCCGTCGAGATTGCCGAGAGCATCGTCGGCCGAGGCCATGTGCGCGGACGCCTGCTGCGACGCTAGCCGGCCCGCGTGCCCTCCATGTCTTGCGGCGCATGAAGGGAACCAAAATGCCCTCCGCGGGTTGAAAGGCCGGACCCAAACGCTGGAGACCCTCATGCAGTCGCTTCTTCGCATCTCTGCAATGACCTTGATTACAGGCGGTGTCCTTGCCGGCTCCGCCCATGCCTCGCTGGAAACCGGCACGAATTATTCCGCTCTGCCGAAGGACCAGATCGCCCTCAACGAATATACCGGGGCCGTCGCCTGCCAGCCGGTAGAGCCCCACTATCTCCCCTCCTTCATCCGCGCGGCGGACGGTACGATCATCGGCGTCGGTTATGTCGAGGTCGAGGACGAGGGCGGCGCAGACTGCTGAAAACATGAGGACTTGCTCGGACGAGGCTCGCCTGCGTCTCCGCTAAGGGTACGAGCCTCTAACCATCATCATGATGGCTGGGCATCTTCTATGAAGACACCTGTACCAGGCGCAACACCTGTTGCACCAAAACCCGGCGCGAGTTCGATGCAGGGTTAAGCAAAATTAAAACATTGTTCCGTTCCGGCACGTTCCGTTTACGAACGACCTGAAGTGACTTGGAAATCCCGACCGAAGTGCAGCGCATAACCCCGAAAATCGGAATCGATTTTCGGAAAGGATTATGCGCCAGTTCAATGCAGCTTCAGCTTCGCCTCTTCGGCCGCCGCCAGGAACTCGGCTCTTGCTTCTTCCACGCTCTTGCGCCCGTCGAGCGCTGCCCGGCAGGCGCTGCGGGCCTTGATGTAACGAAGCCCGCGCATACTCGGCCAGAGATCCGCCAGGCACTTCAGCGCATCGAACGGACCATTGACCGTTCGCGCATCGGCACCTTCGAAACCGACCTTGACCGGGCTGTTCCATCTTTCAGTTGCCATCGATACTCCTCCACGATTGTCGACAGAAACGACGTGCAGCATCTCCCAGTTCCTCCGGGGAAACTCCGCCATGATAGGCATTCTAGCGCGATTTTTGCGGTCAACAATGGTGAATCGATTATTGCTGATGAGACGAAATGTCAGCCTGCATGGCCTTCCCGGCTCTCGTCAGATGGCTGCCCTGCGAGAGGTTGGTGAAACGGAGAGCGTGCGGCCGGGTCCCTTCGCCCCGTTTACGGGAGAAGGTGGCGGCGGCCGGACGAGGGGCCGGCCTCACCGAGTGAGCAAAATGGTTCCTAATACTGAAAGAAAACTGGTGCTGCCGAGTGGGATTGAACCACCGACCTCACCCTTACCAAGGGTGTGCTCTACCACTGAGCTACGGCAGCAGGACCAGATCCGCGCGAGCCGGGGCTCAATCGCGGGAACGGGGCGGCTATTGCCACAGCTTGACGGCAAGCGCAAGCAGCAAATTCCAACTTCGCGTGGATTGCCGTGCAAGGGGCTTTTGGATCGGCGCGAATTCGGCTAATCCTTTTGGCATGAACGACAAGACCGAAACCGGCCAGCAGAGCCGCAAGCAAGCGCTCGAGGCACAGGCGAAACTGCGTCGCGAGCGCGCCGCTGAAAAGCTCAGGGAAAATCTGGGGCGACGCAAACAGCAAGTGCGCGCCCGCCGTTCGGGCCAGGCCGACGAAACAAATGGACTGCCCGCCGCAAAAATGGACGAATCGTAATGTTCCGTCCCGGACGAATTGAAGCGTCGTCAGAAATCCCCTAAACACTCCACTCCTTATTCCAAGGCAGAACTTTCAGGAAAGGCGGGCGCGGCCCGTAAGCGCACATGGATCGTATCAGAATCGTCGGCGGTAATGAGCTGAATGGCATCATTCCGATTTCCGGCGCCAAGAATGCCGCACTGCCGCTGATGATCGCCTCGCTTCTGACCAGCGATACGCTGACGCTCGAAAACGTGCCGCATCTGGCCGATGTCGAACTCTTGATGCGCATCCTCGGCAATCATGGCGTCGATGTCGCCGTCAACGGCCGCCGCGAGCGCCAGGAAGATTCCTACGCCCGCACGATCCATTTCACCTGCCGCACCATCGTCGATACGACAGCCTCTTATGAGCTGGTCTCGAAGATGCGCGCCTCCTTCTGGGTCATCGGCCCGCTGCTCGCGCGCGAAGGCCATTGCCGCGTCTCGCTGCCGGGCGGCTGCGCCATCGGCACCCGCCCCGTCGATCTCTTCATCGAAGGCCTGACGGCGCTCGGCGCGACGATGGACATCGATGCCGGTTATATCAACGCCAAGGCACCGGCCGGCGGCCTGATCGGCGCGCGCTACACCTTCCCGAAGGTCTCCGTCGGCGCCACCCATGTGATGATGATGGCGGCAACGCTTGCCCGCGGCACGACGGTTATCGGCAATGCCGCCCGCGAGCCCGAAGTGGCCGATCTCGCCAACTGCCTGAACGCCATGGGCGCCAAGATCACGGGCGCGGGGACTGCGACGATCACCATCGAAGGCGTCACCTCGCTCTCCGGCGCCCGTCACCGCGTCCTGCCGGACCGCATCGAGACCGGCACCTATGCCATGGCCGTCGCCATGACCGGCGGCGACGTCGTGCTCGAAAATACCGATGTGGCGCTGCTCGAGACCGCGGTGGAAACGCTGCGCCGGGCCGGCGCGGAGATCTCGTCGACCAACAACGGCATGCGCATCAAGCGCAACGGCGCCGGCATCAAGCCGGTCGATATCGTCACCGATCCCTTCCCCGGCTTCCCCACCGATCTGCAGGCGCAGTTTATGGCGCTGATGACGCGTTCTTCCGGCGTCTCGCATGTCACCGAGACCATCTTCGAAAACCGCTTCATGCATGTGCAGGAGCTTGCCCGCCTCGGCGCCAGGATTTCGCTCTCCGGCCAGACGGCGAAGATCGAAGGTGTCCAGCGCCTGCGCGGCGCGCCCGTCATGGCGACCGACCTGCGTGCCTCGGTTTCGCTCGTCATCGCCGGCCTTGCCGCCGAGGGCGAAACCACGGTGTCGCGCGTCTACCACCTCGACCGCGGTTTCGAGCGGCTCGAGGAGAAGCTGACCCGCTGCGGCGCCATCGTCGAGCGCATCAGCGAGTAAACGCGCCCTTATCCCGGTTGCGTAATCCGCTGCGGCATCTTATTTCCCTTCTGACGCATCGCCATTCCGGCGGTGCCCGCGGGGGATGAGGCTGAATGACCGACCTGAAGCTTATTGCGCTCGATGACGAGGACCTTGCGGTCGTTTCCGCGCATATGCAGGACAGTGTCTTCAAGGTCGGAGACATCGACTGGTCGCCGCGCGACGCGCAGTTCGCGCTTGCCGTCAATCGTTTCGTCTGGGAAGGTGCCGAGCGCAAGCGCCGCGGTTTCGAGCGCCGCCGTGCCGCCCTGGTCTTCAAGCGTGTGCTGGCCGTCCGGTCGCTCGGCATCGATCGTGGCAAACGCGACGAGGTGCTGTCACTGCTGGCGCTGCGCTTCGAGCCGAAGGGCGAGGGGCCGGATGGTACGGTCGAACTGTCGCTGTCCGGCACGGCCTCGATCGCGCTCGATGTCGAATGCATCGAGGTCCAGATGGCCGATATCGGCGGCGCCTGGGAGGCCTCTTCCAAGCCGCGTCACCGCTAGTGCATGTCGCCCGGAAGTGTGCAGCGGTTCCGGGATAACGGCATGCATAAAAAGAGCTTCAGTGCTTGACGCCTGAAGTTTGAATATCGCAGTTTCGAGTTGAGAGGGAATATCGGCCTTGGCAATCTGGCTGGATCAGGCATCGGAAGGTTTCGAGCAGCATTTTGCCGCCTTTCTGACGACCAAGCGTGAAATCTCCGAGGATGTGAACACCGTCGTTCGCGCCATCATCGATGATGTCAGGGCCCGCGGCGACGTGGCGCTCGCCGAATATTCGCTGAAATTCGACGGCATCGATTTCGCCACCGTGCCGATGCGCGTCACACCAGAGGAGATCGACGCCGCCGTCGAGGCGGTGCCTTCGGAAGTGCTGGGCGCGCTGAAGCTTGCGGCACTGCGCATCGAATCCCATCATCGCCGGCAGCTGCCGAAGGACGATATCTACGAGGACGACATGGGCGTCGGTCTCGGCTCGCGCTGGACGGCGATCGAAGCGGTCGGGCTCTATGTTCCGGGCGGCACGGCGAGTTATCCGAGCTCGGTGCTGATGAACGCCGTGCCGGCCAAGGTCGCCGGCGTCGATCGCATCGTCATCGCCGTTCCCGCCACGGGCGGCGCCGTCAATCCGGCGGTGCTTGCCGCCGCCAAGCTCGTCGGCGTCACCGAGATTTATCGTGTCGGCGGCGCCCAGGCGATCGCGGCTCTTGCCTATGGCACCGAGACGATCGCCCCGGTCGCCAAGATCACCGGCCCCGGCAATGCCTATGTCGCTGCCGCCAAGCGCCATGTCTTCGGCACCGTCGGCATCGATATGATCGCCGGCCCCTCCGAGGTGCTGGTCATTGCCGATAAGGACAACAATCCGGATTGGATTGCCGCCGACCTCCTGGCGCAGGCCGAACACGACGTCAGCGCCCAGGCGATCCTGATCACCGACGATGCCGCGTTCGGCAAGGCGGTGGAGCAGGCGGTCGAACGCCAGCTGAAGACGCTGAACCGCGCCGAGACGGCGGCGGCGAGCTGGCGCGATTTCGGGGCGGTCATCCTCGTTGCCGAAGTGAAGGATTCCATTCCGCTGGCCAACCGTATCGCCGCCGAGCATCTGGAGCTCGCCGTCGCCGATCCGGACCGGCTGCTCGACGGCATCCGCAATGCCGGCGCGATCTTCATCGGCGCTCATACGCCCGAGGTGATCGGCGATTATGTCGGCGGTTCGAACCACGTGCTGCCGACGGCGCGTTCGGCGCGCTTCTCTTCCGGTCTTTCGGTGCTCGATTTCGTCAAGCGCACCTCGATCCTGCGCCTCGGCCCGCAGCAGCTGCGCAGCCTCGGCCCGGCGGCGATCGCGCTTGCGGTTTCCGAAGGCCTCGATGCCCATGCGCGGTCGGTCGCGATCCGCCTCAACCTCGAAAGGTGAGGGCATGGCGAAGGGCGAATTCCGGCTTTGCGACGTCGTCCTTGACGATACGATCGGCCGTTCGACGCCCGATGTCGAGCATGAACGCGCTGTCGCCATCTTCGACCTGATCGAGGAAAACAGCTTCGAGCCGCTCGGCCACGCCGGCGGGCCTTACCGGCTGAACATCTCGCTGGTCGATTCGAAGCTTGTCTTCGCCATCACCACCGAAGAGGGCGGCGGCGTCGCTACCCATATCCTGTCGCTCACCCCTTTCCGGCGGATCGTCAAGGATTACTTCATGATCTGCGAGAGCTATTACGAAGCGATCCGTTCGGCGACGCCGAGCCGCATCGAGGCGATCGACATGGGCCGGCGCGGCATCCACAATGAAGGTTCGCAGACGCTCAAGGACAGGCTCGCCGGCAAGATAGAGATCGATTTCGACACCGCCCGGCGCCTTTTCACGCTGGTCTGCGTGCTCTACTGGCGCGGATGACGGCAATGGATCGCGCCGCCGAGATCGAGGAGGGAAAGCGGCCGGGCGCCATCCTCTTCATGTGCGGGATGAATGCCATCCGCTCGCCCATGGCCGAAGCGATCGCCCGTAGCATTCTGCCGGCCAATACCTATATACGATCGGCCGGCGTTCGCGCCGGCGAGCGCGATCCCTTCGTGGATGCGGTGCTCGAGGAGATCGGGCTTTCTCTCGGCCGCCGCCAGCCGCAGACGCTGGAAGAGCTCGAGGACGATTATTTCGATCTGATCATCACCCTGTCGCCGCAGGCCCATCACGCGGCGCTCGAGTTGACCCGGTCGAATGCGATCGATGTCGTCTACTGGCCGACGATGGATCCCACGGTTGCAAGCGGAACGCGCGAGCAGATTCTGACAAGCTACCGAGAGGTTCGCGATCACCTGGCCGGCCTCATAGAAAGCCGGCTACTCAAGCGAAATGGCATCGCCGCGCAATCGGCATGAAAACAAATAAAGGAAAGCCTGATCAACAAGGTTCACAAACCATCGTTGATTGTGTAGTTTCCGCCCAAATTTTCAAGGCGCGCCCTGCGCTGCCTATTCAACCCACAGGAAGAAAACACTTATATGCCTAAAGAAGAAGTCCTCGAATTCCCGGGAATCGTCACCGAACTTCTGCCGAATGCGACGTTCCGCGTGAAGCTCGAAAACGAACACGAGATCATCGCCCATACCGCAGGGCGCATGCGCAAGAATCGCATCCGCGTTCTCGCCGGCGACAAGGTGCTGGTGGAAATGACGCCCTACGATCTGACCAAGGGCCGCATCACCTACCGTTTCAAGTAAGCTTGCCCAAGGCCCTGCAAGGGTTTTTCTCCCGTCTGCCGATGGTCGAGGTTCCATGACGCTGAAATACAAGCTCATTCTGGCCTCGGGTTCGCCCCGTCGCGTTGACCTGCTCAACCAGGCCGGCATTGAGCCTTCGCGCCTGATGCCGATGGATATCGACGAGGCGCCAAAGAAGTCGGAGCATCCGCGTTCGCTGGCCCGACGGCTTTCGGCTGAGAAAGCCGAAGCCGCCCTTGCCGCCATCAAGGGCGATATCACCTGGAAGGGCAGCTATATCCTGTCTGCCGATACGGTGGTCGCCGTCGGCCGGCGCATTCTCGGCAAGGCGGAGTTCGCCGATGAGGCGTTGAGCTCGCTGCATCTGCTGTCGGGGCGCAACCATATGGTCTACACCGGCGTTTGCCTGGTGACGCCGGATCGCAAGATCCGCCAGAAGATCGTCGAGACCAAGGTCCGCTTCAAGCGGCTCTCCGGCTTCGAGATCGAGAACTACCTGGCCTCCGGCCAGTGGCGCGGCAAGGCAGGCGCCTACGGCATCCAGGGCCTCGCCGGCACCTTCGTACAGAAGATGGTGGGCTCCTACACCAATGTCGTCGGCCTGCCGCTTTATGAAACCATTCTGCTTTTGACCGGCGAAGGCTTCGATGTGCATAGCCGGTGGCCCGAGGGCTGAGCCCCGACGGCCGATCCTATAGGACAGACCGATATGCCTGAAGACAAGAAAGCGGCCGCCAAGGTCGAACCGCTGCGCAAGGCGCGCCCTTGCCCCGCATGCGGCAAACCTTCCCACCGCGAAAATTACCCCTTCTGCTCCAACCGCTGCCGCGAGGCCGATCTCTCCCGCTGGCTGACCGGCGCCTATGCCATCCCGGTTGCCGACGATGAGGCAAAGGTCGATTATCCGGATGAGGAAAACTAATGCATGTCGCCCAAAAATGCGCAGCGGTTTTGGGAGAACGACATGCATAGAAATAAAGCTCTAAAGCGCGAGGAGCGGTCTGAAGGATTGCGACGCGCTTTAGAGCACTGCACCCGCGAAGCTCTTATATTTCCTCATGAATCCGCAAAGCCGGCAAGACCGTCAAAAAAGAGTCATTTGACGCTTGCCATGGCCGAACAAGATGCTATAACCCCGCTCGCTTCCGGGGCGAACCAAGGCCCCGCGGTTCTTTTCCTAAAGGGGCCATCGGAAGCAGGTTAGCCCAGGTAGCTCAGTTGGTAGAGCAGCGGATTGAAAATCCGCGTGTCACTGGTTCGATTCCGGTCCTGGGCACCATTCAGTCTCTTAAAGCCAGTCTCATATGTTTGGTCTCGGAATAGCGGCGAGATTTTAATGGCTTAGCCCATATGTGCGTCCGTCTTTTCCACCTTTCTCAGCCTTCTGCATGTCATTCTCCACCTTTTTGCCGGCCCGTCTCAGGTGGCTGTCGTCAGTAGCCAATAGCTCGCATCAGTTGAGTTGCGCTTTCTTGAGACAGGTTCGCCTGTCTCGATCGACTCTGCTGCACCTGCGGAGAGCGCAAAAGGGCGTCTGCCGTGATGCCCTCCTCGATCAGTCAGCACGGCGCGGTTGAACGCCATCGGCGCCACCCGATTTCGCCGACGTAGCGCGTCCGCTGTTGCGCCGGTGATGGAGTTCTCTCATCGCCGCGGCGATTCTTTCAAGAATGAGAGGGTTTGCAAGCAACGATGAATGGACCGCAAAACGAAATCAATAGAAGCTTGCCGAACTTCGTGACGTCGCCTCGTGATCGCGCGAAAACTGGGAGGAGATCAGGTGAAAGTCGCTCGGCATTGACGCCGTCTATGAAGTTCGCGGACTTAAGTCATCAAATAAGGCACTGAAAAAGCATGCATTTCGTGCGAGGCAGTGCAGCGGGGAACGACTGGCAAATTGCCAGCGTCGAGATCGCCGCGATAGCTTTACGATGATTTTCGACCTTTTTTGCTGGCACCCTGACGCCTCTTTTTGGCCAGGGCGCTGGAGCTCCGGCGTGAGGAGGGTGCAGCCGGGCACCGCTTTGTGGAGGAAGTGAAATGAAAAAGTTTATCCTGGGCACTGCGATGGCGCTCGTCATGTCGACGGCGGCTCACGCAGAAACCGTCGGCGTCTCGATGGCGAAGTTCGACGATAATTTCCTGACCGTTCTGCGCAACGGCATGACCGATTATGCAAAGACACTCAGCGGTGTGACGCTGCAGGTCGAAGACGCGCAGAACGACGTGTCCAAGCAGCAGAGCCAGATCCAGAATTTCATCGCCTCCAAGGTCGATGCGATCATCGTCAACCCTGTCGATACCGATGCGACGACGGCAATGTCGAAGCTTGCGGCCGATGCCGGCATTCCGCTGGTTTACGTCAACCGTCAGCCGGTCAATGTCGACACGCTGCCGGAAAAGCAGGCCTTCGTCGCCTCCAACGAGCAGGAATCCGGCACGCTGGAAACCAAGGAAATCTGCCGCATTCTCGGCGGCAAGGGCAAGGCCGTGGTGATCATGGGCGAGCTCTCCAACCAGGCTGCGCGCATGCGCACCCAGGACATTCATGACGTCATCAAGACGGATGAATGCAAGGGGCTGGAGATCGTCGAAGAGCAGACGGCCAACTGGGACCGCACCCAGGGCGCCGACCTGATGACCAACTGGCTCTCCAGCGGCATCGAATTCGACGCCGTCATCTCCAACAACGACGAAATGGCGATCGGCGCCATCCAGGCGCTGAAGGCAGCCGGCAAGGATATGACCAAGGTCGTCGTCGGCGGCGTCGACGCCACCCAGGACGCGCTTGCCGCCATGCAGGCGGGTGATCTTGACGTCACCGTGTTCCAGGATGCCGCCGGCCAGGGCAAGGGCTCGCTCGACGCGGCGCTGAAGCTTGCCAAGGGCGAAAAAGTCGACAAGAAGGTCTATATTCCCTTCCAGCTCGTCACGCCTGAGAACGTCAAGGACTTCGTCACCAAGAACTGAGGCGAATGCCAAGCAGGATGCGGGCTTTGCCCGCATCCTTTTTTGAGTGCTCAAAGTCCCGTGGCTGATTGAGGATGAGACTGGCCGGCATCCCGATCTCGTGCCCGCAAAGAAGAGGCAGGGCCGAAACATCAAGGAGTGAACCTTTGCCGAAGACGCTTTGCGCGCCGCGACAGAGGCCACCATTGTCGGCAAATATAGCTAAGCTAGGTTGCTCGACGGAACCCTGTTTTCGACATATGTGGGTCCGCGCGTTACTAGCGCATCGTCCGGAAAATTGCCGCCCCGAGGTTCCTGCTTGACGATTTATACAGTCGGCATCAGAATCACAGCGTCGAAGGTGAGTCGACCGTACCCGCTTTCACATCGTTGCTCGCCTCGGAAGAGACTAGCCGCAGCGGCCGTTTGGCCACGCGCCGACCGACGCCGCTGGTCGCAAGCTTGCGGGGGATCGCCGTGGATAAAGTGTCGTTGGCAGTTGGTCCTCCTCGCGACAGCCAGCCGCGGCACTGGAGGTTCCTCTTACGGAGCAACCGCCGCTGGCTGCTTTGGTCGGCGCTTTTGATGCCCGTTTTGCTTCTTATCGGCATCGCTGTTTTTTACCATGAAATCCGCCGCGTCGAAGATCCGGCTGGTCGCTTTGAGTATCAAGCGCTCGATAAGGCCGCCCGATCATCACGCATATCAGTCCGCCCTGATACGGCGGCTCCTTCTCCTCTTCCGCCGACGTCTATATCGCTGAAGCTGATCGAGGTTCCGAAACCGGAGCTGGCCAGTCAGTTTCTGCGGACGTGGCGCTTCGCGGGGCCAAATATCTGCGGCGCTCTTCGAGAGGCCGGCATCGAAATGAGCGAATGGAAAGCCGCATCGATGCGCAATCGCAGCTATGAATGTTATTTTCAGCGCATCCACGAACGGGACGAGGTGCGACCGCTCAGTTCGACCTTCGTTAGGGTTCGGGGAAATGAAAGGGGCGATATTGTTGAGATCCGCGCCAAGATCGTCGGGCCGCAGACAGATGCCCAGGGGCGTCTCGCTCCGGCTGTCCTGCGCATTTTCGAGATCATTGTGAAGCAGGCCTGCTGGCGTGATTTCGAAGATGCGCTTGCGTCGATCCAAAGCCTTCGCAATGTCGAATACGAACAATTCGGCGCCTATCTCAGCTTTACGCGCGAAGCCGGCAGCGAAAATAGCTTCAATTTCATTCTTGGCCTTAAGGCGACGTCAAGTTCGCAGGTGAGGACCAAGGCGTATTTTTCGGCAGACAGCTGGCTGGCCACGACAAAACCCCGCATTCCGCAAACTTTATCCTCATCGACCGCATCGTCACGTCCACAGCCGCCACTTGCGCTCAATGACGGAGTGAGTAGCGGCCACAATTCAAGATCAATCTGGAACTGTGGCTGAACATCCACAAGTCCATCGTGACCTTAGTTTCGCCCCTTCGAGGTCTTCGCCAGCATCTCGCTCAGCGTTGCCGCCGAGAGCATGGATTCGGCCAAAAGCTTCTTGAGCTTCTGGTTTTCCTCCTCCAGTGCTCTCAGCCTTTTGGCATAGAGACCGACATTTCCGTACTGCAAGGATTGCCACCGATAGAAAGTCGGCTCGCTGATACCGTGCTTGTGGCAAACATCCGCCACCGTCACCCCGGCTTGGTGCTCCTTCAGAATACCCGTAATCTGGTCGTCGTCGAATTTTCTCTTGCCCATCACGGTCTCAGTCCTCGCGAAATGCTCTGTTGAAACTGTCGAGGAGTGGTCTGACGGCATAGAGCGCCACGCTGCTTTCGCCTGTTTCGATCAGTGTCTGTGCGGGCATGCCCGCGACCAGTTCGACATTACTCATTTTTGCCAACCGCTCGTCCGTTACACGGATAGTCGCGGCAAAGTAGGGCTGGCCGCTCTGCGGGTCGGTGAGACGATCCGCTGATACGTACTCGACCCGACCTTTCAGCAGTGGAACGCGCCGCTGATTGTAGGGAAGGAGGTGGACTTGTGCCTCGAGCCCCGGACGGACGAGATTGATGTCTTCCGGTCTGACGTGGGCAGACACGACAAGGCGATCGGTGCGTGGCAGAAGATCGACGAGCGGTTCACCCGCGCCGATCACGCCACCTGATGTGTGGATGCGCAGGTTCATGATTGTCCCATCGTCGGGAGCACGAATATCGGTCCTTGACAGTTGGTCGTCGATCGCCCGCAAGCGCTCGCGCAGCTGCATGATCTGGCTTTCCGTGTTGCGCATGCCCTGGGCGACTTCGCTCAACCGGTCGCTCTCAAGTTTTGCGAGATCGGCCTGCGAGCCGCTGATCGCCTGATAGGCGCGAGAGATCTGCGCCTCTACTGCACCGTGCTGGCCATCAAGGTCTGCTTTTTCCCGCTGGAGGTTGAGAAGCCTGCTCCGTCTTTCCAGTCCTTTGGCGGTGAGGACCGTAACCTGATCCAGTTCTTGGCTCGAGATTGCGGCTCTGTCGGCCAGTGCTGCCTTCTGCGCGCCAAGCCCGACGATTTCCTGCCGCACCTGCGCGATTTTTTCATTTGTGATCTGAATTTCCGCCTGCATGACCCGGCGACGGGCGTCGAAGATTTTCTGTTGCCCGATCAGAATGGCGCTGACCGAAGGATATTTGTCCATTGCTGCCCTGAGATCCTCAGGATAGGCGACATGGTCGCCGCCTGTCTGCTCCGCAAGCAGGCGGGCACGGCTTCCTTCGGCGTCCCAAAGTTGCCCTTGAACGCTGTCGCGCTCCGAGCGAGACTTCGTATCGTCGAGTTCTATGACGATCTGCCCGGCCGTGACCGCATCGCCGTTTTTAACGAGGATCCGTCGGACAATTCCACCTTCTAGATGCTGAATGGTCTTGCGGCTGGATTCCGGTTCGACAACGCCCGAAGCAATTGCAGCGCTTTTCAGCGGCGCCAGAACCGACCAGATTCCCAATCCGACGATGAAGGTCAGGATCAACAGGTTCCCCGTCCAGACAACGCCTCTGAGCCGCGGCATGGGAGAAGGGGCGGCGGGTCCGCGCTGTTTCGACTCGATCACCGGCCAATAGGCCGACTGTTGCTTGGCTGTCGCTGTCGGTCGTTCGACCAGCTCCCGACCCGTCCTCGACGAATTTGAAAATCTCGCCGGCGTTGTCTCCAGTTGAACAAGGGCCATGGCAGCGTTTCCCTATGTTCCTGTTCGAGACGGTGGTTGAAGATAGGTTTCGTAAATCCGCTCACTGTCGCCGAAGGCAGTCACCGTCCCGTTGCGCATGATGGCAATCTTGTTGGTGACCGGCAGGATCCCCATCCGGTGCGTTATGATAACGACGATCATCCCCCTGGATCTCATGCGCTCGATTGCCGCAAAGAGCATGCGTTCGCCGTCATAATCCAGGCTCGAATTCGGATCGTCGAGAACGATAAGAGACGGATTTCCATAGGCAGCCCGTGCCAGTCCCAGCTGTTGGCGCTGAGCCCGAAGGAGCAGGTTTCCACCTTCACCGATATCGGTCTCGTAGCCCTGCGGCAGTCGCATGATCGCTTCGTGCAACCCAACGAGCTTTGCGGCGTCGATCGCTTTGCCGGGGTCTCCTCCGTCCAGCCGGCCGATCACATCCTTGATTGCTCCGCCGAAGAGTTCGATGTCCTGCGGCAGGTATCCGACATGGCAGGTCCCGCCGCAAAGGCGCAGAGCCGAGATATCGACCCCGCCGAGAAGGGCACATCCGCTCGTTGCTTGCACAACGCCTGCCATGATGCGGCCAAGTGTCGATTTTCCCGATCCCGACGGACCGATGAGCGCTATGCAATCGCCTGGCGCCAGCCGCAATGTGATATCCGTCAGTATCGGCCGATTGGCGAATGGCTTGAAATAGCTGACATTATCGAGAACGAGGCCATTGGGTTCCGGTCGCGGCACCATTCGGGCATCGCGGTCCGATGCAACTGCTATCAGCATTCTGTTCAAGCGATTGAAGGCATTGCGCGCAAACGTAAAGGAGCGCCAAGCACCTATTGCGCCCTCGATTGGTGCGAGCCCGCGCCCGAGCAGCAGGCTCGCAACGAAGATGATCCCGGGACTGCCGTCGTTTGCGAGCACCAGCCATGTCGCGGATCCCATCATCAGGATCTGCGCGAGTGTGCGGATCGATTTGGAGAAACCAAGAATGATCTCGGTGCGATGCATCGCGATGTCCTGCGCCCGTCTTGCCATTTCTGCATCGCGATAGACGATCAGCGCCGCGCCATCCTGCATGCCCATTGCCCGGATCACCTCGATGTTTTTGAGGGCGGTCGCAAATCGCAGATAACTCCTCGAAAGGGCAAGATTGGCGTGGGCAAGCGGCTCCCGCGTCGCCAGTTCCGTCATGAACGCAAACAGCAGAAGTGCAACTGCGCTCAGAAGACCGATGGTCCCAAGCAGCGGATGAACAAGAAAGAGCAGGAGCAGGAATAACGGCGCCCAGGGAACGTCAAAAAGCAGCGAGCTGGCCGGTGAATCGAGGAACTGGCGTAGGGCGGCCAGGTCCCTGTAGCATTCCGTAGCAGCTCCCGTATCGGCGCGAGCGGCATATTCGAACGATGCGGTCAACACCATGGGCCGTAGCCTGTGATCCAGCCAGCTGCCGAGGCGCGAAAGCGCAGCCCTGCGCACGATATCGAGCGTCGACCCGACCAGCACAGCGACGGCGATGATCATCGTCAGCATCAGGAGCGTGTCAGCGCTTCGGCTCGACAGGACCCTGTCATAGATCTGCAGGAGATAGATGGACGGCGCCAGAAGAAAGAGATTGTAGCCGCAGCTATAGAGGAAGACCAACCCGAAGGCTCCGGCACAGGCCCTGAGCGCGACAACAAGCTGTGTCGGCGGGCGCGGTGGCTTGATGGAAATCGTTGTCATTACCAGATCTCGCTGCATTTGATACTGACGAGAAAAGACTGCGTGCTGGTTCAGCAATTCAGGAGGGTCGCCAGCCGAAACCGGCGACCCTCAGAGTCTGAGTTCATGAGCCGAGATGGTCGACGTCGATATGGCCGAAGGCGTTTATGAAGTGATCGAGAGAATTGTTCACCGTCGTCGTCTCGGGATCCGTGTGCACCAGAGCTGACGAGATATCGCCGCCCAGAGCGTTGTTTCCGTTGCCGCCGTTGCCGCCGACGCCTGCGAGGATGGTGGCATGCTGATCGGCCACAAGCTGCGTATATTGTGTCGCGGTCGTAGCTGCAGCCACCGCAGCCGTGTCGCCGCCGCTCGAGTTTCCTTGGCTGCCGTTGGAGTTGGAATCTCCCCCCGCGCCGCCGTCGCCGCTGTTCGTGACCGCCGCCAGGAAGCCGTTCTTGGCCTGAGCAAAGCCACCGTCTCCACCATGGCCGGCGTCCCAACTTGCCTTCTGCCAAACGTGATCGCCGTTGTGCAGATCGGTCGTTGCCCCGTAGACCTTTTGCACGGGGTCTACATATGCAACTGGGTTGTAGTTGATGTTCCCATCGTTGTGGCCATCACCGCCGTTGCCGGCTTTCGCGTCACCAGCATCCGGGTTATTGAGTTGAATCGTGTCGGATATTTGTGGAATAGGCATTGATGTCACTCCTTCTACTTCGTTTCGTCCATGTTACTTTTACGGCGTGGGTATCCAGCATGTCACCGCTAGCCAATACAACCGCGGACGAATATTGCCTGCGATTTAATCTACGAACTACCTAGATATTCGGCGGCATTCCTTCGGATGTATACTTGAAGGTGATGGAGCGTTATTTGGATTAGTACCTAGTGATTTGACCCCGGCTGGTATGGGCAGGATCATTTCTGCGGCCTCGTCGAAGCGATGCCGTTTTTCGAAGCAACGGCCGCCCAAGCGAACCGGCTGCATCCCCGGGGCTGATCAGGCCGCGCCTGGCGGAGGCCCCGCTTGGAGCTAAAAACTGTCATGACCCGCCGCGAGAACGGGGGCGCAAGATGGGGGCCTCTAACCCAAACGGGCGTTGAGTGCTCGCAGACTCGCACAAGGAGCACTGCGGCCCTGACAGCCAGATGGCTATAGAACTAGCCGACGGGATGTAGACGAATTGCAGGCTCTGCTTTTGTTGCGTTCAGATGCACAATGCCTGAACAATTCAGGCTGCATAGCGTCGCACGCTCGGTGGCCGTGCGGTTGACCGGAAATGGAGACGGTAATGGCGGAAACTCGTTCCTTATCGGAAGACTTGCCCAAGGCGGGCACCGATCAAAACCTCGCCCCTAATGTGGCCGCGGGGCATCTGGCACTGGTGCCGACCTGGCTTCCATTGGAGGTCGCTTCCAATCCGAGCTATAATTCTGCCGGCAGCGGTGGTGACGGGATAAGCGAAGGCGTGATCAGCAGCAACGCCTTGGCCGTCTTCATGCCGTCGAATGCCGCGATGGCCGGGCCTCATTCGGGCGCCGACGCTTTCCAGGGCAATGATGCGCTTATCAATCAGCATCCTACCGAAATGGCCGGGATCGGCGGGAATGGCGGAAGCGGCAATGTTGCCATCGGCAGCGGCGACGGCGGCAATCATGCCGGCACCGGCGGCAATGGCCTCTTCTACGGTGGACTGGTCAGCACCGAAGTCGCAGTGTTTGCGCCGGTGAATACGGCCGTGGCTGCTGGCCCCGGCGCGGAGGCTCACGCTGAGCAATCGAACAATGCATTGTTTCTGCAGGGCGCAACCCAGATGGGCGGCATCGGCGGCTCGGGCGGAGACCACAACGCCGCGGGCCATGGTCCGTCGCTGAGCCCGGGAACGTCGCTCACATTGACCGGCGACAATTATGCGGGCCACGGCGGCGATGGATATTTTATCGGCAGCATGGTCGACGTAAGCGTGGCCATATTCTCACCGATCAACATCGCCGTCGGCGCCGCGGGCGGCTCGGCGGTCGCTCATCAGACAAACAATGCAATTTTCGATCAGGGCACTGTGCAGATCGCCGGCATCGGCGGCAATGGCGGTGGCTTCAACATGTCGTCGGATACGATTTTCACCGGCAACCATGCGGGGGGCGGTGGCGGGACCGGATCGTCAACCGGCAGCATGGTAGACGTCAATTTCGCCTATTTCCATCCCATCAACATTGCCGTTCCCGCTGGCGGGACGGCGGACGCCCAACAGATCGATCATGTTCTCTATGATCAGCAAGCGCTTCAGTTGGCGGGCATCGCGGGCCACGGCGGAGAGGGTAATCTCACGGACGCCCATTCGGCTCTCGTCGACGACATTCTGAGCTTCATGCATAGCTAGCGGATAGACTCCGCGCTTGCATTGCGGAGGCTCGACTGCACGAAACCGCTTTCGTGCCGACGGGCTCGCGCAATGCCGAACATTTCACCACGACCTCATCCGTATTGTCACCGATTTCGGCCGCCAGAGGCCGTGACCGCCGCCCGGCATCTGGGAGCGTCGGCGCAGTGCTGCCTGCGTGAAACAACGGGTATTCACGCCTCATCAGGGTGTAGTTTCACTAATCATAATGGGTAATCAGCGATCTTGTGGTTTTGTCGCTTTTTTCGGTTGTCGTTTTGCTGTCTGGGTCTGCGGCTGTTTTGAGCCGACATATGGAAACAAAGCCGAGCCGATCGGCAGCTGGTTATCTCCACTGGTTCCTTCCGAAATGGGTCTGTAGCAGATCGGTTGCTTTTTCAGTGCCTTTGAAAGCTTTGTTGACCCGCTTGCCGTACGTGAATTCGGCGAAGGGATGGAAAGTCTGTAGCGACAAGTCGAACCAGCAGACCCTCATGAACAATCTCTTAAATACGCCCTGCGGGCCTAGTCATCTCTCACTCAAATCTTATAGACTATAAGAATTATCGTGAGAGATCAGACTATTGATATCTGAAATACACTCACTTTTTATCATGACATGTAATGAGAACAGGAATAATATGAACAGCTGTTGCGTTGCAAATATCTGGGGAGCGCGCAAGTGTCCGACATTGCTAAAACCAAGCGCCGTATGGGGCGCAATGCACCAACTGTGATCATCATTGAGCATTCTACTTTGGCGCGCACCACCGTGGTGAAGCTTCTTGAGCGTGAACTCGTCGGGTGGAACTTTATAGATTTGATCTCGACCGAGAGTCTCGATCGGGCTCTTGGAGCCGAGGTGCGTTTGATTGCATTGGATCTGGCTGGCAGAGATGTCGAGAGCGCCAGCCTGCGGGAAGATCTCGCGGCAATTGCTGCACGTTTTCCTGAGGCTCCTATCACGTTGCTCTCAAGTACGGATGACGTCATCATAGTCCGTCAGGCGCTCGAGATAGGCATCCGCGGCTTTTTCTCGACGTCACTTCCCGTTGATATTGCCCTTGCCGGTCTTCGCCTCGTTCTGGCAGGAGGAACATTTTTCCCGCAGCTATTGGGAGCTGTTGCAAACGGCTCAAGCGAGCATAGCCCGGCCAGAAATGAGGCCGAAAAATGCCTGGATGATAGGACGCAGTACTTGGCGATTGCTGATTTCACTCCCCGGGAAGCGGATGTCCTCGCAGAGCTGCAATCCGGCTGTTCAAATAAGGTAATTGCAGGAAAACTCAATTTGTCGGGGCATACGGTCAAGATGCATTTGCAACACATTATGCGCAAGTTGCAGGCGCAGAACCGCACTGAAGTGGTTGCCCGCTTAATTCAAAGAGCCGCCGGTGGGCCTGACGCCTCGCCGAGTTAGGCGGTGTCGGCCGGTACCGGGGAGATGTCTCAACGTTGTTGGCGGCGCGCGAGAGCCAAACACAGCGCGGCCCGCGCGATGGCGGGCCGTGTATCGGCGAGGCTTTCGTTTCAACGGGTCTCATATCGTGATGCCCTGATCGGAACCGCGACTCCGGCCGTCCGTTACCCTTTGAGGAACGGAGGACATGGACATGCCCAAGAAAAAAGCCATCGTCGAGGCGGCGCTCGAGTCCGGGTACGAGCGCCAGGCACTGGGGATCATGAATACGGAGCAAGCTCTCAAGCTTGAGGATTCCGACGGTCTTGTTTTCAGTCATCCAGATAAAGAGGCCGGCGTAACGGATCATTTTGTTGATCAGGATGAGCTGCGCCGATTGGTGCGGCGGTCAACGTCGCCGCTTCCCCGATTGCAATCGCCGGCTCGTACGACGCGTTCGTCCTGAACTTCAGGCAATCATGTAGCCGCCGTCCACCGGCATCGATATCCCGTTCACCATGGCAGCCTGATCGGAGAGCAGGAAAAGAACGACCTCGGCGATGTCTGCCGGTTCGGCGAAGCGACCGACGGGGATTCGCTTCATCATTCCCGCGGCTTTCTCGGGATCGCTCCATGCCTTCACCGCCATCGGGGTCAGCGTCACCGTTGGGTGGACGCCGTTGGCGCGGATGCCGTGCGGCGCAAGCTCCTTTGCCATGACCCGCGTCAAGCCATCCAACCCGCCCTTCGACGCACAATAGGCAGCGTGGTCGGGGATGCCGACGAAGGACGCGACCGACGAGACGTTGACGATGGCGCCCTTGCGGCCCGCCTTGATCAGCGAACGGGCATATTCCTGGGCCACGATCATCGGAGCACGGGTGTTGACCGCAACAAGTCGGTCGAATGCTTCGACTGTCGTATCCAGGAACGGCTGGAGCTCGGTCGTGCCGGCGCAGTTGACGAGGAAATCGGCGGGAAGGGCAGCGATGACAGCCTCCCTGGTCGCATCGGCATCGGCGAGATCGACCTGTATGGCCCGGCAGCCGGATTCCTGTTGCAGCGCTTCGACATCGGCGGCACTCCGGGTCAGCGCGACGACCTGCGCACCCCGTTCGATGAGCATCCTCACAAGTTCGCGTCCGATGCCTTTTCCGGCGCCGGTCACGATGACCGTCTTTCCTTTGAACTCCATGGATCGCCTCCCTTACAGTCTCTGGCCCGTTTCCCGATCGAAGATATGCGCACGCCGGGGATCGATATGGAAGTACATCGTCCGTCCGGGATCGACTTCGATGCGCTCGCGGATCAGGGCGTCGATCGGCACGCCTCCCGTGCGGCCGAAGATCAATGTCTCCGAACCCGTGGGCTCGAACACGGAGACCTCGACCGGAACGCCTTCATCGCCGATGGTGATATGCTCCGGCCGGATGCCGTAGGTAACGGCTCTTCCTTCGTCCGCATTTGTACTTCCCATGGGAAGGGCGATACCCTGGTCGGTGACGACGACCTTCCTGCCGTCGCGGGTCGCGATGCGGCCCTGCAGGAAGTTCATCGATGGGCTGCCGATGAAGCCTGCGACGAAGAGGTTGACCGGGAAGTCGTAGAGATCGAGAGGCTTGCCGATCTGCTCGACCCTGCCGTCACGCATCACCACGATCTTATTGGCCATTGTCATGGCCTCGATCTGATCATGCGTGACGTAGACGGTGGTGGTCTTCAGCCGCTGGTGAAGCTCCTTAATCTCGACGCGCATGGTGACGCGAAGCTTGGCGTCGAGGTTCGACAACGGCTCGTCGAACAGGAAGACCTTCGGATCGCGCACGATCGCGCGGCCCATCGCCACACGCTGACGCTGTCCGCCTGACAATTGCTTCGGATAGCGGTCGAGATAACGCGTTAGGTCGAGGATCTCGGCCGCTCTGCCGACCTTCTCGTCGATCTCCGCCTTGGGGCGCTTGGCCATCTTCAGCGGAAAGCCCATGTTCTCGGCGACCGTCTTGTGCGGATAGAGCGCATAGCTCTGGAAGACCATCGCGATGTCGCGCTCCTTCGGCGGAGCGTTGGTGACGACACG
This sequence comes from Rhizobium sp. BK591, assembly GCF_014195045.1. Lineage (NCBI taxonomy): Bacteria > Pseudomonadati > Pseudomonadota > Alphaproteobacteria > Hyphomicrobiales > Rhizobiaceae > Rhizobium > Rhizobium sp. BK591. The sequence goes on from NZ_JACIAZ010000004.1 coordinate 569,854, forward strand.
GCCGCCGATCCGGATGTCGCCGCCGCTGACGGTCTCAAGACCGGCGATCATCCGCAGCAGGGTGGACTTGCCGCATCCGGATGGGCCGACCAGCACGACGAATTCACCGTCCTCGATGTCGACGCTGACGCCGTGCATGACCTGAAGTGCGCCATACCTCTTGGTGACGTCGCTCACCTGTACATTTGCCAATGTCGTTCCTCCCTAAAGCAGCAATTTAAAGTGCTGCAGCTTTGCGCGTCTGATGAGACGCGCGGCGCTGTCGTGTCTTGATGGTGTTGACGGAAATTCATCGGCTCATCCCTTCCAGACGAGATAGGCGCCGAGGACTGCCGAGATTGCTGCCGCAAACCATACCGAAAGCCCGAACGGCTCGATGAACCGCATCCAGAACAGCGAGAGCGCGACCCAGATCACAATCGAGATGAACAGCCGGTCGAACCAGTTCGTTTCGATCGGCAGAAAGCCCGGCTTGCGTTCACCATTTCCTGACGGAGATGTCATGGCTTCATCCTTTCACGGCGCCGAAGGTCAGGCCGGCAACGATGTGACGCTGGACCACCGAAAACACGATGAGCGCCGGAACCAATGTCAGCATTGAGATCGCGGCCATGATGCCCCAGGCCGTTCCCGTGGTCGTCACATATTCCGACAGGCCGGTGGTCAGCGTCCGCGCATTGAAATTGGTGAGCGTCGCCGCCAGCAGATATTCGTTCCACGCAAACACCCAGGTCAGGATCAGCGTCACCGCAAGTCCGGGCCGTGCCAGGGGGAAGACGATGTCGTAGAGGACGACCCATGGGCTGGCGCCATCCATATAGGCCGCCTCGTCCAACTCCTTCGGAATGGCTTCCACGGTCGGTCGCAGCGTCCAGATTGCGAAGGGAAGGTTGAAGGAGCAGTAGACCAGGATCATGCCGAGCCGGGAATCGGCGAGCGAGAAGTCGCCGATCCTGTAGACCTGCGTCAGCAGCAGGAAGAGCGGCAGCAGGAAGACTGCCGGCGGCGCCATGCGGTTGGTGATCGTCCAGAAGAAGATACTTTCCTTGCCGGCAAGCTCGAAACGCGTCAGGGCGTAGCAGGCAAAAAAGCCGAGCGTCGTCACGAGCAGCGCGTTGCCTGACGAGATGATCAGCGAATTGAGCATGTAGCCGCGCAAGGTCGGATTGGTCAGCACGTCCTGATAGTTCTTCCAGAAGAAGCTCCGGAGAATGACGTCGGGTGTCGAGAACAGGTCGAAGGGCTGTTTCACCGATATGACGAACAGCCAGTAAATCGGGAAAAGCGTCGCGAGGCTTATCAGCGTCCACAGGACGACCGGAAGCCAGGGGGTCTGGTTCTTCATCGCGTCAACCTCTCTTCACGCGGGGCGCAATCAAGCCGACATAGAGCAGCCAGCAGACGACGATGGTGAGGTAAAGGACGATGACGGAGATCGCCGAACCGTAGCCGTAATTCGTCTTGGGAAAGACTTCCCTGAAGATATGGACGCCGATGTAGCGCGTCGATGAACCGGGACCGCCGCCGGTCAGCATCAGCACTTCGTCGACGGTGCGCAGCGCATCCATCAGCCGGATGAACACCGTGGCGAGCAGGGCCGGGCGGATCAAAGGGAGTGTTATGTGCCAGAAGATCTGGCTCTTGCCGGCGCCGTCGATCTGCGCCTGCTCGAAGGGGTCTGACGGAAGCGAGACGAGGGCGGCGATCAGCGAGAGGGTGACGAGCGGCGTCCAGTGCCAGATATCCATGATGACCGTCACGGTGAAGGCCGCGACGGCACTCTGGCCGATATTCAGATCGTAGCCGAACCAGCTTCGGAGGAGATAGGGAATGATGCCGATCGACGGCGTGGTCATCAGCTTCCAGACAGAGCCGACGATGATCGGCGCCATGATCAGCGGCAGGGTATGGATCGTGCGAAACACCGCTTTTCCGGGAAAGTCCTTGAGCAGCGCCTGGGCGAGGATGTAGCCGAGGACCAGCTCCGACACGACCGCGAAGAAGACGAATGCCAGGGTTATGCCGAGCGATGCCAGGAACTGCTGGTCGAAGACCAGCCGCCGATAGTTCTCAGCCCAGTTGAAGATCATGCCCGGATTGGCCGCGAACGGGTTCCATGAATGGAAAGAGACCCAGAGGACGTAGACGAAAGGAAAGATCCCGAACAGTCCGAGGATCACTATGGTCGGTGACAGCAACAGCCACCCGAGCTTCTGCGAATGCATCGCCTATCCCCCATTGAACGTTATGTGGACGTCCGCTCCACCTGGAGCGCAAAGATGACGGGTCGCAGGAAACGACCCGTCAGTTGGGGAGGATGTTTTATTTGCGATAGCCGAGCGAGGTGAGCTCCTCTTCGGCCTTGGCTGCCATCTGGTCGAGGCCTTCATCGGGGCCGATCTTGCCGGTCAGGATGTCGTAGAAGATCGGAGCGGTCGCTTCACGTACCTGCGCATGGAAGGGGTAGGGAGGAGCGCCGGCGAAGAGCTTGCCCTCGTCCTTCAGCATTGTGTAGAAGCCACCGAGCTTGGCGTCCATCTCCTTCACCTTCGGATCGTCGAACGTCGCCGTGTTGGTGATGCGCGGTGCGGCGATGGCCCAATCGGGCTGAACTTCGTTCTGACCGATGAATTCGAGGAAGAGCAGCGACGCTTCCTTGTTCTTGGACGTGACCGGCACGCCGAAGGCGCCGCCATCATAGTAGCCGATATAGCCCTTTCCGGCTTTCGCATCATCCAATACGCCCGGCTCGAGCGGCGGCAGAGCGAAGCCGACCTGGCCGACCACCTTCGACTGCGCCGGATCGCTGGCGATCCACGCGGCATTCTCACCATAGATCAGCCCCTGGGCGACACGGCCCGCGGCAAACGTCGTTGCGGTTTCCGTCCAGGTTGACTGAGTCGATTCCGGAGGAGCGATGTCGCGCAGGTGCAGCCAATATTTCAGCGCGGCCTTCGCCTTGTCACCGTTCATCGAGCCGCCGTGTTCGACCGTCGCCGCATAATTGTTCTTGGCGTCGATGCCCCAATTGTAGACGCCGAAGGTCGGCACGATGGACTCGAAGAATTCATACCAGGAGGCCGGATGGCCGGTATGGGCCTGAGCGGTCGTGCCCCAGAGCTCCAGACCGTTGTCCTTGCCGTATTTCGTGAAGAATTCGGCAATCTGGGTGTACTCCTCGTGGGTCGTCGCCGGCTTCAGGTCCTTGCCGGTTTCCTTCTTGAAGGCTTCCTTGATCTTCGCATCGTCGAAGAGGTCCTTGCGATAGAGATAGGTCTTCAGGAAGGCTTCCATCGGAACGCCGAAGAGATCGCCGCTCGTGTCCTTGAAGTAGTCGGCAAAGCTGGTGAAGTTCGCATCGTCGTAGGTCGGCGCTTTCAGATCCGGCTGGTCTTTCAGCGTCTTCGTGATGTCGACGAGGAAATTCCTGGCGAGATAGGAGTAGATGATGTCCTGCTCGATGTAGACCATGTCATAGATGCCGGTCTTGGCTTCCATGTCCTTGATGGCCTTGTCGTACATCTGATCCCAGGACGTCGTCTCGATGTCGACCTTGATGCCGGTCTTCTTTTCGAATTCCGGAGCAAGCACGTTCTTGATGTAGTTCGACGGCGGGGTGCTTTCGGTGACGCCGTGCAGGGTCACGCCCTTGAATTTAGCCCCGGCGTCGGACCAGAAGTCGGCCCAGGCCGGTGAAGCGGTGGCGGCGAGGCCGAGCGTCAGCGCAAGCGCGCTAGCCTTCAAAGCATAGTTCATTTCCAATCCTCCCAGAGTGCAGCGAGATCATTTCGCCGGTGCTTTGTGTAGGCCAAAAAAACCGGCGGCGCAACATTTGTTGTCTAAACATGCAAATCATGAGCCTATCCCATTGATTTCTGCAGAAACTAATTTCTGCTGGGAGGAAGGGTAAGCGCGAAAACGGCATAATATATTGCATTGCAAAGAAATTTTGCGAAGCAGCAAAAAGTTAGCCGCTGAAATTATTTGTTGCCTCACCAAACTAAATGGCATAGCACTGATCCGCGATCAAGAGCATCTCGCGGAGGAAAAGGCTATGCGTCGATTGGGTATCCATTCATTTGTATGGACAGGTGGCCAAACGCAGGAGGGGCTGGAGATGGCCCTCAACAAGACGGCCGAACACGGATATCGCACCATCGAATTTGCCTATCTGCGCCCCGAGAAATTCAACCTCGATCGACTGGCGAAGCTTGCCCAATCCCTTGACGTCGAGATTGGCGTGACGATGGGTCTGCCGCTCGACAAGGACGTATCGAGCGAGGACATGTCTGCTGTCTCCGCCGGCAAGCAGACGCTGGCCGACGCCGTTCGGGCGGTCCGTGATATCGGCGGCAACAAGCTCGGCGGGATTCTCTATTCCGCCCACACCAAATACAATCGCCAGCCGACGAGGAAGGGCTGGGACAACAGCGTCGCCGCGATCGCCGCGACCGGCGAGGTCGCCAGGCAGGCAAACGTCGACCTCGTCCTGGAGGTCGTCAACCGGTTCGAGACGAACCTGCTGAATACCACGGCGCAGGGGCTGAAGTTCATCGCCGAGACGGGATCGGAGCATGTCCGTCTCCATCTCGACACGTTCCATATGAACATCGAGGAAGCCAATCCGGCCGCGGCGATCCGTCTCGCCGGCGACAAGATCGGTTATTTCCACATCGGCGAGAGCAATCGCGGCTACCTCGGCGACGGTGTCATCAACTTCGATCTGATCTTCGACGCGCTGCTCGACATCGACTATAGGCGCGACATCGTATTCGAAAGTTTCTCGACGACGGTCGTCGACGAGGGCCTGTCGCTCGCCTGCGCGATCTGGCGCGACACCTGGGAGGATAATGATCCGCTTGCAGCACACGCGAAGCGCTACATCGAGCTGAAATATGACGAGGCGAAGCGCCGCCGCGCCACAAACGCGCGGCCCTAATTATCCTTCTGACAGCCTGTTCCAGTCGTGTAAGGGTTGGGCGACTTGAAGGGAATTGAAATATGAACGACACCGTCTCCATCGGAAGTTCGCCGCGCAGGATCCGACAGAACAATATCGTCGCCGCCTTGCAGACGATCTACGCTCACCGAAGCCTCAGCAGGGCGGATCTCGCCCGCAAGCTCGGGATGAACCGTTCATCCTCGGGAGAGATCGTCGCCGAACTGACGGAAGGCGGGTTCGTTCAGGAATCGGACGAGAGCGGCAAGCAGCGCTCGGAGCCCTCCCGTGCCGGGCGGCCGGGCATCATGCTCGAACTGGTTCCCGATGCCGCGTTCTTCGTCGGAATCGAGATCGGCGTCGAGCATATATCGGCAGCCGTCATCGATCTCTCCGCAGAAGTCCGGGCCTGTCGAAAAATGGCGTTCGATACACCGTCTTCGACGGTGGAGGAGGCGGTGGCGCAGGGTGTCGAGCTCATTGTCGGCGTGATGGCGAAGAGGATGATCGGCAGGTGCAAGGGTCTCGGCATATCGACGCCGGCCCATATCCGGCCGGATGGTTTTGTCACCCTGGCACCGATCATCGGCTGGCGAGACGTGCCGTTGAAGGAGATTGGCCGATCCGCTTTCCTGGCCGTTGTCCCGGCCGCCGTCCCGATCACGGTCGAAAACGACGCCAACGCCTTCGCGATCGGTGACAGCTATCGCCACGGCGCCGCGGGAGTGACCCTGTTCCTGCTCATGGAAACCGGCGTCGGCGGCGGCATCATGATCGATGGCAAACTGTTTCGTGGCGGCCACGGTCTGGCGGGAGAAATCGGCCACACCCTGGTGCCGGGAAGCGGTGGTCAGAAGTTTGAACAGCTGATCGGTCGCGAGGTGCTCATCAGGCAGTATCGCGAGGCTGTCGGCCGCGAGAACGCCGATCTGCAGGATTTCCTCGGCGACGTTCGTGACCGTGTCCCGGCTGCCGTCAACATCGCCGAAACCTGGTCGCGCCATCTCGCCTACGCATTGCTGCAAGCCTGTCGCCTGCTCGACCCGGACAGGATCGTGCTGGGCGGCTCCGTGGCATCCCTCTACCCGATGGTCGCTGCCCGCGTGGCGGTCCACATGTCGGAGAGCCAGAACATCCCTTTCCCCACGCCTGAGATCGTCGTCGACAGTGATGCGGAGTTCGGTTCCGCCTTCGGGGCGGCATGCATGTTGCACCAGCGCTTTCTGTCACTGGAGAGCGAGGAGTTCGGCAGCGAGGATGGTGGGCCGGTCCAATCGGCGACGAGTTGACGACAAGAACTATCGAAAGCAGGGTTGCAAATGGCTTCAATACTGTCTCCGGACGCGCTTGGTCCCACGGTTTGCGTAGGCGAGATCCTCGTGGAGATCGTCGCCACGACGGTTGGAGACGGATTTCTCGAAGCCCAGCCGCTGGTCGGTCCGTTTGCGAGCGGCGCGCCGGCGATCTTCATCTCGCAATGCGGCCGGCTCGGCGGCAAGTCGGCCATGGTCGGCGCTGTCGGCGATGACGATTTCGGCCGGGTGAATACCGATCGCCTCAAACGCGACGGCGTCGACGTTTCGGCGATCTCGATCGATCCGGACTATCCGACGGGAAGCGCGTTTGTCCGCTACCGCAAGGATGGCTCCAGAGATTTCGTCTACAACATCGCCACATCGGCAGCCGCGCGCTTCGGCTGGTCTCAAACGGTCGGCGATCTCATCGATCGGAGCGGGCATCTTCACGTGATGGGCTCGGCTCTGTCGGTCCCCAGTGCGCGCGAGGTGATCGACAAGGCGGTCGATATCGTCAAGGCGCGCGGGGGAACGCTCTCGGTGGATCCGAACATTCGCAAGGAGTTGAAGCTGGACGAGGACACCGAGCGCCGGTTTTCCGAGCTTGTTGCCATGGCTGATCTGCTTCTGCCGTCCGGAGAGGAGCTTGAACGTGCCGCAGGTGTCGAAGGCGAGGCGGAAGCAATCCGCCGCTTATTCGAGATGGGCGTCAAGGAAATCGTGCTGAAGCGCGGCGCCGACGGCGCGACCTATTTCGGCAGGCAAGGAGACCGCATCGAGGCTCCGGCATTCGTCGTTCGTGAGGTCGATCCGACCGGCGCCGGCGACTGCTTCGGCGGAGCCTATCTCACCTGCCGGCGGCTCGGAATGTCTCAGAAGCAAGCGCTGACCTATGCCTCCGCCGCCGGCGCCCGCAATGTGACGGTGCTGGGTCCGATGGAAGGCGCCGGCACTCGGCAGGAACTCGATGCATTTATTGCTTCAACGGAAAGGCGGCCGTGATGCAGGTGCACCTCGACGAACTGGCCAGACTGAGGATCGAAGGCCGCCCGAAAGGCGTGACCTCCGTATGCTCCGCTCATCCGATCGTGCTTCGGGCAGCACTCCGGCACGGGCGGCAACAGGAAAGCACCGTCCTGATCGAGGCGACCTGTAACCAGGTCAATCACCTCGGCGGCTACACCGGAATGACGCCAAGCGACTTCGCGTCTCTCGTTATTAAGATCGCTGCCGAGGAGGCGTGCCCCGAAGAACTGATCGTTCTCGGCGGCGATCACCTCGGCCCCAATCCCTGGCGCGACCGCCCGGCGGAAGAGGCCATGGCCGAAGCGGAGAAGATGGTTGCCGCCTATGTCGAGGCCGGTTTCCGCAAGATCCACCTCGACGCCTCGATGGGCTGCAAGGGCGAGCCGGTGGCGCTCGACGACGAAACCACCGCCCGTCGCGCCGCCCGGCTGGCTGTTGTCGCCGAGGCCTCGGCGAAGAAGGCCGGCGGCGCGATGCCGGTTTACGTCATCGGCACCGAAGTGCCGCCGCCGGGTGGAGCCGACCATGCCCTCACGACGATCGAGCCGACGGCCGCAGCGGCGGCGCTGAAGACGATCGATGTCCACCGCCGGGTCTTTGCCGAGGAGGGCCTAACGGAGGCGTTCGGACGCGCTATCGGGCTGGTCGTTCAGCCGGGTGTCGAGTTCGGCAATCACAATGTCATCCTTTATAACCGCAGCAAGATCGAGGCGCTGCAATCAGTGCTCACCGAGGAGCCGCAATTCGTGTTCGAGGCTCACTCGACGGATTATCAGGGCACCCGGCCGTTGGCCGCGCTGGTGGAGGACGGGTTTCCCATTCTGAAAGTCGGTCCGGAGCTGACCTTCGTCCTGCGCGAGGCGCTCTATGCGCTGGATGCGATCGCGTCCGATCTGTTGCCCGACTACGGCGAGCGCCCGCTCTATGCGGCGATGGAAACGCTGATGCTCGATCAGCCCGGCAATTGGAGCCGCCACTACCACGGAACCGATGGCGAGAAGCGGTGGCTGCGGCACTATTCGCTCTCCGACCGTATCCGCTACTACTGGGCGTCGGCTGAAGCGCAAGATGCCGTCCGGCGCCTGTGCGGGGCCCTTCGGGGTCAATCCGTACCGCTGCCATTGCTTTGGCAGCATATGCCGGCCGCGCAGCACTTCGCGGATGCGCCGCTCGATCCGGAACAGGTTTTGGTCTGGAGAGTGACAAGGAGTCTTTCGGACTATCACGCCGCCTGCGGCGTCGGAAAGAATGAGCAATCAGCATCAAGATAGGAGCAGAAAATCGATGACGGAACTGAATGGGAAGATCGCAGCGGTCACGGGTGCAGCATCCGGTATTGGCCTTGCTTCGACGGAGGCGATGCTCGCCGCAGGCGCGACGGTCGTGCTGGTGGACCGCGATCAGAAGGCGCTTGAGACGGTTTGCGAACGGCTTGGCGAGCGCGCCATTCCGCTGGTGATCAACTTGCTGGATCCGGACCAGTGCGCGGGACTGCTCGAGGGCGTCCTGTCGAAGACGGGCAAACTCGACATTCTGCATGCCAATGCGGGCACTTATATCGGCGGCGACCTGATGGAAACCGACCTCGATACCATCGATCGGATGCTCAATCTCAACGTGAACGTCGTCATCAAGAACGTTCGAAATGTCATTCCTCACATGATCGAACGCGGCACTGGCGACATTGTCGTCACCAGCTCGGTCGCCGGACATTCGGCGATTCCGTGGGAACCGGTCTATTCGTCATCGAAGTGGGCGATGACGTGCTTCGTCCAGACGATGCGACGCCAGCTTCTGAAAAATGGCATTCGCGTGGGGTCGGTTTCACCAGGGCCGGTGATCAGCGCTCTGCTGGCGGATTGGCCGGAGGAAAACCTTCGTAAGGCCAAGGAGGCCGGCGCTTTGATCGAGCCCAAGGAAGTCGCCGACGCGATCATCTTCATGCTGACCCGGCCGCGCAACGTCACCATCCGCGATATCGTGGTGCTTCCAAGCGCATTCGACATCTGAAGGAGCCGAACATGAGCTACCAGGAGAAATTTCGCCTTGCCGGCGAACGCGCGGTGGTCACCGGCGGAGGGCGCGCGATCGGCCTTTGCTGCACCGAGGCGCTGGCGGAGGCGGGTGCTGCCGTCGTCGTCATCGAACGCAGCGAGGCCGACGCTGAGCAAGCGCTTGCGTTGCGCGACAAAGGCTACGACATCGAAGTCCGGGTCGGCGACGTCACCGACGCGGCCCGCATGGAAGCGATCGCGACCGAGCTTGCCGATGCAGGCCGGCCGGCGACGATCCTCGTCAACAATGCCGGCATCGGCCAGAGCGGCATCCCGGCGGAGGATCTCACCGACGCCGACTGGTTGCGCATGATGGACGTCAATCTCAACGGCGTCTTCTGGTGCTCGCGCGCCTTCGGTCGTCCCATGATTTCGCTGAAACGCGGCGCCATCGTGAACCTCGGCTCGATGTCAGGGACGATCTGCAACCGGCCTCAGCCTCAGACGGCCTATAACGTCTCCAAGGCGGCGGTCCATCACCTCACGCGCTCGTTGGCGGCCGAGTGGGCGCATCACGGCATCAGGGTCAATGCCGTCGCGCCCACCTATATCGAGACACCGATGGTGGTCGCCGTCGAAGCCAATCGCGAGCGGATTCCGCTCTGGCTCGCCGACACGCCGATGGGGAGGATGGGAACGCCGGAGGAGGTTGCAAGTGCTGTCCTCTTCCTCGCATCGGGCGCCGCCAGCCTGATGACCGGGGCGATCGTCAATGTCGATGCAGGTTTCACCTGCTGGTAATACTTGCGGGACAGGCGCGAGGGGCGCCTCGTCCGCACTGGAAGGTCGGCAGCCGACAAATCAACCAATGTGGAAACGTTACCACATTTTCTTGACTCGCAATTTCGCTCCATTTATTCGAATGTGGAAACGTTGCCATATCTGGGAGGAGCTTCATGAAGTCCGCACGGTTGAACCGACTTTTCGGCGTGTCTGGAAATTGTTTTGACGTTGCCATCGATCACGGCATGTTCAATGAACGGACGTTCCTCGCCGGCATCGAGAACATGAAGACGGCCATCGAGGTGATCGCGCAAGCCGCACCCGACGCCATCCAGCTTCCGCCGGGAACAGCACCCATTCTGCAGGCGATCCCCGGCAAACATCGTCCGGCACTGGTGCTGCGCACCGATATCGCCAACATCTATGGCAATCCGCTGCCGTCGCAGCTGTTTTCCGAAATGATCGACAGGGCGGTGGAGCAGGGCGTTGCCTTGGACGCGGCCTGTGTCGTCGTCAATCTTTTGATGCTGCCGGACCAGCCGGAGGTCTACCGCGCCTGCGTGCGCAATGTGAACAGCCTGAAGCGCGAATGCGAGATCTACGGCATGCCGCTGATGGTCGAGCCGCTGGTCATGCAGGACAATTCCAAGGGCGCCTATATGGTCGATGGTGCGATCGACAAGATCCTGCCGCTCGTGCGCCAGGCGGCCGAACTCGGCGCCGATATCATCAAGGCCGACCCCTGCGACAATGTCGAGGAATATCACCGGGTGGTCGAGATCGCCCAGGGCCTGCCGGTGCTGGTGCGCGGCGGCGGCCGGGTTTCGGATCGGGAAATCCTGGTCCGTACCAAGCAGTTGATGGAGCAGGGCGCCCGTGGCATCGTCTATGGCCGCAACGTCATTCAACACAACAATCCCGGCGGCATGACGCGGGCCTTGATGGCGATCGTCCATGACAAGGCTTTGGTCGAGCAAGCCTCGCTGCATATCGGCTGACGCGCGTCTGGGAGGAGATGTCATGACGAAAACATTCCGCTTCGGCGTCATCGGCTGCGGTCTGATGGGACGCGAATTCGCCAGTGCCGCGGCGCGCTGGCTACACCTGGCCGATGTGAAGGCGCGACCGGAAATCGTCGCCGTCTGCGACACCAACACGACGCTGCTCGACTGGTTCAGGGATCATGTGCCGAGCGTTCGGCAAGTAACCGCCGACTATAAAGAGCTTCTGGCCAATCCCGAGGTTGATGCGGTCTATTGCGCCGTCCCGCATGTGCTGCACCAGCAATTCTATATCGACGTTCTGAAGGCCGGAAAACATCTTCTCGGTGAAAAGCCCTTCGGCATGGACGCCGCTCAGAACCGGGAGATCATGGCGGTTCTAGCCGAGCATCCCGACCTCCTGGTCCGCTGCTCGTCGGAAATGCCGTTCTTCCCCGGTGCACAGAAGGTCATCGCGCTCGCAAAAAGCGGCGAGATTGGAGATATCCTCGAAGTCGAGGCGGGGTTCCTGCATTCTTCGGATATCGACCGGCAGAAGCCGATCAACTGGAAGCGGATGGCCGAGATCAACGGCGATTATGGCTGCATGGGTGATCTCGGCATGCATGTGCTGCACGTGCCGCTGCGTCTCGGCTGGCGCCCGACCACACTGCATGCGCAATTGGTCAAAAAGGTCACCGAACGTCCCGACGGCAAGGGCGGCATGCTGCCCTGCACCACCTGGGACAATGCCACGATCAGCAGCCGCGTGCGCACCGCAGATCAGGATTTTCCGATGGTGCTGAAAACCTGGCGCATCGCGCCCGGCGAATCCAACAGCTGGTACATCCGCGTTCTCGGCATGAAGAAGAGCGCATTCTTCAGCACGAAGTCTCCGCGCCAGTGGCAGTGGATGGATTATAATGGCGGTGCGCAGGCCTGGAGCACCGAGGATCTCGGCTATGGCTCGCTGTTTCCGGCCATAACAGGCAAGATCTTCGAATTCGGTTTTGCCGACGCCATACAGCAGATGTGGGCGGCCTTCGTCGACGAGCTTGCCGGCGGCAATGCCAACGGTTTCGGCTGCGCGACGCCGGCGGAGGCGCAGGCGCATCATGCCGTCCTGACGGCAGCCCTCAAATCCGGCCGCGAGGACGTCGTGGTGCCGGTCGCCTATGACGGGGCGTCCGTCTGATGCAGCGCTCCGAGATCAACGCCGCGTTGCGGCGGGCAACTGAAACTCTCGAGCGCTGGCATTGGTCCCTGCCGGCATGGGGCTATTGGACGGCGGCGGATTTTGCCGCTCATCCGGAGGCATCGGCCTATTTGCGCGCCCATCAGCTGGGTTGGGATGTCACCGATTTCGGCTCGAACCGGTTTGCCGAATGCGGCCTCGTGCTGTTTTGCCTGCGCAATGGCATCGTTGATGTCGAGGGGGAGCGGACCTATGCCGAAAAGCTGCTCTTCGTTGGGGAAGGGCAACTCACGCCGACGCACCGCCATGCGGCGAAGATGGAAGACATCATCAATCGCGCCGGCGGCGATCTCGTCATCGAATTCGCCGCAACCGATACCGATGGCAATGTGCTGAAGGGGGATGTGACGGTTCCGGTCGACGGGCTGCCGCACCGGCTCGCCGCATGGGAGCCGCTGGTTCTCCAGCCCGGCCAGAGCGTGACGATCCGCACCGGGCTTTACCACCGCTTCTACGGCAGGAAAGGCGGCGGACCCGTCCTTGTCGGGGAGGTTAGCCAGGTCAACGACGACAACAGCGATAATGTCTTCCTGGAGCCGATCGGGCGCTTTGCGACGATTGAGGAGGACGAGCCGCCGCTCAGACCCTTGTGGAACGAGGGAGCCAGCTGATGCGAAGCCGGGAGGCGGTTCAACATCGCGACAGTCGGAAGCAGGGCGGCATCGTCTGCGCGGGAAACTTCATCGTCGATCGTGTCCACACCCTGTCCTATTGGCCCGAACAGGGCAATCTTGCGCATATCCTGCACCAGGATCTGGGTGTGGGGGGCGGGGCGGCTAATGTCGTCACGGATCTGGCCTCGCTCGGATTTCCCGGACAGCTGGCAGCGGCCGGATGCATCGGCGCTGATCAGGACGGGGAGATCGTCAAGGCCCGCCTTACGGCCGCCGGCGTCGATGTCGGTGGGTTGACGGCGCTGGCCGACCGCGTCACGGCGCATACGCATGTCATGAATGTGCCCGGTCAAAACCGCACCTTCTTCTATCATGGTGGCGCCAACGATGCGGTCACCGACAAACATGTCTCACCCGCGACCTTCGCTGAGGCCGGCTATCGGCTGTTCTATCTCGGCTATCTCATGCTGTTGCCGGGTCTCGACCGAATCGGCCCCGATGGCCGTTCGGGAGCATCGCGCCTGCTGGAGGCCGCGCGCCGCGCCGGGTTGACGACCTGCGTGGACTTCGTATCGAGCGAGGACCCGGAATTTGCAGCCAAGGTCGGCGTCGCTCTGCCCTTCTGCGATTACCTGATCATCAACGAGATGGAGGCGGCCCGGGCAACCGGCGTTGTCGTTCGCGATGCAAAGGGAGACTTGGTCGAGGCGGGGCTTTTGACAGCGGGCGAGCGCCTGCTTGCCGCGGGCGTCGCGAAGGGTGCGATCATCCATGCGCCGGAAATCTGCTTCTGGTTTGCGCCGGGCGCTTCCCCGGTCATGACGCGGTCACGACCCGTTGATCCCCATGATATCGTCAGCACGGTCGGCGCGGGAGACGCCTTCTGTGCCGCCGTGCTCTACGGCCTGCATGAGAACTGGCCTGTCGAGCATATCTGCGCCGTCGCCCATGCTGCGGCTGCGCGTTGCCTCGCGGGTGCGACGGCCACCGATGGCATCCCCGACATGTCTGTCCTCCTTCGCGAGGCGAAGGAGACGCACCCGCAATCCGCTTAGCCCATCGGCGTCGGCTCACGAGAGCGCGGCGCCGATCACCATCCAGTCAGAATGGAGGAGCAGAGATGAAGCTATTCGATATGGCAGCCGTGCACGGCACCTTTGCCGATTTGGGCGCGACCAGGGAGGCAGGGCGATGAGCTATACGGAAACGGGACGGCTCTCCGGCAAGGTGGCATTGGTCACGGGAGGCGCGAGCGGCATCGGCAAAGCGGTCTGCGAACGTTTCGCTGCCGAAGGCGCCAGGGTTGTCGTGGCGGATCTCGACGGCGAACGCTGCGCACGGGTGGCGCAGGCGATCGGTCCTCATGCCTGGGGTATGGCGCTTGACGTGACCAGCCAGGACAGCATCGAAGAAGCCGTTCGCTTCACTATATCAACCGCCGGTCAGATCGACATCCTGGTCAATGCCGCCGGTATTTATGACGTCGAGTCGATTCTGGACATATCCCGGGAGCGGACCGCGAGGGTATTTCAAGTCAATATCGAAGGCCTGATCTTCATGACGCAGGCCGTCGCCCGGCACATGGTGGAGAGAGGGGGAGGTGGACGCATCATCAACTTCTCGTCCCAGGCGGGGCGACGGGGCGAAGGACCTGCCGTGGCCTACTGCGCGTCCAAGGCGGCGGTCATCAGCATCACGCAAAGCTGCGCCCTGGAGCTGATCCGCTACGGGATCAACGTCAACGCCATCGCTCCCGGTGTCGTCGATACGCCGATGTGGGATGTCGTCGATGCAAAACTCGGCAGCCGTGAAGGTTTGAAACCCGGTGACGTCAAGCGTCGCGTGGCTGCCGCCGTTCCCGCCGGACGATTTGGCGCCCCCCAGGAACAAGCGGCCATGGCAGCCTTCCTGGCCGGGCCTGATGCAGCATACATCGTGGCGCAGTGCTACAATGTCGATGGCGGCAATGTCATGAGCTGACGCTTCGCTTCATCTGCAGCAATAGGCAATCGAACTTGGGGTCTGGAGGAGTGGAATGAAGGCTGTACGCTTGGAGTCGATCGGGTCTTTGACCATGCGCAGTGTCGAAAAACCGGTCGCCGGGCCGGGCGAGCTGCTTGTCCGGGTCGCAGCCGCGGGCATCTGCGGTTCCGATCGCCACATGTACAAGGGCGAATATCCGACGGCGATCCCCGTCACGCTCGGCCACGAATTCTGCGGCATCGTCGAAGAGATCGGCGATGGGGTGACACGGTTTACCGGCGGCGAGCTGGTGACGGTCGACCCGAATATCGCCTGCGGCACCTGTCCGGCTTGCACGCGGGCGCGGCCGAACCTGTGCGAGCGCCTGACCGCCATCGGTGTGACACGGGATGGCGGCTTCGCCGAATATGTCGCAGTGCCGCACGCGCAGGCCTTCGTGCTGCCGACCGACCTCGATCCCGTTCACGGCGCCTTCAGCGAACCGCTGGCCTGTTGTCTCCACGCCATCGACAAGGCAGGTATCCGTCCGGGCGACAGCGTCGCCATCCTCGGCGGCGGCGTGATCGGCCTGCTCATGGTGCAGCTGGCCCGCCTGGCGGGGGCGAGCGAGATCATTTTGATCACGCGGCAGCAATCAAGACGCCAAACCGCTCTGCGCCTGGGGGCGACGCACGCCTTCGACCCGGCCTCTTCTGACACGATCGCGTCCGTTCGAGAGGTCACCAAAGGCGGCGCCGACGTGGTCATGGAATGCGCCGGCGTCAGCGACACGCTTCAAAGCGGTCTGAAAATGGCGCGGCGCGGTGGCGCCTTCGTGCTTTTCGGGGTGACGCCGGCGGGTGTCGAGGTGCCGGTTCTGCCCTTCGATCTGCTGATAAACGAAGTCGATATCAGGCCGGCCTACCTCAATCCCTTCACCCATTCGCGCGCTGCGGCAATGGTCGCCAGCGGAGTGTTGGAGCTGGATGCATTGGTCACCAGAACCATCGGCCTCGAGCAGGTCGCCGAGGTGGTGGGCAACGCGCCATTGCCCGGCGAGATCAAGGTCATCGTCCGGCCTTAGCCTCGAGACCCACCTGCTCAACTGCGGACGGGGCCGGTGGAATCGCGCTCGATCAGCGTGACCGGCACCTTTACGATCGCAGCCTGTCGGGATTCGTCCCCGGTCTGGTGCTCGTCGATCAGCGCTTCCAACAGGCGTGCTGCCTGCTGCCCGACATCGCGGATCGGCTGTGCAACCGTTGTCAGCCGCGGAAAGACGTAGGCTGCTTCCGGCAGGTCGTCGAAGCCGACAACCGAATAGTCGTTCGGAACCGAAAATCCGCGATCCTGGATAGCATGGATGGCGGCAATCGCTGAAACGTCGGTCGTGCCGATGATGGCGGTGATATCAGGCCGAGACGCCAACAATTCTCGCGCCAGCCGGTAGGTCTCGGCAAAGCTGTGCTCTTCCGCCATCGCCACGACGGCAGGCGCGATGCCGTCTTTCGCCATTTCCGCCGTGATGCCCTGAAGGCGAAGCTGGATGGGCTGGCTGTGCGCCGGCGCGCCGACGATGGCGATCGCCCGGTGGCCGAGGCCGATCAGATGGCGCGCCATCAGCCGCCCGCCTTCCTCGTGATCGGCCATGACAGCATCGTCAGCGATGCCGTTCAGCTCGCGGTCAATAGCGATGATCGGAATGCGAGCGTCCCGCAGCACCTCGAAATGCTCGATGCTGCCGAAGGCGCTGGCGACGATGACGCCGTCGACGCGCTGAGCGAGCAGCATGGAGATATAACGCGCCTCGTGGTCCATGTTTTCCGCCGTGCTGCAGATCAGCGTCTGATAGCCGTGCTGAAACAGTTCCTGTTCGATGGCATGGGCCAGGATGCCGAAGAAGGGCACCTCGATCGACGGCAGCATCAGTCCGATCATCCGGCTTGGCGCACCGCGCAACATGCGTGCGCCCTTGCTGGGCGTGTAGTTCAGTGCACGGATCGCCGCCTCGACGCGGTCTCGGAGCTCAGGCGAGGCATAACCGCTGTTGTTGAGCACGCGCGAAACTGAAGAGACCGACGTTCCTGCAAGTTTGGCGATATGTCTGATGCTGGTCGTCACGTGCTCGTTTTTCTTTTTCTAGCGGTCGAATGAACCGAACTGCTGAAGTTCACCTCCATTTGTCATCCACTAGATCACTAGCGGCACGCCGCATCAAGCGCGCTCCGCTCGCCATCCCGTTGTCCTTCTCCGTTTCAAACGACACAAAGCAGGCATGGCGGGACGATGCCTCAGCGAAGATATGTCCACGCGCTGAATATTTTGGCGATCACTTTCCCATTCTCGCGTCGTAGCTGCCCATGGACAGTTTTTTGCTCGTCGGAAAAATCGATAAGGTCGAAGAAAACACTTTCATTTCGTTCGATATTTCCAAGGAAGAAAACGTCCCTGCGGACGACCGGTCCCTTGCAGGGAAACCAGTTTTCCAGGGCGCGGTCGGCGAGTGCCTGATACTCGGCAAAATAAAACAATCCTGCGCCGTTGAACTCCTGCGAAGCGCTGGGATCAAACTTAAAGGTTCGGAGCGCCCTGTGAGCGAGGACGGAAAACCCGAAATGCGTGCCTAACCGTCCATTCCGGATGTCCACAGCGTTCTGGGCCAGAGGACTGGGCTGGAAGCGCCGTCCCTGCCGCTCAGGCAACGTCACACGCGCGATCGAGTGATTGTTGTCTTTGATCGTTCTGTGAACGAAGGTAGAGATGAGTTCCACCGCGCCGACGCTTCGTCCGTGCAGAGACAACTCGTGTCGGGTCGACGTTCGGGTTCGCGAGACTGCGGACAGCTTCGAGTGGATCGTCAAAATGTCATTTGCCTGCACGATGGCGAAATGGGCATCCGTCAGGGACGTTGCACAGATCGCGGCATAGGCTTCCTCTCCATCGGCCGTTCTGAAATCCGCATTGTCGAGCCCGAGGTGACGGGCGAGCATCAGCCAGTGACGATGGCCGAGTTCCTTCATCAGCCAGGTCTCCGACAGCCCGTTTCCATTCAAATGCGGCATGCCGAGAAGCACATGCGGATCAAGGGCACGTTCCATCAAGTCGCGTGCCGAAGGTCCTGCGGGCGGAAAATCGAGAAGGGCTGCGCTCATCATCAGGCGCTGACCGCTTGCTTGAAAGAGGATGCCTGTGCCGAAAGCCGAGCTGCGAGATGCCCGACCACATGTTCGGCATCCCTTCCGACGCCGAGGAACCGCCCGGAACCCCAGGTCCAGAGCCAGGGAAGTCCGAGCACGTAGACGCCATCGACGACGGTGACGCCGCGGCGATGAACGGGATAGGCGTTGCCGTCGAAGATCGGCAGGCCGACGAAGGACCAATCCGGACTGAACCCCGTGGCCCAGATGACCGAGGTGATCCCCTCCGCCTTCAGATCGAGTTCGACAATCTCGGCCTCAGGCTCCCAGACAGGGACATAGGGGGATCCGGCCGGAGCCTCGATGCCTTTTTCGGCGATATGCCGGTCAATCAGGGCATTGATGCCGTTATAGACACGGTCGGCACTGTCGAGATTGGCCTTCAGGTTCGGCTCGAACAGCATCCGGCCGGCGGCGACGCCGGACATGCGGCCATAAAGCATCATACCCTCCAGCGCGAATTTGCGCAGATCGATATCGCGTCCGCCGTCGCGTCCGGTCAGGTAGTGGTTGGTGTCGTGCTTCTTCTTCGTCATGCCATCATGTTCGACCGTGATATCGTACTGGCCGATATCGGAAAGCCAGTCGACCACATCGCGACCGCGATAGAACCGGGCGCAACGCGGCGCGTTGCCGGTGACGAGATGCACCTTGCGGCCGGCAAGATACAGATCCTCGGCAATCTGGCAGCCGGACTGGCCGGAGCCGACCACGATGACGCCGCCCTCCGGCAGTTGGTCGGCATTGCGGTAGGCGGCGGTGTGGAGCTGCATGATGTCCTCCGGCAGGCGCTCGGCCGCACGCGGAATGGCCGGATCTGCATAGAGGCTGGTGGCGATCACCGCGGCATCGGCTGTCACCGCGCCAGCTGAGGTCTCGAGCCGGAAGAGGCCGCCATGCTTTTCGAGCGACGTCACGCTGGTTTGCTCGAAGACCGGCGCCTCGACCTTCTTCACGAAGCGATCGACATAGGCGAGTATCTCGTCCTTGACCATAAAACCGTGCGGATCCGTGCCGTCATAGGGATGGTCCGGAAGCTGGCATTGCCAGTTCGGCGTCACCAGGCAGAAGGCGTCCCAGCGTTCGTTCTTCCATTTATGCGCAACGGTCTTCTTCTCGAAAACCACGTGATCAATGCCGTGCCTCTTCAGATAGTGAGAGGCCGAGAGCCCGGCCTGGCCGCCGCCGATGACAACCGCGCTGTAATGGCTCTTGAGGGATGGTGTGGTCATGGTGGGTCCTTTCAAAGGATGAAGCTTTCGCAGCGGACTTCGGCCTCTGCGTCGGTGAGATAGGGAGTGGCGGCCTGTTCGATGCGCGACAGCTGGCCGAGCGCCAACGCGCAGGGATAGCCGTATTTCGCCTTGACCCTGTCGCTGGCGATGGTCAGTGCCGTGCGGCTGCGATCGAGAAAGTCGGCCAGCGGATAGTTTTGGCCTTCGGCGAAATAGTCCTTGATCACCAGGGAGGGCGAGTAACAGGTCTCCTTGCGGCCATCCGGCCAGGCAATGACGAACCGCATTTCAGGCATGGTCGGCCTCCAGCAGCGTGTGATAGCGGGCAAGATGGGCTGTTGCTGTTTGGTGCCAGCCATGGCGGGCGGCAACCTCGAGACCACGGGGGATGATCTGCTCGCGGATCGGTGCGACCAGCGCCAGCGCCATGCCTTCGGCAATGGAGACCGGATGATGCGGATCGCACCAGATCGCATCGCCGGGACCCAGATATTCGGTGAAGGGCGCAATCGAGGATGTCACGACCGGAATACCGCTGGCCATGGCTTCCAGAACGACGAGGCCGAAGCCCTCTTTGAGCGAGGGGAACACCAGCGCATCCGCCAACCGGTAGAGGCTCGGCATGTCGGCATCCGCGATCGCACCGGTGATATGCACAGCTGCTGCGTCCCGACCGAGGCAGGCGAGGTGAGAACGGAACTCCTCCTGATAGTCGCCATGGTCCAGGAGAGAGGCGCCGCCGGCAATGACAAGCTGGGCATCCGGCCGGATGGCGCGGACCTGACGAAAGGCTTCGAGAATGCCGAGGGTGTTCTTTCGCGCCTCGATGCCGCCGACACTGAGGAAGATCGGTCCGCTTCCGAGCTGCAGCCTGTCGCGCAGAGCGACCTGCTCGCCGTTCCAGGCAGGCGAGAAGCGGTTGGTATCGACGCCATTGCCGACTATTGTCGCCTCGATGCCGCGATCCTCTCTGAGCTTGTCTCGCCAGAGGCGGCTGACGGCGAAGAAGATATCGGCCACATCGATCGCGCGATCCTGCAGAGCCATCAGGCGCGGATCGGCGAACTGGTCGATGTGGTGGACGGTGCGGGCAAAACTCGGGATCAGGCCCTCCAGCTTGAGGGTCGCCAGCGCATTGCCGGAAATGCCGTCATGGGCGTGGAACAGGTCGAAGCCATTGGCTCCGGTTTTCCGGAAATAGCCGACATAATCGGCGATCCGCTGCTCGACCATTTCCGTCATGTTCGGGGATGCCGGCGCCGCGGCAATGCAGGCGGTGCCGCAGGAGGGCTGACGAAAAAAGCCCGCCCCCTTGGCATCGGGCGCATGCAGGACCACCTCATGACCAAGCGAGGTCAGCGCTTCCGAAAGCTGCATGGCATGAACCACGCCGCCACGCGGGTTGGTGGAATGGGTCAGCATCGCAATGCGCAAGGTTCGGTGCGACGGAAGGTTCATGCGGCGGCATCCTGTCGACCGAGCTGCAGCAGCGGTGTCTCGGCATGATTGCGCACCACTGCGCGGCTCTCGCCATCCACCAGTGCGACCTCGGCACCGGCCACGACCGCGCCGATGACCGCGGCGCTGATGCCGCGCGCGGTGAAGCGGGTGACGACATCGGCCACATGTTCCGGCGCGACGGCGAGCAGGTAGCCGAAGCTCGGAAAGGTGACGAGCCAGCGATCGAGGGCGACACCGGCCGGCAGAGGAATGGCGGCGACGTCGATATCGATGCCGACATGCGAACATTCGGCCAGCATGATGGCGGTGCCGATGATGCCGCCCTGGCTGATATCCTTGGCAGACAGCGCGAGCCCGGCCTCGGCGATCTCGGGCAGCAGCTCGAGGTCGCCGCGCAGGCGCGCCGGCGCGGCATCGGTGGCGGCCTCCCAGTTGTTGAAGGGTTCGCGGTAACGGCCGCGATGGTCGATCGCCGCAACCAGCACATCGCCCGGCCTTGCATCGAAGCTCGTCAGCAGTGTCTTGGCGCGACCGAGAATGGCGACCGACAACTGGCCGCGTTCGGTGCGCATATTGGTGTGGCCGCCGACGATCGGCACGCCAAAGGCGCTGGATGCCGCCCGCATGCCATCCAGAACGAGTGTCGCGCCAGCCTCGCCATCGGCCCAGACGGCATCAACCACGGCGATCGGCCGGCCGCCCATGGCAACGACGTCGGAGATATTGACCATGACGCCGCACCAGCCGGCAAACCAGGGGTCGGCGGCGACGAACTCGTTCATGAACCCTTCGATGGCAAAAAGCAGATGACCGTCGCCATCGGGCAGCGCGGCGCAATCGTCGCCGACGGCAATCTGCTGCCCCTGCAGGCCGAGCCTTGCGGCGATCGTGCCGATATCCTGCTTGGCGGCGATGCCGCCGCTCGTCGAGAGTTTGGCCGCCAGGGCCTTGATGTCGATCGCGACCATCTTCACGCCGCCTTTCTGGAAAGGGCGGTGAAGCCTGCCTCGGGTGTGACGCAAGGCGGATAATAGGCAAGGTCGGCCTTCATCCTCAGATGCGGCTTGCCATAGACCTCGAACTCCTCGATGACATCCCAGTGCAGCCTGCGAAACAGCAGGCCGTTCTGAACCTGCACATTGGCGAGGAACGTGTGGCATCCGATCGCATTGGCGGAGGACACGGCGAGCTTGATCAGCGTCGCCCCCAAGGCGCCGATCTTGCGAAAATCCGGATGGACCGCCAGTCTTGATCCCCACCAGATGCCGGGTTCGGCCTGATGGATGCGCACCGTTCCCACAAGTTGGTCGGCGGCAATGCCCAGCATGGAGAGAGCCACGATCGGGATGGCGTGATCGTCGATCGCGTCGCGGTCATCGCTTTCGAAGATCCGCTGTTCCTCGCAGAAGACGGCACGGCGCAGCGCATGCGCCTGGCTGCGCTCCCAGGCAGAGGTCGCGAATTTCACCTGGAATTCGCTCGAGCGATAGGGAGCAAAGGCTTCGAGCATCATTTGGTGAGCATCCTTTCATAGGTGGAAAGGGCAGAGCAGGCGCCGCATTTGCCGCAGCCGGCCTTGATGTCGACGGCCTTCAAGCCGCTGTCGACCAGCATCCTGGACAAGGGGCCGAGGATCGAGTGCATGAAGTCAGGCCTGGGCGCCGGGTGGCTTTCGAGCGGCGTGCCGGAAATCGGCACGAAGGGCACGACGAAGGGATAGACGCCAAGCGCAACCAGCTTTTCGCAGATATCCAGAATGGCCTCACGGCTGTCGCCGAGCCCCGCCAGGATATAGGTCGAGACCTGGCCGCGCCCGAAGACCTCCACCGCGGCCCTGAACGAGGCCATGTATTTGGCGATCGAGACCTGCGCCTTGCCCGGCATGATGCGGGCACGGACCTCCGGCGTCACGGCCTCCAGATGCATCCCGAGGGCATCGACGCCGGCCTCCTTCATGCGGGTGAACCAGATATCGTCCTCCGGCGGCTCGCATTGCGCCTGGATGGGAATATCGACGGCCGCCTTGATGGCGCGGGCGCTGTCGGCGAGGATCGCAGCGCCGCGGTCGTCGCCCTTCGGCGTGCCGGTGGTCATCACCATATGTTTGACGCCGTCCAGTTCGACGGCGGCCTTGGCGACTTCCGCGAGCTGCTCCGGCGTCTTGTGGGCGATGGTGCGGCCGGCTGCCAGCGATTGGCCGATGGCGCAGAACTGACAGGTCTTGCTGCGGCTCTGATAGCGGATGCAGGTCTGTAGCACGGTCGTGGCGAGCACGTCCTTGCCGTGCAGAACCGCGATCTGCGAATAGGGAATGCCGTCGGCGGTCGAGCGCTCGTAGAAGCGTGGGCGCAAGGGAAAGGAAACCTCACCCAGCACCCTGCCATCCCGGCTGATACGGCTGCGGCCCATATCATCCGGCTTTTCCACCAGATAGGGACTCTCGAATGCAGGTGCGGTGTGAACCGGCACCATCACCGTCATGCCGTCAATGGTCAGCGCCTTGTGGTCGGAAGGTCCGGCACCACCGCGGCGGCTTTCATGTCCGGCCTTGGGGTCAACGAGCCGGGCTCCGTAGGACTGCAATTCGTTGATCAGAATCTCGGTCGGCAGATGTGTCGTATTCTCCATCGGAAAGGGTCCTTGCTTCGGCTGTTGGGATGGCTGGCTGGGTGGTGGTGACCATCGGCGCCGTGGCGCGGCCATCCATGACAAGATGCAGCAGCTCGGGCCGGGCATAATGGCCGACCGAATCCATCATCCGCTTGCGCTTCACGATCAGGCTCATGTCGAGATCGGCGATCAGGATGCCTTCGCCTTCCGTCAGCGGCGGCACGACGTGTTTGCCTTCGGGCGAGATGATCGCAGTCATGCAGCCGCCGCGCAGGGCCTTCTGCAGGCCCGCGTCGGGAGCAATGGAAGCGATCTGCTCGTCGGTCAGCCAGCCCGTGGCATTGACCACGAAGCAGCCGCTTTCCAGCGCGTGGTGGCGGATGGTGACTTCCATCTGGTCGGCAAAAATCGGCCCGACCATCGAGCCCGGAAACTGGGCGATATGGATGTCCTCGTGCTGCGCCATCAGGGCGTAGCGGGCCAGAGGGTTGTAGTGCTCCCAGCAGGCCAGCGCGCCAAGGCGTCCGACGGCGCTGTCGACCACCTTCAGACCGGAGGCGTCGCCCTGGCCCCAGATCATCCGCTCGTGAAAAGTCGGGGTGATCTTGCGACGCTTGAGGAGGAGTGTGCCATCGGCATCAAACAGCAGCTGGGCATTATAGAGCGATCCGTGGTCGCGCTCGTTGACGCCAAGCGCTACGACGATGCCATGCTCGCGGGCGGCTGCCGAGACGGCATCGGTGGCGGCACTCGGCACCGTGACGGCTTCCTCGTAAAGTCGCACATGCTCCTTGCCGGAGAGAACGGGCGGCAGCACGAAAGAAAAATAGGGGTACCAGGGGACGAAGGTTTCGGGAAAGACGATCAGCTCGGCGCCTTTGGTCGCCGCTTCACGAATTGCATCCAGCACGCGGGCCAAGGTTTTCTCGCGCGAGGTCAGATCCGGCGCGATCTGCGCGGCGGCAACCCGGACGCTCGTTTTTTTCTCCATGACGAAATCCTCGATTGACGGGCGGGGAGGCGGAGCGCCAGGACTCCGCCCCCTATTCTTTGGGGCGGTTGCTGCTCAGAGCGTCCAGGTGTCGAGGATGAAGGCGCCGTCGCGGCGATGGATCAGAATCAAGTCGAGAACGTCGAGCGGACTGATCGGCGTGATGCCGGGGATCAATGCGCCTTCGCCATGGCCGTAAAGCGCCTGAAGGGCAAAACGGCACGCATAGACCTTGCCACCTTCTTCCATGAACTTGACGATTTGGTTGTTGAAATTCAGATGGCCGGGAAAGGCCTCCGCGCCGAGCGTCGGAAAACCGCGCTGGACGCCGAGCGTGACGCCCGGGCCGTAGAGAAGGACCGAGGTCTCGAACCCCTTCCGCTTCAGGCGCGTCGCCTGCAGCAAGTTGACGAATCCGATCGATCCTTCGAACGCCACGGTATGGAAGGTGACGAGGGCTTTTTCCCCTTCGCCGGCCTGTACGTCCTCAAAAACCTTCTCCTCGTAATTGACAAGAAAGTCGCCTTTTTGATTGGCGGGCTTGGTCACTGCGGGCATGGATGACTCCTTGGTTTGAAATCCGATCCCCATCCGGGGAGCATCCATCCAATTGCAAGCCACATGCCAGATTGATTATGCATAAATAGCAATCAAATTGACAAATAATACATTCAATTATGCTATCAATTTTGTAAGAGAAAGTTCCAGAGCTGATTTTATAGGCGATCGAGTGCAACAATCGAATGCACGAAAGCTCAAAACAGATGCATTCAATTGCGCGTCAATCAGCATGAGGAAGCATAATACTTGTGGCGTGAGCCCCGGCAACCCGCTTACGCCGGGGTTTTGGGATGGGTGCTCAGACCCGCACCCGCCTTCTGGTGCTGGCAGCGCCTGGTAATGGAAACGGCTCGCTTCCGAGGGAGGTTTGCGTCAAGATGCCTTATCGCATCAATCGGAACGGCCTAGCTATATTGAATGCAATCAATTAAAGCATTTGGATGTATGTATAGGGCCGCTCGTTGGTCAGCGGAATAAGCCGCCAACTCCGTCGACGGTGGAGGAAGGAGGCGAAAAAGATGCTCGGATTCCGTTGTCGCCGATCAGGCCGTGTCGCTCTTTCCACGAAATAGGAGAAAACTATGAGTAATAAACCTACGATCATTCTGGTGCATGGCTTTTGGGGTGGAGCCGCACATTGGGGCAAGGTCATACTCGAACTGGCGCGGAGGGGTTATCAATCCGTTCGCGCCGTCGAACTGCCGTTGACGTCGCTTGCTGAGGACGCTGAACGGACACGCAAGATGGTGGCCCAGCAGAAAGGACCGGTTCTGCTCGTCGGTCATTCCTACGGTGGCGCGGTCATCACCGAAGCGGGAGATCAACCGAATGTCGCGGGGCTTGTCTATATCGCCGCATTCGCTCCCGACGAAGGTGAAAGTCCAGGCGCTATCACGCAACGGCATCCGCCTGCGGCAATGGCCAATATCGAGCCGGACAGCGACAGCTACCTATGGCTCAAGGCCGACAAATTTCACGAAAGCTTCTGCCAGGATATATCCCTCGAAGATGCTTTCGTTTTGGCGGCCACCCAAAAAGCGCCGCTTGCAGGCACCTTTGGCGACGTCATCACCGCTCCAGCCTGGAGGAAGAAGCCGTCCTGGTATCAAATAGCAAGCGAAGACAGAATGATTGCTCCTGAAAACCAGGCAGCAATGTCGACTCGTCTCAATGCTCGGAAAGTCGTGACCTTGGAGGCAAGTGATGCCTTGCCGCATTCAAAGCCTCTGGAGGTCGCAGCCTTTATCGATGAGGCAGCGGTAGCCATCTCGAGGTAAGAACAAAGATGCTTGTGGGGGGCGTGAGAATAAGCGCCCCCCGCTCGATCATCTGCTTGATCGCTTCCGCCCTCCATGCTCCGGCGTGGAGAAGGCGCACGGCACGACGAAACTCTCCGGCATCGATCGACAAGCTTCACGCTTGCACGCTACAGGATAGGGCTTGATCGATAGCGGCGCGTTGAGCGGAGAGATGATGAACGACACAGTCATCCTTTTTCACGGCATTGCCCGGGCGAAGAAGAGCATGGAGAAGCTCGCCGGCTTCCTGTCCGGCCACGGTTATCGGGTTGTGAATGTCGGTTACCCCTCCACCAGGTTTTCGATCAGCGACCTCGTCGACATCGTTCGACCGGAGATCGACGGCGCTGCGACGGCGGCAGGAGACGGCCATCTCCATTTCGTCGGTTATTCGATGGGCGGGCTGATCATCCGGGCGTTTCTCACGCGTTATCGCCCAGCCAACCTCGGTAGAGTGGTCATGGTCGGAACGCCGAACAACGGCAGCCAGATCGCCGATTTCCTCAAGGGCTGGTCCTTATACAGGAAGGTCTATGGACCGGCAGGCCAGCAGCTGATTACCGATCAGACCGCAATGGCGAAGCTGTTCGGCACGGTCGATTACGAACTTGGCATCATCGCCGGCAATCGGACCATTGACCCGGTCTCTTCCCTTGTCATCGGCCTCAGGGTTCCGAATGATGGAAAGGTTTCGGTGGAGAGCACACGTCTCGACGGCGCCGTGGCGCATATCGTCATTCCCGCCAACCACACTTTCCTACCCGTCAACAGGACGATGTGGCGCCAAACCCTGTCGTTTCTGAAAGATGGGCGTTTTACAATCTGAATGTCCGAATATTCAAACATCCGCACATGCCCTCGCCTTAATCCCTGCTGCACCGCTATCGAAGGATAAGTTCAACAAAAAGCGCGATGATGGGCATGCGCTTATCGCTGAACGACGAGGGCCTGCTTAACTCTTGAAATCAGAATGCGGGAGCCGTCGGCGGTGAAGTGCCCATAGTCGAATTGGACTGGGTCTCCGCTTTTTGTCCACACCACACAATCTGGGTTGCACATCGTCTTATAGGTAGAGATGTATGTTGCCCCGCTTCCGGCCAACGCGTCTTGAATGTCCAGACCGATGTGTTGTCGAGGCACCAGATGATCGGCGGCTTTAAATGGTTGCTTGTCGTAGAGACTGTGTGCGAGCAACCGCGGCAGGGATGATTTATACTCTGCCACTGGTCCGAAGACGACGATCTTTTTGGCAAACGGTGATAGGTAATCCACCGTCTTCCTGATGAGTTTCGCGTCGTCTTTTGTCCAGCGTCCAGCCAATACGAGAACATCGACTTTATGGCTCGGCAAGAAATCCTTGAACATGTAGTTCATGAGTTCGATGCAGCGTTCTTCGCCTTCGGCGTCGAGAGTGGGGCGACATCCTGATGCGTTCGCTTGAATGACATTGGCCCCCGAAAGCGCCCTTAGTCCGGGATATAGATGAGCGGCGTGACTATCACCGACAAGCGCTATGTTTTGCTGATTGTCTGATAGAGCCAGGCAGGCATCACGATCATATTTTTCGATGCCGTCGTTTGACGTGAGGAAGCATTGTCCACTGCGAAAGGCCTTCGAAGGGTCGTAGTCAGCAAATTCCGCCACCCGTTCAACGGCCGTGTTGTCCTCTTTCATTTGATCGGCCGCGAGTTGCCCGACAAATGCCAGCATTGCTACCGATGCGATTGAAGCAGCCCCGGCGGCCACGGACACGGCAGGTCGATATCTCATTGTTCGGAACGGCGTTTCGACAAATCGCCACGAAACATATGCGACGACGAGACTCAAAGCGATCGGCACCAATTGCCAGCCATGCTCCCATGCCCCGTACTGGTTCGAAAACACCCAAATCGGCCAATGCCACAGATAGAGGGAGTATGAGATCAAGCCTATGGCAGTGGCGACCCTCAATGAGAGTAGCTTGCTGACAAGTGTGCCTGGGCCGATCCAGATGATCAGCGCCGTGCCTGCGGTCGCGGGCAACGCCGTCAATCCGGGAAACTCGGACGTCTTCGACAGCAGCAATGCGCTGAGGCAGATGAGCAAAGCACCGATTGCCGAAAGCACATCGTTGATCCGCGCATCAGCGAATTTCGGCAGTGCCGGTCCTGCGATGAGAGCGCCGACGAGCAGTTCCCAGGCGCGATACTGTACAAGATAAAAGGCTGCGGAGCGGTTGATTGGAACAGTGATAATGGAAGCAATGATACTGACCGCAAAAAGCCCGGCTATGGCCATCCCGGTTGCCCTGCGCCCATATCGGCTTGCCAGCATGACGATCAGGGGAAAAAAGACGTAGAACTGCTCTTCGACCGACAACGACCATGTGTGCAGGACTGGATTGAATTCCGAGGAATCATCGAAATATCCAGTTGTAAAATAGAAATAAGCATTTGAGGCAAAAAGCGCTGAGGAAGTGACGGACTTAAAGACCCGCAAGCTTTCGTCGGGCAGCATCGTAAAATAAGAAGCCGCCATCACAACGGCATACATGACCACGACAGCGGGAAGAATTCGTTTTGCGCGGCGACTATAAAAGTTGCCAATCGAGAATCGGCCATCCCCAACGTCAGCAAGAATGATTTTGGTAATCAGGTAGCCCGAGATCACGAAAAAAATGTCCACCCCGATAAATCCACCGGGGAGAATGCGGTCAAATCCACAGTGATAAAGAATCACAAAAATTACGGCTACGGCACGCAGGCCGTCGATATCTTGACGATGCGTAATCATTTGGGCCTCGATATTTGGCCTCCCAGGATTTCGTACCGTGAGACCGGTCAATATGCAACCAGCATCAGGGTGAAATGAAAACTACTCGCCTTAGACGGGCTTCTGTCCACAGCGAGAGACGACCTGAAGAGCAGCGGAGGGGCCGCAAGGTTCATCGGGTGTTTTAGGGTTATTGCTTATTTTACCATTCGTCCGATGAAGCCGGCGAGAACGAGAGCGATGTCCATCCGCTTCTCATTTCGACGGCGATTCAACTAAAGGGCACATTTTACAGCTGCCTTTCAACGGTTCCACAACTCAGGCCATAAGACTGACGGGCGATTTAACATTGACTGCTGGAACGCAGCGCGGCATTGCCAGGATGGCTTGCAGGCCAAATTGGGCGAACGTGTGACCAACAGAGTGCCGGACGGCGATCCCAGCGCAGAGCACGCAACTGGCCAGACACAGTTTCAGCCCATGTGGCCGGGACGTCAGGGGTCAATTTACATGGATTTCTCAGCGGTCGTTCAGGTCAAGATAATTTCCAGATATTCAAACATCCGCCACACGACCCCTCATTATTACGAGCTGTAACCGTATCGAATGGAGATCCGATGCCCGCCATCTTGCGAAAGAAAATTCACGGTGCATCCACACGGGGACAGGTCATCGACGGCGCTCCGGACATCGGCGTCGCCTATCAGGTGTTTTCCGATACGGTGGTCGAAGACGTTGTCGTCAAGAATTCTCCCCGCGGCTTCAAATTTCACAATGGCAGGAATCTCGTCATACGGCGCTGTGAGACCGAGAATGTGAAGGGCGACGGGATTTACCTTACAATGACGTCGGACGTGTTGCTGGAGAACAACCGCGTCGGCCCGGCGCCCGGCCAGGGAGCGGATTGCTGCCAATTCGCCTACGAAAACGACGACCGCAATGTGAGCTCCAATGTGGTGGTTCGGGGCAACCTTTTTCTTCAGTCGCCGACCAGCACATCCAACAAGGGGGCGCTGGTTTGCGGCAGAACGCGACAATACCATGTTGAATACAATTTCATCGGGGGGAAGAATTTCTCCTTTTCATCGATCGGTGACGATGCCGTCGTGCGCAGTAACGTCATGCGTGACGGTAAGATGAATGATTATTCCTTCGGGTATGGGGTTGGCGATCAAGTCGACCATGCTGGCCACCATGTTTATGACAACAGGATCGAGAACAGCAATCGTGGCGTGAGTTTGAGCGGTTACTCGGACCAGAGCCTGGCATTTCGCAAAGACATGAATATCCACGATAACGTGATCAGCGAATGTGAGATCGGGTTTTTCGCCAATCGGCCGTGGTCTGGAAGTTTTCGACGCAACATATTCTTGCGGTGCAAGCAGGACATCTTTCTGAAAGGAAACGGCAAAGCGACTGCAGGGGAAGTCGAAGGCAACTATCTCAACGACGGCAGCTTTCTGAACGTCACGCCGCCGCCGCTTCGCGTCAAGCCGGACGGAAAGGCTTCCGTTTCCTCCGGCGAATGGACATCCGAGCCCGACGAAATCCGCATCCAGTGGCGGGACAAGGGGATCGATATATCAGGCGCCAACCGGCCCTCCATTGCGATCGAGCCTGGCATGGAATTGTCATGCGTCTTGCTGGCCCGCAAGGGGCAGAATTGGATGTTGGCGATTGCCGAGACGGCCTATGACGATTTCACGCCGCGTGCATGGCAAGAAAACATGCTGCCTTGGCAGAAGCGCTATCTCTCGCTTTAATCGCCACACGGAGACCAGGCGGAGCGGAGCCCCCGTGAAGCCTCCGTGTCTCAAGCCTCACGCGGTCTCCGGTTTGCCAACAGCCTCGGACGCAGCTCGGAGAGTGCAATCACAGTGTGTGGCCAGAGAATAAAAGGTGCGAGCATCATCCCTGCCTCTGTCATGGATCCAAGCATGATCAGGATGATAATCACGATCTCCTTCCGTCTGGCGCCCGATCGCTCTTGATCGGCTTCGACGATTGTCATCTTTCGGAACAGACGAGTCACCAAAAACAAGACCCATGCGCCTATACCGGGAATGCCGATATTGAGGGCAAGTTCGAGATAGGTGTTGTGCGTCGACCGCGCGTCGAACGTCACCTTGACGTATTCCTCCATGACATCAGGCTGACGGAACATCGCAAAGCCATAGCCGGTTAAAGGCCTATCCCATATCAGCGGAAACAGCTGTTCCCAGATGTTGGTGCGCCCCGAGAAAGTAAGGTCTTTGCCGAAAGCTTCAGCAACGGCAGAGGCCACACCCAAATAAATGAAACTGGCGGCAAAACCCACCAGAAGAAACAGCAGGGCGACGACAAATGAGCGAAAAAGGCGATTTGGATAGACGTGGATAATCCGGATCGCATACAGCATGACACTGCCGAACATCGTCAATACAACCGCGGTCGACGACTTTGTCGCTACAATCAAAGCGAGGAGGCAAAGCATCGCAGCCCACCGTACAAGCGTGCTGTAACGAAGTCGGCCTAGCTTCTGCGTTGACAACAGACACACAAAGCTGACCGAGCAAAATTGTCCCAACGTATTCTTGTGGTAAAACGCCCCCTTTACCATGCCGGCATAGCTGCCACGCATGATGGCAAATTGCGGGAAAGCGGCAGTATAGAGAACATTGATAAATGCGGCCGCGATCGCAAAACGCCCCAGGATGCGAAACGCTTCCACGTTGCCATACCGCGCGCGATAAAGCAGCGGCGGGAGCGCAAGAACAATGACGGCGGCCAATCCCTTTAAAGACGCCCCTCTGTCAATCGAGAACACGATTGATGTCAGACAGGAAATGGCAACGACCCCGATGAGGGGCGAAATTCTTGAAAAGGTCCGTATGAATTGCCGTTGTTCCAACAGAAAATACAAACCGGACAACGGGATAAGGCTGTAAAGCATCAGCTTCATCGGAAGCGGGTCTACCGACGCGCCGTCATCGAAATTTGCCGGCAGTCCGTACCACATGCCGGTCGCCCGCCAAAGTGCGGCGTAAAATGCGACAGTAAGCACCAGCTTCGCCAGCACGTCCCGTCTGACGCGCCATCTGGAAGCAGTCCGCCGACGGTGGCTGCCTTGATAATAGTCTCGTGCTATAGACGCGTCTTGTATCGCCATTAAGAGCTCTTCTATCTCATATTCGGGGATGTTCCTATTCGAAATAGGACTGAGCCAAAATTACAATTTACCTCTGCTGGACTCTGTATGCGACATTGAAATCATCGACACTGGTTTCTGTCTACGACCCATCACAAATCGATAGATTTCGATCGGTTGACCACTCCCACAATCCAAAACAGCCGACACGTCGCTCTTCCTGCAGTATATGGTTGGCGCGAAATTCATGAGCCAGACCAACGAGTTATTGCTGCAGTTCCTGCTTTAACCCGCCATGTGGCGCCACTTTAAGCCATATCATTCCTCGAATCCAGTTTGCTAAACCTTCCAATATGTCGCGCTCAACTGGTTCGAGCCACCCGCTGCCGCGCGCCGGGACGCTGGCTGTCGTCGTCAATCGAAACCTCATCAGCTCCCGGAACCAAAGACCGAACAGGCCGTTGATAACGATGCCCAACCATGTCCGGGAGGCAGGACAGACATGGCACGTCAGACATTCTGGAAAGGCTATCTCAAGCTCTCGCTCGTCACCGCCGCCGTCTCGCTGACGCCGGCCACGACCGAAAGCAACAAGGTTCGTTTCCATGTCCTCAATCGCCAGACGAAGAACCGCGTCGAAAGCCGTTATGTCGACAGCGTCACTCACAAACCTGTGGCCGAGCGGGACCAGGTGAAGGGTTATCCGCGCGGCGAGGACGATTATGTTCTGCTCGAAGACGAGGAAATCGAGGAGGTCGGGCTCGAAAGCACCCGCACCATCGACATCGACAGTTTCGTGCCGCGCGGCTCGATCGACTGGATCTGGTACGACAAGCCGCATTTTCTGGCGCCCGAGGACAAGGTCGGGGTGGAAGCCTTCTGCGTCATCCGCGAGGCGATGAAGGCGAATGATGTCGTCGGCATCGCCCGTCTGGTTCTCTATCGTCGCGAGCGTGCCGTGCTCTTGGAGCCGCAAGGCAAAGGCATCGTTCTCTGGACCCTGCGTTATGGCGACGAGGTGCGTGATCCCATAGCCGAACTCGATAGCAACACCGAGATCGACAGCAAGCTGCTGACGCTGATGAAGCAACTGGTGAAGGAAGAGACCAAGGATTGGAGCCCCACGATGGTGCAGGATCCGATTCAGAAACGCCTGAAGGCGATGATCCGCGGCAAGCAGAAGAGCCTGAAGAAGACCGCGCCCGCGAAAAAGCCTGCCCCGGTGAAATCGACCGGCAACGTCATCAACATCATGGATGCGTTGAAAAAGAGCCTGGCTGCTGAGAGCGGGCGCAAACCGCATTAGGCGAAAGGGTATTGCCGATCCGCTATCGCTTCTTCTTTTCCAGCGGTTTCGCTGCCGCGAAAAACCCGTCCCAAGGATCTCTCGGCAAGGCGTCCAGCCGCGTCGGCGTGTTGTCCACCGTGAAATAGGCCGGCCCGATGTCGGCGGTGAGCTCATCCCATTCCAGTGGCATCGACACCGCAGCCCCCGGCCTTGCCCGCGTCGAATAGGGTGCGACCGCCGTATTGCCGCGGCCGTTGCGGAGATAGTCGATGAAGATCCTTCCCTGGCGCTTGGCTTTGGTCGCCGTCGCGAGATAGCGCTGGGGATCATCGGCCGACATGCTGTCGGCAAGCCATTTGGCAAAGCCCTTCACCTCCAGCCAGCCGGCCTTCGGTGCAAGCGGCGTCACCACATGCAGTCCCTTGCCGCCTGTGGTCTTGACGAAAGCGGCGAGACCCTCGGCCTCCAGCCGTTCCTTCAATTCGTAAGCCGCGGCGATCACATTCTCCCACGCCACCTCCTCGCCGGGGTCGAGGTCCATGGTGATCATGTCGGGCTTTTCCCAATTGTCGGTCGTCGCACCCCAGGGGTGGATTTCCAGCACGGCCGATTGCACCAGCGCCACGACGCCATCGAAATCGGTAATGCGCAGCAGCTTCTCGCCCTGCTTGTCCTTCGGATCGGTTATCTCGCCGATATGCGGGTTCATGCCCTTCCAGGCATGTTTCTGGAAGAACCGTTGCCGGCCCTCGATCCCGTCGGGCAGACGCAGCAGCGCCAGGGGCCGGTTGACGACATAGGGCGCCATGAAGCGCCACACCTGGGCGTAGTAATTCGCCAGGCCCTCCTTGGCAACGCCCTCGTCCGGCCAGTAGATGCGGTCGGGATGGGTGAGCGCCACCGCCGATTTCGGCAAAGCGCGGGCTGTGGTCTTTTCCGTTTCGCGCGTCACGTCCTTTGCCGGCTTGTCCTCGCGCAGGCCGCGGAAGGCGGCATGGCGCAGATTGCCGTCGGCCGACCAGGCGCGGAATTCCACTTCGCCGACCAGTTGCGGTTTCACATAGATCAGCCCGCGCCGTTCCTCCGATGTCAGTTTGTCGTCGAAGGAATTCTCGCTCTGCGTCAGCCGCGACAGCTTCTCATGGAGCATCTGCGCCGTTGCCACCGTATAGCCGGTGCCGACACGGCCGACATGTCTGAGTTCGCCGTTTTGGTAATACCCCATCGCCAGCGAGCCGATCGCATTCTTCATCGATGTCGACGGAACGTAGCCGCCGATGACGAATTCCTGCCGATGCGAGCATTTCGACTTGATCCACTCGCCCTTCCGTCCCGACGTATATTTGCTGTCGCGCAGCTTGGAGATCACGCCTTCGAGGCTGAGCCGGCAGGCATGGTCGAGCACCAGTCCGCCGCTTTCGTTGAAATGCGCGCTGTAGCGCAGCTTGTCGTCGTCGCCGGGTATCAGGGTTTCGAGCAGATGTTTGCGATCGAGGAGCGTCGCGTTGAGCAGGCTGTGGCCGTCGAGGTACAGAAGATCGAAGGCATAGAAGACGAAGCGATCATCGCGGCCTTGGCTCAAATCCTGCTGCAGCGCCGAGAAATCCGAGGCGCCGGTATCGCGCTCGACGACGATCTCGCCGTCGATCACCGCCGATCGCACCGGCAGGGCGGCGAAGGCATCGAGCACGTCCTTGCCGAATTTTGGTGTCCAGTCGAGCCCGCTGCGGGTCAGCATCCTGACCTCGCCGTCCCGGATCCTGACCTGCAGGCGATAGCCGTCGAACTTGATCTCATGGATCCAGCGATCGTCCGCCGGCGGCTTCGGCTTCAGCTTGGCAAGGGCCGGTTCGATGAAATCCGGCATCGCGGTCTTGCGCGCGCCCTTCGGCCAGTCGCGTTCCCGGGGTGCGGCGGCTTTTGCCTTCGGAGCCGGTCTTTTGACGGCAATCCCTTTGCCGTTCTTCGCTTTGGAATTCCAGGTCGCTTCGGGATTATCCGCCACCTCTTCGAGCTGCCGGCCCGTTTTGGCTGATTCCGGCCGTTCGTCGAGGATGTCGCCGTCATGGCGCGCCTCGGCGTCGTCGCCCTTGATCAAGAGCCAGTTCTCACGCTTTTCACCTGGCCGGCCGTGCATGCGCACGAGATGCCAGCGGCCTTTCAGCTTCTCGCCGTCGAGTTCGAATTCCATATGGCCTTTGCGGTAGGCCTTGTGCGCATCGCCATGCGGCGTCCAGGTGCCGCGATCCCAGACGATGACGGTGCCGCCGCCATATTGCCCCTTCGGGATAATGCCCTCGAAATCGCCATAGGAGAGCGGGTGATCTTCGACATGCACGGCGAGCCGCTTATCCTCCGGGTTGAGGCTTGGTCCTTTCGTCACCGCCCAGCTCTTCAGCACCCCATCCATCTCCAGCCGGAAATCATAGTGCAGCCGGGTCGCATCGTGCTTCTGAATGACGAAGCTGTTGCCGCTGCTGCGGCCCTTTTTTCCGCGTGGCTCGGGGGTGAGCTTGAAATTGCGTTTCGCCTGATAGGTTTCGAGAGCCATCTCAGCTTGCCTTCTTGCTGTGGCTGTCGCTGCGCGCCGGCGCCTTCTTCTTTGCCGGATCCTTCGTTGGTGGGGCCTTGCCGCTCATCTTCGCGCTCTGGCGCAGCGCCTCCATCAGGTCGACGACCTTGCGCTCCGGCTGCTTCTTCTTCTTCGGCGGTGCCCGGCCCTCGATCTTCGCCTTCACCAGTTCGACGAGGGCCGCCTCGTACCGATCCTCATATTCGCTTGGTTCGAAGCTGCCCTGCTTGGTGCCAATGATATGGCCGGCAAGCTCGATCATCTCCTTGTCGAATTTGATGTCGGGAATGTCTTTGAAGACCGTATCGGCCGAGCGCACCTCGTAATCGAAGTTCAGCATCGTCGCGACGATGTAATCGTCATGAGGGCGGATCAGCAGCGTCCGGTTGCGCCGGAAAAGCACGGCTTCGGCGAGTGCTGCGACCTTGCCGTCGCGCATGCCCCTGGCGATCAGCGACAGCGCCTCCTCGTCATGCTCGTCCACGGGGGCGAGATAATAAGGGCGGTCGAAATAAAGCTTGTCGATCCCGTCGAGGGCGATGAAAGCCTTGATATTCAGCACCTTGTCGCTCTCCGGCATGATCTCGGCAATCTCGTCGCCCTCGATGACGATGTAGTCGCCGCTCTCAATCTGGTAGCCCTTGACCTGGTCGTCCCGCTCGACCGGTTTGCCGGTCTCGCTGTCGACGAATTGCCGTTCCACCCGATGGCCGGTCCTGCGGTTGATGATGTTGAAGGAGACGCGGTCGGAGGAGGAAACGGCGGTGTAGAGCCCGACGGCGCAGGCAAGGTCGCCCACCTTCAGATGACCCTTCCAGCTTGCCCGAGCGGCCATTCCATCCTCCGTCGCAAATCAGAGCCGGCTGCCGCTCTTGTCGGTTTCGAGTTCCTGAAATGCCCAGCCGCGGCCGTCAGGCGCGGGATAGGCGAGCAGCGCATCGCCATCGCCGATCTTCTGGCGCGACGCGGCGTCCTTGGCATGGAAGATCGCTTCATCAGCCGTCGCATAGGTTTCCGAAAGCGTATCGCCGAGCTTATAGGCCCAGCCATTGTCATGCGGGACGACCTGATAGGTGATATCGGCCATTTCGGATCTCCTCTTCTCAATCAAATAGGGAGCATGATGGCGTTGGCATCCTGCTCTAGTTCCGATTTGTTTTGCGCCGTTCATCGAGGGCGATGATTTTCTCCAGCGATGCGATATCCTCGCTGGTGACGACGGGAACCGGATCGGCCGCGATCGCCTCCAGCACCTCCTTCGAGACGGCGCCGTTGCGGATCGCCCATTCCAGCGTTTCTCGCGTCTCTCGCTCGGCCTTCAACTGCGCATAGAGCGCGACGATCAGCCGATCGCGAGCATCCATCCGCCGGCCTTGGTTATCCATGCTGCGGACGTGCACCATCGCAATCCACCTTTGTCACTGATTTCGTTCAGGTGTATTCAACTGATGAGGGATGGAAAGGTTCCGAAACCGGTGGGCGGGCTTTGCCATTGCCGCATCAGGCGGAATCGCCATCCGGAGGATATTTGCGAGAGGATTTCAATATGGCCGATCTCAAGATTCGCCCCCGCCCGACCGGCGCCACCGCCGTGGTCGGCCGCACCGGTTTCCCGCACGTCATCTCCGCCACCAAGGGTGAGATCGATATCGTCACCGCGCCGTCGCAGCCGGGCTTCAATCCGCTCGACCTGCTCTATTCCTCGCTCTCGGCCTGCCTGGTGCTCAGCGCCCGCATCATCGCCAGCCAGATGGGCGTTCTCGACAAGATCAGCGAAATCACTGCCGACGTCACCGGCGAGAAGGCGACGGAAGGCCTTTCGCGCGTTGCCAAGTTCAACATCGCCTTCTCGATCAAGGGTGATATCGACGAGGAAACCCGGCAGAAGATCGCCCACGCCGCCGAAGACGAGATCTGCACGGTGAGCAACACCATCCGCGGCAATCCCGAATTCTCGACGACAATATCGGGATAAGCCTATAAAAATTATAGACAATAGCGGCGGAAGGATTGCGCGACCGCTGCCCCGCTTCTATGCTCGGATATCGAAGCAACGATCCCGGCCACCATGCAGCCCAAGCCTCTCCCGACGTCCGCACAACCCGTCGTTGCCATCATTGGCGGCGGTATCTCCGGCGCCGGCGTCGCCTATCATCTCGCTAAGGCCGACTGCGGCGAGCGTCCTGCCATCGTGGTCTTCGAGCCGCGCGCCGAACTCGGCCGCGGCCTTGCCTATGACACGGATGATCCGGCTCATCGCATCAATGTGCCGGCCGCCAAGATGAGCCTGCAGCCGGGCGACTTGAGTGAATTCCAGGCCTGGATCGAAGCCCGCGATGCCGTCGCCGACGATCCCGAGGCCAGGCAGCCCGATGGCTCATTCTTCCCCCGGCGCCGGCTCTTCGGCGAGTATGTCGCCTCCCTGCTGAAACCGCTGCTGGAAGACGGGAGCGTGCGTCATTGCCGCGCCGCGGTGACGGGTGTCGAACGCCGTGCCGGCCGCTGGTCGATCCTCGACGACAAGGGCGGCGTGACGGAGGCCAATATCGTCGCGATCGCCACCAGCCATCCGCCGCCGGCAGCTCCCGGCCGGCTTGCGATCCGGCTTGCGGCCCATCCCCGTTTCGTCGCCGATACCACCAAGCCCGGAGCGCTCGACGCGATCCGCCCGCATGACCGGGTGCTGGTCATAGGCAACGGTCTGACGGCCGCCGATGTGATTGCCTCGCTGGCGCAGCGCGGACATGACGGTCCGGTGACCGCGATCTCGCGGCGCGGTCTGCGGTCTCGCGGCCATGCGTCGGTCGCGCAGCCGCTTTTCGGCGATTTCGTCTCCGATGCGACCCATTCCGCCGTTTCGCTGCTGGCGGGGATCCGCACCGCCATCGATGCGGCGAAGGCTGACGGCATCAGCTGGCATGGCGTGATCGATCAGGTGCGGGCGCAGGGATACGAACTCTGGCAGGCGCTGCCGGTTGCCGAACGGCGCCGTCTCGTCCGCCATCTGCGTCCCTATTGGGACGTGCACCGTTTCCGGATCGCCCCGCAGGTCGAGGCCGTGCTCGACGCGGCGGTTGCTGCGGGCCGCCTCGATATCCTGGCCGGCTCGGTCGTCGATGCGCGCATCGAGGGCGAGTTGATCCTTTGCACCCTGCAGCCGCGTCATCAGCGCCAACCGCTGGAGAGACCTTATGACGCTGTCGTCGTCACCACCGGCCCGGCGCATGGCGGCATCCTCGAAACCCAGCCCTGGCTTGCAGCACTTGCGGCAGACGGTCACCTGGCGCTCGACCCGACCGGCCTCGGCCTTGCCTGTACCGAGCGTTCGGAGGCGATCGGCCCATCCGGACGGGCCGATCCCTCGCTGCTGATCTCCGGCCCGCTGGCGCGCGGCACGTTCGGCGAGCTGATGGGACTGCCGCAGGTGACCGAGCATGCCTTCTTCGTCGCCGGCGAGATCGCCGAAAAGCTGAGGACGCGCGCGACGAATAGGCATCCTGCCTGATTTTCGATCAATATGTCGTTCTTCGGCTGTCGCCGGTGATCGACTTCTGATACGCACCCGGCATCCGGGTGACCAAGAATATCGAGATCATGTCGCAGCCTGCCTCCACCCTTTCCGAAGCCTCGCCTTCCAATCGTTTTGCCCTTGCGGCCCTCCTTCTCGGCGGGGCGGCGATCGGCGGCTCGCCGATCTTCGTCAGGCTGTCCGAGGTCGGGCCGATGGCGACCGCCTTCTGGCGCGTGGCGCTGGCACTGATCCCGATCTTCATCGTCTCGCTGATGAAGAAGGAGGGGGGTCCGAAGCCGCAAAATCTTTCCGACTACGGCATGCTGGTTCTCCCGGGCGTCATGCTGGCGCTCGATCTCGGCGCCTGGCACCTGTCGCTCACCATGACGTCGGTCGCCAATGCGACGCTGCTTGCCAACCTTGCGCCGGTTTTCGTCACGCTGATCGCCTTCCTCTTTTTCAGCGCGCAGATCAGCCGCATTTTCATCCTCGGACTTGCCGTGGCGCTCTGCGGCGTCGTCATTCTGAAGGGCGGGCCGGCAGCTGTCGGCAATGGCGATCTCAGCGGCGACGGCATGGCGATGATCGCCGCCTTCTTCTATGCCTGCTACATCCTGGCGATCGGCAGGCTACGCAGCCGGTTCGATACGATCCGCATCATGTTGTGGAGCACGGCCTGCGCCGCCGTCTGCATCTTTCCGATCGGCCTCATCTATGAGGGCCATATGCTGCCCGCGACCGTCTATGGCTGGTCGATCGTTTTCGGCCTGGCTTTTATCAGCCATGCCGGCGGGCAGGTGGCGATCACCTATGCGCTCGCCTATCTGCCGCCGGCCTTTTCCTCGCTGACGCTGCTGCTGCAGCCGGTCGTCGCGGCCATCCTCGCCTGGGCGTTGCTGAGCGAGGCGATCGGGGCGATGCAGGCGCTCGGCGGCGCCATCGTGCTTGCCGGCATCATGGTTGCCCGCCGCGGCTGATCGTCAGCGATTTTCCTGCAGCAGCCATTTCTGGATGATCGGAATGTCGGCATCGCCGAGATCGTGGCCGCCGGGGATGACGTCGGAATCGACGGTGGCGCCCGAACTCTTCAGCCTCTCTTCCAGCTCGCTCGCATATTTGCCGTAGGCATCGGTCTTGCCGCTGATGACGAGCAGGTCCGTGCCTTTGAGATCGGCATGCGGATAGTCGCTGAGCACCGGCATGGAGCGCAGCAGCACCGCCTTGTGAACCAGGTTCGGGTGCAGGTAGAGCAGCGAGTTCAACAGGTTGGCGCCATTGGAATATCCGACATAGACGACCTTCTGAGGATCGAGCCCGTAGGATTTGACGGCGCCTTCGATGAAGGCCGCGAAGGCTTCGGCCTCGGTCTTGATGTCGTTCTGGTCGAAGGAGAAGGGGGTGATGCGCTTGTACCAGCGCGGAAAGCCTTCCTCCGTCGCCCGGCCGCGCACGCCGAGCAGCGTCGCCCGCGGCGCCGCCTTGTTCAGGAGCGGCATCAGCGTCGTCTCATTGCCGCCGGAACCGTGCAGCAGCACGAAGACGCTGCCATCGGGATCGGGGGGCGTATAGAAGCGATGGACGAATGGCAGCTCGCGATAGTTGACGCGCGGCTGGCCGGGCATCGAAAACTGCGGCAGCACCACCTTCAGGTCATGGAGATTGGTGATGGCTTCGGGCGGGGAGAACAGCTTCGTCCCCAGGGCGGCCTGTTCTTCGTCCACGGTCATGCCGGGCTTGTCGGTGGCAAGCTCCACCAGCGTGCCGCCGGGCTCGCGGGCGTAAAGCGAGCGGAAATATTTGCGGTCGTGCATATTGGTCGGCGACGCATCGGTCGCTTCCAGTGCCTTGCGCACCGAAAGCAGCGTGTCCTCGTCGGCGGCGCGGAAGGCGACGTGGTCGATCGTGCCGGTGCCTGGCGCGCCGGACCAGAAGCCGCGCGCATCGCGCACGTCGATGACGTCGCCGGATTGCGACACCAGCCTGTCGATCGTGCCACGATTGGCCTGGAAGCGATAACCGAAATGGGTCTCGAGGAAGCTGCGGCTTTCGGCGGGCTTCTCCGTCAGCATGGTGGCGCCGCGCACGCGCTGGACGGCATGCTCGATCGGGATCGAGGCGCCGTCCCAGGCGGCCGGCGATGCCAGGGTCTTTGTGCCTGCGAGCTTGAGGATGATGTTGTCGGGGTCCTTCAGCCGCAGCACAGGCTCGCCGAATTCGTCGGCCGGCCCCTCCGAGCGCAGGCCGAAGCTCATGGCGCGCGTCAGCCAATAGCCGATGCTGGCGGGATCGATCGACAGGGATATTTCGCTGATCTGGCCGAAGCCCACCCGGCCGGGGGCGCCATCTTCCCAGGCGAGAAAGGTGAGGAGGGAACCCGGCGTCCCCGCCGCATCGCCATAGAAGAGATGAAGCTGCGTCGCATCCTCGTAACCGGCTGTCTGCTTGACGAGCCGCATGCCGAGAAACCCGGCGTAGAAGTCCACGTTCGCCTGCACCTTTCGGGTTACGGCCGTGACGTGATGAATGCCTGATACCATCGAGAGCAGTCCTGATTGAAGCGGCGTCGTCAGGAGCGCGAGTATGAGAGCTGCGAAGGTCATACCGTTGCCAATGACCGTCGCTTAGTTTTGTTCCGCACAAAGTGCAAGCGAATCGCCGCGCTGCAGCAATTCCAAATGTTCGACATCTTCGAGTGCCTCTTCCAGTTGCTGCAGGGTCGGCGGCTTGACCATATAGGCGCGCGCGCCGAGATTTCTGGCCCGCCGCATGTCGGTCTCATCGCTTGAGGTGCTCAGGATGCAGACGGGAATTCGCTTGAGGCGAACATCGGCGGAAAGCGCATGCAGCACCTCGAAGCCGTCCATGATCGGCATGTTGATGTCGAGCAGCATCAGGTCGATCTGCGGCACATCGGCGATGCCGGCACGCTCTTCGAGCAGCCGCATCGCCTCGCGTCCATTGGTGGCGACATGCAGGTTGAAATTCACCTTCTCCCGGCGCATCAGCTTGATCTTCAGAATCTGGATGTCGGCCGGGCTGTCTTCCACCAGCAGCACTTCGGCGAGCCTGCCCGAACCTTCGCCTGGCTGCTCCGCCGGCCTGGCGCTGTGCGGGATGGCCGATGCGACGGCCGGCGCGGGCCTTGCCTCGGCGAGCGGCACTTCGACAACG
This sequence comes from Rhizobium sp. BK591, assembly GCF_014195045.1. NCBI lineage: Bacteria > Pseudomonadati > Pseudomonadota > Alphaproteobacteria > Hyphomicrobiales > Rhizobiaceae > Rhizobium > Rhizobium sp. BK591. The sequence continues at coordinate 612,475 of NZ_JACIAZ010000004.1, forward strand.
AAGGTGGCGCCCGGCCCATTTTCCGGCTCGCACCAGATCGAGCCGCCATGCAACTGCGCGATGCGGCGGCAGATGGCAAGGCCGAGCCCGGTGCCTTCGATGCCACGGCCGACGAGGCGCTTGAACGGCTGGAAGATCAGTTCGCGGTGCTCGGGATCAATGCCGGGTCCGTTGTCGCGCACTGTGAGACGGCAGATATCGCGCTGCGCTTGCCCGGTGATGCTGACCTCCGGAACCTTCTGGTCGCAATAGCGGATGGCATTCGACACCAGGTTCTGCAAAAGCTGGGTCAGCAGCGTCGCATCGCCCATCACCTCCGGCAGCGCCCCGCGGATGATGACGGCTCCTCGGCTCTCGGTCTGCTGGCGCAGATTGTCCTCCACCTGGTCGAGCACAGCGGAGAGCGAGACCGGCCTGAGCTCCGGTCCGCCGGAGGCCTCGAGCCTGGTGAAGCCCGAGACCTTGACGATCAGATCTTCCATATGGTCGGCGGCGCTGAGCACGTAATCGAGCAGTTCGCGGTCTTCGGCCGGAAGCGCCGACGACCCGTGCAGGATGCGGCTGAAGGATTTGATCGTCCGCAGCGGCTCCTTCAGATCATGGGCCATGGCGCGCGTGAAGATCTCGAGCGATTGCCGCTTCTGCTCCAGCTTTGCTTCCAGCATGCCGTGCATGATGGCGTTCTGGATGCAGCGATGCAGTGTTTCCGGCGACAGGGAATCCTTTGTCAGATAGTCGCGCGCCCCGCTCTTCATCACCTCGACGGCCACGGTTTCGCTGCCCTGGCCGGTCAGCATGATGACGTTGGCGGCGGGATCGGCCTCCAGGATATCGGCAAGAACGCCGAGACCGTCGCGCCCCGGAAGCGAATAGTCGAGCAGGATGCAGTTCGGCCGTTTCCGGCCGTTCAACGCCAGGCCCTCTTCACCTGTCTCCGCCTCCACGACCGTATAGGCGGTGCTGGAGACGCGGCCCAATATGCGGCGATAGACCTCGCGATCGTCGATATTGTCGTCGATGATGAGAATGCTGCAGACTTCCGCCAATCTGTCAGTCCTCGAGCGGCAGGATCGCGATTTCGAACCAGTATTCCTTCAGCCGCTGGATCGCAGCGAAGAGCCCGTCCAGATCGACCGGCTTCTGCACATAGGTATTGGCGCCGAGCGCATAGCAGCCTTCGATATCGCGCTCGTCGTCGGAGGTCGTGAGGATCACCACCGGGATCTTGCGCCAGCCGGCGTTCGATTTGATCGCCTCCAGCGTCTTGCGGCCGTCAAGGCCCGGCATGTTGAGATCGAGCAGGATCAGCCCCGGTTTCGGTGCCATCACGCCGAGCATGTCGAGCGCTTCCTGCCCCGAGGCTGCCCAGCGGATCGAGTTGCGCAGGTTGGTGCGTTTGAAGGCGCGCATCGTTGCTTCGAAATCGTCTTCGCTGTCCTCGACGATCAGGATTGGTTGCGTGTCACGCTGCTGCATTCTGCCCCTCGCGCTTTCTTCCCAGGGTGAAATAGAATGTCGTGCCGGCGCCGACCTCGGATTCCAGCCAGATATCGCCATTGTGTCGCGCGATGATCTTGCGAACGAAGGTGAGGCCTGCTCCGGTACCATCTTCGGAATCCTGCGACTTTTCCAGCCTTTTGAAAATGCGGAAAATGTCCTCATGGAATTCCTGGGGTATGCCCTTGCCGTTATCTCTAACGAAAAACACGTTGCGGGCAACCGTGCCGTCCTGGCCGACGAACCGGTCGAGGTAACCGATCGAGACGAGCGGCGCCGGCTTGTCGTTGTATTTGATCGCATTGGTGATGAGATTGCGGAACACTTCGGTCAATCGCGGCGCGTCGCAGACCACTTCCGGCAGCCGGCCGTCGATGATGACCTTGGCATGCCGTTCCTCGAGCAGCAGCTCCATCGTCGCGACGACATCCTTGACGATCAGGCTGATGTCGGTGCGTTTGACTGCCAGTTGCTGCCGCCCGAGCCGGGAGAAATACAGAAGGTCGTTGACGAGTTTCTCCATGCGCTGGCTGAGACGTACGAGCCGGTTCAGCCGGCGTACGCCGTCGACGTCGAGCTTGTCTTCGTAGTCCTCCAGGAGGAAGCGGGAGTGGTTGTGCAGGCCGCGCAGCGGTTCCTTCAGATCATGCGAGGCGATATAGGCGAATTCATCGAGGTCGTGGTTGCTGCGCTCGAGTTCGGCCGTATAGGCCTCGAGCTGGGCAAGCGTCGCCTTCATCCGTTCTTCCTGCCGGACGCGCTCGCTGATATCACGCACGATGCCGACGAAGATCTTCGTATCGCCGGTGACGACGGTGCTGATGGAAACATCGATCGGAAAGACGATGCCGTTCTTGCGGCGTCCGGAGACCATGCGCGTCGTGCCGATGATCCGTTCCTCGCCGGTCTGCCGGTAATGGGCGAGATAGCCGTCGTGCTCGGAATGGTAGGGTTCGGGCATCAGCATCTTGATGTTCCGGCCGATCGTGTCCTGCGGGGAGTAGCCGAACATGCTTTCCGCCGCCGGATTGAAGCTCCTGATCGTTCCACGATCGTCGATGACGACGACGGCATCAGGCGTGCCGCGCAACAACGCGCCGAAGCGGACGCGCTCGGTTTCGAGGTTATAGTTGTTGCGCATGAAATAGAAGACGAGGATCGCGATCAGCCAGAGCGTGGCGGCCGTAATCGTGCGGTTGGCGATCTCCTGCCAGAATGTCGCCTCATCGTGCCTGACGGCGAAGAAGCCGAGCATCAGCAGCACGGTGCAGGCAAAGGCGAAGAAAAGCGGCGCGTTCCTGTTGCCGAACCAGAGCGCCGTCAGCACCAGCGGCACGTAGAGAATGCCGTTGGCGACACCCAGCGGCGTATAGAGATCGACGAGAAGGCCGGTGAAGCACACGGCAGCCGGGATCCAGAGCGGGATCTGCGCCCGGTTTGCCGGCTGCATCCACCAGGAGCGGGCGAGAAGCCCCGCGCCGAAGATCACCATGCCGACCGCCGTATGCAGCGCCATCGCTGCATAGGGCCCCCAACGGTAGCCCTGTTCGGCATCGGTGACGTAGCTCGCCAGCGCGATCATGCCGAGCGTCATGACGACGTAGCTCGTCAGCTCCTGCACCACCTGGCTTTTCCTCTCCACCGGGAGCGAAAGCAGCAGCGAAAGATTGGCGATCAGGAAGATCAACGCCGTATTCGGCCCCATGCCGCCGCCGATCTGCACAATGAAAGCGGGGGGAACCAGGAAGCGCGAGATCAACACGTCGACATTGTGGAAAGTCCGGCCGATCGTGACGATTTCCACGAGCCGGGCTGCGGCAAACGCCGCTGCAAGTCCCGCCGTCATCGTAGCCGTTATTCGAAAACGGCGGCCGGTCAGTGTCGAGGCGGCAAGCCCCGTCCCGGAAAGCACGAAGCAGAGCGCAGTGTTGAAGGCCATCGACGGAAAGCCGGGAACCAGCGAAATAATGATCTCGACCTGCAGCAGCCAGCCGGCAAGGGCGGTCACGCCGAGAAGGACCATCAGGCAGCCGACGGCAATCGCAAAGGCACGGTAGTGCCGCCTTCGCTGGTCCTGCAGGTCCACGTCGCTGTTATCCTGCACCCGCCTATTCTCCTTGGTTTGCGCGGTCATTTTTTCCGAAATCAACGAATACTCAATAGGCAAAGGGAAGGCGATGCCGCGCTTTTTGCGAAATGCCTTGCGGTAATATATATCGAACTTTCGTGAAACCGCGGTATCGTGATTTCTAAGGACAGCGACGTTCGTTCGAACAATATCCAATCACGGTGATGGATGCCGACCCTATTTTACGTCGATGACAGCAGGGATGACCTCTTTTATCTCGACTATATCAGCCGGAAGCAGCAGATAGACGTCGATCTATTCTGCTTTTCGACAGCCGATATGGCGCTGGAGGCGTTGGAGGCGCGCGCGGCGGAAGGCAAGGCCGTGCCCGATCTGTTGATCACCGATCTCTACATGCCGCTCGATAGCGGCACTGGCCTGGTGCTGAGCCTGCGCCGGGATGTTCGGTTCAAGTCGATGCGGCTTGCGATCTGCAGCGGATCGGATGCCGATGAGGATCGCGCGCGTGCGCTTGAGGCCGGCGCCGATTTCTATCTCGAAAAACCCCTTGACCTTGCCGCAGTCATTCTCAATCTTGAAGTGTAGGAAACGACGTCAGTCCGGCGGCCTGTTTTCTGCCGCTTGCCTGGAGCATCCGACAAACCGCAATTGACAAGGTCGGGGGCGCAACACAAGATGCAACCGAAGCGAAGGAAATGGAACGCAAAATAAGCGCTGAGAGAACCGATGAACCCGCGTTCGCCGCCACGAACATCAGCCAACCCCTTAGCTGAATGGGTCTATCGGTTCTCTCGCGCTTACGTCTGGCACTGCCTTCTCGCATTCATGGATGTTGAACACGAGAAGATTTACGATACCCAGGTAAGAACTACTGCCCCTCAGTAAAATCTGCCCGTGCATCACCTGTAGTTGAGATAATTGATGATTTCCGCCTTAAATATCGAAAGTCCCCGTTTTCGATATCTCTCATCAAGTTGTCTCGCAATTTTTGTAGCTCTTCGCGTCTAAGACGTATATCCCAAGATTTCGGGATCGGAGGCATCGGCGGGAGGAGAGGAAGAGTGGGAATGAACAATGCCCCGGCAATTCCCTTTCACGCCGGACCGGAACTGAGCCGGGCGATCAACCGCACCGATTTTTTCCGTCTGCTGAAGTCGGCGGCGCAGCATTACAACTTCGACAATTTCGCGCTTGCCCGCATTTCCGAGGCTTCAGCTCCTTTCGGTGAACGCGATATCGTCATCACCAATGTTGCCGAGCGGCGTGTCGGCCTTTTCATCACGACATTGAAGGAAGCGCTCGGGACCGTCCGGGCAAAGTCCGCCCAGTTCCTGGCAACGCCGGTCCATGGCCGGAGCGCGCAGCCGGAAGATCATCCCTCCGAGCTGGTTTTCAACGAGTTCCTGAGCGGCGTCTTTCTGTTCATCCCGCTGTTCACGCCGGAAGGGCGGCGCTATTGCCTCGTGCTCAGCGGCGAGCGTCAGGAGCCCGATCAGAGCGAGATCGCCGACATGCTTCTCGATGCCATGCGCATTTTCGACAAGCTCTACGAGGAAATCCTGACGCCGGAAATGTCCGGACGGCTGACGCAGCGCGAATCGGAAATCGTCAAATGGACGAGCGAAGGCAAGACGTCGGCGGAGATCGCCATCATTCTCGGTCTCTCCGAACATACGGTCAATTCGCACATCACCGCGGCCGCGCGCAAACTCGACGCCGTCAACCGCGTTCATATGGTGGCGATCGCCTTGAGGAATGGTTTGGTGTCGTGAAGTTGGTTTCGGGATTGGGGAAATGAGACGATGATCACCGAAACGGGCCGAAGGAACGCCGTCAAGGTTCTGTTTGTCGACGACGAATTCATCGAATTCCGCGCGCTCAAGAAGAAGATCGCCGATCTCTCCGAGCCGGCCGTCGAGGTCGAATATTCGCCTTCGATCGGTGACGCGCTGGAAAAGATCCGCTTGGAGCGATTCGATCTCATCCTGCTCGACAACCGCCTTCTGCCGAACGCCGATTTCCGCGAAACGGTGCCGGAACTGCGCGGCATCGGCTACACCGGACCGATCGGCGTCGTCTCGACCGATATATCGGGTGGCTATTTCCAGGAATTCCCGGATTACGGCGTCGATTTCCGTATCGGCAAGGACGAAATCGATGCGCAGACGCTGCAGCACATCATCCGCGAATATGTGACCTATGACGTCCCGGATTTCTGGAAGGACGACTACAGCATCTAGAGCAATTCCAGGAAAAGTGCGAAGCGGTTTTTGCCGGGAATTGCGTAAAAACAAAAGGATAGAGCGGTTCGGCGCTCCCTTAAAAGCTGAACCGCTTTAAAGCAATTTCCAGCAAAACCACTGCACGCTTCAGCTGGAAGTTGCTGATTTCAAGCAATAGGAAGGCGGATGATGAAGCGGCTGCCGCTTTCATCCGAATGCTCGAGGCTGATATCGCCGCCCAGCGCCGTCAGAAACTCCCGCGCCGTCGTCAATCCGAGACCGGCGCCCTGAACCGCTCCCGCTTTCGGCAATTTCCAGAAGGGCTCGAATATCCGCTCCCGATAGGCCGAATCGATGCCCGTGCCATTGTCGGAGATGCGGATAAACCAGTCGGTGCCCTCTCGCACTGCCGCAATCGTCACATGCGGTGGCGCTTCGCTGCGATAGGTGAGGGCATTGGTCAGCAGATGCCGCAGCACCAGCCCGAGCAGGGCAGGATCGGTCCGGATGGAGGGCAGGCCCACGCTTTCAAGCGTCGCGCCGCGAACCTCGGTCTCGTCGGTCAACTCGCCCCAGATATTGTCGGCCAGCGCCTGCAGATCCACCTCTTCAGGCGTCACCTGGGGCGTTCCGCCGGCAAGGCTCATCAATGCCTTGGTGAGGCGCTGCGCGGCTTGCGCTTTCTCCAGGATCATCCTGAGGCTCTGCAACTGTTCGCCGTCGAGCGTCTCCTCGAGATCGTCGAGCAGCAGCTCGGCATACATGGCGATGTGGCGCAGCGGCGATTGCAGGTCATGCGAGGCGGTCGCGAGAAAACGCTTGATGCGCTCCTCGCTGTCGCCGGCGACAGCGGTTTCCGGCGGTCTTGTCGGGTTGGATGACATCTGGCGGCTTCCCCGATCTCAATGACAGCGCCGCGTCTCTTCAGGTGCGCAAAGGACGCGGTAACACTTTGAATTGGCACATAATGCAGTCGCCGACAATAGAAAGAGGGCGCCGGCTCTGCAACCGGCGCCCTCTTCAAGGGTACGTTAACAACGAGATTCTCAGGTCGCCGATTTGCGCGGGCGGCCCTGTTCTGGCGGGATGATTTCGACTGCCGCATCGGTTGCCGGTGCCGCCTTGGCATGGCGGCGGCGCCAGTCGCCGAGGAAGAGCAGGATCGGCGCCGCGATGAAGATCGAAGAGGCGCCGGCCACGAGAATGCCGAAGACCATCGGGATCGCGAAGCTCGAGACCGCGCTGCCGCCCCAGATCGCCATCGGCACCAGGGCGAGGAAGGCCGTCGCATTGGTATAGAGGCTTCGTGCCAGGGTCTCGTTGATCGACTTGTCGATGATCTCGCGCAGCGGCATCGACTTATAGAGCCGCATGTTTTCGCGCATGCGGTCATAGACGACGACCTTGTCGTTCACCGAGTAGCCGACGAGCGTCAGGATGGCGGCGATGGCCGTCAAATTGAAGTCGAGGCCGGTGATTGCGAAGAAGCCGATCGCCTTGGTGACATCGAGCACCAGCGTGACGATGGCGCCGACGGCAAACGGCCATTCGAACCGCACCCAGATGTAGATCAGCATCGCGAAGCTTGCGATGACGACCGACAGGATGCCGGCCCAGGCAAGCTCGCCGCTGACCTTCGGACCGATGACATCGGTGCCTTCGACGGTGGCCTTCGGGTCGAGCTTGATGACTTCGGCCTTCAGCTTGGTCACAGCAGCCGTCTGTGCCTCTTCGCCGCCTTCCTGCCGTTGGGCGCGCACGAGAATGCTGTTGTTGTCGCCGAAGGACTGCAGCGAGATTTCGCCGAGGCCGAGGCTGTTCAGCCCCTCACGGAAGGTTCCGAGATCGGCCGGGGCACTGGTCCTGACCGACATCTGGATGCCGCCGCGGAAATCGACGCCGTAGTTGAGGCCGGGGTGAATGAACAGCACGACCGAGGCAATCGACAGGAGCGCCGAAACGGTGACGCCGAAGAAGCGCGCCTTCATGAACTGGATGTGCTTGTCATAGGGGCTGAACGGGATCAGCGGCCTGATGTTCAGCACCTTCAGCCTCTGGCGGCGGGTGATCTCGATCATCGCGACGCGCACGAAGGCGACCGAGGTGAACATCGAGATGATCAGGCCGAGCGCCATGGTCACGGCAAAGCCGCGAACCGGTCCGGAGCCGAAGTAGAACAGGATGGCCGCAGCGATCAGGGCCGTCATGTTGCCGTCGATGATGGTCGAATAGGCACGGCGGAAGCCGGTGTCGATGGCGGCGAAGGCGCTCTTGCCCTTGCGCGTTTCTTCGCGGATGCGCTCGTTGATCAGAACGTTGGCGTCAACAGCAAGGCCAATGCCGAGAACGACACCGGCGATGCCCGGCAGCGTCAGCGTCGCACCGACCAGCGTCAGGGCGGAGAAGGTCAGGATCGTGTGGATCAACAGGGCGACATTCGCCAGCACGCCCCAGGTGCCATAGAGAATGAAGATGAAGAGTGCTACGAGAGCAAAACCGACGATGCCGGAATAAATACCCATCTTGATTGCGTCGGCGCCGAGGTCGGCGCCGACGGTGCGTTCCTCGATGACGGTCAGCTTGGCGGGCAGGGCGCCGGCGCGCAGCATGGCGGCAAGCGTCGTGGCGCTGTCGGCCGAGAAGTTGCCGGAGATCTGGCCGGAACCGCCGGTGATCGGCTCGCGGATGACGGGCGCGCTCAGCACCTTGTCGTCGAGGACGATGGCGAAGGGATTGCCGACGTTCTGGCGGGTGATGTCGGCAAAGCGGGTGGCGCCGGCGCTGTCGAAGCGGAAGCTGACGATCGGCTCATGCGTGTTGGGGTCGAAGCTGACGCGGGCATCCGAAAGGCGGTCGCCGGAGATTTCGACGCGATCGAGGACCGGATAGGACCGGCCTTCATCGTCCTTCAGCATGGTCACGCCAGGTCCCGGCTGGTTGTTCGGCGCCAACATATGGAACGACATCTTGGCCGTGGAGCCGAGAAGTTCGCGCAGGCGCGACGGATCCTGTGCACCCGGAAGCTGGACGAGCACGCGGTTGGCGCCGATGCGCTGGATCGTCGGCTCGGAGACGCCGACCTGGTCGACGCGCTGTCGGATGACTTCGAGGCTCTGCTGAACGGCGTTGTCGACATTGGCGGAAATGCCGGCCGGCGAGAAGCCGACGGTGATCGTGGCGCCGCTTGCGGCGACATCAAGATCGGCCTGGCCGGCGCTGAGACCGGTGCTGATCGGGTTGGCGAGCGTCTTGAGTTCGGTGACGGCGGCATCGCTCTGCGCGGCGTCGGCGAGTGTTACGACGATCTGGTTCTGGCTGCGGACCACGGCTTTCGGCTGGATGCCCTTTTCGCGCAGCACGCGGCGCGCGTCCTGAAGCAGCGATTGCAGCCGCTCCTTGGTCAGGTCGGCTTCGTCGACTTCGAGAACGAGGTGCGAGCCGCCGCGAAGGTCGAGGCCGAGCGACACCTGCTCATGCGGCAGCCATGCCGGAATACGCTGGAGGATGGATTGCGGCAGGACGTTCGGCAGGGCGATCAATAGGCCGAGAAGGATGATCACCGTATAGGTGAACACCAGCCATGGTGAAGTACGCATGTTGTATTCCTTGATATCGAGGGCCGGCGCTCGGGCGCTGGCGGCATGTCGTCAATGGTCGGTCGGAGCGCCGATCGGCGCAAACCTCAGGCAGCGGCGGGCGGTGCGCGCGGCTGATGGGTCCTGGAGACTGCGGCGCGAAGCGAGGCTTCGAATGCCGGAAAAGCGGCTGGCATGGTCCAGCCGGCGAAATCGAGAGCCGGGGCGACGGCAAGGGCAGGCGATCCGGCGTCATGCGCCGCCTGCTTGGGCGCAAGCCTGCGCTCGGTGGCAAGCAATCCGCGCACGGCATCGCGCGCGGTCAGCTGCGGCGGCTGCGGATCCCGCTCGGAAGAGGAGAGTGTGTTGACGGTGACAACAGGCGAGATGATCAGGTTGCCGCCGAGAAGCAGGCCGAGATAGGCAAGAATGGCGACGAGGAGGGAGGCGGCGATACGGCCCGTCAGACGGCGCTGCTCCAGCTCCATCTTCTCCGTCCCGGCCATGTCACTCCCGTATCGGCTCAAAAGCGCGCCAATCTCTCATTCTTTTTCCGGCGGAGGTTCATCCGCAGGCATAATTGTATCAGGCCCAAGTCCGTCTTCATAGGGCACACTCTCATGATGCACTTGGGCGAGCCGGTCAACCATGCCAAGCGCGATTTCGCGCTCGCCCATGATGACGGTGTCGGCGCCATATTGCTTCAATTCATCGACCTCTGCATCGGAATGGGCGCGGGCGACGATGAGGATCGATGGATTGACGCTGCGCGCCTGCTCGGCGATGCGGCAGGCCTCAAAAGCGTTGGGGATGGCGATGGCAATGCTGCGGGCGCCGGAGAGATTGGCGAGATCGAGCGTTTCCCGCATCACCGCATTGCCCGCCAGGGTTTCGATACCCTGCACCTTCAGCTCGCCGATGCGCTTATCGGAGTCCTCAATGACGAGAAAAGGTGTGGCTGACGACTTGAGATTCTGTCCGACGATGCTGCCAACCCGCCCGTAGCCAACGAGAATGGCGTGGCCGCTGAGAGCAGTCGGGTGCACCTCGTCGTCTTCAGACGGCATCTCCTCCTGGGCTGCTATCGCATCTGCAGCGGGAGCAGGGTCGGCCACGACGTCTTCGCGCTTTGCACCATCCAGCAGCGGCCGCATGCGGTCGCAGAGGAAGAACAGCAGCGGATTGAGGATGATCGAAATGATGGCGCCGGCCAGGATCAGGTCGCGGCCTTCCTCCGGCAACAGCCCGAGTTCGACGCCGAGGGCGGCGAGGATGAAGGAGAACTCGCCGATCTGGCCGAGGCTGGCCGAAATCGTCAGCGCTGTGCCGAGCGGCTTCTTGAAGGCGAGCACGATCAGCAGGGCGGCGACGGACTTGCCGATGACGATGATGAAGATGGTGGCCAGAATCGGCAGCGGCTTGTCGATCAGGATATTCGGATCGAACAGCATGCCGACCGAGACGAAGAACAACACGGCGAAGGCATCGCGCAGCGGCAGGCTTTCCTGCGCGGCGCGATGGCTGAGTTCGCTTTCGGCCAGCACCATGCCGGCAAAGAAGGCGCCGAGCGCCAGCGACACGCCGAAGAGCTTCGCCGCGCCGAAGGCGACGCCGAGCGCGATCGCCAGCACGCCGAGCCGGAATAGCTCGCGCGAACCGGTATGGGCGATGCGGTGCATCGTCCAGGGAATGAGCTTGCGGCCGAAGACCAGCATCAGCGCCACGAACAACGCCACCTTCACCAGCGTCATGGCGATCATGCCGCCGATGCCGAGATCGAGGCCGAACAGACGGCTGAGTGCGGCCGAGAGCGGCTCGACAGGAGCGTGACCCTCGCCGCCGATGCTGGCGGCGGCCGGGATCAGCACCAGCGCCAGCACCATGGCGAGATCCTCGACGATCAGCCAGCCGACGGCGATCCTGCCGCGCTCCGTCTCGACCAGCCGCCGCTCCTGCAGCGCCTTCAACAGCACGACGGTGGAGGCGACCGAAAGCGCCAGGCCGAAGACCAGGCTGCCGCCGGTCGGCCAGCCCATGAAGGCGCCGAGTCCCCAGCCGAGCAGTGTCGCAAAGGCGATCTGCACGATCGCGCCGGGCACGGCGATGCCGCGCACCGACAGCAGGTCTTTCAGGGAGAAATGCAGCCCGACGCCGAACATCAGCAGGATGACGCCGATTTCGGCCAACTCCGGCGCAAGGTTCTGATCCGCCACATAACCCGGCGTATGTGGCCCCACAAGCACGCCGGCGATGAGATAACCGACGAGCGGCGGCATCCGCAGCCGATGGGCGAAGGCGCCGAAGATGAAAGCCAGCACGAGACCGCCGACGATTGTCGAAATCAAGGGCGTATCGTGTGGCATCGTCGTCTCCCGATCTGGAAATCCCGTTCGTAATATGACATATATGGTCTATATCGACCAATATGGGCAACTTAAAATCATGGGTCAAGGCGCACGGGAAACAATTCTCACTCCCGCTCTCTGCCGCGCGGCACGCGGCCTGCTCGACTGGACCCAGACCGATCTTGCCGAAAGGGCCGCGGTCTCGCGCAGCACCATTCGCGACTACGAGGGAAGGCACCACGACATCCACCGCGCGACGGAGGCGCAGCTGCGCCTCGCCTTCGAGGAGGGCGGCGTCAAATTCGTCGAGATCGAGGGAGCGGGCACCGGTCTCTGCCTGCCCAATCCAGCCGGCTGAATCGGTTCAGGGCGCCAGGCAGGCGGCAGAGACCTTGTAGGCGGAGAGCGTCTTGCCCTTGTAGTTGCCTTGCGTCGGCTGCCAGCTCTTCAGCACCTCGGGCGCCTCGGTGGCGCAGGTGAGGCCCCCGTCCGTCAGGAAAAGCACTTTGCCGGTAATCTCGGCCGGCAGCGCGAATTCCTGCTCGTAATAGCTCTCCGGAAGGCCCGCCGGCGCCCGCGCATAGATCCGGTAGGATGCATCGCGGAGCGTATAGAAAAGATCGGCGACCATGTCGCGATTGTCGGTGACGATGATGTCGGTGCCGGCCTGACCGGCGAGTGCGGCAGCCTCGCGGCTGACCTCGGCGCGGCCGAGATAGCGCTTCATCAATTCGTCGCCGTTCGGCAGCAGCAACTGCTGCGGAAAGATCGTCGCCAGCGGGAAGAGCAGGCTGGCGATGCCGTTGATGGTGAGCGACAGTTTCAGCCCCTTCGGCCACATCCGGTAAAGCAGCCAGACGGCAAGGATGGTCCCGGCGACATAGGCGGTCACCGCCCAGTTGGCATAGGCCTTGGCGACCGTCGCCTGCAGCGTGATCAGCACCACCACCGGCATCGACAGCCAGACCAGCATCTTTTCCCGGTCGTCGCTCCTGCCCTTGATCATGCGATAGACCGCCCAAAGCATCGCAAAGAAGATGATCGGCCCGACGACGCCGAACTGGGCGGAGAAGAATTCAAGCCCGCGACGGAGATTGACGCCGAGTTCGCTCCAATGGGCGATATCCTGCGTATGCCGCACCGTCGTGTTGTCGTGCTGCAGGTTCCACCAGAGGTTCGGCAAGGCGACGATCGCCGCGACCGCGACCGCGATGATGAAATCCCGAATGGCGATGCGCGCCGCAGGAATCAGCAGGAGGGCAATCGCGCCGCCCGGAACGACGAACAGCACGGCATATTTCGACAGGAAGGCGAGGCCAACCCCAAGGCCCATGACGAGCGCCAGCCCGACCGAGCGTCGCTGCGTCAGGCCGAAATAGGCAAGCAGGGCGATCGCGATGAAGAACAGCAGGATGACGTCGGTCGAGAAGAACACCGAAGAAAGCGCCACACCGGGAAGGGTGATGTAGGTGGCGCCCGTCCAGCCTTCGATCTCCGGCCCGACCAAACGCTTTGCTATCTTCATCAGCACCAATGCAGCCGCCATGTGGATCAGCGGTCCGAGCAGCCTGATCCAATAGATGGCGTTGGAGCCGGAAAACTCGGTCATCGCCCGGATCACCCAGGCGATCATCGGCGGCTTGGAATAATAGCCGAGATCGAGATTCTGCGACCAGAACCAGTACTGCGCCTCATCGACGAAAAGGTCCGTCGCATCAAAATTGAGCAGGACGACGCGCCAGAGCGTGAAGCCGAGAACGATGAGAAGACCAGATCTGGGGGACATGAACGAATAGTTCCGCTGACATGAAAGGCGCGAGTGCGATACACCAAAGGTGCCGGACTGCCAACGGGGAAGGGGCGGTCTACAGCATGTCGCACAAAACTGTGTAGCGGTTTTGCGATAACGACATGCGTTGGAAATAAAGAGCCGGAGCGCGAGGAGCGTATCTGAAAGCGCGACGCGCTTAGAACACCCGAAGCGTGCGGGTATCGCGGTGTGCAGCGAGAAAATCGAGGAGGGCGACGGCTGCAAGCAGCGTCATTGCTATCAAGCAGGAACCCAATCCGAGAACAATCATTGCTCTGTCCTTGTCGACGTCATGTCTTGGTTATCGACCGGCATATACCACGGAGCTTGCGTGTGCCTTGTAGCAGCCATGCAACTCCGCAACAGTATTTGCAGCCAACTGCCTTGAATTGCTTCAAAAGCCTGTCCTGCGAAAGGCTTATTAACCTTCAGGCAAGGAATTAACCATAAACATTGGTTTACACGTCGGAATGGGAAGATGCACTCGTTCCCACCAGGCATGACGCCGTCCCGCCGTACCGGGTTGATCCGGTATCCATCTCTTCAGACAGCTCCGAAACATAGCTGATCAGGGGGCTTCGATCCGCCGGTTGTAACCGGTGGTGAGAACCGTCTCCACGCTTCGCGTTCAACGGATGCTGCGCAGGTTTTTCGCCGGGCCGTCGCCCGGAATGTGGTTGGGGACAGGCATTGAGGCAGGACATGCCATCAGATCAGGCTCGTGGAGCGCAGGCAGGCAGCTTGCGCGACCGCCTGCGCTTTGCCGGTCTCGATGCCGACCAGTGCGAGCTGGTGCGCCGCAACCGGCCGACCCTCGAAGCCCATTTGAAGGCGGGGCTCAGGGACCTCTTCCATCGATTCCAGTCGTTCCCCGACGCCTCGCGCAATTTCGAGAGCGAGCGTCAGGTCGAGCGCCTGCATGATCTGCAGTCCTCGCATTGGGACGTGCTGACGGATGCGCGGTTCGACAGTCTCTATGCCGAGCGCGTCAAGGTGCTCTCCGATACCGAAAACAAGATGGGCCTCGACCCGCGCTGGCACGTCGCCGGCCATGGCGTCATGCTGGAGCATGTCGTTTCCGGTCTTGCCCAGGAGATTGCCGGCCGTCCGCTGTTGCCGTCGGCCAAGCGCCGCGGCCGTGAAATCTCCGATCTGATGACGGCGATCATCCGCATCGTCATGGTCGATGTGGAAATTGCCGTTTCGCTGCGCTTCAACGCGCTGCGCGCCGCCCAGAGCCGCGCGCTCGCCGATCAGCGCGCCGACAACGAGGCTGAGATCGCCCGGATCTTCGGCGATGTCATCGAAGGTCTTTCTGCCCGCGACCTGACACGCCGCGCGCCCGTCGACGGCGACCATGCCGGGATCGCCGCCGCGCTGAATGGCGCGTTGGACGGACTTCAGGCGGAATTTGCCGCGATCACAGAGCGCACGCTCAAAGCCGAAGCGGCGACAGGCTCGCTTGCCGGCCTGTCCAGGCAATTCGCCGGCACGGCTTCCGGTCAGGCCGACCGGCTGCAGCTTTCCGCCGCCGCCCTTGCCGGCATTGCCGGCAGTGTTCGCGACGGTGCGGCCGACAGCCGCGCCGCCGAACAGGCAGCCGCCTCGACGCGCGCCGCGGTCGAGGAAAGCGGTGAGGTCGTCGGTCGCGCGATCAGCGCCATGGCCGATATCGAACAGTCGGCGGAAAAGATCGGCCAGATCATCGGCGCGATCGACGAGATCGCCTTCCAGACCAATCTTCTGGCGCTGAACGCGGGCATCGAAGCCGCGCGCGCCGGCGATTCCGGCCGGGGCTTTGCCGTCGTCGCCCAGGAAGTCCGCGCCCTTGCCCAGCGTTCGGCCGAAGCCGCCCGCGAGATCAAGACGCTGGTGACGACGACCAAGGCGCAGGTCGACGCCGGCGTGCAGATGGTCGGCCGCACACAGGATTCGATCGGCAGCATCGTGCGTCAGGTCACCGACATCAACGCCGCCATCGCCGGCATCGCCACGAGAACCGGCGAACATGCCGCAAGCCTCGACAGCGTCACATCAGACGTCGAGGGTCTGGGCGGCGAGGTGGCGGAGAGTGCCGGCCTGGCGGAGCGCTCGGCTAAGGGCGCCGACCACCTCCACACCGTCATTCTCGAGCTCGGCCAGACGGTTCGCGAGTTCCGCATCGCTCGGGAAAACGCCAATGCCGGGCGCCCGGCGCCGGTTCGCGCCGCACCGCCGCGCGCCATCGAAGCCTCTGCCCGTCCGGCACCGGTCGAAGACGCCTATGAAAATGACGATTTTGGCGTTCCGAAGCCCTTCGCAAGCGTCGGAGGTGGGCGGAATGTTTACTAACCTATCGGATGATTGCCTCAGCTCGTCTTCTCGAGCCGGGGACAAGGGGACAAGGAAAAGCTGATGGCAGCAAAGAAGAGTGGCAAGACGCTGGATTTGACAGCGGTGCTCGACCTCAACGAGGCTTCCGCCTTGCGCGACAAACTCCTCTCCCTCAGGGGCAGCGGCCTTTCGATCGACGCATCAGGCGTCGAACGGATCGGTGCTCTTTGCGCCCAGGTTCTGATGTCCGCCGAGAAGACCTGGGAACAGGACAAGCAGCCGTTCACCTTCTCCAAGGTGTCCGACGCATTTCAGAAAACCATGCAGCTGGTTGGCGTCAATATTGACCACCTGCTTGCCAAGGAGATTCGGCAATGAAGAAAAAAGTTCTTACCGTGGATGATTCCCGCACCATCCGAAACATGCTGCTCGTGACGCTGAACAATGCCGGCTTCGAGACGATCCAGGCGGAAGACGGCGTCGAAGGCCTCGAGGTTCTCGAAGAGTCCAATCCTGACGTCATCGTGACCGACATCAACATGCCGCGTCTCGACGGTTTCGGCTTCATCGAAGGTGTTCGCCGCAACGAGAAATATCGGGCGATCCCGATCCTGGTCCTGACCACCGAAAGCGACGCGGAAAAGAAGAACCGCGCCCGCCAGGCCGGTGCCACGGGCTGGATCGTCAAGCCTTTTGACCCGGCCAAGCTGATCGATGCCATTGAGCGTGTAACCGCTTAAACCCAGGATTTGCTCCTATGGATATGAACGAAATCAAAGAGATCTTTTTCCAGGAGTGCGAGGAACAGCTCGCCGAGCTGGAATCCGGTCTTCTGAAAATGAATGATGGCGATCGCGATCCGGAAACCGTCAATGCGGTGTTCCGTGCCGTGCATTCGATCAAGGGTGGCGCCGGCGCCTTCGGCCTTGATGATCTGGTAGCCTTCGCCCATGTTTTCGAGACCACTCTCGATTGCGTTCGATCCAACAAGCTTGAGCCGACCCAGGACGTCCTGAAGGTGATGCTCAAGTCGGCCGACGTGCTGGCCGACCTGACGAATGCTGCGCGCGACGGCGGCAGTGTCGATGAAAGCCGCAGCCGCGGCCTCGTCAAGGAGCTCGAGGCGCTGGCCAACGGCGAGTTGCCGTCTCCTTCGGCATCGGCCGAGGCGCCCGCGCCGAAGGCTGCCGCAAAGCCCGCGGCCAAGGCCGCTCCAGCGCCGGCCGTCAAGCCGACGGATGACAGCGGCTTCCAGCCGATCCCCTTTTCCTTCGACGATTTTGGCGGCGAAGGCGATGCGGACTCCGACCTGCCGACCTATGAAGTCATCTTCAAGCCGCGCTACGAACTCTATTCCAAGGGCAACGACGCGACCCTGCTGCTGCGCGATCTCTCGCGCCTCGGCGAAATGACCATCTATTGCAACACGGACGAGCTGCCGGGCCTCGAGGAACTCGATCCGGAAGGCGCTTATTTCTTCTGGAACGTCACGATCAAGACGGACAAGGGCGAGGACGCCATTCGCACCGTCTTCGAATTCGCCGAATGGGATTGCGAACTGACGGTGAAGCCGCTCGAGGAAGCAAGGGCTGACGCGACCAGCAACGACGAACTGCCGATGGTGCCGGTTCCCTTCGATCTGTCGATCCTGGATGAAACGGGCGCAACCGAAGACGTTGCCGCCGACGCGCGCGCCGAAGAGACGGCCGCCGCCGTTGCCGCCGCCGAGACCGCCTCCAACGTAACGCAGATGGCCGCAGCCGCAGCCCGTGTCGAGAAGAAGGAATCGGCAGCCGCCGCAGCCGCCGCCGCAAGCGCTGCCGCCCAGAACAATGCCGCCGGTGCCGGCCAGACGATCCGCGTCGATCTCGACCGTGTCGACCGCCTCATCAACCTCGTCGGCGAATTGGTCATCAACCAGGCGATGCTGTCGCAGAGCGTCATCGAGAATGACACGACCGGCACCTCCTCGATCAATATGGGCCTCGAGGAGCTGCAGCAGCTCACCCGCGAGATCCAGGACTCGGTCATGGCGATCCGCGCGCAGCCGGTGAAGCCGGTGTTCCAGCGCATGTCGCGTATCGTCCGCGAAATCGCCGACATGACCGGCAAGTCGATCCGCCTGATCACCGAAGGTGAAAACACCGAAGTCGACAAGACGGTCATCGACAAGCTGGCCGAGCCGCTGACCCACATGATCCGCAATGCCGTCGACCACGGCATCGAAACGCCCGAAAAGCGCGCAGCCGCCGGCAAGAATACCGAAGGCACGGTTCGCCTGACCGCCAAGCATCGTTCGGGACGCATCCTGATCGAGCTTGCCGACGACGGCGCCGGCATCAACCGCGAGAAGGTCCGCCAGAAGGCGATCGACAACGATCTCATTCCGGCCGATGCCAACCTTTCGGACGAGGAAATCGACAACCTGATCTTCCTGCCGGGCTTCTCGACGGCCGACAAGATCTCCGACATCTCCGGCCGCGGCGTTGGCATGGACGTCGTCAAACGTTCGATCCAGGCGCTCGGCGGCCGCATCAACATCACCTCGAAGCCGGGTCACGGCTCGGTCTTCACCATGAGCCTGCCGCTGACGCTCGCCGTTCTCGACGGCATGGTGGTCACCGTTGCCGGCCAGACGCTGGTCGTGCCGCTGACGGCGATCGTCGAAACCCTGCAGCCGGAAGCGGCCGCGATCCACTCCTTCGGTGCCAACCACCGGCTGATCTCGATCCGCAACTCGTTCTGCCCGCTGGTCGATGTCGGCCGCATCCTGAACTTCCGAGCGACCCAGGCCAATCCTGTCGAGGGCGTGGCGCTTCTGGTGGAATCCGAAGGCGGCGGCCAGCGCGCCCTGATGGTCGATGCCATCCAGGGTCAGCGCCAGGTGGTCATCAAGAGCCTGGAAGCCAACTACACCCACGTGCCGGGCATCGCCGCCGCCACCATTCTCGGTGACGGGCGCGTGGCTCTCATCCTCGATGTCGACGCGGTTGTCGGCGCCTCGCGCGGCCAGTCGCTCAAAGCGGAAATGTCGTTAGCAGCGGTAGGGTAAGGGAATGTCGTACACTGTAAAAAATCTGAACGAGGGGGATCGCGAACTGATCGCGTTCCGCATCGGGGATCAGGAATTTTGCGTGAACATCATGTCGGTTCGCGAAATCCGGGGCTGGACCCCGGCGACCGCGATGCCGCACTCGCCTGCCTATATGCTTGGTGTCATCAACCTGCGCGGCGCGGTGCTGCCGATCATCGACCTGGCCGCCCGGCTGGGGATGAAGCCGGCCGATCCGACTGCCCGTCATGTCATCATCGTCGCCCAGGTCCGGCGCAAGGTCGTCGGCCTCTTGGTCGACGCCGTCTCCGATATCCTGACGGTGACCGACGAAACCATCCAGCCGACGCCCGAGATCTCCTCCGAACTCGAGCGTCAATTTGCCCGCGGTATTCTCGCCATCGAGAAGCGCATGATCTGCCTGATCGAACTCGAATCCCTCTTTTCAGAGACCGAAAGCGAAGCCGCATGAGTGTAATGGGCGCAAAAGATCAAAGGCAGGGATCCGACGAGGTCCTGGCGAGCGGAGAATATCCGCTGACGCGCCGCGATCTCACGGAGATCGCCGCGATGATCTATTCGGATGCCGGCATCTTCCTCAACGAGACGAAGGCGTCGCTCGTCTATTCGCGCCTGTCGAAACATATCCGCAATCTCGGCCTGTCCGGCTTCCGGGAATATTGCGACCTCGTCGCTTCGCCGGCCGGCGCCCCGGCGCGCCGTGAGATGCTGTCGCATCTGACGACCAATTTCACCCGCTTCTTCCGCGAAAACCACCATTTCGACCATCTGCGCGACCATGTCCTGCCGGAGCTGCTGCAGCGGGCTAGATCGGGCGGCAGGGTGCGCATCTGGTCGGCGGCCTCCTCCGACGGCCAGGAACCCTATTCGATCGCGCTGACCGTGCTGTCGCTGATGCCGAATGTCGCCGATTACGATTTCAAGATTCTGGCAACCGACATCGACCCGAAGATCCTGGCGATCGCCCGGGCCGGCGCCTATGACGAGAACGCGCTCGAAACCGTTTCGCCGGCCATGCGCAAGCAATGGTTCAGCGAAGTCGAGGTGCAGGGCCGCAGGAAGTTCCAGGTCGACGACCGCGTCAAGCGGCTGATCACCTACAACGAGCTGAACCTGATGGCGCAATGGCCGTTCAAGGGCAAGTTCGACGTCATCTTCTGCCGCAACGTCGTCATCTATTTCGATGAGCCGACGCAGATGAAGATCTGGCAGCGTTTCGCCGGCCTGCTGCCGGAAGGCGGTCATCTCTATATCGGCCATTCCGAGCGTGTTTCGGGCGAGGCAAAACACGTCTTCGACAATATCGGCATCACGACCTATCGCTATACGACCAAAGGTCTCGGGAGGAAGGCATGAGCGCTCCGGCAAGGGTTCTCGTTGTTGACGACTCGCCGACGATGCGCGGGTTGATCACTGCCGTCCTGAGTTCTGATCCTGAGGTCAACGTCATCGGCCAGGCCGGCGACGCGCTGGAAGCGCGTGAAGCGATCAAGCGGCTGAACCCGGACGTCGTGACCCTCGACATCGAGATGCCGAACATGAACGGTCTCGATTTCCTCGAAAAGATCATGACGCTGCGCCCGATGCCGGTGATCATGGTCTCCACCATGACCCATCGCGGCGCCGAGGCGACGCTTGCGGCGCTGGAGATCGGTGCGTTCGACTGTGTCGGCAAGCCGGGTCCGGGCGAACTCAGGCCCTTCGGCGACCTCGCCGAGAAGGTCAAGGCCGCCGCGCGCACACAGCGCCAGTTCTCGCAGCCCACCGCCGCGCCAACGCCACCGCCCTCCGTCGCCGATTTCCGCGTCGGCCGCAAGATCGTCGCCATCGGCTCGTCGACCGGTGGCGTCGAAGCGCTGATCGCCGTGTTGCAGAAATTTCCGGCAAATTGCCCGCCGACCGTCATCACCCAGCATATGCCGCCGACCTTCACCAAGAGCTTCGCCGAACGGCTGAACCGCCTCTGTGCCCCGGTGGTGCAGGAAGCGACCGATGGTGCCCGCCTCGAAATCGGCAAGATCTATCTGGCGCCCGGCGGCGAGCGTCACCTTCAGGTCAGCGGCGCCTCGGCGCCGTCCTGCCGCCTCGTCGACCGTGCGCCGGTCAATGGCCACCGCCCATCCGTGGACGTGCTGTTCGATTCGGTCGCGGAACTGGCGGGCCGCAACGCCGTCGGCGTAATTTTGACCGGAATGGGCCGCGACGGCGCCGCCGGATTGTTGAAAATGCGCCACGCCGGCGCCAGAACGCTCGGCCAGAACGAAAAAACCTGTGTCGTTTACGGAATGCCAAGGGTTGCCCACGAACTTGGCGCCGTTGAGCAGCAGCTGCCGCTGTCTGCCATCGGTGAAGAAATATTGAAAATGACAGCCGCCCGAAAGGAAGGGACCGAATAAATGTCGATCGCGGAGAAAATCAAAGTTCTGATCGTCGATGATCAGGTAACGAGCCGATTGCTGCTCAGCGACGCGCTGACCCAGCTCGGTTTCAAACAGATCACGTCGGCCGGCGACGGCGAGCAGGGCATGAAGATCATGGCCGAGCAGCCGCACCACCTGGTGATCTCGGACTTCAACATGCCGAAGATGGATGGCATCGGCTTCCTGCAGGCCGTGCGCACCAACCCGAACACCAAGAAGGCGGCCTTCATCATCCTCACCGCTCAGGGTGACCGCGCACTGGTACAGAAGGCGGCCCAGCTCGGCGCCAACAACGTGCTCGCCAAGCCGTTCACGATCGAGAAGATGAAAGCGGCCATCGAAGCCGTGTTTGGAGCCCTGAAATGATCACTGAGGGGGCAGCCCGCCGCGTGCACATCATTCAGGGCGAGTACAAGGTTCTGAGCGATCCGAATGCGGTCCTCTCGACCATTCTCGGTTCGTGCGTGGCTGCGTGTCTCAGAGACCCCATCGCCGGCGTCGGCGGCATGAACCACTTCCTGCTGCCCGGTTCGGCGACCTCGCCGACATCAGGCGGCGATGCCACGCGCTACGGCGTGCATCTGATGGAACTGCTGATCAACGGTCTCCTGAAGCAGGGCGCCCGGCGCGACCGGCTGGAGGCAAAGATCTTCGGCGGCGCGAAGACGATCTCGACATTCTCCAATGTCGGTGAGCAGAACGCGGCCTTCGCCGTGCAGTTCCTGAGGGATGAAGGCATTCCGGTGGTCGGTTCCTCCACCGGCGGAGAGCATGGACGCAAGCTTGAATATTGGCCGGTCTCCGGTCGTGCGCGGCAATACCCCCTGACCGGCGCCGAAACGCAGAGAACCGTCGCTCTCGAGCAGCGTCCCGCCGCTCCGCAGAAGCCCGTCGAAACCAGTATCGAATTTTTTTGATGGCGAGGATTTTCATATGACATTTAACCCGGTGATGGAGCCGCCTGCGCCCGTCGAAGCGCTGAGCGACATCCTGATGCGCATCGTTTCGGAACTGCACGACGTTGCCTATCTGATCGAGCGCATCGAGCCACAGCTTCTCGAACTCGGCGGCGCGGAAATCCTGAATTCGCCGGATGCCATGAAGGTCATGCAGGGCATTGATCTCGCCGTGCAGAAATCGCGCGGCCTTGCCGAATTCATCGACACCATCACCGGCGAAATCCCGCACGGCTGGTCGGTCGACGTCGCAACCGCGCTCAGCCTCGTCAAGCTGGCCGAGATGCAGAAGGCATTGGGCGGCGCCACCCGCCACGGCCATTCCCAGCCATTGAGCAAGGCAGCCGGCGACTTCGATTTCTTCTAAAGCACCTCGCGCCAAACCGGATTCATGCGACGCGCTTTTATGCAGGTCGTTATCCCAAAATCACCGTTCTCTTTCGGGCGATGGCATTAGGCCTTTTCGCTCCCGCACACGCTTCACGAAACGCTCGCACAAGTTTCGCCGACTATTCGTCTGATGAGGCAATAAGCCTGCTTTGTCTTTGACGGATCGTGCGAGAACAGAATGAATCTGTTAAATCAATTAGTTCAGATCTTTAAGAACTTCGGCTCCCTGGGCCGAACGCGCCTGATGATTCTTGGAGGCGTCGGTGCCGTTTCCATCGCAATCGTCCTTGCGGCCGCCCTTTTCGTCAACAAGCCGGCACAGGAAACGCTCTATGTCGGTCTGGATTCGCCGGATCTCAATCAGATCAGCATGGCGCTTGCCGAAGCCAACATCGATTTCCAGGTCGGCACGGACGGTTCCAGCATCAGCGTCCCCGCGGGATTGACGGGCAAGGCCCGCCTGATGCTTGCCGAGCGCGGCCTGCCGAACAGCGCCAATGCCGGTTACGAACTTTTCGACAATGTCGGCTCCCTCGGCCTGACCTCCTTCATGCAGGAGGTGACGCGGGTTCGAGCGCTGGAAGGCGAAATCGCCCGTACCATCCAATCGATCTCGGGTATAACAGCCGCGCGAGTCCATATCGTCATGCCGGAGGTCGGAAACTTCCGGAAGGCCGAGCAGAAGCCGACCGCCTCCGTCATGATTCGCGCCAGCGCCACCGCCGGGCGCAGCGCGGCGACCTCGATCCGCCACCTCGTCGCCTCGGCCGTGCCGGGGCTTGACATCGATGACGTGACGATCCTCGATTCCGCCGGTCAGCTGCTTGCATCCGGCGACGAGGCGAGCAACAGCTCGCTGAACCGCTCGCTCAACATCGTCCAGAACGTCCAGCAGGAAGTCGAATCCAACATCGACAAGGCGCTGGCGCCCTTCCTCGGCATGGACAACTTCCGCTCCAGCGTTACCGCCGACCTCAACACCGACGCCCAGCAGATCCAGGAAACGACCTACGATCCCGAATCCAAGGTCGAACGCTCGGTGCGCTCGACGAAGGAAGCCCAGCAGTCGCAGCAGAAGACATCCGATAGCGCGACGACGGTCGAGCAGAACATCCCGCAGGCGGCTCCCGAGGCCGGCGGTTCCGCCGGGCCGGAATCGCAGGACAAGTCCGACAAGCGCGAAGAGCAGACGAACTACGAAATCAACAGCAGGACGACGGCGACGACCCGCAACAGCTACAAGGTCGAGAAGCTGTCGATCGCCGTGGTGGTCAACAAGGGCCGCATCGCCAAGATGGTTGGCGAACCTGCCGATCAGGCCAAGATCGACGCCTATCTTGCCGAGATGCAGAAGATCGTCACTTCGGCGGCCGGCATCGACGCCAAGCGCGGCGACGTCGTCACCGTCACGGCCATGGACTTCCTCGAGAACCAGCTGCTCGAAGACGCCACCGGTGGTGTCCGTGTCATGGACATGCTGAGCCGCAACCTTGCCGGCATCATCAACTCGCTCGCCTTCGTCGCGGTCGCCTTCGTGGTGGTCTGGATGGGCCTGCGGCCTCTGGTGCGCAGCGTCAGCGGCAACGGCGGCGCCTCGGTTCTCGGCGACGCCACGCCGGAAGCGGCCGGCCTCGAGCTTCCCGACTTCGCGCCCGCGGCAGGAGCCTCCGGAGGTGCTCTCATGGACGGCTTCGGGTCCGACTTCGGCTTCGACAGTACCGAGGACCTGCTCAGCCTCGGCGACGACGACGGAAACTTCAACCGTCGCGTCAAGGAAGGCCCGGAACGCAAACTCTCTCGCATGGTCGAAATCAACGAGGAGCGCGCCGCGAAAATCCTCCGGAAATGGGCGATCGACGACGCAGCGTAAGGGAAAGGCCGGGCAACCGGCCTTTTTTTATGTCGGTAGCAGGCACTATGTCCTGCAGCGGGATGTATCGGTTCCCGCAAAGCAAATGACGGCCGGCGCCAGCAATTCGAATAGGATATAGGCCTGACTGCAGTGAATACCGCTTTAGAGAAATTTGTTGAGGCATACTCGCGTAAAACGCGAATCAAGTTGCGGTACAGCCAGAATCACCTTAGCCTCCCCTATATCTTGAAGGGCGCGAATGGTGCTCGAATCAGTGCATGGACGGCAGTTGATGTAAATCCCTAGAAGTCGGAGATGGTGATTTACATCGGCTGGCTTACCCTTAGGTGATTCGAAATGGGATTCGAGCGGGACTTGAATTGAATCCTTTACAGAAAAATTGCTGTTGCACCGAGTTTGATCGTTTCTCAGCCGCAGGACGTTGCCAATGGATATGAACATACTTCAGGCGAGCAAGGGCGAGAGGCAGATGGCGAATTTCGCGAGCGCGGTGGCGCCGGGTCTATTACCCCGCGATGAAGTGATCCAGCGCCTGCACGGTGTCGCCGACACTGGAAGGTTGCAGTCCGGTCTGCGCGCGCTGACGGAGTATGTAGGTGCTTCGCACTATCTTCTGGCGCGCTGCGATCTCATTCAGGAAAGCGGCCTCGATTTCATCGTTTCGTCCGATTGGCCTTTCGATCTGGTCAAGGACATCGCCAATGATCTGGTCAGCGGCTATGCCCGTTCGACCGAGCTGGAAAAATGCATGCAGGTCTTCCAGCCGAATTTTGCTCTTCTGCCGGATAGTGCCGATGTGCCGGACGGCGCCAGCCGCCAATATTGTTCATTGACCTTCAATGTCGGCCGGTCGCGGCTGGCCTTGATGTTCCTGTTCGGCGAAGGGTTCATCCTTTCGCCGGAGCGCCTGCGCGATGTGGGCCTGCTTGCAGGTTATGTCGCGAGCTTCCTCCGCTGCGGTGGCACGAAGGTCGATCGCGATTTTGAATTGACGGACCGCGAGCTCGAATGCCTGTTCTGGATCGCCGAGGGCAAGACCAGCGACGAGATCGCGATGATCCTTGGAATCTCCCGCAATACCATCAACAACTACATCACCAGCGTGATGCGCAAGACGGCGACCAAGACCCGCTCCGAGGCCATTGCCTTCGCCGTCCGCAATAATCTCGTATAGGGGGGATCCATGGCACATTCACCAGGCAGGACGATGAGCAGCGCCGAGCAGCTGCGCATGGTGCGTGTGAACAGGATTTCCAGCCGGTCCGATCTTTTTCCGCGGCTGATCGCCATGCAGAAGCTCGCCGATGCGCAAGGCTTTGCGATCTTCCGCGTCAGCGGCTCGGGCCTTCCGGCAAAGCAGCGCCTGGTCTGCGAGCTCGAGAACTGGGGCTCTTCCAATGCCGGTTTCGGCAAGGCCTTCATCGATGCCTACAGCGATATCCTTCTCGACCATATCGACAAGTCGCTGCTGCCGCTCTCATGGGCCGGCGGTCACGATCGCGCGGCGCCCGGCCCGGCCGACTTCTCGCCGTTCATGACGCGGCTGCAGAACGGTATTCTGCCTTTCTCCGGCCTTGCCTTTCCGGTGCGGCTCGGCGCCGTCGGCAATGGTTTCATCCTCTTCACCGGCGATGAGATCGATCCGTCGAGCGATACCATCGTCGAGTTGCACGGTCGCTGCTGCCATATCATGATGGATCTGCTCTCGCTCGATGAACGCCGCACGGCTGCCGCCGAGGCGTTGAGCGAACGCGAGATCGCCTGTCTGCAGCTTGCCGGCGACGGCCGCATCAGCGAAGAGATCGCCGACAAGCTCGGCCTGTCGGTGCACACCGTCAACGCCTATCTCGGCTCGGCGACCATCAAGCTCGATTCCGTCAATCGTATACAGGCGATCGCCAAGGCGATCCGGCTCGGCTACATCAGCTGAACCCGCGCCGTTCTTCTATCCAATGTGGATGAATGCTCGATTGTCTTGAGAGGACGTCAGCCGGCCAGCGCCCGAGGCGGTTGGTTGACGTTGTAACGGGCTTCCCGGAGGCTCTTTTCGAGAAAGACGGTATTCTCGTCAGGATCGGTCGATGGATCCTGGAAAGCGATATGATTGATCTCGATGCCGGCGTGATCTTCGGCAAGGGTGAGCTGGGCATAGACGGTGACGCCGCGTGGCTTGATTTCCAGATCGAGAACGACCTCGGGCTTACCGCCCCACTCCAGCGTATAGTTGCCGCCCAGGCCGAAATTCACGGTGCCCGGATGGAAGAAAAGCTCCGCTGCCGACGCGACGAGATCGGAAAGGTTGCCGTAATACTCGAAGCGCAGCAGTGAAATAAGGTCAGAGGCATCCAGAAGGCGCAGTTCCGTTGCGACCGGGCTGATCGCAACGGCGAGGATCTTTTCACGCTGGGTAGAGTGGGGGCATTTTTTCATTCGGCTTATCTTACCCGTTTGTTCTTGGCGTCTGCGGCGTAGACCCGGTGGATCAGCTCCGCAACGGCCTTGTAGAAGACTGACGGTATGACACTATCGATCGAGACTTGCGCAAACATGGAGCGCGCAAGCGGAGGATCCTCGAACACCGGTATGCCGTTCTGCTCGGCGATCTCCCTGATTTTGAGCGCGACGAGGTCCTGGCCCTTGGCCAGCACCACCGGTGCGTCGTTTTCTTCACGCGCGTAACGCAGCGCCACGGCATAGTGCGTCGGGTTGGCGATGACGAGCGTCGCCCGGTGCACGTTGTTGATCATGCGCCGGCGCGCGCGGTCGCGCATCAGCGAGCGCTGCCGGCCCTTGACGAAGGGGTCGCCCTGCGCCTGCTTGTTTTCTTCCTTCACCTCGTGGCGTGTCATCTTCAGTTCGGTGAACCAGTGATGGCGCGTCCAGAAAAGATCGGCAATCGCCACGATCGCGGTGGCGATCAGCATGACGATGATGATCTTGCGCATCGCCGTCGTCGTCCGCACGAGGATGGTCTGTGGATCGGAGAACATCGCGTCGATCGAGCTGAAATATTCGCTTCTCATCACGAAGAACAGGATGATCCCGACGATGACGACCTTGAACAGCGACTTTCCGAATTCGATGAGGCCGGGCAGGCTGAACAGCCGCGTCCAGCCTTTGACAGGGGAGATGCGCGAGAACTGCGGCCGGATACGTTCGAGCACCGGTGTCGGCAGGTTCTGGAAGACGGCGGAGGCGATGCCGAACACCATGAACAGGATGAAGGCGGGCGCCACCAGCGCCGCACTTGCCCAGCCGATCCGGACGAACAGCGATAGGATATCCGGCCCCGTCTCGATTTTCCATTGGTCGGGCTGCTCGAAGATGTCGCGCAGCGTTTCCGTCATGCGCCCGACGCTGTCGGGGAGGAAGAACACCAGATAGATGTAGGTGGCGAGAATGGTCGCGAAGATCGACAGCTCGCGCGAAAACGGCACGTTGCCTTTTTCCGCGGCATCGGTTTGCTTTTTCGCGGTCGGGGCTTCTGTTTTGCTGTCCTTGTCATCGTCTGCCAAGTCGCGGCCCTCCGTCAAAGAAATAGGCTGCAGCTAATGCATGCCGCCCAAAAATGTGCAGCGGTTTTGGGATGACGACATGCATCAAAACAAAGACCCAAAGCGCGTCGCAGGAACCGGGTTCTCTGCGACGCGCTTTGGAGCGCAGCCTATTGCTGGAAGGGTAGTCGCCTGTGGCACGGCGATCAACAGCTGCCGTACGGCATGCCGGATTTGTCAACAGTCTCGAAGTGCCGATGCAGGTCGCGGGAAAACGACGTGCACAATAGACGGAGTGAAAACGAGTTGCATGAAGCAGCGCACTGCGACGCGTTTTAGGCGGCTGCCGAAGCGTCGCCTTCCTTCTCCTTGAGTTCGATCTGGCCGGAATTGGCCAGGCGAATCGCTTCCTGCGCCACGGCGCGGCGGGCAATCGCGATCTCGCGCGGATTGACGCCGCCCATGCCGCTCTGCAGATCCGATTCGATCATGCGGCGCTGGCGTGGGCTGATGGCCGAGAGAACCGATTCGCGGATCTCGGGGGGCGACCCGCGCAGCGCGACGGTGAGCACATCCGTCGAAATGTCGTTGAGCAGCAAGACGCGGCTGCGCTGCGGCATGTACATGAGGTCTTCGAAGAGGAAGATCTTCGGGCGGACCTTGTTGACCGATTCGCGGCTGATCGATTCGAGCGAGGTGAGCAGCGTGTCGACCTGCGGCTTGTCGAGTTCGTTCATGAGATCGGCGACCTTCGTCGAGCCGGCCGCATTGCGCTCTGCCTCGACCTCGGCAAGCAGCGTCATGACCTGGTTCTCGATGATCTGCGCGGCCTTCGGGCTGACCGTCTTCATGTTGACCGTTCTGTTCATGATGTCGGCGCGACGATTGTCGGGAAGCTGCAGCAGCACCTTGGCGCCGAAGTTGGAAGGCATCATCGAAAGAATATAGGCGACGGTCTGCGGATGTTCGCGCAGCAGGAACTGTGCGACGAATGTCGGCTCCGCTTCGCTGAGGCGATCCCAGATCGAGGTTTCGTAGGCTTGGAATGCGGTGCGACGGCCAAGCAGGCTGTCGACCTCGTCGGGCGTCAGGCCTTCTTCGAGAATGGCCTCGATCGCCTTGGCGTTGTCCATCAGTCCGGCGCCCTCGGTGAAGAGGTCCTCGAACTCGGCGACGAGCAGCAGCAGTTCATCCGGCGGAATGGCACGAAGCGACTGGGCGGATGAGATAATGGTCTGAAGTTCGGCCTGGGTGAAATACTTCAGCAGCCGGCCGGCGACGCCCTTTCCCATAGCGAGAAGAACAGCCGCCGCCTTTTCAGCCTGGGTCAACGGTTTCCCGGCTAGCGCGCCGCCGAAATCGTCAAAGTCCATCATGGTCTAACCTCTCCGTCCCACACAGGGATCAGGCTTTTTTCGTACTCAAAACTTCTATCAGTTTCACACCGAATCGCGTGTCGTCGTGATCAAGCACCGTAATTTCGCCGCGTGCAATCCTGCGGCCGTTCACCATGATCTCGACGGGTTCGCCGATCTTCTTGTCGAGGGCGATGGTCGCCCCTTCATTGAGGTTCATCAGGCCGGAAACCTGCATGCGGCTGGTGCCGAGCATGATCTGGACATCGATCGGAATGTCCATGATCAGATCGAAATTGGAATTCAAAGCGCTGCCGAGCGGAGCCGGCGAGCCCTCGAAAGAGGCGCTGCTGCCGAAATCCATGCCGGCAGCCTGGCTGGCATTGCCAGCGCCGAAATCGCCGCCGAAGTCGTCGCTGCCGAAGGGGCTTTCCGAAGCCTCGCCGCCGAAGGCCGCCAGGTCCGTTCCTGTCGCGAAGGGGTCGCTCTGCAGGTCGTCGCCAAACTGCGGCAGGTCGCCATCGGCATCCTGCTTCAGCACGCCGCGCAGATCGTCGATCGCCTGGTCGAGATCCGCTTCGCTGCCCGGAATATCCAGGGAGAGGTCGCTGTTCTGCTGTGTTTTCTTCGTAGCCATGAAATCACTATTCCAGTTGAAACTTGCCTCAAACTGCCTTTGCAGCCCAAAAGCCAGAGAACCGATTAATTCATTAAATGACGGATGAGCTCGTCATCCGAGTTCATCGTATCCTTGACGCGGACCATGTAGTTTTCGCCTGAACGCCCGAACTCGCACACATACAATTCCTTGCTGTTGGCGCTGACCTCGACGCGCACGTCGCCGCTGTCGCGGAATGGAATGACGTCGCCGACCATCAGCTTCGATATCGTGCGCAGCGTCAGGTCCTGCAGCCTGATCTTGGCCTCGAGCGTGACATGCGAGCGGCGGACCTGGTCGCCGAGCTGTTCGGTCCATTCCGCCGAGCTGCTGCCGGCTTGGCGCTTCGGCTTCGGCGGCGTCACCTTGGTCTTGAGCAGCGCCGTCTGCGGAACGATCAATGCGAATTCCGAAACGATGCCGGCAAGGGTGATCGACATGTTGATGGCGGCGGCGAACTCGTCCGGGCGATCCTCGGCCGGGCGGGCGCGTGTGTCATGGGAGTGCGGAGCCGAAAGGCTCGGTTCGAAGCCGCCCGGCGCGTTGACGGCCGAGCGCAGCACCTTGGCGATCTTGTCGAAGACCATGACCGCCAGATCGAGTTCGATGATCGAAAGCACCCGGTCGGCAGGTTCTTCGATCGTATCGGCGGTGGCGCCGAGCAGGTGCTCCATCAGCGTGATGACGAACCCGTTGCCGCAGACAAGCGTAATGTTCTGCGACCAGTTGCGCAGCGTCGCGTCGACGAGCGTGACGTTCGCACTCAGGTCGTCGACCAGATGGTTCTTGTAGCCGATCTCGCAGCCGAGAAAGTTGACCGTCACGTCGAGCCCGGTCTCGCTTTTGATGACGTCGGGAAAGAATTCGCTGTAGATTTCCCCAAAGGAGCTGCAGATCTTGGCGACCCTGCCTTTGTCGCCAAGCCCGCCTGTCAGTTTGGCGAGAAGGGCAGGATCCATAGCCGGTTTGTCGTGCGAAGCATTGCTCATGGTCATTTAAGCCGCCTTGTTTTCGCCGCCTGGGTTCATCATTTCCTGTTCGACCGCATCGATGGACGGACGCTCGTAGGCCGAAATCGTCTTGCGGCCGTATTCGAGAGCGACCTGCGGCACCGACCCGTTCATATAGGCAAGTAGTGTCTGCTTGACGATGACGTAGAGGCGGTGCTGCTTGTTGCGCACGACCTTGATCTGCGAGACCAGCGGCGAGCAGACGCAATAGGACAAGAGAATGCCGAGGAAGGTGCCGACAAGCGCCGAGCCGATCAGGTGACCGAGCACTTCAGGCGAATCGTTGATGTGGGCCATCGCCTTGATGACGCCGAGAACGGCCGCGACGATGCCGATGGCCGGGAAGGAATCGCCCATGATCTGGATCGCGTGGTAGGGCTTCATCTTGTCGTGCATGATGGTGTTGAGCTCTTCATCCATCAGCGCCTCGATTTCGTGGCTGCGGGCGTTGCCGATGATGATCAGCCGCACGTAGTCGCAGATGAACGCGGTCAGTTCCTTGTTCTTCAGAACGGTCGGAGCCGACTGGAAGATCGTCGATTCGGCCGGATTGTCGATATGGGCTTCGATTTCGTTGCGCGACTTGGTGCGCAGGTCGCGCATCAGCGAATAGAGCACGCCGAGCGTGTCGAGATAATTGCGTTCCTTCGGCACGGCGTGCTTGAAGGCTTCGCCGAGCGCCTTGCCCGAATCCTTCACCACCTTCATCGGGTTCGCCATGATGAAGCTGCCGAGACCGGCGCCACCGATGATGACGAATTCGAAGGGCTGGAACAGGGCGTCCACGTGGCCGCCCATCGCCATGAAGCTGCCGATGACACAGCCGCAAGTCACTATAAATCCGATAATGATATTCATCGTCAGCCCAATCTGAACGTTACTTTTCTCTAAGACGGATAGGATTTCTGCCTTGCGTGAGGCTGATGAAAAGGCCGCTCGCAAGGCATTTCCACGTGCCAGCTTCGCGCAAGCATCTGCCGTCAGTCTAAAGGAGACGAATGGGTGTCCGCACCCGTTTTCTGAGATGCCGCCTCAGCGAAATCCCGGCCGAACCACTCAAGACGACGCCCGGCTTTTCGTTCCGTTCATCGCCAATGCTTGGAGCTTACCGACATGCAATCCGGTCTTTATGTTTCTCTGTCGTCGCAGATGGCCCTCGAAAAGCGCCTGAACACCATCGCGGACAACATGGCGAACGTGAACACCACCGGTTTTCGCGCCACAGAGGTGAAGTTCGACGAGATGGTGGCGAATACCAAGAACAAGCTGAATACCAAGGTCGCCTTCGTTTCCCAGGGCAACGACTACCTGAACGAAGGAAATGGCGAACTGCAGCATACCGGCAACATGCTCGATTTCGCCATCAAGGGCGATGCCTGGTTTGCGCTCGATACGCCGGCCGGCCGCGTGCTGACAAGGGACGGGCGCTTCACGATCAAGGATACCGGCGAACTCGTGTCGATCAGGGGATATCCCGTTCTCGACGCCGGCGGCGCGCCGATCCAGCTCAACACCAAGGGCGGCGAGCCGGCCGTCGGCACCGACGGCATCATCTATCAGGCCGACCGCCAGGTCGCTTCGCTCGGCCTGTTCGAGGCCGATATCAGCAAGGGTTACCTGCGCTACGAAAACAGCGGCATCATGACCACCGACCAGCCGCGCGCCGTTGTCGACCGCTTCAATATCGGTGTCGAGCAGGGCTATCTCGAAAACTCCAATGTCAACGCCATGCGCGAGATCACCCAGCTGATCGAAGTCAACCGCGCCTTCGAAAGCGTTTCGTCGCTGATGCGTGACAGCGAGGATTCCTTCAAGGAAGCCGTCCAGACGCTTGGGGGCAGCCGTTGATGCATGTCGCCCAAAAGTGTCCGGCGGTTTTGGGAGGACGGCATGCATAAGAGCAGAGATCCGAAATACACCGCATGCAGCATGCTGCACGCGGTGTATTTCAGGGCGGGATTTGAAGCATGAGCACCAAGCTACTGTCCGAGGACGGCCTTTCCCCGAAACTGGCGCATCTCGCAGGCCTCGTCGAGCGCTATGCATCGCCGGAGTTCGCCGTCGCCCATGGCGGTCGCGTGCAGACCATCGCCGCCGGCCATTACACGGTGCGCGGTCTCTCCCGCCATGTTCGTCTCGGGGAGTTCGTCGCCCATAAATCGGCGACCGGCATCCATCTCGGCGAGGTCGTGCGCGTCGAGCCGGACCTGATCTATGTCTGCCCGATCGAACCCGGCGAGCCGATCGGCATCCACGATACGGTCATCCGCAAGGGTGCCTTCCGCATTTCGCCGTCGGACAGCTGGTGCGGGCGCACCGTCAACTCGCTTTGCGAGCCGATCGACGGGCTGGGTCCGATCACCGAGGGCCTCGATCGCCGCTCGATCTCCAACACCGCGCCGCCTTCGATGACCCGCAAGCGTGTCCAGACCGGCTTCAAGACCGGGGTGCGCGCCATCGACATCTTCTCGCCGCTCTGCCTCGGACAGCGCCTCGGCATCTTCGCCGGTTCCGGCGTCGGCAAGTCGACGCTTCTGTCCATGCTCGCCCGCGCCGATGCCTTCGACAAGGTTGTCATTGCTCTCGTCGGCGAACGCGGCCGCGAGGTGCGCGAATTCATCGAGGATACGCTCGGCAGCAATATGAAGAAGGCGATCGCCGTCGTCGCCACCAGCGACGAGAGCCCGATGCTGCGCAAGATGGCGCCGCTGACGGCGGTCACCATCGCCGAGCATTTCCGCGACAAGGGGGAGAACGTCCTCTTCATCGTCGACAGCGTCACGCGTTTCGCCCATGCGATCCGCGAAGTGGCGACCGCCTCCGGCGAGCCGCCGATCGCGCGCGGTTATCCCGCGTCCGTCTTCACCGAACTGCCGCGGCTGCTGGAACGCGCCGGTCCCGGCCCCGAGGGCGCCGGCACCATCACGGCGATCATCTCGATCCTCGTCGACGGCGACAACCACAACGACCCGATCGCCGACTCGACGCGCGGCATTCTCGACGGTCACATCGTCCTGCAGCGCAGTCTCGCCGAAGAAGGGCGTTATCCGCCGATCGATCCGCTGGCCTCGATCTCGCGTCTCGCCCGCAAGGCCTGGACGCCGGACCAGGAAAAGCTGGTGTCGCGGCTGAAAGTGCTGATCCACCGCTTCGAGGAGACGCGCGACCTGCGCCTGATCGGCGGTTATCGCCAGGGCGCCGATCCCGATCTCGACATGGCGGTCAAGCAGGTGCCCATCATTTACGACGTCCTGAAGCAGTCGCCGGGCGACCGTGACTCGCCCGATGCCTTTGCCGATCTCGCCGGCGCGCTCAAGGCCGCAGCCGGCATGGGCAATCAGGGCGGACAGATTCAGAGGAGATAGACGTGGCTGAATTCGACGACGAACGCATCGCTTCCTTGAAGCAGCGCAGGAAGACCGCCATGCTGGATCGGCTTCTGACCTTCACCGGCCTGGCGCTGGCCGGCGCCGCCGCTTTCTTCCCCTGGTATGTGTTCTTCAACGAGGACAAGTTCGGCATCAACGTCGCCGCCAGCGGCAATTCGCGCGACCTGCCGGATTGGCCGGCCCGCAACGTCTTCAGCGTCTCGCCGCTTGCCATGGTCAACAAGAACGAGGGAGAGAAGAAGGCTCCGCTGGTCGATCCGCTGACGACGGCGACGGTCTCCGATCTCGGCAAGGAGCGCGATGGCGGCCCCATCCTGGAGGATCAGCCCTTTCCCGGCAAATCTTCCTTCCGCCTGCTGCACGTCTCCAATGGCCGGGCGCTGATCGAGGATACCTCGGGCATGTATGTCGTGCGCATCGGCTCGATCCTGCCCGACGAAAGCCGCCTTGCGGCCCTCGAGCAGCGCGACGGAAAATGGGTGATCGTCACCTCCAAGGGCGAGACCTACCAGAACAATTGAACCTGCCGCAGGTGCCGAACACGACAGGGGCTCCGCCGCGAACCGGCCGGAGCCCGGTTTCTTTTTGGAGCCCGCTTTCTTTTAGCCGCGGCCTTCTCCGAAAAGCGGCTCGAAGCCTGAATTCCCGTAAGTCCCACGCAAGATTACCGCACTAGGTTCGGGGCAGTAAAAACGGAGAGTTCCCATGCAACCGATCCAACTTTTCGACTTGGCTTCGCGACAGGCGGAATGGCTGACGGTCCGTCAGCAGGTTGTTGCCAGCAACATCGCGAATGCCAATACCCCGAAGTTCCATGCCAAGGATGTCACGCCTTTTGACGCCGTGCTCGACAAGTCCGATATCACCATGGCGCGCACCAATCCGGCGCATCTGAGCGGCAATGATTTCAGCGACAGCGGCGATATCGACGTCAAGGATGCAGCACTCGACCAGGAAATCGGCATCCAGGAATCCGGCAATACGGTCGGTTTGGCCGAAGAGCTCTCCAAGTCGGGCGATATCAAGCGCCAGTACGATCTGAACACCTCGCTGGTCAGTTCCTTCAACCGCATGATGTTGATGACCGTCAGGAAGTAAAATCATGGATCCGCTTTCAGCAGCAATGAAAATCGCCGGTTCGGGACTCGAGGCGCAGTCGACGCGTCTGCGCATCGTCTCGGAGAACATCGCCAACGCTCGCTCGACCGGCGACACGCCCGGCGCTGACCCCTATCGCCGCAAGACGATCACCTTCGGCCAGCAGATGGATCGCACCAGCGGCGTTGAGACGGTCAACGTCAAGAAGGTCGGTGTCGACGAAGGCGACTTCAGCACGGAATTCGACCCCAGCAATCCGGCTGCGGACCAGAAGGGCGTCGTCAAGCTGCCGAACGTCAACATCCTCGTCGAGATGGCCGACATGCGCGAAGCCAACCGCTCCTATGACGCCAATCTGCAGACGATCAAGCAGACCCGCGATCTCATCTCCTCCACGATCGATCTCCTGAAGAGCCAATAATAATGATCAGCAGCGTCCAGAATGTCAGCAACCTTTCGATGACCCGCGCGCTTGGCGCCGTCGACACCGAAAATTCCGCCTCGTCGTCTGCCGCCGCCACCATGCCGGGCACCGCCGGTGCGGCTAATGGCGTGAGCTTCGCTTCCGTCATGGGCAACATGGCGAGCGATGCGGTCAGCAGCCTGAAGGGTGCGGAAAGCATGTCCTTTGCCGGGATCAAGGGCACGGCGACGACGCGTGAAGTCGTCGATTCCATGCTCCAGGCCGAGCAGACGCTGCAGACCGCGATTGCCATCCGCGACAAGGTCGTCTCGGCCTTTCTCGAAGTCACCAAGATGCAGATGTAACTGATTTGAGGACGAACACATGAGAGCGCTCGCCATCGCAGCAACGGGCATGGATGCCCAGCAGACCAATCTGGAAGTCATCGCGAACAACATCGCAAACATCAACACGACAGGTTTCAAGCGCGCCCGCGCCGAATTCTCCGATCTTCTCTACCAGACCGAACGCGCCAAGGGTGTCGCCAACCGCGCCAATCAGGCCGTCGTTCCGGAAGGCGCCAATATCGGCCTCGGCGTCCAGACCTCGGCAGTGCGCAACCTGCATCTCCAGGGCGAACTGACCCAGACCGGCAACGATCTCGACGTGGCGCTGATCGGCAAGGGCTTCTTCCAGATCCAGTCGACCGACGGCACGACGCTTTATACCCGCGCCGGCGCCTTCAACAAGAACGACCAGGGCCAGCTCGTCACCATTGACGGCTACGAGGTTCTTCCCGGCATCACCATTCCGACAGGCTCCACCGAGCTGACCATCAGCCGCTCGGGCGAAGTCTCGGCGAAGCTGCCGGGTGCGACGGATGCGACCGTGCTCGGTCAGCTGACGCTTGCCGACTTCGTCAACGAGGCGGGCCTCCAGCCGCTTGGCGACAATCTCTTCCAGGAAACGGCCGCCTCCGGCGAAGCCGTCATCGGCAATCCCGATGAGGAAGGTTTCGCTTACAT
This sequence comes from Rhizobium sp. BK591, assembly GCF_014195045.1. Lineage (NCBI taxonomy): Bacteria > Pseudomonadati > Pseudomonadota > Alphaproteobacteria > Hyphomicrobiales > Rhizobiaceae > Rhizobium > Rhizobium sp. BK591. The sequence goes on from NZ_JACIAZ010000004.1 coordinate 649,470, forward strand.
GAAGCAGGGTTATCTGGAATCGTCGAACGTCGATCCGGTGAAGGAAATCACCGAGCTGATCTCGGCCCAGCGGGCTTACGAAATGAATTCCAAGGTGATCACCACCGCTGATGAAATGGCCTCCATCGTCAGCAAGAACCTGAAGTAAAGGGAAGGGCCGAAACATGATGTTTTGCCGGGCAGGACACATCTCAGGATGGGTGGCGGCAGCCACGATCGCAGTCGCGGGCATCTTCTTGCCCGCGGACGTGGATGCCGGCATGGGTTATGCCGTTGTCCCGACAACGATCATCTACCCCGGCGACATATTGTCGGCCAGCCAGCTGCAGGAGGTCGAGGTTACCAACCCCAACCTTGCCGGCGACTATGCCAAATCCGTTTCACAGGTCGAAGGCATGGTCTCCAAGCGCACGCTGTTGCCGGGCCGGACGATATCGGTTTCGGCCCTGCGCGAAGCCTATACGGTGACGCGCGGCTCTTCGATCCGCCTGGTCTTTACGCTCGGCGCGATGACCATCTCGGCTGCCGGCACACCGCTCGAAGACGGTTCGACCGGGCAGGTCGTGCGCGCACGCAATATGGATTCCGGCGTCATCGTCAGCGGCACGGTGCTTGCGGACGGCACGGTCCATGTGAGGGCAAAATGAAATTGTTCTTCCGTTTCTTAACCCTTGTCGCGGTTGTCGCCATGAGTTTGGCCGATGTCGCGCCCGCCTGGGCGCTGACCTCCCGCATCAAGGACATCGCCTCGCTTCAGGCCGGCCGCGATAACCAGCTGATCGGCTACGGCCTGATCGTCGGCCTGCAGGGAACCGGCGACGGCTTCCGTTCCTCGCCCTTTACCGAGCAGTCGATGCGGGCGATGCTGCAGAATCTCGGCATCTCGACCCAGGGCAGCCAGTCCAGCGCCAAGAACACCGCGGCGGTGATGGTCACCGCCAACCTGCCGCCCTTTGCAAGTCCCGGCAGCCGTATCGACGTCACGGTGAGCTCGCTCGGCGACGCCACCTCGCTGCGTGGCGGCACGCTCGTCATGACATCGCTGTCCGGCGCCGACGGCCAGATCTACGCCGTCGCGCAGGGTGCCGCCATCGTTTCCGGCTTTCAGGCGCAGGGCGAGGCGGCGACCGTGACCGAAGGCGTCACCACTGCCGGCCGCGTGCCCGGCGGCGCCATCATCGAACGCGAACTGCCGTCCCGCTTCAAGGATTCGGTCAATCTCGTCCTGCAGCTGCGCAACCCCGACTTCTCGACGGCGATCCGTATTGCCGACATCGTCAACGGTTATGCCTCGGCGCGGTTCGGCGGCCCGGTCGCCGAAGCCAAGGATTCGCAGGAAGTGGTGATCCAGAAGCCGCGCACGGCCGATCTCACCCGGCTGATGGCCGACATCGAAAATCTCATCGTCGAAACCGACACGCCGGCCAAGGTTGTTATCAACGAGCGCACGGGCACGATCGTCATCGGCTCGGACGTCCGTGTCTCGCCGGTCGCCGTCAGCTACGGCACGCTGACGGTTCAGGTCACAGAGACGCCTCAGATCATCCAGCCCGAACCCTTCTCGCGCGGCCAGACCGCCGTCCAGCCGCAGACCGATATCACGGCCGAGCAGACCGGCGGACGCGTCGCCATCATCGATGGGCCCGACCTCAGGACCCTCGTCGCCGGTCTTAACAATATCGGCGTGAAACCGGATGGCATCATCGCCATTCTCCAGGGCATCAAGTCGGCAGGCGCCCTGCAGGCGGAGCTTGTGCTGCAATGATAAAGATCATCAACCCTGACATGACGGTCCTGCAACTGCTGCGCCGGCTGGCGCTGCCGGCCGCGGGCCTCGTCCTTCTGTCGATCCCCGGCGCATTCGCACAGGAACATGCGCCCGCTGGCGACATCACCTCCCAGGACGAGATCAAGCAGTTCTGCACCAACATCGCCGATCCCGCCCGCGACCAGCGTTACCTCTTGCAGAAGCAGGAACTGGAAAAGCTTCGCGCCGACATCGATGCCCGCATGGCGGAGATGGACAAGCGCAAGGCCGAATACCAGGACTGGCTGAAGCGGCGCGACGATTTTCTGAAGCAGGCGGAAGCCGGACTCACCGAAATCTACAAGAAGATGAAGCCTGATGCGGCCGCACTCCAGTTGCAGGACATGAAGATTGAGGTCGCCTCCGCCGTGATCATGCGGCTCGGTCCGCGTCAGTCGAGCCTCATCCTCAACGAGATGGACCCGCAAAAGGCCGCGGTTATCGCCAGCGTCATCGCCAGTGCGTCCGATCCCAATACCTCGAAGGATCCTTCATGAATATGCGTTTCCCGGCCGCGATCGCCGCCCTCGCGCTCCTTGCAGGCTGCCAGTCTCCGACGGCGGTTAGCGAGATCGGCCGTGCGCCCGCCATGAGCCCGATCGGCAGCGGCCTTGCCTACGGCCAGACGCCGCAGATGGCGCTTTATCCGAAGCAGCCGCGCGCCGTGGCGCAGGGCTATTCGCTGTGGAGCGATTCGCAGGCCGCCCTGTTCAAGGATGCGCGCGCGCTCAACGTCGGCGACATCCTGACCGTCGACATCCAGATCAACGACAAGGCCTCCTTCGACAACGAGACCAACCGCAGTCGCACGAATTCGAGCGGGATGAACTGGGACGTCAACGCCCAGATCTTCGGTTGGACCCCCGAGTCCAAGACGGACCTTACCTATGGCTCCGACACCAGCACTGACGGCAAGGGCAAGATCGAGCGCACCGACAAGATCACCCTGCTTGTCGCTGCCGTCGTCACCGGCATTCTCGAAAACGGCAACCTCGTGATATCGGGCTCGCAGGAAGTCCGTCTGAACCAGGAACTGCGCATCCTGAACGTCGCCGGTATCGTTCGTCCGCAGGACGTCAATTCCGACAACCAGATCTCCTACGACAAGATCGCCGAAGCCCGCATCTCCTACGGTGGCCGCGGCCGCCTGATGGAAGTGCAGCAGCCTCCGCGCGGCCAGCAGGCCGTCGATCTTTTCTCGCCGCTTTGAGGCTGAACGACGATGGCAGAGCCAGACGCAAGCGCAGGTCAAGCGAAGAAGAAATCCGGCGCGCTGATGACGATCATCGGCATCGCCGTCCTGACCCTGCTCGGCGCCGGCGGCGGCTGGGCGGTCGGCACGATTGTCGCGCCCAACGTCAAGGGCGCCAAGGAGGCCGAGCAGGCCAAGGAAGCCGAGGCCAAGAAGAAGGCCGAGGAAGGTCTGGCGCGGATTTCGACCGAGGCCAACAACATCGTTCAGCTCGAGCCGATCACGTCGAACCTTGCCTACCCCTCGGAAAACTGGGTGCGACTCGAAGTCGCGCTGCTGTTCAACGGGCCGCCGGATGTCAAGGTTTCCGAGGATATTCATCAGGATATCCTCGCCTATATCAGAACCGTTTCCCTCCAGCAGATCGAGGGGCCGCGGGGCTTTCAATATCTCAAGGATGACATACAGGAACGTGTTGACCTTCGCTCGCAAGGGCGGGTATCGAAGGTCATGTTCAGGACATTTGTCATCGAATGATTCGTCTCATAGTTTTCCTTGCCGCCATGATGGCGGTACCGGAACTGGCGGTGGCACAGCAGCTGCCGACTGACTTATTGAACGTGCCGGTCGATGGCTCGGTTGCCGCCTGGATCATCCGCACTTTCGGCCTGCTGACCATTCTTTCGGTCGCGCCGGGCATCCTGATCATGGTGACGAGCTTTCCGCGCTTCATCATCGCCTTCTCGATCCTGCGTTCAGGCATGGGTCTCTCCTCGACGCCCTCCAATATGATCCTCCTGTCGCTGTCGCTGTTCATGACCTTCTACGTCATGTCGCCGACCTTCGATCAGGCCTGGCAGAACGGCGTGCAGCCGCTGCTTGCCAATCAGATCAACGAGACCGAGGCGGTCCAGCGTATCGCCGAACCCTTCCGCACCTTCATGGCGGCCAATACCCGCGACAAGGATCTGGCGCTCTTCGTCGATCTGGCGCGCGAACGCGGGCAGAATATCCAGACGACCGATCCGATCGACTACCGCGTGCTGATCCCGGCCTTCATGATTTCCGAGATTCGCCGTGGCTTCGAGATCGGCTTCCTCGTCGTGCTGCCGTTCCTCGTCATCGACCTGATCGTCGCCACCATCACCATGGCGATGGGCATGATGATGCTGCCGCCGACCTCGATCTCGCTGCCGTTCAAGATTCTCTTCTTCGTACTGATCGACGGCTGGAACCTGCTCGTCGGCAGCCTGGTGCGCTCGTTCAGCTGAGCGGCTGCCGCTAAAACGTGCTGCGCAAAGCGCGCAGCGGTGCTGCGATCACAACATGCGTAAAAGCCAGGACCGGAGTGCGGGAGCGAATCTGAAAGATTGCGACGCGGCTTTAGCCTTCACCAATGAAAAACCCGCCGGAGCGATCGCCCCGGCGGGTTTTTCGTGGCGGTTGAAAAGCCTCACTCGGCCGCGAATGGCCCCGTGCGCGGCGGCAGCGCCGGAATGTCCATGTGATCGGGTGCAAGACCCTGCTTGGCACGCTCGGCCATGATTTCATAGGCCTGCTCAAGATGGTTGCAGAACCGTTCGGCATCGAAGAGCGGCGCAATGTAACGCTTTTCCTTGAGATGCGCCTTGTATGCGGCGATCCGTCCGGGATTCTGAGCCAGCTCGACGGCCATATCCTCATAGGCCTGCAGGTCGTCTGCGACGAGGTCGGGCAGGTCGATGGCCCTGAGCAGGCTCTCGCTGACGCGTGAGGCGAAGTTGGTGCCCTTGACGGTCAGAACCGGCAGGCCGCCCCAGAGCTGCTCCGAGGTGGTCGTGTGGCCGTTGACGGGGAAGGTATCGATGCCGATGTCGGCCGCCTGCTGACGGTCGATGTGTTCTTCGTAGGGTGCGCGCGGGCAGAAGATGATCCGCTTGGCGGAGATCCCCGCCGCCTGGAATTGCTTCAAGAGGTTGGCCTGGTTGCGCGGCGTGTTCGCCATCAGCCAGAGCACGCTGTTCGGCGCACGCTTGAGAATGCGGCACCAGCTGTTGATCGTCTCCGGCGTAATCTTGCGGTTACCGTTGAAGGACGCAAAGATGAAGGCGTCTTCCGGCAGGCCAAGCTGCTCGCGGGTGACAGGGCGCGGCTTCGGGCGATGCATCGGGTCGTTCGGCTGATAGCTTTCCGGCAGCCGGCAGAATTTCTCATGGTAGAAGGGCTTGGCCACCTCGGGCAGCACCGAATGGTCGCCGATGACGTAGTCGAGGTCGATATTGACCGTGCTGCCGGGGAAGCCGAGCCAACCGACATGAACCGGTGCGAGCGGCAGGTTGAAGGCCGGCGCGCGGCTGCCCGAAGTATGGCCCTTCAGGTCGACCATGATGTCGATATTGTGCTCGCGCACCACTTCCAGCACCGCCTGATCGGAGAAGCCGTGAATGGTGACGACCCGGCCCCAGCGGCTGCGGTCGGTCGTGTTGTGCTTGAGGTACTCCGGGCCTGTATGGCAGAAGAGCGTCACCTCGAACCGGTCCTTGTCGTGCAGTTCGAGGATGCGCTGCAAGAGCTTCATCGTCGCATGGCGATCCCAGAAGTCCGATGACATGTAGCCGATCCGGATCTTGTCCGACCAGCTGTGCGGCTGGCTGCGACGGAAGGCCACCCGTTCCGGATTGAGGGGGGTGGTGCCGATCGTCGCATACCGGTTGAAGTCCTCATTGCCGCACCAGTGCAGATGATAGAACGGGTTGTCCTTGCGCAGGATCTCGATATCGCCCTTTGCAAGGGCCGCGTCGATTACTGCCTGATGCTTGCTCGCCTCTTCGAACTCGTTGAATTCGCGGGCGAAAACAAGGTGAAGGAAGCGGAATGCCAGATTGCCGGGAAAACGCTTGAAGATATTGCGCGCCAGGTTCTGGTTGGTTGCGTCGTTCAGATCGTCGCTCAGCAGCAGCGCCGCCAGGCGCATATGCTCGGGATTGGAGCTTTGCGACAGCACCGTCTTGAACGGGCGGATGATATCCCGCTGCTGGCGCTTCAGATAGATCGCTGTGATGATGAAGGCGAGCTCCGGGTCTTCCTGCGCCTTGGCGAGGTTTCGCATGGCGATCAGCAGAGCATCGTCCTCGTTGCCGGTCTCGTAATGCAGCTTGGCAGCCTGTTTCTGGTATTCGTAGGAATTCGGTCCTTCGCAGTTGCCGGCCAGGCCATAGGCTTTCGCGGCATCGGCCTTGAAGCCGAGCTGCACGAGGTTCTTGGCCAGCAGCGCATAGGTCTTGGCGTCCTGCTGGATATCCATCAGCTGGTTGAGCGTTGCCAAGGACTGTGTGTAGCGGCCCATCTGGTAATCCTTGGATGCCGCAGAGAACGAAACTTTGCTGTTCAAAACCCAACTCCGTGAAGGAAATGTTCTGGCGTCGATCGCCGCGGCACGGACGGGCCGTCCTCCGCAAAACGAGCGGATCGGTCCGATGGTGCTATCCCGGCGCCTGCCACATTGGCATTCGAAGCTTGCTTGAAACCGGTGCGCTTGGCGAACCTCTGTTTTCGCGGGGAAATGCCGACTTTTGCCCAGGGAAAACGCTTGGTTTTCAAGAGAATTAGAATGCAAAGGAATATATTCAGCAAGCATTAACTATGGCCCGCGAGGAGCCGGCCTGGAGCCTGTATTTTTAAGGAGTTGGCAAGCATTGGCTGCGAGATTGCCCTGGACATGACGGGTTTGGGCCAAACAAAAAAGGCGCCGAGTAGCATGAAGCTGGTCCGTCATCGCCGGTACTATAGTCCGGTATGTCCTCCTTTTTGTATCTAGTTTTCCAGGGGACAGACTTATGACAAGCATTAACACGAATACTTCCGCGCAGGCCGCTCTCCAGACGCTGCGTAACGTTAACCAGAACCTCAACAACACGCAGAACCACGTTTCGTCTGGTTACCGCGTTGAAAAGGCTTCGGATAACGCTGCTTACTGGTCGATCGCAACGACCATGCGTTCTGACAACAAGGCCCTCTCGGCTGTCTCCGACGCTCTCGGCGTAGGCGCTGCAAAGGTCGACACCGCTTACACCGCCATGGACAGCGCCATTGACGTCGTCGGCGAGATCAAGGCGAAGCTCGTTGCTGCGACTGAAAATGGTGTCGACAAGGCCAAGGTCCAGGAAGAAATCAGCCAGCTGCAGCAGCAGCTCCTGAGCGTCGCGCAGTCGGCTTCCTTCAACGGCGAAAACTGGGTTGCCGGCGCCTCCGGCACCAAGAGCGTTGTTTCTTCGTTCGTCCGCGACGGCTCCAACGCCGTTTCGATCACGACGACCGACTACGTTCTCGACAGCGGCTCTGCGGGCAACGTTCTGTTCGGCATGAGCGGCGGCTCGGTCGAAACCTCCACGGGTATCCTCGGTACTTCGACCGGTGCGACTGGTTCGATCTACGCAATGGACATCACCAACTTCACCGCCGGCCAGATCCAGTCGGCTCTGACCAACGTTGAATCGGCTCTGAAGGCCATGACCAGCGCTGGCGCTGCTCTCGGCTCGCTCTCCAGCCGCATCGACGCCCAGGACAACTTCGTGTCCGCTCTGAGCGACTCGATCGACTCCGGTGTCGGCCGTCTGGTCGACGCCAACATGGAAGAAGAATCCTCCAGGCTCAGCGCGCTCCAGACCCAGCAGCAGCTGGCAATCCAGTCGCTGTCGATCGCGAACTCCTCTTCGCAGAACATCCTGTCGCTCTTCCGCTAAGACCGGTCGGCACAAGATTTCCAAGTTTCGCGGCCGGGTCATCCCCGGCCGCGAAATGTTTTAATATAAGGTTAATGAAAATCCTTCTAAGTCTCAGATATTTTTAAGATATTTCCAATTCGAATTCAGCTTTCCTTAACCATCTTGCTGTTTTCTAGGCCCATCGAAACGGCGAGTTAACCTTAACAAGAATGGTTAACAGGCATGATGCTGATCGCTGTGGGCCGGCCCAAAATCCGGAATGTCCCTTCTTAAAATCTGCCAACAAGGGGCAAGCAAACTATGACGAGCATCAACACCAATAACGCTGCAATGGCAGCCCTCCAGACTCTCCGTGGCATCAACCAGGGTCTCCAGGAAACCCAGGCTCACGTTTCGTCCGGCTATCGCGTCGGCAAGGCTTCCGACAACGCTGCTTACTGGTCGATCGCAACGACCATGCGTTCTGACAACAAGGCCCTCTCGGCTGTTTCCGACGCTCTCGGCCTCGGCGCTGCAAAGGTCGACACCGCTTACTCCGCCATGGACAGCGCCATCGATGTCGTCGGCGACATCAAGGCGAAGCTCGTTGCCGCCACTGAAAACGGCGTCGACAAGGCCAAGGTCCAGGAAGAAATCAGCCAGCTGCAGCAGCAGCTCCTGAGCGTCGCGCAGTCGGCTTCCTTCTCCGGCGAAAACTGGGTTGCCGGCGCCGACGGCACCAAGAACGTTGTTGCCTCCTTCGTCCGTGACGGCTCCAACGCCGTTTCGGTCGTGATGACCGACTACGTTCTCGACAGCGGCTCCATGGGCAACGTTCTGTTCGGCATGAGCGGCGGTTCGGTCGAAACCTCCACGGGTATCCTCGGCACTTCGAATGGTGCGACCGGTTCTGTCTACGCAATGGACATCACCAACTTCACCCTCGGCGAAATCCAGTCGGCTCTGACCAACGTTGAATCGGCTCTGAAGGCCATGACCAGCGCCGGCGCTCAGCTCGGCTCGATCTCCAAGCGCATCGAACTGCAGGAAAACTTCGTGTCCGCTCTCAGCGACTCGATCGACTCCGGTGTCGGCCGTCTCGTCGATGCCAACATGGAAGAAGAATCCTCCAAGCTCAGCGCACTGCAGACCCAGCAGCAGCTGGCCGTCCAGTCGCTGTCGATTGCGAACTCCTCTTCGCAGACCATCCTCACGCTGTTCCGCGGCTAATAACCCTCGGAAACATCAGCCCGCCGGTCTCCGGCGGGCACTGGTATCGAGCCGCGCTTCGATGGAGCGCGGCTTTTTTAATGTCTGTTAACGATCCATTAACCATAATGCTGTTTTCTGCGTCCAACGAGACGGTGAGTTAACCAAATTTAAGAACCGGTTAACAGGCATGAAGCTGATCCCCGTTCCCGGTGGCCTTCCGGAATGTCCCTTTTTTCTTTTTGCCGACGAGGGGCAATCATTTCATGACCAGCATTTTGACGAACGTCGCGGCGATGGCCGCTCTCCAGACACTCCGCGGCATCAACGACAACCTTGAGGACACGCAGAACCGCGTATCATCGGGTTACCGCGTCGAAAAGGCTGCTGACAACGCCGCCTACTGGTCGATCGCAACGACCATGCGTTCGGATAACAAGGCCCTCTCGGCTGTTTCCGACGCTCTCGGCCTCGGCGCCGCCAAGGTCGACACCGCTTACTCCGCCATGGACAGTGCCATCGACGTCATCACCGAAATCAAGGCGAAGATCGTCGCTGCAACCGAAAAGGGTGTCGACAAGGCTAAAGTTCAGGAAGAAATCAGCCAGCTGCAGCAACAGCTCCTAAGCATCGCGCAGTCGGCTTCCTTCTCCGGTGAAAACTGGGTTGCCGGCGCTGACGGCACCAAGAGCGTCGTTTCCACTTTCGTCCGCGATGGCAACGGCAATGTCTCGGTCAAGACGACGGACTATATTCTGGACACGAGCTCCGCGGGCAACGTTCTCTTCGGCATGGACTCGACCGGCGCGATCGAGACCAGCTCCGGCATTATCGGCACATCATCCGGTACGATCGGCTCGATCTACTCGATGGACATCACCAACTTCGATTCGCCTGAGATCTCCATGGCCCTGACGTCGATCGAGGCAGGCCTCGAGGCGATGACCAAGGCTGCATCGCAGCTCGGCTCCATTTCCACTCGCATCGAGCTGCAGGAAGGCTTCGTCAGCGCGCTCAGCGATTCGATCGACTCCGGTGTCGGCCGCCTCGTCGACGCCAATATGGAAGAAGAATCCTCCAAGCTCAGCGCCCTGCAAACCCAGCAGCAGCTGGCCATCCAGTCGCTGTCGATCGCCAACTCCAGCGCTCAGAACATCCTCACGCTGTTCCGCAGCTAAGTCAGGCGCTGAAGCTGGACCGAATCTTGCGCCATCGTCTGGCAGCACGCACAAAGCCTCCCGGACCGCGCCCGAAATGGCGCGGTTCTTTCTTTTATATCAATGTCTTGATCGAAATTTCGGTCGACGCGCCAGGCTCGGTGCCGCACTCTTGCCCAACAGGTTGATATCGAGTTAACTACGCCTTGAGTTGATTTGCTTTTGCGACACGCCGGTAGAAACCCTGCCGGAGGCATGATGCCACTTCAGTCGCCGCCGGCAATCCGGCCTGCCCTTTCACCTTATTCCGAGACCTGTCGATGACCGTTAAGATTACCAGCGCGGCCGCGGTGAATGCGCTTTCGGTGCTGCGCAGCATCAACAAAGAAGCCAGCCAGACCCAGCAGCAAGTGTCCTCGGGATATCGTATCGAGACGGCCGCCGACGATGCGTCCTATTGGTCGGTCGCAACCGTCATGCGTTCGGACAGCACCAATCTCGGAACGGTCGGAGATGCGCTCGGTCTTGGCGCTGCCAAGGTGGATGCGACCTATACGGCGATGAACTCGGCGATCGATCTCATGAGCCAGATCCGCGCCAAGCTGGTTTCGGCAAGAGAACCTGGTGTCGATAAGGACAAGATCAACGCCGAGATCAGCGAATACAAAGAGCAGTTGCAGACGGTCGTCGAATCGACGTCGTTTGCGGGGGAAAATTGGCTGCTGAACGGCGACACTGCTGCACCGCCGACATGGTCGGTCATCTCGGGTTTCGTGCGCGCTTCGACCGGCGAATATCAGGCCCAGACCATCGACTTCCCATCGTCGCAGACCATCCTCATCGACAAGAACAGTGCGAGCGGCGGCCTGCTGACCAAGGCGGTCGATGCCAACGCGATCAATAACTCCGGCACGACGTCGCGGAATTATTATCTGCTGGATGCCGGCTCGACCACGCCGGCGACGGGTACGGAAATTGCGATCGACGGCAACACGACCGATGCGCAGCTCACCGACATGCTTGACGTGACCGAGGCGCTGCTCTCCTCGCTGACGACCACGGCGGCATCCATCGGCGTGATGAAGACACGCATCGACGATCAGATAGACTATACCGTCGATCTGTCCGATTCGATCGACAAGAGCGTCGGTGCGCTCGTCGATACCGACATGGACGAGGCTTCGATCCGGCAGAAGGCAATCGAAACCCAGAAGCAGATGGCCGTCGAAGCGATCTCGATCCTCAATACGGCCGCAAGCAAGATTCTGATTCTGCTGGAATAGGGAATGGGCGCGATCACGGGTGGCGACCGCGCCATTCATCCTCGCGCAAGTTTGACTTCCTAGTTTCCGGCATGAAGGCATCGTCCGAATCCGTGCCGGCGCAAGGTCAGGCCCTTGCCCGTTTCGAAGGGAGATGTCGGCGCGCAAGGACATTTTGAGCGGGAGCGGGCATGTTGCATGCCTCCCGGATGCTGGATGGTTTTTATGAGCATTTCGCTTTCCCGGTATTTGAAGGATTTCGGCGAACCGGAACCGTCACCGCCGGTCCTCGACATGGACGATTTCGGCGGCGACATGTTCCCCGAAACACCGAGCGAACCGGTGATCGACGTCGAGGCGGAGCGCCGCGAAGCCTATGCGGAAGGTCATGCCGCGGCCACCGCGGAACTGACCGAGAAACACGCGCTGGAGGCGCGGACGCTGGCTGAGGTCCATGCGCGTCAACTCGAGGAGCTGAAGCTTCGCTACGAAGTCGAGGCGGCAGCAGTCATTGCATCCCGCATCCGCGATATTGCCGAAGAACTCGCTCAGCTGGTCAGCGCCGGCGCCGCCGCCGCCATCGCGCCAGTGATGACGGAAGCGCTTGCCGCCGAAGCTGCCGAAAACCTCGCCACCCTGCTGCGCGACGCGATCCTTGAAGGCGCCGCTGGAACGATCGTCGTCAGGGGACCGACCCGGCTTTTCGACATATTGAAGGCCGAGCTCGGCGAACATGCCGAGGCGGTTCGCCATTTTGAGACCGACGATATCGATCTTGCCGTCGAAATCGGTGATTCCGTCATCGTCACCCGTATGTCCGCCTGGGCGGCCAGCTTGAAGAAAGTTCTCGAATGAGCGAAGGCGAAAACCACCACCACGGCAAAAACGAGATCATCATCGTCAAGAGACATGGCGGCGGCGATCACGATGGCGCCCATGGCGGTGCGTGGAAAATTGCCTATGCCGACTTCATGACGGCGATGATGGCGTTCTTCCTGGTCATGTGGCTGGTCAATGCCGCCAACGAGGAGACCAAGGCGTCGGTCGCGACCTATTTCAATCCGATCAAGCTCTCCGACGAAAAGCCGACCGAGAAGGGTCTGAAGAAGCCTGTCGATAACGCCGAAGGCGAGGAGAAGCAGGAGAAGTCGAAGCAGAAGGAAGAAGATCCGAACGACGGCAAGGCCGCGGCGGATGGTGACGACCAGACATCGACATCAGGCGACCAAACCAATTATTCCGAGGCCGATTTCTTCGAAAATCCCTATTCGGTTCTCGCCGAGATCGCCCAGGAAGTCGGCCAGCAGGCCAATGTCAGCGCCAAGGGCGACGGCGGCGCCGCCGATTCCGGTCCGGCCACCGGCGCCGATGGCGGCGAGGCCTATCGTGATCCTTTCGATCCGGATTTCTGGACGAAGCAGGTCGAGGTCACGACGGCCGGCAAGTCGGCGCCTCCCGGCAAGAGCGACCAGCAGGCGGTCGAGAGCGGGACGACCGAGATCGCCAAGCTCGAAGACACCAAGCCGATACCGCTGACCACCGATCAGAAGGGTGCCCCGGAAACCAAGGAAACGAAGGAAGCCAAGGAAACGAAGGGCGCGGTCGAAGCCAAGGACGGCAAGGCGCCGGCCGGCAAGTCTGCCAACGACAAGAAGGCGGAAGCTCAGAAAGACGCCGAACATCAGAAGGATGCGGATAAGAGCGCTGATGAGGCCGTGCAGCAGCAGAAGGAAGCAGAGCAGCTGCAGGAGCAGATCGCCCAGCAGATCGGCGGCGTTGCCGGCAAGCTCGCCGAAGGCCTGACCGTGACGGCGTCCGAAGGCGGGTTGCTGGTCAGCATCTCCGACCAGAGCGACGATTCGATGTTCAATATCGGTTCTGCTGTTCCGCGCCAGGAGATGGTGCTCGCCATGGAAAAGATCGGCGCGATCCTGAAGGAGAGGGGTGGCGCGGTCGCCATCCGCGGCCACACGGACGGGCGCCAGTATAAGGGCACCCAGAACGAGAACTGGCGGCTTTCGATGGACCGCGCCCAGAGCGCCTACTACATGCTCGTGCGCGGTGGGCTCGACGAGAAACGTATCTCCCAGGTCTCCGGCTTCGCCGACCGTCGGCTGAAGTTGCCGACCGACCCGTTCAACGCGACCAACCGCCGGATCGAGATCCTGGTGCAGGCGGATAAGGGATAGTCGGATGGCGCGTCGGCAGCATCGCTATATCGGATGTGTGGCCCTCGGCCTGGCGATGCTTTCGCCGGCCGCAGGCAAGGCGCAGGATCCGGACGATCTTGCGCCGTACAAGATGCTGCGATCGTTGCAGTTCGTGCAGGACTCCGTCGTCACCGGCGATCATTCGGCCGGCGAGATGCAGCGCTTCATGCTGGGGACGATCGACGAGCGGCTGCGCACCGTCGATACTTCGGTCTTCGATGACGACCGCAATGTCGATGCAGCGCTGATCTATGCGATGAGCGGCGGCAATCCCCAGACGCTCGAATATCTGATCGCCCACGACGTCAACGGCTATTTCGACAATCGCGTCACCGATGTGCTGCGCAAATATCTGAGCGGCAAAGGGCTACTCGTCGCCAAGACGCTGGAGGAGACGGCCCGGGAATATCGCGACAAGAAGATCGGCCCCTATCTTGCGCTGATCGGCGGCAACGTGCTGATCGCGACGAAACCGGCAGACGCGCTGGATCTCTACGACCAGGCGCGTCTTGCAGCACCCGGGACGATCGTCGAGGAGGCGGCGTTGCGCCGCTCGGTCGCCATCTGCGTCGACAAGGGGATGCTCGATAAGGGAATGGCCTATTCGCAGCGTTATGTCAGACGCTTTCTGCATTCGCCCTATGCCAGCCAGTTCGCCGATCTTTTCGTCACGCTCGTCGTCAGTCACGATCACGACGTGAAGCCGCAGGATGTCGTCGACATCCTGTCTTTCATGGATGCGCCGCGCCAGCGTGAGGTCTATCTGCGCATCGCCCGTGCTGCGGCGATATCAGGTAAGCCGGAGCTGACGCATATGGCGGTCGAACGGGTGCAGTCGCTTGGCGCCGACACCGACAATGCCTTCGGGCCGCTTGCGAATTTCTATGGCGGCATGGCCGGCCTTCCCACAGAGGATGTCGACCGGGCGGCAAAGAATGTCCGCGGCATCGACGGCAACACGCTTTCGCCGCGGGACCAGGCGCTACAGGAGGCGGCGCGATCGGTCGCCGACCAGATCCTGCGCGCTCCCGATCCGGCAAGCTTGAGGCAAGCATCCACTCCTAACACTGATCATCAAGAAATCACTTCTGAAAAGGCTGCGGCGATAGCGACGCAACCGGAAGCGCCAGGCGCGCTTCCCGAGCCTGTTCCGGGAGGTGTGGCATCGACTGGCCAGAGCCAGGATACCGACCCCTCATTCAACGCATTTGTGACGACCAATCGATCCAAGCTCGACGAGATCGACGGTCTTCTGGCGCAGGAAGGCAATTAATTATGATGGATATCAGCGTCTCGGGCGGAGCCTCCGGTGCGGAGTCGGCTGCGGTTGCGAAATCCGCGCGGCCGGCCGGAAAAGATGATGCCGCCGGCCAGAAGAACGGCTTCTTCGACGTGCTTGCCAAGGCAGGCAGCAATGCCGTCAATGACGACACCGACGATGCGCAACCGGATCAAGGGACGGCTGCCGATGGCGCCGCGGAGAAAGTGGCGCGGACGATCCGCGGCCGCAGCAGCGCAAAGCCGTTGGTCGATCTCAGTGACGCCGCGCTGAAGGCGCAGGCGGAGGTGTCGCCGGAAACGATCGCCAATGTCGAAAAGGTTGCGGCAAAGCCCGCAAAGGCCGGGGTCAAAATGCCGGCCGATCTCGCCTTCGGCACGCTCGATCCGAAAGACAGTCCCGCAGACGAGGTGGTGCAGACGGCCAAGAGCGGCAAGCACGCCAAGGCCGACGCATTGGAAACCGATACGGACCAGGACAGCGACGAGGATGACGGCGGCATTTCCGACGTCCTCGGCTTGCTGAAGCAGGAACCTGCCGATGGCGCCGTCGCTTTGCCGGCGGCGACAGCCGCCCACCATCTGTCCGCCAAGGCCGGTGAGGCCGGACCGGCCGACAAGAAACTCGATGGGGTCGACGCCAAGGCGGGCGGCCATGCATCCGATGCTCTGGCGGCCGTCAGCACCAACGTCGAGAGCGGCAAGGCGGATGACGTGAAGCTTCCCGGAACGGAGAGTGCCGAAGCGACAGATGGCAGGACATTCAGGATCAGCCGTGCCGATGGCCGCGGCGTATCGATGGATGTCCACATCGGCACTGATCAGGCCGGGGCGAAGGATGGCGCAAAGAAGGCCGATGTCGAAAATGTTTCGGTACTCGAATCGCGCCGCTATATCGGCCTGATGCAGAATTCGAATTCCGCCGCCGTGACCGCTGCTCTCTCCGGCGATTCCGAATGGGCGCGCGCCATGGAACCGAGCTCGGCGCTCTCCAACGCGGCGGAATGGACGAGCACCGGCAAGGTGGTCAATACGCTGAAGATCCAGATGAACCCGCTCGATCTCGGCCTGGTGACGGCGACCATGCGCCTTTCCGGCGACGCCCTGAACGTCGACCTCAAGGTCGAAACGGGGGCGGCCTATCGTCAGATGAAGGAAGATCACGGCAAGATTCTCGAAGCTCTGCGCAGCCAGGGCTACGCCGTCGACAACGTCACCATCAGCATGGCGCCGGTCGAGCGTGCCGATACCGGCAACCAGGCGGGCAGCCAGGCCTCCCAGCAGCAGTCGCTCCCCCAGCAGGGGCAGGGTGGCGAGGCGCGCGAGCGTCACAATCAGACGGCACGGACGGATGGAGGCTTCAATGGCGCAGGCGAGACTGATATTGAAGACGCTCGTACTGGCGGCAGCAGCGGCACTGGCGGCGTTTACCTCTGAGGCATCAGCCTCCACCGGCGCCTGCGAACGCGAGATCCAGTCGGCCGCTGCCAAATATGGTATCCCCGAAGGCATCCTCTATTCAGTCGGTCTGACGGAGACCGGCCGCAAGGGCTCGCTCTATCCCTATGCCATGAACGTCGAAGGCAAGGCGATCTTTCCGCCCTCGGAACAGGATGCGATGCGGCAATTCGACGTCGCCCGCAGCAGCGGCGCGAAGCTCATCGACATCGGCTGCATGCAGATCAACCACTATTATCACGGTGAAAATTTCGGCTCCGCCGAGGATATGTTCGACCCACACCGCAACGTAGAGTACGCGGCAAAATTCCTCCGCAACCTTCATGATCGGCACGAGACATGGACGATGGCGGTAGCCAGATACCATGCCGGACCCAACAACGATCCGGCGCAGAAGCAATATGTCTGTCGCGTCATCGCCAATCTGGTTGCCACAGGCTACGGCAAGTGGACTCCCAATGCGAGTAACTTTTGCCGAAATTAATGCAACCAAAAATGGAAGAGGCATATTGTGACGAAACTGTGTCACAATATGGCGGGAATCCGGCACGAAACCCGTGTGCAAGCCATAATTAACCGGGCGTTAACTTTTCCACGAAATTTTGGTGTGCATATTCAATCATACCCACTAGATATAGATCAAATCGGACCCAAGATCTTAATCAATTATTAATTTCTGCCATTAACTTTAACGAGTTGTCGCCGATTCGTGCGATTCGTACCCATAGATCATCGAAGTGCCACACTGATTCGGAGGCGGACGAATGATCGTAGTGGTTGATGAGCGTGAGCTCGTGAAAGATGGATACACATCTCTGTTCGGCCGTGAGGGCATTCCCTCCACCGGCTTTGATCCAACGGAGTTCGGCGAGTGGGTACAGACCGCTGCCGATTCCGATATAGCGGCAGTCGAGGCTTTCCTGATCGGGCAGGGCCAGCGCAACCACGAACTGCCCCGGGCGATCCGGGATCGGTCGATGGCGCCGGTGATTGCGGTCAGCGACCAGCCCTCGCTCGAAAACACCCTTGCGCTTTTCGATTGCGGCGTCGACGACGTGGTGCGCAAACCGGTGCATCCCCGCGAAATCCTCGCAAGAGCGGCTGCGATCCGGCGCCGGCTGAAGGCGATCGCCAACTACACCGAGATCGGTGGGATCCGCGTCTTCTCGGATGGCCGCGACCCCGAGATCAACGGCGAGGTCTTTGCGCTTCCCCGGCGCGAGCGCCGTATCCTCGAATATTTGATCGCCAATCGCGGTCGCCGGGTCACCAAGACCCAGATCTTCAACGCCATCTACGGCATCTTCGATGAAGAGGTCGAGGAGAACGTCGTCGAAAGTCACATCTCGAAGCTGCGCAAGAAGCTGCGCAAGAAGCTCGGCGTCGATCCGGTCGATTCCAAGCGTTTCCTTGGCTACTGCATCGATTGGGCCTGATTTTGCCGGCCGGGTGGCGGCGCCCGGCTGAACCTCGATATTCGGCCTCGCCGCGCGCATGACAGACAGCTTCACGCAAGGCCCGACAAATACTCTCGAGTTTAACAGGTAAAACGAGGTTTTCAGATGAGCATTTTCGGCAGCATGAAGACGGCAGTATCGGGGATGAACGCGCAGGCGAACCGCCTCAGCACCGTCTCCGACAACATCGCCAACGTTAACACCACCGGCTACAAGGCTGTGTCGACAAGCTTCTCGTCGCTGGTTCTGCCCTCCTCGAACGGCAATTACAATTCCGGCGGCGTTCAGACCTCCGTGCGCCAGGCCGTCTCCGACCAGGGCGATATTTCCTACACCACCTCCAGCACCGACCTTGCGATCTCGGGCGACGGCTTCTTCATCGTCCAGGGTGCGGACGGCACGCCGGTCCTGACCCGCGCCGGCGATTTCACCAAGGACGACGAAGGCAACCTCGTCAATTCAGCCGGCTTCCAGCTGATGGGCTATTCGTATGACTCCGGCGCCCCTGCCGTCGTCGTCAACGGTTTCGACGGCCTCGTTCCCGTCAACGTCACCCAGAATGGCCTGACCGCCATCGCCTCGACCTCAGGTGTCTTCACAGGCAACCTCAATTCCAACTCCACTGTTGTTACGGCTAATCTCCCGAGCGATAACGGTACTAGCGGCACCACAACGACCGACACCAAAAAGGTCTCGATGGTCGCCTATGACCGTCTTGGCAACAAGGTGATGTACGACTTCTACTTCACCAAGACCGCGCAATCGGCAACGCCGACGACACCTCCCGCGACCGCCAGCACTTGGGAAGTTGCGATTTTCCGCAATGCCGATGCGGCGACGGGTGGCACGACCTCCTTCCCGTATACCACGACAGGCGGCACCGTCGGCCTGGGAACACTCGAGTTCGACGCCGACGGCGCCTTGGTTACGGGTGGCGCCGTCACTATTAGTGATCCGGTGACCGGCCAGGACATCGACATGGATTTCTCCGGCCTCACTCAGCTCGGCGCCGCCTTTTCCGGCACCGGCACGCCGAACGGCCAGGCCGCCAGCCCAGTCAAGGACGTCACCATCGACGGCGACGGCATTGTTTACGCCAAGTATGAAGACGGCAGCACCAAGCCGCTCTATCGCATCCCGCTGGCCAACGTCGCAAGCCCGGACAAGCTGACGCTGATGAGCGGCAACGTCTACAGCGCCAACGGCCAGTCGGGCGTCACCGTCACCGGCTTCCCGCAGACCAACGGCCTCGGCACGATCAAGTCAGGCGCTCTCGAAGGTTCGAACGTCGACCTCGCCGGCGAGCTGACCGAAATGATCGAAGCGCAACGCAGCTATACCGCCAATTCCAAGGTGTTCCAGACGGGGTCCGACATCATGGACGTCCTCGTCAACCTCAAGAGATAATCAGGGTAACGGCTAAGCCATGTCGCTCACGTCAGCACTTAATACCGCGCAGAGCATATTCAACAATACCGGCACGCAGAGCAGTGTCGTATCGAACAATATCTCGAATGCGGGCAACAAAGATTACGTGCGCCGGCAGGCGATGCTTACCACGTCCTTGAACGGCGCCCAGGTCGTCAAGATAGACCGGGCGCAGGAAGATGCCTTGCTGCGCCAGTATCTGAAGACATCCTCTCAGGACAGCGCCCAGCAGGCCTTGCTCGGAGGTCTCGAGGACCTCAAGTCGATCATGGGTGGCAACGACTACGAAACGTCGCCATCCACCTATCTCGGTGTTTTCCAGCAAAAGCTTCAGGCCTTCCGCACGACGCCGGGCAGCACGGTCGCCGCCCAGGGCGCCATCACCGCTGCACAGGATGTGGCCAACTCGCTGAACAACGCCTCGCAATCCGTTCAGGATGTCCGCGCCAGCGCCGATAAGCAGATCGCCACCGACGTTGAAACGCTGAATACGCTGCTGAGCCAGTTCGAAGAGGCCAATAATGCGGTAAAGACCGCCACGGCCTCGGGTGCGGATGCCTCCGGCGCCCTCGATGAGCGCGAGAAGGCGCTCAAGCAGATTTCGAAGATCGTCGGCGTCAGCGCGACGACGCGCGACAACAACGACATGGTGCTGAGCACGCCCGACGGGACGATCCTCTTCGAGACGGTTCCGCGCACCGTGACCTTCAAGTCTCAGGATATCTATACCGCCTCCACCGTCGGCAATTCCGTCTATATCGACGGTGTTGCGCTGCCGCTCGGCAGCGGATCGACCACGACGGGGATGGGAAGCCTTCAGTCGCTCCTGCAGGTCCGTGACGATATCGCCCCCAACTTCCAGAAGCAGCTCGACGAAATCGCCCGCGGTCTGGTCTCGATCTTCAAGGAAGATAACTCGTCAGGCACCCCGGCCTACGTGCCCGGCCTTTTTACCTGGAGCGGCGGCACGGTCGATACTGGCGGCACCGCCGTCGCCGGCATGGCGTCGACCATCACCGTCAGCAGCCGTGTGATCACCTCGCAGGGCGGAGACCCGATGCGCCTGCGCGATGGCGGCATCAACGCCACCGGCGTCGTGGTGAACACTACAGGCGAAAGCGGCTATACAGACGAACTTGATCGCCTCTATACGGCGTTGGGCTCCGATATGGATTTCGACCCGGCAACGGGAACGACTGTCGGCTTCGACGCCACGACGGGCATCGATTCGAACGTCAGCATCATGGAATACGCCACGAATTCCCTCGGCTGGCTCGAGCAGTATCGCAGCAACGCCACGACGGCGGCGGAAAATACCTCGGCGGCGCTTTCACGCTCCGACGAAGCCTATTCCAACGAGACGGGCGTCAACCTCGACGAGGAGCTGACGCTGCTCCTCGACATAGAGCAGTCCTACAAGGCGGCGACGAAGATCCTGAACGCCGTTGACGAAATGTTGAAGTCATTGCTGGATATTGCGAGTTAAGCCATGAAGAGCTCATTTATTTCAAGTTCAGCCATTCAGAACGCGATGCGCCTGACGATCCGTCAGGGGCAGAACCAGATGACCAAGGCAACGATGGAAGCGACGACGGGTGTCTATGCGGATATCGGTGTCTCTCTCGGCGGCAACGCCGCCAGGAGCGTGGACTTCACCCGCGAGACCGACAGGATAGCCTCGATCAAATCAAGCAATTCGCTTGTCGCCGCGCGCATGGAATCCTCGCAGCTCGGCCTTTCCAAGATGAAGGACGTCGGCGACGGCCTGGTTTCGAAGCTGACGGCACTCCAGGGCAGCCACGATCCCGGCAGCATCACCGTCGCCATCCAGTCGGCGACCAGTGCGCTCTCCACGATGATGGACACCGCCAACACCATGGTGAACGGCGAATATCTGTTCTCCGGCATCAATACCGATGTGCAGCCGCTGACCGATATGACCGCAACGACGAGCGCCGCCATCGTCACGGAACTGAACACTTATGCGACCGGCCTCGGCAAGGCGGTCAGCGATTTGACCGGCGCTGAAATGGAGACCTTCATAACGTCGACGGTCGAGCCGATGTTCAGCGAAGCGAACTGGACCGATGCGACGACCGGCTGGTCGCAAGCGTCGAGCCAGAACATGACGAGCCGTATCAGCAACTCGGAAGTGATCGAATCCTCGACCAACGCCAATTCCGAAGGCATGCGCTACTTCGCGCTCGCCTCGGTGATGACCTCGGCGCTTCTCGACCAGGGCCTCAGCAGCGATGCAATGAGCACGGTGTCCAAGCAGGCGATCAGCTATACGACGAAGGCGACCAGCGGCCTCGTGACCCAGGCAAGCCAGCTCGGTCTTTCCCAGGAGCGCGTCAAGAAATCCAACGACGCCCTCGACGCCCAGTCGAACATCATCAAGAACAAGCTCGTCGATCTGCAGGGTGTCGATCCCTACGAGGCCTCGACGCTCGTCAAGACTTTGGAAACGCAGCTTGAAACCGCTTACACGATCGTCTCGAAGATCCAGCAGTTGAGTCTCGTAAACTACCTTTGATGATCAAAGGCGCGCAAAGAAGGATGCATGAATGTATCAGTTCTCATATGCCGAAGTCATGCAGGACTCGGTGGCCGACGCGAAAGAGCGGGAATGGCAGGTTCTTGACCGGTCCATAGATCTGCTTTCGCAGGCGCGCGAAAAGGAAAAATACGGCCGGGAAGCCATTGAAGCCCTGTTTTATACGCGCCGGGTGTGGATCAGCTTCATCGAAGATCTGAAACATCCCGACAACCAGCTGGAGATCGAGCTCAGGGCCAACCTCATCTCGATTGCGATCTGGATATTGAAGGAATGCGACAGGATCAGAAAACGTCAGTCTAATAACTACCAGGGCATCATCGACGTTACCACCATCATCAGGGATGGACTTAAATGAAAAGTACACTTCGCATTTCTCTGAAAGCCGGAGAAAGAATCTTCATCAACGGCGCCGTCCTGCGCGTCGACCGCAAGGTCGCGCTGGAATTCCTGAATGATGTGACGTTCCTTCTCGAAAACCACGTCCTGCAGCCGGAAGGCGCCACCACGCCCCTGCGTCAGCTCTATTTCATCGCGCAGATGATCCTCATCAATCCCGAGGGCAAGGACCACTCGACGGCGATGTTCCGCAAGTCGATCACCATGCTGCTCACCTGCTTCAAGAACGAGGAAATCCTCGCCGAACTGAAGCGCATCGACGCGCTCGTGTCGACCGGCCGCGCCTTCGATGCATTGAAGGCGATCCGCGGCCTCTACGCGATCGAAGACAGCATCCTCAACAATCACGAAATGCCGCCAACGATGGTCGAGCAGATTCGCAGGGAGATTGCACCATGGCGGTAGATGCAACAACAAGCGCGACCTCAACGACCTCGACGACCTCCTCGACGAGTTCGAGCTCGAAGTCGGCGACACTGAACTACGACAACTTCCTGCAGCTGCTCATCGCGCAGATGAAGAACCAGGATCCGACCGATCCGATGGATGCCAGCGAGCAGGTGGCGCAGCTGGCAACCTTCTCGCAGGTCGAGCAGACCATCCAGACCAACACCAAGTTGGACACGCTTCTGGCAAGCTCGAGCCTCACCCAGGCCAGCAGCTACGTCGGCAAATACATGGAAAGCGCCGACGGCACCGTCAAAGGCATCATCGATTCCGTCAAGGTTTATTCCGATGGTATCATTGCGACGACCAAAGATGGCGATAAGATACTCGTGCAGACGGGAATCACTGTTGCCGACGAGGCGCCGAGCAGCAGCTCCTGATGCGAACGGCGCCAACGCGCCTGTTTGACGCCAACCAAGCGCGGTCCGGCCAAGGCGGGGCCGCTTCAAGGCGATATGAGGTTGCCTTCGGATGAATGAAGCTGATGCATTGGATCTGTTCCAGGCCGCGATCTGGACCGTGCTGATTGCCGCCGGTCCCGCGGTCATCGCCGCGATGGTGGTGGGTCTCGTGATCGCCCTGATCCAGGCGCTGACCCAGGTGCAGGAAGCGACGCTGACCTTCGTGCCGAAGATCGTCGCGGTGCTGATCACGGTCGGCGTCACCGCGCCTTTCGTCGGCTCGCAGATCTCGATTTTCACCAATCTGGTCTTCTCGCGCATCCAGTCTGGTTTCTGAGCCACCTTCGCGCAAGCTTCGCCATTTAAGTCTCGATTCGAATTGGGCGGCCTCATATCCGCCTCCTCTCATGAAGAGACGGAATCGTCATGGCGCAACCACCTGCACTCCCCATTCCAAAAGTCGCCCCGAGCCTGCGCGATGTCGGTTTTGCCCTCGGCATCGTCGGCATCATCTGCATTCTCTTCCTGCCGATCCCGCCATTCCTGATCGATATGGGCCTGGCCTTCTCGATCGCCTTCTCGGTTCTGATCCTGATGGTCGCGCTGTGGATTCAGAAGCCGCTCGATTTCTCGTCCTTCCCGACCATTTTGCTGATCGCGACGATGACCCGGTTGGCGCTGAACATCGCGACGACGCGCGTCATCCTGTCCCACGGTAATGAAGGCCACGACGCGGCCGGCGGCGTCATCGCCGGTTTCGCAAGCCTGGTCATGTCTGGCGACTTCGTCATCGGTCTGATCGTCTTCCTCATCCTCATCACCATCAACTTCATCGTCATCACCAAGGGTGCCACGCGTATCGCCGAAGTCGGCGCGCGTTTCACCCTGGACGCGATCCCCGGCAAGCAGATGTCGATCGACGCCGATCTTTCGGCCGGCATCATCGACGAAAAGGAAGCCCAGCGTCGGCGCCGGGAACTCGAGGAGGAAAGTTCCTTCTTCGGTGCGATGGACGGTGCCTCGAAGTTCGTGCGCGGCGATGCCGTCGCCGGCCTCATCATCACCGCCATCAACGTCTTCGGCGGCATCATCATCGGCTATTTCCGCCACGGCATGCCGATCGGCGAAGCGGCTGACGTCTTCGTCAAGCTCTCCGTCGGCGACGGCCTCGTCTCGCAGATGCCGGCGCTCATCGTCTCGCTCGCCGCCGGCCTTCTCGTCTCGCGCGGCGGCACCACCGGCTCCACCGACCAGGCTGTTGTCAACCAGCTGAGCGGCTATCCCCGCGCACTCTCGGTCTCGGCCGTGCTGATGTTCGTCCTGGCCTTGATGCCCGGCCTGCCGTTTGTCCCCTTCGTGATCCTCGGCAGTCTTCTTGCCTTCGGCGCCTGGTTCATCCCGCGGCAGGTCGAGGCGGAAAACAAGCTTCGCCGCGAGCAGGAGGAAAAGAAGGTCGTCCAGAGCAAGGAGCTGGAAAAGGATTCGGTCAAGTCGGTGCTGCGCACCTCCGAGATCGAGCTCGCACTCGGCAAGATGGTCTCGACGCGCCTGCTCGGCGCCCACCAGGAGCTCGCCTTCCGCGTCGGCAAGATGCGCAAGAAGTTCGCCACGCAATACGGTTTCGTCGTGCCCGAGATCAAGGTCACGGACGATATCGCCATCGCCGAGAAGTCTTACCAGATCCGCATCCACGGCACGACGGTCGCCTCCAATCTCTTGCGCGTCGGCGAAGTCCTCGTCGTCACCGGCGCCGGCCGCCGGCCGAGCATTCCCGGCGACGAAATCCGCGAACCCGCTTTCGGCATGCCGGCCGTCTCGATCCTCGAAAACTTCGCCGACGATCTGAAACGCGAGGGCTTCCAGCCGATCGACAACGTCTCGGTCGTGCTCACCCATATGAGCGAGGTCATTCGCAACAACCTGCCGCAGCTTCTGTCCTACAAGGACGTCAAGGTGCTGATCGATCGGCTCGACCCCGAATACAAGAAGCTCGCCGACGAGATCTGCTCGTCGCACATGTCCTATTCGGGCCTGCAGGCGGTGCTCAAGCTCCTGCTTGCCGAACGCGTCTCGATCCGCAACCTGCACCTCATTCTCGAAGCGGTGGCCGAGCTTGCCCCGCATGTCAGGAAGACCGAGCAGATCGTCGAGCACGTCCGCATCCGCATGGCCCAGCAGCTTTGCGGCGATCTTGCCGACAATGGCGTGCTGCGCGTGCTCAGGCTGGGCAGCAAATGGGATCTGGCCTTCCACCAGGCGCTGAAGCGCGACGCCAAGGGCGAGGTGATTGAATTCGATATTGATCCGCGCAGCCTTGAAGAGTTCAGCGAGCAGGCCACCAAAGTTATCCGTGAGTTCATGGATCGCGGCCTGCCATTCGCCCTTGTCACATCGCCCGAAACACGCTCCTATGTGCGTATGATCATCGAACGTTTGTTCGCCACGTTGCCTGTCCTGTCGCATGTCGAACTGGCCAAGGGCATCGAGATAAAGATTTTGGGCTCTATTTCATGATAACAGACCCGCAAGGGACCGTTCTGGCGCTGTTTCTGGTTTTCTGCCGGATCGGTGGCTGTGTGCTGGCTCTTCCGGGTTTCTCCTCGGCGCGCGTGCCCGAACAACTGCGCGTCTTCATTGCCGGCGCGCTGTCTATCGCCGTCATGCCGCTGCTTTGGGATACTGTCTATCCGGCCGTTCACACCGGTTCTGCAACCTATATCGGCCTGATCTTCAGCGAATCGCTGATCGGTGTGATGTATGGCATGCTGGCGAGGATCTATACGCTCGGCATGCAGTTCGCCGCCTCGATCATGGCCATGATGGTCGGCTATACCCAGCCGGGCTCCACCGACATCATCGAGGACACGTCGGAGAACAGCCTTTCGGCCTTTGTCACCTTTGCCGGCATCATGATTCTCTTCATCATGGATTTCCATCACATCGTCTTCCGCGCGCTGATCGATTCCTACACGACCATGCCATTCGGCGGCCTGATGCAGATGCGCGCGACGCTGATCTCCTTCACCGACACGCTGGAGCAGACCACCTACATCATGCTGCGGCTGTCGAGCCCGTTTTTGATCTATGGCATGATCTTCAACGTGTCGATCGGCTTCATCAACAAGCTGGCGCCGCAGATCCCGGTCTACTTCATCTCCACACCTTATCTGCTGATGGGCGGCCTCTTCCTGATCTATTTCTCGATTGCGGCGATGGTCAGCCAGTTCGGCCAGTCCTTCGGCTCGATTTATATCGGGCGATGAGGCGATGACCGAAAAGACGCGCTCCCAGAAACTCAAGCGACTGCTCTCGGTGCAGCGGCATATCGAACGGGTAGCCGAGAACGACCTGGCCGAAACCAGCCGCCAGCGCGTCGAGGTCAATGCGGCGATGGACGACGTCATCCTCGCGCTCGGCTCGATGGACCCGGTCCACCACGCCTTCTCGCAGAGCTACGCCGATCGATTCGGCAGGCTCACCATCAAGGACAAGCAACTGACCGGCATGCAGGAGGTCCACGAGATGCGGCTGGCGCGCGAGCGCGCCAAGGGCGATCGTTTCGAAGAGGGCATGAAGGAAGCCCTCGAGGCCGAGCGCCGCGAGGCCGACGACAATGCCGTCTACGATGTCATCGATCAGCAATTCGCAACGCCAGCCTCCAGCAAGCTTCAAAAACCATAGTCGTTACGATCTTAATTCAGAGGATTCTAACGTGGCTATTTCGCCCCCCAGTGATCTGGTCCTGGACGTTGTCAAAGCTGCCGACCCCATGGAGGTTCAGGCGGCCCAGGAAAAATTGAAGGCAAATCGTGCGGCCTTTGCCGCAACGAGCCTCGCCGAAAACGGCAAGGGCTTCTCCAATACGGTCGATGTTCTCGATCATATCGGCCAGAAGAGCGGCCTCGCCGACATCCAGAACCGCACCAAGGCCGAGGAAGTTCCGGAAAGCTACCGGAAGTTCGAGGCCATGGTTCTGCAGAATTTCGTCAAGTCCATGTTGCCGAGCGAAAGCGAAGACGTATACGGCAAGGGCGCGACCGGCGATATCTGGAAAGGCATGATGGCCGAGCAGCTCGGCAACACCATGGCCAAGGGTGACGGCATCGGAATCGCCAAGCAGATGTACAGCGAACAACTGCGCCGGCAGGAAGGCAAGATCGTCAATGCCTCGACCGACAACGATGACCGCAACACCGCGATCAGCATGATCGACGACTTCCAGCGTAAGACCTTTGGCACACCGACCGCCGAAGCCAAGACCGATCGAACAGGATGATTTTAGGCCCGTTGGCCTGAAATCTGAATCCTGTTCTCAATTAAAATCAGAGCATGGTGTCGTCCGAAAACCGCGCACACTTTTCGGCGCCATGCTCTAAGCGACGCATAACCGAGGGTACAATGGAAATAGTTTCGAACGAATACAGGATCAAATCCGTTCTCGGACGCCTCGAAATGATAATCGACAATGAGAACACCCGGATCGGCAGCGATCCGCAATTCGATCTCAAGGTCTCCAATGCGCATAAGAGCCGCTGCCTCTACGAGCTGTCGATGCTTTTCCGCGATACCGATCCGGCCGAGCTTGCCGCTGCCCATCTCGATCAGCTGCATGGCTTGAAGAAGAAGCTGGTTCTCAATGCCCGCCGCGTCGAGGCGCATCTCGAAGCGGTGCGTGCCGTCGCCGACCTCCTGAAGAACGCCGTTCAGGATGCCGATGCCGACGGCACCTATTCCCAGGAACAATTCGCCATGCGTGGAAACTGATGATCAAGCTCGTCCTCACCGGTGTCTGGGTTTGCGCCATCACCTTGGCATCGGTCTATTTCTCGGTGTACCTGGCGACCGCGCCGGCGCCTGCGGCAACCGATTCCAAGCAGAGCGCGCTCGAACTGGTGAAGGGCGAAACGATCACGGTACCGATCATCGGCAACGGCGCAGTCACCGGCTACTTCCTCGGCCGCGTTTCGTTCATGATGAACAAGGAGATGCTGAAGGGCGTGACGCTGCCGCTGTCCGAGATGACGACGGATGAGCTTTTCAGCCTGCTCGTCGGCAACAAGATGGTCGATATCGCCCACATCAAATCCTTCGATCCGAAGGCCTTCCGCGAAGAGATCAAGAAGGGCATGAACGAGCGCCTGGGTGGCGAATACGTCGCCGAAGTGATGCTGGAGCAGCTCGACTATCTCTCCAAGGAAGATGTCAAGGAAAGCTCCGCCGGCCAGCCGAAGAAGGTGGGCACACCCGTCAAGATTGTCGAGACCGCACCGGCCGGCGAAACGCCGGCGCCTCCTGCGCATTAGGCGACATCCGATCATTGACGACAAACGGCGCCACAGGGCGCCTTTTTTCGTTGGCGCCCATGGTTAATAAACCACTTATGCGAGCATTGAAATTCAAGGAATTTTCCTAAGGGTTGTTTGAAACCATCCTGTTATATCAGGTCTCACAGCTTGGCTTGCGCCGCCTTCCGGGATCGGGGTGACGCCGTCCCGGCGTCACGCGACCGGTTCTTTCGAGACCTCCGGTGCGGAAATATGGGCTTGTTTTCCGGGATGTCGGGCGCATGCAGCACCCTCGGCAGGAGGTAGGAATGAATCTGATTGCAAACTTCGCGGTGCTCGCATCGCGGCGGACGATTTTCGATCTGCCGGTCTGCGATCTCGGCTGGGACGACGCCCTCGTTTTCATCAACGAGCTGGCCTCCATTCCCGTCGGCCAGACCGTGGTTTGCTTCGTCAACGCCCACAACATGCTGACGGCGCTGCGCGACGACGAATATTACCGGATCATGTCGCATAATCTGGTGCTGCCGGACGGCATCGGTCTCAACATCGCATCGCAGATCGCCCATGGCGCGCCATTTCCCGCCAATCTGAACGGCACCGATTTCGTGCCGGCCTTCCTCACCTTCATGGAGGCCCCGCGCCGCATCGGTCTGATCGGCGGCACGCGCTCGGTCGTCGAGGCGGCGGCGGAAAATTTCCGCAGGCATACGCCCTGGCATGAATTCGTCGTCATTTCCGACGGTTATTTCGATAAGGTCGATTCCTCCGTCGTCACCGAGGAGCTGGAGCGCCAGAAAGTCGATATCCTGATCGTCGGCATGGGAACGCCGCTGCAGGAGAAATGGGTCCACGACAATATCCGCGCCGATCATGCGCGCCTGGTGCTGACGGTGGGCGCTCTCTTCGACTTCGTTTCCGGCGCCGTCCCGCGTGCGCCGAGGACGGTGAGGATGATGCGCCTGGAATGGGCCTATCGCCTGCTGCAGGAGCCGACGCGCCTCTGGCGCCGTTACGTCATCGGCATCCCGGTCTTCCTCTTCCATGTCCTGCGCTACCGCTTCCGCCGGCGCGAAAGGATCCTCAGCTACCCGGAAGAGCACGGCACCGCGCTGCAGCCGCGGTCGGAGCATAAGAAAGCGAGCTAGAGCGCGTCGCGCCAAAGGGCCGCGGTTTTGCCTAAAAACCAAGAGCTAAAGCGCAGGAAGCGAATCTGAAAGACGCGAAGCGCTTTTAGCTGACCCCAGTTTTTTACACGCTGCGGTTAACCATTTCTTTGCCATGAATATTTAGATTGGTTTAATCATCGGCCTCCGTGCGGATGAACGAAGCCGGCCATCATGTGCATGAGATGTGGCGCAAATGTACGATATCAGGGCCAGAAGCAGTTTTCACGATCGCGCAGCCGCTGAGCCGCGTGCCCATGACGATTCGTATCGATCGCCCCGATCGAAGCGGGCCGGTATCGCGCCGCCCGAGGCCGAACTGCTGCGCGCCATCGGCCGCGCGCTGGAAGAGCAGCGCGCCATGGCGGCGCACGCAGCACCGCTGGTCGACCGCATCGAAACCATCCTCGGCAACCGCCTCCGGGCCGCCAATGATGTCGGCCATCTGCTTTCTGAGGAGCCGGCGCGCCACGAGGAACTGGCTGCTCCGGCCGGCGAGCCGGTGCGCTCACCCGAACTGCTGGCCGTTATCCGTGAAGAACCCGCAGCGCCTCGGCCGGCCAGGCCGCGCCGTCGTCTGAGCGGCATTGGTCTTGCAATGACGATCGCCGTCCCGACGGTCGTCGGAGCGGGCCTGCCGGCGCTGATGCCGGCGTCGCCAACCCTCTACCGTGCCGAAGCGACGCTTGCGGTGAAGACAGATGCTGCAAGCCGCGCTGCCTTTACCCAGGCCGCGGCAAAGGGGCTGCTGACGGCGCGCATGGTTGCTTCGACGGTGGCCGCCCTGAAACTCGATCGCGATCCCGAATTTGCCGGCCCCGGCGCCAATGCGCTTGGCGTTGCGCTCGATCTCCTCTCGGCGACCGGTGCGGCTGCCGATCCGGCCTCGCGCGCCGAGGCGACACTGAAGCATGCGGTCGAGATCCTGCCCGATGCCGCCGCCGGCACGATCCTCCTGAGGGTGACAACAGGCGATGGCGGCAAATCCATGCGCATCGCTGCAAGGCTTGCCGAAACGGTTTCCGCAGCAGACCGACCCGGCGGCAACGGCGAAACCGACACCGCTTTGCGCAAGGCCTATGACGAGGCGAAGGCGGAGCTTGCCGCCTTCACGACCAAGAGCGGCGAGGGCAACGTCAAGGTGGCGATCGACCTTCGCCGCCAGATCGACGGGCTCGATGCCGATCTGAAACAGGCCGACCAGAACATCCTTTCCGCCAAGGCGCAGGCCGACCGGCTCAAGGCGGCGAAACTTGCCGAGGTGCTCGACGGTTCATTGCCCTCCGATATGCTCTCGCCGGCGCTGCAGGACTGGCGCGACAAATATGCCGTCGCCAGAACCGCGCTTGCCCAGCTTTCTGCCGAGCTTGGCCCGCGCCATCCGCGCCTCCTGCAGCAGCAGGCTGAAACCGATGGTCTGAAGGAGAATATGGGCAAGGAACTGACCCGTCTTGCCCAGACCGCCAATGTCGCCGCCAAGGCCGCCGTCGATGCGCGCAAGGGCCTGAATGACCGCCGCAACACGCTGATCGCCCAGAGCCGGGATACCGGCGTCGATCTTTCCCGGCTGACCGAACTCGGCGAGAAGGCCAATGCCGCGCGTTCGCGCCTGGAAGATGCGGATTCCGCATCGGCGGCAACGGCTGCCGACGGTCATATCACGCTGATGAAGCCGGCGCTGGCAACAGCGGTGTCGGCGAGGGATGGCTGGATTGGCCGCTTGCTGGCTGGCGCTGCCATGGGTCTGGCGGTCGGTCTTGCCGCGGCTTTCCTGCTGCGCCTGCGCCGGCCCATCGCTGCTGCCGCGCATGCGGAAATGCCGCTATCCCGGCCGCAGGCCTCGCCGCCGCCGGTACTTCCGCCCGTTCCCGCACCGGTCGACGAGATGGAGGTGTTGCGCTCCGAGATCGCCGGGCTGCGCGACCGGCTTCGTGTTCATGCGCTCGAAGCGCGGCAGCCGCTGCGCTGACGAACATTTCCTTGCATTTTTGATATTGCCTTGCTGCTTTCCGACAGGATAGGGCGTTAGCGGGCATTTGACGCTCGCCGACTATCCATAGATTGACGCGAAACAGGGCGGAGAGACGTGTGACGACAGTAATCGACGGCAAGAACGTAGCTGCATCGGTAATTCAGACGGTCAAGAGTGCGACGGCAGCGCTGGAAAAGAGCAGCGGCGTCACCACCGGCCTTGCGGTCGTCATCGTCGGCGACGATCCGGCAAGCCACGCCTATGTCAGCTCCAAGAGCCGCATGGCCAAGGAATGCGGCTTCAAGTCCGTCCAGCACACGCTGCCGGCCGAAACCAGGCAGGAGGAGCTGGCAGCCCTCGTCGCCACCCTCAATGCCGATCCCTCGATCCACGGCATCCTGGTGCAGCTGCCACTGCCGAAGCCGCTCGACAGCGAGCCGATCATCCAGTCGATCCTGCCCGAAAAGGATGTCGACGGCTTGAGCGTCGTCAATGCCGGCAAGCTCGCCACCGGCGACCTGAAGACCGGCCTGGTCTCCTGCACGCCGGCCGGTGCCATGGTCTTCGTCCGCCGCACCCATGGCGAGGATCTCTCCGGCCTCAACGCCGTCGTCATCGGCCGCTCCAACCTGTTCGGCAAGCCGATGGCGCAATTGCTGCTCAACGCCAATGCGACGGTGACGATCGCGCATTCCAGAACGAAGAACCTTTCCGAGGTCTGCCGCAATGCCGATATCCTGGTCGCCGCCGTCGGCCGGCCGGAAATGGTCAGGGCCGATTGGGTAAAGCCAGGTGCGACGGTCATCGACGTCGGGATCAACCGTATTCCGGCACCCGAAAGAGGTGAGGGCAAGACCCGGCTGGTCGGCGACGTCGCCTTCCAGGAAGTCTCGGCGGTCGCCAGCACCATCACCCCGGTTCCCGGCGGTGTCGGGCCGATGACCATCGCCATGCTGATGGCCAACACCGTCATCGCCGCTCATCGTACCGCGGGACAGACGCCGCCGCAGTTTTGAAGTTCGGGATGCTCTAAACCTGGGGAACAGGGCCGGTCGAGGCCCTGACGATCAGTTCGGTCTTCCAGAGCTCCTGGTCGGGGAAGGGGCCGGCTTGCTTTACCGTGCCGATCAGCCGCTGGGCGATACGGACGCCCGCAGCCCGCAACGAAGAGCGTGTCGTCGTCAGCGGCACCGAGAAGTTTTCCGGTTTCAGCAGCGGCAGCACGTCGTCATGGGCGATCAGCGAGATATCCTCCCCGAGCCGCAATCCCGCCTGGTTGACCGCGCGGATCGCGCCGAGCGCCAGCACCGTGCTGGAGCAGAGGATTGCCGTCGGGCGCTCCGGCAATTGCAGGAAATGTTCCATCGCCAGCAGGCCTTGTTCGTCCGTCATCAGCGTATGGCTCATGCTGCCCTCGTCGAGCACGAGTCCGCGTTCGGCAAGGGCTGATATGACGCCGTTCTTCCTGCGGATGGCGAAATCGAGATGCATCGGTCCGTTCATCAGCGCAAAGCGCGTATGGCCGAGCTGCAGCAACAGCCGCGTCGCATCGTAGAAGGCCGCTTCATTGTCGATATCGAGATAGGGATAGTCGGGCTCGGAACCGAAGGAGCGGCCGTGCACGACATAGGGCATGGAGAGCGATTTCAGCATGGCAAGCCGCGGGTCGTGCCCGCGCATATAGGCGACGAACATTGCATCGACATTGCCGCTGATCGCCAGGCGCCGGAGCGCGCCCACCTCGTCATCCGGATCGGCCGGCATGATGACGAAGTGGAAATCGTGGCGCACGGCCTCTTCGCCGAGCCCGGCCAGGAATTCGCCGAAATGCACGTCGGACTGGTGGCCGGGCGCCGTCGGCATGACGAGGCCGATCGAGCCTGCCTTGCCGGTCGCAAGCCGCTGCGCCGCCTTGTTCGGCCGGTATCCGGTTTCCTTGACAGCCTGGAGCACGCGCTCCCGGGTCGCCTCGTTGACCTCGGGATAACCATTGAGCGCTCGGCTCACCGTCGTCTGCGACAGCCCCAGCAATTCCGATAGCTGTTTGAGATTCACCTGTTATGCTTCCTCCGGGCCCGCCCTGCGGCCGTCTTGAAAAGGCCTGCCGCCTCCCAGCGACATTCAAAGCGCTTTCAAATATGTAGCATTTGGCGCGCTTGACTCAAGAAAAATCGCTCCATATTTCCCGAGAGGCGTCGCTGCGCTGCGATACCCCGCGTGTTCACGGCGGGTTTTCGCGAAATGACTTGACTCCATTCCACCGAAAGTGAAATGAGTTGGGTGTCAAAGCGCTTTGAAATTTCCATTTAAGGGAGTTCGGCGCAGTTGGGATTGTGATGGGAGGTTGATCACATGAAAAAGTCATTTTTGATGGGCGTTGCCGTGGCAGCGCTTTTTGCCGGTACTGCGTCTGCAGCCGATCTGAAATTTGCGCCGGGGCAGGATTCCAAGTTCAACTGGAAGAGCTATGACGAATTCAAGGCCGCTCATGCCGATCTGAAGGGGCAGCCGCTGACGATCTTCGGGCCGTGGCGCGGCGAGGACGAGGCGTTCTTCCAGAGCGTTCTTGCCTATTTCACCGAAGCCACCGGCATCGATGTCAAATACTCCTCTTCCGAAAATTACGAACAGCAGATCGTCATCGATACGCAGGCAGGCTCGCCGCCGAACATTGCCGTTCTGCCGCAGCCTGGCCTCCTGGCCGATCTCGCCAGCAAGGGCTTCCTGACACCGCTCGGCGATGACAACTCCAAGTGGATCAAGGACAATTACGGCGCCGGCGACAGCTGGGTCGGTTACGGCACCTACAAGGGCAAGGACGGCAAGGAAGCCTTCTACGCCTTCCCTTATAAGGCCGACGTGAAATCGCTCGTCTGGTATGTTCCGGAGAATTTCGAGGAAGCCGGCTACAAGATCCCGACGACTATGGAAGAGCTGCATGCCCTGACCGACCAGATCGTCAAGGATGGCGGCGTTCCCTGGTGCATCGGTCTCGGTTCCGGCGGCGCCACCGGCTGGCCGGCGACCGACTGGGTCGAAGACCTGATGCTGCGCATGCAGCCGCCCGAAGCCTACGACAAGTGGACGACCAACGAGCTGAAGTTCACCGATCCGGCCGTCGTTGCTGCGATCGACGAATTCGGCAAGTTCGCCAAGAACGAGAAATACGTCGATGGCGGCGTCGCCGCGGTGGCCTCGACCGATTTC
This sequence comes from Rhizobium sp. BK591, assembly GCF_014195045.1. Classification (NCBI taxonomy): domain Bacteria; kingdom Pseudomonadati; phylum Pseudomonadota; class Alphaproteobacteria; order Hyphomicrobiales; family Rhizobiaceae; genus Rhizobium; species Rhizobium sp. BK591. The sequence goes on from NZ_JACIAZ010000004.1 coordinate 684,044, forward strand.
CGCGACAGCCCGAAGGGCCTCTTCGCCGTTCCGCCGAAGTGCTACATGCACCATCAGGCCTCGTTCATCCCGTCCTTCTTCCCTGAGGGCACGAAGCTGGGCCAGGATGCCGACTTCTTCTACATGCCGACCTATGCGTCGCATCCCGAGCTTGGCAAGCCGGTTCTCGGCGCCGGCACGCTCGTCTCGATCGCCAAGGACTCGAAGACGGCCCGCGCCTTCATCGACTTCCTGAAGACCCCGATCGCGCATGAGGTCTGGATGGCGCAGTCGAGCTTCCTGACGCCATATAAGGGCGTCAGCACCGAGGCTTATGCCAACCCGCAGATGAAGAAGGAAGGCGAGATCCTGACCTCGGCCACCACCTTCCGCTTCGACGGTTCCGACCTGATGCCGGGCAAGATCGGCGCCGGCGCCTTCTGGACGGGCATGGTCGATTTCGTCGGCGGCAAGTCCGCCGAAGAGGCCGCTGGCGAAATCCAGAGCGCCTGGGACGGCATCAAGTAATCTTCAAATTATGCCGCCGGCTTGCCGGCGGCATGGCTTGCATGACTGGCCGGGCTCGAAAAGAGCCCGGCCATCGCAGGATATATTGTGATTGGGCAATACAAAGAGATTGACCATGACCGGCGTTGACCCGTCAGCATAAAAACCGGTTGGGATAAGATCAGGGGAAGCAGGGGAGGGACGAAATGCTGTCGCAGATAGTGTCCGCTTTGGGCGTCGTGGTCGTCGCCGTTTTCGCGTGCTCGGCCTATTTCTATTTTTCGAACAAGATTCTGGATCTCGCTCTGCCGGTGAAGGATGGCGACATCCGCGCCGCATCGCGCAATCTCAACCGCCGCGCGCTGATCCGGCCGTGGTTGTTCATCGGCCCGGCGCTCTTCCTGCTCATCGTCTATCTCGTCTATCCCGTCGTTGCGACCTTCATCCTCTCCTTTTACGACCGTGCAGGTCTGCAGTTCGTCGGCCTCGCCAATTACAAATGGGCGATCGGCGACCGCGAATTCCGCCAGTCGATCTTCAACAACATCCTCTGGCTCGCCGTCGTGCCGGCCGCCTGCACCTTCTTCGGCCTCGTCATCGCGGTGATGACCGATCGCATCTGGTGGGGCAATATCGCGAAAAGCATCGTCTTCATGCCGATGGCGATCTCCTTCGTCGGCGCGTCGGTCATCTGGAAATTCATCTATGAATATCGCGGCGGCAACGACGTTCAGATCGGCCTGCTGAACGCCATCGTCCAGACTTTCGGCGGCACGCCGGAGGTGTGGATCTCCATTCCCTTCTGGAACAACTTCTTCCTGATGGTCATCCTGATCTGGATCCAGACCGGTTTCGCCATGGTCATCCTGTCGGCCGCTCTGCGCGGCATCCCCGAGGAGACGATCGAGGCCGCCGTCATCGACGGCGCCAATGGCTGGCAGATCTTCTGGCGCATCATGGTGCCGCAGGTCTGGGGCTCGATCGCCGTCGTCTGGACGACGATCACCATCCTCGTCCTCAAGGTCTTCGACATCGTGCTGACCATGACCAACGGCCAGTGGCAGACGATGGTGCTGGCGAACCTGATGTTCGACTGGATGTTCCGCGGCGGCGGCGATTCCGGCCGAAGTGCGGTTATCGCCATCATCATCATGCTCGCCGTCACGCCGATCATGGTGTGGAACGTGCGCCGCGCCAATCGCGAACTGAAGGGGCACTGAGATGACCGCTGCCGGAAGCTACTTCAAGATCGGCCCCGCCCGTCTCTTCGTTCACGCCGCCGTTCTGCTGATCGTCATCATCTGGCTGATCCCGACGCTCGGCATCTTCGTCAGCGCGCTGCGCGACAAGGACCAGATCGTCGTCTCCGGTTGGTGGACGGCCTTCGTCGGCTCGACGCAGACCGTCGCCGTCCGCTTGGGCACGCCGGACCAGCAGCAGCAGGAAGGTGCGGCCTACGTCATTGCAGGCAATGTGCTGGAAGGCCAGACCGGCCGCTCGGTGAAGGCCTTCGGCAACCGGGTGCAGCAACCCGCCGCCTACAAGGCCGGCGAGACCGCCGATCTCGGCGACGGCGAAACCCTGCAGATCAACAGCGACGGCAGCTACCGCTATGTGAAGAACGCCGCCTTTTCGCCCGACCAACGCCCGCGGCGCATTTATGCATCCGTCTCGGCGCCGCCGGAATTCACCATGCAGAACTACAACACGGTTCTAACAGGCGAGGGCATCGGCCAGTCCTTCATCAACTCGCTGACCGTGACGATTCCGGCGACGATCATCCCGATCCTGATTGCCGCTTTTGCCGCCTACGCCCTGAGCTGGATGGAGTTTCCCGGCCGCGGCCTGCTGATTGCGCTCGTCGTCGGCCTCATCGTCGTGCCGCTGCAGATGTCGCTGATCCCGCTGCTGCGCCTCTACAACGAGATCGGCGGCATGCTCGGCCAGCCGTCGAAGACCTATCCCGGCATCTGGCTGGCCCACACCGCCTTCGGCATGCCGCTCGCCATTTATCTCCTGCGGGCCTATATCGCCGGCCTGCCGAAGGAGATCATCGAATCCGCCCGCGTCGACGGCGCCAGCGACTTCGAGATCTTCGTCCGCATCGTATTGCCTCTGTCCTTCCCGGCACTCGCCTCCTTCGCCATCTTCCAGTTCCTGTGGGTGTGGAACGACCTGCTCGTCGCCATGGTCTTCCTCGGCACCGACAAGGACCACCTCGTGCTCACCGGCAGCCTGAACGCGCTGCTCGGCTCGCGCGGCGGCAATTGGGAGATTTTGACGGCGTCGGCCTTCGTCACCATCATCGTGCCGCTGCTCGTCTTCTTCGGGCTGCAGCGCTACCTGGTGCGCGGTCTGCTGGCTGGCTCGGTCAAGGGAGGCTGACCATTCCCGAACGTGACTTCAAACAGGATATTCCATGAACGTGGCTTCCCAATCGATCTCGACCCCCGACAAGGACTGGTGGCGTGGGGCGGTGATCTACCAGATCTACCCGCGCTCCTACCAGGATTCGAACGGAGACGGCATCGGCGACCTGAAGGGCATCACCGCCCGCTTGCCGCATGTGGCAAGCCTCGGCGTCGATGCGATCTGGATCTCACCCTTCTTCACCTCGCCGATGCGCGATTTCGGTTATGACGTTTCCGACTACGAGAATGTCGATTCGATCTTCGGGACGCTCGTGGATTTCGACACGATGATCGCTGAGGCCCACCGCCTCGGCATCCGCGTGATGATCGACCTCGTCATCTCCCACAGCTCGGATCAGCATCCCTGGTTCGTCCAGAGCCGCTCCAGCAAGACCAATGCCAAGGCCGACTGGTATGTCTGGGCCGACGCCAAGGCGGACGGTACGCCGCCGAACAACTGGCTGTCGATCTTCGGCGGCTCGGCATGGGCGTGGGATCCGACCCGCATGCAATATTACCTGCACAATTTCCTGACCTCGCAGCCGGACATGAACCTGCATAACCCGGAAGTTCAGGACCGTCTGCTCGATGTCGTGCGCTTCTGGCTCAATCGTGGCGTCGACGGCTTCCGCCTCGATACCATCAATTTCTATTTCCACGACACGCAACTGCGCGACAATCCCGCGCTCGCTCCCGAGCGCCGCAACGCTTCGACGGCGCCGGCGGTCAATCCCTATAATTTCCAGGAGCATATCTACGACAAGAACCGCCCGGAGAACCTTGCCTTCCTGAAGCGCTTCCGCGCCGTTCTCGAGGAATTCCCGGCAATTGCCGCCGTCGGCGAAGTCGGCGACAGCCAGCGCGGCCTCGAGATCGTCGGCGAATACACTTCCGGCAACGACAAGATGCATATGTGCTACGCCTTCGAGTTCCTGGCGCCCGATCCCCTGACGCCGGAGCGCGTCGAGGAGGTGATGGAGGATTTCGAAGCTGCCGCGCCAGATGGCTGGGCCTGCTGGGCCTTCTCCAATCACGACGTCATGCGCCATGTCAGCCGTTGGGGCGGGCTGGTTGCCGATCACGACGCCTTCGCCAAGCTTTATGCCTCGTTGCTGATGACGCTGCGCGGTTCCGTCTGCCTCTATCAGGGCGAGGAACTGGCCCTGACCGAGGCCGATCTTGCCTACCAGGATCTGCAGGACCCCTATGGCATCCAGTTCTGGCCGGAATTCAAGGGCCGCGACGGCTGCCGCACGCCGATGGTCTGGGACAGCCAGGTCGCCCAGGGCGGCTTCTCCAGCGTCAAGCCTTGGCTGCCGGTGCCGGTCGAGCATATCCTGCGCGCCGTCAGCGTCCAGCAGGGCGACGAGGCTTCGGTGCTGGAGCACTATCGCCGCTTCATCGCCTTCCGCAAGCTGCACCGGGCTTTTGCCAAGGGCGAGATCGAATTCGAGGAGCAGCAGGGTGATGCCCTGGTCTTTACGCGCGAATACGGCAATGAGAAGCTGCTCTGCATCTTCAACATGAGCCCGGCCGAGGCCGCCGTCACTCTGCCGGCGGGAGAATGGCAGGCATTGACGGGCCATGGCTTTACCAGCAACAACTATGGCGACAAGATCGATATTCCGGCCTGGGGGGCGTATTTCGCCCGTCTGGCCTAAGGAACCGAACATAGGGGAGAGAAAAATGACTGGACTGACGCTGAAGGATATTCGCAAATCCTACGGTTCCGTGGACGTTCTCCACGGGATCGACCTCGACATCAAACAGGGCGAATTCATCGTCTTCGTCGGTCCGTCCGGCTGCGGCAAATCCACGCTTCTGCGCATGATCGCCGGCCTTGAGGCGATCACCGGCGGCGAGATGTATATCGACGGCCATCTCGTCAATGACGTGCCGCCCTCCAAGCGCGGCATCGCCATGGTGTTCCAGTCCTATGCGCTCTACCCGCACATGACCGTCTTCGACAACATGGCTTTCGGCATGAAGATCGCCGGCGAAAGCAAGCAGGAAATCGACCGCCGTGTCCGGGCGGCGGCCGAGAGCCTGCAGCTGACCAAATATCTCGATCGCCTGCCGAAGGCGCTTTCCGGCGGCCAGCGCCAGCGCGTGGCGATCGGCCGCGCCATCTGCCGCGATCCGAAGGTCTTCCTGTTCGACGAGCCGCTGTCCAACCTCGATGCCGCGCTGCGTGTCGCCACCCGCATCGAGATCGCCCGCCTGAACGAACAGATGGCCGATACGACGATGATCTACGTGACCCACGACCAGGTCGAGGCGATGACGCTTGCCGATCGCATCGTCGTACTCTCCGCCGGCAACATCGAACAGGTCGGTGCGCCGCTGGAGCTCTATGAGCGCCCGGCCAACCTCTTCGTCGCGAAATTCATCGGCTCGCCGGCGATGAACATCATCCCGGCGACGGTGGCCGGAACCGGAAGCCAGACGACGGTGACGTTGACCGGCGGCATGTCGGTGACGCTCGATGTGGCGACCGACGCGTCGGAAGCAGGCAAGCAGGCAAGCTTCGGCGTTCGTCCGGAGGATCTGAGGATCGCCGACGGCGCCGACTACCTTTTCGAAGGCGAGGTGTCGATCGTCGAAGCGCTCGGCGAAGTGACGTTGCTCTATATCGAAGGCCTGGTCCCGGGCGAACCGATCGTCGTCAAGTTGCCCGGCATTTACGATGTGAAGAAGGGCCAGCGGATGAGGTTTGCCGCCGACAGGCAGAAGTTGCATCTCTTTGACGCAACCGGTCATACCTACCGGAAATGAGGCGGCCATTTTTGGGGTAGTCATCCCAAGAATTGTACGAGACGGGCCAAATTCTCACTTTCTGTTAAAGATCGGCTGCTACCTTTTCCTCGTTAATTTATGAGGGGGATAAGCACGTGGCCGCTTCGAATCCGTCACAGCCAAAATCTCATTTCCTGAGCAAGGAAGAATCCTTCATGTACGACCGCGAGGCGCGGTTCAAGATGGAGGACACCATGAATGCCGCGCGCATCGAATATACGGAAAAGGGCGTCATGCACGCGGCGTCTCGCCGCTGCGACATTGTCCGGATCTCGATGAGCAGCGCGACACTCGCGATTCTGACCCAGTTTAACCTGCCGAAGCAGTTCTATCTGGATATTCCGGATGCCCGCATCACCAAGGTCGGTTGCCTGCTGATGAAGGTCAATGCCAACAATACGATCGAGGTCCGCTTCCTGCGCCTGCTGACGCAGAAGGAGCTGAATAAGATCTTCGTCTACAGCACCCATCCGGCGCACCGCGACTACGTTCTCGATATTCGCGCCTGACGGGTAGCGCAGGGACTGATACAGAAAACCCGCGGAGTGCTTCGTGCGCTCCGCGGGTTTTGTCGTCTGTGGTCGGCCACGCTCAGTGGTGGAAGAGCACGCTCGCGCCCTGGTCCGAAGCGCCGACGGCGCGGCGGAACGGCGCGAAGAGCTCGCGGCCCATGCCGAATTCATTGTCGGAGAGATCGACGGTCACTGGCTCGCGCTCGGCCAAATCAGCCGCATCGACGAGCAGTTCCAGCGTGCCCTTGATCGCGTCCAGGCGAATGATGTCGCCTTCGCGGATGCGGGCGATCGGGCCGCCGTCGACCGCTTCCGGGGTGACGTGGATGGCTGCCGGCACCTTGCCGGATGCGCCGGACATGCGCCCGTCGGTCAGGAGCGCCACGCGGAAGCCGCGGTCCTGCAGCACGCCGAGCGGTGGCGTCAGCTTGTGCAGTTCCGGCATGCCGTTCGCCTTCGGGCCCTGGAAGCGCACGACGGCGATGAAATCGCGGTTGAGCTTGCCTTCCTTGAAGGCGTCCTGCAGTTCCTGCTGGCTGTGGAAGATGATCGCCGGCGCTTCGATGATGTGACGCTCCGGCTTGACGGCCGATATCTTGATGACCGCCTTGCCGAGATTGCCGCGCAGCATCTTCAGCCCGCCATTCGCCTGGAACGGCGTTTCGATGCTGGAGAGAACCTTGGGATCGACGCTCTTGTCAGGCGAGGGTTCGCGCAGAACGCCGCCGTTTTCGCCGAGGCGGGCATCGACCGTATAGGCTGCGAGACCCTGGCCGAAGACGGTGCGCACGTCGTCATGCACCAGCCCGTGCTTCAGGAGTTCCTTGATGAGGAAGCCCATGCCGCCGGCCGCCTGGAAATGGTTCACGTCGGCAAGCCCGTTCGGGTAGACGCGGGCAAGCAGCGGCACGATTTCCGAAAGCTCGGCGATGTCCTGCCAGGTGAGATGGATGCCGCCCGCCCGCGCCATGGCGACGAGGTGCAGCGTGTGGTTGGTCGAACCGCCCGTCGCATGCAGGCCGACGACGCCGTTGACGATCGAGCGCTCGTCGATCATCTCGCCCGCCGGGGTGAATTCGTTGCCGAGCGCGGTGATCGCCAGCGCCCGCTTGGCGGCTTCGCGCGTCAGCGCTTCGCGCAGCGGCGTGCCGGGATTGATGAAGGAGGAGCCGGGCATGTGGAAGCCCATGATCTCCATCAGCATCTGGTTGGAATTGGCGGTGCCGTAGAAGGTGCAGGTGCCGGGGCCGTGATAGGATTTCGATTCCGCCTCGAGCAGCTCGGCGCGTCCGACTTTGCCCTCGGCGAAGAGCTGGCGCACGCGCGACTTTTCGTCGTTCGGCAGGCCTGTCGTCATCGGACCGGCCGGAACGAAGATCGACGGCAGGTGCCCGAAGGACAGGGCCGCGATGACGAGGCCTGGCACGATCTTGTCGCAGACGCCGAGGAAGAGGGCGGCATCGAACATGTTGTGCGACAGGCCGACGCCCGCCGACATGGCGATCAGGTCGCGCGAGAAAAGCGAGAGCTCCATGCCCGGCTGTCCCTGGGTGACGCCGTCGCACATCGCCGGCACGCCGCCGGCCACTTGCGCCACGCCGCCCGCCTCGGCGGCCGCCTCGCGGATGATCGCCGGATAGGTCTCGAACGGCTGGTGGGCCGAGAGCATGTCGTTATAGGCGGTGATGATGCCGAGATTGGCGATGCGGTCGCCGGCGAGCGCATCTTTCTCGGCGGGGGAACAGACCGCAAAGCCGTGGGCAAGGTTGGCGCAGCCGAGCACGGAGCGGGCGACACCCTTGGAAGCGGCGGCGCGCAGGCGTTCCAGGTAGCGCTCGCGGCTTGGCTTCGAGCGTTCGACAATGCGATCGGTGATCGCGGAAATGCGTGCGTGAGCGGACATGGAATATCCCTGCCTTGTTCGTTGTCTCTATCTGTTTCGGCGGCTCTGGCCTGAATCTCGGTCCGGATTGACGGCCGATCAGGGAGCCCAGTAGATCTCGACCGGGGAAGTGGCCCGGCGCAGAACGGCGCGGATCGGCATTTCTGCTTCGTCACCGCTGCCTTCCGCCTTGGCGAGAACGTCTTTTTTGCCTTCGCCCTCAATATGGAGAACCAGGAGTGCGGCATCCTCAAGACTGGAGAAGGTGAAGGTCAGGCGCGGCTCGCCGGCTCCTTCCGCTTCCATGGTGATGATGCCGCGCGGCGTCGATGGATCGAGCGCCGTGGCAAGATTGCTGCCGCCGGGAAAGAACGAGGCCGTGTGGCCGTCGCCGCCCATGCCGAGGATGACGATGTCGAAGGGTGAGCTGATCGCCCTGGTCTTCTCGGTTGCGAGCGAGGCTGCCTCCTCCACGGAGGCTGTATCCTGATAGAGCGGCAGGAAGCGTGCCGCCTTTGCCTTGTTCTGCAGCAGATTGGCATCGACCAGCAGATGGTTCGAGCGCGGATTGTCGGCCGGCACGAAACGTTCGTCGACGAGGGTGATCGTCACCTTGTTCCAGGCGATGTCGCGCGTCGACAGCGCCTGAAAGAAGGCCTTCGGGGTGGAACCGCCGGAAACGGCGATGGACGCCGTTCCACGGGCGGCAATCGCCGCCGAAAGCGTGCTCGCGACCTTGTCGGCGAGGCTGCCGGCAAGGTCCGCGGCGCCGGCGAAGGAATGCAGGGTCGATGCCATCGATGTCGTCCTAGATCTCGTCGTGCCAGGTGCGGCCGTCGCGCTCGATCAGCGCGATGGCCTGGCTCGGACCCCAAGTGCCGGCCGTATAGCCCTGCACCTGCTGGCCGGTCGTTTCCCAACCCTTGAGGATCGGATCGACCCATCTCCATGCGGCTTCGACTTCGTCGCGGCGCATGAACAATGTCTGGTTGGAGCGGACCACATCCATCAGCAGACGCTCGTAGGCGTCGGGATTGCGGACGTTGAAGGCCTGGGCGAAGCTCATGTCGAGCGACACGTTACGCAGGCGCATGCCGCCCGGACCCGGATCCTTGATCATCAGCGACTGCTTGACGCCCTCGTCCGGCTGCAGGCGGATGATCAGCTGGTTGGCGACGATGCGCCCGGCCGCCTGGTCGAAGATCGCATGCGGGATCGGCTTGAAAGTGATGACGATCTCGGACATGCGTCCGGTCAGGCGCTTGCCGGTTCTGATGTAAAAGGGAACGCCGGCCCAGCGCCAGTTGTTGATCTCGGCCTTGATGGCGACGAAGGTTTCGGTGTTCGAAACGCCGCCTTCGAGTTCTTCAAGGTAGCCCTTGACCGGGCCGCTGCCCGATGCGCCGGCGCGGTACTGGCCGCGCACCGTCGCCTGCTCGACATTCGAGGCATTGAGCGGCTTCAGCGCTCGCAGCACCTTCAGCTTCTCGTCGCGAACGGCTTCCGAATCCATCGACGAGGGCACTTCCATCGCCGTCAGGCAGAGCAGCTGCAGAATGTGGTTCTGCACCATGTCGCGCAGCGCGCCGGCCGTATCGTAATAGCCGGCGCGGCCTTCGAGGCCGACCGATTCAGCCACGGTGATCTGCACGTGGTCGATGTAGTTGGCGTTCCACAGCGGCTCATAAAGCGCGTTGGCGAAGCGCAGCGCCATCAGGTTCTGCACCGTCTCCTTGCCGAGATAGTGGTCGATACGGAAGATCTGCTCTTCTTTGAAGGCGCGGCCGATCGTGTCGTTGAGCTGCAGTGCCGAGGCGAGGTCGCGGCCGATCGGCTTCTCGACGACGATGCGGGTCGACTTGGTGATCAGCTTGTGGTCGTGGATCTTCTGCGAAATGTCGCCGAAGATGCCGGGCGCGACCGCCAGATAGAAGGCGCGCACGCGTTCCTTGCCTTCGTCGAGCAGCTTCTTCAGCTGATCCCAGCCGGCATCGGTGCGGGCGTCGACCGAGACGTAGTAGAGGCGGGCGCAGAATTTCTCGACCTCCGCCTCGTCATATTCTCCCTTCTTCAGGTGCTCCTTCAGCGCGTCCCTGGCGAATTTGCGGTATTCCTCGTGCGTCAATGGGCTGCGCGAGGCGCCGATCACGCGGGTCGGTTCGGTAAATTGGCCTTCGATTTGGCGATGATAGAGGGCGGGCAACAATTTGCGTTCGGCAAGGTCGCCGCTGCCGCCGAAGACGACGTAATCAAAGGGCTCAACGGGAATGATCTGGCTGCTCATGAGCTTGTCTCTCAATCAGGCTGGTTGGCGGCCCTTTTAATCTAATCGATTTAAAAAAGCCAGTGTGCAGTGCAATGAATCTGTCAGGCACCGGTTTTAGAGCGAATTTCCGGAAGAGGAAATCCGCAATCGGACTAAAACTTGTCGCGAAGCGCAAACCACGACAAGGCGAGGAAAAGCAACGGCGCGCGCATGCGGGCTCCGCCGGGAAAGGCGGGAATATCGAGCGATGTGAACAGGTCGAGATCGCCGGATTTCCCAAGCACCGTTTCCGCATAGAGCTTGCCACAGTAGTTTGACAGCATGACGCCATGGCCGGAATAACCGCCGATCGAGATGACCCCGGGCATGACCTCGGCCACGAAGGGCTGGCGCGGCATGGTGATGCCGACGCTGCCGCCCCAGGCATGGGTGATGTCGATGTTTTTCAGGTCAGGATAGATCTCGGCGATCTGCCGGCGAATATGCTGCGAAATGTCCCGCGGATTGTCCGCCGTATAGGCTTCGCGCCCGCCGAAGAGCAGACGGCCGTCGCCGAATTTGCGGAAGTAGCGCACGACGAAGCGCGAATCGGCCACCGCCTCGCCGCCCGGCAGCACGCTGGGATGCCCGTCGAGCGGGGCCGTGGCGCCGATGAAGGAGCGGATCGGCATGATATGGCTTGCGGTCACCGGTTCGAGGCCGTCGATATAGGCGTCGCAGGCGATCAGCGCGCGCTCGGCGGTGATCGTCCCCCTTTCGGTTTCGATCGTCACCTTGCCGCCGCCCTGGCGGATCGCCTTTGCCCTGGTCATCTCGAAAACCGCGGCACCGGCATTGGCGGCGACCCGCGCCAACCCCACCAGCAGCTTCAGCGGATGGATATGGCCGGTGCCGACATCGCGCACGCCGCAATGGAACCGCTTCGAGCCAAGCCGCTCCTGGGTTTCCTTCTCGTCCATGAAGCTGATATGCGGATAGTCGTAACGCAGTGCGGCAATCTCGGCATTTTCGTAATAGGCGCGTTTGTAGCTCGCCTTATGTGCGACGTTGAGCTGGCCGGGCACATAGTCGATCTCGATCTGATGCTCGCGGGCGAAATCGAGGAGATGGCGCTTGGCCGCCTCGGCAAGATTAAACAGCGCCTTCGAGCGTTCGTAGCCGATCGTCTCTTCGAGTTCTTCCGGCCACCAGCGCTGGCCGGTGCCGAGCTGACCGCCATTACGCCCGGATGCCCCGTCACCGAAGCGGCAGGCCTCGATCAGGACCACCGAAACGCCCGATTTGGCAAGATGGTAGGCGGCCTGCAGGCCGGTATAGCCGCCGCCGATGATGGCGACGTCCGATGTTATCGAACCGTCGAGCGCGGCATAGGTCGGCCGTTCCCCGACAGTTGCCTGATACCACGATAGCCCGGGCGCGATCGGGCTCTGCCACATCTCCTGCGATGCCATGGATGCTTTCCCTCACACGTTGAGCAGAAGGAATTCCCGCTCCCAGGGGCTAATCACCTGCATGAAGGTCTCGAACTCGCCGCGCTTGACGCCGGCATAAAGGCCGATGAACTGCTTGCCGAATATCTCCTCGAAAGCGGGCTCGTCCTCGAGCAGCGCCACGGCTTCGAGCAGGCCGCGCGGCAGGTCGATCGAACCCTCATTGGCCGAATCCTCGGTCGGCGCCGTCGGCTCGATTTCTTTCATGATGCCGAGCAGGCCGGCGGCCAGCGAGGCGGCGAGTGCCAGATAGGGATTGGCGTCCGAACTCGGCAACCGGTTTTCCACGCGCCGCGCCTGCGGATCTGAAACCGGAACGCGGAAGGCGGTCGTCCGGTTGTCGTATCCCCAGGCATTGTTGACAGGGCAGGACATATCGGGCTGCAGGCGCCGGTAGGAATTCACGTAGGGCGCCAGCATCGCCATCGCGCTCGGCACGAATTTCTGCATGCCGCCGATGAAATGGAAGAACTCCTTCGAGGCCGATCCGTCCGCATTGGAGAAGATGTTCTGGCCGGTCTCGATATTGACCACCGATTGGTGGATATGCATCGCCGAACCCGGCTGGCCCTGCATCGGCTTGGCCATGAAGGTCGCATAGATGTCGTGTTTCAGCGCCGCCTCGCGGATCGTGCGCTTGAACAGGAACACCTGGTCGGCAAGCTCGATCGGATTGCCGTGGCGCAGATTGATCTCGAGCTGCGCCGGTCCCTCCTCGTGGATCAGCGTATCGATCTCCAGCCCCTGCTTCTCCGAGAAATGGTAGACATCGTCGATCAGTTCGTCGAATTCGTTGATGCCGGCGATCGAATAACCCTGGCCGCCGAGGATCGAACGGCCGGACCGGCCTTTGGGCGGGTGCAGCGGATAATCGGGATCGTCATTCTTGGCGACGAGGTAGAATTCGATCTCGGGCGCCACGATCGGCTTCCAGCCGCGGTCATGATAGAGGCTCATGATGCGCTTCAGCACGTTGCGCGGCGTATAGGGCACTTCGCCGCCGTCCGAATCGACGATGTCGCAGATCACCTGCGCCGTCGGGTCGGTTTCCCAGGGCACGACGGACAGCGTCGAAAGGTCGGGCATCAGCTTTAGGTCGCTGTCGCGCGGCTCGTAGCGGAAGCTCTCCGTCTCGTCGGGATATTCGCCCGAAATCGTGTGCCGGTAGATCGCCGATGGCAGGGCCAGCGAGGTGTTCGAGGTGAATTTCGAGCTTGGCATCATCTTGCCGCGCGCAACGCCGGCAAGGTCCGGCGTGATGCATTCGATGTCTTCGATGCCCCTGTCCCGCAGCCACCGCGCTGCTTCCTTCCAGTTCGCAACGCCGCGCAGGGATCCGGGGTCCGGGGGAGCTTTCGTCGAGGCGGGTACGTTTCTGGCAGGCTTCAGCGTCGTCTTTTTTGGGGACATGACACACCGGTTTGCGTTGATCGTGGTGCCATCATAACCAGACTTTGCCAATTGGCGAGGGGTGCCAAACGTTGACTTTCGCCCATTGATGGAAAAGAAGACGCTGTCTTGATCGGGGAAACGGGTTTGCAGCGCAAAAGCGACGTCATCGTCATCGGCGCCGGGGCGGCGGGCATGATGGCGGCCATCCGCGCGGGAAAACGCGGCCGGTCGGCCGTGGTTCTCGATCACGCAAGGGCGCCTGGTGAGAAGATCCGCATATCGGGCGGCGGCCGCTGCAATTTCACCAATATCCATGCCGGGCCGAAGAATTTCCTCTCCGCCAATCCGCATTTCTGCAAGTCGGCGCTCGCCCGTTTCACCCCCGTCGATTTCATCGCCATGGTCGACCGCCACGGCATTGCCTGGCATGAAAAGACTCTGGGCCAGCTTTTCTGCGACGACAGCGCCAAGGACATCATCCGCATGCTGCTGGATGAGATGCGCATGGCAGGCGCAGCGCTGCACCTCGGCGCCGAGATAAGAGGCGTCGAAAGGACGGACGCGGGCTTTCGCGTCTCGACCGGCGAGGGCGCCTATGAAGCATCGTCGCTGATCGTCGCGACCGGCGGCAAGTCGATCCCGAAGATGGGCGCCACCGGCTTTGCCTATCGCCTCGCCGAACAGTTCGGCTTGGCCGTGCTCGAAACCCGACCCGGCCTGGTGCCGCTGACGCTCGATCCCGGCCTGCTCGAGAGCATTGCGCCGCTCGCCGGCATTGCCGCCCCGGCCGAAATCCGCCACGGCAGGACCGCCTTCCGCGAAGCACTGCTGTTCACCCATCGAGGCTTAAGCGGCCCCGCCATCCTGCAGATCTCTTCCTATTGGCGCGAAGGCGACGAAATCGTCGTTGCGATCGAACCGGATATCGACATTGCGGCGCATCTGAAGCGGGCAAAGCAGCTCAATGGCCGCCAGTCGCCGCAGACGGCACTCGGCGACATCCTGCCGAAGCGGCTGGCGCAATTTCTCGTCGAGCGCGAAAAGATCTCCGGCAACATGGCCGACCTGCCTGACAAGGCGCTGCTGCGCCTGGCCGCCGGTGCCCAGAGCTTGGCCGTCAAACCGTCCGGCTCGGAAGGTTACCGCACCGCCGAAGTGACGCTCGGCGGCATCGACACGGCAGCGTTGGATTCCCGCAGCATGGAGGCAAAGGCCGTGCCCGGGCTTTATTTCATCGGCGAATGTGTCGACGTCACCGGCTGGCTCGGCGGCTATAATTTCCAATGGGCCTGGGCCTCCGGATTTGCCGCCGGTGAATGCGCTTAATACATGTCGCCCAAAAGTGCCCAGCGGCTTTGGGAGAACGACTTGCATAAGACAAAGACCAAAGCCGATTCAAGACTTCTTAAGAGAGGTGCGCCATCCTGTCTCAATTGGCGGTTTGCAAAATCGTTCCTAGATAATGCTTTACCGGCAAGCCGTTTTGTTGGATTGTTGTGTCAGAGAGAAGTGAGGTTTCGCGCATGACCAGAAACACACGACGCGCCCGCGCCATCGCAATTGCCGAGGCAAAGCCGAACGCCTGGATGGTGACCCTGCGTTATCTGATGCTTGCCGCCGGCGCCACTGCCGCCAGCCTCGCGCTGCTGCTCTCGCACTTCATCTGATCCTGTCGGTAGACCTGGAAAGAACATTGCGGCATGTTGATCGCCGCGCTGCGGCGTTGCGGCTTACAATCTGCAACTATTTCACCGCCTTGGCTTAACCCGCCATAACCGCTTATCCGAAAATTAATATCTAATCTGACACAATTGCCCGCGATTATTTGGGCATCTCCAAGTTGTTTGGACATGAACTGGCAATGACTGCCGCCTGGTCTCCGGGTTCCCCAATGTAAATTTAAGAACGGCTTGATGTGTACCCGGCTGGCGCCATGTGGCTGCCTGCGGGAGGAGTGGTGTATGAAAGGCCCGGAACGCCATGTTGATTGACAAGATTCTTTCCCGCTTCAGGATCAAGACGAAGGTTTTGATCTTCGTTCTGCCCTTCGTCGTCACCATTTCGGCGGTAGGCCTGACGGGCCTCTACGCTTCCGGACTTCTGCAGGGCCGCATGGAAATATCCAACAGCGTGCTGCAGTCGCTGAGCGGCTTCAAGGATCTCTACGGTTCGATGGACGATTTCCTGCGCGTCACCAGCCCGGAGGCACGCGACAAGCTGACCGCGGAACTGAAGACCCAGCAGGGCGTGCTCGACCGGACGCTGAACCAGGTCGGTGAAGAGGCCGCCGGCCGCGACAGCCTTGCCGAGGCATCGCAACG
Source organism: Rhizobium sp. BK591 (assembly GCF_014195045.1). Lineage (NCBI taxonomy): Bacteria > Pseudomonadati > Pseudomonadota > Alphaproteobacteria > Hyphomicrobiales > Rhizobiaceae > Rhizobium > Rhizobium sp. BK591. Next base: position 699,600 of record NZ_JACIAZ010000004.1, read on the forward strand.
CACCAAGGACATATCGGGCGTCGTCGACAAGCTCTGGGCCCTGCATGAGCAGGAACAGGCTTTGCATGAGCAGATCGATGCCGCACAGAAGAGCCTGATCAGCACCCGTTTCACGGTCTCCTACCAGGCCGAGGAATTGCAGACCGCGCTCCAGAACGACGAGGGCGCCGCCACCATCACGCTGCGCACCGCCGACCGCCTGCTGAAGGGCGGCGACTTCCTCGGCACCGTCGCCAGCGGCTACAGCAAGCCGCAAACGCCGCAGGACAAGATCGCCTTCATCAACGGACAGATGCCTGCGATCATCAAAGCCCAGCGGCAGATCGCCATTTCGGTTCCGACCAACCAGAAGAACGTCATCGACGCGCTGACCGCAACCATCGACAGCATCAAGGCGATCGCTCAGCTGCCCGCTCCGACCGACGAGGACATCGCCGAACTCGGCCGCCTCGTGTCGCGCTTCCGCCAGACCTCGACCTATACGCAGCTGACGGCAACGCAGAAGATGCGCGAGGCGACCCAGCGTTTCGCCGAGCTCGAGGGCCGCATCGCCCAGACCAACTCCGTCCTTCAGGATACGCGGCGGCTGGAAAACTCCGTCTATGCGCTGCAGATCGTCCTTTCCGATTTCCTCTCCAACTCCAGCAAGGATAATCTCGTACGCCTGCAGCAGCAGGCCGGCACGCTTGGCAAGGATATGCAGGTGCTGACCACCAGCGCCAAGGGCATGGGCTTTGCCGAAGGCATATCGGGCGCGATCCAGCCGGCGCTCGACGCCATTTCCGGCGGCGGCTCGAAGATCGTCGATACGATCAGCGAGCGCGTCACCGCCTATGCCGCCGCCCGCCAGGAGCTCGACCAGATCTGGACGAAGCTGACCGATTTCGCCGAGCTGCAGAAGCAGACGGCCGGCACCGAGCGCACCCAGGCAAACAGCATCTCGGTCATGACCACCGGTCTCGGCATCCTCCTGTCGATCCTCGGCGGCATCGCCCTGGTGCTGACGCTGCAGCGCCCGATCAGCCAGATCACCGCCGCCATGCGCCGCATTGCCGAAGGGGCGCTGGAAACCAGCATCTCGGGCGAGCAGCGTCACGATGAAATCGGCGACATGGCTCGCGCGCTCGGCATCTTCAAGGAAAACGCCATCTCGAAGATTCGCATCGAGGAGCAGAGCGACGAGGAGCGTGCCGCCGCCGAACATGAGCGCCAGCGCAACGACGCCGAAAAGCACGAGATGGATCGTCAGATCGAATTTGCGGTCAATGCACTTGCCGCCGGCCTCGAACGCATGTCGCAGGGCGATATCTCGACAACGATCGAAACGCCGTTCATCGGCCGTCTCGAACAGCTGCGCCAGGATTTCAACGGTTCGATGATGCGCCTGCAGGCGACGATGAGCCAGATCCGCGACAATGTCGAACTGATCCAGGGCAACGGCAACCAGATGGCCCAGTCGGCCGAGGATCTGTCCAAGCGCACCGAGCAGCAGGCTGCCTCGCTCGAAGAGACCGCGGCCGCCGTCGACGAGATCACCGTCACGGTCCGTTCGTCGGCCGAACGCGCCAAGGATGCCGACCAGATCGTCCGCCAGGCCAAGCGCAGCGCCGACGATTCCGCCGTCGTCGTCAGCAATGCGATCGACGCGATGGGCCGCATCGAGGATGCCTCGCGCCAGATCGAGCAGATCATCGGCGTCATCGACGAGATCGCCTTCCAGACCAATCTCCTGGCGCTCAACGCCGGCATCGAGGCGGCGCGCGCCGGTGAAGCCGGCAAGGGCTTCGCGGTGGTGGCGATGGAAGTCCGCGAACTGGCCCAGCGCTCCGCAGCCGCGGCGCAGGAGATCAAGGGGCTGATCAACAAGTCGACCAACGAGGTCAATTCCGGCTCGCAGTTCGTGCAGGAAACCGGCACGGTGCTTGCCAAGATCAGCGCCCAGATCGTCACGATCAGCCAGCATGTCGAGATGATCGCCCGCGCCAGCCACGACCAGTCCAACGCGTTGCAGAGCGTCAACGCGACCGTCAACCAGATGGATCAGATGACGCAGCAGAACGCCGCCATGGTGGAAGAGACGACCGCCGCCAGCCGCGAACTGGCCGACGAGGCCGATTCGCTGCGCCGGCTCATCCAGCAGTTCAAGATCGACGGCGAGGCAGCCGCCACGCCGGTCTACCGCGCCGCCTGATCGCCGGCCGACCCCGTCTTCATGCGAACGGCCTCGGACTTTCCGGGGCCGTTGCTGTTTATGCCGAGAAATCGCGCTTCGATTGAAGAGATTTGAACGGTAGGAGAATAGCCTTGAATGTCCGCCAGTCTGTCGAGCCGCCATGGTCAGAAGACGTCTAAAAACGAGACAGGTGAATATCTCCCGCAGCCCTGATTTACGGAAAATTTTCCTTAACGCTTTTGGCTTAATCTAGCCTTGGTTTATCCCGGGGGTTTTGATGCTGCGCCTTTTCTCGACGTCGATCGTACGCCAGATCGTTGCGATCACATTGTTTCTGCTGGCGATCAGCACGGCCGCTATCGTCGGCGTGACCTATTATAATTTGAGCAATCATGTCATGGGCGGGGCGATCTCCGACGCGAAAGAGGCCGCCCGCGCGATGGCCGTCCTCTACGGCGCGGCCGATCAGGGCGCAAAGATCGAGCTCAAGGACAATCAGCTCTCTGCCGTGACGGAAGACGCCATTCCGGCACTTGCCGATCATTCGCTGGTCGACCGCACGGCGCAGTCGATTGCCGGTGTCGCGACCATCTTCCAAAAGCAGGGCAGCGACTACGTCCGCATATCCACGAACGTCAAGAAGGAAAACGGCGATCGTGCCGTCGGCACCAAGCTCGCAGCCGAGCACCCTGCCCAGCCGGTTCTCGCCAAGGGCGAGGCCTATTACGGCCCGGCGGTGCTTTTCGGCCGCCAGTTCATCACCGGTTACTTTCCCATCAAGAATGCATCGAACGCCAATGTCGGCATTCTCTTCATCGGCATTCCGATGGAGGTTTATTACCAGCGCCTGAATGAGCTGCAGATCCTGGTTCTCGGCATCGGCGCCATCGTCATGCTGATCGTCGGCGTTGTCGCCTTCTACGCGATCCGCCTGTCGGTGAAGCCTTTGCAGGCGTTGACTGCGAGCGTCCATTCGATCTCCGCGGGCGATCTTGAGGGCACCATCCCTTGCGTCGCCAAGAAGAACGAGTTCGGCGACATCGGCCGGGCCCTGGCGCTTTTCCGCGACAGTGCCCGGGCGCGGCGCGATCTGGAAACCCAGGCTGCCGAACAGCGCGCTCTGAGCGATGCCGAACGCGCCAAGAACGATGCCGACAAGCGCTCCCTTGACGGCCAGATCGACTTTGCCGTCAACCAGCTTGCCGCCGGCCTGGGGCGCCTGTCGCAGGGCGATGTCTCGCAGACGATCGGCACGCCCTTCGTCGGCCGGCTGGAGCAGCTGCGCGTCGATTTCAACGCCTCACTCCTGCGGCTTCAGGATACGCTCTCCGGTATCCGCGACAGCGCCTCGACGATCCAGCGCAACAGCAGCGCCGTCTCCGTCTCTGCCAGCGAGCTCTCGAAGCGCACCGAGGCGCAGGCGGCAAACCTCGAAGAGACCGCGGCCGCGGTGGAAGAAATCACCATCACGGTTCGGTCTTCCGCCGAGCGTGCCCGTGAAGCCAACAATGTCGTGGCTGCGACCAAGAGGACGGCCGACAATTCCGGCGCCGTGGTCGGCGATGCCGTCGCCGCGATGGAGCGCATCGAAGAGGCCTCGCAGCGCATCGAGCAGATCATCGAGGTGATCGACGACATCGCCTTCCAGACCAATCTTCTGGCGTTGAATGCCGGCATCGAGGCGGCGCGCGCCGGCGAGGCGGGCAAGGGTTTTGCCGTCGTCGCCCAGGAGGTCCGCGAACTCGCCCAACGTTCGGCCGATGCGGCGCGCGAGATCAAGTCGCTGATCGAGACATCGAGCCGGGAAGTCACGGCAGGTTCCGAATTGGTCCAGAAGACCGGCAGCGTCCTTGCCTCGATCAGCCAGGAGATTATCGCCATCAGCGGCCATGTCGAGACCATCGCCACTGCGAGCCGGGATCAGTCGGCGGCGCTGCAGGAGGTCAACGGTTCCGTCAACGCCATGGACCAGATGACCCAGAAGAACGCGTCGATGGTGGCCGAGACGACGCAGGCAAGCCGCCTGCTCGCCGGCGAGGCCGATACGCTGATGGCGCTGATCGAGCGGTTCCGCATCGTCGCAGAAACCGCACCTGCTCATCTCGGGGCAAGAAGGGTCGCCTGAACCGTACGGTCGCAGCTGCCGCAGGATTGCACTGCGGCCTTGCGGGGCTTTCTCAGATAGAGATCAAGCGACGTCAGCCAACCGCCGAAACGAATGAGGCTGTTGTCTCCGAACTCGGCATAGAATCTGTCCTCGTCTGCCCTGGAGTCGCATCGTCTGCCGGAATGTCGGTATCCCATAGTGCCTGCGATGGTCATCATGTCGATCATGGCAATGTCCTTTCCTATGTCAGACATCACCTGATCTAGGCATCGAATTTCTCTTTATAAACGGGGAAAATCCCGCTATGTTTTTCACCAATGAAAAACGCAAGTTGGGATTCCTATCAGCTTTTCCTGCAGGTCGCCCGGCTCGGCGGCTTGACCGGGGCAAGCACCGCAAGTGGACTGAGCCCGGCAACCGTCGGCCGTCGCATGCTCGATCTCGAACAGGAGATCGGCCGCGCATTGTTTTCGCGCAGCCAGACCGGATATCGTCTGACACACGATGGCCAGGCGCTGCTCGATCACCTTCAGGAGATGGAGGCCGCCGCCCGCAAGGTGGCGGCGTGGCGGCAATCCGGCGACGGCGGCACGACCGTCAGGGTCGCCGCCGGCACCTGGCTCGCTTGGCTGCTGACCGAGAATTTTGCCGCAATCCGCATGCCGGGCGATGCCTTCGCCATTTCGCTGACCATCGGCGAGGCGCGGGCAAGCCTTGCCTATCGCGAGAGCGATATCGGTATTCGGGCCTTCGAGCCCGAGGAGGCCAATCTCGCCGCACGTCAGCTCGGGGAGGTGGCCTATGCCGTCTATATCAGACGCAACACTGCCGAGACCGACGAGCGCTGGATTGCGGTTGCCGAGGAGGAGGCGATATCGGCCTATCTGCGCTGGCCGCACGCCCATGCCGCGACAGGGATCGTCGCCACCGTCAATCGGCCGCGTTCGCTGCCGGATCTGGTGCGCGCCGGCGCCGGCAAGACCGTACTTCCCTGTTTCGTCGGCGATCTCCATCCTGAATTGCAGCGGCAGGGCGGCGAGTTGCCGGAATTGCGCCACCGGCAATGGATCGTCATGAATGCCGAGGACCGCCATCGCCCGGAGATCCGCACGGTCGCCGACCGCATGACCAAACTCATCAGAAGTTATGCCGATCTCTTCGCCGGAAAACGACCGAGCCGAGGTTAGATAATTCTTACGGCATCAGCCGGCGCACCAGCGCCACCTGGCTGTTCACCCCAAGCTTGGAATAGATGCTCTTGAGATGCGAGCGGGCGGTCTCATAGCTGACATCATGGGTCGTGGCGGCTTCACGCAGGGAAAGCCCGTCGGCGATCGCCGAGGCGATCCGCATCTCGGCCGCCGTCAGCTGATTGCCGCTCGCCAGCGCCTCGTTGATATCGCTTCTCAGCGCCATGCCTGTGCGCTCGATGATCAGCGCGATCGTCGGGCCTTCCAGGAAGGCGGTGATGAAATCCGATTGCAGCCTGACGAGCGTGCATCTGAGACTGCCGGCTTTGGTCTTGACGAGCGTCGTCGATGGCGGCGGGCTTATGGCCGGATGATGATGGCGGCTCAGCATGTCGAGCCGGGCGCCCAGCGCCGGATCGTCGATGACGAGGCGTCCCGATGGGCCGGTGCCGATGCCGCCGCCTTCGGCGAGCAGCCGTTCGGCCGCCCTGTTGAGCGAACGGATCTGCTGGTTCTCGCCGAGATAGACGATGCCGGCGCCGATCGCATCGAAGAGCGCCAGCCCGTTTTCATCATTCTCGGGATCGCGGCGATCGCGCCTGATGAAATCGAAGGCGCGTCTGAGATGCGGGGCGAGATCGCTCAGCAGGTCGGCATTCACCCGGTTGTTGTCGGGATCGGCCGAAGAGGTCAGCGTCGACAAATTGAAGGAGCGACCATTCTCCCGCATGATGGTGACGCCAACACTGCTTTCGCAGCCGATGCTGCGGACGAAGTCATTGTAGAATTCGGTCTTGATGAGATCGCTCCTCGGCAGCATCTGCTCGGCGATGACGCCGAGGCCGACCGGCCGGACAGCGGCCTTGGGCATCCACGGATTGATCCTGGCATAATAATGGTTATAGGCCTCGGCTTCCGCATCCTGAATGCCTGAGGCAAGCGATAGGCCGCCGGTGCGGGCGATGGCATCGTGGAAGAACAGCGTGGATTTCGCATCCGGCATCGTCTCGTTCAAAACGTCGAGAAACGTCTGCCACGTCGTCTCGCCGAACAGGGCGGCGTAGATCAGATCGGTCAAGGCTTCGAGTTTGGGGTGCGGCGCGCCGGGCATGGGCAGTTCCGTTCGAAGATGCGCCATTATGACCCGACCAGGCGGCGGTGACAATTGCGTCAAATTGCGAAAGCCGGAGACCGCTGCGTCGTGCGGCTGGCAATAAGCCCGAAATCGGGTTCGGTTTCGGAAAGAATGATTCACAGATTCAAAATGATAAAGCGCCCACGCATCTCTTGGACGCGTGGGCGCTGCGATTGAGCAATGCGGGCCGGCACCGCCGGCCCGCCCCGGCAGGTTTCGTCAATGCCGGTTGGTGACGACGACCGGAATCAGCAGGTCGCCCCAGTTGCCGTCGCCGCCGTGATGACGGGCCGAGCGCACCAGTTCGACCGAGACGCCGGCCTCGACGGCTTTCATGACCGATTGGTTCAGCCGGTGCAGGTCGTTGGCGAGCATGCGGATCGTCGTCTGCTGATCCTCGCTCATGCTGGTCGTCTGCTCTTCGGCCCGTTCCCGGACGCGTGTGATGGATGCCATGATATTCTCCTCCTCTTCGGGTTATTCCGCAGCCGGCTTGAACTGCGCATGTTCAGTTGAATCGTGCATCGCGGTGGTCGAAGACCGACCGCCGGTGATGGCGAGCGACACGGCGTCGAAATAGCCGGTGCCGACCTCGCGCTGATGTTTGGTGGCGGTATAGCCGTTGACCTCGGCGGCGAATTCCGCCTGTTGCAGCTCGGAATAGGCCGACATCTGCCGCTGCCGGTAGCCGCGCGCCAGTTCGTACATGCCGAAGTTCAGCTGGTGGAAGCCGGCGAGCGTGATGAACTGGAACTTGTAGCCCATTGCGCCGAGTTCGCGCTGGAACCGTGCGATCGTCGCCTCGTCGAGGTTCTTCTTCCAGTTGAAGGAGGGCGAGCAATTATAGGCGAGCAGCTTGCCGGGGTAGACCTTGTGCACGCCTTCGGCAAAGCGCCGCGCCTGCTCGAGGTCCGGCTTCGAGGTTTCGCACCAGATGAGATCGCAATGCGGCGCATAGGCGACGGCGCGCGCGATGCAGGGCTCGATTCCGTTTCTGACCTGATAGAAGCCTTCGACCGTGCGGCCGGCATCATAGTCGACGAAGGGCTGGTCGCGCTCGTCGATGTCTGAGGTCAGCAGCTTTGCCGCCTCCGCGTCGGTGCGGGCGATGACCAGCGTCGCAACGCCCATGACGTCGGCGGCAAGCCGAGCGGCATCGAGATTGCGGATATGAGCGGCCGTCGGGATCAGCACCTTGCCGCCGAGATGGCCGCATTTCTTCTCCGAAGCGAGCTGGTCCTCGAAATGAACGCCGGCGGCACCCGCCTCGATATAGGCCTTCATGATTTCGAAGGCGTTGAGCGGTCCGCCGAAGCCCGCTTCCGCATCGGCAACGATCGGGGCGAACCAGGTCTCGACGGAAAGTCCCTGGGCTTCCGCGGTCTCGATCTGATCGGCGCGCTGCAGCGTGCGGTTGATGCGCTTGGCAAGCTCCGGACCGGCATTGGCCGGATAGAGGGACTGGTCGGGATACATCGCCGATGCCGTATTGGCGTCGGCCGCCACCTGCCAGCCGGAGAGATAGATCGCCTTCAGCCCGGCGCGCACCATCTGCATGGCCTGATTGCCGGAAAGTGCGCCGAGCGCATTGACGAAATCCGCCTGGTGAATGAGCCGCCACAACCGGTCCGCCCCCATTTCGGCCAGCGTATGGCGCAGCGCCACCGAGCCCCTGAGCCGCTGCACGTCGTCGGCCGAGTAGGGTCTCTCAATGCCGTCGAAACGATTAGCTGATGCGTTTGGGACAAGTTTGTAAAAATCGGTCATGCTGCTCTCCTCACTAAAAGCCGATAAAGGGTGGTCATGACAAGATTGACAATATCAGCCGTTATGACCAGAAAAACCTTTGATTTCCTGCTCGGAAAGAGGTTAAGATGACGAGGATTGACAGATTGGTGCTGTGAATTTGTAAAATTTTGTAAATACAGCGCTCCTAGCTTGTCAAAGGGTGTGACATGGCGGAACGGAAGATATTCGCAGGCCCGAAAGTCAGGCGCATCCGCAATGCGCTGGCGCTGACGCAGACCGCCATGGCCGAGGCGCTGGAAATATCGCCGTCCTACCTGAACCTGATCGAGCGCAACCAGCGGCCGTTGACGGTGCAACTCCTTCTCAAGCTTGCAAGCGTCTACAGGGTCGATCTGGAGGAATTGCGGGGGCAGACCGGCGGCAGTCTCGACCAGCTCAAGGAGATCTTTGCCGATCCGCTGCTGTCGGGCGAGCTGCCGGGTGATCAGGAATTGGTGGAGGTGGCCGAGGCAGCACCCAATGCCGCGAGCGGCATGATCAAGCTCTACCGCGCCTATCGCGAGCAGGCGGCAAGGCTATCCGATCTGACGGCGCTTATGGCCGCCGAGGGGCATGCGCCGGTCGCCGCCGGCCGGTTGCCGCTAGACGAGGTGCGCGAGACGCTGGAGCGCAGGTCCGGCTATTTCGGACGGATCGAGACGGCGGCAGAAGCCTTTGCCGCAACGCTCCCCGGTGGCCTCGATCTTGCCGCCGGGCTGAAGGATTGGTTGCGTTCCGAGCGCGGCATCGCGGTGCGCGTCCTTCCCGTCCACGTCATGCCGGATCTGCGCCGCCGTTTCGATCGCCATTCGATGCGGCTTTTCATCTCCGAGCGGCTGTCGCCGGCTGACCGGGCGCATGAGATATCAATCGAGGCGGCAACTCTGGCACTGCTGCCGGCAATCGATGCCGAGCTCGACGATATCCCGCTCTCCTCCGCCGAGGCGCGCCGCATCGCCCGCTTCGAGCTTGCCCGCATCGCGGCCTTAGCGTTGGCAATGCCCTACGAGGCTTTCCTTTCGGCGGCGAAGGCGACGCGTTACGATATCGATATTCTGCGCGCACGCTTCGGCGTCTCCTTCGGTCATGCCGCCGCGCGCCTTGCCATGCTGCAGCGCCCCGGGGCGGCGGCCATTCCCTTCTTCCTGATCGAGATCGACGCCGCAGGCCACCGGCTGCGCCGGGCGGGCGCCCAGGGCTTTCCGCAGGCCCGGTTCGGCGGCGGCTGTCCGAAGCTCAATATCCACGCCGCCTTCCTGCAGCCGGGCCAGATCCTCGCCGAAACCGTGGTCATGCCGGATGGCGCATCCTTCTTGACGGTCGCCCGCACTCTGGAGGGACCGAGTGTCGAATTCGGCGAAAGGCTAAGGCGCACCGCGATCCTGATCGGCTGCGACGCTGCCCTTGGCGGAGGTGTGGTCTACGGGCAGGCGATGGCGCTCGATCCGGTCGAAATCGGTCCGGCCTGTCGCCTTTGCGAGCGACGCGGCTGCCTTTCCCGGGCTGAGCCGCCGGTGACCAGACCGCTCGGGCTCGACGAGATGGTGGCAGGGCTCAGCGCCTTCGACTTCCAGTGATGTGAAATCGTTGAGGGCGCTGGATTTTGCGCTTGTGGGCTGTGAAATTCCTTCTTAGTCTGCGTGGAAAACCAGAGGGAAAAGATGTCCGGTGATGCGGAATCTTTGAACAAACAGGAGAAGTTATGAGGTCAACCATCCTATGCGTGACGGCCGCCGCCGTTACCGCACTCCTTGCTGCCGCTCCGGCCTTTTCGCAGGAGCGCGTGGTCAACGTCTACAACTGGTCGGATTATATCGACAGTTCCATCCTCGAGGATTTCACCAAGGAAACCGGCATCAAGGTCGTCTACGACACTTTCGATTCTAACGAGACGCTGGAAACCAAGCTCTTGGCTGGTGGTTCGGGTTATGACGTCGTCGTCCCCACCGTATCCTTCATGCAGCGCCAGATCGCCGCCGGCGTCTACCAGAAACTCGACAAGTCGAAGCTGCCGAACCTGGTCAACATGTGGGACGTCATCATGAAGGGCGTGGCGTCCTTCGACCCCGGCAATGAATACAGCGTCGACTACATGTGGGGCACGACGGGCATCGGCTATAATGTCGACAAGGTCAAAGCCGCCCTCGGCACCGACGAAAAGCCCAATTGGGACGCGTTGTTCGATCCGGCGAAAGCGGCCAAACTCAAGGATTGCGGCATCTATATGCTGGATTCCCCAACCGACGTCGTGCCCTCGGCGCTCGCCTATCTCGGGCTAAATCCGAACAGTACCGATCCCGCCGATCTCAAGAAGGCGCAGGAGGTTCTCACGGCCGTCCGCCCGTTCGTCCGCAAGTTCCATTCTTCCGAATATATCAGCGCGCTGGCGAACGGCGATATCTGCATTGCGCTCGGTTATTCCGGCGATATGTTCCAGGCCCGCGACCGTGCTAAGGAAGCCAATGCCGGCGTGAAGGTCGACTACTCGGTCCCGTCGCAAGGCGCCCAGATCTTCTTCGACGTCTTCGGCATTCCGAAGGATGCGCCGCATGTCGCCGAAGCCCATGAATTCATCAACTACATGATGAAGCCGGAGGTGATCGCCAAGGCCTCGAACTTCGTCTTCTACGCCAACGGCAACAAGGCGTCGCAGCAGTTCCTCGACAAGGAGGTCCTCGACGATACGGCGATCTACCCGACGCCGGAGGTAATGGCGAAACTCTTCACCGTTCCGCCGCTCGATCCGAAGACGCAGCGGATCGTGACGCGGCTATGGACCACCGTGGTCACCGGCCAATGATAGAATAACGGCCCGGACGGAAACGTCCGGGCCTTTTTTTGACGATCCCGGCCGGGTGAAACCGGGAGCAAAAGCCAAGAATAAAAGCAAAGAATGCATTTTCGGGGAACAATATGAAGTCTCTAGGCAATATTCGCCGCTCGTTCGCACCTTGGACCGATCCGTCCGCCAAGCCCTTCATATCCATCAAGAACGTCACCAAGCGTTTCGGTGATTTCACCGCCGTCGATAACCTGTCGCTCGATATTTATCACCGCGAGTTCTTCGCGCTGCTCGGCGCTTCCGGCTGCGGCAAGTCGACGCTTCTGCGCATGCTCGCCGGCTTCGAGCAGCCGACCTCGGGCGAAATCGTCCTCGATGGCACCGATATGGCCGGTACGCCGCCCTATCGGCGCCCCGTCAATATGATGTTCCAGTCCTATGCGCTTTTCCCGCACATGACGGTCGAGAAGAACATCGCCTTCGGCCTGAAACAGGATGGCATGGCGAAGGACGAGATGACTGACCGCGTCTTGCAGATGTTGAAGCTCGTCAAGCTGGAGCAGTTTGCCTCCCGCAAACCGAACCAGCTTTCCGGTGGCCAGCGCCAGCGCGTGGCGCTGGCCCGCTCGCTCGCCAAGCGTCCCAAGGTGCTGCTGCTCGACGAACCGCTCGGCGCGCTCGACAAGAAGCTGCGCGAGGAAACCCAGTTCGAGCTGATGGACCTGCAGCAGAATCTTGGACTTACCTTCGTCGTCGTCACCCACGACCAGGAAGAGGCGATGACCATGGCAGACCGTATCGCCGTCATGAGCCACGGCAAGGTGGTGCAGGTGGCGACGCCGGCCGAGATCTACGAAGCGCCGAATTGCCGTTTCGTCGCAGATTTCATCGGCGACGTGAACATTTTCGACGGCAAGGTCGCCTCATCGGGCAACGGCACCGTCGAGATATCAGTCGACAGCGGCTTCAGCGTGCGTGTCGCCGCTTCCGAAACACCTTCTGCAGGCAGCGCCGTCGGCTTCGCCATCCGGCCGGAGAAGATGCGGGTCGGGCGCACGGCTCCCGCCAACGCGTCCGTCAACGCCGCCAAAGGCGAACTCTGGGATATCGCCTATCTCGGCGACATGACCGTCTTCCATGTGAAATTGCAGAGCGGCAATATCGTCAAGGCCTCGTCCCTCAATGCGCAGCGCTCCGTCGACGACCCCTTCACCTACGATCAGGAAGTCTGGGTCTCCTTCGACGAGAATGCCGGCGTCCTGCTGAAGGATTGACGTTATGGGCAAGCTCACCTCCGGCCTCTACAATCGCCTCGTCATCGTCATCCCTTACGCCTGGCTGCTGCTCTTCTTCCTGGCGCCCTTCTTCATCGTCTTCCGCATTTCGATGTCGACGACGGCGATCGCCATGCCGCCCTATGAGCCTGTCTTCTCCTTGGCCGACGGCTGGGCCGGCCTCTTAAGTAAGATCGGCGAATTCTCCTTCGACAATTACACCTACCTGACCGACGACCCGCTCTATTTCAACGCCTATGTGTCGAGTGTGGTGATCGCCGCGATCTCCACCCTCCTGACGCTGCTGATCGCCTATCCGATCGCCTACGGCATGGCGCAGGCGCCACGTGGCCTGCGGCCGACGCTGGTCATGCTTGTCATCCTGCCCTTCTGGACGAGCTTCCTGATCCGCGTCTACGCCTGGATCGCCATCCTCAAGCCGGAGGGCCTGTTCAACCAGCTGCTGCTGTCGCTGCACCTGATCGATGCGCCGCTGATCATCCTCAACACCAATACCGCCGTCTATATCGGCATCGTCTATTCCTATCTCCCCTTCATGGTGCTGCCGCTTTATTCGGCGCTCGAGAAGATGGACGGCACGCTGATCGAGGCAGCGCAGGATCTCGGCTGCCCGCCGATCACCGCCTTCTGGCGCGTCACCTTCCCGCTGTCGATCCCCGGCGTGGTGGCCGGCTGCATGCTGGTCTTCATCCCGGCCGTCGGCGAATTCGTCATCCCCGATCTGCTCGGCGGGTCGCAGACGCTGATGATCGGCAAGACGCTGTGGAACGAGTTCAATTCCAATCGCGACTGGCCGGTCTCCTCGGCGGTGGCGACCATCCTGTTGCTGATCCTGGTCATCCCGATCGTCTTCTTCCAGAATGTCCAGGCCAAAGCCGAAGAGCGGGGGAAATAAACCATGCTGAAATGGACCCGTTTCAATATCGTCTCCGTCACGCTCGGCTTTGCCTTCCTCTATCTGCCGATCGTGCTTCTCGTCATTTTCTCCTTCAACGAATCCAAACTCGTAACCGTCTGGGGCGGCTTCTCGACGAAATGGTATGTCTCGTTGATGAGCAATCAGGCCTTGCTCGACGCTGCCTGGGTGACGCTGCGCGTCGGACTGCTGTCGGCAACATTTGCAACCATCCTCGGCACGATGGCGGCGCTGACATTGGTGCGTTACACCCGCTTTCGCGGCCGCATGCTTTTTTCGGGCATGGTCTATGCACCGCTCGTCATGCCGGAGGTCATCACCGGCCTGTCATTGCTGCTGCTCTTTGTGGCGATCGGTCTCGACCGTGGCTTCTGGACGATCACGCTCGCACATACGACGCTGACCATGTGCTTTGTCGCCGTCGTCGTCCAGTCGCGCCTGCTGAGTTTCGATCATTCGATCGAGGAAGCGGCGCAGGATCTCGGCGCGCCGCCGGTGCGCACTTTCTTCGAGATCACCCTGCCGATCATCGCGCCCGCCGTGCTCTCCGGCTGGATCCTTGCCTTCACCCTGTCGCTCGACGATCTGGTGATTGCGAGCTTCACCTCGGGGCCGGGCGCCACCACGCTGCCGATGAGGATTTACAGCCAGGTCCGCCTCGGTGTGACGCCCGAGATCAATGCGGTGTGCACGATCCTGATCGGCGTCGTCGCCTTCGGCGTCATCTGCGCCTCGATCATCACCAAGCGCCGCGAAACACAGCGCCAGAGGGATGAGCGTGCCGCTGCGGCCGGCGCGTGAGCTGAAATTGCGTGAAACAAAAAATGAAGCGCTTCCGTTTTTCGAAGAAAACGGAAATGCTCTATTGCGCGTGCGGCGTATTGCCGAAAAGCGGCACTGGCGAGATCACCGGGTTGGGCCATGAACCGCCGACGAAGAACGGCAGCAGCGGCAGCTCTGCCGCCTTGGCCGGATCGGTTGCCTCCAGCGATCCGGAAAGCGCCAGCCCGTTCGACTGATAGGTAATGACGCCGGAAAGCGTCAGCGTCTCCGTGGCGCCGGCAATATGGGCGTCGTGCATCTCGGCGGTGCCGTTGGCGAAATCGGCCTGCAGGTTCAGCTGGTTGAAGGTGAAGGCGCCGCCTGCCGCCGCGCTCAGCGGAAAGAACGGCTTTTCGGCTGCCTGCGTGCGGAGCGCTGCGGCATCGATGCCGGGGATCGTGCCTTGCTTCGTCCAGAAGCGCAGCTTGCCGGTGACGTCGGCAAGGCCGGTCGTCCATATCGCCTTCGGCGACCGGAGGTCGAGATCGAGCGATCCTGTCGCCAGCGGCAGCGGACCTTTCAGCTGCAGGCGCTCGGCAAGAGCTGCGAAGTCGGCATCGCGGATCGACAGCTGCAGCTTGCCGCCACCGTCGAAGTCGCGCTGCGTCGCTTCCAGATGCGCGGTCATCTCGCCGCCTTCGAACTGGCTGTCGCCAATATCGAATTTCGCCTCGCCGCCGGCCACGATCATGCTGGCGCCGACATCGGAAAGCTCGAAGAGACCCATTTGCGCGCGCCGTGCCGAAAGCCTGACGTCGACATCGAGCATCTGCAGCGGCCCAGTGATGCCGGCGGAGATTTCTTCTGCCTCTCCGGCGGCGAGCCTGAGCGCGAAGGCATCGAGGAAGGGCTTGAGGTTCATCTGGTCGAAAGCGAGCGTGCCGCCGATCTTCGGCCGTTTGCCGGGCTGGGTAAAGAGATCCATCACCCCGGTGGCGCTCGCTTCGTTCAGGGAGAGGCTGAGATTGTTGAAGCGCAGCCCGCTGCCCGACGACATGATGTCGGATTCCAGCGAGGCGCTCTTCAGCGTCCCGATGCCCGGGACAGATTCGCCCGACCATGCCAGAAGGGCCGGCACATCGGGGATGCTGGCGGTGACATTGCCGGAAAGGGCCGAAAGGTTGGCGATGCTGGCAACGCCCTGGAAATGCGCCGTCAGCAGGTTTGACGTGAGCGACGTCCGTGCCTCGGCATTCCGGCCGGCAAAGGCGAGCAGCGGCTGGCGCGAGGCGAAATCGATCTTCAGGTCCTGGCCGTTGATGCGGGCGATGATGACCGCCGAGATCGCGCCGGACAGTCTCGGCCAGGCGATATCTGCGGTGACGCTGTCGAAATGAAAGGCCTTGGCGCTCTTGATGTCGGTGACCACAAGCGTGCCATCCTCGACGGTCACCGCGCCGATCTCGGCATCGAGATCGGGATCGAGCACCTCCGCTCCGTTCTCGTAGCGCACGCCGCTGATCGCGCGTGCGAGCAGGCCGGCATAACTCCAGTCGATCAGCCCCTTCTCGTCGCGCGTGAGCGCCAGGCTGGGGCGCAGCAGGTGGAATTCGTGGAAGCTCGTCCGCCCGCGGAGGGCGTCGATGAGGCTGAAATCGGCCGACAGGCTTTCAATGCTGCCGAGCAGCTTGTCGCCGCTTTCGCGCGGCTGGCGGATGGTGACCTGGTTCAGCGTGATGCGCGGCGTCGGCCAGAATTCGAGAACCGGACTGCCCTTGATCTCGGCATGGTAGCCCGTCCATTTCGACAGCGCGTCCTCGATGCCGGAGCGCACGAAGCCGGTGGAAATGAGATAGGGGGCGGCGACCCGCAGCGCCACGAAAAGCGCCAGCGCAATCAGCAGGAATACCGTCGATACACGGGCGAAGGCCGGAAGCCAGCGCGAAACGGGTCCGATCTTCCTGCGCCACCTGCGATGTCTTGACGTGCTCATGATCTCCGCCGGCAATGCAGCCGGTCATCCCGTTATGCGCTGGTTTCGGCGGATATAGGAAATATCGGGCATATGCAAATCCCATACAATGCCGCGCGTCTTTTCAAAAGGCGCAAAAGACGATGCGATAGGCGACGGATCACGTCGGTTCCGCACTTTATAATGCAATGCAGCATGATATAAAGACGGCATTGGGGAGGAGGATTGAATGCAGGATAACAGACCACTTTGGGTACCTTCGGACGCCGCCGTTGCCGGAAGCCCGATCCATGCCTTCATCGAGCGTTGCAATGCCGATTTCGGGCTTTCTCTTTCGGGCTTTGAGGATCTGCATGCATGGTCGGTGGCCGAGCGGGAGAATTTCTGGTCGACCGTCTGGGATTTCTGCGGCGTGAAGGGAGAACGCGGCGCAGAGGTGCTTGCCAATGGCGACCGCATGCTGGAGGCCCGCTTCTTTCCCGATGCGACGCTGAACTTCGCCGAAAATCTGTTGTCGTGCCGCGGTGAAGGCGAGGCCATCATCTTCCGCGGCGAGGACAAGGCTGAGGATCGCTGGTCGTGGGACCGGCTGCGCGCGCTGGTCTCGAAGCTGCAGCAGGCCTTCGCGGCCCGCGGCATCGGCAAGGGCGACCGCATCGCCGCGATGATGCCGAACATGCCGGAGACCGTCGCCGCCATGCTCGCTGCCGCCTCGATCGGCGCCATATGGTCGTCCTGCTCTCCCGATTTCGGCGAGCAGGGCGTGCTCGACCGCTTCGGCCAGATCGGCCCCAAGCTCTTCATCGCCTGCGATGCCTATTGGTATTCCGGCAAGCTGCAGGATGTCGGCGCCAAGGTCGCCACGGTTGCCAAAAGCCTGGATGTCCCGACGGTCATCGTCCACTACGCCGGCGATGCGGAGGCGGTGGCGGGCAAGACGCCGGGGGCTTCGACGCTCGAGGCCTTTGTCGCGCCCTATGAGGCAAGGGAGGTCGAGTTTACGCCGCTTGCCTTCGCGCATCCGCTCTACATCCTGTTTTCTTCAGGCACGACAGGCGTGCCGAAATGCATCGTGCATTCGGCCGGCGGCACGCTGCTGCAGCACCTCAAGGAGCAGCGGCTGCATTGCGGCCTGGAAGCGGGGGAGAAGCTGTTCTACTTCACCACCTGCGGCTGGATGATGTGGAACTGGCTGGTCAGCGGCCTTGCCAGCGGCGCAACGCTCTGCCTGTTCGACGGCTCGCCCTTCGCGCCCGATGGCAACGTGCTGTTCGACTATGCCGAGGCCGAAAAATTCGCGATCTTCGGCACTTCGGCGAAATATATCGATGCGGTGCGCAAGGGCGGGCTGACGCCGCGCGCAAGCCACGATCTCTCCAGCCTGCGGCTGATGACCTCCACCGGCTCGCCGCTGTCGCCTGAGGGGTTCACCTTCGTCTATGAGGGCATCAAGGCGGATGTCCAGCTCGCCTCGATTTCTGGCGGCACCGACATCGTCTCTTGCTTCGTGCTCGGCAATCCGCTGCAGCCGGTCTGGCGCGGCGAGATCCAGGGGGCCGGCCTCGGTCTTGCAGTCGATGTCTGGAACGATGACGGCAAGCCGGTGCGCGGGGAGAAGGGTGAACTCGTCTGCACCAAGGCCTTCCCTTCGATGCCGGTGATGTTCTGGAACGATCCCGATGGCGCCAAGTATCGCGCCGCCTATTTTGACCGGTTCGACAATGTCTGGTGCCACGGCGATTTCGCCGAATGGACGGAGCATGGCGGCCTGATCATCCACGGCCGTTCGGATGCGACGCTCAATCCCGGCGGCGTGCGCATCGGCACGGCCGAGATCTACAATCAGGTGGAGCAGATGGAGGAGGTGGCCGAGGCGCTGTGCATCGGCCAGGAGTGGGATGACGACGTGCGCGTCATCCTCTTCGTGCGCCTTGCTTCCGGTGTGACGCTGACCGAGGATCTCGTCAAGGCGATCAAGACGCGGGTCCGCACCGGCGCCTCGCCGCGGCATGTGCCGGCAAAGATCATTGCGGTTGCCGATATTCCCCGCACCAAATCCGGCAAGATCGTCGAACTTGCTGTGCGCGAGGTCGTGCACAACAGGCCGGTCAAAAATCAGGAAGCGCTCGCCAATCCCGAGGCGCTGCGGCTCTTCGCCGGTTTGAGCGAACTGAAGGATTGATGGCGATCGCAAGCTACAAGCTTTCACCCTCCATCAATCGCCTGTCATGGAAACCTTTCGTTAAGAAAGGTTTGTCAAATGTAAAGCTAACTTAGGGGTCGCACATGAACGAGGCGGCCTGAAGCCCCAGGGCTTACAACAACATGACGTTGATCGACTGAGCTCTTGTTGAACAGCACCAATTTTCAAGGCAGCCTCCGGGCTGCCTTTTCTTTATGGTGATCGCTTTCCTTTTGCGCTGATCAGCCCGCCAGCACCCGCTGCGACGGGAAGGTGATCTCGACGAGGGTGCCCTCGTTCGGCGCCGAATTGATCGAGAACACCGCCCGGTTGGCATCGACCATCGCCTTGGTCAGCGGCAGGCCGAGCCCGGTGCCGTCGCCGCGGTGGCGCGACTGGGTCGAGGAGACCTGCCGGAACGGCTTCATCGCCTGGTCGAGTTCACTGCGCGTCATGCCGATGCCGGTATCGCGGACCCTCAAGACAACGCTGCCATTGGCCTCGTAGGAGGTGGAAACGACGATCTGCCCGCCCGACGGGGTGAAGCGGATGGCGTTCGACAGGATGTTGAGTGCGATCTGCTTGATCGAGCGCAGATCCGCCACGACTTCGGGCACCGCATGCGACAGCGCCGTGCGGATGATGACGCGCTGGCCGTTCGCCTGCGGCTGCACCAGCGCCACGGCTTCGGAAACCGCCTCGTTGAGGCCGACAGCGGCAAAATCGAGGTCCATCTCGCCCGCCTCGATCTTCGAAATGTCGAGCAGATCGTTGACGATATCGAGGACGTGCCGGCCGGAGCGGCCGATGTCGTTGGCATATTCGATATAACGGGGATGGCCGATCGGCCCGAAGCGCTCGCCCGCCATCATATCGGAAAAGCCGATAATCGCATTGAGCGGCGTGCGGATCTCGTGGCTGACGCGGGCGAGGAAATCGGTCTTGTGGGCGTTGGCGGTTTCGGCCGCACCCTTGGCGTTGCGCAACTCGTCTTCGGTGCGCTTCCACTGGGTGATATCGCGGATGACGGCGCAGTAGCCATTGGAGGAGGTGAGCTGGCCCATGGTCATGAACAGCGGCACGAAGCCGCCGGCCGCCTCGCGGCCGATCACTTCGCGTCCGTCGTTCAGCACGCTGGCCACACCATGGCCGGAGAGGCCGTTCAGATAGTCGAGGACCGCCTTCTGGCTCTCATGGGCAAACAGCATGACGAAGGGTTTGCCGCGCGTCTCCTGCTCGTCGTAATTGAAAAGCGCGCTCGCCGACCGGTTCATCGAGCGGATGTCGCCCTCCGTGCCGATGACGACGACGCCGTCGGTCGCCGTTTCCAGGATCGAGCGCAATTCCTCCACTTCGACCTGAAGCTTGGCGACCTTCTCGACCATCCGCTCGGGACGGGCTTCGAAACGGCCCTCGGAGCGGCTTGCTTCACTGCGGCTGTCATCCTTGCCTTCGACCGGCATCAGCGCCAGCATCAACGCGTTGGCATCTTCCCAGCGCACCGATTGCAGCCGGGCGGTCACCGGCGCCAGCGTGTCATCGGCCTTGACCAGCATCATGGTGCTGGAGCCGGCCGCCTTCTCCTCGAGTTCGCGGCGCTGCAGCAGGGCTTCGATGCCGCCCACCTCGCGCAATGCGTCGAGCGAAGCATAGCCCGTCAGCCGCATGAATTCCGGATTGGCATGGATCAGCGCATCGCCGATATGGATGAGCACGGCGACAGGCAGTTGGTCGACCGTTCCCACCGAAAGCCCGTCGGTCATCTTGACGCGCGGCGGGATGAAGCTTGTGAGAACCTCGATCTGGCTGACCGTCTCCTCAAGTCCTTCCGTCGCCTCGTCTTCGGCGATAACAGCCGGCTCCTCGGCGACGACATCGTCTTCGCGCTCGGCCTCGACGGCATTCTCGAAGATCGCCTCTTGCGGCGCGATGTCCTCGGGCGAGGCGATGCCAGCCTTGTCGCCGGGAGTTTCGGCCTCGGACTCTTCATGTCCAGAGGCCCCTTCGAAGCTCGCCATTTCCGCGACGGCGGATTCCACCGCCGCCGTCACGGTAGGTGCCGCCGACGCCGGGGCTGCGGGTTCCATCGGCGCTGGAGCGGCGGGCTCTTCCTTGCGCGTGCCGAAGGCTTCCAGGCGCTTGGCAATCTCACGGAAATTCGCCTGTTCGGCGGCCGTCAGCCCGGCGCTGGTATTGTGGAGCTGAACGATCTTATCGGAGAAACGGCGATTGGGCGTCTCGGCAATGCGAAGCGCCGGCGGCTCGTCCGAAAGATCCGCTGCCGGCTCGGCGGCAGGTGCTTCGTCGGCGCCCGTCGCCTGTTCTTCTACTGTATTCTCCGGCGCTGACGTCTCGGCGATCGCCTCTTCGGCCGTGATCTTTTCCGATCCCGTCTCTTCGGTCTCCGGTGTCTCTGGCTCGGCTGCCGCAAACGCCTGGACGTCGATCTCTTCCGACACGATGGTTTCGGCCGGGACCTCCTCGGACGCGGCTTCCGCTTCATCGGCCACGTCGGCAACCGGCTCGAGGCTTGCTGCATCATGGCCGATACCATCGGGGCCAAGCGTCAGGCCGAGCGCCAGCGGATCTTCCTGCGCATCCGAAAGCCGGACGACGCCGAAGCCGCGAAAGCCGTCGAAGTCGCGGTTGCGGGTATAGGTCGGCAGTGCTGCCAGATCGACCGGAACGACGAGGCTGGTGCCTTCGACCGGCCAGAGGATCGTCTTGCCCGACCATGTGTCGCGGCGCGCGAGCGCCTCGGAAAGCTTGCCGTCCGGATCGAGATTGAAAAGGGCGGCGACATCGCCGAAGGCCGAGCCGATGATGTGGGATGCATGTGGACCGACGGCCTCGGCAAATTCGTGGCTGACCTCGGTGAAGCAGCCATCGGCGTCGATCTTCCAGACGAAGCGCGTGGCGCGGCTGTTCGGCCTGAAGACGAAGCCGGGCTCAGCCGCAAGCTCAGGGGCAGGGGCAGCGTCGGGGACCACAGGCGTTGCGATGGCGAACTCTTCATGAACCGCTTCCGGCGCATCTTCGATAGGCGTTTCGCGGGTTTCGGCAGACGGCTCCGCCACGGCCGTTTCCACCGTCTCGGTGAGGGAGGCAAGGTCGTCCTCGATGGTCGCGGCAGGCTTGTCGGCCTCATCCGCGCTGCTGTCGATCACACCGACGTCACTCTCCAACTCGGCATGTCCGGGGAGACCTGCCTCCTCGACTGCCTCGTCTGCGGATGCCGCTGCTGTCTCGGCCGGCTGTTCGCTTTCGCCGGTGATGTCCTCGAGCGTCTCCTCGACCTCTTCGATCCCCGAGACCGCGTCGATAATCTCGGTAAAGCCGGTGGCGACGGCAGGCTCGTCCTGAAGCAGTTCGGCGGGCGGCACGCTTTCTTCCTGCGCGGGCGCATCGAACGGGTCGAGCGCGGGGGCATCGATCGGGTCGAGATCGCCGATCGCGGCCTCCACGGCAAAAAGCAGATGGAGCGCCGGCTCGTCGCTGAGCTTGCCGAAGGCGGCCGGAAGATTGCCTCTGGTGGTGGCGACGGGACGCTTCACCAGCCGGTCGGGATGGGCGCCGGCAAGATTGATCAAGGTCTTTGCGGTCTGCTCTGATATGCCGAGCGACGCAAAACCCGGCGAAGCGGCGATGACTTCGCCATTGGCGCCGATCACCGCCATATGCGTATCGGGATCATCAAGCCCTTGCAGCATCTGCGCCGCCGAGGCGCCGGCCGCCAATGGCTTGGCCGAGACCGGCACCGAAAACAGGATGGCCTTTTCGCCTGAGGAGAGCCGGATCAGTTCGGCCGCCGCCTGCACTTGGGCGCGCTGGAAGCCCTTGGCGACGCGGATCATCAGGCTTCTGTTGTCACCGATATCGGAAAGCTGGCGCGCGGCCGTTTCCAGCTGGCGGAAGGTAATGTCGCCCCGGTCGACGCCCTGGTCGAGCAGGTCATAGACCGCCGAATGGCCGAAAAGCTCCGCACCTGCGCCGTTTGCCCAGAGCAGGCGGGCAAGATCGGCCGAAAACAGCACCATCGCCTCGCCGCGTGAAAAGCGTTCCCGCACCCGTGCATGCACGGCGATATCGATGAACGGATATTGGACTGCGGGCATGTTCGAACCTTGTCGCTGTCGGCCTTCTTAAATTAACGGCTTATTAATAACTGCGGGTGGCATGCCGGTCCAGAAGAGCAGGGTGTTTTCGGCCGGAAAGGTTAACGTCTTGTGCATTGCACAATAATTGTTGCAATGCACAATGATATGTCTTATATAAGCATCATCCCAACTATCGAAGGCAGCGACTGCCTCAGCCCAAAGGATGCGACCCATGGCTACCATAAAGACCGATGACGTTTTTTCAATTGCTTCTTTCGACCCGTCCAAGTTCGCCGAATCCTTCCGTGATTTCGCCGAAAAGGGCGCCCAGCAGTCGAAGGATGCCTATGCCAAGCTGAAGACCGCTGGCGAGGAAGCCGGCAAGACGCTCGAAGCCACCGTCCAGACGGCTCAGGCCGGCAGCGTTGAGATCGGCCTGAAGGCGATCGACATCCTGCGCGTCAATTCCGAGAACTCGCTGTCGCACTTCGAAGCGCTGCTCGGCGTCAAGTCCGCCGCCGAATTCTTCGAACTGCAGACCTCCTTCATCCGCAAGCAGGCCGAACTCACTGTCGAGCAGGCGAAGTCGATCCAGGAAACCACCAAGCAGGTGGCCGAAAAGCTCGCAAAGCCTTCCAAGGACGCCGCCGAAAAGGCCCTGGCTTCCTTCAAGGTCGCCTGATCGGTCTTTTACCGATCGCAGACAAAAGGCTGGACCTCGCGTCCAGCCTTTTTGTATATTGACGAGGAATGGGGCTTGAATTCATCGCCAAGTCCTCGTATGTGACCCCCATCGCGCCGAGCGAGATTTATGCGGTTGTAGCTCAGTTGGTTAGAGCGCAGGTTTGTGGCACCTGAGGTCGGAGGTTCGAGACCCCCCAACCGTACCATCTTTCCTTTTGTCCATACCGGAGACATAGGTAACAAACCGTACCTAACACATGGGTGACAACCTCGTGCCGAACGGGCCGTCGATCGTTCCCAAAGTCTTTTGTTTGACGGCACGCGCATTTCTCTGGCCAAGCGCTTGATCAGCACTTCACTGACCTTTCTGGCACTCAATGCGGCTTTCTTTCAGAGGTGATCATCACCTCGACCGGCTCTGGTAGGTGGATTATGTTACCGGTCCGTGCCCGAGATGCCGAATTCCATCACGCAGTTGGTCAACCGCATGACAGCGAATCTCGTTTGGTTATGTCGCTCCCAAGCATTCCGTTAAGCATGTCCAGGTGTCCTTTGCAAACCGTCTCGACCAGTTCGATTAGTAACGCAGTTTGCACTGCGAGCCAGCCGAGCGCCTCCTCGCTGATTTCGAAATGTTTCGAATAGCGCGCCTTAACATAGGCCTCATTCAACGTATTGAACCACGCGCGTTCCTTGTGTTGATCACGCGGAAAGGCTTCTGCCAGACGGCGATCCTGCTCTTCTGCGAGTGAGCGCAGGAACTTGATGTTATGCGACGGTGGGCCGTAATTGGTCAGAGTGAGCAGAACACAGGAATAGGCTTGTTCGAGTGCTTGATGCAAGCTGAATGCGGACAGGTTTGACCAGGCGTCCCCGGTCCTTATCGACTTGCCGAGTTGAAATTCAGCTGTTCTCAGAAAGGCGCTGGCTTCGGCAAACCTTTGCTCAAAATGCTCCTTCGCGACGCGAAGCCGATCCTCGGTCGAAAGTGGCTCGGGCTCGGCCAGCGCCTCATCGTCCAGTTCGTAGAGAACGATGCCTTCCTTGCGAATGTCGGAGAAGAAGTATTGCCCCTCCTTCAGGTGGGTGTTCACCTCGCGCCTGGAATGGACGATGAAGCTCACCGGCGTTTCGATCGAGGTCTCGTGGATCAACCGGTCGGCGGCCTTGTACCAGTACTCGGCGAATTCGCAGAGTTTGCGATTGTTGACGATGATCAAGAGATCAAAATCGGAGCGATACCCCTTCATGGTGAAGGGTTCATCGACCCAGCCGCCCTTGGCGTAGGAGCCGAACAGGATAATCTTCAGGATCCGGCCGCGCTTCTTGAAATCGGCCGTGCCTTCTTTTAACGCGTCCTCGAATTCCTCGTGGAGGATTTCAAGGACCCGGCCGAGTTCTCGTTGCTTGCGAAGCGGCATATGATCGAGCGACGATTTCATAAGCCATCGATAGGCGAAAGATCCAATATCGTCTACTGGCAAATTTAGCACCGCTCAACTGCCGTTTTGCCCTTATCTCCCATCAAGTTGCCAAACCGCGTTGGCGATTAAGAAAAAAATCAATCATTTAGGAACAGGCATCGTCTGAATGTGGCGTAGTTGGAACACCGTGCGTCAGGGCGAACAAAGCAGGAAACAATTTCTGCTTTTACTATCTTGTATAAGTCAGTTAAATCGCTTATTTGTCGCGGTGATATGGACCCGCGCGAAAGAGACCGGAGACACGCGCGGAGGGCGTTTGTCGTTCGGTATAACTGTCTGTGACAGAGCGATGTCGCTCGTTGGTGCAACTGCTCCGAATATGCGAGGACAATCATGGCGATCATGTTCGTCAGAGCGCAGGTCATCAGCAGGGGAGCGGGACGCAACATCGTCTCGGCCGCCGCCTATCGTCATCGCACTAGGATGATGGACGAACAGGCCGGCACGTCGTTCAGCTATCGGGGCGGCGCGTCGGAGCTGGTGCACGAGGAACTGGCGCTGCCGGATCAAACGCCGGATTGGCTGCAGTCCGCGGTCGAGGGGTATTCCGTTGCCGGCGCCAGCGAAGTGCTGTGGAATGCGGTTGAAGCTTTCGAGAAACTGGCAAACGCGCGGCTGGCGCGCGAGCTGATCATCGCGCTGCCGGAGGAACTGACGCGGGCCGAGAACATCGCGCTGGTGCGCGAATTCGTGCGGGATAATTTCACAAGAGCGGGAATGGTCGCCGACTGGGTCTACCACGATAAAGACGGCAATCCGCATATCCATCTGCTGACGACCGTGAGACCGCTGACGGAGGAGGGCTTCGGGCCAAAACATGCTCCGATCTTGGGAGAAAATGGCGAGCCATTGCGATTTGTCACGCCTGGGCGGCTAACGGGTCGGATTGTGTATAAGTCCTGGGGCGGCGACAAGGAGACCTTGCAGGCGTGGAAGATTGCCTGGGCGGAGACGGCCAGCCGGCATCTGGCGCTCGCCGGCCATGACATCCGTCTTGACGGCCGCTCTTATGCCGAGCAGGGCCTCGATGGTATCGCACAAAGACATCTGGGCCCGGAGAAGGCAGCACTCTCCCGCGGGGGTGTCGAGATGTATTTTGCACCGGCCGATCTTGCCCGTCGCCAGGAGATGGCCGACCGGCTGCTCGCCGAGCCGGAGCTCCTGCTGAAGCAGTTGAGCAATGAGCGCTCCACCTTCGACGAGCGCGATATCGCCAAGGGGCTGCATCGCTATGTCGACGATCCCGCAGACTTCGCCAATATCCGGGCGCGGTTGATGGCGTCGGACGATCTCATCATGCTGAAGCCGCAGCAGGTCGATGCCGAAACGGGGAAGGCAGTGGAACCCGCCGTTTTCACCACGCGCGAGATCCTTCGCATCGAATATGACATGGCGCAGTCGGCGCAGGTTCTGGTGGAACGTCGCGGTTTTGCCGTTTCCGACCGGGCGGTCGCCGCTGCGATCAGAAACGTCGAAACTCAAGACCCGGAAAAGTCCTTCCGGCTCGACCCGGAGCAGGTGGACGCCGTCCATCATGTCACGCGGGACAATGGTATTGCCGCCGTGGTCGGTCTTGCCGGCGCCGGTAAGTCGACCTTGCTTGCCGCGGCACGGCTCGCCTGGGAAAGTCAAGGCCGCCAGGTCATTGGTGCGGCCCTTGCGGGCAAAGCCGCCGAGGGTCTGGAAGACAGCTCCGGCATCAGATCGCGTACACTCGCCGCCTGGGAGCTGGCCTGGGCCAATGGACAGGAGACGCTTCACCGCGGCCATGTGGTGGTTGTCGACGAAGCCGGCATGGTGTCGTCGCAGCAGATGGCCCGCGTGCTGAAGCTCGTCGAGGAAGCGGGAGCGAAACTCGTGCTGGTCGGCGATGCGATGCAATTGCAGCCGATCCAGGCGGGGGCGGCGTTCCGGGCGATTACCGAGCGGATCGGTTTTGCCGAACTTGGCGGCGTGCGCCGCCAGCGCGAGCCGTGGTCGCGCGAGGCGTCGCGGCATTTTGCGCGTGGCGAGATTGGGAAAGGTCTTGATGCCTATGCGCAGCAGGGTCATCTGGTCGAGGCAGACACGCGGGACGACGTCATCGGCCGCATTGTCAGCGACTGGACGGCGGCGCGCAAACAGGCGGTCCAGGACTCAACAGCTGCCGGCAATGATGGCCGTCTTCGCGGTGATGAGCTTCTCGTGCTCGCCCACACCAATCAGGACGTCAAACGTCTGAACGAGGAACTGCGATCTGTGATGGCAGGCGAGGGGGCGCTGGGTGAGAGCCGCGCATTCCAGACCGAACGCGGCGCGCGGGAATTCGCCACCGGCGACCGCATCATCTTTCTGGCAAATGCCCGCTTCGTCGAAGCGCGCGCAATGCGTCTCGGTCCGCAATACGTCAAGAACGGCATGCTGGGGACGGTCGTATCCACCGGCGAAAAGCGGGGCGAGGTCTTGCTTTCGGTGCGTCTCGACAATGGCTGCGATGTCGTCATCAG
Organism: Rhizobium sp. BK591; assembly: GCF_014195045.1. NCBI lineage: Bacteria > Pseudomonadati > Pseudomonadota > Alphaproteobacteria > Hyphomicrobiales > Rhizobiaceae > Rhizobium > Rhizobium sp. BK591. The sequence continues at coordinate 726,653 of NZ_JACIAZ010000004.1, forward strand.
CGAGAACAGTTATCGCAATGTCGATCACGGCTACGCCGCGACCATCCACAAATCTCAAGGCTCGACCGTCGACCGGACCTTCGTTCTTGCCACCGGCATGATGGACCAGCACCTGACCTATGTGTCGATGACCCGGCATCGCCATCGTGCCGATCTCTATGCCGCGAAGGAAGATTTTGAAGCAAAGCCCGAATGGGGCCGCAAGCTGCGTGCCGATCATGCTGCCGGTGTCACCGGCGAACTCGTGGAAACCGGACAAGCCAAGTTCCGGCCGAATGACGAGGATGCCGACGATAGCCCCTATGCCGATGTGAAGACGGATGACGGAGCCGTCCATCGTCTTTGGGGCGTGAGCCTGCCGAAGGCGTTGGAGGATGCCGGTGTCTTAGAGGGCGACACGGTGACCCTGCGCAAGGACGGGGTGGAGCGGGTCAAAGTCCAGGTTCCCATCATCGACGAGCAGACCGGGCAGAAGCACTTCGAGGAAAGAGAAGTCGACCGCAACGTCTGGACCGCCAAACGGGTCGAAACCGCCGAAGCGCGCCGGGAGCGTATCGAGCAGGAAAGCCATCGGCCGGAACTGTTCAAACAACTCGTTGAACGCCTGTCGCGCTCCGGCGCCAAGACGACGACGCTCGATTTCGAAAGCGAGGCCGGGTACCGGGCACATGCCGACGATTTTGCCCGCCGCCGCGGCCTCGATCATCTCTCTCTCGTCGCAGCCGGGATGGAGGAGGACGTCTCGCGGCGGCTCGCGTGGATTGCCGATAAGCGCCGGCAGGTGGCAAAGCTCTGGGAAAGGGCGAGCGTTGCGCTGGGATTTGCGATCGAGCGGGAACGACGTGTCTCGTACAATGAGGAGCGCACTGAGACACACACCGTCTCGGAGACAGATGTTGGCCGCGGCCGATATCTGATGCCGCCCGACACTGCTTTTGCCAGAAGCGTGGAGGAGGATGCGCGGCAGGCGCAGCTTTCCTCGCCGGCCTGGAAGGAGCGGGAAGCAATCCTGCGGCCGCTGCTGGAGAAGATCTATCGTGAGCCGGAGGCGGCACTGGTCGCCCTGAACGCCCTGGCATCGGATACGAGCAACGAACCCCGCAGGCTCGCCGACGATCTTGCTATTGCACCGGATCGGATCGGCCGCCTGCGGGGTTCCGACCTTATGATAGACGGTTGCGCCGCACGTGACGAGCGCAGCATTGCGACCGCGGCATTGACGGAACTGCTGCCGCTCGCCCGCGCCCACGCCACAGAGTTCCGCAGAAACGCCGAGCGGTTCGAAAGCCGCGAGCACCAGCGCCGCGCGCATATGTCATTGTCGATCCCAGCGCTCTCCAGAAAGGCGGTGGCACGTCTCGTCGAGATCGAGGCGGTGCGCAAGCAGGGAGGGGACGATGCCTACAAGACGGCCTTTGCATTCGCCGCCGAAGACCCCTCGATCGTGCAGGAGATCAAGGCCGTCAGCGAGGCGCTCAGCGCCCGCTTCGGTTGGAGCGCCTTCACATCCAAGGCCGATACGGTTGCCGAACGCAACATCGTCGAGCGTATGCCGGAAGACTTCACAGGCACCAGGGGCGAGAAGCTGACCCGGCTGTTCGAGGCCGTGAAGCGTTTTGCCGAGGAGCAGCATCTCGCCGAACGGCGGGATCGTTCGAAGATCGTCGCCAGCGCCAGTGCCGATCCGCAGAAGGAGAATATCCCCATGCTTGCCGCCGTCACCGAGTTCAAGACTCCGATCGAGGAAGAGGCGAGATCGCGTGCTCTGGCCGGCCCTCTCTATCGCCAGCAGCGAGCAGCGCTAGCCGACGTGGCGTCAACGATCTGGCGCGATCCGGCTGGCGCTGTCGAGAAGATCGAAGAGCTGCTTGTCAAAGGTTTTGCCGCCGACCGCATCTCTGCTGCAGTGACCAATGACCCGGCCGCCTATGGTGCGCTGCGTGGCTCCGATCGCCTGATGGATCGGATGCTGGCCGCCGGCCGGGAGCGCAGAGACGCTGCGCAGGCCGTGCCCGAAGCCGCCGCTTGGCTACGATCGCTCGGTGCGGCCTATGCCGGCGCCCTCGATGCCGAGCGCCAGGCGATCGCCGAAGAGCGACGGCGCATGGCGGTTGCCATTCCCGGCCTGTCGAAGGCGGCGGAAGAAGCGCTCATGTGGCTGACTGCCGAGGCGAAGAACGACGGCCGCAAGCGGAATGCATCGGCTGCTGTTCTTGATCCCAGCATTCGCCGAGAGTTCGCTGCCATTAGCGCGGCGCTCGACGAGCGCTTCGGCCGCAATGCCATCGTCCGAGGAGAGAGGGATCTCATCAACCGTGTGCCGCCGACGCAGCGCCACGCCTTCGAGGCGATGCAGGACAGGCTGAAGGTCCTGCAGCAGACCGTTCGCAGGGAGAGCAGCGAGAAGATCATGTCGGAACGCCGCCAGCGGGCTGTCAACCGCGGCCGCGGCGTTGATATGAATGGCTAAACAAAACAACAGAGGCCATTATTCGTTGATCTGATTCCAAGAAGAGATCGGTCTTGGCCGGGATTGTTCCGTTGTATTGCCCTGAGAGGGAAACGGACTACAAAGAAGGCATCGCAAGCCAGGCGAGCAAAACGCACTAATCAGACGCCTAGCAGATGGGGGCGTGCCGGCGAAAGTTTCAAACGACTAGTCCCGATTGGAGCCGGCATGTCGCTGCTGGAAATGAAGGAGACCGTCGCCGACCTGAACAAGCCAAACCCCTCTGGTGAGTTCCGGCCTTGCATTCGTTGAAGGAGATTCCTACGCTCGAAAGTCCCCTTAGTGCCAAACGTAGTTGACCATCAGGCTCCGCGGCGAGCTCGGTGAGACTGGCAATCGCAGGATCTCACCGATGAATTCGGGAGGCGAAACCTAAGCAAGATTCCGTTTTGATGGAACCCACGTCGTCCTGAGCGGTTCTCTAAGTTGACGGGAGAATATGCATGTCGAAAACCCTTCTCTACGGTGCGACCAAGATCGACGAGACCAACAGCGCTTATGCGCCGGCCGAAAGCCTCGCGGCGTTCCAGTGGAAGAACCGCGTTTTCGTTGTTTTCGCCGACAGGGACAATTCCCGCGCCGCCCGCCAGGAGAACCAGTTGTTGGCCGATCGCTCGGCCCTCGATGAGCGTGACCTGGTGGTGCTGAAGATTTCCGGCGTGGGCGTTCGGCCACTCTTCGGTGCCGCCGACGGCCTCGACGGTGAAGCGATCCGCCGCGATCTCCAGGCGCCCGATCTGGGCGAGTTCGCGGCCTTCCTTGTTGGAAAGGACGGCACGGTGAAGCTGAAGGCCAGCGAGCCGATCACCGATGGCGAGCTCTTCGCCATTATCGACAGCATGCCGATGCGCGCTGCCGAATCGCTGAAGCCGGACAGATAGTCCCGAACATCGCGTCAAACCACGATCATGAAAGGGAGGCGGTCATGTCCGTGCCCAACGAACCCATTCCCGACCAGCCGCCGATGCCGGCACCCGGCTGGAAGCCGGTGCCTCCGATCACGGAACCGGAGCCGGACAGGCTGCCCGACGAGGTGCCGGTTCCGAACCCCGACGAGAACGACGAGCCGGCCAAACACGTGCGGGACGTTTAAAGAAAAATATGCCGCTCGGCGCTGACGAGTTCCTGCAGGAAATCGGCAACGCTCCTGACGCGCACGAGATCGCGCGCCGTTTCGTGGTAGGTCGTCCAGTAGGCCCGCCGGATCGAAATTTCAGGCAGGATGCGCTGGAGTTCCGGATACTGCCGGGCGATATAATCGTGCAGAATGCCGATGCCGGCGCCCGATCGCACCGCCTCCGTCTGCCCGATCGCCGTCGATATCTCGAAGCTCGCATCCCAGCTGCGCATCACCTCGCCGGAGAAATTCAGCGAGGCGGTGAAGATCAGGTCTTCGACATAGCCGATGCGCGGATGCGCCTTCAGCGCCTCGATATCGCCGGGCGTGCCCTGGGCGGCGAGGTAGTCGCGTGAGGCATAGAGGCCGAGCGTGTAGTCGGTGAGTTTGGAAGAGACGAGCCGGCCTTGTACCGGCCGCTCCAGCGTGATGGCGATATCGGCCTCGCGCTGCGACAGCGAGAAAGAGCGCGGCACGGGTACGAGCTGGATCTTCAGTTCCGGATGGCGCTCGATCAGTCTGCCTATGCGCGGCGCCAGGAAGGATACACCGAACCCATCGGGCGCGCCGACGCGCACGGTCCCGGCAATAGCCGTATCGGTGTGGCCGAGGCTGGCCTGTACTGCGAGCATTTCGGTTTCCATCCGCTCTGCGGATGCCAGGAACACTTCGCCTTCGGCCGTCAGCTCGCAGCCATTCGTGCGGCGGATGAAAAGCCGTGTCTTCAGCGCCTCTTCCAGCGACGTCAGCCGGCGCGAGAGCGTGGCGTGATTGAGCCCCAGCCGCTTCGAGGCGGCAAGGATCTGCCCGGTGCGGGCGACGGCCAGGAAAATACGAACATCGTCCCAGTTCATGGCTTGGCACGCATGGCGATCGGATCGACCTCGATCAGCGCCAGCGATGTCACCATGCCCGCCGTCTGGTTCTTGTATTTCAGGAAATGCGGTGCCTGCAGATGGGCCTCATATGCCGCCTGGTCGGTGTAGACCTCCAGAATACGGATGCGGTTTGGGTGGTCCCTGATGGAAACGGCGCAGAGGGAAAGGACGCCGTCTTCCAGCGCCACCGATGCCTCGATTTCCTCCGCGAGCAATGCGCTATAGGTTTCCAGCGTCTCCGGAGCGATCTCCAGCTCCGCCATTCTGACGACGGGTTTCCGGCTCAACGGTTTGACCTCCCCTTGGGATTTGACTTGTCGACGTGCCGTGCCAAGTTTGTAAGCAGCAGGCCCGATGCAACGACAGGACTACAATCTACGCACAACAGTTCCTTATATCAGCGCATTGATTTGTGCAAATTGAAGTGCGATTGTCGGTCATCCAAAAACAGGAGGAACACCCATGCATGAGATCGGTCATTTCATCGGCGGCAAGCATGTTGCCGGCACCAGCGGCCGCGTGAGCAACGTCTACAATCCGGCAACCGGCGAGGTGCAGGCGACGGTCGCGCTTGCAAGCGTCGAGGAACTGCGCGCCGCAGTCGAAAACGCCAAGGCCGCGCAGCCGAAATGGGCTGCCACCAATCCGCAGCGCCGCGCCCGCGTCTTCTTCAAGTTCGTCGAACTCCTGAACAAGCACATGGATGAACTTGCCGAATTGATTTCCAAGGAACACGGCAAGACGATCGAGGATGCCAAGGGCGACGTCATCCGCGGCCTCGAAGTCTGCGAATTCGTCTGCGGCATTCCGCATCTCGCCAAGGGTGAATTCACCGAGGGCGCCGGCCCGGCGATCGACATGTATTCGATCCGTCAGCCGGTCGGCATCGGCGCCGGCATCACCCCTTTCAACTTCCCCGGCATGATCCCGATGTGGATGTTTGCGCCGGCGATCGCCTGCGGCAACGCCTTCATCCTGAAGCCTTCCGAGCGTGATCCCTCCCTGCCGATCCGTCTCGCAGAACTGATGATCGAGGCCGGTCTGCCCGCCGGCATTCTCAACGTCGTCAACGGCGACAAGGGTGCCGTCGATGCGATCCTCACCGATCCCGATATCGGCGCCGTCTCTTTCGTCGGCTCGACGCCGATCGCCCGCTACGTCTATGGCACGGCGGCGATGAACGGCAAGCGCGCCCAGTGCTTCGGCGGCGCCAAGAACCACATGATCATCATGCCGGATGCCGATATGGACCAGGCCGTCAACGCGCTGATGGGCGCAGGCTACGGTTCGGCCGGCGAGCGCTGCATGGCGATCTCGGTTGCCGTTCCGGTCGGCGAAGAGACCGCCAACCGCCTCGTCGAGAAGCTGACGCCGAAGATCGAATCGCTGCGCATCGGCCCCTACACCGATGACAAGGCCGACATGGGCCCGCTCGTCACCAAGGATGCCTATAACCGCGTCCGCGGCCTCATCGACCGCGGCATCGAGGAAGGCGCCAAGCTTGTCGTCGACGGCCGCGATTTCAAGCTCCAGGGCTATGAAGACGGCTATTTCGTCGGCGGCTGCCTGTTCGATCATGTCACGCCCGAGATGGACATCTACAAGACCGAGATCTTCGGACCCGTCCTTTCCGTCGTCCGCGCCGCGAACTACGAGGATGCGCTGTCGCTGCCGATGAAGCACGAATATGGCAACGGCGTCGCCATCTACACCCGCGACGGTGATGCCGCCCGCGATTTCGCCTCGCGCATCAATATCGGCATGATCGGCATCAACGTTCCGATCCCGGTTCCGCTCGCCTATCACTCGTTCGGCGGCTGGAAGGCTTCGAGCTTCGGCGACCTCAACCAGCACGGCACGGATTCGATCAAGTTCTGGACGAAGACCAAGACGGTCACCGCCCGCTGGCCCTCGGGCATCAAGAGCGGCGCCGAGTTCGTCATGCCGACGATGAAGTGATCTTCACGACATTCCCATCTGCAATCTGCAATTCGGGGGCCTTAGGGCCCCCGAACTTTTCGATTCTAAGTTGTTGATTTTCGGCGGCGTTGCTTTCAGATGAACTGCCGGTCATGCGATTCCCGTCATGGGGCCGAATTGACGTCGCGGCAAATGGCCTCATAAGCTGAATGGGAATTTCATATTTTGGAATTGTTCAAAACTACCAAACCGCCTATATAGGTCTGAACAGGCACGAGTCAGGAGAATGGCATGCGGTTGACGAAGCAGACCAACTATGCGGTTCGCATGTTGATGTATTGTGCTGCCAACGACGGGCACTTGAGCCGGATTCCGGAAATCGCCAAGGCCTATGGTGTTTCCGAGCTCTTTCTTTTCAAGATTCTCCAGCCGCTCAACAAGGCGGGTCTGGTCGAGACCGTGCGCGGTCGCAACGGCGGCGTGCGCTTGGGCAAGCCGGCGGCCGACATCACCCTCTTCGACGTGGTTCGGGTCACGGAAGACAGTTTCGCCATGGCCGAATGCTTCGAGGATGACGGTGAGGTCGAATGCCCGCTGGTCGACAGCTGCGGCCTGAATTCGGCGCTGCGCAAGGCGCTCAACGCCTTCTTCGCCGTGCTTTCGGAATATTCCATTGACGACCTCGTCAAGGCCCGTCCGCAGATCAATTTCCTTCTCGGAATCACCGGTGAGCAGCAATATCGCAAACCCGCGATCGTTGTCCCCGCCGCCTGAACTATCCCTTGTGCGTCCGAAAGGACGCACGGCGCTCTAAGCGCAGATCATGCTTCTGAACCGCGGTTGCTCCAGCAGCCGCGGTTTTTGTTTTTGCGGCGTCTCCCGGTCTCGGAAATGCGAGGGGATGGCGTCCGCGTGTCGCGATGGCGGCGCTTTTATACCAAATGCGACAAAATTCCGGTCTTTTTTGTCCGAAAATTTCCAAATGCGGCTGATTTTTGACTGAAAATTTCTAAAATTGTCCAGCTGGAAAATTTTTCTCCGTAGCCCGTTGCTTTCAGTAGATAAATATCGTTCCATCAACCGTCGATCGTGATGCCATTCTACGATCTCCAAACATCAAAAAAGAACAACCGGGAAACAATACTATGAAAAAGATCTCTGTCCTCCTGGCAGCGACGGCCCTGATTTCCGTCATGGCGACGTCGGCCTGGTCCAAGACCCTTGTCTATTGCTCCGAGGGCTCGCCGGAAGGCTTCGACCCGAGCCTCTACACGGCAGGCACGACCTTCGACGCGTCGTCGCGCACGGTCTATAGCCGTCTCGTCGAATTCAAGCATGGCGGCACCGAGATCGAGCCGGGCCTGGCCGACAGCTGGAGCGTTTCGGCCGACGGCAAGGAATACACCTTCAAGTTGCATCCTGGCGTCAAGTACCAGACCACCGACTTCTTCACGCCGACGCGTGACTTCAATGCTGACGATGTCATCTTCTCGTTCGAGCGCCAGCTCAAGGCTGACAATCCCTGGAACAAGTATGTCGAGGGCGGCTCTTACGAATATGCTGCCGGCATGGGCTTCCCGGAGCTGATCAAGTCGGTCGAGAAGGTCGATGACCTCACCGTCAAGTTCACGCTCAACCATCCCGAAGCGCCGTTCCTCGCCGACCTCGCCATGGACTTCGCCTCGATCGTCTCCAAGGAATATGCCGACAAACTCGCCGCCGACGGCAAAATGGCGCAGATGAACCAGCAGCCGCTCGGCACCGGCCCGTTCACCTTCGTCGCCTACCAGCCGGATGCCGTCATCCGCTACAAGGCCAACGAGACCTATTTCAAGGGCAAGGAAAAGATCGACGATCTGGTTTTCGCGATTACCTCTGACGCCGCCGTCCGTGCGCAGAAGCTGAAAGCCGGTGAATGCCACCTCATTCCTTATCCGAATGCGGCTGACGTCGCCGAACTCAAGAAGGACGAGAACCTGACCGTGCTCGAGCAGGCCGGCCTGAACGTTTCGTATCTCGCCTACAACACCTTGATTGCTCCGTTCGACAAGGCCGAAGTCCGCAAGGCGCTGAACATGGCGATCAACAAGCAGGCGATCGTCGATGCCGTCTTCCAGGGTGCCGCGGCCGTTGCCAAGAACCCGATCCCGCCGACGATGTGGTCCTATAACGATGCCGTCGTCGACGACAAGTATGATCCCGATGCGTCGAAGAAGATGCTGGCAGATGCCGGCGTCAAGGATCTGAAGATGAAGATCTGGGCAATGCCGGTTTCGCGTCCGTACATGTTGAACGCGCGTCGCGCCGCCGAATTGATGCAGGCCGACCTGGCCAAGGTCGGCGTCGATGCGGAAATCGTCACCCATGAATGGGCCGAATATCTGAAGCTCTCGTCCGACAAGAATCGCGACGGTGCCGTCATCCTCGGCTGGACCGGCGACAACGGTGATCCCGACAACTTCATGGATACGTTGCTTGGCTGCGACGCTGTCGGCGGCAACAACCGCGCGCAGTGGTGCAACAAGGAATTCGACGATCTGATGACGAAGGCCAAGCAGACGGCCGACGTCGCCGAGCGCACCAAGGCTTATGAGCAGGCTCAGCTGATCTTCAAGAAGGAAGCTCCCTGGAATACGCTCGACCACTCGTTGGTCTTCGTTCCGATGAGCAAGAAGGTCTCGGGCTTCTTCATGGATCCGCTCGGCATCCACCGTTTCGACGGCGTGGACATTTCCGAATAATAAAAAATCTGTAAACTACCCGGTCAACGCCGGGTGCGGCCGGCGGTCAGGTTGCCCTGACCGCCGGAAACTATTGGAAAACCTGCTATGTTGCGTTTTTTCATCGGCCGCCTCGCGGTGCTGATCCCGACGTTTCTCGGCGTTTCGCTCATTGCCTTCTCGTTCATCCGCCTGCTTCCGGGCGATCCGGTCATGCTTCTGTCGGGTGAACGTGTCATGGCGCCGGAACGTCACGCCCAGATCATGCACGATCTCGGCTTCGACCGGCCCATATATGTGCAGTATTTCGATTATCTCGTAAAAGTGCTGCACGGCGATCTCGGCACCTCGATCGTCACCAAGCGCCCCGTTCTCGGCGAGTTCCTGACGTTGTTCCCGGCAACAGTCGAGCTTTCCTTCTGCGCCATCATTCTCGCGGTCTGTCTTGGGGTGCCTGCCGGCGTCTTTGCGGCCGTTAAGCGAGGCACGTGGTTCGATCAGAGCGTGATGGGCGTCGCCCTCGTCGGCTATTCCATGCCGATTTTTTGGTGGGGCATCATGCTCATCATCTTCTTTTCGGGGTATCTTAACTGGACGCCGGTTTCCGGCCGCATATCCTTCATGTACTTTTTCAAGCCGGTGACCGGCTTCATGCTCATCGACAGCCTGCTGTCCGGGCAAAAGGGGGCTTTCGCCTCAGCTGCGAGCCACCTCATCCTGCCGACCATCGTGCTAGCGACCATCCCGCTCGCCGTCATCGCGCGTCAGACCCGGTCGGCGATGCTTGAGGTGTTGGGCGAGGACTATGTTCGTACCGCCCGTTCAAAAGGATTGAAGCCGCTGCGCGTCGTCGGCGTGCATGCATTGCGAAACTCGATGATACCGGTCGTCACGACGATCGGTCTGCAGATGGGCGTTTTGCTAGCCGGCGCCATTCTCACAGAATCGATCTTTTCCTGGCCGGGCATCGGCAAGTGGATGATCGACGCGGTGTCGAAGCGCGACTACGCAGTGGTCCAGGGTGGCCTTCTCCTGATCGCAGGCGTCATCATGCTGGTCAATCTGATTGTTGATGTCCTCTATGGCTTCATCAATCCACGTATTCGTCACTAGGAGTGGTCCATGAGCACGGTCACCGTCAATACCGGTCAGCCATCCGCTCTTGCGGAGTTCTGGCACTATTTCTCACGCAACAAGGGTGCCGTTATCGGCCTCGCTGTCTTCGTTTTCATCTTGCTGTTGGCAATTTTCGCGCCGCTGGTTTCACCACATATGCCTGACGAACAAAACCGCCAGTTGTTTCTGGCGCCACCGTTCTGGACGGCGGGCGGCAGCGCAACGTATCCGCTTGGGACCGACGCTGTCGGCCGCGACATTCTCTCGCGCTTGATCTATGGCGCACGCTTCTCGCTGTTCATCGGGGTCATCGTGGTCTCGCTTTCGGTTGTGTCAGGCGTATTGATCGGCCTCGCGGCGGGTTTTTTTCGCGGTCACGTCGACACCGTGGTCATGCGTGTGATGGATATTGTGATGGCCTTTCCGTCGCTGCTGCTTGCTCTCGTGCTAGTGGCCATCCTCGGGCCTGGTCTTACCAACGCAATGATTGCAATTTCGATTGTAAACGTGCCGCATTTCGTGCGGCTGACTCGCGCTTCGGTCATGTCTGAACGTGAAAGAGAATATGTGATCGCCTCGCGTGTCGCGGGCGCGGGCACTTTGCGCCTGATGTTTAAGACGATCCTGCCGAACTGTCTGGGCCCGCTGATTGTCCAGGCGACGCTTGCCTTTTCGGCGGCAATCCTCGATGCCGCCGCCCTCGGATTCCTCGGCCAAGGCGCTCAGCCGCCGACACCCGAATGGGGCACGATGCTCGCTGAAGCCCGAGAGTTTATTTCGCGTGCCTGGTGGGTCGTAACTTTCCCGGGTCTTGCCATTCTCATCACCGTTCTCGCCATCAACCTGATGGGCGACGGCCTGCGCGACGCGCTCGATCCCAAACTGAAGAGGTCGTGATGTCGCTCCTCGAGATTGAAAATCTGACTGTCGAATTCCAGACCTCTTCCGGTCTGTTCCGCGCCGTCGACGGCGTGTCGCTTGCCTGCGACAAGGGCGAAATCCTGTCGGTCGTCGGTGAATCCGGCTCGGGCAAATCCGTTGCCATGCTGGCGCTGATGGGGCTTCTGCCCTGGACAGCGAAGATCACCGCCGACCGTATGCAGTTCGACGGCAAGGATCTGCGCGGCATCTCCGCCCGGCAGCGCCGCAGGATCGTCGGCAAGGATATGGCGATGATCTTCCAGGAGCCGATGTCGAGCCTCAATCCGTGCTTCACGGTCGGCTTCCAGCTCGGTGAGACCCTGCGCTTTCATATGGGCCTCAACCGCAAGGAGCGCCGCCAACGCTCGATCGAGCTCTTGAATCTCGTCGGCATTCCGGCGCCGGAAGACCGCCTGTCGAACTTCCCGCATCAGATGTCCGGCGGCATGAGCCAGCGCGTCATGATCGCCATGGCGCTCGCCTGCAATCCGAAGCTGCTCATCGCCGATGAGCCGACGACCGCGCTCGACGTGACGATCCAGGCCCAGATCCTCGATCTGCTCGTTCGCCTGCAGAGGGAGCAGGGCATGGCGCTGGTGCTGATCACCCACGACATGGGTGTCGTCGCCGAAACCGCCGAGCGCGTGCAGGTGCAATATGCCGGCCAGAAGGTCGAGGAGCAGCCGGTGAGGGCGCTGTTCCGCGATCCGCATCATCCCTATACCGCAGCCCTGCTCGCGGCCCTCCCGGAACGCGCCAAAGTCGGCCAGCGCCTTCCCTCGATCGCCGGTGTCGTGCCCGGTCAGCACGGTCGCCCGACAGGCTGTCTTTTCGCGCCGCGCTGCGGCTTCGCCACGGTCGAATGCGATCGCGGCGTCGTTCGTCAGGGGCCGGAGTTGGGCCTGGCGCTCTGCAACTATCCTTTGAAGGACGGCAAGCCGCTCGGCCATCCGGGCGTGATGGCCGTTGAAACTGCAGGAGACCTCGTATGACGGATGCTGTTCTCGAGGGCAGGGATCTCGCCCGCTTCTACACCGTCAACCGTGGTTTCTTCAAAGCCGACGCCACCGTCAAGGCGCTGAACGGCGTCAGCTTCAGCCTCCATTCCGGCAAGACGCTCGCCGTCGTCGGCGAATCCGGCTGCGGCAAGTCGACGCTCGCCCGCCTGGTCACCATGATCGAGGATCCGACGTCAGGGCAGTTGCTGATCGACGGCAAGCCCGCCAATGTCGGCGACCGCAGCCTGCGCAGCCAGGTGCAGATCGTCTTCCAGAATCCGTACGGCTCGCTCAACCCGCGCCAGAAGGTCGGCTCGATCCTCGAAGAGCCACTGAAGATCAACACCGATCTCAACGCCGCCGCCCGCCGCCGCAAGGTGGAGGAGATGATGGCGCGCGTCGGCCTGCGTTCGGAGCATTATGGCCGTTATCCCCACATGTTCTCAGGCGGCCAGCGTCAGCGCATCGCCATTGCCCGCGCCCTGATGCTGCGGCCGAAGGTGCTGGTGCTCGACGAACCGGTCTCGGCGCTCGATCTGTCGATCCAGGCGCAGGTGCTGAACCTCTTGATGGACCTGCAGAAGGAGATGGGTCTTGCCTATCTCTTCATCTCGCATGGCCTGTCCGTCGTCCATCATATCGCCGACGAGGTGATGGTGATGTATCTCGGCCGCCCGGTCGAAACCGGTCCCGCCGCCGAGGTCTTCGCCAGGCCACGCCATCCCTATACGGCCGCCTTGCTGTCGGCCACGCCGATTGCCGATCCCGACCGCGAGAAGAGCCGCATCCGCCTGCAGGGTGAGCTGCCGTCGCCGTTGAAGCCGCCGTCGGGCTGCCACTTCAATCCGCGCTGCTGGAAGGCGCAGGACCATTGCCGCCAGGTTTCTCCCGAATTAAGGGGAGAGGGCGAACAACAATATGCCTGTCACTTCCCGCTCGATTGAGCGGGAAACATCGATTGGGAGGAATCATGTCGGAGCAGATGAACAAACCCCATGCGATCATCGTCATGGGGGTCAGCGGCTGCGGCAAATCCTCCGTCGGCGAAAAGCTCGCCGAGGCCCTGCACCTGGCCTTCGTCGAAGGCGATGCGCTTCATCCGGCCGCCAATGTCGAAAAGATGTCGAAGGGCATTCCGCTGACGGATGAGGACCGGATGCCCTGGCTCGACCTAATCGGCGAGGACATGCAGGCCTCGCTTGACAAGAGCGAGGGCATCATCGTCTCCTGCTCGGCGCTGAAGCGCGTCTATCGCGACCGGCTGCGGGCGGCTGTCGGCGGCAATCTGTTCTTCGTCTATCTCGAAGGCTCCAAGGCGCTGCTGACGAAGCGGATGGGCGAGCGCAAGGGCCATTTCATGCCGGTCTCGCTGCTCGAAAGCCAGCTGGCGACGCTTGAGGTGCCCACGGGCGAGCCGGGCGTCGTCACCGTCGATATCGACGACACGGTGGACGGCATCGCGGCGACCGCTCTCAAAGGTCTCGCTGCTCTCGGCATCACGGCTTGAAACGCTGCGGCGAATAGGCCGCAATATCGATGAACGGCGTCTCGCCGGTGATGAGTTCGGCAAGCACGCGGCCCGTCACCGGCCCGAGCGTCAGCCCGTGATGGGCATGGCCGAAGGCAAACCACAGGCCCTGATGGCGCGGCGCCTTGCCGATAACCGGCATCATATCGGGCGTGCAGGGGCGAGCACCCATCCAAGGCTCGGGATCGAGCCGCCTGCCGAGCGGGAAGATGGTGCGCGCGACGGCTTCGGCGCGGTCGAGCTGGACCGGCGTCTTCGGCGCGTCGAGCGTTGCAAACTCCGCCCCGGTCGTCAGGCGGATGCCGCGGTTCATCGGCGCCAGCAAGTAGCCGCGTTCGGCATCGAGCATCCAGTTGTTGAGCACGGCATCGCCCTCGGCGGCATAATGCATGTGATAGCCGCGTTTGACCCCGAGTGGGAGGGAATAGCCGAGCCGGCGCGTCGCAACGGCCGCCCAGGGGCCGAGCGCTATGACGGTATCCTCGGCTTCGAGCGGACCCTCTGTCGTCATGATCTTCCAGCCGGAGCCGAACGGACCGAGCGAGGCGGCATCCCCGGTGACGAAACGGCCGCCGAGGCTTTCGAAATAGCGGCGATAGGCCGATGTCAGCGCATGCGGGTCGAGCACCGACCAGGGGTCGCGCCAGCGGATAGCACCGGCGAAATCGCCGGAAAGATCAGGTTCCATGCGGGCGATATCGGCCGGAGCCAGGCTGTCGTACTCCACCCCGAATTCATTCTGCCAAAGTGCTGCCTCCGCAAGAGCCGCGTCGCGCTTGGCCTGCGTGCGGAAAAGCTTGATCCAGCCATCCTTGCGGATCAACGCTTCAGCCTGCGACGCTTCGATCAGGTCCTTGTGTTCGGCAATCGAATTCTCGATCAGCGGCGCATAGGCCCGGGTGATGAGCGCGTGGCGGCGCGCATTGGAGTTCCACCAGTAGCGGGCGAGAAAGGCGATCTGGCTCGGCAGCGTGCGCAGGTGATAATGCGCATCGATGCGGTTATTCAGCGCATAACGCAGCAAAAGCCCGAGCTGCTGGGGAAAGCCGTAAGGCGCGACACCTTCGCGCTGGATCAGGCCGGCATTGCCGAAGGAGGTTTCGTTGCCCGGATCCTTGCGGTCGATCAGCGTCACCTGCCGGCCGCGCCGCTGAAGATGGATGGCCGTGGAAACCCCGACGATGCCGGCGCCGAGCACGATTGCGTTCTTCGTCATTTCCCCTGCATTCCGCTTTGTTTATCGGGGTGAAAATGCCCGTGCCGATGATGCGGCGCAAACGAAAAATCGCATTCATTTCAAAATCATTGCGCTTTTCAGTGCGGCATTTTCAGCCTTCACGCGGACATGGAGGATAAGCGCATTGAGCATGGAAAAGACAGCCGCGTAAAACGGCAGGTCGAAGGCGAGGGGAAGGACGGCGATCTCGCCGACGACGATCGCATAGTTCGGATGGCTGAGGAAGCGATAGGGCCCGGATCGGACGAGCGGTGCGCCGGGCAGGATGATGATGCGCGTCGTCCAGCGGCCCTTCAGCGTCGCCAGCACCCAGAGCCGCAACCCCTGCAGCGCCATGAACACGACAAACCAGAAGAGCTCGACCGGTCTTCCCGGCGCCAGCAGCCAGAGTCCGATGATCCAGGCCGTATGCAGCGCCACCATGACGGGATAGTGCTCTGCTGCCACCTCCCTGGCGCCTCGGGCGAGAAGGGCTGCGGTGTTGCGCTGGGCGAGCACGAGCTCGCCCAGCCGCTGCAGCGTCACGAAGGCCAGAAGCGCGATAGACGGCCACATCATGCCACTCTCCGCAGCGTCACGCAGCTCGCCGAAAATCCCGGCCCCATGGCGATCATCGCGGCACGCTCCGGCAATCCGGCGCGGATCGCCCGCTCCAGCACGAACAGAATGGTCGGCGACGACATGTTGCCATATTCGCCAAGCACGGCGCGCTCGTGATCGAGTGCGCCCGGAACCAGCGACAGTGCGCTTTCCATCGCGGCCAGCACCTTCATGCCCCCGGGATGGCAGATGAAGCGGCCGATATCCTCCGGCCTCAGCCCATTGCGCGCCAGAATGGTCGTCACCGCCGGGCCGAGCTCTCTCTCCGCAAAGGGCGGCAGCGATTGCGCCAGCACGATGCCGAAGCCGCCATCGTCGATCTTCCAGCCCATAATATCGAGCGTGTCGGGAAAGAGATGTTCGCCTGTTGATTCCACTTCCGCCAGCCCGCCTCCTCCCGCACGCAGCACGCAGGCGGCCGCGCCGTCGCCGAAAAGCGCTGTCGCGATGATGTTCGGCCGCGTCAGCTCGTCCAGCCGGAAGGCCAGCGTGCAAAGCTCGATCGAGATGAATAGCACGACGGCGCCCGGTCGGCTTTGCGCCAGCCGCGAGGCGATCGCAAAGCCGGACACCCCGGCTGCACAGCCGAGTCCGAAGACCGGCACGCGCTCGATATCGGCACGGAAACCCATCCTGCGGGCAAGCTGCGCATCGAGGCTCGGCGTCGTAAAGCCGGTGGAAGAGACGGTCACGACACAGTCGACATCCCCGGCCTCAAGCCCTGCCTGACGAAGTGCGCAGCTGGCCGCCTCCACGAAAAGCCCGCCCGCCACCTCTGCATAGGCCTCCATCCGGTCCTGCCAACCATGCGGTTCGTCGAACCAGGAAAGCGGCCGCGCCGCATGACGCTTTTCGATGCCGGCGCTGTCGAAGACGCGGGCAAGATGGCGGAAATCCTCGAAACGGTCGGCAAACAGCCGGGCCGAGGCTTCGAGCGCTTGTTTTTGGAGGATGACATGTTCGGGGGCGGCGACGGCGAGGCTGATGAGTTTCACGGTATCGGTCACGGAATTCTCCTTGTCGTTCCCGGCGGAACGGATGGAAACACGCGAACGCCGAAATTATTCGGATCTGCGGGCTTCACGAAACCGTGATGTAAGAAATGCCAGGCGCAGCCGAATAAAGCCAGGCGCAGCGGTGTTCTCTCCTCGCAACGTCACTTTCGAGGAGTTTCCCCATGACGATCATGTCTGCCCGCATTGCTTCGATCATTCTCGGCGGCTGCCTTGCCGCATCTGTGTTCTCCGGTCCGGTCTTTGCCATCGGCGATAACAGCAGTGCAACGCCAGTCTGTAAGAAGGGCGAGATCTACGACCAGAAGGCCAAGAAATGCGTCAAGCAGCAGAGTGCCAACGTCTCCGACGAGAACCGTGCCGATTATGCCTATTCGCTGGCCAAGGCCGGCCGCTATGAGGAGGCGCTTGCCGTGCTCGACACGGTCAAGGATCAGAACACGGCCGAAGTGCTGAATTATCGCGGTTATGCCACCCGCAAGCTCGGCCGCACCGACGAAGGCATCTCTTATTACCTGCAATCGGTGAAGATGGACCCGCAATATGCCAAGGTCCGCGAATATCTCGGCGAGGCCTATGTCATCAAGGGCCAGTTCGATCTCGCCAAGGAGCAGTTGAAGACGATCAAGGCGATCTGCGGCACCACCTGCGAGGAATATCAGGATCTGAACGCCGCGATCCTTAACCCCTCTAAGATCTGATCGGGAATCCACGGACAGGAAGATGGAAGCACGGAAGGGATATCTCAATGTCGGTCGCGCGCACCCAATTTCCTGCCTATAGTCCCGCGAGAATGGAATCGCCGGTTCATCCGGCGGTTCCGAAAGTTGTTGGATCGGCGGAGGCGGCCATCGCGAGCGAAGCGGATATCAGGAGCGGCTTGACGGAAAATCTGGCAAGGCTCTGGCGTTATGGTCTCGTGCTCTCGCATCAGCGCGATGTTGCCGACGACCTGGTGCAGGCGACCTGCCTTCGCGCGCTGGAGCGCGCCGATCAGTTCATCCCCGGCACCCGGCTCGACCGCTGGCTGTTTTCGATCCTGCATTCGATCTGGCTGAACGAGATCCGCTCCCGCCGGGTGCGCCAGGGCCAGGGTTTCGTCGATGCCGGGGAAACACTGACCTTCGACGGCGCACACGACACTGAAGCGCATGTGATGGCCCATCAGGTGCTCAAGCAGGTGAATGCGCTGCCCGAGGCGCAGCGGACGGTGGTTTTCCTCGCTTATGTGGAAGGACTTTCCTATCGCGAGGTTGCAGGCATATTGGATATCCCGATCGGAACCGTGATGAGCCGGCTGGCGGCTGCCCGCGCCAAGCTCTCCGGCGCCGGATCGGAAGGGGGACGGCAATGAACACCAAACACACCATTCCCTCCGACGAGGACCTGACCGCCTTCATCGACGGCGAACTGACGGCCGAAGAGGCTGCGCGCATCGAAGCCCTCGTCAGCGAAGATGAACACGTCGCCGAACGGCTGGAATTCCTGGCGCGCGCCAGCCTGCCGTTCGAGCAGGTCTTCGCCCCGCTGCTCGCCGAAGCCCCGCGTCAGAAGCTGGAGACGATGCTCGCCGCCATCCCGGCGCAGCAGCGCGCAAAATCCGCTTCTGCGCTGACATTCGCCAGCCGTCGCCGGTTCCTCGGCGCGCTCGCCGCCTCGCTCGTTGCCGGCATCGCGATCGACCGCGCCGTCATCGGCATCGGCGCACGCCTTTCGGCAAAGGACGAAAACAGCGAATGGCGGAGCGTGGTCGCCGACTATATCTCGCTCTATACCCCGGAAACCCTGGCCGGCCCGGTGCCTGTCCGGGAGGCCCAGGCAGCCCAGCTCGGCCCGCTTGACGAGAAACTCGGCCTCTCGCTCTCCCCCGAAGCCGTCGCGCTTCCGGGCATCGATTTCAAGCGCGCGCTGCTCTTGCAATATGACGGCAAACCGCTTGCCCAGATCGCCTATCTCGACCCCGAAACCGGCCCGATGGCGCTGTGCATCGTCATGTCGGATGCCGGACCCAAGACGCCGGATCTCGAAAGCCGCAAGGGGATGAATGTCGTCTACTGGTCGAACGAGACGCATGCCTTCATGCTGATCGGTCGCGTTCCGGCCGACCGCATGAAGGAGTTGGGAGAGGACGTCAGGAGGAGACTTTCAGCCTGACTGCTAAAGAGCGTCGCAATTTTTCAGATTCGCTCTTTAGCTTTTTGTTTTCCGCATCCCGTTATCGCAAGGCCGCCGTGCACTCTCGCACTGTATGCCTATTTCGCCGGACCGCAGCTATTTAATCCATCAGGCCACGCAAATATTGGCCATAATCGCCTTTGCCCGCTTTGGCGGCAATCTGGGCGAAATGCTCCTTGGTGATGAAGCCTTTGGCCAGCGCGATTTCCTCCGGGCAAGCGATCTTGAAGCCCTGGCGTTTTTCAAGGGTGCGGACGAACTCGCCGGCCTCGAGCAGGCTTTCGGGCGTGCCGGTGTCAAGCCAGGCATAACCACGGCCCATCATCGAGACGCGCAGCTTACCCCGCTCCAGATATGTCCTGTTGACGTCGGTAATCTCGTATTCGCCGCGCGCCGAAGGCTTCAGATTGGCTGCGATATCAACGACGTCGGCATCGTAAAAATAAAGGCCGGTGACGGCCCAGTGCGATTTCGGCTTCACCGGCTTTTCTTCAATCGAAATTGCAGTCATGTCGCTGCCGAATTCGACGACACCGTAACGTTCGGGATCGTGCACATGATAGGCAAATACGGTCGCGCCATCACCCTTCGATACACCCTCTTCAAGCAGTTCGGGCAGCCCGTGGCCAAAATAGATATTGTCTCCGAGGATAAGACAGGATGGCCCGCCCGCCACGAAATCTGCGCCGATAATATAGGCTTGGGCCAGTCCATCGGGGCTCGGCTGCACGGCATAGCTCAGAGACATGCCCCAATCGCTGCCATCACCCAGCAACCGCTGGAAAAGCGGCATATCGTGCGGGGTGGAGATGATCAGAACCTCTCTGATGCCGGCCAGCATCAAGGTGGTCAGCGGGTAGTAGATCATCGGCTTGTCATAGATCGGAAGCAACTGCTTCGAGACCGAATGAGTCATCGGGTGCAGGCGAGTACCGCTGCCCCCCGCAAGCACAATACCTTTCATACGGCCTCCTTCGGCTCTTCCAAGAGCTTTGTCACAACAGCTCGCGTCGATACCTGCCACTCCGGCATGCTGACGCCATAAAGGCGCTTCAACTTATCGCAGCACAATCGGGAATTGGCGGGCCGCTTCGCGGCTGTGGGGTAGTCGGCGGTCGCAATGTCCCTGACGATGACACGCCTGCCGGTCTTTTCCTCGAGAATGGACAAAATATATCGAGCAAACTCGGCCCAGTTCGTTTCGCCGCTGCCGGCCAAATGAAAAACGCCCCGCAAGTCCGGGCTAGAGTCGCTTGACAGTCTGGCCGCTATTTTGACGATAGCCTCGGCGATGTCGTTGGCGGAGGTCGGGCAACCCAGTTGGTCGCTCACGACGCTCAGCTCGTCTCGCGTCTCCGCAAGCCTGAGCATGGTTTTCACGAAGTTATGGCCAAATGTCGAATAGACCCAGGCCGTCCGTAGGATCACATGGTTCTCATTGGCTGCGGCAACCGCATATTCGCCTTCGAGCTTCGATCTGCCGTAGACGGATACCGGTCCGACCGGATCGCTCTCGACATAGCGTTCGAGCTTGTCTCCATCGAACACATAATCGGTCGAGAGATGGATGACGGGAACGGACAGCTCGGCAGCTGCGGCAGCGATGGCTCCTGCGCCGTCTCGATTGATGGCGAACGCCGCCGCCTCGTCGCTTTCGGCTTTGTCGACGGCAGTGTAGGCGGCCGACGACACGACGACGTCGGGTTTGAGCTTCGCAATGGTTTCACCCACCATAGAAGGCGCGAGCAAATCCAACTCGGGCCTGCCGATGGCGATGACCTGAATGTCAGGCGCATTCAGCGCTTGCAATGCAGACGTGACCTGGCCGCTCTTGCCTGTTACCGCGATGCGCATCTCACACCTTTTTCAACACGCCAAGGCGTTCACCCGAATACACGCCCTCGCGCAGCGGCTGCCACCACCATGCATTTTCCAGATACCAGTCGACGGTCTTGCGGATGCCGCTGTCGAAATTCTCCAGTGCTTTCCAGCCGAGTTCGGTCTCGAGCTTGGTCGCGTCGATAGCGTAGCGGGCATCGTGGCCCGGCCGATCGGTAACGTAGCTTATAAGATCGCTATGCGGCGCGCGTCCTGGCCGGACTTCATCCATGATCGCGCAGACACGCTGGACAACGTCGATGTTCCGCCGCTCGTTGCGCCCGCCGACATTGTATTTTTCGCCGAGACGGCCCCGTTGCACGATCAGCCACAGCGCTCGTGCGTGATCGTCGACATAGAGCCAGTCGCGAATGTTCGAGCCGCTTCCGTAGACGGGCAATGGCTTCCGTTCCAGCGCATTCAATATGATGAGGGGAATGAGCTTTTCCGGGAAATGAAAAGGACCGTAATTGTTCGAACAGTTGGAAATGATCACGGGCAGGCCGTAAGTCCGCTCCCACGCCGTTGCCAAGTGATCGCTGGCCGCCTTGGATGCGGAGTAGGGAGAGGACGGATCGTAAGGCGTCGTCTCGGCAAACAGCCCGTCTTCACCCAGCGAACCGTAGACTTCGTCGGTGGACACGTGCAGCATCCTGAATGCCGCCTTTTCGTCCGCCGGAAGGCCTTGCCAATATTGCCGCGCAGCCTCCAGCATGCTGAAGGTGCCATTTATATTCGTTTCGATAAAATCCGCCGCCCCGGTGATCGACCGGTCGACGTGGCTTTCCGCCGCCAGATGCATGACGTAATCGGGACGAAACTCCTCGAAAGCGCTGCTGACCGCGCTTCTGTCGCAAATGTCGGCTTTGAGAAACCTGTAGTTCGGAGCATTCTCGATCGCTTTCAGCGAGGCGAGATTGCCGGCATAGGTCAGCTTGTCGATATTGAGGACGTCGGCGCCGACCTCACTGACGAGATAGCGCACTAATGCCGAACCGATGAAGCCAGCGCCACCTGTTACAAGAACACGCATGAGGCCCTCCGTTTTACGAAAATTGAAAATATGCGGGGAGTTCGGAAAGCAATGGCTGTTTGTTGTCCTTATCAGAAAGAACGTAGGCATCCATCTGCGGCCACTCGATCCCGATCTCGGCATCGTTCCACCGCAGGCCGCGGTCATGCTCGGCGCTGTAGGGAGCCGTGACCTTGTAACTTATGATCGTCTCGGGCTGCAAAGTTATGAACCCATGCGCAAATCCGGCCGGCACCCAAAGCTGTGAGCCATTCTCCGGCGACAGTTCTGCAGAGACCCACTTTCCGTAGGTCGGAGAGCCATGCCTGATATCGACGGCCACATCCAGGAGCGCGCCGCGCAGGCAACGCACGAGCTTGCCTTGGGCGAAGGGAGACAGCTGAAAATGCAATCCCCGAACGGTCCCCGGTTGCGCTGAAAGAGACTCATTGTCCTGCACGAAAGAAACGTCGGCCACGTTAGTGCGGAACCAGGAATCTTTGAAGACTTCGCTGAAATAGCCCCTCGAGTCACCGAATCTGGCGGGAGTGATCCTTTTAACGTCCCCGATCCCCAGTTGTTCTACATTCAATGCATACATCCTTGCATTAGGCTCGATCGCTGAATTGTGACAGCAACCAACGCCGGCAATATAGCCAATCGTGCTGCTGAGCACATACCGCGCCGGGGCCGGGACAGCAAGATGAGAATCCGGTTCTGCCACCCACCTCTACTATCCGAGATCACAAGGGCTTTGCAGTGACATAACGGCTGCAGGCGGTAAGAGAATTCATTCCTCACATCCTTTGAACTCCAGTTGGCGCTTGGCATAGGCGTCAATCATGCGCTATGCGCACGCGGGCATACGGATTTGCCGCACGGAGTTGCGGCATGGGTGAGGAACAATGGATCGACGGGTCGCCAGGTGCCCATTGTACGAGCTGGATCGCGGAGAGGTGACATTTGCTGTTCAATTCTGAAGGTTATGGGATCCTTCTGGCCCTTACATTGTTGGCGTATTGGTCGACAAAGTCTGTCCCCCTCCGGCAGCTAATAGTATTTATTGCCAGCGTGGTTTTTTATATTCAGTGGAGCTTCCTGTTCGTATTTCTGCTGCTTGGCCTCATCATTCTGAATTGGGTGATCACTGTCTGGGTTTTTCCCCGGAACAGCCGTCTGGGTCTATGGCTGGTGGTGTTGGCAAATCTGGGCATATTATTCTCATTCAAATATCTCTCCTTCTTCGTTGATAACGTAGTCGATGGACTTCAGTTGGTCGGGATCGCGGTAGAGAGCCCCAGGATTCCGGCTCTTTTGCCATTGGGTATCTCGTTTTATGTCTTTGAATTGATTTCGTATGCTGTCGATCTTTACAACAAAAAGATAAGCGCGGAACGAAATCCCCTGAAGCTATCGATATTCGTATTGTTCTTCCCGCACTTAATTGCCGGCCCGATTTGCCGCGCACATCAGTTCATGCCGCAAATTGACGCTCTGCAGAAACTCTCAAGCGATCTCATTGTTACGGGAGCGTATCTTTTT
Source organism: Rhizobium sp. BK591 (assembly GCF_014195045.1). NCBI lineage: Bacteria > Pseudomonadati > Pseudomonadota > Alphaproteobacteria > Hyphomicrobiales > Rhizobiaceae > Rhizobium > Rhizobium sp. BK591. The sequence goes on from NZ_JACIAZ010000004.1 coordinate 749,817, forward strand.
GTCACCGGTTTCGCTTTGAAGTGTGGAATCGCCGATGGTATCGCTCCCTACGTCAATACGACATTCGCCAACCCGGGCAATTATGGCGGTCTCGACAATCTGCTGGCCGTGGTCGGATTTGGCGTTCAGATTTTCTGCGACTTCTGGGGCTATTCTCTAATGGCTCTAGGGGCGGCCAAGCTCTTCGGCTATGACTTACCGTCCAATTTCAATTCTCCATACACTGCGCGATCAATTCAACAGTTTTGGCGCAGCTGGCACATAACTCTGTCGAATTGGCTTCGCGACTATTTGTATATTCCGCTGGGTGGATCGAAAGATCTTTCCAACTTCAAAATCACTCGCAATCTAATGATTACGATGTTGCTAGGAGGCTTGTGGCACGGAGCGAGTTATAACTTTGTCATATGGGGAGGAATTCATGGCCTCGCCCTCAGTGTTAACAGGTATTACCACCTCATGAAGCTCCCGTCCGGCGTGAGGGCGATCTTCTCGTGCGCTCCGATATCGTGGCTTCTTACCATGGCGGTGGTTTTCTTTTCCTGGATATTTTTCAGGGCGCCAACCCTTTCTGAGGCGCTAATGGTTGTATCAAATATATTTAATTTCAGTAATGGCTACATGCAGACAAGATTGGATGGAGTTTTCTTCGAGTTGCTGGTGATGTTTGTGGTTTTGTATTTTGTTGCTAATAGAACCACAAACTCGCAATCGATAAGCCAATACTCTATTCGGTCTCAGCTTGTATTTTTCTCGACCATGTTTGTGTTCTCACTGATCTACTATGTAGACGGCGCGCAATTCATCTATTTTCAGTTCTAGGAGAGCAGCGGGTGAGAACGATATTTGCTTACGTTGTCGCGTCTTTATTGGCGTTAGCCGTAGTTGAGGGGGCGGTTCGCGCCTATGAAATGTCGCAAGTTGCAGCGACCGCGGAAGGCGTAGAGGGCTTACTTCAGTCGCTGCCGGAGGCAAAGATATCCGGACGCGAAATCGGCAACCAATTTCTGATACACAATGTCGCGCTATTCAAACGCTTTCCGAATCCAGAGGCCGTGCATACCGCGTTCGTTGGCACTTCTCGCTCAAAGGTTTTGAGACCCGCTCGCTTTGGGCTCGCTGATGCAGTCAATGGATCCGGAAACTCTTACAGTGAAATCTCATACGGGTTGCTCCTGCAGGCGGAAATATTGCGGCTTCAATTCCCCAATTTGAGAAAGGTCTATGTCGAGGCACCAGTTTTGATGAGGCGGCGTGATGGGCTAGTCATGGAAAGAGATCACCAAAAATACTTTCCGTTGCTCCATTCTTTGATGCCTCTCATTGATCAACTGGATCAAGCAAAGCAGACCAAAGCGGAAATTATCAACTATGGAACGTATGGGGGGGCGCCAGATTCCCATTTGCTTCACTTTGTCCGGTACAGATCGGATCTTCGCCTGACGAATTTATACCGCCGGCTGATCGGCGCGGATGGCTCCATCCCAGTTTACGATGATGCCTGGTTCAAGACGGTTCGCACAAATGGTGAGCGGATTGGATTGTCAGCCGCGATGAATGCGAGCCCATCTCCGCCCATTGCGCGCGAACATCCTAAGGTTCAGAGGCTCGACGATATCAGGAGCAATTTTCCCTGGGATGGGCTATTCGACCTTTTCGCAATATGGGGAAAGACACATCATATCCAGATCGTCTTGTATCAGCCGCCGGTGCGATCCGATGTGCTTGAATTCGAGCAAGAGTATGGCCTGGATTTGCATGTTGAGGACTTGAAGAGGGTGTCCAAGAAGTATCAGATTCCATTCATTGATCTGGAACGGGAGGGACTCGGATTTGCTGAGGACTGGGGCCTTTTTTCAGACGAGGATCATATGGAGACGTGCACTGGTTCAATTCTTCTCTTCGAGGCTATCTTGCAAGGGGAGGCTATGTTCGAGCAAGATGGGCAGCTATTTCCAGCCATCTCACGCCGAGCCGCCGAGAGCGCGTCCTCGCAGGAACTGGCGTCGTGTAATGGCAAGTAGGCTCGCTTGCCTACCCACGCTGTCAACAGAAGAGGGGCGCTGTGGCACGCCCCGTGCCAATTTTTAGTGAGCGGAGATATTCAGTTGATAGAGATTCTTTGCGCAACCTTTAATGGAATGCGCCATCTTGCAGAGCAGGTTGCATCCATTGAGGCGCAGACGCTCACCGACTGGCATGTCACGTTTTTCGACGACGGCTCAAGCGATGGTACTGTCGAAATGCTCGAAGCTCTGGTCGCAAAGGATGCTCGCTTCAGCTTGATACGAAATCCCGTTAATCTCGGTTTTTGCGGAAATTTCCTGGACAATCTTTCGAAGCTCAGGAAAGCCGACGTTTATGCGTTCAGCGACCAAGATGACATTTGGTACCCGGACAAACTGGAACGTGCGTTCGACTGGCTGGGGCGGATCGACCCTGGCACACCGGCAGTTTATTTCGCTCGGACCGAAATTGTCGATGAACAACTCAATCATGCAGGAATGTCGCCCGAGTTCAAACTCGAACCAAGTTTTCGCAACGCCCTAGTCCAGAGCATCGGTGGAGGCAACACCATGATGTTCAATCAGGCGGCAAGGGATCTTGTGGTCAACACGTTGCCGAAAACACGTCTCATTTCCCACGACTGGTGGTTCTATATTGTCGTGGCAGGCTGCGGCGGGGTAGTCAGATACGATTCGGAACCAGTGTTGAAATACCGTCAGCACGCCGCCAACTTGATCGGCGCCAACAATAGCATCTCGGGACAAATTGTAAGGTTGTGGATGGCTCTCCAGGGGCAATGGCGTGCGTGGAACAATGTCCACGAACTCGCAATTACGAGCTTCGAGGATCGCCTTACTCCCGAAAATCGTGCCGCGTTCCATTCATTTCAGCGGGCACGCCACGGTGGCTGGCCCTTTGAGAGGTTATCCATGCTTAAGCGAACCGAGATAAAGCGCCAAAGCGCGCTCCAAACCAAATTTCTTCCCATCCTCGCTCTTCTGAACAGGCTTTAGGCGTTGCGCTTGCTATCGGCGGTGTGGAAGGAAGCGCCTCCGCTTGGGAAAAATGCTAGCCTTTGTCGTGGAAGGCGGGTAAACGCAATCTCGCCTTCGGGGTATAAGTCACGGATGATATCGAGGAGTTGTAACCTCTGAGTGGAGCCGTCAAGAGAGCAATCATGAATCGTTATAACCTGTCGGATCAAAAGGCTACGTCGTGGCTCAATCGGGCTGAGATCTGCGTTTCCTTTATTCAGAGAGATATCCAAACTCGGGAAGCGAAACGCGTAGATGTCGCCGATCTTGGCTGCGGGGATGAGAAACTCGAGCGACTCCTCGCTTCTCGTTTGTCCCGAGTTTCCTATCAGGGTTACGACATTCTTCCTCAGAGTCGGCGTGTTATTGCGCTGGATCTCAACAAGGACGATCTACCCAGGCATTATGACTTTATAACAGTCCTCGGTGTCAGCGAATATATCGATGATCTCAAGAGCTTCTTGGTTAAGATGGCTGGATCGGCAGATCGGCTTATCATTTCGCATGTCATATCAGATGCCGGCGTGTATGACAGGGAAGCGCTAACCCGACTTGGCTGGAGAAACCATCTTTCCAAAGATCAACTTCTGTCCCTGCTGGCCGAGTGTGGGTGGGAGATGCTGGATAGTTATCTGGAGCCAATAGAGAAGCGTACGTTTCTTGCAATTGCCCGAAGCCGTGCGGGATAGCTGTTATGGATACTCTGGCATACGGGTAGACGTACAGCGATAAAAATAAGGAAAGGGTGATTTATGAGTCCACAGGTTTTTGCGGTCTTCGAAAATATCGTCAAGAAGCATTTAGCGGATCGCAAAGTTGCAGCGGTTATGGAAGCCGGCGCAAGTGCATATACCCTATTGTCGATGGACGCATTTAATGGGGCTCGAAAAATTGCGCTGAATCTGGGCTTTGAGAAAACGTCGCCAGAGCTGGAACAGTGTGAGATGGTGTTGGGTAATTCGAACGAATTGGATTACCGTGAGAACACATTCGATTGTATTCTGTCTTCATCTTCGCTTGAGCATGACAAATACTTTTGGAAAAGCACCGGTGAGTTTTTGCGGGTGCTGAAGCCCGGCGGGCTCGCCATCATCGGTGTGCCGATTTATATGACCCTTCCCGATGATAGCGACAATACCACACGCACTTTCGCTAGACACGGCATTCGATACAATGCTGACTTCTATAGGTTTTCGCCGCAGTGCCTCGAAGAAGTGTTCTTTGAACACTATAGTGAGGTGGTTGAAAAAGTGATCGTCCGCACTCACCCTAATCCCTATGCGGTTTATGCTGGCCGGAAGTAGGCGCAATTCTTGATGTCGGCAGTTCTTACTCCATTTCTGGTTCCGTCTTCCATTCGTCATCAAAAGAAGGTCAACTATGGTGACGGCTTCATCTTGCGTGCGATTGAGAGGCAGGTTGGCAGGTTCTCTCAGTCGGCGATGTTTTCTCCCAGAGTGCCCCTCGACGATGAGGATTTTGCGCGGTTGCAGTCGCATCGCTATGTAATCCTCGCCGGAGCCAACCAGCTCAAAGATGACTTCGCGCCTATCGCCAAAATGAAGGCAAGCACGCTGCGCAAGTCGAGCTTGGTGTTCATACCGTTCGGTGTCGGTTTGCACGGGGAAGCGGGCTTCAACGAAGGGTTCACAGATAACGCCAGTGAGATCTTGTCGATCATCCACGAACGAATTGAGTACTCAAGTTGGCGCTGTCCCCTTACGAAGGGGCTCCTGGATACGGCGCTGCCGGCACTGCGTGAGCAGACACTGATGACGTGCTGCCCCGTTGTCATGGACCGTCCTTTATTGGACGGCTCTAAGTTCGAGCGCAACCTGGCCACCATTGCGGTAACGATTACGGATCGCGGTGATTTCTGGGACAGAGAAATTCCGATTTTACAAGAGGTGGCCGAGCTATTTCCAGACAAGAGGCGAGTTTTGGTGTTCCACCAGAATTTTGATCCTCCGTCTGTCTTAGAGCCGTTGGTCGATCGGTTGAGGATGCCTTTGGGCAGCCAAAAAGCGAAGACGCCACGCCATCTGCGGCAATTCGCTCGACAGCTTGGGTACGAGATCCTCCTTGCTGATAATGTTGACAGGCTCCTGGCGTTTTACTCGCAAGTGGACTTGCATGTCGGCAGTCGACTCCATGCGCATCTTCATATGTTAAGCCAGAATAAATGGAGCTTCCTCGTCAAGGTCGATGAGCGGTCCCCCGGAATTGCGAGTGCTCTCGGTTTCGAACTCATCGAACCCGGGCAACTCCGCCGTCACCTCGATGCGGATATGGAGACTATCAGAACCTCGGCTCAGGCGTGCTATCTGGTGATGCAACGTTTTATAAATGCGATTCCTGGCCGCCCATAACCCGATGGACCAGTCATCGTTGTGACGTCAGCTGGGGAAACTCTGACCTGCCACTGAACTTTCATCCAGCGGCGGTTAGAGCCTCGGCGGCTTTGAATACGCCAAATGGCGCGGTGTGAGCAACCGGCGGAAACGCGAAGCTTTCATCTTGCGTAGCGTTGGAGCCGGTTGCGGCGATGGTCCCGGCATAGTCTGCCGGGGTCTGATATCCGAGCGATGAGTGCGGCCGGAAATGGTTATACAACACGACGACAGAACACCCACGGGACCGAGGTTCGCGAGCTTATGTATCCGTGGCATCCCTGGTCCGGACGGCTCGTTCACGTGCATGATGCGGTGTCCAAAGGGACGCATATTTTCCGCTGCAGCCTTTCTGGTTCTTCTTCTGGTCGACTTCTTGAGGTCCCGTCGTGGATGTTCGACCGATCAGTGAGTGGTTGTTGGCGCAGCTTGGCGGTCCCGCACGTCGATCTCGCAAGCCTGCATACTTTGGCAAGATTGCTGAAGGACGCTGATGCGTCATCGCAATCTTCGGTAATGGGCGCAGCATTGGTCTCTCACGAAACGAGTCGGAGAGATGTTCATGCCTCGCCAGCCCATGACATGCCAGTTCGATCTGTTCTCGGCCCCGCAGCGGGGGAAGACGGCAGGGACGCCGCAATGGTCGGAGTTGCCGGAGGAGACTCGCCAAGCGTTGACGGTGCTCATCGTGCGGCTGTTCGTCGATCACGCAAAGTGCGGACATGCCTCCCAACAGAAGGAGGCCGGTCATGATGCATGAGAAGATCGGGCCGCATCATCTGGAGCGGAAGGCCATCCTCTATGTTCGGCAGTCCTCGGCTCACCAGGTTCTGCACAATCGAGAGAGCAGCGCCCTCCAGTACGCCATGCGCGACCGTCTGGCAGCGCTTGGATGGTCACAGATAGAGACGGTGGATGACGACCTTGGTCGTTCGGCCGCCGGCGGCGTGACCCGCGCTGGATTTGATCGGATGGTGGCGGAAGTCTGCCTTGGCAAGGTTGGCGCCGTGGCCGCGCGTGAGGTATCGCGGTTCGCCCGGAACAGCCGCGATTGGCAGCAACTCATCGAGATGTGCCGCGTTGTCGATACCGTCCTGGTCGACCAGGAAGCAATTTATGCGCCCCGCCAGGGCAACGACCGCCTGCTCCTGGGTTTGAAGGGCAGCCTCAACGAGTATGAACTCGATCTCTTGCGTCAGCGTTCCCTTTCCGCCCGCTATGAGAAGGCTCGCCGCGGTGAACTCGTCGTCACTGTTCCGGCCGGCTTCGTAAAGGCCGGTGATAGGATCGAGAAGGATCCAGACCGACGCATCCAGGAAGCCATCGCACTCGTCTTCAACAAGGTCACCGAACTCGGGAGTGCCCGGCAGGCCTTGCTATGGTTCCTTGAGCAGGGGTTGGACCTGCCCGTCAGGTGCGCCAACGGTGACGTCATCTGGCGCAGGCCAAATTATGCCACCATCCACCGGATGATTGCGAACCCGATCTACGGCGGCGCTTATGCTTATGGTACGAGTCGTTCCGTACCGGGATACGATGGCCGATCTGGAATTCGCCGCAAGGCGCGTGATGAATGGCTTGCCCTGATCCCGGACGCGCACGAAGGTTACATCAGTTGGGAGCGGGCGGAGGAGATCCGCAAGATGGTCAGCGACAATGTACCGGCCAGTCGCCATCATGGAGCGCCGAAGCATGGCGACGCTCTGCTTGCCGGCCTGTTCCGCTGCAAAAGGTGCGGCCGGAAGCTGACGGTTCGTTACACAGGAGCCAACCATAACATCCCGCGCTATTCCTGTTGGCGTGGTCTACTCGATAGTGGCGAACCACGTTGCATCGCCTTCGGCGGTCTGCGGGTCGATGATGCGATCGAGGAGGCGCTGCTCGGCGTGGTCGAACCGGGAGCCATCGCGGCCGCCGTTGAGGCGGAACGCAATATGGCCAGCCAACGCGATCAGGTTCAGGATGCCCTGCTGCGCGACCTCGAGGCAGCACGCTATGTAGCCGACCGGGCATTCCGGCAATATGACGCGGCCGATCCGGAAAACAGACTTGTAACGTCGGAGCTGGAGGCGCGCTGGAACAAGGCGCTGACTGGCGTCGGCGAGATCGAGGCCAAGATTGCCAAACATCGGACAGTTACGCCGCAGCCGTTCCCTATGTCCGCATCACAGGTAACCGCACTTGCGGGAAACCTTCGCACCGTCTGGACGGCGCCGACAACCGATGCAAGACTGAAGAAGCGCATCGTGCGCACGCTCATCAATGAAGTGGTCGCCGATCTCGATGATGGAACCTCTGAGATCGTCCTCGTCATTCATTGGGTTGGAGGCGTCCACACCGAGCTGCGCCTGCCGAAGCGACGCCGTGGCCAAAGAAACGCGACCCCTGACGACATTGTCGACGCTGTGAGACAGCTCATCTTGATCGCCAATGACGACGTGATTGCCGGTGTCCTCAATCGCAACGGATTGACGACCGGCAATGGCAATCGCTGGACACGGGAGCGGGTCACCGCGCTGAGGTCATATCGCAAGATTCCGGTCTTCCGTCCGCAGATCGACGGGGTCGAGCCATGGCTTAATCTGGGCGGTGCGGCGAAGTTACTCGGGATAACGCCAAAGACGCTGCGTCTGGCGGCCGAGGCTGGCGATATTGAGGGGGTTCATCCGCTACCCGATGGCCCATGGATCTTCAGCCGTTCCAAACTCGCGACCCCACAAGCACGTCAGATCCTCGATCGTGCCCGGAAGAACCCTCGCCACCCCGCGGGATCGCCTCCAGATCAGGAAAGCCTATTCCCTTCAATGACATAGAAAGATGGGTGTTATGAAACAGGATTGTAATCCTCAGCCCATTCAGCGATGGCGCTGCGGGCATGATCGAGGCCGAAGAAGAGGCTCTCGTTGAGCAACTCGTCGCGCATGCGACCGTTGAAACTCTCGACATAGCCGTTCTGCATTGGCTTTCCCGGCGCGATGTAGTGCCACTCGACCTTGTGATCCTTCGACCAGGCAAGAATGGCATTCGAGGTGAATTCGGTGCCGTTGTCGGAGACAATCATGTCAGGCTTGCCGCGTCGTTCGATCAGCGTCGTCAGTTCCCGAGCAACACGGCGACCGGAGATAGACGTGTCCGGGATTGCCGCCAGGCATTCGCGCGTCACATCATCGACAACGTTTAGCACCCGGAAGCGTCTACCGCGCAAACTGGTCATGCACGAAATCCAGCGACCAGCGGGCATTGGCCTTCGCTTCGACCAGGATCGGCGCACGCGTGCCGACAGCACGCCGACGGGGCTTTCGCTTGCGAACGGAAAGCCCTTCCTCGCGATAAAGACGGTATATGCGATTGACCCCGGACGGCTCTCCGTCTCGCCGAAGCAGGATGAATAGCCGCCGGTAGCCGAAACGCCGTCGCTCGTTAGCGAGGTCACGCAGCTTCGCTCGCAGATCGACCTCCGGCGGTCGATTGGACCGATAACGGATCGTCTTGCGGTCGGCGGATACGATCTGGCAGGCCCGCCGTTCCGAAAGACCCATGACGGCCTTCAGATGCGTGACGGCTTCACGCTTGGCGGCAGGCCCTACCATTTTTTTGCAAGAAGCTCGCGGAGCGCGGCTGCATCAAGCATCTGTTCGGCCAGCAGCTTCTTCAGCCTGGTATTCTCGTCCTCAAGCGCCTTCAGCCGCTTCGCCTCGGAGACTTCCATGCCGCCATATTTGGCTTTCCAGTTATAAAACGTCGCTTCTGAAATCCCGTGCTTGCGGCAGAGGTCGGCCGCCTTCGCGCCAGCCTCCTGCTCCTTCAGCACACCGATAATCTGCTCTTCCGTAAATCTCTGCTTCTTCATTCGTCCGTCCCTTAATAGGCCGGACTCTAATCCATTCTGGAGGAAATTCTCAGTGGCAGGTCAACTCCGGTAAGAGCAGGAGTTTTCCCTGACTTGCGTAACAGCAAAACTTTAGGGCAGTTCTGAGGTTCGTGGAAAGCTCAACCACTCCTGAGAGATCTAGCCCCGAACGACGGGCGCAAAGCGCGTGTTGCCGCGATCCACGCAAATAAGTGCGACGAGGTAGGCGAAGATCGGATCCAGAGCCTTCTGATTGAACATGATGCCAAAGCTGCCCGTGATGACGTAGCTGCTGACGAGCAGAAGAGCGAGCGCGATGGAGATGTCCCGGCCCGGCCCCGCTTCCTTTCTCCACGCGCCTATCACGGGCGTCATGAGCATCAGGCAAAGCGCTGCAATGCCGATAACGCCGGCGTCGATTCCCGCGGTCAGAAAGCCGTTGTGGACATGCGAGAAGGGCAGCTGCGGCCTTATGTTATCGGGAAGTTCCGCCAGAACCGAGGCCATCCGGTTTTGCGGACCATAGCCCGTCAACGGGTCCTCGCGGATTGCTGATAGGGCGCCTTTGTACAAAGCGAGCCGCGCGCTGAGCGATGTGATCTCGCCGTCGCTGCGTTCGAGTGTTGTCAGATCTCCCTGGAGCGCCTGGATGCGATCGAGGATTTGGCCGCTTCCCAAGGCGACAATTCCCGCCAACAGCAGGGAGCCGGTAATGGCCAGGCTGCGCAAACTCAGATGGAAGCTGTGTTTGCGAAAATACCAGAGAAAGATGACGATATGGACGGGAATGACCAGCCAGGCTGAGCGCGTTCCCGAAAGCAGCACGCAGCCGAGACCCGCAGCATATCCCAATATCGCAATTCTTTGCTCTACGCTTCTGGGAGATTGAACGTTGAGAAGCGCAATGCCGCCGAAAAGCACGCCTATGACTCCGAGGAGTGCAGCGTTCGAAGTTCCCGCCTCTGCCCTGGACATCAGAAACATGATCTGCAGCAGACTGAAAAGAAAGGTGAGGATCATGCCGATACCGGCGCCGAGGATAAAGAGTGGCACGAGACGGCCATCGGGAGAGAGGCGCATCCGCGGCAAGATCAGCCAGACCGAAAAGAAAGGCAGGAGCCGGAATATCCAGTCCAGTTCCTCGGAGTAAGGTGGATTGATGAATATGCTCGCGATCATCACCAACGGGTAGATCGACATGCCGATGGCAACCAGCCGGTCGGATCTCGACAGGTTCAACGCAAGTCGGCCTGTCGCCAGACAGTAGGCGCCCCACACCATGGACGCGAGGAGGATGAAGGAGTTGAAGTTCGGCGAAAGTCCTGGAAGGATTGCAAAGGCAAAGACCGCAATGCGGTTATTTCGGTCGCGCGAATCTCCCGTCCCATTCTCCGGACCAAGAACCGCTACCTTGAGTTGTCTGAAGTAATTCAATTTTCCGGTCCTGACGGTGCCCATGCTGCCTCGCTAAGGATCGTGATTACCCCTGTCAAGTTGTAGGCGTGGGCGCAATCTATGGCTTTATTCAAAGTGGCATTCCGGCAACAGGTTGTCTGGATGACCATGCTTTTATTCAATGATGGGCGGCAAGTGGATGCGACAATTAGGCCAACTTTGGCAGAAAACTCGTCTGAGGCGAGCTTGATTTGAAAGTTTGATCGTCGAGTAGTACGATCGGTGCCTTCGGGAACCTGCGGATCCGCGGTGTAGATGGGATAGCCGAGGCAGGTCGTCGAGCCTCTAATTGCAGCCAAATAGTGGCCGAGTGTGCGGTGAGAGGAGTCGAGCAGATGACAACATCGGCGACCTCGGAGGATTGGCAGGGGTTCGCTAGCGTTTTCGCTGAACGGCAATGGAGCGCTTAATCATGACCGGCTCAAACTCAGGTGATTGCGCGAGCCACTGATCCACAGCCTTTCGACATCCGGAATAAGACGAATAGTCGTCAAATATAATGTAACCGCCCTTTACGATATGTGGCGCGATGCGATCGATGCAAGTCTTGACCGAATCGTACCAATCTCCGTCGACATGAGCGACCGCAACTGGCTCCGTCAGGGTCATCGTATCCTGGAACAATCCCTTGATGAAATTTATGTTATGCTCGGATGCAAGGAAGCCGAAAGCCTTGAGGTTGTCGGCGACGAGCTGCTTTGTATCGCCCAGGTAACCGTAATATTCATCCTGACCAAGGCCTTGGGACTGCCCGGACTCGATTTGAGCATAACGATCATGTGCATCGACCCCGTCTTCCGGACCCGGAGCAGGGATTTGGTCGTAGACGTCATACAGGTCTAGTGGCCTATCGCGCGATTTATAGTGGCACATGAAGATGGCCGAGCCGCCAAGGGCGACCCCCGCCTCAATGAACCGCCCTTCAAGTTTGTTTCGTTCCACGTCGACAATACAATCGTGAAGGATAGCCAGTTTGTCGTAGCCGCAATATGTCAAGTTGCGAGCTCGCAGCTCGTCCGAAAGTTTCTTGATTTCGATGCGTATTTGCTCGCCTTCTTTAGGAGCGTTTCTCTCCGTCGCTATCGAGCGTGTGTTCTCCGGCTGCTGTTCGCCACGTTGAGACTCAGCATGCCGGATCCGCTCCAGCCGCCAAATCTTAAAGAACGCCCACGGCAGAAACGGATAGGCAAGGAATGAGGAGGGCCTAAAGGGAATGGCACTTGCGACCGTGAAATACGGCTCCATGTAATGCTTGAGATTACCTTTGAAGTGATACAGCCGACATTTCGGTGCCGGCTTGAGGATGTCATGATCGCTCAATTTCGGGGTGAAATTATACTGTTCGCAGTCCAGCAGAAGGACGTGTCCTGCCCGGGTTTCAACCACTTGACGGTTGCGCATTTTGCTGTGATGCAGACCCACAAGATCACGGAGCGCGAGCTGGTCCCCGAACCATGTCTTTTCCTCCTCGCTCATAGACGTGTAGTTATCAATCATCTGAGACATCATACTCAGTACGCGCTTACGTGCTTCGCCACCGCTATTTACGATTAGCAAGCCGCCGTTGATCGGTGAGTTGTGGGACCGTCGAAAGGTCAACGCGAGATCAAAGTTACCGGTCTTCTGTTCAAACAGGTGGCCGAAGCTTCTGAGGCAGAGCATGTCGGAATCGAGCAGGAATACCGGGTGTTTGCTGTCAAGGCGCGTAAGTGCATCGCGTTGCCAGACCATACGCTCATACATTATTCGATCGACATCCATTTCGCGACGCCAAATCGTAGCACCCGGCAATTTGAATCGGCTGTCTGTATCCGTAAGAATGGTGAGGGTCGTGCCCGGATGGTGGCGTCGGAATGACGCCCACATCCGCGCAATCATTTTGTGATAATCTCGCGCGCGGAAGTCTCCATATTTGGTTCGATCGATAACAGCGGCGCCTTTATCGACATGGAACACAACAAGTTGCAGTGACCTGTCATTCAGTACGTGTGGACGCCTCGTCAAAGATCTTCAGCTCCTTCAAAATCCATCTCCTCGGGATCCGGTTCGGTAATAGTCAAGCCCGCGAGGTCGATGTGAAGCGGCGGTATGTATTGAGAACGAATGATCTTTCCCTCGGGTCGCAATACGCGCACACTCTTCTCTTCCATGTGACACAGGATGTCCATCAATGGGCCCTGCGAGACGTTGACTCTGATCGAATAAAGGCCAGGCAAGTAGATGACCGGATCAAATTTCATGCGAACTGTGTGCCTGCCTTTGGTAATTTGTACCCAGCCCAATTCGTCTCGCGTGGAGGCGGGATGGTAGACCACTGGTTCGACGACGGGTTTGAACATGACGTTGAACGCGCATTCATCAAGGTCTTCATCAGCCGTCACGGTGATTTCGACGGTCAAATCCTCGCCAGGGAAAATTTGCTCAATCTCATGGCCGGCCTTGTCAAGGAATCGGACTTGCTCAATGCTCACTTTCTTGGTTGCCGCGCTGGAGGTTGCAGAGGTTGCCACGTTGTTCCGGCTGTTTAACTTTTCTCTTGTTGCTCTGGTTTGATCGGTTTCATAGGCATCGAGAACGGATTTTGAATCTCCCTCCGCCAACACCTGGCCCTTCCGCAAATAGATTGCTCGGTCCGTCAGATATTCTATCGAAAGCCGCGAATGGGAGACGAGAATGAGGGATGCCCCTCCCTTGCGAATGTCGTTGATCTTGTTACGGCATTTTACGCGGAAGCTCGCATCTCCGACGGCCAGTACCTCATCGACGATGAGAAGTTGCGGGTCGGTGTGGACGGCGCACGCAAATCCAAGCCTCATCCTCATGCCTGTCGAATACGTGCCGAGCGGCGCGTCGATGCTTTCGCCGATCTCTGCAAAATCGACGACCTCGTCGTAGCACGCTCGTATCTCCTCAGTCGTCATGCCAAGCAGCGACATATTGAGGTAGACGTTCTGAGAGCCGCTGAGACTGGGTTCAAAGCCTGCGCCGAGAGCCAGCATCGGGGCGATCTTGCCACGGGTCTCGATCGTTCCAGATGTCGGGTTTATGACCCCAGCTATAAGGCGAAGCAGAGTGGTCTTGCCGCTGCCGTTGACGCCTACAAGGCCAAGTGACTCACCCTTGTTAAGCTCCAGATTTATATTTCGAAGCGCCCAAAACTCGCCAGCCTTCAGCCTGCTGGGGTTCTCTTTAAAGGCACCGCCAATCAACGTACGAATGCCGGAGGTAAAAGAACCTTTCAGATCGCGATTAAATTTTTTGTTCAACCCGTTGACGCGAACGACAGTATTTTCTGACACTCATCGCCCTCCCAATAGCATGCGCTCAACGATGAGCGGCTTAGCCTTGATGAAGAAGCGCAACCCGACAACCAGTAGACCCAATACTGTGAGAGCGAACACAGCCGAAAGTGGAATGTCAATTGGCGTACCCGCCATCGCCTTGCGAGCCGGCAAAGCGATCGGGGCAATTGGATGAAAATATAGAACAGTTTCCAGTGTTGTGCCTGGCCGCGGCTGAAAAAACACCGGGCTAACTAAGAGACCGAATGACAAAAATAACTGGAAAATGCGCTTCACGTCCTCCACCAATAGTGCAAAGGGAGCGATAAAGGCGCCGAGCATTACCCCAAAGACGGTACCGAACAGAATAATCCCGCAGCTAGACATGACTCTCAACGGGCCAATTCCAAAGGCAAGCGACATCAGAGCGACAAACAGAATACGGATCAGGCCATCGACCAGGATTGCAAACAACTGGCTGAGCACGATGCTGAGCATTGGAAAGCGGACACGCGCGATGAACGACCGGGAGGCTTCAACTGATCGCACCCCCAGCATAAGAGCCTCCCCAAAATTCAACCACGCGACCACTCCGATCATATAAAATATGAAAAAAGGGAGATCGATGTCTGGCGCGAACATGATTCCAGATTGATGTGCTCCGTGCGCTGCCACAGTCAGCACAACGATAGGGAAAATGATCCAGAAATAGCCAAGGAATGATCGGCTGAATTTGGCCTTAAGCTGCGGTCGGAACAACTGATAGGCAAGCGCGATACTATGCCGGACCTGTTTGACCGGCGAAGGCGTGCCATCGAAATCAACGCTTTTAGTCTGCATGCTGAGAAACAAACATCCTATCTTGGTGGTAAACTGCATGGTCAGCGGGGCACCGATATTCAGCTTTTGGCCGGTGCGCCAGCGAAAACTTCTCCTGCACGCCGTTTTGCGGCGTCTTGCCCCAGCTTCCGAACCGACACTTCGGATGGGGATTGTGTTTGCGATCGCGTTTCTCCTGCTATATCTACAGCAGCAACTCAAGACCTGTACGAGTATTGCTACCGATGAAATGCCGTTAAATGCTGCGCCGTATCGCCCGTATATTCCGCCCCACGCCTCAGGGCCGATCAACCTCGAAGTTTTCTCCGCTCATATTCGATCGTCATTTTTCTGACGCTCGTCATAGGGTGGTGATAATGGCAGATGGCGCCGGCGCAACTCAGCGAATAAGCTTTGACTTGCCGCTGATGTCACGCCGGCGGACTGGGGAGGTTGCGCTCGCATTGTTTGAAGAGTCGGTCATTTCGACCCCTCAAGATATGCGTGCGCTTTTGTCGTCTTTGCAGCCTACGGTATTGGTGGCGAGCCGCTATGGAGGTGTCGGCTCGAAGGAAGTCGTTGCTTACTGTCACGATTCGGGCATTCCGCTCGTGAGCCACTTCGACGACGACTTGTTTGAGGTTCCGATCTCGCTGGGTAAGGCAAAATATGATCGGTACCATGATCCTGTCCGACTCCAGAGCATGCGAGCGCTCTGCGAAGGTGCTAGCCTTATTTACCTGTCCACCGAAGAGCTGAAGAGGCGTTTTGAGCGCTATGAGTTCAAACCCGAAACTATCGCTGGCGAGATATATTGCCCCGCCTCAAATGACATAAAGCGAGAACTGTCAGACAAGCTCCTGTTCGGCTACATGGGGACCGCCGGTCACACGGAGGATCTGGCGCAAGTCCTGCCGTCGATCGAACAGGTGCTCGATCGTCTCCCGGAAGCACGCTTCGAAACCTTCGGATCGATCAAGATGCCGCCTGAAATGATTCGTAAATACGGCAGCAGGGTGCGCGCCGTTCCGCCGACAGCGGACTATAATGGTTTCCTCGGGAGAATGCGTGAGCTTGATTGGAAAGTCGGCTTGGCGCCGCTAGTGCGCAATCCATTCAATGACTGTAAGGCAAATACGAAATTCATAGAGTACGCAAGCTCTGGCGTGCTACCTGTGCTGTCGACAGGCCCGGTCTATGCGCGTATTTGCGATATCACGGGCTTGCCCCAAAATGAGATCTCAACATGGTCGGAGCGCATCACAGAATTGCTTTCGATGCCCCACAGCGAAGCGGCATCTTTATTGCAGAACGTGCAGGATAAGATCGCAGAGTTTTATTCTCTTGCGAGATTGGAGGAGCAAGTTGTAAAGGTCCTGCGATTGCATGTTTGAATGCAAGAGCGGTCCTCGGTGACGCTCTTGCGCAGTATGGATCTTTTCCTGGAAGCCACATGAAAATTGCTTGGGTATCGGCAGACATCAGCCCGAACGTCGCCAGTTTTAGGTATCGCGCGCTCTATCCCAGCTTTGCCCTTGCGGACAATGGATTCCAAAACGCTTATTTCTCGATCCAAGATGCCAAGATCGAACATCTGAAAGACTATGATGTCGTTATATTCGTCAAGACGATAAGCCATGTTCTGACCCCGATCATGCGGGAACTCAGCGAGCGATATGGACGAAAAGTCTTTCTTGACCTATGCGATTATGTCACGCATCCCAGGTACGGTAATAGTTCTGGGGAACTGCGAAGGGTTATTATCCTCTCTCAAGCGCCGTATATCGACGCGATCGTGGTGCCAACCGAGCAACTGAGAAAGGTATTATCCGTTTCGCTTTCAGATTCGATTCCGATCGTTGTTATTCCTGATCAAGCGGAGTCTAGCGCTCTCATTGAGAGCACGCGTGTTTTCAGCGTCAAAAAGATTGATGCCTATAGTCTTGCTGAGCTTCGTCGACTCGTTCGTCCGCGCACCCGCTTGGTCGGCTTGAAATCCAAGATAAGACGGATGCGACAGCAGGCGCAAGAGTCCTTTCTGTCCTTTCGAATGTTGGTGGCAGAACTGTCTCGCGCGCCTCGTAAGTTGCCTGCGAGGCTGCATCATCGACTTCGTGGTTATTGGGCAACTCGCCCTCGCCCAACGAATGCAGGTCGTAATAAGATGCCGGCGGATCAGTCACGGGTCTCGGGTCGCGACGCTGGCAAGAAACTCATCTGGTTCGGGAATGCGGGGTCGGACAGCTTTCAATCGGGCATACAAACCTTAACGCTCATTGCATCCGATCTAATCCGCCTAGCGCAGACGGTTGATTTCGAACTGGTCGTCATGAGTAGCCGCTCTGATGCTTACAAGACCCTGATAGAGCCACTCCCGTTCCGGTCACGGTTCGAGTTTTGGAGCCAAGAGAGCTGTTTTGAGGCCGTGAGGGCGAGTGATGCCTTCCTCATGCCCCAGATCGAGGATGAATTTTCAGCGTGTAAATCGGCCAATCGCGCGCTTCTGGCGCTTAGCTGCGGTACTCCGGTGATTGCTTCACGTCTATTATCTCTCGAGCCGTTGAAGGATTGCATCGTAACCGATGATTGGGAGGGCGGCTTTCGACGGTATCTTCTCGATGAAGCGGCGACAAAGGCGGACCTTGAGAAGGCAAGGTCGATTATTAAGAACGAATTCTCGGCGGAGGCTACTGGTCGGAAATGGCTCGAGCTTATTCGGTTGGAGAAGTCCCGGTCTGCCAAATCCCCGCGTGTTGTCATATTCTTCCATCTCCTACAGGACATTCACGTACTGCTGCCAGTCGTGACGGCTTTGGTTGCAGCCGCTGGCGAAGGCAAGAGTGACAACCGCTATGATGTGGATGTGGTGCTTCTGAAGTCGGTATACCTTCAACAGCCCGATATCGTGCGAGAGATCGTCAGCACCGGTGCGCGTCTTCGTCTTCTTACGGAAGACACGGAGGAGGGCAATCTGCGAGCGCTCGATGTGAAGTCCGCGTCCGTCCTTGTTGTCGGTGCGGAGACTTCCTTGCGCCCTCATCGATTGGTCCACGCGGCTGTGTTGAAAGCCAATGAACTCGGTATTCCAACAATATCCATGCAACATGGATTGGAAGCGCCGGGTTTATCCTACTTTGACGATCGCCATACCAGCGACGTGAAAATTGCGTCGTCATCCATATTCACCTACGGCGATCCGGCGCGGCTGCCGAAGGAAGCATCGTCCGATCTCGTGCGACGCTGTATTCCCGTGGGACGATTTGCGCCAAGCACGACGCGGCACCTTGTTACGCTTCAGAGGAGCCTCGAGGTCACCAACCCTCGTCGCCTACCGGTGATCGCGATTTTTGAGAATCTGCATTGGCATCGGTATGAAGCCGATGGCTATCGTGAACACTTCAGCGCGCATATTGAACGACTGGTAGACGCGTTCAAGGATGTGTTTTTTGTGATAAAACCGCATCCGGCTGGCGTCTGGCTACAAAAGAATCCCCGAATAACAACCCGGGCCAATACGTTTCTATTGCGCCGGGATGATCCCGAGTTCGCCGGTGTCACTGCCGCCGATTTGCTCTCGGCCTCGCAAGCGGCGATCACAACTCCCTCAACAGTTGCAGTGGATGCGACACAGCTTTGCCGGCCGGTTTTGGTCTTTGCCAATACGCTGGATTTGCCTCTGTTTGAACCGCTCGAAATCGGTCGTTCCTATGAGGATATCGAGGGTTTTGTAACCCGTTCTCTTGACGCCAGCGCCAGTACGGATGCAGTCAGCCGCTTCAAATCGTCCGCGTTGGCGCCGGGAAGCGTTGCGTCCAACATGGTGCGTGAGATAGATCGCCTGTTAGGCCCTCGCGCGCCAAAACCGCCACAAAACGAGCACTTCAGCGAGTGATACCTCGCCCGCGGCTCATCATTCTCCGCGGGATCAAAAGCTGTCTATTCCCGCTAATTCCATTTGATCCAAGGGCGGGTAAGAATGTATGAGTGAAACACGCAACTTATCCGATCCAGTAGGAAGGCGATTGACGATGCCGACTTTTATAACCCAGATCAACGACCTCGCTACCCGCAATCTGGATGATGACACCATCCGCGTATTTGTAGGAACGGACAGCTCGCAGATGCTTGCAGTCAACGTTCTGGAATACTCGATCAAGCGTCACACCAATGCAAAGGTTGAGGTCTTTGGAATGCTAGATTTGCCCGTGCCCTCACCGGTTGATCCACGTAATGGTCAGCGCACAGGCTTCTCCTTTTCCCGCTTCACCATTCCTGCGCTGAATGGATATAAGGGAAAGGCGATCTACATGGACGCAGACATGATCGTCATGAAAGATATCAAGGAATTGTGGAATATTCCCTTCGACGGCGCGAAGATCATTGTCCAGCAAGAGGTCAAACACACTGAAGTGACGACGGCGAAGGAGGGAGCTCCTGCCGCCCGCAAGAAACAATGCGCAGTCATGCTGATCGATTGCGCCGCTTGCGACTGGAAGGTCGAAGAGATCGTCCAGGGCATGGATGACGGCAAATATGATTACGATCAGTTGATGAGCCAGTTCTGCATCCTCGATGAAAACGAGGTGAAATATGGCGTTCCATTCGAATGGAACTCGCTTGAGCATTGGGACGCAAACACCTGCCTGCTGCACTATACCGACGTCTATACTCAGCCGTGGACCTATAGTGGCCATCCGCTCGGATATATCTGGTTCAACGAAGTGAACCGAATGGTTGCCGAGGGGCAGTTGAAGATGGATCAGATCAAGAAAGAGGTCGCTAGGGGCTATTTCCGGCCCTCTCTGATCGCTGATCTCAAGTATCTGAACAAAATTCCGGGGTTTGCCCGCAAGTTCTGGTACAGCTATCACAAGGCCAATGATAAACGCCTGGGATACGTCGCGCATAAGGAAGTATACGAGGCTAAGCGTCTCCGTACCAAGGCTATCAAGGAATATGAGGCGAAACTGGCCGCCGAGAAGGCAGCCTGATTCCGACCCGGTTAGATGCCCAAGGAGATTCTTGGTAGTGAAGCAAGACACAGTATTGGTTACCGGTGGCATGGGCTTCATCGGCAGGCGGCTCATTGCGCGTCTGGCGCAGCGGCCAGACATTAAGTCCGTCGTCGCGCTCGACAACTTTCATCCTCAAGTCCACGGCGAAAAACCGGCTAAATCTATCGACGGGGCGATTGTTGAAGAAGGATCGGTATCAAACAGGGCGTTCCTTGAAGGCGTACTCGAACGACACGACCCCGATCTGATTTTCCACCTTGCGGCCGAAACTGGAACTGGTCAGAGTTATCACGAAATTTCCCGATATTGTGATACCAACATCAATGGAACCGCCTATCTGATTGAAGGGTTGCGTAAGCTTCCCGACAAAGCGAGACGGCTCGTTCTGGCCTCTTCGAGGGCAGTCTACGGGGAGGGCGCCTACAAATCTAGCCTAGGCGAAATCTTCACGCCGAAGCCGCGTCCAAGCGAGACGATGTCTAAGGGGATTTTTGATCTCTACGACAGCGCTGGCGAAGCGGCTACTCCTGTCGCCACTCCTGAAGGCATCACGCTGCGTCCGTCAAGCATTTATGCTTCCACAAAGCTAATGCAGGAATACATTTGCGTCCAAGGTCTCGACAACACGCGGATCCAGCCCGTAATCCTCAGATTTCAGAATGTTTACGGGCCTGGTCAAAGTAGCAGGAATCCCTATACCGGCGTGCTCTCAATTTTTGGCCAGCAGATTTTGGACGGCAAGATTCTGAACATCTATGAGGATGGCGAGATCGTCCGCGATTTCGTCTACGTCGATGACATAGTCGAGGCGCTGATGCTGGCTGCCGTCTCCGGCAGTGCTGACAGTGAGCCGATAAATGTGGGAAGCGGCATTAGCACGACAATTCGTTATGCGGCGGAATGCTTGCTTACAGAACTGGGAGCCAGAAAGGAAAACCTTCGCATTTCTGGCGATTTCCGGCCAGGGGATATCCGTTTTGCGCTTGCCGATAATACGCGGGCTCGGACGTTGTTAGGGTACGAACCGAAAGTGAGTCTGGAAACGGGCATCGCGCAGCTTGCCCGCCACATAAGATCAGAACGCAGCCAAAGATAGGCCAACCATATGGCGAACTTGGACCCAATCCAGATATTTATAGGCACCGATGAATACCAGATGATTGGTGCTAAGGTGCTCGCACATAGCATCACTTCGCGTACAAGTGCTCCGGTGAAGATTCACTATCTCAGTGACTATGCCGCTCCTTCGCCTCAAAGCCCGGCGCTCAGGTCCAAGACTGGCTTCAGTTTCACACGTTTCATGATTCCGCAAATTTGCGGTTATGAGGGCCGGGCAATCTATCTGGATGCGGATATGCTGGTCTTTACCGACATCGCCGAATTATGGAATTGGCCGATGCCAGACGGGGTTTCGCTTTTATATGCTGAACAGCCCCCTGAACGCGGTCGTCGACCGCAATACAGTGTCTTCCTGGTCGATTGCGCCAAAGCGCGCTGGGATGCCGAGGGGTTGATGCAAAAGCTCGACGCTGGTGTCTATGACTATCATTCTCTGGTCTACGAATTCTCGCATATGTCTGCCGATGAAAAGGCAATGACTTTGCCATTCCGCTGGAATGCGCTCGAATATTATAACAGAGACGAGACGAGCCTTATCCACTTCACCGACATGAACCGTCAGCCGTGGGTGGAGCCGACCAATCCCAATCGAAGAGTGTTTTATGCGGCAGTGAACGCTGCGCTGGACGCAGGTGCCGTTACACTGGCGGATATCAATCAAGCTATCCACAAAGGATACATCCATCCTGCATTTCTGAAATGGATCGGCCGTTCGAAATCATCAAATTTCTTCCGAGATTTGTTCTGGCCCGCCCCTTACTTGCGCCTGTTGCCTTTTCAACATCGCATTCTTGCCCGTCTTAAGCGATTACCGTCCTTGCTCTGAAATTCTCGTCGTGATTGGGTCCAGGTTAGCAAGATTTGTTGCTTCTTTCGCCCATACGAAGCCCACTTCCTGGCGTGGCAAAAAGTGGAGCGCGGGGCGGCATGAGCGGTCACTCTTAACCGCTTCTGAAGCCGGTCAAAACGGCAGCCTCTTCCCATTCATTCGATAAATGTTGACGGAAAGAGTGCGGGGACGGAAAGAGTGCGGGGTGGACTTGGAAAGTGAAAAGGTCTAACGCAACTTCATGAACAGAAGAGCGATAAACCTCGTTGAAAACAGCGTGCTCGAATCGGCAAAACGCACGATAGAGACCGAAAGACGCGGTCTTGAAGCGCTGGAACGGGCCTTTGACAATGGCTTGGCCGATCCTTTGACACGGGCCGTCGAAGTCATCGGCGACATCTCCGGCCGCGTCATCGTCACCGGCGTCGGCAAGAGCGGCCATATCGGGGCCAAGCTCGCGGCGACATTCGCTTCAACCGGGACACCTGCCTTTTTCGTGCATGCGGCCGAAGCCAATCACGGCGACCTCGGCATGATCGAGCGCGACGATGTCGTGCTGGCGATTTCCAAAGGCGGCGAGAGCGCCGAGCTCAAGAGCATCATCTCCTTCACCCGGCGCTTCTCCATTCCGCTGATCGCAATCACCTGCAGCGACCGTTCCTCGCTGGCGACCGCCGCCGATATCGTCCTTCTGGTGCCGAACGAACAGGAGGCCTGCCCCAATGGGCTGGCGCCGACGACCTCGACGCTGATGCAGCTTGCGCTCGGCGACGCGCTGGCAGTGGCGCTCCTGGAAGCGCGCGGCTTTACCGCCACGGATTTCCATGTCTTCCATCCCGGCGGCAAGTTGGGCGCCAGCCTGATGCATGTCGCCGATATCATGCATACCGGCGAGCGGCTGCCGCTCGTTGCCAAGGGCACGCCGATGCCGGAGGCGATCACGGTGCTGTCGCGCAAGCATTTCGGCTGCGTCGGCGTGCTGGATGAGGATGGCCGGCTTTGCGGCATCGTCACCGAAGGCGATATGGCGCGCAATCTGACCCGCAATCTGGCCGAGCTCGCGGTCGACGATATCATGACCAAGACGCCGAAGACGGTGAAGCCGACGATACTGGCGACCGCGGCGCTGGCGCTGCTCAACCAGCATCATATCGGCGCGCTGATCGTCATCGACGACGACCGCCGGCCGGTCGGACTGGTGCATTTCCACGACCTGCTGCGCATCGGCGTCGCCTGATCAAGCTCGTTCGATCAGGCTCGTTTGATCAGATGGGCTCGACCGTCAGGTCGCGGCCGTTGCCAGCATCATCGCAGTTGGCTGCGCTTTTGAAGCGCTTCCGTCCATAGTCCAAATGTAAGCGCGATTTTCCCCGCACCTTCTGCAATTGAGTGAGCTCTGGCATGAGGTGTCCACCAAAAAAGGTGGACACCAAGTGATGGAAGAAGGTCAAAAACTTGCCGTGCGGCTGGTCGGTCGGAATGGGAGACGCCGTTTCGATCAAAGTTCGAAAGACCGCCTTATTGCGGCCTGCCTTGAACCTGGCGCATCGGTATCGAAACTCGCGCGCGAACACGGGGTCAACGCGAACCTCGTTTGGAAATGGATACGGAAGCACACCCAGCCGCTTGCGTCGCCGCCGTCTTCGACATCGTCTTTTATTCCGGTGCAAATCACCGCGGCCAGCGACGAGTTTGAGTTTGGTGAAGAGCTGCCTCGGAAAGCAGAGAGGAACCGGCCGCTGCCCTCTCCAGCGAAGGTGAGCGCGTCACTGCCGAACGGCGTGAAGCTGACGTTGGAATGCGGTGACGTAGATGCATTGACGGCAATCATCGGAGCGCTGGGTCATGTTCAGACTTGGCGCTGATCTCAAGGTCTACCTGCATCGCGAGCCGATCGACTTTCGGGGTAAGCCTCCGGTGAAGGCCGCAGGTCAGGCTGCTTGAGCGTTGATGTTCGGCGGTGTCCAATTCCAAGGAAGCAGTTGCTCCAGCCTGGTAATCGGTGTGTCCGCGATGCGGGCAAGGACGTTGGCAAGCCAGGCCTGCGGATCGATGTCGTTGAGCTTGGCACTCACGATCAATGTGGCCATGAAGGCTGCACGATCTGCACCGCGGTCTGATCCGGCGAAGAGCCACGATTTTCTGCCGAGTGCGAAGCCTCGCAGGGCTCGCTCTGCCGCATTATTCGTAAGGCAAATTCTGCCATCCCCCAGGAATGACGTGAAGCCATCCCAGCGCTTGAGCATGTAGTCGATCGCCTCTGCGACCGGAGAACTGCGTGAGAGCTTTGCCCGCTCGGTTTGAAGCCAAGCCTGCAGATCATCGACGAGCGGCAGGCTTTCCTTGCGGCGACGTTCCAGGCGTTGATCGGCCGTAAGCCCGTTGATCTCCCGCTCGATATCAAACAGGCCGTCGATCCGTTTGACGGCTTCGAGCGCCATAGGCGAGATCGGCGCGGCGTTCTTTCCACGCTTGGCGTTTGCGGCAATGTCGGCGAGCACGAAGAACTTGCGCCGCGAGTGTGCCCAACAGAACGCCTGCCTTAGCGGATTTGGATCGCGATCAACCTTGAACAGCGGATTATAGCCGCCATAGGCGTCCGCCTGCAGAATGCCGGTGAAGGTCTTCAGGTGGCGCTCCGGATGCTCCTGCCGTCGATCTCGCGAGGCATAGTAAAGGGCCGCCGGCGGGGAGAGGCCTCCGAACGGTCGATCGTCCCGGACATAGGTCCAGATGCGGCCTGTATCGGTCTTTCCTTTGGCCATGATCGGCACGGTCGTGTCGTCGCCGTGCAGACGTTCGGCAGCAAGGACATGCGCCTCGATCAGTGAGTGAATGGGCTTCAATGCCGCGGCACATGCTCCAACCTGATCTGCCAGCGTCGATAAGCTGAGGGCGACGCATTCGCGGGCATAGCGCTCGCTCTGGCGGTTGAGCGGCTGGTGCTGGGCGAACTTCTCGAACAGGATCATCGCCAGCAGGTTCGGTCCGGCAAAACCGCGGGGTGTTACGTGGAATGGTGCGGGTGGCTGCGTGATCTTCTCACACTCGCGGCAGGTAAACCTCTCCCGCACCGTCTGGATGACCTTCCACTGACGCGGGATGACTTCCAGGGTCTCGGTGATATCTTCCCCGAGCTTCGACAGTTTGGCCGATCCGCAGCAGGCGCAATTAGCGGGAGCGGCGATGACGACGCGCTCGCGTGGCAGGTGTTCGGGAAAGGGCTTGCGTGACGGACGCTTGCGCTCGAAGGCTTTGACGGCTGAAGCTTTGGCTGCGATCTCCGCCGCCAGTTCATCCTCACCGGCGTCCGCTTCCAACTCCTCGAGTTGCAGTTCCATCTGCTCCAGAAGCCGCACCTTGCGCTCGGACCGGCTGCCGTAGAGTTCACGGCGAACCTTGTCGATCTCCAGCTTCAGCCGTGCGATCAGCGCCTCGGAATGCGATACGAGTGCCTTTGCGCTGGCGGCTTCTGCCTTGGCGCTCGCCGCTTCTGCTTCGACACGTCGAGCGCGTTCCTGGGCCAGAGCTGCAAGCGCACTGGCAAGGTCCTCCGGAAGCTGTTCGGTGGCATCGCTCATGACAGGATGGAATCATATTCGCCCCCGTCATTCCAGTGCTTTTGCTTATCCGGCCGACGTCGGCCGCCAGGTCTTCTGCGGCATCCGCCAGTCGATACCCTCCAGCAGATAACCGAGCTGCGCGGGCGTGATCACCACTGTGCCATCGGCCGATGATGGCCAGATGAAGCGGCCGCGCTCCAGCTTCTTCGTAAAAAGGCAGGCTCCCTGGCCGTCATGCCAGATCACCTTGATCAGGCCACCGCCTCGGCCGCGGAATACGAACAGGTGACCACACATCGGGTCACGCTTCAGCGCCTCCTGCACCATCAACGACAGACCGGGAAAGCCTTTGCGCATATCGGTATGGCCTGTCGCCAGCCAGACCTTCACGCCACTCGGAACCGGGATCATCGCAGCCCCAGCACGCAATCGAGAATCCGGCCAAGCGCTTCCGTGTCGATGTCGCTATCCACGCGGACCCGACGGCCACGGCCGAGCTCGATCGTTACATCGCTGCGCTTCCGACGAGGATGGGATGTGGTGGGCGGTTCCGGTTGAACGGGAGAGACTGACGAAGCGGTCTCGGACACGATTACCGGCACCAAAGTTGCCGTGTCCGACTTTGGCACCTCGATCCGGCAAAGCTCCTTTCGCCAGCGAAAGAGTTGACTGACATGAATGCCGGCTGCGCGGGCAATCTCGGAGATCACCGCGTCTGGCTCAAAGCAGGCAGCGACGAGGCGCTCTTTATCTTCGCGTGACCAGCGCCGACGGCGCTCTACGGACGTGATCACCTCAATTGGATGCTTCGTCATATGACTACTCCTAGTGTTACCACTAGGACTGGCAGTCAGCAGCCCGTCATCGCAAGACGGCCTTCACCGTGGGCTTACCTTTCGGGCCGGCATCAACAGCCTTGCTGTCCTGGTCCAGGAGACGATGGCGCTGGATCCCTTTGCTCCTGCGGTTTTTGCCTTTTGCAATCGCCGTCGTGACCGGGTGAAGCTTTTGTTCTTCGACCGGTCCGGCTTTGTGCTGATCCTGAAGCTGTTGACCGAGGACAAGTTCAGATGGCCCCGCCGCGAGGTGCCGGTCGTTGTGCTGACGACAGAACAGCTCCACTGGATTCTCGACGGCATCGATATCGATGCGATGATCCGCCATCCTGTGCGGCAGTATCAGGTCGCCGGCTGAGGATGGCGAATAGCGATTGACGCGCAGGGGCGGTTCAGATTCAAGAATCTGATGACTCGCACCGGCGAACCGAGCATTGCAGAACTGATGGCGCAATTGGCAGCCAATGCTGCCGAAATCGCTGCACTCAAAGCCGAGAAGGAAGCGCTCTCGCAGCGTGTCGTAAAGCTTGAGGAGGAGCTGGCGCTTGCAAAGCTGCATCGCTTTGCACCCCGCAGCGAAAAGCACGTTGATCGCCTCTTCAACGAAGCCGAAGAGGCTGCCGACGAAGATGACAGCGGCGACGGTGATGACGTTGTCGATCTCCCGGACACGGGCCTGCCGGCGGTCGCGAGCGCCGTGGGAAAAAAGCGCGGCCGCAGACCTCTGCCGGAAGACCTGCCGCGTGAGCGTGTCGAATATGACCTTCCCGACGATCAGAAGGCTTGCCCGTGCTGCGATAGTCAAATGCATCGCATGGGCGAGGCCGTTACCGAGCAGCTTCATATCGAAGTCAAGGCAAAGGTCCTGCAGAACGTCCGGTTCAAATATGCCTGCCGCCATTGCGACCGCACCGGCATCAACACACCCGTCGTGATCGCACCGATGCCGACGCAGCCCCTGCCGGGCAGCATCGCTACCGCTTCGACGCTAGCCTTCGCGCTCGTCCACAAATACGTCGATGGCACACCGCTCTACCGCGTGGCGCAGACATTCGAGCGGGCCGGCGTGCCGATCAGCCGCGGCGCTCTCGCTCACTGGGTCATCGGTTCAAGCGAGAAGCATCTGCATCGCATCTATGACGCTCTGAA
>NZ_JACIAZ010000005.1:0-535176 GCF_014195045.1 Rhizobium sp. BK591
CGCTGGCCGGCAGCTATGACACGATCCTCTCGGCTGCGACGTCGGTCGGCAAGAATGTGCTGCCGCGCGTCGCTGCCCTGCTCGATGTCGCCCAGCTCTCCGAGATCATCGAGGTGATCTCTGCCGATACCTTCAAGCGGCCGATCTATGCCGGCAATGCCATCCAGACGGTGCAGGCAACCGATGCCAAGAAGGTCATCACCGTACGCACCGCCTCCTTCGCCTCTGCAGCCGAAGGCGGCTCCGCGCCGATCGAGACGGTTGCAGCGGTTTCCGATCCCGCTCTGTCGCGCTTCGTCGCCGATGCGCTGTCGGCCTCCGATCGTCCGGAACTGACCTCTGCGAAGATCATCATCTCCGGCGGCCGGGCGCTCGGTTCGGCGGAAAAATTCCGGGAGGTCATCCTGCCGCTTGCCGACAAGCTCGGGGCTGCCGTCGGGGCAAGCCGTGCGGCCGTCGATGCCGGTTATGCGCCGAACGACTGGCAGGTCGGCCAGACCGGCAAGGTGGTGGCGCCGCAGCTCTATATCGCCTGCGGTATATCGGGCGCCATCCAGCATCTGGCCGGGATGAAGGATAGTAAGGTGATCGTCGCCATCAACAAGGACGAGGAGGCGCCGATCTTCCAGGTCGCCGACTACGGACTGGTCGCCGATCTCTTCGACGTCCTGCCGGAATTGCAAAAGGCGCTCTGAGCGCGTCAAATGCTTTTCTTTCGCACGTGCGAATGACTGGAAAATTATCTTTTATCGGTCTACTACTGCTGCCGGGCGATCCTTCGTCCGGCAGTATTGCTAGAAAAATGCGGCAGCGCGGGGGCGGATGCCGTGCGGGGGTTTGGAGATGAATGCGGTGTTGAAGAATATTGGTATCATCGGTGCCGGCCAGATGGGCTGTGGCATCGCGCATGTTTCGGCCGCCGCAGGTTACAGGGTTCACATCTACGACCTCTCCCAGGACCGCATCGAATCCGGCCTCGCCACCATTAACGGCAACCTCGCCCGCCTGGTGACCAACGGCAAGATGACCGAAGAGGAACGCAAGTCGACCTTGTCGTTGATATCCGGCTCGTCCGACGTCAATGATCTCGCCCCGTCCGATCTCGTCATCGAAGCCGCCACCGAGGATGAAACCGTCAAGCGCAAGATCTATGCGCAGGTCTGTCCGGTCCTGAAGCCGGAAGCGCTGCTTGCCACCAACACCTCTTCCCTTTCCATCACCCGGCTTGCCGCCGCCACCGACCGGCCCGAACGCTTCATGGGCATACATTTCATGAACCCGGTGCCGGTGATGAAGCTGGTCGAACTGGTGCGCGGCATCGCAACCGATGAAAAGACCTTCTCCGCCGCCAAGGAATTCGTCGGCACGCTGGAAAAGACCATCACCGTTGCCGAGGATTTTCCGGCCTTCATCGTCAACCGCATCCTGCTGCCGATGATCAACGAGGCGATCTACACGCTCTATGAAGGCGTCGGTACGGTCGACGCCATCGATACGGCGATGAAGCTCGGCGCCAACCATCCGATGGGGCCGCTGCAGCTTGCCGATTTCATCGGTCTCGACACCTGCCTGTCGATCATGCAGGTGCTGCATGACGGTCTGGCGGACTCGAAATATCGTCCCTGCCCGTTGCTGGTGAAATATGTCGAGGCCGGCTGGCTCGGACGCAAATCCGGCCGCGGCTTCTATGACTATCGCGGCGAAGTGCCGGTCCCGACGCGTTAAGCGGCCATCACCAGAAAGGGCGAATAGACCGAGCGCCCGCTAAATGCTTTCCTTGCCGGGAACGGGAGGAAACGCCATGTCGACCGAAACACCCATGTTCCTGCTGCAATGCTGCGTACTTATCGGAATCGCCGGCGTCTTTCTCATGAGAGGAGATGGGGACTCCTGATCAACGTCGTTACGACCCGATCGCACCCTTGATTAGCGCCTTCGCGTCTTCGCTATCCCACGCGGCCGGGCCGTTCATGGCGGAGATCAGGCAGCCCTTGTCGTTGAGCAGCAGCGTCACCGGAAGGCCGAAGGCAAGCCCTTCCTTCTTCAGGCTGTTGAAGACGCCGATCGTATTGTCGCGGTAGAGCTGCAGCGCATCGACGCCGGTTTCAGTCAGGAAGGTCTTCGGCTTCTCATCGTCGCCGGTGTCGATATTGACCGGCACGACTTGGAATTTGTCGCTGCCCATCTCCTTTTCGAGTGCGTTCAGCGCCGGCATTTCCTCGCGGCAGGGCACGCACCAGGTGGCCCAGAGATTGAGAAGCACGGTCTTGCCGGCGAAATGATCGAGCGTCAGCGGCTTGCCATCCGGCCCGTTGAAGGAAACCGCCGTCAGCTTGCGCGGCTCGGTGGCGGCAACCATGGCGGCCACCTGCCCCTTCATCAGCGGTGTGAGGCTGGCTGCGCGTTCCCTGGCAGACTTGCATTCCGCAGAAGCGGTTTCACCACCGCCATTGCCAATCCCCGTCTCCTTCACGTATACCGCTGCCGCACCGGCAACGACACCCGCAACGGCGGCCATCGCGATCCATTTCAGGGATGGCAGCCCGAGGGGTTTTCTTGTCGTCATTTCATTCTCCTGGACATGCATCCTCAAGGCGGACACCTCATGGCCGACGACACCACGGACACCAAATCCTCCAACCAGATGTGGGGCGGTCGCTTCGCCTCCGGCCCGGACGCGATCATGGAGGAGATAAATGCCTCGATCGGTTTCGACAAGAAGCTATTCGCGCAGGATATCCGCGGTTCGATCGCCCACGCGACGATGCTCGCCCATCAGGGGATTATTTCATCAGACGATAAGGACAAGATCGTTCACGGGCTAAACACGATCCTGTCAGAAATCGAAAGCGGCAATTTCGAATTCTCGCGCCAGCTCGAAGACATCCATATGAATGTCGAGGCACGCCTGGCGACGCTGATCGGACCGGCGGCCGGCCGGCTGCACACCGCCCGCTCGCGCAACGATCAGGTGGCGCTCGACTTCCGTCTCTGGGTGAAGGAAGAGCTTGAGAAGACCGAGAAGATGTTGACCGGCCTGATCGCCGCCTTCCTCGACCGCGCCGAAGAGCATGCCGAAAGCGTCATGCCCGGCTTCACCCACTTGCAGACCGCCCAGCCCGTTACCTTCGGCCATCACTGCATGGCCTATGTCGAAATGTTCGGCCGCGATCGCTCCCGCGTGCGCCACGCCATCGAGCATCTGGACGAAAGCCCGATCGGTGCTGCCGCCCTTGCCGGCACCGGCTATCCGATCGACCGCCACATGACGGCCCGGGCGCTCGGTTTCCGCGAGCCGACCCGCAACTCCATCGATACGGTCTCCGACCGCGATTTCGCCATCGAATTCCTGTCGATCGCAGCGATAACAGGCATGCACCTGTCGCGTCTGGCGGAGGAGATCGTCATCTGGTCGACCCCGCAATTCGGTTTTGTCCGTCTCTCCGACGCGTTTTCGACCGGCTCGTCGATCATGCCGCAGAAAAAGAACCCCGATGCAGCCGAACTGGTGCGCGCCAAGACCGGCCGCATCAACGGCTCGCTGGTGGCGCTGCTGACGATCATGAAGGGCCTGCCGCTCGCCTATTCCAAGGACATGCAGGAAGACAAGGAACAGGTCTTCGACGCAGCCGAGAGCCTGGAACTGGCAATCGCGGCCATGACCGGCATGGTGCGCGACCTGACCGTCAACACTGCGCGCATGAAGGCAGCGGCCGGCTCCGGCTATTCGACGGCGACCGATCTTGCCGACTGGCTGGTGCGAGAAGCGGGCCTGCCCTTCCGCGACGCCCATCATGTCACCGGCCGCGCCGTGGCGCTTGCCGAAAGCAAGGGCTGCGATCTTGCCGAACTGCCGCTCGCCGATCTGCAGGCGATCCATTCCGCGATCACCGACAAGGTCTATGACGTGCTGACCGTCGAGGCCTCGGTCGCCAGCCGCAAGAGCTTCGGCGGCACTGCGCCGTCTGAAGTGCGCAGGCAGATCGCCTTCTGGCGCGCCCGCAACTGAAGAGCAAAGGGCGGGCCGAAAAGCCGCCACGCCCCTCCTTCAGGCGCGGAAAGACCTCCAACAATCAGGGTGCACAAGGCGGATAAACTTCGCTATGAAGATGTCCATCATTCGAGATGAATGACGCCAGCACATGCCGCAGAAGAGGATATCCATGCAGAAGAGCTTGCCGCACCTCGTCCGCCTGACGGTGGTTCTCGCCGTCATCGGCCTTGCCGTTGCCGGATGCGGGCGCAAGGGCGACCTCGATCCGCCGAGCGCTGCGGCAACCAAGGAAGGCGACGTTTCCAAGCCGACGAAAAAGCCGGGAACCGTTGATAAGCCCTTCCTTCTCGACCCCCTTCTTTAAGGCATAAGCTCGTGAACCATTTCGAATACCGTGACGGCGTCCTTCATGCCGAGAATGTCTCCGTTCCCGAGATCGCCAAGGCGGTCGGCACGCCGTTTTACATCTATTCCACCGCGACGCTCGAGCGCCATTACCGCGTCTTTTCGGAAGCCTTCGCCGACATGGACTCCATGGTCTGTTATGCGATGAAGGCGAATTCGAACCAGGCGGTGCTGAAGACGCTGGGCCGTCTCGGCGCCGGCATCGACGTCGTCTCCGAGGGCGAGCTGCGCCGCGCGCTTGCCGCCGACATTCCGGCAAACCGCATCATGTTCTCAGGGGTCGGCAAGACTCCGTCCGAGATGGATTTCGCGCTTGAGGCCGGCATCTACTGCTTCAACGTCGAATCCGAGCCTGAGCTCGAAATCCTCAACCAGCGCGCCGTCAGCGCAGGCAAGAAAGCGCCGGTTTCCTTCCGCATCAACCCGGATGTCGATGCGAAGACGCATTCCAAGATCTCGACCGGCAAGAAGGAAAACAAGTTCGGCATCTCCTGGGAGCGCGCCCGCGCCATCTATGCCCATGCCGCCAGGCTGCCGGGCATCGAGGTCACCGGCATCGACATGCATATCGGCAGCCAGATCACCGAGCTCCAGCCCTTCGACGACGCCTTCAAGCTGCTGCACGACCTTGTCGCGACGCTGCGCGCCGACGGCCACACGATCCACCACGTCGATATCGGCGGCGGTCTCGGCATCCCGTATAAGGACGACAACAATCCGCCGCCGCTGCCGGATGCCTATGCGGCAATCGTCAAGAACCAGCTGCGCGGCCTGGACTGCAAGATCATCACCGAACCCGGCCGGCTGATCGTCGGCAATGCCGGTATCCTGGTGACCGAAGTCCTCTATGTGAAGGATGGCGGCGAGAAGACCTTCGTCATCGTCGACGGCGCCATGAACGATCTCATCCGCCCGACACTCTACGAAGCCTATCACGAGATCCGCCCGGTGACGATTTCGGCAGCCAACGCTCCGCGCATTCGCGCCGACGTCGTCGGTCCGGTCTGCGAGACCGGCGACTATCTGGCGCTCGACCGCGAAATGGCGATGCCGAAGCCCGGCGACCTGATGGCCGTCAGCACTGCCGGCGCCTATGGCGCAGTCCAGGCCGGCACCTATAACAGCCGCCTGCTGGTGCCCGAAGTTCTGGTCAAGGGCAGCGATTTCCATACGATTCGCCCGCGCCGAACCTACGCCGAGCTGATCGGCCTCGACTCCGTCCCGGCCTGGCTGGATTAACGCATCGGCCCGAAAATCGGAATCGATTTTCGGAAAGCACGAAGCGTAGATTCAAAATGCTAGAGCGTCCTTTGTGCGTCCGAAAGGACGCACGGCGCTCTAAAGCATGTCGCGCAAAAGTGCGCAGCGGTTTGCGATCACGACATGCGTGAAACAAAGACTTAAAGCGCCAGGAGCGATCTGAAAGATCGCGACGCGCTTTAAGCAGCCATCACTTTTTGGCGAATAAACGTGAAAAGCCGGTATTACCGGCCGTTCGCCCTCGCCTTCGCCACAAAGAGTGTTATCCTTTCGTTCATGAGCGTATTGCCCCGCAATCGCCGGAAGCGCCCTCTGTTTCAGAACGCCAGATCGCGGAGACCGGACCGATGACAAGCCCCTCAAGGCAGAAGAAAGGTGCGTTTGCGCTCCGTCCTTCGCTTGCCCGACTGGTGACGACCAAACGTCTGCTGGCGCGCGTGGTGCTGTTTTTCGAGCAGTTGCTGCCGCCTTTGATGCCGGTCCTGGCGGTCGTTGCCTTTTATCTCTGCGCCTCCTGGTTCGGCGTTTTCCGCAGCGTGCCGGACTGGCTGCGCATCCTGCTGCTGATTGCCTTTGCCGCCGCCTTTCTCGCCTCGCTCATCCCCTTCCGCAGCCTGCGCTGGCCGAAGGTCGCCGAAGCCGATCGCCTGCTGGAGGAACGCAACGGCCTGCCGCACCAGCCGGTCACCGTCCAGGAAGACGAGCCCGCCTTCGATACGCCCTTCGCCCGGGCGCTCTGGCGCGAGCACCAGACGCGCATGGCCGAAAAGATCGCAGCGCTCAATGCCGGCCTGCCGCGACCTGATATCGCCGCGCATGACCGTTTCGCCCTGCGCGCCATCCCGGCGCTGCTGCTGGTCACTGCCTTCGGTTATTCGCTGTCGATCAACGGCGGCTCGATCAGCGACGCATTGCAGGCGGCACCCGAGCAGGTGGTCAGCGATCCGGCGGTGCGCATCGACGCCTGGGTGACGCCGCCGTCTTATACCGGCCGTGCGCCGATCTATCTGACGGCCGATGGCAGCGAGCAGGCGCCGATCGGCATTCCGCAGTTTTCAGGCCTCACCGTCCGCGTCAGCGGCGGAAAGACGGCCGAAAAAGTGGTGTTCCGCAAGGCGAACGGCGAGGCGCGGGATATATCAGTGCAGGCGGATAGCAAGCCGCAGCAAGCGGCGGCAGCAGGCGGCGAGCAGCCGAATGCCGCACCCGCCAGCCAGGCCCCAGCCAGCCAGGCACTCGTCGCGCAGACGCATGTGATGAAGCTCGAGGAGAATGGCGCACTCGAAGTCAACGGCCGCCGCTGGAGCTTCGACGTGCTTCCCGACAAGGCCCCGGAAATCGCCTTCGACGGCTTGCCGAAGCCCAGCGTCAATGGCGCGCTTGAAATCGGTTTCACCGTCAAGGACGATTACGGCGTCCAGGAAGCGCATGCGGAAATCGTTCCCGTCGACACCGATCCGACGGCGACGCCGCTCTATCCGCTGCCGGAATACCGGCTGGATATCCCCCGCCGCAACGCCCGCGACGCCAAGGGCGTGACCAGCCGGAACCTGAGCGAACATCCGCTTGCCGGCAAACGCGTGCGCATCACGCTCGTCGCCAAGGATGCCGCCGGCCAGACCGGCCGCAGCCCGCCGCATGAGATGATAATGCCGTCGCGGCGCTTTAACGAGCCGCTCGCCGCCGCCGTCGCCGAAGAACGGCAGGTTTTCGCCCTCGACACCCGCAAGATGCCGCAGGCGATCGCGCTGAACGAGGCGCTGACCATCCGTCCCGAGGAGACCATCCCCAAGCTTACCAACTACCTGCTGCTCGAATCCGCCTTGACGCGCATGAAGCTCGCAAAGGGCGAGGATGCGCTGAAGGATACCGCCCAATATCTCTGGGAGATTGCGCTGGGCATGGAGGACGGCGATCTTTCGCTTGCCGAGCGCAAGCTGCGCGAAGCCCAGCAGAACCTCGCCGACGCGTTGGACCGCAACGCCCCGGATGCCGAGATCAAGAAGCTGATGGACGAGCTGCGCAAGGCGATGCAGGACTATATGAGTGAGCTCGCCCAACGCATGCAGAACGCGCCGATGCAGCCGAACCAGAATACGCAGAACATCCTGCGCCAGCAGGATCTGGAACGGATGATGGATCAGATCGAGAATCTCGCCCGCTCCGGCAATCGTGACGCTGCCCAGCAGATGCTGTCGGAATTGCAGCGGATGATGAACAACCTGCAGGCGGGCCGACCGCAGCGCGGCCAGCAGAGCCAGGAAAACAGCGAAGCCCGCAAGCAGATCGACAAGCTCGGCGAGATCCTGCGCGACCAGCAGAAGCTGATGGAACAGACCTTCCGGCTCGACCAGCAGCTCAGGGACCGCATGCAGCGCGGCGAGCCTGACATGGGCGAGAGCGATCCGCTGCTCGACGAGATGAACCCCGGAGACAACGGCGAGCCGCAGGATCAGCAGCAGGGCCAGCAAGGTAAGGAAGGCCAGCAGCCCTCCGACCAGATGACGGCCGAACAGCTACGCGAGGCGCTGAAGCAGCTGCGCGCCCACCAGGATGCACTGGGCAGGCAGCTCGGCGAATTGCAGAAAAGACTCGGCGAGATGGGCATGAAGCCCGGCCCCGGCTTCGGCCAGGCGCAGCGCGAAATGGAAGGCGCCGGCCGTGAACTCGGCCAGGGCCGCGGCCAGCCGGCCATCGAGGGCCAGGGCCGCGCGCTGGAAGCGCTTCGCCAGGGCGCCCGCGACATGATGAACCAGATGATGCAGGCGCAGCAGGGCCAGCAGGGTCAGGGTCCGAATGGCCAGGTGGGCCAGGGCGATCAGAATGGCCGCGACCCGCTCGGCCGGCCGCGCCGGCCCCAGGGACCGGAATTCGGCGATAACAGCGTGAAGGTGCCCGACGAAATCGACGTTCAGCGGGCGCGAGAAATCCTCGACGCAATTCGCGAAAAGCTTGGCAACAATCCGCCGCAGGAAATGGAACGGCGGTACCTCGAACGGCTGCTGGATATCCAGTAGGCCTGACGCCACCGGATCTTGGATAGGATGATTTTAGGCCGGACCGGCCTAAAATCTGAATCCGGATCTATCAACAAATAGAGCGGGATACCGTTCGAAAACCGCTCACGCCTTCCAGCATCGTCCTCTACGCGACGAGCGCCCGGGCGACCGCCTTGCGGATATCGGGAAGCGCGAACGGTTTGGCGACGACATCGATGATCTTTTCGGCAAGATCGTCGGCCCGTTCGCGCTGTTCGGCATAACCGGTCATCAGCAGGATCTTCAGGCTGGGAAAAGCGTCTTTCGCCTGATGGGCGAGTTCAATACCGTCCATCACAGGCATGCGGATATCTGAAAGCAGCAGATCGTAGACCCCATCCTTGAGCTTTTCCAGGCCCTCGGCCCCGTCGGCCGCCTCATCGGTCTCGTGGCCATCAAGCCGCAGGGCCCGGGCTACAAAAGACCGCAGGGAATCCTCGTCTTCCGTGATCAGAATTCTTGCCATATGTGCATCGCTCCGTGTCAGCCCCGCGACGGAAATCACCAGACTTTCCTTTTCGATCGGTAAAGATGACGAAGCGATGGACGAGATGGTTAACAACCCGTCTCGAACAGTAAGATAGCACCACGGGGCGCGCAAAAGCGCTGCAACATTTAGAGCCTTTCCGGGTTAGCTTGCAGCATTCTGCCGGAGCAGGTTTTTGTCAGGGCAGAGGCGATTGGCGACGGGCATACCCCAAGGTACGTCCGAGCCGATCGCCTCTGATCCTGGCGCAAAGATGCCCGGCCCTTCGGGTTGGCTGAAGCGGGCCGGCTGATCGACCGGCCATCCGACTCCGCTTGAGCCAACAGAATGCTGCAATCTAACTCGGAAAGGCTCTAGCTGTCGCTCAGGCGTCCCCGGTGACCACGCCGACGAAGGGCAGTTCGCGAAAGGCATAGGCGACATCCATGCCATAGCCGACGACAAAATAGTCAGGGCATTCGAAGCCGACATAATCGGCCTCCAGCTTTTCCTTGCGCTTCACGCGCTTGTCGAGCAGCACGGCGATGGTGACGTTGCGCGCCCCGCGCTCGAAGAGCAATTCCTTGGCAAAGAGCAACGTCCGGCCGGATTCGAGGATATCGTCGATCAGCAGGACATCGCGGCCATGCACGTCGCTGTCGATATCCTTGACGATGCGCACGCCCTGCGAAACCGTACCGATGCCGTAACTCGACAGCGTGATGAACTCGACCTCCGGGGCAAGCCCGGTGTCATGCAGGGCGCGGATCAGGTCGGCGGCAAAGATGAAGGACCCCTTGAGCACGGCGATGACCAGCAGGTCCTTGGTCGGGCCGTCGGCGATCTCGCGCGCCATCGAATGATTGCGCTCGGCGATCTGCTCGGCGGTGAAAAGCGGCTCGATGTTTTTTCCGCGCACGACAGGCATAAGGGCTTGCTCCATGAAAAGAAGGGTAAGCCGTTAGCACATATGCGAGCCTGAAACAGCCTCGCCAGCCATGAAATTAACGGGATTGGCGCGACCCGTGGCAAGAAAACCGGCCATTCCATGCCCGGCGCGCTCTATGGCAGGAAGGACAGCCGGACCTCCGGCATCTTTCCGCCGGCATGCTGGACGCGCGCCGAGAAGCCCCGGCTTTGGCCGCTATAGATGACATCGGCCGGCGGGTTGATGACAACGCTTGCGGTCAGCCGCTCGTCGGTCACGAGGTCGGCACGGATCGGCTGCACCGTCTGCGTCGTGCCGCTGTCGTTTTCGATGATGCCGTTGATGACGAGCACCCGCATGCCGTTCGCATCACGCGGCGTCACCGTGACATGGCTGAAATGCAGCGGCACGCCGGAATAGGCTCGCTCGCCGGAAAGGCCGGAAAAACCGCCCGCGAGCCCGAAGACGAGCACGATGAGCCCCAGCACCAGTGCTGCGAAGCTGCGCATCGACGCGCGCTGCAGCCAGGATTCCACTGTCTGCAGAATGGAAGCGGCCATCGCCGGCAGGAGCGGCGGCTGTGCGGCCTGTGCCGCAGCCATGCGTTTGCGGTTGTCGTTAGGGGTCCTGGCAGTGTATTCCCGAGGCCGCACTTTGCCGAGGGTGACGAATTCGGCGTCGGAGATATCGGCAGCACGCGCCGAGCGGTACTGGCGGCTGGCGGGTTCGGGCGGCAGGAAATCATAGGCCTGGCTCGGTGTCCGGCGGCTGAAGGAGGATGCTTCCATGGTGGCTGCCTCGCAGATGTCCACATGGTTTCGATGCCAGGGGAAATCTTGGCATTGAAACGAATCCCGCTCAGTCGTAAATTTTAATGGTTAATGCTTCGCAAAGATTGCCATCAAACGGGCGTCTTTCCGGCAAAATTTACCGGCTGTTAACGGTGTTGGTTAACAAGTCACGCGGTGAAACCCACAACAGACTGAGCTGCCCGTTGATCCACTTCGAGAATGTCGGTTTGCGCTATGGCATGGGCCCGGAAATCCTCCGGGACCTGACCTTCGACATTCCGAAGAAATCCTTCCAGTTTCTGACGGGGCCATCGGGCGCCGGCAAGACCTCGCTGCTGCGGCTGCTCTTCATGTCGCTGCAGCCGACACGCGGCCTGATCCGCATGTTCGGGCGCGACATTTCCGAAATCCCCCGGCCCGAGCTGCCGTTGTTGCGCCGTCGCGTCGGCATCGTCTTCCAGGATTTCCGCCTCCTCGATCATCTCACCACCTATGAGAATGTCGCTTTGCCCTTACGGGTGCGCGGCAAGGATGAGAGTTCCTACAAGACCGACGTCCTGGAACTGTTGAAATGGGTCGGTCTTGGCGAACGCATCAACGTGCTGCCGCCCGTGCTCTCCGGCGGCGAGAAGCAGCGCGCCGCCATCGCCCGGGCGCTGATGGACCGGCCGGAGGTGCTGCTTGCCGACGAACCCACCGGCAATGTCGACCCGCCCATGGCCAAGCGCCTGCTCAATCTTTTCCTCGAGCTGAACCGCCTCGGCACCGCGGTCGTTATAGCCACCCATGACCTGGCGCTGATGGAGCAGGTGGAGGCCCGCCGCATGATCCTCTCGGGGGGGCATCTCGATATCTATGACTGAGCCCCCATCCGGAAACCGAGACAAGGCGCCTGGTAAGGCGGAGCAGAAGCGACCGGAAATGCGCGTGCGCCCGACCGCGCCGATCCTGCCGCCATCCAACATCCAGGGCAGCGCGTTGATGGTGGTGATATCGATCATGGCCTTTCTCGCCTGCCTGACGCTCGGCGGCGTCAGCATGGTGCGCTCGACGGCGGCAAGCTGGGAGAGCCAGATCTCCCGCGAGATCACCATCCAGATCAAGCCGGACGACAATCTCGACATGGAAAAGGCGCTGACCCAGGCGCGCGACCTGGCGCTGACTTTCGTCGGCACCAAGAGCGGCCAGATCGTCGACGAGGCGGCGACCGCCCGCCTGCTCGAGCCCTGGCTCGGCCCCGGCCTCGATCTCAAGGATCTGCCCGTCCCTCGCCTCGTCATCATCACCATCGACGAGAGCAATCCACCGGATTTCGATTCGATGCGGTCGCTGCTGAAGGACAGTATCCCGCAGGCCACCCTCGACGACCACCGCACCTGGGTCGACCGGCTGGTGTCCATGGCCCACACAACTGTCATGATCGGCACCGGTATCCTGCTCCTGGTCTTCACGGCGATGGTGCTCACCGTCGTCTTCGCCACGCGTGGCGCGCTGTCGGGTAACCGTCACGTCGTCGAAGTGCTGCATTTCGTCGGCGCCGAAAGCTCCTTCGTCGCCACTGAATTCCAGAAGCATTTCCTGAAGATCAGCCTCAAGGGCTCGGCAATCGGCAGCGCGCTTGCCGCGCTGTTCTTTGCCAGCGCCGGGTTCTGGCAGAGCCGCACCCTCGCCACCCCCGAAACCGACCAGGCGACCGCGCTCTTCGGCACCTTCTCGGTCGGTGTGCTTGGTTATGCCGGCATCTTCGCGACGATGATCGTCATCGCGCTCCTGACCACCTTCACCGCTCGCCTGACCGTCATGCGGACGATCTACGAAATCGATACACTGCGCTCGGACCCGACACGCACCGACGGCATCGCAAGTTGATCGTGACCATGCCGTTTTACCACGAAAGCGTCTGTTCTGCGCCGCAATCAGCGTATAATCACGATTCATGACCATGGGACATACGACACCCAACCCGACTCAGCAGGACCCGGAGCTTGACCGCCCGGCGGGTGTGCCGCCGCGGCGCGGGCCGATCCGCCGCCTGCTGCGCTGGGGCGGCTTTGCCTGCGTGCTGGCAATGGCCCTGGTGTTCGGCGGTTTCCTGCGTTTTGCCGATTCCGTGACGACGCTGAAGCCGCCGGCCGAGCCGAAGGCGGATGCGATCGTCGTCCTGACCGGTGGCTACCAGCGTATCGACCAGGCCGTGGAACTGCTGCAGAAGGGTGCCGGCAAGCGCTTGCTCATTTCCGGCGTTCACCCGACGACGACGCCGGCGCAGATCCGCAGGATGACCCAGGGCTCGGCCGATCTCTTCTCCTGCTGCGTCGATATCGGCTATGATGCGATCGACACGATCGGCAATGCCGAGGAAGCTTCGAACTGGATCCATGCCAAGGGATACCGGAGCGTTTTGATCGTCACCAACAACTACCACATGCCGCGAAGCCTCGCGGAGCTCTCCTATGTCGATCCCGACATCGACTTCATCGCTTATCCCGTGGTCAATTCGGATTTGAAGAGCCGCAACTGGTTCACCGACCCGAATGCGATGCGCGTCATGCTTGCCGAATATGTGAAAGTGCTGCTGACCGGCGCCCGCAACATCACCGGCTTCGGCCGTCACACCGGGCTGCGCTCGGCAAATGCGTCCGGCCCGCAATAGACGCGCCGCGCGTCGAGCCGAATTCGCGCGACGCGCTTTAAGCCTTGTTTTATGCAAGTCGTTGTCCCAAAACCGCTGCGCAGTTTTGGGCGACATGCACGAGCCTTTTGCGTCAGGGCGTCATCAAACGCTTTTTATGACGGACAATATCGTGTAGGCCGGTCGCGTGAGCATGCCTCGGGAAAGTTTCATGATCGCCCTGCGTTCCGTTCTCTTCAATACGATCTTCTACGCCAACCTCATCATCCGGATGATCGTGCTCTCGCCATATTATTTCGTGGTGCCGCGCAAGATCGCCTATGCGATCCCGAAGAACTGGGCCCGCTCCAACCACTGGCTGATGCGGGTGATCGTCGGCACGACCTTCGAGATCGAGGGGCTGGAGAACCTGCCGGGTGACAGTTACATCCTGGCGCCGAAGCACCAGTCCTTCTGGGATACCTACGCGCTGCTGCCCTGGCTCAAGGACCCGGTCTATATCCTGAAGCGCGAACTGATGTGGATTCCGCTCTTCGGCTGGTATGCGAAGAAACAGCGCATGATCCCGGTCGATCGCGGCGCCCGCGGCAAGGTGATGGTGGAAGTGCTGAAACGCACCAAGGACGAGCTTTCCACCGGCCGGCAGCTGATCATCTATCCCGAGGGCACTCGCCGCCCGCCGGGCGCCGAGCCGGTCTACAAATATGGCATTGCCCGCATGTACCGCGATCTCGGCATCCCGGTCGTTCCGGTCGCCATGCACCCTGGTCTCTTCTGGCCGCGGCGCAGCATTCGCCGTTATCCCGGCCATTTCAAGGTGAGGATCCTGCCGCCGATCATGCCGGGAATGGACCCGGACGCCTTTTTCGCCCAGCTGATCGAGGTGTCGGAGCGGGCAAGCGACGAGCTTCTGCTCGAAACCGTCGAACGAAACCCGCATCTGCCGCTGCCGCCGACGGCGATCGAGAGGCTGGCGGAGCTGCGCAAACTGAACGCCGCGACCGTCTAGATTAAGATCAGGCGGCGCGCAGCCGTTCCACCTCGTGGACGACCTGCTCCAGCCAATGGTCGCGAATGCCCATCTGCTTCAGATGCGTCAGCGTGTTGAAGACATAGGCATCATTCGGACCGGACTGGCCTTTTGCTTCGTTCACCACCCGTGCCGCGGCACGCGCATCGAGGGCGCCGGCATATTGCTCATGGTCGCGGTCGATGATGTAGGCGACCGCTTCCACCCGGCGCCGGCCGGCAAGCTGCAGCCGCACCCGGCGCTCCAGGTAGACATTGGTGACCAGCTCGCGGGCGCGGAGATAATCGATCACCTCATCCCATTTTTCCGCGGAAATGCGGAAAGCCATGCCGCGGCAGGCGCCACCCCTGTCGAGGCCGAGAACCAGGCCAGGATTGTCGCGTGTGCCGCGATGGACAAAGGAACGGACACAGAGTGAACGCCTGTAGCCATAGACCAGAGCCTCTGCCCGCTCCATGAACTCGAAGCCCGGATTCCACATCAGTGAACCGTAGCCAAATACCCAAAATTCGTCCATATCGCACGCCAAGACCGGGAATCACATTCGCGATTCACCATTGGAGAACATCATGGCAGCGTCAAGCCGATCCGGCAGCAGCCAATCCGGCAGCGGCAAGAAATTCTGGTTGCTGGGTGGAGGCGTCCTCCTGGCGATCGCGCTTTATACCGGCGGCTGGTTCTATGCAGCGTCGGCGCTGAAGACCACGGTGTTGAAGGCGATCGCGCCGCGCGGAGAGGCTGGCGTCAGCGGCGAATGCTCCGATATCGAATTCCGCGGTTATCCCTTCCGCATCGGCCTGTTCTGCTCCAGGATCGACGTCGACGACAACGTCAACGGTGTCTCCGCCACCTTCGGCGCGCTGCGCTCGGCAGCCCAGGTCTATGCGCCCGGCAATATCGTGTGGGAGCTCGATTCGCCGGCCGAGATCCGCACCGGCAACGGCCTTTCGATCTCGGCCCAATGGACGAACCTGCAATCGAGCCTTGCGACCAGGCTCAGGGGCATCGACCGCAGCTCGACCGTCATCGAGGGGCTGAAGGCGATGGCGGTCTCCTCTTTCACCGGCCAGACCATCAGCTTTGATGCGGCCCGCACCGAAATCCATCTGCGTCAGAACGGCGCCGATCTCGACGGCGCGATCTCCGTGCAGGATGCGAACACGGCGATCAAGGATTGGCCGCAGATCTTCCCGAAACTGTCGGCCAGCATTGACCTGACCGTCGCCGGCAAGGCCGGACTGATCGACGGCAGCGACCCGAATGGCCTCAATGGCGCCACCGGTGAACTGCGCCGCATCGTCGCCGACATCGGCGACGGCAAGGTGATGACGCTCACCGGCCCCTTCTCCTTCGACGAGCAGGGCTTCCTTTCGGGAAAATTCAAGCTGGAGATCGAACAGCTCGGTCCCTGGAGCGACAGCCTGAAGCAGGCCTTTCCCGACCTCGCCTCGACCGTCAACACGGCGACGAAGCTCTTGAAGGCGCTTGCCGCCGGCAGCGACAAGGTCTCGGTCGATCTCGTCGTCGATCGTGGCAACGCCACGGTCAGCGGCTTCATCCCGCTCGGCCGGATTCCGCCGATCTGACCTATCTCGCCTTTCAGGCTATCGGCTTGATGAAGAAGACCTCCGGCACCGATTGCAGGCCTGGCATCTCGATCGCACCGGTTTCAGTAAATCCGTTGCGGCGATGCCAGTCCTGGGGCCTGCTTTCATCGCATTCGCTCGACGTCATCAGCAGACGGGCGCCTTCGCCACGCATCGCCTCTTCCCAGGCGAGAAACAGCGCGGTGCCGACGCCCGACCGGCGATGGCCGGGCAGGACGCGGATCATTTCCATATAGGGAACCCTGCCCCAGAAGCGGGAGAAGCGCAGAAAGCCGACGATCTCGCTGCCCTCCTTGGCAACGAGGTATTCGCCGAGCGTCACGCAGCGCGATACCCATGCTTCACCGGAACTGGCATCTTCGCGAACCAGCCAATCGGTATCCGCGTGGCTCGCGTTCGCCACTTCCACCATCGCGGGGCTACTTCTTATCAAGCGCGTGGGGGCGGCCGAAATCAGGCGCGTCGACATCCTGGCCGGCCTGGACGATCGAGCGGCGGATGGCGCGCGTGCGGGTGAAGA
Source organism: Rhizobium sp. BK591 (assembly GCF_014195045.1). Classification (NCBI taxonomy): domain Bacteria; kingdom Pseudomonadati; phylum Pseudomonadota; class Alphaproteobacteria; order Hyphomicrobiales; family Rhizobiaceae; genus Rhizobium; species Rhizobium sp. BK591. The sequence continues at coordinate 16,672 of NZ_JACIAZ010000005.1, forward strand.
GTTCGAAAATCTTGTCGCCCTCGCCCCAGCGGATGGCGCGCTGCAAATAGGCGAGATCCTCCGAGAAACGCGCCAGCATTTCGAGGATCGCATCGCGATTGTGCAGGCAGACGTCGCGCCACATGGTCGGATCGGAGGCGGCAAGGCGGGTGAAATCACGAAAACCCGAGGCGGAATATTTGATGACCTCGGACTCCGTCACCGTCTCCAGATCGTCGGCAGTGCCGACGATATTATAGGCGATGATATGCGGCAGGTGCGAAACGATGGCGAGCACCTTGTCGTGATGCTCGGCATCCATCTCATCGACCTTCGAGCCCAGCGCTTCCCAGAAGCTGCGCAGCCGCTTCAGCGCCACCTCGTCGGTACCGGCGACCGGCGTGAAGATGCACCAGCGGCCTTCGAAGAGGCCGGGAAAGCCGGCATCCGGGCCGGATTTTTCGGTACCGGCCAGCGGATGGCCGGGGATGAAATGCACATTATCAGGCATATGCGGCAGCATCTGTGCGATGACCGAGGCCTTGGTGGAGCCGACATCGGTGACGACAGCCCCGGGCTTCAGGCTTCCCGCGATCTCCTTCGCCACGCTTTCCGAAGCGCCGACCGGCACCGAGACGATCACCAGATCGGCATCCTTGACGGCATCCTGCGACGACGTCGTGTAGCGGTCGCCAAGGCCGAGTTCTTCCGCACGCTTCAGCGTATCGGCGCTGCGGGTGGCGACGACGATCTCCCTTGCAAGGCCGAGCCGTCTGATATCGTAGGCAAGCGAAGAGCCGATCAGGCCGATGCCGATCAGCGCGATCCGATCGAACTGCACGCTCATGACTGATGTCCCATAAATTCGCTGAGCGCGGCAATGACGCCGCGGTTGGCCTCTTCGGGACCGATGCTCATGCGCAACGCATTGGCGAAGCCATAGCCGCGGACGGCACGCAGGATGTAGCCGCGGCTCGTCAGGAACTCGTCGGCATCGGCGGCGCGCTTGCCGTCGATCTCGGGGAAATGGATGAGGACGAAATTGGCGACCGAAGGCGTCACCTTCAGCCCGATCGCTTCGAGCGCCCGGGTGAGCGTCTCCACCCACATCTGATTGAAGGAGACGGCCTGCTGGACGAAGGCTTGGTCGCGGATGGCCGCAGCGCCGGCGGCGATTGCCGGCGCGTTCAAATTGAACGGCCCGCGCACGCGGTTCAGCGCGTCGACGATCTCGGCGGGCGCATACATCCAGCCGACACGCAGCGCCGCAAGACCATAGGCCTTCGAGAAGGTGCGGGTCATCACCACGTTGGCATTGGAGGACACGACCTCGATGCCGGCTTCATAATCGTTGCGGCGCACATATTCGGCATAGGCAGCATCGAGCACGAGGACGACATGTTTCGGCAGCCCGGCCTGCAGGCGGCGGATCTCGCTGACGGGAACATAGGTGCCTGTGGGATTGCCGGGATTGGCGATGAAGACGATCTTCGTCTTCTCCGTCACCGCGGCAAGGATCGCATCGACATCGACGGCACAGTCCTTTTCCCTGACGACGACAGGCACGGCACCCGCGCCCAGGATCTGAATCTTGTAGACGAGGAACCCGTGCTCGGTGATGATGCCCTCGTCGCCGGCGCCGAGATAGACATGGCAGAGCAGGCCGAGCAATTCGTCCGAACCGTTGCCGCAAAGGATGTTTGCCGGATTGAGACCATGCACGGCGGCGATCGCCTCGCGCAGCTCGACCGCCTGCCCGTCGGGATAACGCGCCAGAGTGTCGGCGGCCGCCTTGAACGCCTCGATTGCCTTCGGGCTGGCGCCGAGCGGCGTTTCGTTGGACGAAAGCTTGTAGACGCGGGCAACGCCCGGCGCATGTTCCTTACCCGGCACATAGGCTGCGATATCGAGAATACCGGGACGCGGAACGGGCTTGCTCATCTCAACGCTCATGGGTCGACCTTGGAATTGCCGGAAATCCGGGCTGAAAAACACCAAGTGGCATTAAAGCGGAATGCGATTGTTGTCGAGAGGTATGGGCGTGACGCAAGCAGCCTGAGAAGGCTGAGAGCGGCGTCAGCGGTTGCGTGTGGTCGGCACGCCATGCGGTGCGAGAACCGGCACGAAGACGCGGCGGGAAGCCCGCGCTGCAACCGGCAGCCCCTGATAAAGCCGCTTCTGCGCCTCGACGATGATGACGCCCGAGAAAGCCGGCCACAGCGTTCGGCCGATCCGCTCGAAGGCACGGCGAAGGCGCAGAATGGTCCTGAGCTTCGAAGGCGGGAAGAACAGCGCTTCGGCCGTCGCGCCCGGCGTGAAATTCGTCTCGCGCAGCAGATGCGTCAGCTGGCCGCGCGAATAGGGCCGGCCCGAACCGAAGGGTGTGTGCTCCATGCGCGCCCAGACGCCGCGCCGGTTCGGCACGACGATAACAAGCCGTCCGCCTGGCGCCAGCACCCGCCAGAGCTCCTTCAGCGTCTCGCGCGGACTTTCGGCGAATTCCAGCGAATGCACCATCAGCACCCGGTCGATCGAGGAATCCGGCAGCGGCAACTCCTCGTCGAAGACAAGCGTCGTCGACGAGAGCGAGCCCATCGGCCAGTTCACCGCGCCCTGCCCGGCCGGCATGAAGGCGAAGGTGCGCTCGGTATCGGCCTGGAAACGGTCGAGGAAGGGCACGGCATAGCCGAGACCGACCAGACGCTCCTGCGGCAGCCGCACCCAGAGCGAGGATAGCGCCATGGCGATCGACTGCTCGGCAAGACGTCCGAGCTCGGAATGATAGAACTGGCGTAGGTCGACGATATCGGCGTGCATTGCGACAAATGTTATCAGCGGGCGGTTGGACTTCAAGGCCGGAACCTCTACATTCCCGCGAGACTCCTGAGACAAGGGATTATTGAACGATGAAACCTTTGGAATTAGACGTTTTTCTCTGCCGCACCGACAATTTCGGCGTTCTCGTGCACGATCCGGAGACAGGCTTGACCGCGGCGATCGATGCGCCGGAGGAGGCGCCGATCCTGGAAGCGGCGACTCGCCGCGGCTGGAAAATCAGCCATATCTTCACCACCCACCACCACACCGACCATGTTAGTGCCAACCTGGCGCTGAAGGAGCAGTTCGGCTGCGAGATCATCGGCCCGATCAACGAGGCCGTCGCCATTCCCGGCCTCGACCGGACGATGGCCGATGGCGACAGCTTCCTTTTCGGCGATCACACGGTCAAGGTCATCGAGACTCCCGGCCACACCGCCGGCCATATCTGCTATCACTTCGTCGACGACAAGCTGCTCTTTGCCGCCGACACGTTGTTTGCGCTCGGCTGCGGCCGGCTGTTCGAACGCCCGGCCGCCGACATGTGGCATTCCCTGCAGAAGCTCGCCGTGCTGCCCGATGAGACCGCCGTCTATTTCGGCCATGAATACACCTTGTCCAATGCCCGCTTCGCGCTGACGGTCGATCCGGACAACGAGCGCCTGAAGAGCCGCGCCGCCGAGGTCGAGGCCCTTCGTGCCGACGACAAATTCACCATTCCGACGACGCTGGGACTGGAAAAAGAGACCAACCCGTTCCTGCGCGCCGCCGATCCGGCGATCCGCCGCAATCTGATCATGGAAGGCAAGACCAACGAGGAGGTCTTTGCCGAGATCCGCAAGCGCAAGGACAATTTCTGATGTCGCCTCAGGACATCATCCGCGAACTCGGCATGCAGCCGCATCCCGAGGGTGGCTGGTATGTGCAGACGTTCCGCGATACGGCGGGCGGAGAACGCGGCCACTCGACGGCGATCTATTACCTGCTGACCAGGGGACAGCGCTCGCACTGGCATCGCGTCCATGACGCGGTTGAGGTCTGGCATTATTACGCCGGCGCGCCGCTCTTCCTGCATCGTTCAGAAGACGGAACTGAAAGCGAGACCCTGACGCTCGGAACGAACCTGTCCGCCGGCGAGCGGCCGCAGGCGATCGTTCCCGGCAATTGCTGGCAATCGGCCGAAACCCTCGGCGATTTCACCCTGGTCGGCTGCACCGTCTCGCCCGGCTTCGAATTTTCGAGCTTCGAGATAGCGCCACCCGATTGGAAGCCCGGCGCTAGAGCATGATGCCGAAACGTGTGAGCGGTTTTCGAACGACATCATGCTCTAACGATATAATTTAGAACAGGATTCAGATTTTAGGCCAACCGGGCGTAAAATCTGGATCCTGTTTTAAGGCCTACTCTGCCGCAGACTGCGCCGGAACCTTGCGGCGGAACATGTCCTGGGCGGCCAGCACCGCCCCGCCGGTAACGAGCAGGCAGGCAAGAGCAATGCGCCAGCTTGGCTCGGCAAATCCGAACAGCACCAGGATCAACGTCGAAAGCAGAGGCGCGGCATAACTTGCTGCGCCGAGGATCTGGATGTCGCCGTTCTTGACGCCGTGATCCCATGCATAGAAGGCAGCACCGACCGGAAAGAGCCCGAGCCCGGCGACGGCGACCCATTCGAAACCCGTTGCCGGCCAGACGGTCGTCTCCAGGCCGAGATGGCAGAAGAACGACAGGATGGATGTCGCAAGGCAAAAGCCGGTGACGACATCCGTGGAGACGGCATCGAAACGCCGCGTCAGCAGCGAATAGCCGGACCATGTGAAGGCGCAGAGAAAGGCGGCCCCGTAGCCGACGGCATAGGCGCCGTCGAAATCGATGCCGTTGCGGCCGACGATCAGGAAGGTGCCGCAAAGCCCGGCAAGCGCACCCGCCAGATGATACCAGCGCAGCCGTTCGCCCGGCAGCAGCGCCGAACCGACGACGATCAACAGCGGCCAGAGATAGGCGACCAGCCCCGCCTCCACCGCCGGCGCGTTGCGGAGCGCGGTGAAATAGAGGAAATGATAACCGAACAGCCCTGCAATACCCGTTATCCAGACCTTGGCCGGCTGCTTCAGCAGCGCCAGCCGCGCGGGGTTGAGGACAAGCACCACGAGGCCAGGGATGCTGCCGATCGCAAAGCAGATGGCCGCAAGCTGGAACGGCGGCATCTTGCCGGAGGCGGCCGTGAACAACGCCAGGAACGACCACATCAGGATGGCCGTAAAACCGATCAACGTCGCGCGAAGCCTCACCCGTCCCCCTTCACGGAGACTGAAGCTCCGTCAGCTGTCGCTGCCGTATTTGACGGCAGTGATCGTCACCATTCCATATTCGGTTGGAATACGCACATAGACGGGAGCGTATACATTTGCCGCGTCCGACTTGGCAAACCAGATTTCCATGCGGTTGCTCTTGCTGAGATAGTCGATGTCCTTGCGGCCCTTCTTGTAGCCGGAGCGCGGCACGAAGCGCACGCCGCAGACAACCGCCTTGCCCTTGAAGCCGTTGGTCGAAAAATCCTCGTCGCCCTTCTGCGAAAGCACCAGATCCATGCGCGTCTCGCCGTCGAAGATCGGCAGCGTCTGCGAGCAGACCTTGGTATCGCCGGTGAAGACCAGGCCGGAGATCGGATCGAGCACCGATCGCATGTCGCGTGGTGTGACATCGATCCAGTTCTTCGGACGCTTCGGCGCCGGTGTTGTCGTCGCCGAGACGATGTTGCCGTCGCGGTAACTGACCTCGTAGACGCGGGCCTTCTTGCCGCTCTTGTAGTAGAGCGAATATTTCTGCGCCTGCAATCTATCATTGCGCACGACACCGCTCACGCTGGTCTTGGCCGAAATCGTCGTGACGAGATCGGCAAGGCCGGCGGAATTGATGCTGCCGGCGATCTTGTAGCTGTGATCGTCCTCGATCTGCGTCAGGAAGGCGGCGCGCGCGATCGGCAAGCCGGCGAGCGTCACCCGGTATTCCGTCCGATGTTGGATTTCGGCCGCCGATGCCGGTATGGCAAGCAGCGCGGCGATGGCCGAAATGAAAATCCGTCTGCCCGAATGAGCCATGAATCAAGCCTTGTCTTGGCGCGCGCTGGCAGCCCTTGTTAAGCGCTCTATACTCCTGCCGTGAAGGGAAGAAAACAGCAGCTTTTTGACAGAATTGCGGGAAAGGCCAAGGTTTGGCTTGACGCAAGCAGCCTGTCTGACTATAGAACCGCAACTTTCCAATCATGCCTGTTGGATTGCGCGCCTGGTTTTGCCGGGAATGTCAATTCGATGGCCCGACAAAAACAAGAATAGGTGTTCCATGTCCCGCGTGTGCGAATTGACCGGCAAGGCCGTCCTGACTGGTAACAATGTCAGCCATGCCAACAACAAGACCAAGCGCCGGTTCCTGCCGAACCTGTGCCAGGTCACGCTGATATCCGACGCTCTCAACCAGCGTTATCGTCTTCGCGTTTCGGCTGCTGCTCTTCGCTCCGTCGAGCATCGTGGCGGCCTCGATGCCTTCCTGCTGAAGGCCGGCGAAAACGAACTCTCGATGCGCGCGCGCCTGCTGCGCCGTCAGATCGTCAAGAAGACCGCCGAAGCCGCTGCTGCGTAAGCTTCTGCCTTTCTTTCATACGGCTTCAAAAGGCTTGAACGGATAATACCGGACAAGCCTTTTGCTTTGTCGGTTTACTCCTCCAACTGGTGGCATCACCCAGGATAAAAAAATGCTGAAGACCCGCTATACCATCGCCTATGTCGCGCTGATGACGCTCGTCGTCGTCGCCTCCAACTTCCTCGTCCAGTTTCCGCTGAACGCCGAAGTCGCCGGCATCAACCTTGCCGACATCCTGACCTGGGGCGCCTTCTCCTATCCGATCGCCTTCCTGATCACCGATCTGACCAACCGCCAGTTCGGCCCACAGGCCGCCCGCAAGGTCGTCTTTGCCGGCTTCGTCGTTGGCGTGACACTCTCCTTCTTCACCTCGGTTCCGCGCATCGCCATCGCCTCCGGCTCGGCCTATCTCGCCGGCCAGTTGCTCGATATCGCCGTCTTCAACCGCCTTCGCCGCCAGGCCTGGTGGCGCGCGCCGCTGGTCGGCTCGCTGATCGGCTCGGCGCTCGATACGGTGATGTTCTTCTCGCTGTCCTTCGCCGCGTTCTTCGTCCTCCTCGGCCCGAACGATCCTTTCGCGCTGGAAGCAGCTCCCGTCCTGGGCGTCTTCGCCACGGAGGCTCCACGCTGGATTTCCTGGGCGATCGGCGATTTCGCCGTGAAGATGATCGTCGGCCTCGTCATGCTGCTGCCCTATGGCGCGCTGATGAACGTGCTGCGGCCGATGCAGGCCGCCCGCGCCAGCTAAACCGACGACCGTGTCAACGCCGCCGCCGGACCGCACCGGCGGCGATCGCCGGATGCAGCAGAGCCTCTGCAACCAGATCGTCGATATCTCGTGACGAATCGAGCCGCAACACCGGCGCTGTCTGCGTTTCCAGCCATTGCTCATGCGCTGCAAGACTGCGGCGTTCCGGACCGGCTGTGTCGTAACTCGCCGCCCACTGCAGGAATTCCCCGCTTTTAACTTCCATGTCGCCACCGGGCCCGATCCTGTTTCCATACCGGGCAATCTCCCGCGCATGGATTCGCGCTATCCGCAGTTCCGGCTCGATCCTGAGAAATACGATCAGCTCGTAAAGCGGCTCCAGTGGCCCGCCCCATTTCAGCGCCGATCCGGAGAGAACCCAGCCGTCATGCCGTGCGGTTTCATCAAGGAGCAGCCGGCTACACTCGTCGGCATTCCTCGGCGTCGTGAACGGCGGATCGGTCGGCATCCAGAAGAAATCGTCGGTGTCGAGATGGGCGATATCGAGCCTTTCGGCAAGCGCACGGCCGAGCGATGTCGTACCGGAACCGGACGCGCCCATGACATGAATATGCACCATGAATCTCCCTCCGAAGACGGATTCCCGATTGCGCGGGATAGCCGAGGCATATGACATCAGTCTGACGCTCTAGCATTTTCAATCCTCGCATCGCGCTTTCCGAAAATCGATTCCGATTTCGGGCCGGTGGCTAGGATCAATTCCGCTTCTGGGAACTCGGCGCTACCCACGCGGCTTCTTCCGAAAGCCGGAATTCCAGCATCAGGTTGCGCTGCAGGATCGAATGATTGTCGTCCGACACCAGGATGATATGGGTCGTGCCGTCGGCCGCCTGAAAGGCATCGAGCCCTTCCATATTGTCGATCTGCGAGTTGAAATTGCCTTCCAGCAGCAAGTCGCCGCTGACGACGGCGCCGGGCTTGATATCGGCGCCCTTGATGCGCCGAAGGCGCATGCCGATGCCTTCGGCCATGTTGAAGCGGCGTTCCAGCAGCAGCAGGTCGCCGTTCGGCAGGAAGGCGCCGTCGGTGACGTCGAAGCTGCCATCCCGCTCGACCGAGAAACGCCCTTTCAGCGGCCCGCTGAGAATGGCCGCCAGCCGGTTGCCGTCGCTGTCGAGACCGCGCTCGGAGACGATGACCACGCCGCCCTTCAGCGGGCTCGATGCCGGCGCCACCGTGATGGTCTCGATGCCGCGATTGTCGCTCAACATCTTCCGCGGGATAAGGATCGGCAAAGTGGCGATCGCGCTCGAATCGGCGAAGCCGGGGTCGGGATAGACATCGACGCGATGGCGCTGCTCGAAGGAGACCAGAATCCGGTCACCGTCCAGCGCCAGGCCCTCGGCATCCATATATCCCTTGCCCTCGAAGCTCAGCCCGGCGCTGTTCTTCATCGGCGTGATCTCGACATCCAAAAGGCCGGAAAGCCTGCCCTTGACGTCGCGCTCGATGCTGCCGGTCAGCCATTGGCCGGTATCGAGCACGACGACGAAATGTTTTTGGTCCGGCCGGAAACGGATGGAGGAGAGCGAACCGAACAGCGCTCGGCTGGACACCATCTCCAGCCCGCCGAGAAATTCCATCGATCCGAATTTCGTCTCTGAAGAGCCGATCCTGAAGTCCGATATTTGCCGGCTAATGACCGGCACCTCGTCAGCAGCCCAGGACGGGAAGGCGCCTGTGGCGATACAGAGGGCAATCGACGCCGCACCGCAGAGACGCTTGATCGTCATGCCGGGTATTTCCTTTGAGCGACATCAGCCGGCACGGCGCAGCCGGCCGCCACGCGGCTGGACGGATTGATCTTCGAATAGCGAGGCAAGCTGCTCGGTCATTGCACCGGCAAGCTCGTCCGCATCGACGATCGTCACGGCGCGGCGATAGTAGCGCGTCACGTCGTGACCGATGCCGATCGCCAGCAATTCCACAGGCGAGCGCGTCTCGATCCGTTCGATGACGGCGCGCAGGTGCCGCTCCAGATAATTGCCCGGATTGACCGACAGCGTCGAATCGTCCACCGGCGCCCCGTCCGAGATCATCATCAGGATGCGGCGCTGCTCGCGGCGTGCGAGCAGGCGATTGTGTGCCCAGATCAGCGCCTCGCCGTCGATATTTTCCTTGAGCAGACCCTCGCGCATCATCAGCCCGAGATTGGCGCGGGCGCGCCGCCACGGCGCGTCGGCCGACTTGTAGATGATGTGGCGCAGGTCGTTGAGGCGGCCCGGCGTCTGCGGCTTGCCGCCGGCAAGCCAGCTTTCACGCGCCTGCCCGCCCTTCCAGGCCTTCGTCGTAAAGCCCAGGATCTCGACCTTGACGCCGCAGCGCTCCAGCGTGCGGGCAAGAATATCGGCGCAAGTGGCGGCAACCGTGATCGGCCGGCCGCGCATCGAGCCTGAATTGTCGATGAGCAGGGTGACGACGGTGTCGCGGAACTGCGTGTCGCGCTCCATCTTGAAGGAAAGCGCTTGCATCGGGTCGATGATGATGCGCTGCAGCCGGGCCGGATCGAGATAGCCCTCTTCCAGATCGAAATCCCAGGAACGGTTCTGCTGCGCCATCAGCCGGCGCTGCAGCCGGTTGGCAAGCCGCCCGACCGCGCCCTGCAGATGCGCCAGTTGCTTGTCGAGGAAAGCGCGCAGGCGCTCCAGCTCGGCGGCATCGCAGAGCTCCTCGGCGGTGATGATCTCGTCGAACTCTTCGGTATAGACGTGATAATCGACCTTCTCGTTGAAATCGGCAAAAGGCGTGTTCGGACGGCGGGTTTCGCCCGGCGTTTCCGAATCGTCCTCGCCCTCTTCCATCATGTCGTCGTCGGAAATCTCGGCGCCTTCGGTCTCGCCGTCCTCCATCTGCTCGTCGGCGACTTCGCTGTCCTCGACGGGGGCGGCATCGGTGCCGGCATCCTCGTCGACCTCGTCCTGATCCTGCTCGTCGCCGTTCGGCTGGTCTTCCTGCTCCGACTGGTCGTCATTGTCGGCTTCGCTGTCGTCGTCGCCATACTCCTCGGCCATTTCCATGGCCGACAGCATGTTGCGGATGACCTTGGCGAAGGCCTGCTGGTCGTTGATCGAGTTCGACAGGTTGTCGAGCTCGGTCCCTGCCTTGTCCTCGATGAAGCCGCGCCAGAGATCGAGCACCTTGCCGGCAGAGGCCGGCGGGCGCTGGCCGGTCAGCTTCTCGCGCACCATCATCGCCACGGCTTCGCCGACCGGTGCGTCTTCCTGACGCTCGATGCCGGTAAAATTCGCCTTGGAATATTTCTCCTCGGTCATCGAGCGTAGGTTCGACGCCACGCCCTCCATGCGCAGCGCGCCGATCGATTCGACGCGCGCCTGCTCGACCGCATCGAAGATCGCCCGGGCGTCCGAGCCCTGCGGCGCCATCGTCGCATGCACCTTCTCGTCATGGCAGGCGAGGCGCAGCGCCATGGAATCGCCGAGCCCGCGGGTGACCGCCAGCTCATGCGCCGTCGGCCGCTTGGAAAGCTCCGGCAGCCGGATTCGCTCGCCGGTCATCCCCGGCCGTTCGTTGGCGAAGGTCACCTCGACATCGCCGTCGCCGGCGATCGAGCGCACGCAGCCGGTTATCGCCCGGCGCAATGGCTCGACGTCGACAGGCGCGCCGGGTTTTGCTTTCGAATTGTCACCGCGAGCTGCCATGATCGGTCGATCTCAAGCTCCGAGAACGATATTGGCGGCACTTTCCTTCAGCTCGACGCCGAAGGCGCGCTGATAGTGCTCGGCGACCAGCGGCCGCTCCAGCTCGTCGCACTTGTTGAGGAAGGTGACGCGGAAGGCGAAGGCGAGATCGCCGAAGATCTCGGCGTTTTCAGCCCAGGTGATGACCGTGCGCGGGCTCATGACGGTGGAGAGATCGCCGTTCATGAAGGCGGCGCGCGTCAGATCGGCAACCCGAACCATCTTCGAAACCGTCTCGCGGCCGTTCTTGTCCTTGCCGAAGCTCTTCACCTTGGCCGCAACGATATTCACTTCGTGATCATGCGGCAGGTAGTTCAGCGTCGTCACGATCGACCAGCGGTCCATCTGCGCCTGGTTGATCTGCTGCGTGCCGTGATAGAGGCCGGTCGTGTCGCCAAGGCCGATCGTGTTCGCCGTCGCAAACAGGCGGAAGGCAGGGTGCGGCCGAATGACGCGGCTCTGGTCGAGCAGCGTCAGGCGGCCGGAGGATTCGAGCACGCGCTGGATGACGAACATCACGTCGGGACGGCCGGCATCATATTCGTCGAAGACGAGTGCGACATTGTGCTGATAGGCCCAGGGCAGGATGCCGTCCTTGAATTCGGTGACCTGCAGCCCGTCCTTGACGACGATCGCATCCTTGCCGACGAGATCGATACGGCTGACATGGCTGTCGAGATTGATGCGCACGCAGGGCCAGTTGAGGCGCGCCGCCACCTGCTCGATATGCGAGGACTTGCCCGTGCCGTGATAGCCGGAGATCATCACGCGGCGGTTATGCGCGAAGCCTGCGAGAATGGCGAGCGTCGTGTCGCGGTCGAACAGGTAGTCGGGGTCGAGGTCCGGCACATAGGCGTCGCCCTTGCTGTAGGCGGGAACGCGGATGTCGGAATCGATACCGTAGGCCTCGCGGACCGAAACGGTGGTATCGGGCAGTTCTGATATATCCAGGTCGATCTTGCTCATCATGTCTCCAAGGCGGGTGATGCCACCCGGCCATACTGTCTCAGGCCATGTCGCAACCCGGACGCCGCGATTTTATTCCACGCCCGTCCAGGTCGGAACGTCGGCGATACTTCTCCGGGACTGAAACGAAACCTCGGCGGGATGATGACCGCGTGCGAGCATTCTTGAAAGAGTCCCGGACAAGAAACGCCGCGTCCGGAAGGTCGGCGGAGGCGATGTCGGGAAAACGCACAAATATGAGCCGCGTTTGCCTGCGGCCTCAGCCGATTTGGACCATACCCGATTGAAGCCCAAGAGCAAGGATGGGAATTAACAAAAACCGTTCTGCTTCAACAATTGATAGGCCTGGATGACGGCGCGGAAACGCTCCTCCGAGCCGCGGTCGCCGCCATTGGCATCCGGATGGTGTTTCTTGACCAGTTCCTTGTAGCGGCTCTTGATCTCCGCCGACGTCGCATTGGCGTCGAGGCCCATCGTTTCGAAGGCTTTGCTTTCCAGCGATTTCAGTTTGCGGGCCTGGGGAAAACGCGGTCCGCTGCCCTTGCCGCCGCCTTCCTTGACGAAGCCAAAGGGATCGCGAACACGGGTATAGGCGCCGGAGCGGACCTCCGAATGCAGCGGACTGTCCTTCGCCGCCTTGTTGACGCCGACGGTCCATGTCGGCCGGTGGCCGGTGATCGCCTCTTTCTGATATCGCGCGATCTCACCGTCGGAAAGACCGGAGAAATAATTGTAGCCTTTGTTGTAGTCCTTGACGTGCTCGAAGCAGAACAAAAAGAACTGGCCTTCCGCATTGCGTCCGACAGGAGCGCGATGCGTGCCTTTCTTGTCGCAGCCGTCCCACTGACAGGTAGGCGGTGCCTGCTCTGGCTCCGGCTCCCGTTTGCGGCGTGTTCGGATGCGATCGAAATATTTGGAATCAAGTCTCATGACGGCGCTAATTATGGTCCTGCCGCGAAGCGACAACAAGAATTGACAAATGGGAATGTTACTGGCTTGGTGGGAACCCTTTTCGCGAAGCTGCAAGACCGGATGATGACCCTGCGAACCCGCATTGAAGAAAAACTAGTCGAAGCCTTCGCGCCCGAACGCCTGAGCGTCATCGACGAAAGCCATCTGCATGCCGGCCATCAGCCTGATATCACGGGCACCGGCGAAACCCATATGCGGGTGAGAATCGTTTCGGCCAAATTTACCGGCATGTCGCGGCTGGCGCGCCACCGGGCAATCACCGACCTGTTGAAACCGGAGCTGGATGCCGGACTGCACGCGCTGGCCGTAGAACCGGCAGCACCTGACGAACCGACCCGCTGGTAGCGGCAGCAAAGCTTATATAGGCATTGGCGGCCGGCAATCCTACAGCGCCGCGCATCTTTTCAGATGCGCAAGGGATACTGTAGCAATTTGAATGGATCAGGCTGGCTTTGCGCCGTCTTCCCCGGCCGGGCGGATACGCAGCTTGGTGATGCGGTTCTTCTCCCGCTTCATGACGATGAAACGCTTGCCATGAAAGGTGAAGGCCTGGCGCTCTTCCGGGATGGTCATCGATTCGTGGATGACGAGGCCGGCGATCGTCGTTGCCTCCTCGTCGGGCAGGTTCCAGTCGAGCGCGCGGTTCAAGTCGCGAATCGGTACGCCGCCGTCGACGACGACGGAACCGTCGGCCTCCTGACGCACGCCCTGTATTTCGATATCGTGCTCATCGGAAATGTCGCCGACGATTTCCTCGAGAATATCCTCCAGCGTGACGATGCCCTGCACCTCGCCATATTCGTCGACGACGACGGCGAAATGCTGCTTGCGGCGCAGGAAAGCGTTGAGCTGATCCTCGAGGTTGGTGCTGTCGGGCACGAACCACGGCTTCTGCGCGATTTTCACGATATCGAGGTTCTGCGGCTCCATATTCGGCTCGGCAAGCGCCCGCAGCAGATCCTTGGCGTGCACGACACCGATGATGTTGTCGATCGTGCCGCGCCACAACGGCATGCGCGTATAGGGGCTTTCGAGAATGGCGCGCACCACCGCTTCCGGCGGATCGTCGGCATTGATCGCCCGCATCGCCGTGCGGTGGACCATGATGTCGGACAGTTCGAGCTCGCTGAGATCGAGCACGCCACCGAGGCGGTCACGGTCGGCCTTCACCACCGATCCCTCGCGGTGCAACAGGTCGACGGCGCCGCGCAGTTCCTCATGGGCCGTCAGCATCGAGGTCTCTCGTGACAGATTGATACCGAACAGCGAAAGAATCCGGCGAACGATCGCATTGACGAAGGAGGAAGCCGGGCCGACGACGATGACGAAGAGCCTGGCCGGGATAGCGATGGCGAGTGCGAAGCGGTCGGGCGTCGAAATCGCCCAGCTCTTCGGCAGCACTTCGGCGAAGATGACCAGGATAACGGTCATCGCCAGCGTCGCCAGCGCCACGCCGGAACTGCCGAACAGCCCGAGAAAGAGGCTGGTGGCGATCGAGGATGACAGGATGTTGGCGAGATTGTTGCCGATGAGCAGCGCCCCGATCAGCCGGTCGCGCCGCTCGATCAGCTGCCGGACAAGGCCGGCGCGTTCGTCGCCATTGACTTCAAGCGTATGGATACGGCTGCGCGAAACGGCGGTCAGCGCGGTCTCCGAGCCGGAAAAGAAGGCGGACATGAGCACGAGCGCCGTGATCGAAAGGATCTCCGGCCAATATGTCGCGAGAAATGCCAGAGCGCCTTCGACCGACATCAGGGATGCTTTTCCCGGAGAAAGCTGATCACTTCGGACGCCGGAACATCGTCGGCGACGAAGGACTGGCCGATGCCCCGTGTCAGGATGAAGGTGAGCTTGCCGCTTTTGACTTTCTTGTCCTGCGCAATCGCATCCATCAGCGATTCCGCCGGCGGCAGGTCGCCCGGAATATCGGACATGCGGGTCGGCAAGCCGACCTCCTTCAGATGCCGTTCGACGCGCCGGGCGTCGTCCGGGCTTGCAAGGTTCATGCGTGCGGAGAATTCGTGCGCCAGCACCATGCCGATCGAAACACCCTCGCCGTGCACGAGGCGCGAGCTGTCATAGGCGGTCGCCGCTTCGAGCGCATGGCCGAAAGTATGGCCGAGATTGAGCAGCGCCCGTTGACCGTTCTCGCGCTCGTCGGCAACGACGACATCGGCCTTCGCCTGGCAGCTCTTGGCAATCGCCTCGATACGCGCGGGGCCGCCTGTAAAAACCGACGTCCAGTTCGCTTCCAGCCAGGCGAAGAAATCCGGCTTGTCGATCAGCCCGTATTTCGCCACTTCGGCGTAACCTGCGCGGAATTCGCGCTCGCTCAGCGTATCCAGCACATCGGTATCGGCCAGCACCAGATCCGGCTGGTGGAAGACCCCGATCAGATTTTTGCCATGGCGGGAATTGATGCCGGTCTTGCCGCCGACCGAGGAATCGACCTGCGACAGCAGCGAGGTCGGCACCTGGACGAAACGCACGCCGCGCCGGACGATGCCGGCGGCAAATCCCGAGAGATCGCCGATGACGCCTCCGCCGAGCGCGATGACGCAATCATTACGTTCGACGCGAGCCTCCAGCACCTTGTCGCAGGCCGTGATGAGATGTTCGAAGCTCTTGGTCTTCTCGCCCGCTGGCAGGACGACCTCAGCCGACACGATGCCCGCTTGATTCAGGCTTGCGACGAGAGCCTCGAGATAGAGCGGAGCGACATTTTCGTCAGTGACGACAGCCGCCTTGCGGCCCTTGAGGCGAGAGGCGATCTCGGCGCCTGCCCGTGCAATCAGCCCCGGCCCGATCAGGATGTCGTAGGCGCGCTCGCCGAGCGGCACATGCACCGTTCGGATCGTGGAGGCGGAGGGTATCGCATTCATGACGCTGCACTTTCCTTCTGAGCTTCGATCATGGCCTTCAGCACCTCGTCGGCCATGATTTCCTTGCGCACGTCGCGGGAAAGCACGGTGATATCTGCCTGCGCGTAGATCGGATAACGCGCGTTCATCAGGTTTTCGAGCGTCTGCTTGGGATTTTCGGTCTTCAGCAGCGGCCGCGTGTCGCGTTTGTTGACCCGCTCCCACAACACGTCGAGATCCGCCTTCAGCCAGACCGATAGGCCGCCCTTCTTGATATGTTTGCGCGTCCGCTCGTTGATGAAGGCGCCGCCGCCGGTAGAGACGACACGCGGCCCGCTTTTCAGCAGCCGCTTCATCACCCGCGTTTCCAGCGCCCGGAACTCTTCCTCGCCATAGGCGGCGAAAAGTTCGGGGATCGTCATCCGCGACACACGCTCGATCTCGAGGTCGCTGTCGACGAAGGGAATGGCCAGCTGGCTGGCGACGATGCGCCCGACGGCGGATTTGCCAGCGCCCATCAGCCCGACAAGGATCAGATTACGTGAACCGAGCGCGGCGCGAGCTCTGTCTTTCAGGCTGTCAGCAACGGTCAGCAGTGGTTCACTCATCGGTCCATTCACACTTTGTTTGCAAACGGTATCGACAAATGCAGATGGAGCGTCAAGTCGCGGACAAGGGAATCATGGCTTGAATACCGCTTCTTGCACTTGCAGACAGGCTTCCTATAACAGAAGCAGAGCATGAAGGAGTTGCCGGATGCCGACCCTGTTCCGTTTCCTGTTCGTCTGCGCGATCCTCGCCGGGACGGTCTACGGAGCGATGCTGGCGCTTGTGACCTTCGTGGAGCCGCAGCAGCGCGACGTGACGATCCGCATTCCGTCCGAGCGGGTCAATCCGCCCGCCACGGGCGCCATCGACACGACCAGGAAGTGACCGACATGGTGGATTTCGGCCGCGTCCACGTGGAATCCTTCCTGGAGATGATGAGCGCCGAGCGGGGTGCCGCCGCCAATACGCTGCAATCCTATGAGCGCGACCTCGATGACGTCAGCTCCTTCCTGAACGGCCGCAGCGTGCGGCTGACCGAAGCCGCCTCCGCCGATCTCGCCGCCTATCTCTCCTCGCTCGCCCAAAAGGGCTTCAAACCCTCTTCCCAGGCGCGCCGGCTTGCCGCCATGCGGCAATTCTACAAGTTCCTCTATGCCGAGGGCCTGAGGACCGACGACCCCACCGGCATTCTCGACGCGCCGAAGAAAGGCCGTCCGCTGCCTAAGACGATGGGCGTCGAGGAGGTCGGCAGGCTGCTTTCCCAAGCTGAGACCGAGGCGGAAGATCCGGCTCCGGGCCAGCTGCAGCGCCTGCGCATGCTGGCGCTGCTGGAGCTTCTCTATGCCACCGGCATGCGCGTCAGCGAACTCGTTTCGCTTCCTGCCCGCGTGCTCGATCAGGAAGGCCGGTTCCTGATGATCCGCGGCAAGGGCAACAAGGAGCGGCTGGTGCCACTGTCGCAATCGGCAATCACAGCCTTGAAATCCTATGGGCGCCTGCTGGCGACCGAAAACGCCGCGGCAAACGAGCCGCAGGAAAGCGCCTGGCTGTTTCCCGCCGCCTCGAAGGAGGGATACCTGCCGCGCCAGGTTTTCGCCCGCGACCTCAAGAACCTGGCGATCCGCGCCGGCCTGACGCCGTCGCTGATCTCGCCGCATGTCATGCGCCACGCCTTTGCCAGCCACCTGCTGGCCAACGGCGCCGATCTGCGCGTCGTGCAGGAACTGCTCGGCCATTCGGACATTTCGACTACGCAGATCTACACACATGTCCTGGAAGAGAGGCTGCAGCAGCTCGTCCAGACGCATCACCCCCTTGCCAAACAGGCGAAAAAGCACGAATAGGACCGGCGACATGGGGCGGAGCCAGGAAAACGCCCCGGGCACAAGGAACGGAAACGCACCTCATGCACAATTATCTCGACTTCGAAAAGCCGATCTCCGACCTCGAAGGCAAGATCATCGAGCTGAAGAAGCTCGCAACGGAAGACGAGAGCATCGACACCACCGATGAAATCGGCAGGCTGGAGGTTCGCGTCCGTGAGGCGATCGTCGAAATCTACTCCAAGCTCAACGCCTGGCAGAAGACACAGGTTGCCCGCCATCCGCAGCGCCCGCATTTCGTCGATTATGCCAAGACGCTGTTCCAGGAATTCACACCGCTTGCCGGCGACCGCAAGTTTTCCGAAGATGCCGCGATCCAGGCGGGCCTTGCCCGTTTCCGCGGCCAGCCGGTCGCCGTCATCGGCCAGGAAAAGGGCAACGACACCAAGAGCCGCATCAAGCACAATTTCGGCAGCCCCCGTCCGGAAGGCTACCGCAAGGCGATCCGCATCCTTGAAATGGCCGATCGTTTCGGCCTGCCGGTGATTTCGCTGGTGGATACGGCAGGCGCCTATCCCGGCGTCGGCGCCGAAGAACGCGGCCAGGCCGAGGCGATCGCCCGCTCGACGGAAATGTGCCTCGGCGTCAAGGTTCCGCTCGTTTCCGTCGTCATCGGCGAAGGCGGCTCGGGCGGCGCGATTGCCATCGCCACCGGCAACCGCGTCTATATGCTCGAGCATTCGATCTACAGCGTCATCTCGCCGGAAGGCGCCGCCTCGATCCTCTGGCGCGATTCCACCCGCGCCCGGGAAGCGGCGACCAACATGAAGATCACCGCCGAAGACCTGAAATCGCTCGGCGTCATCGACGGCATCATTTCCGAGCCGCTCGGCGGCGCGCATCGTGATCCCGACAGCGTCATTGCCGCGACCGGCGATGTGATCGCCAATGCTCTGGCCGAAATGGCGTCGCGCTCCGGCGAGCAGTTGCGCAACGATCGTCGCCAGAAATTCCTCGCCATGGGCCGCAATCTCTAACTCAACTTCGGCTCTTCACCGATTGGGGCCAAATCTTGGCCACATTGATGTTATCTGTAACTTTCGCGCTTGCGGGGATGTTCGTGGCAAGTCATAGGCTGGTAGGGATTTATAAAGTATAAGCCGCCTATGATTCCTTCCAATGCCCGGACTCCATAGGCGGGACCGGATCGCACTATCTTTATGGGCTAGTTTGGATGCGCATACGTCATTTTGCCTATATTTCCCTCATGGCGCTGGCTCTGTCCGGCTGCAATGACGCGTTGGAAACCGCGCAGGTCGATCTTTCCAAGGTCAAGAACAAGGTGGAGCAGCCGCTTCCCCCACATATCCTCACCGCCATGGCCGCCAAGGGCATGGACCGCAATTCGCCGATCATGATCCGCATCTTCAAGGAAGAAGGTGCCATGGAGATCTGGAAGGCGAAGACCGACAACCGTTTCGACAAGGTCGCCGATTACAAGATCTGCGCCTGGTCCGGCCGTCTCGGCCCGAAGGTAAAGACCGGCGACCGGCAGGCGCCGGAAGGTTTCTACGAGCTGACGCGCGCCAACCTGAACCCCAATTCGAAATATTATCTGGCGATCAACACCGGCTTCCCGAACCGCTACGACGCGGCGAACGGCCGCAGCGGCTCCGATCTGATGATCCACGGCGCCTGCTCGTCCTCCGGCTGCTATTCGATGACCGACCAGCAGGTGCTGGAGATCTACGCCTTCGCCCGCGACGCCTTCAAGGGCGGCCAGGCAACGGTGCAACTGCAGGCCTTCCCCTTCCGCATGACCGCGGAAAACATGGTCAAGCATCGCCTCGACAGCAATTACGACTTCTGGAAGATGCTGAAGGTCGGCTACGACAATTTCGAAGTCACCAAGCGCCCGCCTGAGGTGAACGTCTGCGAGAAGAAATACGTCTTCAATCAGCAGGCAACCGACGGCAGCGCCTTCAATGCCGCCGGCAAGTGCCCTGCTATGTCGACACCGCCGGCGCTGACGGCGGCCCTTGCCTCCTACGGCAAGACCTATGATGCCGACTATGCCAAGGCGATGAGCAAATATGACGGCATGGCCTGGTACGATCCCACGGAAGCCGAGCGCAAGGCCGTGGTCGCCAAGCTGCGTAAGGGCCGCGAACTCGCTTACGCCCCGACCGGCACCTCGCTGGAAGCCGGCCGCATGGTCAAGGTGGCCGAACTCGAAGACCTGATGGCCAAGCGCACCGCGCAGGGCCTTGCCGCCAAGAGCGCGCCGGGCGCCACGCCGGCAGCGCCTGCCGGGCCGCAGGCAATCTCCGCCCAGCCGCAGGAAACGGCCGTCGCTGCCGCCACACCGGCGGTCGTGCCGGTGCCGATGCAGAATCCGTTGGCCTTTACCGCGCCCGAACCGCAAGAAACGGCAGACGCCGCGGCAAAGAAGCCGTTCTGGAAATTCTGGGCGAGGAACTGAACGGCTTGAACCCCGTTCTCTACGATCTTCGCGGCCTGAAATGCCCATTCCCCGTGATCAAGACACGCAAGAAGCTTGCCGCCATGGCAAGCGGTGCACTCATTCGCGTCGACACGACAGATCCGCTGGCTGTGATCGACATGCCGCATTTCTGCAATGAGGACGGCCACGAGCTGGTCGAGACCGAAAAAACCGAAACCGGCCATCGCTTCCTGATCCGCAAGCGCTAAAACGCGTCGTTATCGCAACACCGCTGCCGAGTTTTTCGCGACATGCTCTAAATTCGCATGCCGGGGATAGCGAGCGGATTGTCGGACAGCGCCGCGCGGTCGGGCATGTCGATGCGCGGCTTGCCGAGGAAGGCGTCGAAGAGGTCCTTCACGAAGGCTTCCGGCAGATCCCGGGTGATCAGCACCATGCGCGTGCGCCGGTCTTCTCCCGGCCAGGCAGGCAGCCGCACCGGCGGATGGAAGATGCTCTGCACCCCATGCAGCACCAGCGGCCGATCCGGCCGGTCGGAGACCGACACGATCGCCTTCATCCTCAAAAGCTTCTCGCCATGGGCCGAACGCAGGAGATCGATGAACATGTCGAGCGCCATCGGATCGATCGGCTTCTCCTCGATGATCGAGAAAGAGCGGATCGAGGCATCGTGACGATTGACGTCGTGCGGGTCCTGATCCGCATGCCCGTGATGATGATGGTGGTGGTGCCCATGGTGATCGCCATCATGATCCTGATCGCGATCACGATTGTCATCGTGATTGTGATGATGATGCGCCTCATGCGCATCCTCGTCCTGCAGCCAGCGGCCGACATCGGCGATCTTCGTCGCCGGATCGTAAAGCCCGTTCACCAGCACTGCGGCACTGCCCGCCTCGGCACTGTCGGCATCCATCATCGCCGCCCGAGGATTGAGCGCCCGCAGGCGCTTTTCCAGCCCGGCGGTTGCCTCGGCCATCGCCTTTTTCGAGACGATCAGCCGGTCGGCGACCGCTGCCTGCTTGCGCGCTTCCTCATGATTGTCGAGCGTCTGCGGGCCATTCACGGCATCCACGACGGTGACGACGCCATCGAGTTCGAAATTTGTAGCGATGACCGGATTTCCCATGATCGCCTGCATGACGGGTGCGGGATCGGCAAGGCCCGTCGTCTCGATGACGACGCGTTTCACCGGCTTGACGCGGCCCGTCTGCACGGCATCCATCAGGTTCGCCAGCGTATCCACCAGCTCGCCGCGCACGGTGCAGCACAGGCAGCCATCGGACAGTTCGATGATCGAATCGCCGGAGCTTTCGACCAGGAGATGGTCGATACCGACATCGCCGAATTCGTTGATGATGACGGCCGCATCCTTCATCACCGGGTCTTTGAGGATACGGTTGAGCAGCGTCGATTTGCCGGCGCCGAGAAAGCCGGTCAGGATGGTGACCGGAATCCTGTCGTTGAGCGCGCTCATGTCATTTTACCTTGAAGCTTAAAAGGATGTCGGGCGCGGCATCGGCACCGGCACGTTGGCGATCGCGCTTGCGGTATCGCCCCGCGCCATCTTTTCCGGCTGCGCGGCCGGCTGAGGGTCCTGGCCCGGAATGAGGCCGGCGAAGACGAATCGCGGATCGTGGTCCATTTCCAGGATATAGGGCGACTGCACCCTCATCCGGCCGACCTCGTCGCGCGTTTCGCTGCGCACCTTGGCGCCCTTGGCGCTGCAGATATCGGCTGTGATGTCGGTTACCTGATCCTGTCCCGGGCCGTAGGGCCGCAGCGAACCCAGCGTGTCATTGCCGGGAAACTGCGCGGTGAATCCCTTCTGCAAAAGGTTCGCCGTCGCATCGGCGCGCGCCGCAAGACTGTCGGTGCCGAGCACGACGGAGACGAGAGTGCGGCCGTTACGCGTCGCCGAACCGATCTGGTTGAAGCCCGAGGCGCAGATGAAGCCGGTCTTCATGCCATCGGCGCCGGCGAAGCGGCCGATCAGCATGTTGAGGCTCGGTACATTCTGCTGGCCGGTGGTGAAGCCCTCCAGCGAGAAATAACCGGCATATTGCGGAAAATCGCGGCGCAACGCCACGGTCAGCACCGCGAGGTCGCGCGCCGTCGTATATTGGCCCTTGCCGGGCAGGCCGTTCGGATTGACGAAATGCGAATCCGTCATGCCGAGCTTCAGCGCCTCGCCGTTCATCCGCGTCACGAAGCCTTCCTGCGTACCGCCGATGGCTTCCGCGACCGCGACGGCGATGTCGTTGGCCGATTTCACCATCAGGATCTTCAGCGCGCTGTCGAGCGTCAGCTTCTGGCCCGGCTTGAAATACATCTTGGCAGCCGGCTGCGCGGCGGCGCGCTTGCTCATGACGATCGGCGTATCGAGGCTGATCTGACCGGCACGGATCGCGTCGAACACGGTATAGACGGTCATCAGCTTGGTCAACGAGGCCGGATACCACTTGCGGAAGGCTTCTTCATGCTCGAGCACGCGGCCGGTCTGCACGTCGACGAGAATATGCGGATTGGCCTGGGCAAGCGGAACGAAGGCAAGAAAACTAGTTGTCGCAGCGACGATGAAGCTCAACGGTCGCAGCGCTGCAAACAAACGGAAGTGGCTCGTCGACACAGTTCGTCCTTCGGATATCAGGAAAATCTCGAAACCTTCCCCTATTTAGCCTATATGGCTATGACATGGCAAAGGTCATTGACTAAGTAATTTCCAAAAGCCTCACACCCCAGCTTCACACCGTTGTGATGCGGTGAAAGATTGTCGGGATTTCATAACAGGAACGCGAATATGCCGATTTTGAACAGAGCCGCGGAGTTGCAGGACGAAGTCGCCGAATGGCGCCGCCACATCCACGCCCGGCCCGAACTCCTCTTCGCGGTGGAAAACACGGCCGCCTTCGTCGCCGAAAAGCTCAAGGAATTCGGCGTCGACGAGATCGTCACCGGCATCGGCCGCACCGGCGTCGTCGGCCTGATCAAGGGCAAGGGTGAAGGCCGCCGCACGGTCGGCCTGCGCGCCGACATGGACGCCTTGCCGCTGACCGAGATCACCGGAAAACCCTGGGCCTCGAAGACGCCGGGCAAGATGCATGCCTGCGGCCATGACGGCCACACCGCCATGCTGCTCGGCGCTGCGAAATACCTGGCCGAGACCCGCAACTTCAACGGTAATGTCGCCGTCATCTTTCAGCCCGCCGAAGAAGGCGGCGGCGGCGGCAATCTGATGGTCAAGGACGGCATGATGGAGCGCTTCGCGATTGAGGAGGTCTATGGCATGCACAATCTGCCGGGCCTGCCGGTCGGCCAGTTCGCCATCCGCAAGGGCGCGATCATGGCGGCGACCGACGAATTCACCGTCACCATCAAGGGCCGCGGCGGCCACGCCGCCCAGCCGCACCGGACGATCGACCCGATCGCCATCGGCGCCCAGATCGTCGCCAACCTGCAGATGATCGCCTCACGCAGCGCCGATCCGCTGCGCTCGGTGGTCGTCTCGGTGACCAAGTTCAACGCCGGTTTTGCCCATAACGTCATTCCGAACGATGCCACCTTCGCCGGGACGGTCCGCACCCTCGACCCCGAGGTGCGCACACTCGCCGAGACACGGTTCCGGCAGATCGTCGAGGGCCTGGTCGCAGCCCACGGCGCCGAGGCCGACATCAGCTTCCACCGCAATTATCCGGTTACTGTCAATCATCCCGACGAGACCGAGCATGCGGTCGCCACCGCCAGTGCCATCGCCGGTGAAGGCAATGTCAACGCCGAGATCGATCCGATGATGGGCGGCGAGGATTTCTCCTATATGCTGAACGCCCGCCCCGGCGCCTTCATCTTCATCGGCAATGGCGACAGCGCCGGCCTCCACAACCCGGCCTACGACTTCAACGACGAAGCCATCGCCCACGGCATCTCCTATTGGGTCCGCCTCGCCGAACAACGCCTCGGCGCCTAGCAACAATTAAGGCTTGGCTTCCCGCCAAGCCTTTTGTATGCATGGCGTGCAAGTGGTCCCGTAGCTCAGCAGGATAGAGCACCAGATTCCTAATCTGGGGGTCGCGCGTTCGAATCGCGCCGGGATCACCATAAAATTCAATCACTTAGATATCCGGAATTCGAATTCTATGTTGCATTGATGTTGCATGGGCTTCCCTTGATTTCCAAGCATTTCAAATGAGTAGCGGCGAATCCATGCAACATGAAATGCAACATGCGACATGACCTTGCAGGAGGTTGAGTATGGCCTTGAAAGACTTGCCGCCCGAAGGACAGGAAGCTGTATTGAACTTCATCCGAGCTCTCGCGCGTTGGAGCGCCCGGCGGGACTATGATGCTGCGGCGGCGGAAGCCAGGCGCCAGCGAGAGCTGAAGCCCGAATAGCACCGCCTAGTCCAGCCAACACTTCGGCAAGTCAAAAGACCGATCGCCGAGACGCTTGACTTCGCGGTTGGCGATGGTCATCTGCTCGTTCGGTGGAAGGCGCTTGCCGCCTCAGTGCCCATTCGACTGCTGTCGTTGGTTTCACTTCATACCGGACTTATTCTCGCCATCGCACCGCCAGTTCGCCATCTAGAAGCTCGATCGCTTTCACCAAACGATTATAGTTCGGTCTAGCGTAACGCCATCTCTGCTTTCGAAAATATTGCTTTGTCCGAAGCTCCCTATCAAGTTCGGGGAACGAAAAATTGGCTTCAAATAGCTTCGCCAGCATTTCGTCGATCGGCTGATTGCCTGTCAGCTTGAATGGCTTCCTGTTCCGGCGAAATCCATGATACCGGGCGGCTTGGCGGATGTTTACCCACGTCGAATGCGGGAAAGTCTCGCAAATCTCTTCGATGCTCGCCCCGGGATACAGCTTGCGAAGCTTCGATATCTCGGCCGCCGACCAAAGATGCTGCGGCTTTTTCCTCAAACCCATCTTTCTGCACTGCGCGCAGATAGCAATCCTCGAACGGTGCGGAAGCGCCTTTTGGATATCGTCGAAATCAGGCCATCGTTCCACAACGATTTTTCGCTCATCCTCGGTCCAGAGCTTGTCACCACGCATGGTGCATCCCTCCTTCTTCATCCGATTTCTGATGCCAACTGCAGAAGCTGCATTTCGGGCATGGTAGGCAAGTGACATGGCGCGACCTCCCCCGACAATTCAGGAGGAGTTCCAGGTGAATTTCCAATCACAATCTCTGGTTTTCCCCTCTATCCACAGTGCAGCGGGATAGTCGCGGATCCATCGCGTGGCCACAAAACGACTGCGCCAATGTGATTGACATACAGGCGGGCAATGAGACTCTATCGTCGAACGCGAATTGGAGCCTGCCATGACCCCCGCTCGTTTCACCGAATGCCTCCTACACATCCGCTGGACGCCAATAAACTTGGCGAGCGCACTGCAATGCGACCTTTCATGGGTCGAAGCAATGGAAGCCGGGAACGCTGAAGTGCCGGCGGGCTTGGCTGCATGGCTGGAGACGCTTGCTCAGTGCCATGAGGCTGCAGGAATCCCCACGACCTACCGCGGAAAGGGACACGAGTGACTGATCCGTTCGCGCGATACCTGAGGCTGGCATGCCATGGAGAAGATAATGATTGAGGAACCACGCTACGGCGCGCGTAAAGAGCCAGACCAGACTTGGACCATATTCGACCGGCGTACCGGCGAAACAGCCGAGCGGTCGGGCCTCATCATGGCTCGCCTGAACAAGAACATGGTTTTGGGGCTGATTCAAATCCTTGAGCAGATCGAGGATGCACCGAAGCGAATCCACTGATGACCTCGCCCGACACCGCCACCCTCCTCGAAGAGGCGGCCGATCGGATCGCAGATATGTCGCGAGCGGATCTCCAGATTATGCTTCGCCGGGCAGCGCTGCGGCTGCGCAACGCCGCGGCCGTCTCGATGGACGAAGACGTGGAAGAGGTTCTGCGCGACCTAGCCGGCGAGTTCGAGGTGACGCGCAACGACATGATCAGATACATCGTGCGGGAATGGCTGGAGACGAACACCTATCTGCGGGTGCATGAGCTGGACGAAGATTGGGACGTCGATGGCAACGCTTGATGCGGTAGCCAGATAAATCACCGAGGGGACCATGACCAATCGTATCGACCTTATCGATCACGCAAATCTTCTGCGAGACCAGATCCGCTTAGTGGAAATGGCGGCGCACGCCGTCGATGACCGCGATCAAAGAAGCGCGCTAATAGGGGGCTGCGAGCAAGCCAGAGAACACATGGAAAAGCTGCTCGATATGATGCGAAAAATTCCACGGGGCGAAGCAATCACGGCTGCTGAAGGAACTTCTGGCTGAGGTGGCGATTGCGCGTGACGACTGGTGTGACTGATCCGCAGACCGAACCTCCAGCGCTTGAAGGAACGTCGTTCCGCCCTATCCTGATTCCAGGGGTGATGAGGGCGATCATGATCCGATCCAAAATTGCCGACATGCAAAACGTGCTGAGCGACGAAGAAATTGCCCTCTGCCAAAGGGTGTACGATCACGTCAGATCGGTGCGACATGTCACAACAGATGACGATTGTGATGAACTGGCCAGACGGATCATCCAGTCCTTTCAGCACGGGGTTAGGGACGAGGATGCCCTGACGCGGCTTGTGATTTAGAAGCCCTCGCTTGATATCACCCCGCAAGGCGGCACGATCAGCAGCTTGGAAGGCCACCAGATCCTGCTCGCCTCCGCGGTTGCCACTCACGAAGCATCTTGAAGAGACGCGTCGAGAACCTATCTGAATCCATAGGCGATTAATCTTGACGGAGGAGCAGGTTATGTCGCTGCTGGGTCTCCTTTATCTCGACGATCATGGTGTTGAACTGGTCACCAATGCCGTTAAACATTGGTGCCGAGCCCGTCATGTTCCAATGCAAAGCATTCAAGGCCAAAAGGCCATGGGTATTGCTATCGATAAGGTCCTCGCCGGTGAATCGTCGCCCGCGGCGCTTATTGAGGCAATTGATAGCCATATACCCGGCGAGGTACACAAAGACCCTCACGGGTAAATCGGGCTTATTAGCCTCGGTCACTATGCGCGCCGCGTTAACGTCGGCAGCGTAACTATCCGACAATTGTGCGATTAGCGAGCAAATCTAGATCAGCCCCGGAACTTTTGAGATTGTCTATTGTTAGACGAAAAGGATCGCACAGGTGGCCCCATACCGGGGCTGTCCGCTTCCCTTCCTTCCTGTGCGGTCCGTCCTTTCCAGCAATGGCCCCGTCTCGGCTGGGCTTCTTTTTGATCCACAGCGAGCAATGACGGGCATCGCCGCACCGGCACGCTTGCACCATCTCTCAATGAATTGGACGAATTGGGGAGTGCGCATTCGATCACATGAGATTGGGCGGCCGCTCAGCGTACAGGAGTTTCAATGCTTGGGGTTAAGCAAGTGATCGCTGAGCGGCCCTCCGAATGATACAAACTATTACTCGAAATACTGAAGTCAATTTCTATTTCGAGCAAAACAGAGACAATAAGCTCTGTAGATGAGAACAAATCGGCGGGCGAATAAGCTCTATAAAGTAATATTAATTGCAAATCCATGTAAGTTGTGCGAAGTAAGTTATTGCAGCGCAATACACGCTTGCCTAGAAAACACCCCCCTTCCTGATCCCCGCAGTCGCGGGGTTTTCTTTTTCTGGGCTAGCGTAAAATTCAATGAATCTCTCAACCGATCGGTAACCAGATTTAGCCCCAGATGTGGCTGGGCAGGTTGAAAACAGGTATATGTCGCTCTCGTTTAACTTGTGTCGGCGTAGCCTGAGTAAAAGATGCTAATCAATTCGACCGCCATTCCTATCACGGTTCATAGCTGGCTCCCCGGCACCGCGAACAAGGAGTTCATCTCTCTGCAAGCAGCTATTGAATACGCGGGGGAGCACATCGACGAGCTCCCGGCGATCGAGATCCTCATTCGCACTGGCAACCATCGTTACGCGATCATTGAGGGCAATCAACTTGCCGCTTTGATAGTGCGGCTTTGCTGTTCTCACTGAGCCAGTGCCCGAAGGCCGCCACCTCACCGGCCCGTCACCCACGCCATTGCCGCCGTGCCGAACTTTGTGAGAATGAAGGTAAGCGCCGACGCCCCTATTCCGACGATCCCCAGCGCTCCCAGCCCCATCAGCTTCCACCGGCGGACGTCGTCGGTCACCGGCCGCATTTCCGAGATATCCTCCTGCACTGCGGCAACGGTCCCTTCGACCTTGCCTACCCGGTCGACCAGAAGGTCAAGCCGGCCGTGCATCTGCGATCGGCTGGTGTCCGATTTGATTTCGGACTGCCGGAAGGCATCCCGAAGATTGCGGACCTCTGCAAGCAGTTCGCCGAGCTGCTGATGCAGGCGCGGGTCGAAGTCGGATGTGTTCATGCTGATTGCCTCAAACTACGAATTTGGACTTGTCGGATTGCGCGATCCCGGCCACGATGCGGTCGATCATAGCCCCCCAGGGATGGACACCATCCGTGCTGATGCCGGGGCGAACCACGGAACCGACCGGGAGGACAACAGCCGTGGAGCCCTGGTAGGTGATTGTATTGCCGGAAATGCTGGCAATCGTCTGGGTGCTGAGACGGGCTATTCCATCGGGGCCAGAATAGATGTTGAGGCTCTGCTCAGGCCGGAAGAGGCTCGCATCCGCAACGACGATCTGGTTGTAGGTCGCGACGCCGTCGGTCCCCGCCTGCTGCGTCAGTGTGGTGCTCGACAGTTCCAGCATGCCAGGCCAGACGCCGCCGCGCGATGGCGATACCCACGCCGAGTAGGTGTCGATCGCGTCGTCGCAGCATGAAGAGGTTTTCGCCAGAATATCGTCACGCAGGCGCCATTTGCCCGAGGCGTCCGTTCCGTCGGACGGCCAGGTGTTGTTGGCCGAGAAGCTCTGATATTCCGCCCGGAGATAGAGATCACCGGCCGTTATCGTTCCTGTCGCCGGCGACGTTCCAGAGCCTGCGAAATTATAGGTGAACGTCGTTGGCCCAGTGACGGTGATGACCACGTTGCCGTTATATTCCGTCTGCGTAGCGCCGGCGATCGAAACGGTCTGACCGGTCACCAGCCCGTTGATGCCAGAAGCAATGGTGGCCGTCACCACGGTCCCGACCGACGTGAGGGTAACGGTTCGCGCCGATGTGGTGCGCCCGAGCGGCGGGAAGGCGACAATCTTGACGCCGGAATACTCGGCGCGGATGCGGGTCACCAGAGACCTGTAGTTGGTGTTGAACCACGTAGTGTAGGACGTCGACGTGTCGTTCTGGCCCAGTTGGTTTGCAACGACGGTAAAGGGCCATTTGTTGTTGTTGAAGGCGATGATTTCCCGGATGATATCCCGTCGCCTCGTGGCGATAGAAGAGCCGGAACCGGTATATTCTCGGACAGATCCCGCTCCCGGAACGCCGACCATCAGATAGGGGATTCGACCGATACCGCCGGCCCTATCGAGCCAACGCCGGAACCAGCCGAGATTACCGCGGGTATCGGCGGCGGCGCTGAACTCCTGTCTCGCCTCGCCCAGACTATCGACGAAGGCGAGCGCAACGGGCCTTCCATCCCAATCGCCCTTGGCGACCATCATGTCCGGGCCATAATATTGCGGCTGCGCCTGCTGCCCGTAGCTTGTATCGAGCGCTGCGGTGCTGTCCGCAAGCGGAGTGTCCTTGAAAGCGAGCAGTGTGGAAAGGTCGCTGGCGCCCCATACGCGTTCGCCCCGCTCCTTTTGGATGCGGTAGACAGGCCAGATCTTCTCGCCGACGGCGGTATGATAGAACAGCCACAACTCGATCGCGCTCTCGGCAGCCACATCGGGGACTGTCAGTTCATCCGTCCATGCGCCGTTGGTCTGGTCAGCGACCGTGACCGTATTCGATGCACTGAACTGCAACTGGTAGAAGACGCCGCCGACCCGCATGAACATCGCGTCTACAGATACCGAGTTGCCAGGCGTGCCGATCGTGCCGGTGACAACGGTCTCCTGGGGTGAGTTGCCGCCTTCAGTCGAAGCGAAGCCGGAGAGGTGAAAGCGGAAGGTCCGCGTCTTATATTGCGGCGTGTTGACGATGATCTTGCTGCACACATAATTCGTGCCACTCGCTGCCGTCAGCGTGGCAGAACCAGACGGCATGCGGTTGCGGGTCGCAAAGAACATATAGCGGTCGGGGTCGACAGGGCCACCGCCGCCGCTCGGTACCGTGTTCATGCTCGACCAGTTTGTCGCGCCAGCAGATGCGGCATAGGCCGCCATGGCTCCGTTGATCTCGGTATAGCTTGTGCCCAGCGCAGCGTTGATCCAGGCGAGCAGCCGACCATTGAAGCCACCATCGGCAGGAATAGCCGCTTGATCAAAAAGCGCGGACCAATCACCTTCATAGTTCAACGCTGTGTCCGTGTAGCCGCGGACCGCCGCCTGCCGGTCTCCTTGTGCACTCGTCATTGTCGGGTTGCCTCGTATTTCGTTCTGATATCGTCGTAAAAATCAGCGGCGCGCCTCTGGCGGGCGTTGGCCCGGTCGAGCGCCTGCCGTTCGCGGGCGAGGATGGCGATGACTGGTTCGCCTTCCACGACGGGCGCATGCGCCTCCTGTCTGCGGAGATCATCGGGCAAAGGTGGCAGCGCCACGCCGGCCGCCGCCTGCCCCTTCGTCACCGCTGCCCTGTTCAGGCGCTCAGTGGCGGAGCAGCCACTGACGATCAGCAGCAGTGACAGCGCAAGCGCGGTTCTTTTCCCGCTGAAGCTCATAGGATTGGATCTCGGTTTCGAGTGTGTCTCTGGCGGCCCGCTCGGAGACCTCGGCGGCCGCCAGGCGTTTGCGGTGCTCATCGCTGGCCTGGGCGGCGGCGTTGCGCTGGCGCTCCATCTCGGTCGCCTGTGCCTCGGCCGCAGTCTTCTCGGCCAGCAGGACAAAGCCGGCGCGCGCCTCGCGGGCTGCCGATGGATAGCCGATCGAAACGGCATAGAGGTGATAGAGCAGCAGACCGGCAGCGACGCCGGCGCCCATCTTGAGCGCATCGAGAAAACCGAACATCAGATGCCCTCAAGACAGAACTGACGCTCTTTCTGCCGGCGCCGGGTCAGTCCCGGGAAGACGATGCCTGCAGCACGGTTCCACTTCAAAAGCGCTTCGCAGCCTTCAGCGGTCTTGCCTTGGTTGATGAGCTTGACGGCAGTGGAACCGCATGCAGCCCGAATGCCGACGTTGTAGGCGAATGATGTGAGGGCTACAAAGCGTGCATCCGGCAAAGGAACGCGGGTGCATTTCTCAATGCCGGCGGCGTAGGTTTGCAACTCCAGCGCCAGGAGCGCCCTGCACTGCTCCACCGTCTTGTGATCCCCAGGTTTGACGCCATTGGTGCTGCCATAGCAGATCGTCCAGGGCTTCCCTTGCATGGCCGGATCCGGATAGGCATTCTGCCGAAGCCCCTCGAAACTGCCGACGAGCGCCACGGCCATTGCAGCCACCGCGCTGCCCTTCTTCATTCTACTTGTCATCGTCGTTTTCCTTGAGGGCTGGCTGGTGAATGAGGCGCGCGATCGGAGAGGCCGCCAGAAAGAGGATGGACAGCCATTTCGGTATCCAGTCGTCGAGGTAGGGCACGATGTACGGCACGAGCTCGAGAAGGCCGGCAGCGTAGACGCACCACATCGATAGCGACCACGTGAGTACGCGGCGCTTGTGCTTCACAAGGCGCATGGAAGTCTCCGGATTGTAGGTGGGAAATCTTCAGATTGCCGGCCCGATAGTGCCGCGCAGAGGCTTACGTCGGCGGAAAACTATTCGCCGGGATCTGGACGAACGACGTAGCCCGAATAGGGCCATAGCAGGTGATCAGCGGCTTGTTGTTGGCGTCCAGCTCGAGGCGCATCGCCACGGTTCTGTCAAGGATAAGGTGGACGGCACGGACGCCGGCGCCGTTCCATGCGCGAGACCCCACTTCTACAACACCATCTTTGACGCCAAGCCTGAGGGAGTGGCTCGGAGCACCTTCGGGCTCCTGAGTGCTGCGGTTCATCACGTCCACCCAGGCCCAGCCGTTATCTGGATGCTCCGCGGCGTTAGGCCCGGGGGATATATCTAGAGCCATCACCATATCATCGGCCGTGGGGCGCAGCTCGGCCACCACGATCTTTGCGGGCCATGTTGCCGGACGATCGCGGAAACCGAAGGCCGTGTATGCCCACCGGAGACTTGCCCCTATAGTTTCAAGAAAAGTCGTCATAGCTGCGCCGCCGCCACGAAGAAATCGTTGATCTGTTCCGAGGTGAAACCCATAGCGGCGAAGCCCGTGGTCATCATCGTGCTATCCTTTTCGAAGGTCCCGCTATACTCATAAGCGATCTGAATATCGCGCGGCTGCCGCGCAACCCAGGCATCAACAGCGTCGAGCAAGCCCACGACAAGAAGCTGAAGCTTGAATTGACGTGCCGAGACCGCTTCGGGGATCGATGGCGTCACCATGGCCGCGCGAGACACATCGAACGCCGCCTCCTCTTCGGCTGTCATTTCGACGGAAATTCCGTTCACAAGCTTTGAGGTCATCCGCGTATCCCTTCAATGATCACGTGGCCGGTCATCGTTCCGGAGCTGCACAAAATACGGATTGCATTTCGCGCAGTGGTGCTGGCTCGGTGGCCACCGACCTCTGAAAGCACAACAGCGCCGGCTGAAACATAGGTCGAGGAGGACTTAAACTTGGCGAACTTTGTCTTATTGAAATTCGCCATTTCGACGTTTTCGAGAAACACGCCATTGTTAGCGCCACTATCGACGCCTCCTCCGATGAGCATGGAAGTCGAGTTTTGCCGATTGCCTGAGATGCTCGTATTGTTGGCGAATATCGACTGCCATGCATAGTCGTTCGCGGCACCATCGAATGACGATCCGTTGTTGGTGCTGGTCTGCAGGCCGACAGTCCCCGCGACAGAAACCTCAAGATAACCCCGGAACCGAATGAATTCGAAGGCACCAAGATTGGTAACGTCGATAGCCCCCTGGGCTGTGATCTGATCGTTTCTGATCGGCTCCCATTCATTTGTGCTGAGCGTAAAGAATGCGGTGCCATCGCAGATGATAACTGCCGTAGCGCCGATCGGGATCGTAAGCGTTGCTGCACCGTTGATGGTCTCGGAACCATTGGGATCAACAGTGACGGTCCCACCTTCGGCAAAGACGTCAATTGACCAACCCGCCGCCAATGTCGCAGCAGCAGTAAGCGTTAGATTAGCTGTCGCGGTGAAGCGAAGAGTAGACCCGGCATCTGCCGCAACCGCGAGGTAATTTCCGCTTTTCTCGGCGTAGTCGATACGCCCCTTGAGGACGCCAGATGTCGAGAAGTTGCCCGCAACACTGACACCGGACCCTGACCAATTCAGAACCTCGGAGCCGCCGGCAACCAGAGCGGCGACCCCGGCCGCCTTGAGATACATGCCGGTCGCGGGTTCGGAGGAGAACGTGACCGACGGCTGCGCCTGGCTACCATCGGCGTTCTTGAGCGGTGCCGTCATCGGAGCCGACCCGTCGCGCGGCAGCGAGTTGGTGATTTCGTTGCCGAGGTCGGTGGTCAGCGCATTCCACGGCACGGGGTCGATGACCTGGCCGACGGAAGGTGTTGTTCCGGCTGGCTTTGAATAGACGCCTGAGGAATTTCTGGGCATTCACCTTCTCCAAGAAGAGAAGGCCCCGCGAATTGCGAGGCCTTCAATGGTGTAGTATTGGTTGCGCATGCAGATCGATCACGACCCAAATGAACCGAAGCTCGACCGCGGACCTGGTCCGTGGAAATCGACATTTGCCGTAGTGCTCGGCGTTTTCTTACTGAACCTGTTCACCCGTCAAATAGACTGGGTCTCGCTAGCACTTGGTGCCGGGATCGGCGGCTGCATCGTAGCCTGGGCGATCGAAATCACCGGCAATAAGATTCCAGATTCATGGCGCGGTAAGCCTCGGAACTCCGGCCGCTCCTGATTCAACCAGCGCCGACACGAGCCGCGCCCTTAGCTGATCGTTTCGCGATAGCTGCTGTGTCCCTGCCCGCAACACGTCCAGCGCAACATCCGGATTCGTCTCCATCAGCACGCGAGATAGTCGCTCCACAACGGACGGCGGCTGTCCGGTCACGGTTCCGAGGACCTTCGAAAGACCTGTCGTAATCGCGCCAATCGGGTCGCCGCGCACCAGGCGCCCGATCACCGCCGGGTCGAACTGATTCATGTCTGCGGCATCTGCAAGGTTGTCGGCCGTCTTCGAATTGCCTAGCCCTGCGTTTGCTGTCCGGAACATCGTCTGCTCGCGGGCGATGCGGTCTGCAAGCTGCCCTCCGCGCTCCGGCGCCGCGAATGCTGGGAGTTCGGCTTCGAATTTCGGCGTCTGCAGCATCCGCGCCTTGTTTGTGGTCGGCGAAGAAGACGCACCCTCCAGGCGGGCGATCAGCGGGTCGATATAGCCGGCGCGGAAATCCACCTGTTCGCCGGGTGGCATCGCTTCGAACTCCGGAATCGTGTCCTGGGCCCTGCGGGAAATGCGGCTTGCTGCGCTGCCCGCGTCAACGGCCTCGATCCGGCGTGAGGCACGGGCAAATGCGTCCCGGGCACCTACATATCCCTCGGAAGCATCGGCGAGCGCTTGGTCGACCAGCCCCTGAACGCGCGACAGGTAGTGCGCGCGATTGCCGGCACCCTGTCCTTCTGCCCGTTGGATCATGTCGTCCAGGTCCAACTTTGCCCTGAACAAGGTGTCGAAATCGGTCACTTGGGAATTGCCATCCGACAACATGGAACGAACCCGCGTCAAAGCGCCTTCGATCGAGTCGTTTGCAATTCGATCACGGGGGTTGACCATCTGGTTGACGCCCGGGCTGATCGTCCTGTCGATCTCTTCGAGGACGGGCGTGACGTTGACCGGGCCGGCATTTGCGCGGGCGGCTGGGTAGAGTTCGTTTGCCTCCGCGGCGCGCTGCGCCGTGCGGTCAGCGATACGACGCCCGGCCGTATCAAAGGTATCAAAGCCCTCAGCGAGATTATTCGCCAGCCGCTCGCCCTGTCCTGCCTGTCGCACCATCAAAGCTTCAGCAAGCGCCTGCCGGTTATCATGCGGAACGCGCGTAGCCGTCGACATCAGCCGCTCGCCAGTATAGCCCAAGGCATCGGCGACATTGAACATGTCCTGGCCATCATCCGCTGCAGCGCGCATGTTATTGGCGATACCCTCCGGAGTTTGGCCGGAGCGGCGCAGTGCCGTGGCGAGCGCTTCCCGCACATATCCATTCGGTGCAAACGGCGCTATCAACGGCGCAGCAGCGGATTTGACGACCTGTGAGACGCCGGCAACAGCAGCCGGGGCGACGGCTCCGATACCGAGACCCAGGCCGCCGCCAACGCCTGCATTGACCAACCTGTTTACTAAACCGTCTTCACCACTGCCGAATCCTGAGATGGTGCCGAGGATCGCGCCTTCCTTTGCAGAGGCTGCCGTTACTTTCCCAAGCCCTGCCCCACTCTTGATCGCGTTGGCAGTTGGAGACAAGCCAGCTTTGGCGAGCTGGCCGGCGCCCCATAACGCGCCCGTCACCTTGCCAGCAGTGTTCGCAGCTGGAAACTCGTCGTAGGCCTTGTCCTGCTCGCCGCGCGTGTCCGCCAAGGCTTGATCGTAGGTCTTCGCATCGCGCCACGGCAAGATATGTGAGCCGGCATAGTCAATACCTGCACCGATCTCATCGGCATAGCCCATCCCGACCATATCGACGATGCCTTGACCGAACGAGTTGATGTTGCCTGTCATCTTCTCAAACGTCGATTTCTCGGGCTGTGGAGGTGCGCTCAGCGGCTGTGATGGCGTTGGTGCGGCTGGCTGGTCGCCCTGGAGCTGGCGCACGGCGGCGCGCACAGCCTCATCGTTCGGAGCGTCGATATCGAAGCTCTCACCATTCACCTCGACAGTGTATGTGGGCATTTACTGTTTCCTTCGAATGGTGACGCCCGGGATATCAGTCGGGACAACCGCCGGGTCGCCAGGCGACGATGGCGACGCCACCTTTGCCCGCTCCTTCATTTTGGCAACGCCCTGCTCGACAGCATCGCGGAAGTCTTTCAGCGCGGCCCGGAAGTGAGGCTCATCAAGCGAGCGATCCATTCGCGCCATGGCATCCTGAGCCTTGCCGCCCTCGACTTCGGTGATCTGGCCACCACCCTTAAGAAGCCCATAGGCTTGCAGGAATGCGCCACCCTGAAGCTGCTTGAGGCGTGTCAGCGCGTCGCGCCCGTCCGCACCCATCGTCCAGGAAGGCCGGAACTGATCTACCGAACCGACAATCGAATCCAGCCCCTTGCTGGTTAGCAGCTGGTCGATGTTCTTGATCGTCTGATCCGCCTGCATCAGATCTGCCGGGAGCGACGAGACGGCTTCACCAGCAGCCTTGCCTTCTGTGCTGCCTTGCGAGGTGTCTTTCGCCGCCTCGTAGTTTTGCTTAGTGGTCCGCTTCACTTCCTGACCACCGGGGCCGAGTGTGATCAGTTCCGTTCCTGTGTCGACGGTGCGCGTCGTCGGCGCCGCCGTTGATCCCGGCCCGAAATCCAGATCCTTGCCGCCGCCCTTGTCGCTCAACTGGCGATATCGCAGGTTCCCATCCTTGTCATAGTAAGGGACGGTCGCGCCGTAATATTTCTCTCCGCCGGCTCCTCCAGGAGCTTGCCTGAATTCACCGGTGCTCTTGTTGTAGAGCGTTCCATCGCTCAGACGCTCCCACTGGCCATTGCTGAAATCGGCGATAACCTTGCCGTCAGCGCCTACGAGGCGACCGTTCACCTCTGTCGGCTTTGGTGTGCTCTGATAGATCGGCTGCACGGTCCCGGTGCGTGGGTCGCTGCGCAAAACGGTTCCATCCGGCAATGTCTGGAAACCGTACTCCGGTGGCCGGGTGAGGATCTGCAGTTGCTGCGCGGCCATAGCTTTGATCTGCGGCGATGCATTCGGATCCGTCATGGCTTTCACCAGCGCTTGGGCGCGCGGGTTCGCCATCGGGTTTTGTGCCTGCGGAGGATTGGCGCTGTCCAACGCCTGGGCAAGACGCGCCGGCCCCGATTGATTGCCGATGGCTTGCGCCTGAGCAATCTGCTGCTGGGATGCGGGTTGACCGCCGCCTGTTGGCGCTGGCGGGAAGGAACCAGGCCCCGGAACATCGCCACCCATGCCGACGCCTGAGCGGTCCCCATTCCTGAGAGCTTGAGCCAACTGAGGATCGACGCCCGAAGGCATACCAGCGACGTTCGGCATCGGGCCAACGTTGGTGACCGGCAACGGCGGCAACGCAGCCTGCGGGCCTGCCTGAGGAGACATGGTCTGCGCTGGGTCTGATGCACGCATTTGGCCAGTCGCGCCTGGCATGGGAATGCCGATGGACGGATCGAGGCTTGCAACCTCGCCGGGGGCGGACAGTGGCGGCACGGGAGGCGCAGCCGGGTTGACCGGTGGCGGCTGGATCGGCGATGCAGGAGGCGCAACGACGGCAGGGCCTGCGCTTGCGATTTGAGGGCCACCGGGGGTGGCCATAGCGCCGGATTGAAGATCGGCTACGATCTGCGCCATTTCGGCATCGGGAACGTTCTTGAACCCCTGCCATTCCGCCCGCAGCGCCTGGATCTTCCCCGGCAGTGTATCGGCCGATGCAATGCGCTGGCGAGCGAGATAGGATGCGACCCGATCTTGAGTGGCTCGGTCATACGGCGCATTCGGGTCAAGGCCAAGGGCACCCACTGCGCTACGCAACGTCGTGCCGACTGTCTGATATTTCCCGACTGGAGTTGCTACACGACCGACCTTGCCCTTGACATACTGAGCATAGGGGCCACTCGGATCGGTGAACGCCAAGACGTCTCTGATCGGCATGCTCGAAACGGATGTGCCAGCAAAAGGGCCATCTTTTTGAGCGTGTCCGAACAGAGTGTCGTAATCTCCTGCCCCTTCCGTCTTGTCGACCGCGGCAAGGAACGAACTCGGGAGACCGCCAGTGGACGGCATGGCGACATTGCCCGCGGCATCCACCTTCGGCATAGACGATCCGGAAGCACCGGGGTTGGCCTTGCTGCCGCCGAAGATCGACGACAGGAAGCCCTTGGGCTGCTCAGGCGGGGTATAAGGCTGCCCGGTGATAGCGGACATGTATTGAGCGTCGGCGGCGCTCTGCATCTCGCCTTGCTTGCGAATAGCGAGACCACCCATGAGTGCTTGCGCCATGCGGGCAGCACCTTCCCAAGGCGACTGGATAGGGCTCGTGTCGGTTCCTTGCTGGAGCATTGCCGCAGCGAGCCGCTTGCGCGCATCGGTGACATCTGCCTGCGATTGACCGGTGTCGCCACCGAAAATGAAGCCCATTACAGAACCCCCGCGTAGTTGACCATTTTGAACCCGCCCGGGCCTTCGGCAATTGCTTCAGGGAAGACGGTCTCGACTTCATCGGCCATAAGACCGACCTGACGGCCACCGCCAAAGACATATTCGTATTCGTAGACTGGAAGACCGGATTCCGTGACGCCGATCTGATGAACGTCGCGCTTCAGGCGGCGATCGGACATTGCCCAGCCGCCA
This sequence comes from Rhizobium sp. BK591, assembly GCF_014195045.1. Classification (NCBI taxonomy): domain Bacteria; kingdom Pseudomonadati; phylum Pseudomonadota; class Alphaproteobacteria; order Hyphomicrobiales; family Rhizobiaceae; genus Rhizobium; species Rhizobium sp. BK591. The sequence continues at coordinate 55,293 of NZ_JACIAZ010000005.1, forward strand.
AGCAGCGATGAGCCCAGACCGAAGAGACCGCCCATGGCGGCGTTAGACTTGGCCACCTGCTGATTATAGGCGCCCATCTGCTGATTGTAGTTTTCGTTGATGAGGCCGGCTTGGTCCACCGTCGGCAACTGCGTCGTCGGCGAATTCACGTAGTTCGGTTGATTGACCTGAGACCCAGACATCAGCGCCGAAATCTCGTTCAGCGGCTGGTTTCGCTCGGTCAGGATCGAGTTCTGGGCGTTCGAATACATGTCGCCGAGATATTGGTCGGATGCGGCCTGCTTGCGCGTGCTGAAGTCCTGCATGGCGTTATTGTAAGCCGCGGAACCCATCGAAATGCCTTTATCGGCAAGGCTCTGGTCAAGGCTTGCCTGATCGCGATCCCACTGATTGTTGAAACCACCCTGCCAATGGTCGTTGACATATTTGTCAACGTTATTGCCGCTGAGATCAACGTTCGTGCCGAGGATGCCGGAGATCTTGCCGGTCTGTTCATTCGCCAGTTTCGACAGACCGAGCTGCGTCTGCTGCGTCTGATCATAGATCGCCTGGTTTTGCGGAGAATAGCTCTGATAGGCCGAATAGGTCGGCAGCTGGTAGGTCTTGCCGTTCTGGTCGGTCATCGTCTGGTAGCCGCTGACCTTGTATTCCAGCGAACCGTCCGGCGTGTACTGGTTGGTGTGGCTCAGACCTGCATTGGCGATCGCGGTATCCACGTTCGTCGCCGTCTGCGCCGCTGCTGTCTGTGTCGGATCGGGCGCTTTTGGCGCCTTCGGGGTCGAGACCATAAGGGAAGTCCTCTTTCAAAATTCCATAGAGAAGCGCGTCGCAGTCGCCGAAATAATTGCGCTGGCGACCTTCCGGACGGGCGCCGAGCCTATCGAGCGCCTTCTGAGCGGCCATGTTATCGGCCCGCGTCCTGAACGTTGCACGACGGCAGCCAAGCTGCTCGACGACATATCGGAAGGCTGCCCGCATCAGAGTTGCCGAAAGCCGATCGGCGGCGAGCGACACCTCGACGTCATGCTCGGTCCAGACGTTGAACACATAGCCCGCGATGATCCGGCCGCCCTGGACCTGGGCAATGGCCGTAAATGGCGGATGGAATGTCACCCCGATCTTGCCGCCCACCCATGCCGCGATATCCTCTCGGGGCTCGGTGACGATCAAATCGGAGCACCCTTCTCATAGAGGACCGAACCGCCAACGACGGCCGCTTCGGATACCGAACCAGTTGCTCCGGAAATCAACGCCCGGATCGTCGGCGCCAAGGCAGAGCCAACCCCTCCTGCGGAGGCAAACTTGCGCACAAGCGACGTCCCCGGAAATTTCGAGACGCCCCAGATCGCAGTTCCCCACTTGGCTGCGGCGTTGCTGTCGACCGATGCCAGGAGCGCCGTCGGGATCTTCACCTGATAGTCGAAGGAGATGCCCGCATACATCAGGGTCGAGACGCCGATCTGGCCAGTCACGCCGATGAGCTTCGAAAACTTCGAAGCCAGATCTTCGCCGTACCGGTTCCATGCCCCGACCATGAGAGCGTCGATCGTGGCGCCGTTGTCGTTGGCACCGACTTCCGCTTCGTAAACTGTCCCATTAGCCGCGCCGAAGAACAGCCGGTCTTGCCAGTTGGCCCAGCAGGAGGCGGCAAGTCCGACAAAGCGGCACCATGCCCCGGTTTCCGTGTTCATTACGTATTGATAAGGCCCCAGAGACGACGGCAGGTTGACGATTGCCATTTGTCGTGACGGAAAGCTTGCCAACTGCCATTCCTGTGACGTCGTGCCGGCCGTCATCACGGTTTCGCGCCATGTCGGCCCGATCTTGGCCGTGATCGCACCAAGACTGGTCGCGCCGCGATCGAGCTGCACCGCCTTGGTGATCGGAACAATCCCGTCTGTTGTCATGATCGCCAGATCTGCACCGACGGGCAGGAAGCAACGTTCGGTCCCGAGCGGCCGCCCGAGCTTGAATGTGCCCAGCAGGCTCCAGTTCGAAGCGCTCGACGGATCGGAGCCCTGATAGACGATCACCTCGCCCTCGGTCGACATGAGGACCAGGCACTGCTGCAGCCCGGTGGAGACAGGGATCGTCCAGACGCCGATCGCCGCAAGCGTGCCACCGTATTTCATGTTGCCGCCGACCGGCAGAACCGTCGCCGCGCCGCTGACGGCGTCGGTGGCGAGATACCAGACATTGGTCGAATTCTTCTCGATGAACCACAGGCGCGAGCGATAGGCCGTCACCGCGATCAGCAGCGAGGCGTCAGGAATGCCCGTGATCATCGTCGAGGGGACGTAAGGGGTTGCGACCGCGCCCGTCTCCAATTGGGCATTGGTCACTGAACCCGCCACCGTGAGCGTCAGCGTGCCGGCAGTAGGTGTAAACGTCAGCGTGACGCGGTTGCCAACACCAGTCCCGTTCAACACGCCCACGAACGCCCCAGAGAGCGTTACCGAGCCGGTCCCGAAGAAGCTTAGAGTATATTGGACCGCCCTCACCGCGACGTTCTGCGTGGCGAGGGTGGCCGTTCCGACCAACATATTGTTGGTCCACGACGTGCCATTGTAGAGCAGCGGTAAATCGAGGCCGTTGACGAGGCGCAGATATTCCTGACCAGCTGGGTTGGTGTATTGCTGAAAGGCCCAGCGCGCGCTGCTCTGCCCGCTCACTGCAGCAGTCCCGACGGCGCCGCCGGCCGTGACGTCAAATATCTTGTCGCCGGCGGCTGCGAATAGACGATTGCTCACCCCTACATAGGGAATGATCGTCAGCACCGAGGCTCCGAGGCCCGTCGCAAAGGCTGTATGACCGTATCGCGCACGGACTCGGTTGGCTTCCGGAAAGAAGTTATCGAGTTGGAACGCGGCATCCTTCGGCATATCCGCCATCTCGACGTCGGTTCGCCAGCCGCCAGTGGGCGCGATCCAGTCTTTGCTTGGCGAAACGCGGGCGGTACGCCCGTTCGGTTGAACTGGTTTTCTTGTCATGAGTTTGAAATGATGGTCCCTGGCCAGTAGTTGTCGGGGACTTCGCCGCGGTACGGCATCGACAGGCTTACGGGTTGCGCAGCCCGATCGGCACCGATCGCCGACTCTTTGGCGCGCTCGAAGTTTTCGAGCTCCTCGCCGTAGTCGAGGCCCTTGGCACGCTTCCAGCGCCAGATCAGCGAGAGCTCGATGAGGTCTTCCGGAATGCGGGAAGTATCGGTGTCGTTGGCCCAATTCTCGGCATAGGTCGATCCGCCGGCAACCGCGATCCAGTATTTCGAGATGTACTCATACCGCATGGTTTCGGTCGCGACATTCGGGAAGAACGCCAACTTACCGCCCAACATGCGCCAGATCTGCGGCACTGGATTGGAGTTGAGGATAGTGTTCCGGTCCCAGGTTTGCGGCTCGACAGGGCCGTTCAACTTCCAGAGGCGCGATGTATTCCAGATAACCGAGTTGGTGGTGAACTTGGCAAAATCGTCCGGCGGCTCTGTCGGCTCCGGGATCACCCCGGTTGCCGCAAAATTCCGGATGGTGTTGAGCACCGACCAGTCATGGTCTTTCAGCAGATCCTTACCGGCACGATACGACAATATCTGCAACTGCCTGATCTGCGGGTCCGCCGACGACATAACTGCGGCCGGCGGATCGAGGCTGATTTCCGCGCAAACGTTCTGGATGATAGTCAAGAGCGACATGCGCGGAACTCCGGTTCAGGCGGCTGCATTGCGGCGGCCGGGGGCGCCCTGTTCTTTTGCAAGCGCTTCAAAACGCTTGCCCATTTCGTCGATCTGCTGCTGCATGCGAGTGACGTCGTCCTTCAGGCGTTCGTTCTCAGCAGCGAATGCGGATGCGGCGCTGGCGTCCTTGGCCGTGGCGAGGAAAGCCTGGGCGGCCGCCACGAGCTCGTTCGCCCCCATACCGATCTTCTGCTTGGCGGTATCGGAAAGCGCGGCCAGCTGCTCGACGCTGTAGACATTCATCGCCTCCAGCTCCTTGATCTGGCTGGGCTTCAGATAAACCCATTGCGACAGCGGCGTGCCGATCAGTTGCTCACGCGCCGCCGCGCCTTCCTTGAAGCGCTTATAGGCCTCCGAAAACCGATCTTTGTCGTGCTCTGTCGCAAGGCGATGAACTTCCGTGTGCTTGTCGCCGGCAATGAAGATGGTGACGAATTCCGTGTCTTTGAAAATCGGCCGTCCTTCCTGTTCTGTCAGGAACGGCTGTTCAACGGGCTCGATGCTGAAGGAGGCGTAGACGCCCTTGTTGTCGGTCATGGTGATTGTCTCGCTGTTGATGGCGTGGAGAAAGGGGAAAACGGGCGCCGAAGCGCCCGCCGTTGATCGCTGCTTAGTTCACCTTCGACAGGTACGGACGCATCAGCGTTGCTTCGAGCACGCCCGTTGCCGTGACCGTGATGCCAGTGCCATTGGCCGTGGCGTTCGCGGACATGGTGATGCTCTGGACCACGCCAGAAGGGCTGTAGGTGATCGAGCTGATGGTCGTGGAACCGGGAATGCCGGTACCGGAGATGGCAGCACCGATGAACGGCCCACCTTCCGGGGTGACGCTCCCGAGCGCCGTCAGCACAGCTGAACCGTTGACGGTCGTCGCCGTGAACGTCTGGTTGGCGGCCGCGAAGTTGACGCCCTGGATCGCCTTGGTGGTTGCCGTCGGAGATGCCGGGGCAGTTGCCAAGCCTGCGGTCGCCGTGGTTTCAGCCACGACGAGAGCCGCCGTTGCCGTGGTCACGAGAGCCGGAGCCTGTCCGTTGCGCTGCAGCCAGATGTAATAGGTGCCTGCTGCAAGCGTGATGGCGCCGACCGGGCCGCCGGTCAGCGTCGGGGGCTGGGCAGCGCCGGAGAAGACGCCGCAGCGCTGGCCGACGACAGCAGCGGCCGTGGTCAGCAGCGATGCGACATAGTCCTTGGTCCACTGGAACCATTGGCCGGGCTGAAGGGTCGTCTGCGACGCCAGCACGAGCTGGCAATAGACCCACTCGGATTCCTTGGTTCCGCCGGAAACGGAGCCAAGGGCAAAGTTCGGACCCGGGATACCCGAGCCGGCGACGATCGGGCCTTCGACGACGAACGGATTCGCGCCAAGACGATCGATCTGAGATGTTGCGATAGTCATGGAAGTTGATCCTTTCTCGACTTAGGCGAACAACACGCCCTGCAGGAAGGCGTTGTTCATGGTGAGGTTGCCGGCGAAGCCCATCAGCTGCACGAAGGCGTCCTGGTTGGTGTTCATGCGCTCGTCGCCGATCGGAGCCATGTCGCGGTCGCGGTGCGGGCGGTAAAACAGGTACTTGGTGTTCAGGAAGAACATCTGGTTGAGAGGCGCACCGCCGCCGAAGCCGCCGTCGAAGATCACGTCGGCGCCCATGTACTGCAGCGACTGGAAGCCGGCCATGCCCTTGTCCGCCGAGGTGATGCGCTGGATCGCCTGCAGCGATTCCCAGTAGAGGCGGAAGAAGTTGTTGTCGGCGACGACAAGATCAGGTGCATCGGGACCGCGAACACAGCTCATATAGAGCCGGTTCATGTACGACTGGATGTTTGCGGTCGATGCCGCGGCGCCGCCATCCGCCGAGGCCGAGAACTTCTGATTACGCCAGAAACCCCACGTCGCCCGGCTGATGCCGCCTACGGTGCCCGAGGTCGGCGTGGTTGAGATCAACAGCTGCAGGCCGCCGATCTGCTTACCGCCGTCCGCCGTGCCATCGGAATAGCAATCGAGGGCGATGTTGTTCTTCAGCGTGCTTTCGGCATTCTCGATGCGCTGCTCAAGCAGATCCAGAACGGCATCTTCGCCGGAATTCTGCAACTGTTCCAGACCGGACATCGAGACGGCAACGGCTGCCTGCTTGTAATCGTATTCGGCAGCGGTGATGACATCAGAGGGCTGGACGTTCAGGATCTCGTAGCCGGAATAGCGCTTGAAGGTGCTGTTTTCCTGGTATTGCAGTTCCTGGACGATGGTGCGGCCGCCCGAGACGGGCTTCTTGCGGCCGCGGCTGTTCAGACGAGAGAGAAGACCGTTGTTCTTCGTCACGTCGTCGGCGACCGTGCCGCTCCGGTTGCGCAGCGTGGTGGTCACGATTTCAGAGAGGTTGGGCGAAATGGGCATTGATCATGGTCCTTTGGTCAAACGCGACCATTCGCGGCGTGCAATGCGCTGCGGAGGGATTCGCGGATTGAAGTTGGTTGGCCGGCACCGGCGCCCTGGGTTGGCCCAGGCGCGGAAGAGCCGGAGATCGATCGCGAGGCGCGGCGGGCTTGATCTGCCGCTGCTGCCCTCTGGGAATTCTGGTCCTGGACTGTGTTCACCGTCGGCGCAGCCTGGCTGATCAGCTGCTGGCGAATATCAGGACGCATCCAACATGCCGCGTCGTAGGCGTCCTTTAGGCTCGATGCTCGCCCCGCGCTGATAAGGGCGACCATGTCGTCGAGAACTGCTTCGGCGTGCACATTCGCTGGGTCGGAAATGAAGGCATTGACCTGAGTTTCAGTGTCTCGCTTCCGAAGTACCTGTTCAACCGTGGCCTCGACATTGACGGGCTGAGGGCGCGGCTGTTGCTGGGCCTGCTGCGGCTGGCGCTGCAGGATCTGATCCGTCTGGCCATTGACGAGGGCGGAGAGGTTTACCCCTGCCATCTTGGCGACGTGAATAACGGTGTTGACCGGGTCGCGGATGAGCGACTGTTCCCAGTCGATCGCCTTGCGCATGACGTCGGCATGGGTGATGCCGGCGTTCTTCACAAGCGGCGTGAATTCCTCGAGGCCCTTATAGTCCTGAAGGACGCGGAAGCCGTTGTCGACCTCCTGCTCTCGCTTGGCGACGGCGGCCTGCACTTCCGGCGGCAGGGTTGCGAACTGCGCCTTTGCCTCAGGCGACCAGCCTGGGGGAACACGGTGCGTCGTTGCGGCCGGCTGCTGCTCTGCTGGCTGTGCTGCGGCAGGAGCCGCCGCCTGTGCGGCCGCCGGAGCGGCGTTGGCGGCTGCCGGTGCATCGCCGGGCTTCGGCGCTGCTGCGGCGGCCTGCTGTGCTGCTGGAGCGGTTACGCCCTTGTCCCCATCCTTCGGGGCGAAGCGTCCATGCTCATCGCGCTGTCGGTCACTGCCAACGGATGTCGTTGCCGTTTCGGTGCTGTCGAGCGCGGCTTTAAGGCTGTCGCGGATACTTAATGGCTTTTCGGTGGACGTGCCGAGGTCTTCGCTGCCGTTGCCGGCGTCGTTAATCAAGTCTTCCATGTTGGGTGGTTCCTATTTCGGGGATTGATGCCCGTTCAGGCGTTGTATTCGGCGTGAACGCGCCGCAGTTCGTCCCGGATCGCCTTGCGGTCCGTTTTCGGCTTCTCGATCGGCTGCGGCTTTTCGTTGCCGATCTCGACCACGCCGGCCGCCCGGTAGGCGGAGCGCAGCTTGGCTTTCGAGGTGTAATGCCTTCCGTCATGCATCGACTGGATATCGATGGCGTCGCTGATGAAATGAGGCGCCGGCAGATCCGACTGTGCAGGGTTCTGCACCGGCATGCAGTTGTACGGCCATTTGTCGAGTTGGTGCCAGCCGCCGCAGGTTCGGCAATAGCGCTCTCTCATGGCTCAACTGCCTCATAAGTGGCTTCGAAGATATCTGGCTTGCAGGGATAGAACTCGCCCTTCACGCCCTTGATGATCCAATCACCCGGTCGCGCTGTCATTTCGCCTTCGAGCGTGGGGATAACGGGATGGTCTGTCGTATGAAGCATCTCGTTATCGACGATCTCCTGCGACCGTCCGATAAACCGCAGGACTTCGAAGAAGTTGCTGCCATTGAACTGAAGGGCCTCGATCACAACCGGCTTCTTGCGAAACTTTGCCATTATGCCACCCCGACGAACGTCATCTTATTCTCGGAACAGTAGCGGCGGAAAGCAGCCTCATGCAGTTCGGTCTTCTTCATCTCGATCGCATGCCCGACCGTGCCGCCCTTCCACGAACCTTTGCGCCGCCCGGTCTCGCCGCTGAACTGGATATCAAGCGATCGACGAATCCGACGGCGCCGGAAGAGAGATAGCCATTTGAAGCAGCCGGTACCGAACCGCCATTCCATCTCTTCAAGATGTGTGGTGGCGGTCAATTCCTCTCCGTCGAAATCTTTGAAGGCGAAAACAGCCTTCGGCATAGCGTCCTCGAATTCACGCTGCACCTGCCAGGCGTTGCGGCGCGTCTCCATATCGGAGCTTTCCCAGTCGGTGCGAAGGTGCTCACCATCGAGCCCAAACCACGACTTGCGAACATAGCGCCACTGCGTCCACGGCAGAAAGTAGCCCTTTGTGCGGTCCGTGGTGCTGTCGCCGGTCGAGCGGCCAAGCTTAAACTGCAGGAAGCCTTCGCTGTACGAGAGGCCGAAGACACGCTCGTCCGTCTGCGTGTAGCCCTTCCGTCCGTCCTGCCGTGGCGTGGCCCAGTCTCGGTCACTCAGGTCAACCCACTCCGAATGGGGCCGGATGATCTGAGGCAGGCTGACGATGACTGTGAAGCCGTAGCAGCTGAACCGAAGGAAACAGCCGTCTTCGTCATCATCGACACTGCCCGAGCTGATGAGGAGTGCCAGGTGCTTGTAGCGGCGGTCACGGGCGAACAGGAACGGGCCGAAGTGGCGATCGTGGTCGCCCCATCTACGTGCATACATATGCGATTTCCTTTGGTTGACGAAAGAAAACAGGAAAAACGTTTACTGCTGATAGACGGGCTGCTGCGGTTGCTGGAACTGCTGCATCGCGCTCTTCGCCATGTCGGCGCGGGCCTGCTCCACCGTGGTCTGATGCTCGATCTGCGCCGTAGCAACCCCAAGCTTGGCCTTCGTCTCTTCGGCGCCTGCCTTCACCTGTGCCGTCTTCAGATTGATCATGTCCTGCGGCGTTGGCTCGGGAGGTTCCTTCGGAGCGGTCGCGGACTGCGAGAGTTGCGCGCCGACCTGCTCCAGTGTGTTTTCGAGCTGACGCCCTGCCCTGAAGCCGCGAGCGGCGAACAGCAATGTCTCGACCATGACAGGCACGAGCATCGGAGTCTGCTGCGCTATCGCCCCGGCCTGTTGCATGAAGCCTCCGACCATCTGGACGAATTCCATGCGGCGCTGCTTCTCAGCATCCTCGTCGGGCTCGATCGTCGAATCCGTCTCGATGTCGATCCGGAAGCCGCGCACGCTGTCATTGCGCAGCAGCTGCACGACTTCATCGATCGTCGGCTGCTCCATCATCTTCTGGATTTCAGGCGGCAACTGAGGCGGTTGCGGCGGCGGTGCGGGCTGGCCCATCTGCTGAGCGCGCTGCGCTGCCTGCTGGGCCATCATCTGCTGCTGTTGCATCTGCATCTGGACCTGCTGCTTCTGCGCTGCGGTCGGAAGCTGGATGCCGCTGACGAGCATCAGCGTTTCCGGCTGGAACTGGTCGCAGATGATCTCGCCGGCAAGGTTGACGATGTCGCGCGCAAACCGTGCCAACTCAGCCTGGCGATCACGGATGCGGATAGACCCCCATTGGCTTTTGATGCGCTGCGCCGTCGCCGTCTCCGAGGCTTGCGTGTCGCCCCGGACGATGTCGGAGATGCCGGTGATCTGGTAGACGTCCTCGACAAGCTGCTTGCGCACCTCGATGCAGGCAACGATGACCTTCTGTACCTGATCGATCGGCAGGGTGACGATGGCGTTCGAACCGCCCTTGTCGGTAAAGGCAGCCCATTCCGGGATCGGGACCATCACCGTGTCGTTGTCGGGTCGCATGGCCTTTTCGATCGCAGGCGATACCGAACCGTCACCCGATGGATAGAACACCTTCAGCCGGAGCTGATCTGTCAGCTTGTTGATGCGCTTGGTGAGAACGTCGATCTCGTCGCACTGGCCCTGGTAATAGACGTAATCCGGGACTGGAATTAGCGAGCTCGTCGACAAGGTACCGAATGCCGGACGTGGGCAAGGCCAGAAGCCATTGAGCTTCAGCGGCGGCTCGGATACCTCAAGCGCAACCGGCGCGCCTTCCGCGATCCAGACGGTGTAGTTTTCGCTCTTGCACCAGATTTCAATAACGTTGATCTTGCCCTCGTTCTGAGCGCGTTCGGTCTGGTTTGCACCTTGTCGGGAGCCCTGACCATCGGCATTCAGGCTGGTCCGCCCTTCCGGAAACCGCTTGTCAAACTCCTCATCTGTCATCGGGACGCGGCGCGCCACCCAGGTGACATCTTTCCAGCGCCGCGCTGGCGAGTGCAGGAAATCCGACCAGTGCACGTAGTCGACGCACACACGTTCGTCGGTGATCTGCTCAGGAGCAGGCCCACCATTATCGCCCATGCCGCCACTTAGAAACCCTTCTTCCGCTGGCGGATCGGAAGGCTCGACGCCCATGTCGAGCGGTTCGAAATCGGCTTCGTAGCGCAGCCACACTGTGCCGCGGGCGCAGAGCAGGAAGTCGTCCCGTACTGCCCGCATGACGGAATCGAGATCGGCATCGTCCGCAGTGAAGGCAAGGTTGCGCTCCACAAGCTCGGACGCCATCCGCGCCACCGGCTGAGCGTCCTTGAAGCGGCGCTCGACGACCGGCTGCGGCACCCGGGCATAGACGGCCGGCTGCAATACCGAAGTGTTCGCCCACAGCATGGGGAACTTTCGCTTGGCACTGCTGTTGCTGGTGCTGTCCTGCCCGGACTGCTGCAGGTAGATCTTCTCAATCTTCGTGCAGCGATCGATCCAGGATTTGAAATAGCGCTCAGCGCGTTCAAGTTCGCCCTGCCACTTCTGTCCGACCTTCGCGAGATCCCACGGGTCGTCAGCCTCCAGCGATGCCAGCCCTGTCGTGCTATTCATCAAACGCGCTCGCTATCAAATGTCGGTGTGGAGTTGACGAAGTCGTTGAAGGTCATGGTCTGGAACGTCGGCAGCCGCTTTGGTTCTGGCTTCAATGGTTCGGCCGCCAGGCCGGTGAAGATGATAGCGAGGCCGCCGAAAGCGTCGGCGCCGTGCGAAGCCCAGTTGTGCAGCGGCTCATCTCGGAACACGCCAAGATCCTCGTCCCACTCTTTCCGGTAGTTCCTCAGGCACTTGACGCCCTGAGCGCACCCCGCCTGGTCGAACTCGACCTTGCCCAGGATCCGCCGCGTACCGTTGATCCGGTCGTGGACATAGGCGCGCTCAACCTTGCGAACCGTGCCGAGGTTTCGAGCCTTGACGTCCTTCAGCATGATCTCGATGCGGGTCATGCCCCCTCTGGTCCATTCCCGCACCTTGATATCGTGCGGCATGTTGTGGACGCCGTAGACATAGCCGTGCTCTTCAGCGCGGCGCTCCAGCTCGTCGAGCATGCCGTCCATGCCGGTGCCGGTGTGCTCGAAATAGCCGATCATCCGCACGCGGCTTGGGAGCACCTGGAACAGCCAGACGCTATTCGTGTCATCCATGCCGATGTCGGATATCGTGTGGACTGGATAGCCAGGCACATGCGGGAAGATGCCAATCCGTTCTTCAGCGTCGGCGACGGCCATCTGATCGGCGTAGTAGGCACCCTCGACGCTCGCCTCGAACGCTTCCGCCGGTGACGACGGATATTCGCGTTTCATGTCCCCGAGCTGCGTTTCCGCTTTCTTTACGTACCAGGCCTTTTGGCCGTCCGTCAGTTCGATGCCCTGATCAGCCAAGGAGCGGAAGTACTTCGCGAACGCTGCAGTGATGATGACGCCCTCGGGCGCGATCGAATACAGTGGCTCTTTCCACCATGGAAAGAAATGGAACTTGAAATCCAAAGACGTCAGCGACGAGACCTGGCGCTGCTTGATCTGAGCATCTTCGCACAGATTGTAGAAATGACCTTCCTGCCCCTCGGCAGTGCTTTCGATAAACACCAGTTGGCCGGCCTGCACGGTGTTGAGCGCGCCGGTTCTGACTTCCCTCGCCTTCTCCGGATACTTCGCGCAGAGCTTTCCGTATTCCGAGATATGCAGGTACTGCAGCGTGCCCGATCGGAGAGACGTGCCGACGCGGATGCTCGAATTGTTTGCGAGCAGCAGTTCCGTCTGGTTGTCCCTTATGATCGGGACGGCATTCCGAATGCCCTCGGGCAAGTTATCGTAAGGGTATTTCACCTTGTCCCGGAAGATGGTCTGAGCGTCGCCCAGGGTGTGCGCGATGGTGCCGGCGCGGATATCCCGGTTGAATACGCAGGCATCGAGCATGAAGATCTGAATGAACGTGGTCAGCCCGAGCTGGCGAGCTTTCAGCAGCACGTTGAGATAGTGCATCTGCTCAAAGAAGGTCATCTGAGCCCAGTTCATTTCGAACCGCACTCGTTTGCCTTCCTTGTCCGTGATCCAATAGAGATTATTAAGACGCCAGCGCCAGTCCGAGAACTGATCAACCGCCGTTTGGAAGTCCGCGGGTTTTGCCATTGATAGCTTCCAGCAGCTGCGACACCTCGCCGGTCACGCCGTGTTCAAGCTTCCCAGCGAGTTCGCGGCGGTTTGTGTAGACACCTCCAGATTCCTCCGCAGCCTGCTTCAACAACGATGAGGCGAGGACCAAGTTGCCCCGGTCTTCAGCCTTGTCGGCCATGCGCTGCAGAGCGCGGAGACGGACGGCACGATGGCTGATCGCGATCTTGCTCGTATCTTCCAGAAACGTCTTCCGCGTCTCCTCGAACAGAGACTTCCAGCGGACGGCCAGATTACGCCCAGCCCTCTTATTCGGGTCATAGGCCTCGATCGACTGCGGCGTTAACGTGATGCCCAAGTCCCTCTTGATCGCCGCAGCGACGACAGAGGGAGTGTCAAAGCATGCAAGCGCCTGCACGACATAGGTTTGCTGTTCAACCGTGAGCTTCGATTTTGGCATGGTTTATCAGGAAGCCATCAGGTCTAAGCGACACGCAGATTGCATGTGCCGCATGCATGGTCGATGAAAGCGCGGGCGACCGCTGGCGGCCGGCGGGCTGCATCCACCAATTCCCGAACACCGGACGCATCCGCCCCATACCGGCGGACGACACCAATGAACTGTTCTACGTCGTGCCCTTGGATGGTGAAGACCGGAAGGCCGGTCATCTTGTTAAACTTGGGCGCGCCGAATGCATCGCGCTCTTGGGCAGCATGATACAACTCGTGTTCCAGGAGCGCCAAGAACTCAGCGTCACCGCAGTGTCGGCAGTACTCCGCATCGAGTGTGATGATGAAATCCGGAACTGTCCCAAACCATTCGATCACCTGAAGCTCCGCGCGAGCACGGGACCATTTGCCCATGGCGCCCTGAGGCTTTCCGATCTCACACTGACCTACGACACGCTTGCCTTTGCGGCTGTTCTCAACGGCTGTCCAGAGATACCCAATCTCCGCGTGGGCCAGATGTTCGTGGTCTGGGTTGAACACCGGCGACGCTTCATCGAGGAAGGTTGCCTCTATCCATTCTGCCAGATCGGGCGCCGGAACGAACGCGCCCAGCCGTTCAACGTCGAACAGGTTTGAGGGCGGCTGCGGCCTTGGTGATCTTGATGCTGTCATTGTCTCCTGCCTTCTGATCGGCTGGATGGGTGGTGATGAAGATGGGCTGCGATACCTTGCCGGCGCTGTGCAGCGTTGGGATTTCGTTCAGCGGGATGTTCTTCGCGGAGGCCAACGAGGCCGACATGTCACATCACCTCGCGTTCGAGGCGGTTGAGCTGGCCCTGGGCGTTGCGGATCATGTCGACGGTCCGTCCTGCATCTTGGCGAAGGCCGCTGAGTATGGAGACAGCCTTTCCTTGATCGGTCTGGCCAACAGGCTGAGGAGTGGCACCACACAGGCGGTTGACCATGTCCTCGACGCGGATCGCCAGGCTTCTGGCCTCTTCGAGAGCGTAAGACGCGGCGTTGATTGCGCTCGGCTCGTCGAGGGCTATTCCTTGGACGGCTTGTCCAAGGTAATTTCCTGCTGTGGTTGTGGCATTGTACATGGTCATTCTCCGTTTGATTGGGGGCGGTGGGGCCTGAGCATTTCTCGGCTGCTGAGAAAAGATTGCTTCTCAGCATCTTTTGACAAAGATGCAATTGTGAGTTTCATTGATGTAAGTTGTGGGGACTTCAATGAACAAGCTGCTCATTTCCTGCGTGACGGCGGTCGCTCTGTCGGGGTGCGCCGATTACATGAACCATCGGGACACGATCACCTTCGGGGCCGGGAACGCGATGGAAGCGAACAAGGCGATCCACATCGCCCAACCGTTCAACCCGCAATCTCAGAATACGAGGATCTATGCCGATGGCCGGCGCATAGGCAGCGTCATGAAGGAATACAACGGCGGCGGTCCGGCCCAAGGCGGTCAGCAGCCATATTCCGGAAACTGCCCAACCGAAGAGGATACTGCTGCCGACGGGTCGAGATGCGGCGGCAGGGCCGCATCGGTGCAATAGTCGCTCTGATCGAGCCGACGAGAAAACCCGCAACAGCGAACCGGGCGGGTGGTGAAGCGGACTTCCGCAACGTCGATTTTTCTGCAAGATCTCGTTTCAACCAAGGGACCAAATCGACATGAGCGACAAGATGAGTCTCGTCCACTACTTGAGGGACGATCGTGCTGAGGCGACCATTGAGCTTCACCAGAATGGGGTGCGGAGAGTTCCCTTTAACGCTTAGCTAGAAGCATGGAGTTGAACATGGAAACGCATAGATTTGAGACAGCGGCAGATTTCAAGAAATGGGCCAAGAACGCCTGCAAGTTCAAGCTTCAGCGGTATGATCGTATTCCAATCGGCAAGCAGACGTGGACCTACGGCGACGGCCATGTGGTTGAGACTGAATACGGGGAAAAGGGCGGCAACCTGCTCGTCAACCTCGGGTACATTCTGGCAGCACTCGATGGCAAACTTAAGAGCCCTGGCGATGTCCAGAAAATTGAGGACATTGACGCCCGAGGCGGCCTTGCCTTCGCGATAAATTTTGGCGACTAAATTGCGTCCCTAGCAGCTATGCCGTTCACCTTGACTGCCCACTCTTACTTCACTGAAATCGCCGGGCTACCCTCCCGGCTGGCCGACGGGCTCGGCGTCGTGTCACCCTTCTCGGCAACCGGAACAACGCTTCGCTATCGCTTGATATTCGGAGCGCGTCGGCTTCCCCTGGTATAAAGTGGGCCTCAGGGTTCCGGCTGGTCTCCGGCAGCAAGCCTGGATTTTGGATGCAGTCCTCCCTACGCGGCGGCTAGCGCCAAATTAAGGGACCGGCAGATTGCACAGCGCTTGGCATGTGGATCGCAACAGGCGTCCCGGAGAACTGCAGGATATCTATACTGCTTCGCGATATTCATCAAGGTTCGTGTCGTCTTCCAAGCCATCCAGCAGCTCCATTATCCCCAGGACATGGGCCTTCAGCTTTTCGTTCAGTTGGTCGAGCGTGTTTTCGGCGTGATAGCGCAGCGATACCGTGCGGCCTCGGCCACGAGGCAAAAGGCGACCGAGCTGAGTATTCAGATGCTTGCGGCGCTTATGCCGAGCCTCTTCAGTCGCGCTGGCCTTGGCAAAGCGATAAGCCTGCTGTTTGTCGAAACCCGATAGCATAAGCGCCTGCATGTCCGCCTCAGTGAAGGCGATCGGCCCACCGTCGCGGCCCACGGAAACTATACCCCCGACGCCGTCAACCTGACGAACTCTGTCAAAGCCGTCGCCGGGATCGCGGCGGATGAATGCATACCCGACCAGGAGTGGCAGTCGGCGCTCGAAAAGCTTCCGGCTACGGTGCTTGCGGATCTCCTTCCAGAACGCTGGCATGAAGACGTCGATGCCCTCGTTGCGGAGATTGCGCTCGATGATGCTCTCGCCCCGCCGGTCTTCGGGTGCCCCCTCGATCGCCTTCGCCATACGCTGATAGCCGGGCGCTACGCGGATCGCATACCAGCGGACGGCCGGGTCGCCGATCGGGTCGTTGATGAGGATCGAGCGACGATACGAGTGTGACTGCGGGTTGGTACCGAAGTGGACGATTTCCCTCGCCGGCAGGATCTCGTAAGGCGGCCTTACGCACGCTTGCGCCGTTGATACCGCGGCGGGTTGAGATTGGAATATCTGGTCACCCCAGGCCTTCTTTCCGCCCTTTCCGTCGGAAACCGCAACGACGAAACCAAATCGAACACCACGGCCCCAGCTGTCGACGTTCTCGAATTCGAACGGTTGGCCGGAAATATTAATTTTCTCGTTCATGCGGCCCTCTTCTTGATCAGATTGCGGCGCTCCGGCGTCACGTGGACGTAGGATGGGCGCCAGTTGATTGGCTGGGCGAAGTGAATTTTCCGCTCGGGAATGATCTGGTACCAAGTGCCGTCGGCATCGAGAAAGAACTGCAGGCCAGAAGCGGGGTAGTGCCCCATCATGTCGTCGAACAGCAGGTCGCAGATGAGGCCGGTTCCGCGCGGTGCGGTGTTCATCGGCCTCCATGGGTTCTCCCGGTCGTGGGCTTCACGCTCTTGCCGTTCCTTGATGGTCATGCGGCGTCTGTTAGATCGCGGAGGCTGCCTTGGAAATCTTGGACCGGCTGACGAGCGGTGCGGAGCGCCTCCTTGCGATCGCGCCAGCCGATGAATTCGCCGCAACTCGTGGGTCTTACTCCTTCAGCCATGAATATGGGCCTTTCCCGACTGATGTTGGCGCTTGAATTCACGGTGCAGTTCTCGAATGCGAACCCTCTGGCGTTCGTTCTCCTCCACCGAAACCTTGGGAGGCTTACTCGCTTCCTCGATCGCATTTCGTTTGGCGCGCAGCCTGGCGATATCCTCGACGATGAGGCGGCATTCGGCCCGAGCCATATGCGCTAGCTTGGCCGGCACTGGCATAAACTCGCTCGAAATATCCGGGTATTCCCCGCGCTTCAGTTTCGTGACCACGGCAATGAGGCCATGGCGCGGAACGCTTCCGAGGGCGATTGTGTATTCCCTGAGAAAATCTTCGGCGGCCACCCCTTTGGGGACAAGCATGCCGCCAGCCTTGAGGCTATGAAGGCATTCAGCGATGAACTCAGGCCTCGCCGGCTGCAGGCGTTCAGCCAGCGCGGTAATCTCTTGGTCCAAGGTCGAAAGTGCTACCGGTAAATTCGTCATTTCTGGATCTTCCTGTGGCCTCGTCTAGCACCCTTTGGACATCATCCTGGTGCTGCATGAACTCGCTTTTCGGCTTGTTGGGCGGCGCTTGCGGCTGGTGCCGTGATGCCGATCGGTTTTCCATCCACTCGATTTCGAACCCCTGCCAGCCGTTGGCGATCATCGCATCCGCCGCGGCATTGGCATCCGGGCACCGGCGGAACTTTCCAGCCAGAAGCTTGGCGGCATGAGCCGTGAGCGGCTTGCGGATTTTTTGCCGATGCTGGATCACTGCATCGGCACGGTCCGCGTCGAGAACAGCTTCGAGCTCGGATTTTGGCGTGGGGGAAGAGCCCCCTTTAGGGGGCGAAGGGGGTATGGATTGAAGGGGTTTAGGAGAAGGGGGTGTGGGGGAAGAACCTTTCGGGGAAGAAAGGTTTAGATCCTCCGCGGAATCCGCAGATTCCGCGGAATTCCGCAGACGTTTCCGATCGCGATCCTTGGCGCGGCGGCGTGCTGCCTGCTCATCAACGATCTTGACTGGCTCGCGTTCCGACAGAGCCGCGGCGGTCCTGCCAATTAGGTCAGGATCCACCCCAGCACGAACCATGTCCGCTATGAGATCGGCAACCGCACTCATCCGGGCTAGCCCCGCCCTTCCGGTGTTGCTGCGGCCAGAGCTAGTTGTTTGAATTCCAGCAGGTCGAACCGAGGAGTATCCCCACGCTTGTTTGTCAGGATCAATTTTGCCTGAGCGGCAGCATGGAAAACGCTCGATCGGATCCGCACGGCGCCGTATTGGTCGCGACCAGGCAGTTGCCATTCAGACAACTCTCCTGCAGCTACAAGCTCACCGAGCGCCTGCATGCGGAACATGATGGCGGTCGCAACCAACGGGGAAACATCGCGTCCCGACAGGGCATGGAATACTATCCACATGGGATCGTCGACGGTACCGCCTCCAGCAGTTCGAACGCTCTCGTCGAGTGCGTCTGCGATTTCTTCGAGCATTTCAGGCTCGACCTTTGTGCTTGCTATGCTCCGCAGAAACTTGGTGGTCATTCCCCGCTCCCTGAAATATTGGCAGCAATGTCGACGCCCCGTTCGCTCCAAAGTCGATACTCAAGAGCCAAGGCACAAGCATCAGCCGCTTGTGGGGGTGCCAGTCGGAAGCGTTCGATGATGGCGGGGATAAAATGAACAAAGTCCGCGACAGGCACAGGCGCGCCATCGTCGAGCAAGCGCTGTGACAACCAAGCGCCGGCACGCTCTTCGATCGAAAAGGCTGGAGCTTCATGCTTCATCCGAAAGCCCTCCTGAGGATCCGCATCCGTCCCGCCAGATCATGGGCCTCGCGCGCATGCACGTGCGCGAGGCCGAAACGGCTCTGGAGTTCGATCGTGATCGAGTGCTGTGGCCTACCCTGGTCGGCAAGCCACTGGGCGGCGCGGACGATCGCTGGGTCGCGGCTCTCGCGCGGATGGCGCGCGACGCGCACAAGCATCTGAAGGGCAGTGAGTGCTTGTCCTACCATTCGTTACGCTCCCATCGCTTCACGAAGCATAGGCTCGTTCGTGACCTTGATGTTCGCGACGACGAAGCCGAGAACCATTTCATTGAATTTCTCGAGGGTGAAGTAGGAGTATCCGTGATCGGCTCCACGATGATAACACGGGTTATCCAGTCGCATCCGGATAGGCGTCTCGCGCCGGTCGGAACGGTCGGCGCGGTAGAGCGTGCCTCCGAAGCCCCGATCAACAAGGTAGACGCCGTCGCAATGGTATCGGTCAACAGGCAGGATCATAACGTAGTCGCGCAAACCGCAGAGATCGGGAGCCATGCCGTCGCCGTCGACCATGCGAATGCGCAGGCGATCGGACATGATGGTTTCGGCCGGGATCGCCGATGCAAGGAAATTGCTCATGCCATTGCCCTCGCGATCGAGGTTAGGGCGGCATGCAACGTGTCGGCATCATCGCGCAGATAGGTCTCCTCCGAGTCCTTCAACTTGTGCAGTATCCACTGCGCTTTGCGGCTGGCTTCCTCCAGGGTCGTCGGCACAAAGTTGAGAACTTCACGCTCGATGGATTTGACCGCGCTTGAAGATTCATTGATGCGGCGCTCGGCATCAGTAAGTCCGCAAGCGTCTTTGATCCGCCTCGTCTCTTCACTGATTTGCGTGAGCTTCGGGGCGCTCGTCATGGCATCACATTCGACGATATTCGAGAAATGATCCCACTCGACGCAATCGAAATCCCAAGCGGCGCGGTGGCGTTCAAAGAGAATCCCGAGCGAATCAACCGCGGGGAAGCCGCCGGTGAGAGCCTCCTTCGAGGCTTCGTGGTGTTCGAGTTGGGGGAGTTTACCATTTGCGGTGATTGCGGCTGATGGCACTGGAATTTCCACCGCCTTGCTGATATTTACTTTGCTGTTCATTTTCGTTTCCTTTGTGAGGGATCGAGAACCATGGCTCGGGACCGTTGGCGCGGTTGCCGAGCCTTTTCGGCTCATGCTGCTGTGTCCATGAAGAAGGCGATGAGCTTGCTACGGCTAGCGACGTAGCGACCGCCAACCTGCTTAACCATCGGCAAGTGACCACTGTTGATCATGTGATAGGTCTGGCGAGGCGTCCGCCCGATGACTTTGCCAATCTCTTCAACCTCCCAGATCAAATCTAGTGGCTCTGCATTGTCGCTCATTGATTCGCTCCATTAACTGTGTTCACTGGCTACATTCTGTAGCCATTGCCTACGATAGCTACAGAATGTAATGATGAATGTCAATCATCACTAATTACAGATTGTAGTCATGTCCGATAATCCCAAGGAATTGCTCGCTAATATCGCTCCCTTCGGGCTGCGGATGCAGGCCGAGTTGAAGGATCAACTTAAAGCGGCTGCTGAGCAGAACGGACGATCGATGAATGGAGAGATCGTTGCTCGGCTTGAGAGCTATCCAAAACTAGCCAGGCTGCCCATGGACGTCTCCTACCTGAAGATGGAAAACGAGCGACTTGCCGGTGAACTTCTAGAGGCGAAAACCGACGCTGAAAATCAGCGCGTCCTTGTTGCCCAACTTCAACATCTCCTCAGCGAAGACCTTCGTAAAGCTGAACGAGACCAGGAGACTTTGGGCGAGATTGAGCGTCAATTCAATAAATTGAAAGAGCAATCCGATTACCTTAAGACGCTGAAAGCCGAACTTCTTGAAGCAACAAAGGAGCGAGACGAGGCGGCAGAGGCGCAAATGAGAGTACAGGCCGCCTTGATCGATCGCCTTACAAAATCACAGGAAACGAATGCCGTTATCCTTCGGGGCTTCCGGAAAGTGTTTTTGAAGGCAGCTGATGGCAATGATGACGAGCTAAAGAAGCTCGTTGAAGTGTTTCAGACCATAGGCGAAGAGGACTCCTGATGTCCGTCCGCAAACGTGAATGGACCACACCAAAGGGAGTCGAGAAATCGGCATGGGTGGTCGACTATCAGGACGCGGGAGGAAAGCGCCGTCTCAAGACGTTTGTTCGGAAGAAGGAGGCGGACGCATTCGCTGCGACAGCTTCGGTAGAAATCCGTGAGGGGGTGCATGTTGCCGAGAGCGCCAGCGTCACCATCGAGGCGGCGGGAAAGCTCTGGATCGCCAGCGCGAAGGCTTCTGGACTTGAGCGCGCGACTATCCAGGATTATGAGCGCCACCTGAGGCTCCACATCAATCCCTTTATCGGAAAAACGAAGCTCCCCACCCTCTCGATCGCCAAAGTGCGCTCCTTCGAGGATGACTTGCGGGGCGCCGGCCGGACGTCCGCGATGATCAAGAAGGTCCTGGTGAGCCTGGGCACTATGATTGCCGATGCTCAAGAAAGGGGATTGGTCGCGAGGAACGTGGCGCGCGATATGAAGAGGCGGCGAGGTTCGGGCGAGAAGACGAAGGAGAAGCGTCAGAAGGGCCGCCTGAAGATCGGGGTGGACATACCCACCCGCGAGGATGTTAAGGCTCTTCTGGGCGTTCCGGCGCCTCGTTGGCGCCCTATGATCCTTATAGCGATATTCTGCGGCCTGAGAGCGTCCGAGCTGCGGGGCTTGAGATGGCCGGATGTAGATCTCGACAAGCGCGAGATCCATGTTCGCCAGCGTGCCGATCGGTTCAATGATATCGGCCGGCCGAAGTCGGAATCCAGCGAGCGAACTGTTCCTGCCCCGCCTATGGTCATCAATGCCTTGAGGGAGTGGAAGCTCGCCTGCCCGAAGCGAAATTCCGGCAAGAAGGACGAAGCCGGCGAGCCGATCATGGTGCTTGATCTCGTATTCCCGAACGGGACTGGCAGGGTCGAACAGCTGAACAACATCCTGCGGCGCGGTCTGCACCCCGCCTGGGTAGCAGCCGGCATCGCCGTGGACAGTGGCAAAGTCGACAAGAAGGGCAACGCGATCCTCGCGCCCAAATACACGGGCATGCACGCCCTACGGCACTTTTATGCCTCGTGGTGCATCAATCGGAAGGAAGACGGCGGCCTCGGGCTGACACCGAAGATGGTTCAAGAGCGCATGGGCCACTCAACCATTGCTATGACGATGGACACCTACGGACATCTGTTTCCGAAAGACAATGACGCCGACGAATTGGCGGCCGCTGAGAAGGCATTTATGGCCTGACTGCAACATGGATGCGACATGAAACGCGGGGCGCCCTGCCCTGTATGGATTTGTAGCGGTTTCCTAATCTGGGGGTCGCGCGTTCGAATCGCGCCGGGATCACCAGTCAATCAGGTGCTTATCTCCCTTGAAAGAACGCACGTTCCTGCGGACATGCAAGAACGCAATAATGATGTCATGAGAAACCGGCCTTTGATCGGTAATAGCCAGGCCAAGTGTCGCGTTGAGGCCGCACGACCGAACTCTTCGGATGCAGAAATTGGCGATCGATTGGATTCGTTCAACTGGCTAGTTTTTCAACATCGGCGTCGATCTACGGTCAGTCAGCTCAAAATGCACGATCGCGTCTCATTACAGACTGCCCCATCGAAAAAACACTCCGGCTAGAACCGCTGGATCAGGACGATCAACGAATATATTCGCAATCAGTGTTGAGCCGGTCGCAAATCTGCGCACATCGGAGCATGCTATCGCAAAGTGGATACAACCACGCTAGCGAATTAGCCGTCCTAAACTGAAAACAGTCTCTGCAATAACCGCGCGCAGCGTCGGCCCTGATGGTCAGCCATGCGAAGTCCTTGGCACGGCTGCCTTGGCATCCCAGCCCGTAAAGAATGGCACGCTTCTTGCGTTGTTTGGCGTAGTGCCGAGCATACTCGGCGGAAGCCCGCGAATGCCCACAATCGGAAGGTGGACGAGTTCCCGGACATCGAGAATAGGCTGATCGACGGCCAGGAGCAGATGACAACATATTCGATCGTTCTAGGACGCGAACGCCATGTCTTTCAGGATCTGAAATCGGTATTGGCTTGCGCTTCGCCATTGAAATCAGGTGACGTGCTGGCCGGGATCGCCGCGTCAAGCAACGAGCGGCGGGTGGCCGCCCGCTATCTGCTTGCGGATATGCCTCTCAAAACCTTCCTGGAGGATCTCGTCATCCCATACGAGATCGACGAGGTCAGCCGACTGATCGTCGACCGCCATGATTGGACGGCATTCGCGCCGATATCTCATATGACGGTCGGCGAGTTTCGCGATTGGCTTCTCTCCTATGACGCGACCGCCGAAAGACTGCTTGCCATTGCACCGGGCCTCACCCCCGAGATGGTCGCGGCGGTCTCCAAGATCATGCGCAACCATGATCTGATCACCGTCGCCGGCAAATGCAGGGTGGTCACGGCCTTTCGTTCCACGATCGGTCTGCCCGGCCGGCTGTCGAGCCGTCTTCAGCCCAATCATCCCACCGATGATCCTGAAGGTGTCGCCGGCTCGACGCTCGACGGACTTCTTTATGGGATCGGCGATGCGGTGATCGGCATCAACCCGGCTACCGACAATCTCGAGGCATGCACAAGATTGATGGTTCTTTTCGACCGGCTGCGCGAACAGTTCGATATCCCGACCCAATCCTGCGTGTTGACCCATGTCACCACGTCAATCAAGGCGATCGAGGCTGGAGCGCCGCTCGATCTGGTGTTCCAGTCAATCGCCGGCTCGGAAGCCGCCAATAAGGGTTTCGGCATCGACCTCGCCCTCCTGAGGGAAGGCCAGCAGGCGGCACTTTCCATGAAGCGCGGCACGGTCGGCAACAATGTCATGTATCTGGAGACCGGCCAGGGCAGCGCCCTCTCGGCCGACGCCCATCATGGCGTGGACGAACAGACGGTGGAGGCGCGGGCCTATGCCGTTGCACGTGAGCTCGATCCGTTGCTCGTCAATACCGTGGTCGGCTTCATTGGCCCCGAATATCTTTTCGACGCCAAGCAAATTATCCGCGCCGGGCTCGAAGACCATTTCTGCGGCAAACTGCTTGGCGTGCCGATGGGGGTCGACGTTTGCTACACGAACCATGCGGAAGCCGACCAGGACGATATGGACAATCTGATGGTGTTGCTGACTGTCGCGGGTGTCAGCTTTCTGATCGCCGTGCCCGGCGCCGACGACGTCATGCTCAATTATCAGAGCCTTTCCTACCACGATATTGTCGGCCTCAGGCACCAGTTCAATCGTCCGCCGGCTCCGGAGTTCGAAGCCTGGCTTCATCGCATGGGCATGCTTGATCACACGGGTCGTCTTGCGCCTGCCAGCGCCTCGGGCGCCTTCTCCCGCAATCTCTTGAGCTACAGGGCATCCGCATGACTCCCTTCGAACGAGATCCGTTTGCGCGGTTCCGCAACGCCACACGCGCCCGCATTGGGCTTGGAAGAGCAGGCGACGCCTTGCCGACATCGGCAATTCTCGACTTCCAGCTTGCCCATGCCCGGGCGCGGGATGCCGTGCATGGGCAAGTGGATTTTGTCGCCCTTGCCAAGCAGCTTGCTCCCGTGCCGACGATCCGGATTCGGTCTCGCGCCAAAGACCGGACGATCTATCTGGCACGCCCGGATCTCGGCCGTCAGACCAACGCAGCCGATCTCCCGAGCCCAGGCGATCGTTATGAGATCGCCTTCATCATTGCCGACGGACTTTCGGCCTCGGCGGTCGAGCACCACGCGGTGCCGCTGTTTAACGCATGCATGAAGCGTCTCGGGGCCTTCAGCGTCGCCCCGGTGATATTGGGCGAGCAGGCCCGGGTGGCATTTGGCGATGAGGCAGCGGCGGCGTTTGGCGCGGAAGTTGCCATCGTGCTGATCGGCGAGAGGCCGGGACTAAGCGTGCCTGATAGCCTCGGCGCCTACATCACGTTCCGACCGCAATCGGGACGGCGTGACAGCGAGCGCAACTGTATTTCCAATATCCATGCCGACGGGCTCAGCTACGAGGTCGCGGCCGACAAGATCGTTTGGATCGTCCGGGAGGCGCTGCGACTGCAACTGACCGGTGTCGATCTCAAGGAAAATGCCGAAGGCGCCATAGAAGCGCTGCCACACCAAGAAGCATAAAGTTCAATCTACAAAACACGGGAACAATCATGTCAAATTCTCAACCGACGCTCGCCAAGAGCCTGACCGGGCTGCACTTATGGGGACTTGCAGTCGGCCTCGTCATCTCCGGCGAATATTTCGGCTGGAGCTATGGCTGGGCGGCGGCCGGTACACTCGGCTTCTTGATCACCACGATTCTGATCGCCGTCATGTACACCACCTTCATTTTCTCCTTCACGGAGTTGACGACGGCTATTCCGCATGCCGGTGGGCCGTTTGCCTATGCGCTCAGGGCCTTCGGCCCGCTCGGCGGCTTCGTTGCGGGTTTTGCAACACTGGTGGAATTCGTCTTCGCCCCTCCGGCCATCGCGCTTGCGATCGGCGCCTATCTCAATGTGCAGTTCCCGGGGCTCGATCCGAAACTTGCGGCCGTCGGCGCCTATATCATCTTCATGGCGCTCAATATCGTCGGCGTCACCATCGCCGCGACATTCGAGCTCTTCATTACCATCCTCGCCATTATCGAACTCCTGGTGTTTATGGGCGTCGTTCTGCCCGGCTTCTCCGTCGCCAACTTTGCGGCCAATGGCTGGGCTGGCGCTCCTGAATTCTCGGTCGGTGCCATTGGAGGCATCTTTGCCGCCATTCCGTTCGCCATCTGGTTCTTCCTGGCGATCGAAGGCGCGGCCATGGCTGCCGAGGAAACCAAGAACCCCACCCGCACCGTGCCGATCGCCTATATCGCAGGGATTCTCACCCTCGTATTCCTTGCTTTCGGCACGATGATCTTCGCGGGAGGCGTTGGCGACTGGCGTATGCTGTCCAACATCAACGATCCGTTGCCGCAAGCGATGAAGGCTGTCGTCGGCGAATCCTCCGGCTGGCTGCACATGCTCGTCTGGATCGGCCTGTTCGGCCTGATCGCATCGTTCCATGGCATCATCATGGGCTATTCCAGGCAGATTTTCGCGCTGGGTCGCGCCGGCTACCTGCCGGAAGTTCTCGCGAAGATCCATCCGAAATTCCGCACGCCCTACCTTGCTATCCTCGCAGGCGGCGTTGTCGGCATTGCGGCGATCTTCTCCGACAACCTGATCCAGATCGGCGGCTTGCCGCTGACTGCCAATATCGTCACGATGTCGGTGTTTGGCGCGATCATCATGTACATCGTCTCCATGGCATCGCTGTTCAAACTTCGTCGGACCGAGCCGGAGCTTGCCCGACCGTTCAAGGCATGGGGCTATCCCGTTGTCCCGGCCATTGCCCTTGGGCTTGCGCTCGTCGCGCTGGCGGCGATGATCTACTACAACTTCCTGATCTTTTTGATCTTCCTTGCCATGGGCGTGGTGGCGTTCGGTATCTGGCGCTTGCTGTCCGGCGGCGTCGCCAAGGAAGCGGCCGCTTCCGCGTAACAAGGTTCTCCGGCCCGATCATCAAGCCGGCAATTGGACGAACCTGTTCCGATCGATATCAACGATCCCCCGCCGACGTTTGGCGGGGGAATTCGAGCGCAAAGCCCAGCCCGCTCGCAAAATTCTTAATTTCCTCCTCGAGACAAGCTCGCGCCAAGCCGCTTCGCCGTCGTTGGTTACCGCACCTCACGATGGACCCGCCGCGTCCTCACCGCCTGCCGCGCGCCTAATCCCAGCAGCGCCGCCACGATCCAGCCACCGATAAAACCGATCGCGCCCCAGACAAGCCCGGCAAAACTGACCGGCACGCCGGGCACGAAATCACGCCAGGTATTGGCGAAGACGACGTCATCGGCATTGCCCAGCAGCACGAAGGGCTTGGCGACGGGTGCGGCGGTACCGAGGTGGAGCTGCTGCGACAGCAGCGTTTCGTAGCGCGTGATCGTGCTGCGCATCGAGACGCCGCGGTCGCGCAGGAAATCATCGGACGATTGCGCATAGGCGTTCAGCGCTTGCTGGCGATCGAGATGGTGTTCGGCCGCCTGGGCATTGAAATCCTCGACGATGACGCGCAATTCGTCGATCGCTCCGCCGATCCGCTGGCGGTATTGCTGCGCAAATTCCGGCGCCTGCGAAAACACCGTGCCGCCGGCAAGCCCGGCGACAATAGCGATGATTCTTGCAATCGGACCCATGATCGATGCCTCCGGCTGTCCCCTGCGCTAACGATCAGCGGCCGTAAAGGTTTCTGCCTTCGACACAATCGGTAACGCTATGTGATTGAACCGACGGCGCTTCCGGCGAGTTGATGCCCTGACCAACCCAGAATGACCAACTCAGAAAGAGAGACTTGTCATGAAACAGATTATCCTTGCCTGCACGCTCGCCGCAGCATCTATCTTTTCCGCAATGCCGTCCCAGGCGGCAAGTGTAACCATCACCACGGACGACGCGCGTCCCACTTACCGCGATGCGGAACGGCCCTATTACCGCCATCACATGAGGCCGCGCCACGTCTCCCAGGATTGCTTCACCAAGACGGAAAAAATCCGCCGTCACGGCCACACGGTCGTCAAGGAAACCCGAATCTGCCGATAAGGCAAGTTCCTGCAGGAAAGCCCGGCTGATCTTCCCAGCCGGGCTTTTCATCTGATCTCGCCTCGATCTCGCAGATGAGGAACTTTCGCAATATCAGCCGCGTTTATTGCGAAACGGGAGTGTTCATCATGCGTATCAAGATGATTCTTTTGGCCATCGCCTATGTCGCCGTCAGCGCCGTGCTGCTGGCCATCGCCTACCAGCCGCAGGGGTCGGGCGCCATGCAGAAGACGGATCGTCTGGCCGGCTCGTCCTTCCTCGTCGAACGCTTCGCCGGTTGACCAGCTGAGCGCGGCCCTACCGGTGACGACGTGGAGATAGTCCTCGTCCGGGATGTTTGGCCCCGGAGCGAGCTTTCGGTTTAATGCGTGCCGTCAAGTGACAATCCACCAAGCGGGCCGCCAAGCAGGATTCGGTTCTGCACCGAATGCACGCCCTCGACCGCCTTGGCGACCACGGTTGCCCGTTCGATCTCGCCGACCGTGCCGACAGTGCCGGTGAGCACGATGTGGTCGTTTTCCATCGTCACCTCGACATCAGACGCATCGATCCCGCCGGCAATCGCCAGCGCATTGGCGACATCCGCCTCAACAGATGCACGATTGGCGATTTCCGCTTCCATCTCGGGCTCGAGCCCGTGAAATGTCTGCTCCTTGAAAACCATGATCCATTCCTCCGTGAAACCTGCTTAGCAAACGCCGTTCGACGGAGTTGGTTTCAGCGCCGCTACCACTGCACGCGATAGCGGAGATTGATGCTGCCGGTCTCACCTCCCGAAAACGGGTTGCTCACCGAGGCATCGAGATTGAGGTTCGGCAGGATGGCCTGGTTGACCGCCACCGTGCTCGAGAAGTCGCCGCTGGCATTGCTGACGCCTGTGCCCGCCGAAAGCGACGTTCCCGTCCAGGGATGGATCAGTTTCAGCGCCTGCGATGCCGTCACCGAGGCCTGCCTGATATCGACCGCATCAAATTGAACGCTGATGGAACGGCTCGATTGCATATCGAGCGAATCGGACAGGATCCAGCTGCGCGAGCGGCTCAGCGTCAGCGCACCGCTGCCGCGCAGCGTATCGACACTGACCTTCGCGCCCTGCTGCGATTGGCCCGCTGGCGTGACGGCCGTCTTTACGATCCTGCCCCAGAGCATTGCCTGTTCGGAATCGGGCAGCGGCGCCCCGCCTTTGGTCGAGGCAAGGGCTATGTCGGCGCCGGCGCTCGTTTCCCATTCCGCCGGCAGGCGAAAACCCAAGGTCGCCTTGTAGGACCGGTCCGAAAGCTTGGCCGGCGACCAGATCACCAGATCATCAGCTCTCGCTGCAACGGTGAGCGAGAGCAGGATGGCGAAAAGAATGCATGCTATTTTGAATGTCGTCATCAAGTTAAGAACGTTTTGACCTAACACAGGGCCGCCGTGCCGAAACCGACCCAACAGCGGACATGAAGCGCTCGCAGCCGAACGCGATGGGGGATCACGGCAAGCCGTCCATCCCGGTTTCATCCTCGATTTAATGTTGGCCGAAAAGGCCGGCGGCACGCGTGCCAGTTCTTCGATGGACGCCGCAGCGCCCCGAATTGCCATGCGACCGTGACCGGCCGCAGCGGAATCGCGATTCCGCCAGCAATGTTAGAAGGATCACATCTACCTGCGGCTCTGTAAACCCCTTACGGGCTGAAATCTGCTGCACCGCACACTTGCCGCCCCTTCCAAACCCTAGTAGAGCCTGAGCCTACGAGAGAAATTTTCGCGAAATTTCACATGATGACCGGCAAAAGCGCGCCGCGGCGCCTCAGCATCTTCGGTTCGACGGGTTCGATCGGCCAGAATACACTCAATGTCGTCGAGCACCTGGGCGGACGGGAGAATTTCGAAATCTCCGTGCTGACCGGCAACGGCAATATAGAATTGCTGGCCCGGCAGGCGAAATCATCCGGCGCGCGGCTGGCGGTAACGGCGAACGACCGGCACTACGAATCACTGAAAAGCGAACTTTCCGGCAGCGGCATCGCCGTCGCCTCGGGAAGATCCGGCCTGATGGAAGCGGCTGAGCGCGAAGCCGACTGGGTGATGGCGGCAATCGTCGGCACCGCAGGCCTGGCGCCGACGCTTGCGGCTGCGCGCCGCGGCGCCGATATCGCCCTTGCCAACAAGGAATGCCTGGTATCGGCGGGCGATCTCTTTATCGCAGCCGTTCGCCAGGGCGGCGGCAGGCTGCTTCCTGTCGACAGCGAGCACAATGCCATCTTCCAGGTGCTGGAGGAAACCCAGCGCCACGCCGTCGAGCGCGTCATCCTGACGGCGTCGGGTGGTCCCTTCCGCACCGCCTCGCTGCGGCAGATGGCCGATGTGACGGTGGAAAGCGCGCGCGCCCACCCGAACTGGTCGATGGGGTTGAAGATCTCGATCGACAGCGCCTCGATGTTCAACAAGGCGCTGGAGATGATCGAAGCCCGGCACCTTTTCGGTCTCAGGCCCGAACAGATCGAAGTCATCCTCCATCCGCAATCGATCATCCATTCCATGGTCGGCTATACGGACGGGTCGGTGCTGGCGCAGCTCGGCGCACCGGATATGCGCACCGCCATCGGTTATGCCCTGTCCTTTCCGCGCCGGCCGAACCTGCCGATCGAGCGGCTGGATTTCGCCAAGCTCGCCAGGCTGGATTTCGAGGCGCCGGATGAGGTGCGGTTTCCCGCGTTGCGGCTGGCGCGCCTGGCGATGACGCGCGGCGGCGTTCAGGGTGCGGTGCTGAACGGCGCCAAGGAAGTGGCGCTTGAAGCCTTCATCGAGGGGCGGCTGCCCTTCCTTGCCATGGCCGAGATCACCGAGAGGGTCATGGACGATCTCGCCGGCCTGCCGCCGGCTGCCGGCATGGACGATGTCTTCGCCGCCGACAGGCAGGCCCGGCAGAGAGCGGCGGAGCTCATGACACCGGCGATCGCCGTGTGAAATGCCCACGGGCCGTTCGCCGAGAGGCCGCCCGCTTATCCCTGGCGGCCGCCATTACCGCAACCGGTTGCCGCCCTCGTCGAACAATCTGCAATCCGACGGTTCGAACAGCAGGCTCACCTGCTCACCCGCCGCGATGCTGACCGGTGACCGATGCTCGACGGTGAGCGACTGGCCATCGGCAAGCTGGCAATAGAGATATTGCGTTCCGCCGAGATACTCCGAAAAATCGACCCTGGCCGTCAGGCTGCCCGAAAGGTCGGATGCCACCTTCAGATGCTCCGGCCGCAGGCCGAGCGTCACCGCGGCGCCAACCGGCCTGTCTGCCGGCGGCAAGCCGCTGCCGATGCGCCGGCCTGCGACTTCGACCAGACCGCCCTCACCCCAGCGGGCGTTCAAAAGGTTCATTCGAGGCGAGCCGATGAAGCCCGCGACGAAGGTATTCGAGGGATTTTCGTAGATTTCCCGGGGCGTCCCGGCCTGTTCGACACGGCCGTCACGCAGCACGACGATCTTGTCGGCGAGCGTCATCGCCTCGGTCTGGTCGTGCGTGACATAGATCATCGTGTTGCCGAGTTCGCGGTGAAGGCGGGCGATCTCGATGCGCATCGAAACGCGCAGTTCCGCATCGAGATTGGACAGCGGTTCGTCGAACAGGAAGACATCGGGCTTGCGCACGATCGCACGGCCGATCGCCACGCGCTGCCGCTGACCGCCGGAAAGCTGTCCCGGCCGCCGGTCGAGAAGATGATCGATCTTCAGGATCGCGGACGCGGCCTTGACACGCGTCTCTATCTCGGCGGCTTGCGTGCGCGCCATCTTCAAGCCGAAGGCCAGATTCTCCCGCACGCTCATATGCGGATAGAGCGCGTAGGACTGGAAGACCATGGCGATGCCGCGCTCGGATGGATCGAGATCGGTGACAACACGTCCCTTGATTTCGACCTCCCCGTCGGTCACGTCTTCCAAGCCGGCGATCATGCGAAGAAGCGTCGATTTTCCGCAGCCGGACGGCCCGACGAAGACGACGAATTCGCCCTCGGCGATCGTCAGGTCGATGCCGTGAACCACCTGCAGACTGCCATAGCTTTTTCGCACGTCCTGGAGCACGACGCTCTTGTTACCCATATCCTTCGTCATCCCCAAACGGCCTATTTGTCCGACTGGACCCAGACGAGCATCTCTCCGGGCGCGCGGTTGTCCCAAAGATGATAGGGCACGAAACGCGCGGTGGCGACCTGCCTTTCGGCCGGCGCTTTGCGGTAGAGCGGCGTTCCCCAATTCGATGTTTCCTCGCGCTCTACCTGGAGATCGAGGGCGACGGCATCGTTGAGATCCTTCAGCACCACGGTTTCGGCGGCCGGAAGCTCGCGGGGCAGGACGATGGCGTTGAGGTCTTCGCCATTGTCTGTGGTTTCGACGCAATAGACGAGCGGGCCGCGCATCAATGCGACCCGGCCGGCATCCTGACGCACCTTCGGATTGGCATATTGCGGGCGAAGCGAAAGCGGCAGGTAGAGGGCGACACGATCGCCGTCGGCCCATTCACGATCGATCCTGATATATCCGTCCTGCATATTGGCGTTGAGATCGAGCATCGTTCCGTTGATGCTGAGGGTGGCGCCCTCCGCCCAGTCCGGGATGCGCAGCGACAGCGCGAAGCGCGCCGGCCTCTCCAGCCGGGTGGTAAAGGCGACCGCGCCCTCCCACGGGTAGTTGGTCACCTGCTCGAGCTCCACGTTGGCGCCGTTGGCAAGCTTCAGCCGCGCGGTGCTCTCGCCATAGAGATGCACGGCGATCTCGTTGTCGGCAACGGCGTACATATAGGAGCCGATCGAGGTCACCAGCCGGGCAATGTTGGGCGGGCAGCAGGGGCAATGGTGCCACTTCCAGCGGTGGTGCTTGCCGGCACTTTCGAGCGGATTGTCATAGAAGAACGTCTTGCCGTCGGTCGAAAGCCCCGGCAGCGCGCCGTTGTAAAGCGCCTGCTCCATGATATCGGCATAGCGCCGATCCGGACCGCGGCCGAGCATTCGGCTTGCCCAGAACACCAGGCCGACCGAAGCGCAGGTCTCGGCATAGGCGGTGGCATTGGGCAGGTCGTAATAGTCGGTGAAGCCTTCGTTGGAGGCTGCCGGGCCGATGCCGCCGGTAATGTACATCTGCTTGGTGGTCAGATCGTCCCAGAGCGTTTCCAGCGCCGCCGTCAGGCTGTCGTCCTTGTATTCGGTGGCGATGTCGGCCATGCCCGAATAGAGGTACATGGCGCGCACCGCATGGCCGACGACCTTCGTCTGCGCACGCACCGGCTGGTGCGCCTGCGCATATTCATAGGTCTTCTGGTGGTATTCGGAGACATTGCGGCCGTCGCGGCTTGCCTCGGCGGTGAAGAAATGCGGCTCGGTGCCGCGTTCGTCGATGAAATATTTCGACAGGTCGAGATATTTCTTCTCGCCGGTCACGCGGGCGAGCTTGACCAGTGCCAGCTCGACTTCCTCATGGCCGCAATAGCCTGATATCTGGCCTTCGCCGTGGCCAAAAATCTTGATCATGTAATCGGCATAGCGGCACATGATGTCGAGCAGCTTGCGTTTGCCGGTCGCCTGGTAATAGGCGACCGCGGCTTCCATGAGATGGCCGGCGCAATAGAGCTCATGATGGTCGCGCAGATTGGTCCAGCGGCGGTTCGGTTCGACGCGCTGGAACCAGGCGTTCAGATAACCGTCCTCGTCCTGCAGTTTCTCATACATGTCGATGATTTCGTCGGCGCGCGCCTCGAGCTTCGGGTTCGGTCGGCGATAAAGCGAATAGGCGATGGTCTCGATCGACTTGCCGAGGTCGGAATCCCAGAACATCTGCGTCGTCCCGCCCCAAGGCTGAATGGGAATGACGACCCCGGGGCTCGGCTGGCTGACATCGATCGCCTTGAGCATGCCGGCCTCGACGCAGCGGTCGAGCAGGGTCTCGGCGGTGGAATTGCAGACGGCGTCCTGCCATTTGCCCCAGAAGCCGCCGAGCTCGACATCGGGAACGGCGACGGGACGAAACTGGCGATCGTTGCTTGCTTTGGTCATGGCTCCACTTTCTCTCAAATCATTTCACCGCGCCGGCCATCAGCCCGCGCATGTAGTAGCGTTGCAAAAGCAGGAAGACGATCAGGCAGGGGATCGTCATGACGACGACACCGGCTTGGACCGCTCCCCAGTTGATGGCGCCGAGCCGTCCGGCGCGAACCGCCGTCATCAGCACCGGCAGGGTGTATTTCTCATTGCTGGAGAGCAGCACGAGCGCCGCGAGAAACTCGTTCCAGGCGTTGAGGAAAGCAAAGATCGCGACCGTCGCCACACCGGGAAGCACCAGCGGCAGAAGAACCCGGACCAAGAGCCTGAGGTCGCGCGCGCCGTCGATGCGCGCCGCCTCTTCGATCTCCTTCGGCACGGCGTCGAAGGCGTTGCGCATCATGAAGACCGAGAAGGGCAGTTGCAGCGTCACATAGACGAGCGTCAGCCCAAGCAGCGAATTGTTGAGGCCGAGCTTTGCCAGGATGATGAAGAGCGGCGTCAAGATCGATTGGAACGGGATCATCAGCGTCGCGATGATCAACACGAAGAGCGCATTCTTCATCGGGAACCGGTAGCGCGAGAAGCCGTAGCCGGCGAGCAGGCTGACGGCGACGGTGAGCACCACGGTGGCGACCGAAACGAACAGCGAATTGATCATGTGCCGCCATATGCCGGCGCCGAACGTATCGAGCAGCGCATAGGAATCGATGCTGACGCCGGAGGTCGGCCACGGCGGCAAGGGCGGCAGGCTGGCCTCCGTGCCATGTCGGAAGGACGACAAGAGCGTGATCGCGAAAGGGGCGAGAAAGAAGATCGATATGGCGATGCCGGTCAGGTGATAGACCGATTTCGTCCGGATCGCCTTGCGCGTGCGGCGCTCTTTTGAGGTGGTCATGGACGCTCCTCCCCGACGCGAAGCAGCCAGAGCTGCACGATGCTGATCGCCACCAGGATGGCGAGAAGCACGATCGAGAGTGCTGCGCCATAACCGAGATTGAACGACACGAAGGACTGATTGAAGATGTAGTAGACCACCGAGATCATCTTGTTCTGCGGTCCGCCTGCGGTCATGATGTAGAACTGGTCGAAGGCGAGGATCGAACCGGTGACGGAGACGATCAGCGCCAGCGCGATCGTCCTGCGCATCAGCGGCAAGGTCAGATGCCTGAACCGCTGCCAGCGGCCGGCGCCGTCGATGCGGGCGGCCTCCGTCAGCTCGGACGGAATGGCCTGGAGCCCGGTTAGAAGAATGATCATGGTGAAGCCCGCGATCTTCCAGACGACCATCACCACGATCGTCAGAAAGGCGGTGTCGAAGGTCGCGAGAAGATTGGGGCTCTTTTCCAGAAGACCGAGCGCCTTCAAGGCGGGACCGATGAAGCCGCTATCGACATTGGCAAGCCAGACCCAAAGCAGCGAGGCCGTGGCAAGGCCGACCACGACGGGCAGGAAGATGATCGTGCGGTAGGCGCTGACGAACTGCCGTTCCTTTTCGACGAAGATCGCCAGCGGAAAGGCGATCGCGAAGATCGCGACAGTGACGATCACCGTATAATAGGCCGTGAAATTCAGCGCCGTCATGAAGCGGCTGTCGTTGGCCATGCGAACGTAATTGTTGAAGCCGATCCAGCGCGACGCCCCCATCAGCGGCCAGTTGTGAAGGCTCATCCATCCAGTGAAGAGAACCGGCATGATGAAGAAGACGATGACCAGCGCCATAGCAGGCGCGATGTAGACGAGGCCGCGCCAGTTCGATTTGCGCCGTCGTCTGCGTCGAGGCAACAGGATCTCCGAACCGAAACCGGTCATCAAACGCTCCGCATCTGTCAATTGAAATTGGCCGGGAAGCTGCCACCGCTCCCCGGCCGCGGCCGAGGGAGAGTTATTGGCCGCTATCGATGATCGATTGCATTTCCGACTGGGCGCTCGAAAACGCGCCGTCGACGTCCTCGCCGAAGATCGCGGCGTTGGTGAAGCTTGCCCAAGGCCCGTTGGCGCTGTTGATCAGATCGTTGAACTGCAGCGTATAGGGCGTCTTGGCGACGGCGATCGCCTTCAGGCCAACCTGCATGCGCGGGTCGAGACCCTCCAGCACCTTGTCGGCGATATCACCGCGCGTCGGCAGGCTGCCATATTTCGCCATGATCTTCTGGCCGTCCATCGAATAGACGTATTCGAGGAACTCCTTCACCGCATCGATCTTCTTCGTGCCCTTGGTGATGACGAAATTGTCGCCGCCGGCAAAGGACGAAGGCTTGCCGTCGACACCGGGAATGAGGGTCACGCCGAAGTTGATATCGGGATGTTCGGTCACCAGCGTGCCGATGGCAAAGGCGCCGAGGCTTTGCTGTCCGATCTTGCCGTTGGTGAAGGTCAGGAAGTTGGCGCCGTTGTCGCTGGCAGCACCCGCCGGCACGAGGTCCTTCTTGACCATGTTGCGGTAGATATCGACCGCCTTGCGCATCTGAGGCGTATCCAGCGTCGCCGTCTTGCTGTCGGCCGACAGGATATCGACGCCGGCGCCCCAGACCAGCGGCGTGAAGGTGAAGATCATGCAGCCGCCGCAGCCGCCGCCGGAGAAATAGAAGCCGTAGGTATCGTCACCCAGCGCCCGGATCTTCTCGGCATTGGCGGTGATTTCGTCCCAATTCACCGGTGCTTTCTCCGGGTCGAGACCGGCCTTCTTGTAGAGGTCCTTGTTCCAGGCAAAGACCGAGGTTTCGACCGAAAGCGGCAGGCCGTAGATCCGATCCTGATAGGTGCCGAGGCGAACATGCGACGGCGAAAGCGAATTGAAATAGGGAAGCGACTTCGCCCAGTCCGTCAGGTCTTCCAGCTGGCCGGCCGCGGCAAAGGCAGGGTTATAAATCAGATCCATCGACAGGGCGTCCGGCGCCTGTCCGCCGGCGATCGCCGTCGCATATTTCTGCACCAACTCGGAGAACGGCACCTCGGTCATCACGACCTTGTTCTCGTGACCGGAATTATAGGCTTCGACGACCTTCTTGAAGGCATCGCCGATCCCCGAGCGAACCCACATCTCGACATTTTCGGCAGCCGACGCGGCCGATACCAGACATAGGGTAGCGATGCTGGTCGCCACCAATAAACGCTTGATCATGACACTCCTCCCGATATGGCGCATCTCCCTGCGCCTTTGCTCATTCCCTTGTTCTCATTCCGTGGAAGCTTTGCTCCCGCATGACTGCCGGACGATCAGCCGGCAGGGCAATTTCCTCACGCCCGGCTCGACAGGCCGTCCTTCCGCGAGCGCCAGCACCGTCAATCCGGCCTGCCGTCCGAGTTCCTTCAATTCCATGTCCACCGTCGTCAGCGGCGGCCGCGTCTGGGCCGCGACAATCTCCCAATTGTCGAAGCCGATGACCGAGACGTCCTGCGGCACCTTGACGCCGCGCTCGCGCAACGCATCCACAGCGCCGCGGGCGATCTGGTCATTGCCGCAGAAGAGCGCATCCGGTTTTTCTCCCGGCCTCTTCCACAGCTGTTCGACCGCGTC
This sequence comes from Rhizobium sp. BK591, assembly GCF_014195045.1. Lineage (NCBI taxonomy): Bacteria > Pseudomonadati > Pseudomonadota > Alphaproteobacteria > Hyphomicrobiales > Rhizobiaceae > Rhizobium > Rhizobium sp. BK591. The sequence continues at coordinate 91,901 of NZ_JACIAZ010000005.1, forward strand.
ATGGCCCCAGCTTTCCGACCAGACGCCGTAGAGCACCGGTTCGCGGTGACCGGCCACCTCGTGATAGGCGCCGGCGCGTTCCCGCACCGAGAAGAAGTCCTCCGGCCCGGTGATATGGGCAATCCGCCGCCGCCCGATCTTCACGAGCCATTCCACCGCCAGCCGCGCACCCTGCTCGTCGTCCGACCGGAAGGTAACGCTGTTCTGCGTCCCCTCCGTGAAGGCGTAGACAACAGGCACATGCAAATTCGACAGATCGACGGGCAGGCGCCGATCCAGGCGCTTCCCCGTCGCGATGATGCCGTCGACCTGTTTGTCCAACATCGCATCGACATGGATCTGCGCAAGGGCCGGATCGTCTTCGATGGCGCACAGGAAGACCGAAACGCCGTGATCGACGAGCGCGTCCGAAATACCCGCCATGACAGGCAGCGTGAAACGGCCGTAGGTATCGTTCGTCAGCAGCCCGACGGTGAAACTGCGCTTGCTGAGAAGACCTCTTGCCAGCGCATTCGGCCGGTAGCCGATTTCCGCTGCGATCCGCTTCACCCGTTCACGCGTTTCCGACCCCATCCGGCCGGTATCGTTGAGCGCTTTCGACGCCGTCGAGATGCTCACCGCGGCAGCCGCCGCCACCTCGTGGATGGTAATCCTGCCCCCTTTTCCTCCCAATATGTTCAGACCTTCCTCCTTCTGAAGTGAGCTGAGAAAAGCTTTTACCAACTCGCATGTCAAGTGAGAAAAGGTTTTCCCATTCCCGCCGAGCGTCCAGTCAGCAAGTGCAGTGGCGGAATAATAGGGATGGCGCGAGCAAGACCGGGCGCGCATCGGCGGGGCCGGATTGCCGGATGATGTAAGGGTTAGAGGAAATGCGATGGAGCTGGATCGCCCTGTCCTTGCGAAGACAGGTTTGTTGCTGCGCCTGATGATCGCCGAAAGAGGCCGCTGTCAGCGCCTCCAATGGAGGCGCCGCGTTACGGCCGAACGATCATCGAAAGATCAGGCTACGTGCCTTGCGAGTGCACAGCGCGACCAGAGCGAATGCAGCGCCTCGACCAGATGGGCGATATCGGCATCGGAATGCAGCGGCGTCGGCGTGATGCGCAGCCGCTCGGTCTTCTTCGGCACCGTGGGGTAGTTGATCGGCTGGACGTAGACGCCGCAATTGTCGAGCAGCAGATCGGAGATCCACTTGCACTTGGCCGCATCGCCGACCAGCACCGGCACGATATGGCTCGGATTGGGCATATGCGGAATGCCGCGCTGGTCGAGCAGCGCTCTCAGCTTGCGGACCCGGTCCTGATGGCGGGCGCGCTCGAACTGGCTGACCTTCAGATGCTGGATCGAGGCGACGGCGCCGGCGGCGAGCGCCGGCGGCAGCGCCGTGGTGAAGATGAAGCCGGAGGCGAACGAGCGGATGAAATCGCAAAGGGCCGTCGACGCGGCGATATAACCGCCCATCACCCCGAACGCCTTGCCGAGCGTGCCCTCGATGACGGTCAGCCGGTCCATCAGCCCTTCGCGCTCGGCAATGCCGCCGCCGCGCGGGCCGTACATGCCGACCCCGTGCACTTCGTCGAGATAGGTCATCGCCCCATATTTGTCGGCGAGGTCGCAGATCTCCCTGATCGGGGCGATGTCGCCGTCCATCGAATAGACGCTCTCGAAGGCGATCAGCTTCGGCGCCTTCGGATCGGCGGCCGCAAGCTTGGCTTCGAGGTCGGCGACGTCATTGTGCTTCCAGATCACCTTGTCGCATTTGGCGTAGCGGATGCCCTCGATCATCGAGGCATGGTTCAGCGCATCGGAGAAGATGATCAGGCCGGGGATCTTCGCACCGAGCGTGCCAAGCGCTGCCCAGTTGGACACATAGCCCGACGTGAAGATCAGCGCCGCTTCCTTGCCGTGCAGATCGGCAAGCTCACGCTCAAGCATGACGTGATGGTGGTTGGTGCCAGAAATATTCCGGGTGCCTCCCGCACCCGCGCCACAGTGGTCGATGGCGTTCTTCATCGCCTCGATCACCTTCGGGTTCTGGCCCATGCCGAGATAGTCGTTGGAGCACCAGACCGTGACTTCCTTCTCGCCATCGGCCGTATGGCGGGTCGCGCGCGGAAAGTTGCCGCGGTGACGTTCGAGATCGGCAAAAACGCGGTAACGGCCCTCGGCATGAAGCCCGTCCAGCTCGTTTTTGAAAAACGCTTCGAAATCCATCATATGCTCCAGTATCACGCGGACGTTCTTGATGACCGGACGTCCGCGCGTCAATGCTTACCCTTTGCTTTAACATCAACTGCGGCAAAAGGCCCAGATTTTTGAATGATTCCAGATAAAAAATATGCGAGCCGAGATCAATGGAATTGATGCGGCAGAATGCAGCGGAGTTTACCAACCATGCGAAAGGTGACGACGGCCGCATCGCAAAAAAATCAGCACATCGGATGGACAACCCTTTCTTCCGACATAGTTTTCGGTCTAGCGTGACGAAAAAATAGAAGGGACGGCCTTTGCCCGTTGGGCAACAACCTCGGAGAGAAAAGATGAAGAAAGCTGTCATACTCGCATTGATCGGCCTGTCGATCGCAAGCTGCACACCGACACAGCAGGGCGCCGGCATCGGCGCTGCATCCGGTGCCGTGATCGGCGGCGTCGTCACCGGCGATGTCCGTGGTGCGGCAGTCGGCGCCGCCATCGGCGGCGTGTCCGGCGCCCTGATCGGCAGCGTCGCCGAACAGCCCGGCCAGTGCTACTATCGCGACCGCTACGGCCGCCGCTACATCGATAGCTGCCCGCGCTGAGAGCGCTTGGAAAGCGTCAAATTCGGAAAATCCCGGACACATGTCCGGGATTTTTTGTGCTAAATTAGCGCGTTGGCAATTTAAAATGGTACACGCCGCGCGATTTTGCCGCTAAGCTGTTCACGGCTGGGCAACGAAGCTTCATTGTAGGCATAACCAAAAGCGGCGGATGCGGATCAGAGGGACAGGCCCGAAAACAGGTACTGCGTATCGGCGAACAGGCACCATGATGGTGGTCGCAGCGGCAGCTGCGTTCTCACCGGTCCTGATCGGCGACGCTTATGCCTTCAAGCTTTTCGGCATCACCATTTTCGGCAAGGAAGAAGACGAAGGTGAACAGGTGCCCGATCCGGTGCGCTACCACGTCGACCTCAGAGCCGATACCGTCGATCCCGACCTGAAAGAAGCGCTGGAAAACAGTTCCCGCCTCCTCAGTGACCAGAAACTGCCGGTGTCCGGCGATCTCGGCATCGTCGTCAAGGCGCGCGACGACCGTGAGCGGCTGATCGCCACCTTGTATGAAAAGGCCCGCTATGGCGGCCTGGTAACGATCACCATCGACGGCAGAAACATCGACGACCTGCCGCCCAATCCGACATTCGACCGGTCCGGGCCGATCCCCGTCACCGTCGACATTGCTCCCGGCCCGGTTTTCAAGGTCAGGGAGGTCCAGTTCGGCGGCGATGCCGCAAACCATAATCCCGCCGATTACGATCTCGCCCCGGGCGCCGAGGCCGGCTCGCTCGCCATCATCAGAGCCGGCGACAAGATCGTCGAACAGTTGAAGAGCGAAGGCCGTCCCTTCGCCAAACTGACCGAACGCAAGGTGGTCGCCGACCACAAAAGCGATACCGTCGATATCGTCCTTGCCGCCGAAGGTGGTCCGGTCGCCCCGATCGGCGATGTCGGCGTCACCGGCGAGAAGACCGTCAAGCCAGCTTTCATCCAGCGTTATTCCCGGCTGAACAAGGGCGAAGCCTATTCCCCGGAAGCGTTGAAGAAAGCCGGCGAGCGCCTTCGCGCCCTCGGCGTCTTTTCGAGCGTCACCATCCACGAAGGAGATGCGCTGGCGCCGGATGGCACCCTGCCGATGACGATCGAGGTTTCCGAAGGCAAGAGGCGCTATTTCGGCGTCGGCGCGCAATATTCCACCACCGACGGCTTCGGCATTCAGGGCTATTGGGGCCACCGCAACCTGTTCGGCGAAGCCGAAACGCTGAGGATCGAGGGAGCGGTCTCTCGGCTTGGCGAAACGACGGATGTCGGCAGCCTCGACTATTCCGCCGGCATCCTCTTCACCAAACCCGGCGCCTTCTTCCCCGCCGCCACCCTGAAGGCCGGCATCGTCGCCAAGACCGAAAATCCGGATGCCTATAATGCGACGCTCGTCACCGCCTCGCTCGGCCTGTCCTACGAGTTGACCGACCAGGACACTGTCTCGGCGAGCGGCGAGCTCAGCTGGGAGCGCGACGACGACGCATTCGGCGAGAACGACTATCTGACCTTCACCCTGCCGATCCAATATGATCGCGACGCACGCGACGACAAGTTCAACCCGACGGAGGGCTATCGCGCGACCTTCTCGGCAAAGCCCGGCTACGAAATCTTCAACGCCACGCCCTATGCGGCATTCCAAGGCTCGATCTCCGGTTATCTGCCGTTCGGCCAGGACGACGGCTTGGTGCTGGCCGGCAAGGTAGCCGCCGGCGTCCTGATCGGTGGCGACAGCATCGGCGACATTCCCGCCACGCAGCGCTTCTTTGCCGGCGGCGGCGGCTCGGTCCGTGGATACAGCTATCAGGAAATCTCGCCCTATAACGACAATGGCGATGCCACCGGCGGCCGCTCCTATGTGACCGGTTCGCTGGAGGCCCGCATCAAGATCACCGATACGATCGGCATCGTGCCCTTCATCGATGTCGGTACTGTATCGGACAGCACCTTTCCGGGTTTTTCCGATATCCGCGCCGGCGCCGGCGCCGGAATACGATATGCAACGCCTTTCGGCCCGCTGCGGCTTGATTTTGCCATGCCGCTGAACAAGTACGAAGATGGCACAGATTACGGAATCTACGCCGGCATCGGCCAATCCTTCTAGAATTGCCGATCCGCTCGTGTTTTCCGATCTGCGAGCCGTCATGAAAACGGGGTAGTGTCCGCGCCGATGCAAACGCTGGCAAAAATCGTCAACTGGATCCTGCGGCTCACCGGCTATGCGCTGGGCGCCACTTTGATTCTCGCTGTCGCAGCCCTTGCGATCTTCGGCTTCACCAGTTTTGGCGCCCGCATCGTCACCGAAAGGATAGCCTCGACGCTTTCCAACCGCGACATGACGATCGAAGTGCGTGAACCGCAAGGTCTTCTGACCGGCGGGCTTCGCGCTGCCGAGATCTCCCTCTCCGACACCCGGGGCGTCTTTGCGGAAATTCATGGCATCGCAATCGACTGGAATCCGCTGGCGCTGCTGACCGGAACCTTCCACGCCAAACGCTTCGAGATCGAAGCGATCGACGTGCTGCGCAAGCCGGTGCGCACCCTGCCCTCGCGGCCCCGAACTGAAGCCTCCGGCGGATTCAGCCTGCCGATCAAGATCGATATCGACCGCGTCGCACTGCCCAATATCAAACTCGCCGCACCCATTGCCGGGCGCGCCTTTGCGCTCGCCGCCGAAGGCAGCCTTTCGGCGAACGGCGATGGCGGCGAGGCTATCGTCAATGTCAGCCGTCACGCGGTCCCCGATGCGCGGCTTGCCGCCGACATCGCCTATGCGCCGGCCGAAAACCGGCTGCGGCTAAAGGCACAGCTTTCCGAGCCGAAGGGCGGGCTGCTGGCGGGCTTTCTCGGCCTGCCGGACAGCCCGGCGGTCAACATCGATCTCGACGGCCAGGGGCCGATATCCGATTGGAAAGGCAAAGTGCAGGCCGCCCTCGACGGGCAGCAACGCGCCGCAATCGAGGCCCGGCATCAGATCTCGGCAGACGGACTGCATCACCTCGACCTCAAGGGCGGCGGCGACCTAAGCTCGCTGCTGCCATCGGCATTCCGGCCGCTTTTTGCCGGCCAGACCAATATTGATCTTGCCACCACCTTCGACAACCACGGCAAGATCGATATCCAGACCGGCAATATCGCCACCGGCAGCGTCGTCATCGCTGCCTCGGGCACCCTCGATCCGGCCGGCAACAACAGCCTGAACGCCAATCTGCTCGGCACCTCGGGGCCTGTCGATTTCCGCTGGCCGCTCGCCGAAGGCGAAGCGCGCTTCCTGATATCAGGTCTCAACCTCGCGCTGACAGGCGATGCGCAGGCGGCCCGGCTCAACGTCAGCGGCTCGCTCGACACCGCAACCCTGCCCCAGGCCGATATCGGCAACGTCAAACTGACAGCCAAGAGCGACGCCTTCAATCTCGCCGCGCGTTCTGGCAGCATCCAGCTGCGCCTCGTTGCCGGTGACATGAGCTTTGCCGAGCCGAACCTCAATCGCGCTGTCCAAGGACCGGTCACGATCGCCTCGCCGCTGCAGATCACGCCCTCCGGCATCGGCTTCAACGGCACCACCGTCGAAAGCGCCAATATCAACGGCAGCCTCAACGGCTCCTATCGGCTGGCAGACCAGGCGCTGACCGGCAACCTCAAGCTCACCGTCGAACCGGCGGCCCTGCCGGCTGCGGCAACAGCCAGGTTCGACGGACCGATCTCGCTCGAAAGCCAGGTGGTCGGCACCATCCCGTCGAAATTCGCGCTGTCCAATCTCGTCCTCAAGTCCGGAACGCTGGAAGCGGCCGGCAACGTCGCGCTTGATGGCCAGATGTTGAATGCCGATCTCTCCGGCCGGCTGCCTGACGTCGGCAAGCTCATCCCCGGCGCCAGCGGCGGGGTGGGTTATGCGTTGAGAATAGGAGGTGAGCTCCCGGCAGTCTCGGTGACGGCCAATCTCAAGGCCACCAGCCTTGACATGGCCGACCGCAGGCTCGGCAACCTCAATATCGACCTGTCGGGCCTCGCCGATCCCAAGGCGCCGCAAGGCAAGATCGCCGCCACCGGCACGATCGACGGCCAGCCGATCAGCATCAACGGCGACATCAGTTCGAAGGACGGCAAGACGAGCATTCCGGCACTGACCGCCGATATCGGCGGCAACCGGTTGACCGGCAATGTGGAATTCTCGCCCGCGCTGGAGCCGACAGGCGCCCTGACCTTCGATTTTCCCAATCTCGGCCTGCTCGCCGCACTCGGCGGGCAGAAGGCCGAAGGCGACCTTAAAGGCTCGCTCGGCGTCAGCAGCGATGGCGGCAGGATTGCGCTCAAGCTGCTCGCAACAGGCGGCTCGATCCGCCGTGATACGCTTGCGATCGTCAAGCCTGAGATCGATGTCACGGTCAGCGATCTCAGCGCCCTGGCCGCAAGCGGTACGGTCAAGGCCGAGGAGGTGAGTGCCGGAACGAACAAGCTTGCCGGCCTTTCGCTTGGGTTCACCAAGCAGCAAGACCATACAGATTTCGATCTCAATACCGCCTATGACGGCAATCCCGTACTGGCGACCGGCAATATCGAGGCGGCGGGCGGCACGATGCACCTGAACCTCGATCGGTTCTCGGCAAGCCCCCGCAATATCCCGATCGAGCTTGCCGCACCAACGCAGGTTACAATCGCCAGCGGGGCCGCCAGCCTGAACGGACTGACGTTGAAGACCGGAACCGGCTCGGTCACCGTCACCGGCTCCGCCGGCGAAACGCTGAAGCTCGATGCCGACATCCACCAACTGCCGGCAGCGCTCGCCAACGGTTTCGTGCCCAATCTCTCAGCCGGCGGCACGATCTCCGGAAGGATTGCCGTGACGGGAACGCCGGCAGCACCCGTCGCCGACTTCAAGCTCGACTGGAAGGATGCGACGACGGGCCAGACCAAGGGCGCTGGCCTGGCGCCGCTCGGTATTGCCGCCGGCGGCAAATTCGCCGACAACAAGCTCGATTTCGACACGACGGTCGGCAGTGGTGACGGCCTCTCGCTCAAGGCCGCCGGCAATGTCTCGCTCGCCGACCCGAAGGCACCGGTGCTTGAGGTCGACGCCGATATCCTCAACCTGCCTGCCCGCATCGCCAATGGTTTCGTTCCCGATCTCGCCGCCGAAGGCACGATCACAGGAAAATTGACGGCGTCGGGCTCCCTCGCTGCTCCAACCGCCAATGTCGATCTCGATTGGAAAAGTGCTGCGACGAGCCAGACGAAGCGCGCCGGCCTTGCGGATCTGACCGTCAAGGCATCCGGAAAATACGCCGACAGCAAGCTCGATTTCGACACGGCGATATCAGGCGCCAACAGCCTCTCGCTGAAAACATCAGGCAATGTCGCCATCGCCGGCACGACGATCGGCAACGTCAAAGTCGACGCCACGCTGACGAATGTCCCGGCGAATATCGCAAACGGTTTCGTCCCCGATCTCGCCGCCGAAGGGGCGATCTCGGGAAAGGTCTCGGCCAGCGGCCCGCTTTCCGCCCCGAGTGCCGATTTCGATCTCAACTGGAAAGACGCGGCGACGAGCCACACGAAACGTGCCGGCCTTGCAGCGCTCGGCGTGACCGCGTCGGGAAAATTTGCCGAAAACAAGCTGGATTTCAACGCGGCAGCCCGCGGCGATCAAGGCCTCTCACTGACGGCCATGGGTAATGTCGCACTCGCCGGTACGGCGATCGACAGCATCAAGGTCGATGCCGAGGTCGCCAAGCTTCCGGCCAGTCTCGCAAATGCCTTCGTTCCCGATCTGGCCGCCGGCGGAACGATCTCCGGCACTGTGTCCGCCGCCGGGACACCCGCCGCACCGAAGGCCGACTTCAAGCTCGACTGGACGGATGCTGCGACCAGTCAGACCCGAAGCGCTCATCTCTCTGGCCTCGCGCTGTCCACATCCGGACGCTTCGCCGACGATCGCCTCGATTTCGATGCCAATCTCGCCGGCAAGGACGGCCTCTCGCTCAAGGCCGCCGGCAATATCGCGATATCGGGCACATCAGTTCGTAACATCGACGTCAAGGCCGATCTTGCCAACCTGCCTGCAGGTCTCGCCAACGGCTTCGTCCCCGGTCTAGCCGCCGAAGGCACGGTCTCGGGAACGGCATCCGCCTCCGGAGCACTGCCGAAACCGGCCGTCGATTTCAAGCTCGACTGGAAGAATGCCGCCACCGCCCAAACCAGGAGCAGCGGCCTGTCGGGACTGAGTGCTGCGGCATCCGGCAAATTCGCCAATGACCGGGTCGATTTCGACGCCAACCTCGCCGGCAAGGACGGCGTGCTGGCCAAGGCAAAGGGCGGCGTCACCATCGCGGGAACGGCCATCAGGGACCTTTCGATCAATGCCGATATCCCGGCGCTGCCGGCAAGTATCGCAAATGCCTTCGTTCCCGATCTTGGTGCCGAAGGCACGCTCTCGGCAAATGCCGTGACGTCGGGAACGCCGACAAATCCGATCGTCGATTTCAAGCTCGAGTGGAAAGATGCCGCGACCAGCCACACCAAGGCTGCCGGCATTTCCCGCCTTGCGCTGGCGGCGACGGGAAAATACGCCGGTGACAGGCTGGATTTCAATGCCGCCCTCACCGGCAGCGGCGGCATTGCGCTGAAAGCCACCGGCAATCTCGCCATCGAAGGCACATCGATCCGCTCGCTCGACGTCACGGCAAACACCAGCAATCTGCCGGCTGGCATCGCCAACGGCTTTGTTCCCGGCCTTGCAGCCGAGGGCGCGGTCTCGGCGACCGTCAAGGCCACCGGTGCGTTGTCTTCGCCCTCCGTCGACTTCAAGGTCGACTGGAAGAACGCAGCGACGAGCCAGACAAAGGGCGCCGGCCTTTCGCCCTTCAACATCGACGCATCCGGCAAACTTGCCGGAAACAAGCTGACGGTCGAGACCAGCCTTGCAGGTGACGCCGGCATGTCGCTGAAGGGCGGCGGCAGTGTTGCGATCACAGGCAATCGCCCCATCGACATGCGCTTCAACGGCAATCTTCCTTTCGCCGTGCTCGGCGCCCCGCTTGCGCAGCAGGGTCTCGTCGCTGACGGCGTCGCCACCGTCAATCTCCAGATCGGCGGAACGGCCGCAGCACCCGTCATCAACGGCACTGTCTCGACCAATGGCGCAAAGCTCGTCGACGTCCGGCGCAATCTGGCCGTCAACAACCTTGCGGCAACGGTGACCTTCAATGGCAGCCAGGCCGTGATATCGCGCCTCAACGGCAGCCTTGGCAGCGGCGGCACGATTTCGGCCAGCGGCACGATCGGCATCCAGCCGGCCGGCGGCTTTCCCGCCGACATTTCGATTAAGCTCGATAAGGCGGTCTATGTCGATGGAACCCTTGTCGTCTCGACCGTCAATGGCACGCTCGGCCTACGCGGGCCGATTGCAAACGCGACGCTGAGCGGCAAGCTTCGGCTGGACAAGACCTCGATCACCGTCCCGGAAAAATTGCCGACCTCGCTCAGAGAAATCGACATCCGGCATAAGAACGCGCCGCGGGCGGTGCTGGCGCAGCTGCGTGATGACGGCGAGCGCAAACCCGGCGAGAAATCCTCCGTGATGACACTGGATCTCGAAATCGACGCGCCATCGCATATCTTCGTGCGCGGCCGCGGCATCGATGCCGAGCTCGGCGGCCGCGTGACCATTCGCGGGACGGCGGCGGCACCGGTCGTCACCGGCGGTTTCACCATGCGCCGCGGCCGCCTGACCATTCTCAACCGCCGCCTGGATTTCTCCGACAAGAGCCGGATCACCTTTGCCGGCGACCTGACGCCGGCGCTCGAGATGGAAGCGACCTCGACCTCCGGTACCACGACGCTGACCGTCGACGTCGCCGGCCTCGCCACCGACCCCGCCATCACCTTTTCTTCCTCGCCCCAGCTGCCGCAGGACGAGGTCCTCGCGCAGCTGATTTTCGGCCAGTCGATGTCGAAGCTCTCACCCGTGCAGATCGCCCAGCTCGCCGACGCCGTCAGCCAGTTGGCCGGCAACCGCTCCACCTCGCTTTTCGAAGGCCTGCGCAACCAACTCGGCGTTGACGACTTTGACGTCAGCACCGATTCCAAGGGCCAGACGAGCGTCAGCGTCGGCCGCTATCTCAACGACCGCACCTATTTCGAATTGCAGCAGGGTGGTTCGGCCGGCGCCAAGGCGGTGATCAACCTCGATGTCGGCCGCGGCGTCAAGCTGCGCGGCGGAGCAGGCGGCAATGGTGAAGGCGAAGCTGGCATCGTCTATGAACGGGAATACTGATGCATCGCATCTCGCCTGAAGCTGCTGCGCGGCAGTTTTGGAATGACGGCATGCACGAGCTCTAAGCCACCTTAGAAACCGGTCTTGCTCGTCTTGAGAAGAATGTTGGTCTCGGTCGAATTGATGCCGTTGATCAGTCGGATGCGGCGCAGCGTCTCGTCGAAGGAGGGAAGATCCCGATCCTCGAGTTCGGCGACGAAATCCCATTTGCCGTTGGTGCTGTGAAGTGCGCGCACCTGTGGCAGGCCCCGCAGCTGATCGGCCACCCTGTCGGCGAGCTTGCCGAGCACCTCGATCATGACGATGGCGCGCACGCCGGCGGACCGCGTCTCGTGACCGGTGCGGATGGTGAAGCCGACGATGGTGCCGCTGGCGACCAGCCGGTCGATCCGGGCAGCGACCGTTGCCCGCGATGCACCCGTCATCGCTGCAAGCGAGGAGACGGAAATCCGGGCATTGTGGCGAAGGGCACTGAGAAGTTCGGTGTCGAGATCATCCACGCTGATCACTTTGTCAAAATAGGTTTATCATTCTGCGCAATCATAATCCATTTCTGACAATTTTCCATCTTTTTGCCGTCAGCCCTTTATCTCACTATCGGTCGAAACAGGCCTGAACACGGAGCCCCAGACATGAATGCCCAATCGCGATCCGTCACCCTCATCGGCGCGCCGCTGGAAGAAGGCTCCGGCCGCAGAGGCGCTGCCATGGGGCCTGCCGCCTTGCGCATTGCCGGCGTCGATCAGACGTTGATCGAGCTTGGCCATGACGTCGCCGATATCGGCGATCTCAGGATCGTGCCGGCGATGGATCTGCCGAACCATCCGAAAGCCCACAATCTGAGGATCGTCGGCGCCTTCACCCGCGCGCTCGAAAGCAGCGTCCATGACGTCGCCGCCGCCGGCCGTTTCCCGCTCATTCTCGGCGGCGACCACAGCCTTTCCATGGGCAGCGTCTCCGGCATGGCCCGTTATGCCGCCAGCAAGGGCCGCCCGCTCTTCGTCCTCTGGCTCGATGCCCATGCCGACTTCAATTCTCCGGCCACCTCGCCCTCCGGCAATATTCACGGCATGCCCGTCGCCTTCTTCTGCGGCGAGGCCGAATTCGCCGAGATCCTGCCGAAGGACCGTCCGTTCGTCGATCCGAAGAATGTCTTCCAGGTCGGCATTCGTTCGGTCGATGCGCGTGAGCGCGAAGAAATCCACGAACATGGCGTCAACGTCTTCGACATGCGCGCGATCGACGAGCAGGGCATCGGCGCCATCATGCGTGAGATCCTGGACGTCGTGACCAAGGCGAACGGCCTGCTGCATGTCAGCCTCGACCTCGATTTCCTCGATCCCGAGATTGCCCCTGGCGTCGGCACGACGGTCCCGGGCGGCGCGACCTTTCGCGAGGCGCATCTGGTGATGGAAATGCTTTCGGATAGCGGCCTCGTCTCGTCGCTCGATCTCGTCGAACTCAATCCGTTTCTCGACGATCGCGGCAAGAGCGCCCGCATCCTGGTGGAGCTGACGGCAAGCCTCTTCGGCCGCCGCATCTTCGATCGTCCGACACGCGCGGCATAGAGCATGTCGCGCAAAACTGTGCAGCAGTTTTGCGATCACGACATGCGGAAACCAAAGACTAAGGGAGAACGGCCATGACCACTTCGGAAAAACTGATCGCCACCGAACAGCGGCTCGGCGCCAACAATTACAAGCCGCTCGACGTGGTATTGACGCGTGGCGAAGGCGTTTATGTCTGGGATACCGACGGCAACCGTTATCTCGATTGCCTCTCGGCCTATTCCGCCGTCAACCAGGGCCATTGTCATCCGAAGATCCTTGCCGCCATGGTCGAGCAGGCGGGCAGACTGACGCTCACCTCCCGCGCCTTCCGCAACGACCAGCTCGCCTATCTCTACGAAGAACTCGCCGCTCTCACCGGCTCACACAAGATCCTGCCGATGAATTCCGGCGCCGAAGCCGTGGAGACCGCCATCAAGGCGGTGCGCAAATGGGGATACGAGGTCAAGGGCGTGCCGGAGGGCAAGGCGGAGATCATCGTCTGCGCCGATAATTTCCACGGCCGGACGCTGAGCATCATCAGCTTCTCCACAGATCCCGATGCCCGCATCGGCTTCGGCCCCTACACGCCGGGCTTCCGCACCATTCCCTTCGGCGATGCCGAGGCTTTTGCCGCGGCAATCAATGCCAATACGGTGGCCGCCCTGATCGAGCCGATCCAGGGGGAAGCCGGCGTCATCATCCCGCCGGCGGGTTATTTCACCCGCATTCGTGAACTCTGCACTGATAACAACGTCACCCTCATTCTCGACGAGATCCAGACCGGCCTCGGCCGCACCGGCAAGCTGCTGGCTGAGGAACACGAAGGCATCGAGGCCGACGTGACGCTGATCGGCAAGGCGCTCTCCGGCGGCTTCTACCCCGTGTCAGCAGTGCTTTCGAATTCCGAAGTCCTCGGCGTGCTGAAGCCCGGCCAGCACGGCTCGACCTTCGGCGGCAATCCGCTCGCCTGCGCGGTGGCACGCACCGCACTGAAGGTGCTGACGGAAGAGGGCATGATCGAGAACGCTGCGGTCATGGGCGATTATTTCCTCGATGGCCTCAGGTCGATCCGCTCGAACATCGTCAGGGACGTGCGCGGCCGCGGTCTGATGATGGCCATCGAACTGGAACCCGAAGCCGGCGGCGCGAGGCAATATTGCCATGCGCTGAAGGAGCGCGGCCTGCTCGCCAAGGATACCCACGACCATACGATTCGTCTCGCTCCGCCATTGGTCATAACAAGGGAGCAGGTGGATTGGGCAGTCTCGCAGATCGAAAAGACCATAGGCTGAGGTAAATCGGGGCTGAAAACCTTCGCAACCCCCCTCCCGATTTAGATTTGGGCAACACTCTTTCGCTAATGTCGTCGTAACCGTAACGATGCTTCGCCGAGCGCAAAGCCATCGCGTGGTGTGAAGGCAAGGCTCGTCAGCGCCAATGGTGGCGCACCCGCTTCTGCTTTGGCTTACGACAGTTGGGAAGAATTCTAATGGCCACGATCAATTCCACTAGCTTCAGCGGCGATACGCTCGAGATCATTGCCTTCCGCCTGCATGATCAGGAATTCTGCGTCAAGACCACGACCATCCGCGAAATCCGCGGCTGGGCGCCGTCGACGCCGATCCCGCACGCCCCGGCCGATGTCATCGGCGTCATGAACCTGCGCGGCTCGGTGATCCCGATCATCGATCTTGCCTACAAGCTCGGCATGAAGAGCACCGTCGCCAACGAGCGCAGCGCCATTGTCGTCGCCGAAGTTCACAGCATGGTCATCGGCATGCTCGTCGACCGCGTCTCGGACATTCTCACCATCTCGTCCAGCCAGGTCCAGCCGGTGCCTGAGGTGACCGCCTCCTTCGACCGCGCCTATTGCGAAGGCATCATCGCTTCAGAAAATGGCATGATCTGCTTCCTGAACCTCTCCAAGATGTTCAAGGAAAACGAGACCGATGATCTGGCGGCCTGATCGGCCTAGGCATTCGTTCTAGACAATTCGCATTTGAAAAACCGCCTATCCGGGCGGTTTTTTTATTATGTACCGCAAGGCTCTTCCGCACGGCTCAATATTAGTTATTTCTTTTATACGAGATATTAACCACGTCCTATCATCATACGACACACAAGGATGATACGTTTTCCGCAAATCTCGGAGGAATGACAGACGATACGGCTGTCATTCCATCACCGGCATTCTTCGTCCGACACGCTTCGTCTTATCAGCCGAAGCAGCAGAACGCGCATTTCAGAGGGGCAAGGATGTTTGGTCTATCTTCCGACTCGAAATATATTCTCAATGCCATTTCCAAATCGCAGGCGATCATCGAATTCGATCTCAATGGAAATATCCTCACGGCGAACGAGAATTTCTGCAATGCGCTTGGTTATCGCCTGAGCGAGATCGTCGGCAAGCATCACAGCATGTTCTGCGAGCCGGCCTATACGGCAACTCCTGACTATCGCGCCTTCTGGGCGCGGCTCGGGCGCGGCGAATATGATGCCGGCGCCTACAAGCGTCTTGCCAAGGGCAACCGCGAGATATGGATCCAGGCTTCCTACAATCCTGTTTTCAAGGGCGGAAAGCCATTCAAGGTGGTGAAATTTGCAGCCGACATCACTGCCGCCAAGAAGCAGGCGGTCGAGGATTCCGGCAAGCTGCAGGCGATCTCGCGTTCGCAGGCGGTGATCGAATTCAGCCCGATGGGCGAGATCCTGACCGCGAACGAGAATTTCTGCAACGCCATGGGCTATTCCCTGGCCGAGATCAGCGGCAAGCATCACAGCATATTCTGCGATCCGGCCTATGTCGGCACAGAGGATTACAAAAGCTTCTGGCGGCGTCTGGCCAATGGCGAATTCATCGCCAACGAATTCGTCCGTTTCGGCAAGGGCGGTCGCGAAATCTGGATCCAGGCAGCTTATAACCCGATCGTCGATGCCGACGGCAAGGTCTACAAGGTGGTGAAGTTCGCCACCGACGTCACCCAACGCATGAGCGCGATTTCTTCGCTCGGCGGCGCGCTGCGTCACCTATCCGAAGGTGATCTGACAAGGACGGTCGACACGCCCTTCGTCCCCTCGATGGAGCAATTGCGCCACGATTTCAACACGACGATCAAAGTCCTTGCCGAGACGATGAAGACAATCGGCGAGAATGCCGGTGCGATCGCCATCGGCTCACGCGAGATCGGCGCATCGGCCGATTCCTTCTCCAAACGGACGGAACAGCAAGCCGCATCGATCGAAGAAACCGCCGCCGCGCTGGAGGAAATCACCACCACGGTCAACGATTCCAGCCGCCGCGCCGATGAGGCCGGCCGCCTCGTCGCCATGACCAAACAGGGCGCCGAGCAATCCGGCACCGTGGTCCGCAATGCCGTTGCCGCCATGGGCCAGATCGAACAGTCCTCGCACGAGATCACCAACATCATCGGCGTCATCGACGAGATAGCCTTCCAGACCAACCTCCTGGCATTGAATGCCGGCGTCGAGGCGGCCCGCGCCGGCGAAGCCGGCAAGGGCTTCGCCGTGGTGGCCCAGGAAGTCCGGGAGCTCGCTCAGCGCTCCGCCAAAGCCGCCAAGGAGATCAAGGCGCTGATCAACACGTCGGGCGAGCATGTCAGGAACGGCGTCGGCCTCGTCGGCCAGACAGGCAAGGCGCTGGAGGAGATCGTCGCACAGGTCGGCGATATCGACGGCAACGTCGTCGCCATCGTCGAGGCCTCCAGGGAGCAGGCAACCGGCCTCAAGGAAATCAACCACGCGGTCAATACGCTCGATCAGGCAACGCAGCAGAATGCCGCCATGGTCGAAGAGAGCACCGCCGCCAGCCATAGCCTTGCCAAGGAAGCCGAAACGCTGCGCGTCCTGCTGACACGATTCCGTCTGCCGGGCCAGACCCAGGCCGCCGGCCGGCCGGAGGTGAGACATGAGGCGAGGCAAGCGGGTTCACCGGCGCTGCACCTTATTTCACGCGTCGCAAAGGCGCACGGCGCCGCTGCGACCGCCCAGAGCTGGGAAGAATTCTGATCCCAGCCGCCGCAGCCATCCTATCGTGCCGCCACCAGGCGGCACTCTGATCAGACTGAGGCGGTAGACGAAGATGAAGCGCGTCGCATGAAGCCCGTGCGACGCGCCGTGACGGCTCATCCGAACAGCGCGAACGTCGCCCTCAGCGTCACCCAGACACCCCAGAGCAGCGGAATGCCGACGACGGCCCAGGCAAGCATCGCCTTGGCGTCCAACCCGCCTGTGCCGATGCCAAAGGAACCGGTCGGGCCGGCATTGACCGCCGCAGACTTCGCCTGCAGCGCAGCAACCTCGTCGTCCGACATGAACCATTTGTCCGAAAGCGGCCTGATCAGCGAATTGGCGATGAGGCCGAGCGCCAGCATGCCGGCGAGGATATACATGGTGCCGGTATAGAGGGTTGGACCGGGTGCCACGCCGGCGGCGATCTGCGCTTCGCGGATATAGTTGACGACGACGGGACCGACGATGCCGGCCGTTGCCCAGGCCGTCAGCAGCCGGCCGTGGATGGCGCCGACGAACTGCGTACCGAAAATATCGGCGAGATAGGCAGGGATCGTCGCGAAGCCGCCGCCATACATCGACAAGATGATGCCGAAGGCGAGAACGAACAGCGCCTTGTTGCCCATGCCCGCAAAGGTCGGCGCCAGTGCATAGAGCACAATGCCGAGGATGAAGAAGCAATAATAGGTATTCTTGCGGCCGATCTTGTCGGACAGCGACGCCCAGAAGAACCGTCCGCCGATATTGAAGAGCGACAGCAGGCCGGCAAAACCGGCGGCGATCGTGGCGATCGATGCCTTCTGGCCGGCGTCCAGCTGGGCGAAACCGACATCCGGCAGGCCGATCAGCGAGCCGGCGAAGATTTCCTGCAGCATCGGCGAAGCCATGCCGAGAACACCGATACCGGCCGAAACGTTGAGGCAGAGCACGGCCCAGATCAGCCAGAACTGTTTGGTCTTGTGGGCATCGCGCAGGTGCACATGTTTGGTGGTGATCATCGTGCTCTTGGCCGCAGGCGGCGTCCAGCCGTCAGGACGCCACCCGGCCGGCGGGATGCGATAGCCGAAGGCGCCGCCCATCATGAAGACGAAATAAATCGCCGCCATGACGATGAAGGTTTGCCAGACACCGACCGAACTGTCGGTCTTGAAGGCATTCATCAGCAGGTTGGCAAGCGGCGCGCCGATCATCGCGCCACCGCCGAAGCCCATGATCGCCATGCCGGTCGCCATGCCGCGCCGGTCGGGAAACCATTTGATCAGCGTCGAGACCGGCGAGATGTAGCCGAGACCGAGACCGATGCCGCCGATGACGCCGGCGCCAAGCCACATCATCCAGAGCTGATGGGTGATGACGCCGATAGCGGCAAGAATGATACCGCCGCACCAGCAGCAGGCGGAAACGACGCCCGCCTTGCGCGGGCCGGCGCGCTCGAGCCAGCCGCCCCAGATGGCGGCGGACGAGCCAAGGAGGACGAAGAATAGCGTATAGATCCAGCCGAGGTCGGCAACACGCCAGTCGCAGGTGGTGGTGAACAGCGCCGAGGCGAGTGTCAGATCCGGGCAGGCCGTCGAGGCGGTGATCCCGAGCGACTTGGAAAGTGGCAGCCAGAACACGCTGAAACCATAGGCCATGCCGATGCAGAGGTGGATGGCGAGTGCTGCCGGCGGCACCAGCCACCGATTGAACCCAGGCCGTGCAACGATCCTTTCACGATCGAGCAGGCCCGAGCCCGCCACCCCGTCTGTACGTGTTTCGGCTGCAGTCATGAACAACTCCTCCTTGATTCAGACCTGGCTTGATTCAGACTTGTTATCACCGGCACATGCGCAGGCAGGTTGCTCCTGCCTTCCCTCCCGCATGGACCGATCCTGGCTAATCGGACCGAGAGCAATTCCAGGAAAAGTGGGAAACGGTTTTCCGTCCGAAATTGCGTAAAAACAAAAGGTTTGAAATAAAGACCTAAAGCGCGAGGAACGCGCTTTAGTGTGTCGCAGGCTCCGGCTTTCGGATCAGAGGCGCGGCCTGCAGCACCAGCGCATCCAGGCCGTTCTCCTCATTCTCCAGAATTTCGAACAATTGCCGCCGCATGCGCGGATCCCAGAATTTATTGATATGGGTGGCGACCCCCTGCGCGGCTTCGCTTTCCGGCTGGCTCTTGAAGAAGGTAGCGATTTGATTTGCCATATAGACGAGCTTGGTCTTGGTATCATGCGACATCGGCAATGCTTCCAGGCGAGATACGGTGCGGGTGGGTGAAAATCTCGAAATCCTCGCCGCGCACCAGCGCGACGAGCGTCATGCCGGCCGCTTCGGCCGTGCGGATGGCCAGAGCCGTCGGCGCCGAAATGGCGATGAGCACCGGGCTGCCGAGGATCGCCGCCTTCTGCACCATTTCGACAGAAAGCCGGCTGGTGACGACGACCGCGCCGTCCCCGCCTTTTTCGCCGGCGCGGATGACGGCGCCGCAGAGCTTGTCCAGTGCATTGTGCCGGCCGACATCTTCGCGCACGGCAATCAGTCCCCCGCCTTGACGATAAAAGCCGGCGCCATGCACCGCCCGCGTCTCACGATGCAGCGGCTGTGCCTCGTTCAGAAGCGAAACGGCGCGGACGATATCCGCATGCGACAGCGCCAGCAGTGATGGCGAGACATCAGGCACCGGCCGCACTGCCTGTTCGATCGATTCGATGCCGCAGAGCCCGCAACCGACCGGCCCCGCCATGCTGCGGCGGCGTGCCCGCAGCAGATCGGCGACGTCATCGACAAGGCTTACCTGCACATCGATGCCCTGCTCACCCTCGACGACTTCGATGGCCGATATCTCCGCCGGCCCGGCAATGATCCCCTCGGTCAGGCTGAACCCGACGGCGAAATCCTCGAGATCCGCCGGCGTTGCCATCATCACCGCATGCGAACTGCCGCCATAGGAAAAGGCGATCGGCACTTCTTCCGGGACGATGCGCGAACCGGTCTGCACGATGCCGTTGCGGCGGGCGGTTTCGAGAGCACGGGCAGTGACGGTGAAGGTCATGACGCGCGTTCCTCCTGACAGGGCCACCCCCGCATCGTCACTCCGCTGCCTCGAGATTGCCGGCGATGCGGCGCGATTGCCGCGCCTGCTCGTCATATTCGAGCTGCCATTCACTTGGCCCGTTGGAAGGCGAGACCTGCACCGCCGTCACCTTGTATTCCGGGCAGTTGGTCGCCCAGTCGGAGAAATCGGTGGTGATGACGTTCACCTGCGTATTGGGATGATGGAAGGTCGTATAGACCACACCGGGCGCGACGCGATCGGTGATCAACGCCCGGAGCGTCGTGTCGCCGGAGCGGCTGCCGAGCTTCACCCAGTCGCCGTCGCGAACGCCGCGCTGCTCGGCATCGTGCGGATGGATTTCCAGCCGGTCTTCCGCATGCCAGACGACATTCTCGGTCCGCCGCGTCTGCGCCCCGACATTGTACTGGCTTAGGATGCGGCCGGTCGTCAGGAGCAGCGGGAAGCGCGGGCCGGTGCGCTCGTCGGTCGCCACATATTCGGTGCGGATGAACTTGCCCTTGCCGCGCACGAAGCCGTTGACATGCATGATCGGCGAGCCGAGCGGATTCTTTTCGTTGCAGGGCCACTGCACCGAGCCCATTTTATCGAGATAGTCGTAGGAGACCATTGCGAAACTCGGCGTCGTCGCGGCGATCTCGTCCATGATTTCCGATGGATGGGTGTAATTCCAGTCGAGCCCCATCGCCTGGGCAAGCTTCTGAGTCACTTCCCAGTCGCCATAGCCGTTGCGCGGCGACATGACCTTGCGCACGCGGTTGATACGCCGCTCCGCATTGGTGAAGGTGCCGTCCTTTTCGAGGAAGGTCGAGCCCGGCAGGAAGACATGGGCGTAATTGGCGGTCTCGTTGAGGAACAGATCCTGGACGACGACGCATTCCATCGCCGCAAGCCCGGCGGCGACGTGTTTGGTATCGGGATCGGACTGGAGAATGTCCTCGCCCTGGATATAGATGCCCTTGAAGGAACCGTCGACTGCCGCATCCAGCATGTTCGGAATGCGCAGGCCGGGCTCGTTGTTGAGCTTCACGCCCCAGAGTTTTTCGAAGATATCGCGCGTCGCATCGTCGGAAATGTGCCGGTAGCCCGGCAATTCGTGCGGGAAGGAGCCCATGTCGCAGGAGCCCTGCACGTTGTTCTGGCCGCGCAACGGGTTCACGCCGACACCAGGGCGGCCGATATTGCCGGTCGCCATCGCCAGGTTGGCGATCGCAATGACCGTGGTCGAACCCTGGCTGTGTTCGGTGACGCCGAGGCCATAATAGATCGCGCCGTTGCCGCCCTTGGCATAGAGCCTTGCCGCACCACGCAGATCCGCCGCCGGCACTCCGGTGAAGATCTCGGTCTCTTCGGGACTGTGGTGCGGTTCGGCAACGAAGGCAGCCCAGTCCTCAAACTCCGACCAGTCGCAGCGCTCGCGGATGAAGCTCTCGTCATAGAGTCCTTCGGTGACGATCACATGAGCCAGCGCCGTCATGACTGCGACATTGGTGCCGGGCTTCAGCGGCAGGTGATAGGAGGCCTCGACATGCGGCGACCGGACGATATCGGTGCGGCGCGGATCGATGACAATGAGTTTGGCGCCCTTGCGCAGCCGCTTCTTCAACCGTGAGCCGAACACAGGATGCCCGTCCGTCGGATTGGCGCCGATGACGACGACGACATCCGAATGCTCGACACTGTCGAAATTCTGCGTGCCTGCCGACGTGCCGAATGTCTGGCCGAGACCGTAGCCGGTCGGCGAATGGCAGACGCGGGCGCAGGTATCGACATTGTTGTTGCCGAAACCGGCGCGGATCAGCTTCTGCACCAGATAGGTTTCCTCATTGGTGCAGCGTGAGGAGGTGATGCCGCCGATCGCCTCGCGGCCGTATTGATACTGGATGCGGCGGAACTCCAGCGCCACATGCGCGAAGGCCTCGTCCCAGCTCACCTCCCGCCAGGGATCGCTGACCTTTTCGCGGATCATCGGGTTGAGGATGCGGTCCTTATGGGTGGAATAGCCGTAAGCGAAACGTCCCTTGACGCAGGAATGGCCGCGATTGGCCTGGCCGTCTTTCCACGGCACCATGCGCACCAGTTCCTCACCGCGCATCTCCGCCTTGAAGGAACAGCCGACGCCGCAATAGGCGCAGGTGGTGACCGCCGAATGTTCCGGCTGGCCGATCTCTATCACCGACTTCTCCGTCAGCGTCGCCGTCGGGCAGGCCTGGACGCAGGCGCCGCAGGAGACGCATTCGGATTCGATGAAATGCTCGTGCATGCCGGGGGAAACGCGCGAACCGAAACCGCGTCCTTCGATCGTCAGCGCGAAGGTGCCCTGCACTTCCTCGCAGGCGCGCACACAGCGCGAACAGACGATGCATTTGGAGGGGTCATAGGTGAAATAGGGATTGGACTCGTCTTTCGGCATCCATTTCAGATTGATGCCGCCGTTGTTGCGCGCCTTGACGTGATTATCGCCCTCGTAGCCGTAGCGCACGTCGCGCAGGCCGACGGCGCCCGCCATGTCCTGCAATTCGCAATCGCCGTTGGCCGCGCAGGTGAGACAGTCGAGCGGATGGTCGGAAATATAGAGTTCCATCACGCCGCGGCGAATATCCTTCAGCCGCCCCGTCTGCGTGTGCACCACCATGTTTGCCGCCACCGGCGTCGTGCATGAGGAGGGCGTGCCGTTGCGGCCCTCGATCTCGACGAGGCAGAGCCGGCAGGAGCCGAAAGCATCGACCATATCGGTGGCGCAGAGCTTCGGCACCTTGATGCCGGCCTCCATCGAGGCGCGCATGATGGAGGTGCCCTCCGGCACGCTGATCCGCTGTCCATCAATGGTGAGCGTCACCATGGTCTCTGATGTCGAAGCCGGAGTGCCGTAGTCGATTTCATGGATGAGAGACATGGTCGGTCTCCTTGCTTGAGATGGTGAGGTCAGCGCAGGCGTTCCATGAACAATTCGTCATTCCGCCGCCTCCACCAGAGGTGCCGGCGAAAAATCCTTCGGGAAATGCGTCATGGCGCTCATCACCGGATAAGGCGTGAAACCGCCCAGCGCGCAGAGCGAGCCGAACTTCATCGTGTTGCAGAGATCGGCAAGCAGCACCCGGTTCTTCTCCGGCTCGATGCCCTGAGCGATCTTGTCGGCCGTCTCCACGCCGCGTGTCGAGCCGATGCGGCAGGGCGTGCACTTACCGCAGCTTTCGACGGCGCAGAATTCCATGGCGAAACGCGCCTGCTTCAGCATGTCGGCCGTGTCGTCGAAGACGACGATGCCGGCATGGCCGATGAGCCCGTCCCTGGCGGCGAAGGCTTCGTAATCGAAAGGCGTGTCGAACAGCGCCCGCGGGAAATAGGCACCGAGCGGCCCGCCGACCTGCACGGCCTTGACCGGCCGTCCCGTCGCCGTCCCGCCGCCGATCCTGTCGACGATATCTCCGAGCGAAAGGCCGAAGGCCGTCTCAAAGAGACCACCATATCTGACATTGCCGGCAACCTGCAGCGGGATGGTGCCGCGTGAACGGCCCATGCCGAAATCGCGGTAGAAGGCGGCACCCTTTTCCAGGATGACCGGCACCGAAGCCAGAGAGATCACGTTGTTGATGACGGTCGGACAGTTAAACAGCCCCTTATGCGCCGGCAGCGGCGGCTTGGCACGCACGATGCCGCGCTTGCCTTCGAGACTGTTGAGCAGGGCCGTCTCCTCGCCGCAGACATAGGCGCCGGCGCCGGTGCGCACCTCGATATCGAAGGCACGGCCGGAGCCGAGCACCGATGATCCGAGAATGCCGGCCTGCCGGGCGATGCCGACGGCTTCGGTCATTACCGCGATCGCGTGCGGATATTCCGAACGCGTATAGACGAAGCCCTTGGTCGCGCCGGTGGCGAGCCCTGATATCGCCATGCCCTCGATCAGCACGAAGGGATCGCCCTCCATGATCATCCGGTCGGCAAAGGTGCCGCTGTCGCCCTCATCGGCATTGCAGACGATATATTTGCGGTCGCCGGCAGCATCGAGAACGGTCTTCCACTTGATGCCGGTGGGAAAACCGGCACCGCCGCGTCCACGCAGGCCGGAATCGGTGACTTCCTTGACGATATCGGCTGATGTCATCGAAACGGCGCGTCGAAGACCGGCAAGGCCGCCATGCGCCTCGTAATCCGCAAGCGAAAGCGGATCGGTAATGCCGCAGCGGGCAAAGGTCAGGCGGGTTTGTTCCTTGAGGAACGGGAGGTCTTCAACCTCCCCGAGACAGAGCCGATGCTCGCCGCCGTTCATCATCCCGGCATCGAACAGAACAGCCACATCCCCGGCCTTTACCGGGCCGTAGCCGATGCGCTTGCCGTCAAGCTCGACCTCAACTAGCGGCTCCAGCCAGAACATTCCGCGCGAGCCGTTGCGCACGATCTCGGCATCGAGGCCGCGGGCGGCGATCTCCTGGGCAATCGCCTTTGCCACCTTTTCGGCCCCGAGCGCCAGCGCTGCGGCATCGCGCGGAACATATATCCTGACCGTCATCGGCGTGCCTCCGCAACGAGTTCCGCCGCCATCTGATCGTCGATCCGGCCATAGACCTCGCCGTCGAGCATCGCCGCCGGCGCGCAGGCGCAGAGCCCGAGACAGTAGACCGGCTCCAGCGTCACGCCGCCATCGAGCGTCGTCTGATGAAAATCGATACCGAGCAGCGTCTTGACGCGCTCAGCCAAGCCATCGCCGCCCATCGACTGACAGGCTTCGGCGCGACAGAGCTTCAGCACATGCCGGCCGGCGGGATGGTCGCGATAATCGTGATAGAAGGTCACCACGCCATGCACCTCGGCGCGGGAGAGGTTCAGTTCCTCCGCGATGACGGGCATGGCCTCCTGCGGCACATAGCCGAATTCTTGCTGGACCTCGTGCAGAATGGGAAGCAGCGGCCCTTCGAGAAAGCGAAGATCGGCGACGATGGCACGTGTGCGCGCTGCAATATCGCCTTCGGCGATATGAATGGTCATAAGGCAGCCCTCCCGGCGGCTCGCTCGTTGCGGAATGGCAGGCTCCCCCGGCCGAGTGCCATTCCGCAAGCAGCATCTCAGGGAAGCAGCCGGCGATCAATAAAGCTATCACGTTGCACGATAGTTTTTTTCTATCAGAGTTCCTCGTCTTGTACGAGCACTCTCGCCTCGTGCAGCAGGGCCGAGACAAGCGGCGTGAAAGGCTCGCGATAAGGGGCAACGAGGCCGACCAGATGATGCGCCTCCGGCTCGACGATCGGGATCATGCGGATTTCCACTGGAAATCCAAAGGATTTGGCGACGTTGCGCGGCATGATGCTGGCCCAGCGTCCGGTCCTGACATGCGAGAACAGCACGATCATCGAGTTGGATTCGAGTGTCGGATGCACGGTGGCGCCGGCTTCCGTCAAGTGCCGGTTGATGATGCGGCGGTTCTGCATGTCGGCGGTCAATAGACAAAGCCGAAGATCGCCGACCTCTCGCCAGGTCACGTTGTCGCGATCCGACAGTGGGCTGCCGGCTGCCGTGATCAGATGATAACGCTCGGCATAGAGGGGAACGGTCGTGACGCGGCCGAGCGGCTCGTTTTCGAGATAGGTGATGCCGGCATCGATTTCGAGATTCTCGAGCATGCTCAGCACCTGCAGCGAATTGCGCGAGACGATCGAGAAGGTCACGCCGGGATGCCGTTCCTGGAAGGGCGTGGTGATGCGCGAAAGCATGGCGAGCGCGGTCGGAATGGCGGCAAGACGAATATGGCCGGAAAGGCCGCGGCGTGCGGCACGCATCTCCTCGCGCATGGTGCGGGCGTCGCCGACGATGCGCCGGGCCCATTCGAGCACGCGCTGCCCCTCCGGCGTTAGCCCCTGGAACCTTGAACCGCGCTGTACCAGCATGACGCCGAGTTGATCCTCGAGCTGCCGGATGGCCGCCGAAAGCGTTGGCTGCGAGATGCCGCACTCCTCCGCGGCGCGGCCGAAATGCTTTTCATTGGCAAGCGCGATGAAAAATTCCAGCTTGTCGATCATCCGGCCTCCCGCGCCATTTCGCGTCCGGACCTATCTTCGACATAGCAGCCGTGCTCCGCAAGGGCGGTCGCTAACAGTTTTCTGCAATCGGAAAAAGCTCGAACAGCGATTCGAGGAAGGCGAGCACGCTGACATTGCCGATGCTGTAATAGACCAGCCTGCCCTGACGGCGCGTATTGACCAGGCCTTCGAGCCTCAAGCGCGCCAGCTGCTGCGAGACCATTGCCTGCTGTATGCCCAGAATATGTTCGATTTCACTGACCGTCCGCTCCTCATTCGCCAATATGCAGAGGATGAGAAGTCGGGTCTGGTGCGCCAGCGCTTTCAGCAGGTCGCTCGCTTCATGGGCTTTTGCAGCGAGTGTGTGCAATTCCTGGCCGGTCATCCCCGGCTTGGGTTTGGGCAACGGCATGCGGTATCTCGGAAGGGAGGCGATGAGGTAGATCAGTACAATAGCATATTCGCACAAGCGAATTGGCCAAAATGACGAAATGCCAAAAAAGGTCCAAGCAAATCAGCAGATAAGCTGACCGCCATTGATCTCGATCACCTGGCCGGTGATGTAGCCCGAGAGGGAGGGAGCCGCCAGGAACAGATAGGCGGGAGCGCAATCCTCCGCCGTGCCGAGCCTTTGCAGGGGGATGGATTTTCTTGTCTGCTCCAGCTTTTCGCGGGAGGAATAGCGCTCATGGAAATCCGTCTCGATCGTTCCCGGTGACACGCAATTGACCCGGATTCCATCCGGTGCGAGCTCACGGGCAAGCGCCTTGGAATAGGTCGCAACGAAGGCTTTCGAGGCCGAATAGATCGAGGAACCGGGGCTGCCGCCGGTCAGCGCCGAAATCGAAACCGTGTTGACGACAGCGGCGCCTTCAGCCGCCTTTAATGCCGGCAACAGTGCACGTGTCAGCGCCACCACCGATGTCTGGTTGAGCCGCACGATCGCCTCATATTCTGCGTCGGTGAGCGTGGCCGCGGGAAACCGGCCAAGCATGGTGCCGGCATTGTTCACCAGCACATGCACCCTGTCGAAGAAGGCGAGAACGTCTTCGGCAAATTGCGCCGCCCCACCGGCCGCCGAGAAATCGGCGTGCAGCAGCAGCGCCCGTCTTTCGGATTCAGCCGTCAGCAGGAAATCCGGCAGCTCGCGTCCCGGCTTGCGCCCGGTATGGACGATCACTTTTGCGCCGCAGTCCAGGAACTGCCGGGCCACTTCGAGGCCGATGCCGCGGCCGGCGCCGGTCACGACGACATTGCGATTTTCGAACAGTCTGGGATGAAACACGAAGCCGTCCTCCTCGCGGACAGTGCCGCCGGTTGCGTCACTCGCCCTTAACATATGAGCGCGCCGACCGAAAGAAAGGCAGGTACCGATCTTTCCCGGGAGACGCAGCCAAGTCTCCCTCTGGGGAAGGGCTCTAGCTTTCGGTCTCCAGAAGCCGCGCACCCGACCCCTCTTTGCCGAGCCGATCGCAGGGATTGCGCAACGGACAGCTTTCGATCGACAGGCAGCCGCAGCCGATGCAGCCGGTCAGACGGTCGCGCAGCAGGCTCAGCCGCCTGATTCGCGCGTCGAGATCATCCTTCCAGCGCGCCGACAGCACCTGCCAGTCGGCGACGGTGGGCGTGCGTCCTTGCGGCAGCGACTCGAACGCCGCCTGGATTTCCGAAAGCGGAATGCCGACACGCTGCGCCACCTTGATGATGCCAAGCCGGCGCAGCACGTCACGGCCGTATCGCCGCTGGTTGCCGCGGGACCGGATGCTCGAGATCAGCCCCTTGGTCTCGTAGAAATGCAGCGCCGAGACGGCAAGGCCGCTGCGCTCCGCCACTTCGCCAACCGTCAGAAGTCTGCCGAGCGGCGTTGCAGGAATCGTATCCATCGGCTCTTGACCTCAATATTAGTTGAGGTTTTATAACCCGTGCTTCGATAATCGTAAAGTCCAATCGCGACAAGGAGCAACGCATGAAAACACCCACCAGGCTGGCGGTCATCTATGGCAGCACGAGAGAGGGCCGCATCTGCGACCGGGTGGTCAAATGGCTGACGCAGGAGCTCGTCCGCTTCCCGCAATTTGATATCGACATCATCGACCCGCTCGATTTCGCGCTGCCGGTAAGCCGTGACGTGGCACACCCCGAAATCGACAGGCTCGCCGGGCGGCTTGGCATGGCCGACGCCTTCATCATCGTCACCCCGGAATACAATCACAGCTTCACGGCCTCGCTGAAGTCGATCATCGATTTCTTCTTCGAGCCCTGGCAGGGCAAACCTGTCGCCTTCGTTTCCTATGGCGGCATATCGGGCGGCCTGCGCGCCGTCGAACAGCTGCGCCTCGTCTTTGCCGAACTCCACGCGGTCACGATCCGCGATTCGGTGAGCTTTACAGCACCTTGGAACCGCTTCGACACCGAGGGACGGCTCGACAATCCCACCGACGCGATGCGTCTGCTCGACCGGATGATGGCGAGGCTGGAATGGTGGACACGGGCGCTCGTCACTGCCCGCAGCGATTGCCCCTATGCCGACATCGCCGCCTGAGGCAGCAAGCTCCGGTTCCGTTCCCGGCAGGTACGGAACCTCGAGGGACACCCGGGCAGGACCTCCGTCCGGGTGTTCTCAACAGTAAGGCATATCAGGCGATACCGGGCATGGCAGGCTCATCCCGACCGCATGGACGGGTTCGCAACTTTGCAGTTGCGGGGAGAAAACCCCGGTGATAGTTTCCGCGCCATTAACGGGGGAGCTCCGTATTGCCGGGGCTGAGATGTGAGGTGCAAGCCTCTGGACCCTTCAAAGCTGATCTGGGTAATGCCAGCGGAGCGAGGTTCAGATGTTTTCAGGCGCACAAGTGTCACTCTATCCGATGTCCGGCGATTTCGTCGGCATCATTCTCGATGCCGTCAAGGCGCTCGATCCCTATCGCGACCGGCTGCGCATCGAGACCGATGACATCTCTACGCTGCTGGTCGGCCCGCCTGACATTCTTTTCGCCGCCATGCACGATCTTTTCGTCACCGCCGCAAAGACCGGCGAACATTGCGTGCTGTCCGCCGCCGTCTCACGCGGCTGCCCCGGTGAGCCCGACGAGGCCATCTGCGGCGTCAACCCCTCCTCCGGCCAGGCAGAGCCGCTTGCTGACCGTATAGCGGCCGCCCTTGCCGCCGTTGAAATCACCGCCGAGACCGGACAGCCGACCGCTGCCCAATTCTCGCTCTACGTCATGGGAACCGGCACCCATATGGACGAGATCTATGGCTGCATCGACTTTCTCAAACGCTCCGGCACTTTCGACCGCGCCAAGAATTTCTGCACCAGGCTTTCTGGCGATGCCGGCGCCGTCTTCGCAACCATTCGTGAGGCCTTCTATCGCTTCGGTGACCCCGAGGGGCATGTGACCCTCGATATCACGGTGTCAGCCAATACAGCGCCGCGCGTCTTTTCAGACGCGCAAAGGACGCTGTAACACTTTAAATTGCTGCATAATTTTATCCTTAAATCGATTCCGATTTAAGGAATTATGCAGTGCCCGACGAAAGCCTGAAATCGAACGCCGATGACACCGCTACCACCACTGGGTTCGCGCCTTGCCGCGCTCCGCGCCGCTCTCTACCGGGGCATACCTGCCCTGCTCGCCGGCTGCGCCTTTTTGGCGGCATGGGAACTCTATGTCGATCTTTCCGGGATCAAGCCCTCCATCCTGCCGGCGCCGTCGCGCATCGTCATCCAGGGCTGGCTGAACCGCGAGGCGCTGATATCAAACACCTGGCCGACGCTCGGCGCGACGCTTGGAGGTTTCGCGCTGTCGCTGGCTTTCGCCTTCGTAGCCTCGATCCTCATGGATTTCGTGCCCTTCATGCGCCGGGCATTGCTGCCGATCTTCATCGCCAGCCAGACCCTGCCGCTGGTGGCGATCGCGCCCCTCGTCGTCCTCTGGTTCGGCTTCGGCCTGCTGCCGAAAGTGTTGCTGGTGGCGCTCGTCACCTTCTTTCCGCTGCTCGTCGCCCTGCTGCAGGGCTATGAATCGACCGACCGCGACATCGCCGAATTGCTGAATTCGATGAAGGCGAGTCGCTGGCGGATTTTCTGCCTGGCCCGGCTTCCCTCCTCGCTGCCCTATTTCTTCGCCGGCCTCAGAATCTCGATCACCTATGCCGTCGTTGGCGCGATTTTTGCCGAATATGCCGGCGCCGCCCGCGGCCTCGGCATCTATATCCTCAACGCCAAGAACAATTTCCGTCCCGATCTCGTGCTCGCCGCCGTCGTCGTCAGCGCCGTGCTCACGCTCGGCCTCTTCGGGCTGACGCTGTTGATCCAGCGCCTCGTCATGCCCTGGCAGCCAACCGGGGAGCGGCGCCGATGAGCGATACAATGGTTGAACTCGGTAGTATCTCGAAGTCCTTCGACGGCATGAAGGTGCTGGGCGACATTTCGCTCGCCGTCGCAGACGGCGAGTTCGTTTCGATCGTCGGACCGTCCGGCTCCGGAAAATCGACGGTGCTGCGGCTGCTGACACAGGCGCTTCGACCCGATTCCGGCACCATGCTTTTCAACGGCGTGCCGCTGGAACAGGCACCGCATTCCTTCGCCTTCATGCCGCAGCGCGATGCGCTGATGCCCTGGCGCCGGATCATCGACAATGCGGCACTCGGCCTCGAGGTGAAAGGCATGAGCCGCCGCGCGGCCCGCGCCGCCGTCGCGCCTTTGTTCGAGAGCTTCGGCCTTTCCGGCTTCGAACACCACTATCCTTCCGAACTATCCGGCGGCATGCGCCAGCGCGCCGCACTGCTGCGCACCGTCGTCCAGACGCAGGACATGCTGCTGCTCGACGAGCCCTTCGGCGCGCTCGACGCGCTGACGCGCACGCAGATCCAGGAATGGCTGCAGGGCATGTGGACCGAGCACCGCTGGACGGCGCTGCTGATCACCCATGACGTTCGCGAGGCCGTGTTCCTCTCCGACCGGATCTACGTGCTTTCGGCCCGTCCGGCGCGTATCATCCGCGAATTCCGCGTTCCCCTGCCCCGTCCGAGAAGCATCGCCGACCTCGGCTCGCCGGCGGCCCAGGCGATCGAAACCGAAATCCTGCAAACCCTGCTTCATCCGCAAGAACAGGATGATTTTAGGCCGGTCGGCCCAAAATCTGAATCGCTGTTCTAATTTATAGAGTTAGAGCATGATGTCGTCCGAAACCGCCGACACTTTTCGGCATCATGCTCTAGAGACCTGAGGAGGTCACCATGCTGCTTCTCACCCGCCGCCAGACGATTTTCGCCGCCATCGCGGCAAGCCTTGCCGGCCGCACCGCCTTCGCCCAATCGGCGCCCGCAAAGGTTCGCATCGCGCTCGACTGGACGCCCAACACCAACCATATCGGCATCTATGTCGCCAAGGCGAAGGGCTTCTACGCCGATGCCGGACTCGATGTCGAGATCCTTCCCTTCACCGATACCAGCGCCGGAACACTGGTGTCGAACGGCGTTGCCGATTTCGGCATCAGCAGTGAGATCGAGACCCTCACGCAGCGCGCCGGCGGCGGTGACGTGAAGATGGTCTACGGCGTCGTCCAGACAGAAACCGCACGCCTGATCTTCAAGGGCGGACGCGACGACATCAAGAGCCCGAAAGACCTCGACGGCAAGACCTATGGCGGCTTTGGCGGCACCTGGGAGAGCGCGCTGATCTCCGCAATGATCCGCAATGACGGCGGCAAGGGCGACGTCAAGACCGTCACCCTCGGCACCTCCGCTTACGAGGCGCTGGACAATGGCTCGATCGATTTCACGCTGGAGATCTACACCTGGGAAGGCATAGCCGCCGAACTGGAGAACCGGAAGATCGGCCGCTTCCACTATTCCGATTATGGCATTCCGGACGAGCAGACGACGGTCATCGTCTCCAGCGACGCCTATCTCTCGGCAAACCGGGAACACGCCCGCGCCTTCATCCAGGCCACGCGCCAGGGTTATGCCTATTCCGTCGACCATCCCGACGAAGCCTGCGATCTGCTGATCTCTGGAAGCAATGGCGCACTGATGAATACGGAACTGGTAAAGGCGTCTCAGAAGGCATTGATCGAGGGGCACTTCCTGAAATCCGAGGCCGGCGTGATCGGTAAGCTCGATCCGGCAAAGGCCGAAGCCCTCGGCGGCTTCCTGCTCGAGAATGGGATTCTGGTCGACGCCAATGGCGCCGCACTCAAGGAGAAGCCGGACTTTTCCACCTATTATACCAACGAACTTCTCGACTGAGCCCAACGCCTGCCTTGCCCGTCGGGGCTTTCCGCTGCAAAGTCCGAGACCCGGAGCATGATGTCGTGCGAAAACCGCTCACACTTTTCGGCATCATGCTTTAGAGCGCCGCGCGTCCTTTCGGATGCGCAAAGGACGCTCTAACACTTAGAATTTAGGCATCGTGCTTTCCGAAAATCGATTCCGATTTTCGGGCCGATGCGCTAGGCAAGGCGGGGGATAGGATGCGACAACAGGAGAGACTGGCCGGAGCGGACTTTCTGCGCGCGACGGCCTGTCTGCTGGTGCTTGCCCACCACTTCGCGCTGCGGCTGGATATGCGCAGAATCCCCGACGAACTCGGACCGACCGCACATGTCCTCCGCTTCGGCAATTTCGGCGTTGCCGTGTTCTTTGTGCTCAGCGGCTTTCTTCTTGCCCATCCCTTCTGGCGCGCGCTCGACGCGGGCAGCAACCTGCCGAGCCTGCGGCATTACACGATCCGCAGGGCAGCGCGCATCGCTCCGGGCTTCTGGGTTGCCGCCACCATCAGCTTCGCCCTCAGCCTGACGCTGCTTGCCCTGCCGCTGACACCGGAGCTTGCACTCCGCTATGTCTCCGGGCTGCTGTTCATGAGCCAGTGGCACTGGCGCACCTTCTTTCCTGTCGAAGCCGACGGGCCGCTCTGGTCCATTCCCTTCGAGGTCACCAGCTATGTGCTCCTGCCGGTCTGCTTTCTCCTGCTGTTTCGTTTGCCCATCCTGAGACAACGCCCGCTGCTTGCGCGCTTCGCCTGGCTATGCGTCATCACAGGCGTACTCCTGGCCCATCTGCTGATCCTCACCCTGTTTCCGCTCGGCGACATCGGACGCGGTTGGCAGTACGGCCTGCAGGGTGGGGCGAAGGAATGGATGCCGAGATATAATCCGATCGGCTTCTTCGCCGTCTTCGCGCTCGGTGCGCTCGCCGCCGGCCTCGAGACCATGCTCCCACGAAGACGCTCTTCCTGGTTCGATGCCGCAGCGCTTCTCGCCCTCGCCATTGCCGGCTACCGCCTCGTGATATCGCCCGGCGGCTCCGCCGAGGGTTACGGCTGGCTCGAAATCCCCTATGGCTTTCCGGTCTTCCCGCTGGCGGTCGGGGCGGCCCTCGTTTCGCTCAGCCATTCGCAACGGTTGGGCAGGCTGCTCGACAACGCGCCTGTCCGCTACGTCGCGAAGATCTCCTTCGGCATCTATATCTGGCAGGAGATTATCCTGCTATTGATCCAGAAGCTCGACCCGGGCTCGTTCGGCGCTTCCTCGGAAAATGTTGTGACCGGCTGGCTGCAGTCTTGCGGACTGGCGGCAGCGCTTATCCTTCTGGTAGCAAGCCTCAGCTACCATCTGCTGGAGAAACCGGCGATCGATTTCGGAAACCGGCTGACAGCTCGCCAATCCAATCGGGCTACTCCTTTCAAAGTATAAGTTTCCGGATAGCGCAACTACAGGCATTAAGGTTAACGCGAAATACTCCCATTTTTGGTGTCTTTAGGGTTACGGAATTCTTATTTATACCGATGACAAACGATACGTGACCATGTATCTGTCTCCTTGCTGTTCAGTATCGCATCTAAACTTGTGGACCTTGCGTAATGAATGCTTTTACTTCGAAGACGAATTCACGCTTCGATCCGTCTCAGCGTCAGGACAAAACCAAGACCCTGGTTATCGCGAACTCCAATATTCGCCAGCCGGATAGCTTTTCCCCTGTCGAAAGAAAAATGGCTGTGCGACTGAGCGTGAAGCGGTTGATCGACATCGTCGCCTCACTCAGCGCCCTCGTCGTGCTGGCGCCGATTTTTCTGGCAATCGCTCTTTTCATCAAACTCGATGATGGCGGTCCGGTGTTTTTCCGCCAAATCCGCTGGGGGCTGAACGGCCGGAAGATCACGATCTTCAAATTCCGATCGATGCGCGCGGAAGCTTGTGATCCCAGCGGCGTTCAACAGACCGTCAAGGGTGACAGCCGAGTGACCGGCATCGGCGCGGTGCTCCGCAAGACCAATATCGACGAGCTGCCGCAGCTCTTCAATGTCATCAGGGGCGACATGTCGCTGGTCGGCCCGCGCTGCCATGCCATCAACATGCGGGCAGCCGGCCGGCTCTACGAAGAACTGGTGCCGGACTATCATCACCGCCACATCATGCGTCCCGGCATCACCGGTCTTGCGCAGACGCGCGGCTGGCGCGGCCCGACGGCGCGACGGCTGGAAGCCCGCGCCCGCATTGCCTGCGATATCTATTATGTCAGGAATTTCAGCCTGCTGCTCGACTTGAAGATATTGTTCAAGACGATTGCCATCGAGCTACGCGGCGGCACCGGCTTCTGAGCCGAAGCCGGCCACTCGGTACACATCGGCAAAGCGGCCCCATCGGGCCGCTTCTTCATTTCAAGCCGCCCGCGCTATCGCGACAGCTGAACAGGCACAAAAAAGGGCGGCTGTTGCAGCCGCCCTTGATCGTCGCAGTCGATGGCGATCAATCCTGTTGGACGATGCCGCTCAGATGCGTCAGTTCCATGATGAAATGCTCGAGCTTCGACTTGTGCTCGTGCAGCTCGGCATGCTCGAGCTCCTGGCGGGCAGCCTCGATGCGGCGGGTCAGCTCGTCCTTGTGGAGTTCCTCGACCGGAACCGCGGATTCGGCAAGCAATGTGCAACCGGTCGGCAGGATATCGGCAAAACCGCCGAACACCACATAGTCCTGCTTCTTGCCGGAGGCCGAACGCACGCTCACGACACCCGGCTTGATCGTCGTCATCGTCGGCGCATGATTCGCCATGACCGTCATCTCGCCTTCAGTCGCGGGAATGACCACCTCGGTCACCATCTCCGACAACAGCAGACGCTCCGGCGAAACGAGCTCAAAGTTGAAATTGTCAGCCATCAGTGACTTACCTTCTCGGCTATGGCTTTCGCATCTTGCAATTTGGTCCCGCAGAACGGGCAGTGCATTATCGCTTGGTCGAGATAACCGAGGCCTTCCTCGCTCTGGACCAGACCCACCACCATCATCAGCACGCCGTTATCGGCGCGATAGATAGTCGGCGCGGCTGGTTCCGGAAGATCCGCCACGACCCCTTTCAGGGAGTCGCAGCAGAATATCTCGTCCAGCGCGTCGCTCATTAAGCAGCTGTGAGCTTCTTGGCCTTTTCGACCGCTTCTTCCATCGATCCGACCATATAGAAGGCAGATTCCGGCAGGTGATCATATTCGCCGTTAACGAGGCCCTTGAAGCCCTTGATCGTATCTTCGAGAGCAACGAGCTTGCCCGGCGAGCCGGTGAAGACTTCGGCGACGAAGAACGGCTGCGACAGGAAACGCTCGATCTTGCGGGCCCGGGCAACCGCGATCTTGTCCTCTTCGGACAGTTCATCCATGCCAAGGATCGCGATGATGTCCTGCAAGGCCTTGTAACGCTGCAGCGTCGACTGGACCTTGCGGGCGACTTCGTAATGCTCTTCGCCGACGACCAGAGGGTCGAGCATGCGCGAGGTGGAGTCGAGCGGATCGACGGCCGGATAGATGCCCTTTTCGGCGATCGAGCGCGACAGAACCGTCGTTGCGTCAAGGTGCGCGAACGAGGTTGCCGGAGCCGGGTCGGTCAAGTCGTCGGCCGGGACGTAAATGGCCTGGACCGAGGTAATCGAGCCGGTCGTCGTCGTGGTGATGCGCTCCTGCATCTGGCCCATGTCGGTTGCGAGCGTCGGCTGATAGCCGACGGCCGACGGAATGCGGCCGAGCAGAGCCGACACTTCGGAACCTGCCTGCGTGAAGCGGAAGATGTTGTCGACGAAGAACAGAACGTCCTGGCCCTGGTCGCGGAAATGTTCAGCGACCGTCAGGCCGGTCAGGGCGACACGGGCGCGGGCGCCCGGCGGTTCGTTCATCTGGCCGTAAACCAGCGCAGCCTTCGAACCTTCGCCGCCGCCATGCTTGTTGACGTTCGATTCGATCATTTCGTGATAGAGGTCGTTGCCTTCGCGGGTACGTTCACCGACGCCCGCAAAAACCGAATAACCACCATGCGCCTTGGCGACGTTGTTGATCAGTTCCATGATCAAAACGGTCTTGCCGACGCCAGCGCCGCCGAACAGGCCGATCTTGCCGCCGCGTGCATAGGGAGCGAGAAGGTCAACGACCTTGATGCCGGTGACGAGAATCTGCGATTCCGTCGACTGCTCGACATAGGACGGCGCATCCTGGTGGATGGCGCGCTTGTGAGCGGTGACCAGCGGACCGGCTTCGTCGACCGGCTCGCCGATGACGTTCATGATGCGGCCGAGCGTCTCGTTGCCAACCGGAACCATGATCGGAGCGCCGGTATCGGCGACTTCCTGGCCGCGCACGAGACCGTCGCTCGAATCCATCGCGATGGTACGGACGACGTTTTCGCCAAGGTGTTGCGCAACTTCGAGAACCAGGCGGTTGCCATTGTTGCTGGTTTCCAGCGCATTCAGGATCTTCGGCAGTTCGCCTTCGAAAGCAACGTCGACGACGGCGCCGATAACCTGGGTGACTCTGCCGACAGAGCCGATCTTGGGGGTAGCTGCCTCAGCCATTTTCTGACCCTCTTTTCCTAGCCTCAGAGCGCTTCCGCGCCCGAAATGATTTCAATGAGTTCCTTGGTGATCTGCGCCTGACGCTGGCGGTTGTAGCTCAGCGTCAGCTTATTGATCATCTCACCGGCATTACGCGTCGCATTGTCCATCGCGCTCATCTTGGCGCCCATTTCACCCGCGACGTTCTCAAGAAGCGCGCGGAAGACCTGGACGGAGATGTTGCGCGGGATCAGATCTTCAAGGATCGATGCCGGATCCGGCTCGTATTCGTAGACAGCGCCTGCATGGGCGGCATCTTCGGCCTGCACAGCTCCCGTTGAAGCCGGGATGAGCTGCTGCGCCGTCGGAATCTGGCTGATCACCGATTTGAACTCGGAATAAAACAGCGTGCAGACGTCGAATTCGCCGGCAGCATACATCTCGATAAGGCGTTTACCGATCTGATCCGCATTCTCGAAGCCGACCCGCTTGACGTCCCGCAATTCCTTGCGCTCGATGATCAGCGAAGCGAATTCGCGGCGAAGGATGTCGTAACCCTTCTTGCCGACGGTGAAGATTTTCACCGTCTTGCCCTCGGAAACCAGCTTGCGCACATGTTCGCGCGCGAAGCGCGCAATCTGCGAGTTGAAACCGCCGCAAAGACCGCGTTCGGCCGTGCACACCACCAGCAGATGAACCTGGTCCTTGCCGGTGCCGGTCATCAGCGCCGGCGCGCCATCGGCGTCGGTGACAGCCTTGGCGATATTCGCCAGAACTGCACCCATGCGCTCCGAATATGGCCGAGCGGCCTCGGCCGCCTCCTGCGCGCGCCGAAGCTTCGCCGCGGCGACCATTTTCATCGCCTTGGTGATCTTCTGCGTCGCCTTGACGGAGGCGATCCGGTTTTTCAGATCCTTAAGTGAAGGCATCCGTTATCCGTCCTAACTTAGGGCCCGATTACGAGAAAGACTTTGCGAAGCTATCGAGAGCAGCGGTAAGCTTGCCCCTGGTATCGTCGCTGATTGCCTTTTCCGTGCGGATCGCGTCGAGGATGGCGGAGCCTTCCGAACGCAGATATGAGAGGAAGCCCTGCTCGAACTTGCCGACCGAAGCGACCGGCAGCTTGTCGAGATAGCCGTTGACGCCTGCAAAGATCACGGCGACCTGCTCTTCCGTCTTCAGCGGCGAGAACTGCGGCTGCTTCAGGAGTTCGGTCAGGCGTGCGCCGCGGTTCAGCAGGCGCTGCGTCGCAGCGTCGAGGTCCGAACCGAACTGGGCGAAGGCGGCCATTTCGCGATACTGGGCGAGTTCGCCCTTGATCGAGCCGGCAACCTGCTTCATCGCCTTGATCTGTGCCGCAGAGCCGACGCGGGAAACCGACAGACCGACGTTCACGGCCGGGCGGATACCCTGGTAGAACAGGTCGGTTTCAAGGAAGATCTGACCGTCGGTGATCGAGATCACGTTGGTCGGAATGAAGGCCGATACGTCGTTGCCCTGCGTTTCGATAACCGGCAGAGCGGTCAGCGAACCGGCGCCCTTGTCGTCGTTCATCTTCGCAGCGCGCTCGAGCAGGCGCGAGTGCAGGTAGAAAACGTCGCCCGGATATGCTTCGCGGCCCGGCGGGCGGCGCAGCAGCAGCGACATCTGGCGGTAGGATACGGCCTGCTTGGACAGGTCGTCGTAACCGATCAGCGCATGCATGCCGTTGTCACGGAAGTATTCGCCCATGGCGCAACCGGCAAACGGAGCCAGGAACTGCATCGGCGCCGGATCGGACGCGGTGGCGGCGACGATGATCGAGTACTTGAGCGCGCCGCGCTCTTCGAGCACCTTGACGAACTGCGCGACGGTCGAACGCTTCTGGCCGACAGCGACGTAGACGCAATAAAGCTTCTCGCCTTCCGGACCGTTGTCGTGAATAGCCTTCTGGTTGAGGAAGGCATCGAGAAGGATCGCGGTCTTGCCGGTCTGGCGGTCGCCGATAACAAGCTCGCGCTGGCCGCGGCCGACCGGGATCAGCGCGTCGATGGCCTTGAGGCCGGTCGACATCGGCTCGTGAACCGACTTGCGCGGAATGATGCCGGGAGCCTTGATGTCGACGCGCGAACGGCGCGTCGCGTTGATCGGGCCCTTGCCATCGATCGGATTACCGAGCGCGTCGACCACGCGGCCGAGCAGCTCAGGGCCGATCGGAACGTCGACGATGGCGCCAGTCCGCTTGACGGTGTCACCTTCCTTGATGTCGCGGTCGGCGCCGAAGATGACGACACCGACATTGTCGGCTTCAAGGTTCAGCGCCATGCCGCGGATGCCGCCCGGGAACTCGACCATTTCACCGGCCTGGACATTGTCCAGACCATAGACACGAGCGATACCGTCACCGACGGAGAGAACCTGGCCGACTTCCGAGACTTCTGCCTCTTTGCCGAAATTTTTAATCTGGTCTTTGAGAATTGCGGAAATTTCCGCGGCGCGGATATCCATCAGCCAACCTCTTTCAATGCGAGCTTAAGGGTAGAGAGTTTGGTACGAAGAGACGTATCAATCTGACGGGACCCGACCTTCACGATCAGACCACCAAGAATTGACGGATCAACCGTGACGGCAATCGTCACGTCTTTGCCGGTAACGCTCTTGAGTGCCACCTTCAATTCGGTTTCCTGCGCTTGTGAAAGCGCATGCGCCGAGGTGACCTCGGCGGAGATTTCACCGCGATGGTTCGCGGCGATGATGCGGAAGGCCTTGATCATGCCCGGCAGGGCGAACAGGCGGCGATTGCGCGCCACGACCTTCAGGAAATTGGCGAAGAAACCGCTGATGCCAGCCTTCTCGCTGATGGCGACGATCGCCTTCAGCTGGTCGTCGGCGGAGAAAACCGGGCTTACGACGAAGCGCTTAAGATCGGCGCTCTCATCCAGCATCGCCTGGAAACGGTCAAGATCTGCGGTTACGCTGTCCACGGCGCCCTGCTCGAGCGCCAGTTCGAAAAGCGACGAGGCATAGCGCTCGGCAACGCCAGAAGTAAGCTGGGACGTGTCTGCCACTGGCACAAATTTCCCTGATTTCAACCCAAAATCCGGCTCTCGGCGGGCGCCGAACCTATGATCTTGAATTCGTTTTGATTTCCCCCAGAAATCACAAGAGAAGCCTCTTGCTTCTTCCGAAATTCGGGGTCCGTCTAACATAGGATGTTCGGACTCGCAACACGCGTAATGCCCGAATACGCCTTTCACATGAATTTCTGTCCGCAAAATTGCGCAATGGCCTGAAAGCAGGCCACGGAAGCCGTCTGCCGGCAGCAAGAGTTACGTCTGGGTGAAGCCGAAAACGTAGAGCAGTGGTAACGCGGCCAAAGCGATCTGCACAACCAGGAGTAAATAGTTGACGATATTACTCCCCTTATCGGACAGGATCGAGATGATCCGGGCAAAGGCAGCCATGGCGAAGGAGGCACCGAGCGCCATGTAGATCCAGTCCTGGGCGAGCATGATCGCCGACAGGCCGAAGCCGAGATAAAAGCCGCCCATCGAGCGTCCCTCGCCGAAGCCTTCCGGCCGCCCCTCCTGTGCCTGCAGACCGAGGAGACGGAAAGTTTGGCCCGGGGCGAACATCATGATGAAGCCGGCGAGCGCCGTGAAAGCGGCGGAGCAAAAGGCAAGCTGCTCGCCAAGCTCGGTCGGAAAATAAAACTCCATGCGTCAGCCCCAAATCACCCGGATGAATCAGTGTTTTATGGCATGCGCCGAAAAAGGAGGAAATGGCGACGTTCTGTTTTAGAGAAAACTCTGCGGATCGATATCCAGCTGCACCTGCACCGATCCGCGCTCCTTGGGCGATTGCGACAGCATCACCCGCAAGAACCCCTGCATGTCGGAGTTCCGCCGCCCGTGCACCAGCAGGCGGAAACGGTGGCGGCCGCGCACCAGCGCGAGCGGCGCTTCGGCCGGGCCGAGGACCGAGATGCCCGACACCTGAGGTGCGGCGTTGCGCATGCCGCGCGCATGGTTTTCGGCGTCGTGGCGGGTTTCGGCCGAAACGATAATCGAGGCGAGCCGGCCGAAGGGCGGCAATACGGCGCGTTCGCGTTCGGTGATCTCGCGCTCATAGAAGGCGTCGGAATCGCCTGACACGATCGCCTGCATGACCGGATGCTGCGGCTGGTAGGTCTGCAGCAGCCCATGGCTCTTGAGGCCGGTGCGCCCGGCACGGCCGGTCACCTGCGACAAAAGCTGGAAGGTGCGCTCGGCCGCGCGCGGGTCGCCATTGGCAAGGCCGAGATCGGCATCGACGATGCCGACCAGTGTCATCAGTGGAAAATTATGCCCCTTGGCGACGAGCTGGGTGCCGATGACGATATCGGCCTCGCCCTTGGCGATCGCGTCCAGCTCCAGCCGCAGCCGCTTCACCCCGCCCATGATATCCGAGGAAAGAACGATCGTTCGCGCCTCCGGGAAATGCCGCTCCACCTCCTCGGCGATGCGCTCGACTCCCGGCCCGCAGGCGACGAGATGGTCGAGCGTACCGCATTCCGGGCACGCTTCCGGCGTGCGCTCGGCATGGCCGCATTGATGGCATTGCAGCTGCTTGCGGAAGCGATGCTCCACCAGCCAGCTCGAACATTGCGGGCACTGGAATCGGTGACCGCAGACCCGGCAGAGCGTCAGCGGCGCATAACCGCGCCGGTTGAGAAAGAGCAGTGCCTGTTCGCGCTTCTCCACCGTCTTGCCGATCGCCCGGATCAGCACCGGCGACAGGAAGCCGCCTCGCTCCGGCGCATGCCGGCGCATATCGATGAGATGCAGGTCCGGCAGCGCCGCATCGCCGAAACGCGTCGGCAGGTGAACGGTGCTGTAGCGGCCGCTCTGCCCGTTGACCTGGCTTTCGACCGACGGCGTCGCCGACACCAGAATGACGGGAAAATCGCCGATGCGGCCGCGCACGACGGCCATGTCGCGGGCATTGTAGAAGACGCGATCCTCCTGCTTGTAGGCGGGATCGTGTTCCTCGTCGACGATGATCAGACCGAGATCCTCGAAGGGCAGGAAGAGCGCCGAACGGGCGCCCGCCACCACGCGCACTTCGCCGGTCACCGCCTGGCGCCAGACCTTTTCGCGCATGCGCGGCGCCAGATCGGAATGCCATTCGGCCGGCTTTGCCCCGAAACGATCCTGGAAGCGCTCCATGAAACTTGCCGTCAGCGCGATCTCCGGCAGCAGGATCAGCACCTGCTTGCCGCGCTTCAGCGTCTCGGCAATCGCCTCGAAATAGACCTCCGTCTTGCCGGAGCCGGTCACCCCGTCGATCAGCGACACCGAAAACTCGCCCTTGCGGACGTCGGAAACGATCTCCTCGGCCGCCTGCTTCTGGGGTCCTTCGAGACGGGCTGCGGCAAAATCCGGATCCGGCATCGCCACCACCGGCGGCGGCGGCAAAAATATCGTCTCGAAGATGCCGAGCGTGATCAGCCCATCGACGACGCTCGTCGAAACGCCCGCCGCATGCGCCAGGCCGCTGCGCGTCCAGGAAAAGCCGTCGGAGGCCGTGTCGAGCACCCGGGCGCGCGCCGGCGTCATCCGCTCCGGGTC
Source organism: Rhizobium sp. BK591 (assembly GCF_014195045.1). Taxonomy (NCBI): domain Bacteria; kingdom Pseudomonadati; phylum Pseudomonadota; class Alphaproteobacteria; order Hyphomicrobiales; family Rhizobiaceae; genus Rhizobium; species Rhizobium sp. BK591. The sequence continues at coordinate 134,013 of NZ_JACIAZ010000005.1, forward strand.
GCCGCCGACGAACTTCAACCCCTCCACCATCGGTTCCGGCTCGAAGGCGTTCGGCGCCCGCAGCGCCATGCGCGCGACGAGGCCGGGCGGCGAGAGCGTATAGGTGGCCACCCAATCGATGAAATCCCGCATCTCTTTGGAAAGCGGCGGGCAATCGAAGACATGGCTGATCGGCCGGAGCTTCTTCGGATCGACGCCGTCCTCGCCGCCGTCCCAGACGACGCCGATCACCTGCCGCGGGCCGAGCGGCACCTGCACGACCGAGCCGGGCTCGACCGCCATGCCATCCGGCACCGAATAGGAATAGGGCTTTGGCGCCGGCATCGGCACCAGCACCGGAACCGTTCGGTTCGCGGGCGGTGCCTCGAAAAGCGCGCCAAAGAGATCGGACGAATCTGTGCTCATCGGGCGAGACCATGCCCGCAAATCGATGGAATTGGAACCGCAAAGACAGAGCGATGGGTTCCGGGGCGTCGCGACGATTTGACGACCGAAGCTCAGAGCGCCAGCTTCATCTGGCCAAGCGGTCGCCATCGCCGGAATAGGCTTCATTTGTCTCGCCGTTGCGCTGCCGCAGGCGGATGATCGCCGACGCGTCGCGAGGATTGGGCGGTAGCACCGCGTTCTTCAAGGCGATCGAATAGGCGTGTTTCGGATGTTCCAGCACGTCCCTGGCATCTCCGCTCTCCACCACCACACCCTTGCGCATGATCACCACGCGATCGGAAATGTAATAGGCGGTCGCAAGATCATGGGTGATGTAGACGATCGAGACGTTGAGAGAGTCGCGCAGATCGCGGAAGAGATTGACGATCGACATGCGAAGCGATGCGTCCACCATCGAGACGGGCTCATCGGCGACGATCAGCTTCGGCTCCGGTATCAGGGCGCGGGCGACGGCAATGCGCTGCAACTGACCGCCTGAAAGCTCATGCGAGAAACGACCTTTTATCTCCGCCATCGAAAGGCCGACGCGCTGAAGGGCAACGTCGGCAAGCGCCTCTTTCTCGGCGCGGCTCTTCGCGCCCTTGAAGCGATGGGCGGTGGCCAGCAGATACTCGTCGATCCGGGTCAGCGGATTGAAGGCCTCGAACGGATTTTGGAAGACCGGCTGGACCTTTGCCATGAAAGCCTCGCGGTCCCTGCGGGAATGCACCGACTTCACATCAGCGCCGTCGAAGCGGATGCTGCCCCGATCGGCCTTTTCATTACCGAGGATCATCTTTGCCAGCGTCGATTTGCCGGAACCGGATTCACCGACGATCGTGAATATCTCGGGCTTGTCGGCGGCAAGGGCGAAGCTGACATCGTTCACCGCCTTCATCTTTTCGCGCGAGAAGAAACCGCCGATCGGAAAGAGCTTGGTCACATGGTCGAGTTCGAGGAGGAAATGGCTGCTCATTGGATCTGGTACTCCCCGGCGCGGAAGCATGCGACCCGCCCGCCTGTGGCGCTCGGCAGCATGGCCGGCACTTCACGGGCGCATTTGTCGATCGCAATCGGACAGCGTGGATGGAACCGGCATCCTGAAGGCGGATCCGAAAGCGCCGGCGGCTTGCCTTTAAGGCTCTTTCGCGTCGAGACGTCGCCGATGCGCGGCAGGCTGCCGATCAGATGGACGGTATAGGGATGCTGGGGATTGTCGAAGATCGCCTGCGTCGGCCCCTCCTCCGCCAGCCGGCCCGCATACATGATGGCCAACCGGTCGGTGATGGCGGCATGCACGGACATATCGTGCGTCACGAAGATGACCGAGGACTGCATGCGCATCTGCACTTCCTTGATCAGCGCCAGCACGTCCTGCTGGACGAGCACGTCGAGCGCCGTCGTCGGCTCGTCGGCGATGATGAATTCCGGCTCGCAGACAGTTGCAAGGGCGATCGTCAGACGCTGGCGCATGCCGCCCGAAAGCTGGTGCGGAAAGGCATCGAGCACATGGGGATCGAGATGCAGCCGGGCAAGATGTGCTTCGACACGGGCGTGGAAGGCAGCGGGATCGAGGTTCATATGGCGGGAGGCGAAATCGGTGAAGGCGTGTTTGACCCTTCTGACCGGGTTCAGCACGTTCATCGAGCCCTGCATGATGTAGGAAAGGTGGCGCCAGCGTGCCGCCTTCATCTTGTCCGGTTCGGCATAGACATCGATGGGCCCGTCGGCAAAATTGAATTTCACCGTTCCGCCGACGACGCGCATCGGCGGGCGGATGGCGCCGGCCAAAGTCTTGATCAGCGATGTCTTGCCGCTCGAGGATTCGCCGGCAATGCCGTAGATCTCGTTTTTGCGGATGGTCAGGCTGATATCGTCGACGGCGCGGATCTCCCGCCGCACGCCGAAATAATCATTGACGTAGTAGCATTTCAGCCCATCGATCGTCAGGGCGTCCATGGCGTTTTCGGCAAGGGTCAACGGCCGCCTTCTCATCAGATTCTGCATCTCCTCAAGCTCCCATCCGGGCCAGGCGCGAACGCGGGTCGATATATTCGTTCACCGACATGGCGAGCATGAACAGGCCGAGGAACAGGATGACGACGAAGAGCATCGGGAAGGCGACCCACCACCATATGCCCGATACCATTGCGGAATGCGCATTGGCCCAGTAGATCATGCCGCCGATCGTCGGCCGGTTGATGTCGGAAAACCCAAGCACCGAGAGCGTCACCTCGAGGCCGATCGCCCAGATCAGGTTGTTCATCGTCGTGAAGAAGACGATCGGCATCACATAGGGCAGATGCTCGCGGATGAGGATCTGCCGTGTGCGCATGCCCGAGAAGACCGCGTGCCGGGTGAATTCCCGGTGGCGGAGAGACAGGGCGACGGAGCGGATCAGACGGCTGTCATGCGTCCATCCAAGCAGCGCTGCGGTGATCGCCAGCATGAACCACGTCATCTGGTCGCGAAGCACGAAAACCAGAAGCAGCAGGATCGGAATATTCGGCAGGGCGCCGAGCGTATCGTTGACCGCCATGATGATCTGGTCTGTCCGGCCGCCGATATAGCCCGAGATCAGCCCCACGGCGATGGCGATGATGCGGCTGACGAAAGCGACGATGATGCCGAAGAACAGCGTGTTGCGCATCGAGGCGGCGATCTGCCAGAAAACCTCCTGGCCGCGCGAGGTGGTGCCGAGCCAGAATTCGGCCGAAGGCGGCATGTCGGGCGCGACGACATAGATGGCGTTCTCGTCATAGGGCGAGAAGAACGATGCCACGATCAACGCCAGGATGAGGCAGATCAGGACGGTTCCGAGCAGGAACTCCTTGTTGTAGCGCAGCAGGTCTCTGAGGACTTTGAACATCACGGATTATCCCAGTTTCACGCGCGGATCGATCAGCGGATAGATGATGTCGATCACGAAAACCGCGGCGGCGACGGCGATGATGGCGATTGTGGTGACGCCGAGCACGAGGCTATAATCGCCGGAATAAATGCCGGAGATCAAAAGCTTGCCGATCCCGGGATAATTGAAGACGAACTCGACGATGACGGCGCCGCCGAAGACGTTGCCGAGACTGAGCGCCAGGCCGGTGACCTGCGGCAGCATGGCGTTGCGCGCGACATATTGTGAAAAGATGCTGCGCGAGCGCACGCCGCCGAGTTCAGCGTAAACGACATGATCGTCGGTGACGATGTTGGATACGAGCGAGCGCATCGAGATGAACCAGCCGCCGATGCCGACGAGCACGAGGGTCAGGGCCGGCAAGATGCCATGCTCGATCACCGAGCTGATGAAGGCCCAGTTGAAGCCGGGCGGGAGATTGACCTGTGCGCCGTCGCTGATCGGCAGGATAGGCCAGATGAAACCGAAGAGGATCACCAGGCTGAGGCCGATGATGTAGGTCGGGATCGGCTGTAGCGCCATGATGACGACACCGGCGACCTTCAGCAACTTACTGCTGTGGAAATAACCGGCAAGCGCGCCGAGGAAATTGCCGATGATCCAGGAAATGATCGTTGCGAGCGTCAGAAGCCCGACCGTCCAGGGAAGAGCCCGGCCGATCACGGTCATGACGGGGGTCGGGAAGGAAGAGAGCGACGGACCGAAATCGCCGGTCAGGACGCGGCCCCAGAAGGTGACGTACTGGTCCAGCAACGGCCCGCCGGTGCCGTAGAGTTCACGCAGCGATTCGCGAAGGATCTCGACGGCCTGCGGATCGGTGGAGCCGAAGCTCGTCAGCAGCGACACGGTCTGCTCGATCGGATCGACCGGCGAAAAATGCGCGATCAGGAAGGCCAGCGTGATGCCGGTGAAGACCACGAAGAGAAATTGCAGAAAACGTTTTGCCGCATAGATCAGAAAGCCATTCATGACATCGACCCTTCAATAGCAGAACGGAAACAGCCGGCGGCCGGCTGTCTCCCTTATGGTGCCCCGATCAAGGCTTCGGCGCATCAGGGTTGGCCTTCAGCCCGACCACCATGTAGCGGATGTTCGACCAGTTCGGACCCGAGGCCGAATAGGGATTGTCCGCGCTTGGATAATTGGTCCAATAGGTCGTATCGAGCGGCGCGAACTTGTTGTAGGCCATCAGCGGGATCATCGGCATTTCCTCGACGGCGAGCTTCAGGAAGTCCTGACCGAGCTTGGCGACATCCGGCGAATCGAAGGCGATCGATCGGTTCTTCTCGATGAGCAGGTCGAGACGCGGATCCTGCCAGCGCTGCAGATTGCGCGGCGGCTGGATCTGCCCGAGCGGCTTGATGAACTCCGAATGATAGCTGTCGAGGAAGAAGGAGAGATCGGGATGACCGCCCCAGGTCTCGATGCTCCAGTAGATCGCCGTCTCGAAATCGCCTGTGCTGAGGCGTTGACCGTTGGTTGGGCCGGCGACATCGACCTTGGTCGCGATGCCCGCCTGCGTCCATTGCTGGGCAATCACCGTGCCGGCGCGGGCCAGTGTCGGAATGGCATCGCCTTCCACCTGCAGACGGATCGTAAAGGGCGTTCCGTCAGGCTTTACCCACTGGCGACCGCTCTTCTTGAAGCCTGCCTTCTGCAGCAGTTCGGTGGCGGCCTGAACGTCCTTCTTCCACCAGCCGAAGCCGAATGTACGCTGTAGTTTGGCCGGATCCGTCGGGATCTGATCGGCCCATTGGCTGCGCACCATATTGGCGATCTGCGCCGAGATGTTCGGATCGTAAGGCTTGATCTTGCGGGAACCGGTGTCGAGCTCGAAATTCGTCAGCCAGTCTTGCATCGGTGCGTAATAGTCGTCAGGGGCAGAACCCGTCGGCGGAGTGGCTAGGGCTGCGATATTGGCCGCACCGCGATAGGAGCCGAGCGCCACTTCGCGGATATCGATCAGCAGCGCGAGAGCCCAGCGAACATCCTTATTGTCGAAGGGCGCCTTCTTCGTATTGAAGAGAACGGAAGGCAGCGTCGGATCCGGATGCGCGAAAGGGAAACCCTTCAGCCACGAGGCCGTACTCTTGCTGTCACGCATGATCGAGAACATGCCCTCGGGCGCCATGTCGTTGATGACATCGAGATTGTGGTTGCGCTGTTCGATAACGCGGGCTTCCGGATTGCCGGCGGCGCGATAGACGACATATTTGACCTCAGGCGGCTGTTTCGCAGCCAGGCCGATCGACGTGCGCTGCCAGTCGTCGCGCAGCCTCCAGATCGTCCAGTTGCCGCCCTTGTCATAGCTTTGCAGCTGATAGGGCCCGAGCGAGACCGGCGGGTTGTTGTTGTACGACAGCGGATCTGCAGCCTTCTCGAAGACATGCTTCGGCATGATCCAGGCGGCATTCCAGCGCACGGTGAAAAGCGTGTGGAAGCGCGAGTTCGGTTTCTTCAGATGGAAGACGACCGTTTGCGGATCCGGATTTTCCATGCTCGCGACATTGACGGTGAAGGGCGCGCTCCAAGCCATGCCGGGATGATCGATCTGCGTCTGCACGGTATAGACCACATCGTCGCTGGTGAATTCGACACCGTCGCTCCAGAAGATGCCCTTGCGCAGCTTCACCGTCATCTCGGTGAAATCGGCGTTGTAGCTCGGGGGCTCGCTGGCAAGGGCGTTCTGCCAGGCGTCCTTGCCGCCTTCGGGATTGATGAACCATAGCGTATCGGTGGTCAGCTGCTGCAGGCCGTTGAGGTTTGCCGCCGCCCCGCCCCCAGGAGCCCAGAGGTTGAACCAGTCGGCATTCTGCTGCGGCGTGCCTTGGATAATCAGCGTTTCGTTGCGCGGTATGCCGGCAATGAAATCCTGCGCAAATGCCGGAAGGGCCATAAGAGACATTAGCGCGATGGCTGCATATCTACGGAACTTCATCGGATGTTCCTCCTCCTCAACTCGCCACGGCGAGCGCTTCCCATAATCAATTGACGATGCGTCCAGCGAACCCCTGCCTGCGCGTGCCGCAGGGACACATGCACTCCTCGACGGCGGGCGAGCTCACGCCACAGTTATCGACAATTTTTCAAGAAACGGCAACCGATAATTTTGATGGCTATAAAAAATAGCGCATTTTCAGGCATTTTTGACGCTCAATGATAAAGCATATTTTTATATTATTGACAAAGCGAGCATTTGGCTTAGCTTTTGCGGCGAGCGCGGCGCCCTCCCAAGAGGCCGTACTTCATCACCAGACAGGTCGGCCGCTTTCGGGAGGGGCTTTGGCATGATCGTTCAAGAGGACACTACGATGAGCAGCCCTTATGACGTGACGATCTCCGTTCACGCCAACCGGCCGACCGGCAAATACGAACCCTTGTGGAACTGGTTCGGCTATGACGAGCCGAATTACACTTACTCCCCACACGGCAGGAAGCTGCTCAAGGAACTCACAGAACTCAGCCCCGAACCGCCCCGCATCCGCGCGCACAATCTTCTGACCAGCGGCGACGGCCTGCCTGCCCTCAAATGGGGTTCGACAAATGCCTATACCGAGGATGCTGACGGCAATCCGGTCTACGACTGGACGATCATCGACAGGATCTTCGACACCTATGTCGAAGCCGGCAACATTCCGCTGATCCAGATCGGCTTCACACCGGAAGCTCTCTCCGATTTCGACGGTCCTTACCGTCACGAATGGGAGCCGGCCGATAAATACGCGACGATCACCACCGGCTGGACGGCTCCACCGAAGGACCTGAAGAAATGGAGCGACCTGATCGAAGCATGGGCGCGCCATCTCGCCGAAAGATATGGCGAGGCCGTCGTTTCAAGCTGGCCGTGGGAAGTCTGGAACGAGCCGGACGGTCACTACTGGATCGGCACCATCCCGCAATTCTGCGAAATGTATGATGTCAGCGCCAAGGCTCTGAAGCGTGCCTTGCCGAATGCCCGTGTCGGCGGACCGCATACCTGTGGCGCCTTTGCCAACGAAAAGGCCCAGACCTTCCTGCGTGCCTTCCTCAAGCATGTCGTCGAAAACAAGTCGCCAATCGATTTCCTCGCTTTCCACGCCAAGGGCAATCCGGTGATCTATGAGGGTCACGTTCGGATGGGCCTGCACAAACAGCTCCGTGACATCGAGACAAACCTTGCCATCATCAATGAATTTCCGGAACTCCGGCACCTGCCCGTGGTAATCGGCGAATCCGATCCGGAAGGCTGCGCGGCCTGTTCTGCACGCGTCCATCCCCAGAACGGCTATCGCAATGGTCCGCTCTACGGCGTCTATATCGTCGAGAGTATGATCCGCACCTATGAGCTTGCAAGACGCGCCAACATCCATATCGAAGGGGCGGTCACCTGGGCCTTCCTCTTCGACGACCAGCCCTATTTCGACGGTTTCCGCGATCTTGCGACCAACGGCGTCGACAAGGCCGTTCTCAATGGCTTCCGCATGCTCGGCAAACTCGGCGGCGAGTGGCTGGAATCGGAAAGCGATTATCGCCGCGACATCGAGGACATCATGAACCACGGCGTGCGCGGCAAGCCCGATGTCAATGTCGTGGCGACCCGCGACGATAAGGGCGTTTCCATTCTGCTCTGGCATTATCACGACGATGATGAAGCCGGGCCGTCCGCAGACATTTCGGTCAATCTCGACGGCTGGGGCGACAAGTCCGCGTCACTCAGGCATTTCAGAATGGACGAGGAACATTCCAACGCCTTCGGCGTCTGGACGGCGATGGGCAAGCCGCAGAATCCGACCGGCGAAGGTTATGCCAGGCTGGAAGCGTCGGGAAAGCTCGCCGAGATCGACGAGGCATCGGTCAAGGTTGATGGCGGCAAGATCGTCCTCAAGGTCTCCCTACCGCGTCAAGGCGTGTCTCTGCTGCGCCTCGATTGGTGAGCCGGTAGGCGAAGGGAGCGCAATCGAACGATGCGCTCCCCTTCAAACGGCTAGCCGCGTCAATGATCGCTGACATAGGCGAGATAACGTTTCTTGCTGGGCTGCAGATGGTCGACACAGAGCTGGGCGAGAACCCAGTTGTCAGTGCCGCGCAGCATCTCGATCATCAGCCGGTGATGCTCATGCGAGATGCGCAGCGACTCCTTGCTCGACATCGAATTGGCGCGCACGGGCAGGCTGAGACGCATATAAAGCTCGATTGATTGCACGAGATGCGCATTGCCGCAGGCGCCGAAAAGCGTCAGGTGGAATTTGTCGTTGGCCTCGTGCACGCCTCTGAGATAACCGGATTCGACGTGACGGCCATGCTCCTCGTGCAGCGCCAGCAGTTCCTCGATCAACGCTTCAGGTGCCGGCAGCTTTATCCACAGCGCAGCCTGCCGTTGCAGCAACTCACGGACATCGTAGATTTCCTGAACCTGGCGAGCAGTCAGCGAGCGGACGGTCGCCCCTTTGTTGCGCTCCCGAACCACGATACCCATCGTCTCGAGCTGCACGATCGCCTGGCGGGCGAAATGGCGCGTGACGTGAAAGCGGGCTAGAAGCGCGTCTTCGGTCAGACGGGTCCCGGGCGCAAGCCGGCCGAAAATAATGTCCTCCTCCAGCGCGCGGGCAATGCTTAGATCATCATGCTCGATGCCGTCTTCGCGGCTTTCGTTGAGCGTCTGCAATGTCATCTCCTCTGACGGGCGCGCCATGTTACCGTGGATTGCGTTCCGGGTCGAACCGGCTCAAGCGATAGATATCCTCGACAAGAGCAAGCGTCTTCATGTTATCGCCCGGCGATGTTTCCATCGCGACCTTTCCATCGAGACTGTCGAGGAAATGCGCAATGGTCGCGTCATAAGCGCCTTGGTAGGTCTCGTCGAGATCGAAGCTCTCCCGGCGCTGCTCCGCACCCTGCGCTAAGAGCAGATTGCCTTGGAGTTCGAGCGTGCCGCGCGTTCCGAAGATGCGTAAGTGATCACGCGGCACCGGCGGAGCACCATGCGCGGCGAGATTGGCGTTGACGGTGACAAGAACGCCGTCGCCCAGCCGGCGCAGGACGACGCATGCCACATCCTCCGCGACGATATCGCGATTGCTCCTCTCAAGCCGCGCACCGACCACCTCCATCTCGCCCAGAAGATATCTCAGCGTATCGAGATGATGAATCATGACCTCCATGACCAGCAGCCGCTCCTGCGTCCGGAAGAAGGGTTGGCGCACCAGCGCCGGCCTTCGCCCCTCTGCATCCGCTAGCATGCCGCTGGACAGGAATTCGAACTGCGCCTGACGGACATCGCCTGCAAGTCCTTCGTCGAGCCATGCCTTCAGCCGCCGATAATAGGCGCGGAACCGCCAGTTCTCGTGGATCATCAGCCTGCCCTTGCCGGAAAGCTCTGCCAACAGGTGAACAGCCTCGTCGTAGGAAGAGGCGAGCGGCTTCTGGCAGATAATATCGAGCCCCCTTGCCGCCGCCAGCCGGACCAGTTCGGCGTGAAACTCCCGCGGCGCGCAGATATCGACGGCATCGAGCTGCTCGGCTTCCAGCATCGCCTCAGCGCCCGCATAGTTGCGCGCGACCTCGAAGGCGGCCAGCCGGGCCTCGATCGTGCTCCGCGACGGGTCGGCGATGGCCACGACCTCGGCGCGATGCAATTGCCGCCTCCATGCCGATAGATGGTAGGCGCTGACCCAGCCGGCGCCGACCATTCCGATACGCCGTCGTCTCGTCCCCGTCATGGCGCTTCCCTCTGCTTCAAGTTCATTTTATCAATAATCTATCCGGCTTCTTCATGAAAGCCAATCATCGACTCATCAAAATAAGGCGACGATCGATCGATATTTCCTTGGAAACTTATGGGTATCGCTGAAGATATCCAAAAATACGATATGGTGACGCCATCTTATTTATTGACAATCCTCCATATCCCACTACGCTGACAGCACATTGGCCATGGTCAAGTTGGCGAGGGAGGAACAGGTTTGTCGAACGGTCTTCGTCGCAAGCTGACGAGTTATGGCGATCAGGGATTCTCCCTTTTCCTGCGCAAGGCATTCATCAAGGCCATGGGCTATTCTGACGATGCACTCGACCGTCCCATCGTCGGCATCGCCAATACTTACAGCGATTTCAATCCCTGTCACGGCAATGTGCCGCAACTCATCGAGGCCACCAAACGCGGCGTTATGCTGGCGGGCGCGATGCCCATGGTGTTTCCGACCATCTCGATCCACGAGAGCTTTGCCTCGCCGACCTCGATGTATCTGCGCAATCTGATGGCGATGGAAACGGAAGAGATGATCCGCGCCCAGCCGATGGATGCCGTCGTGCTGATTGGTGGCTGCGACAAGACCTTGCCGGCCCAGATCATGGCGGCTGCCAGCAGCGAGATACCGGCGATCTTCCTGCCGACCGGTCCGATGGCCGTCGGCCACCACAGGGGCGAACGGCTTGGTGCCTGCACGGATTGCCGCCGTTTCTGGGGGCGCTTCCGCGCCGGAGAGATCGACGAGGCCGAGATCACCGAGGTCAATAACAAGCTGGCCAGCTCGATCGGCACCTGCACGGTGATGGGCACGGCGAGCACAATGGCGAACCTGACCGAAGTCATGGGTCTCTGCCTTCCCCGCGCCGGTTCGGCACCCGCCGTCGAATCCGAACGCGTCCGCCTTGCCGAGGAGACCGGCCGTGTCGCCGCACGGCTCGCCGTGGATGAGGCCGCCCCGACGGTGCGCGAGATCCTGACGCCACAGGCGATCCGCAACGGCCTCGTGGCGTTGCAGGCGATGGGCGGCTCGACCAATGCCGTCGTGCATCTTGCCGCAATCACCGGCCGCCTCGGCCGTCGCCTCGACATGGCCGAACTCGACCGGCTGGGCCGGAGCATACCCCTGCTCGTCGACTTGCAGCCGTCCGGCCAGCATTATATGGAGCAGTTTCACGAGGCGGGCGGCGTCCCGGCGCTGTTGAAGGCGGTGCGTCATGAAATCGATGGCAGCGCCCCGACGGTCTACGGCAGGACGATCGGCGAGATTATCGACAACGTCGTCGACGAGCCGGGCCAGACGATCATCCGCACCGTCGAGAAACCGTTAAAGCCGATCGGCACGATCGCCGTCCTGCACGGCAATCTTGCGCCGCGCGGCGCCGTCATCAAACAATCCGCCGCCTCCAAGGATCTTCTCCAACATATTGGCCGCGCCGTCGTTTTTGATTCCGTCGAGGATATGACGCTGCGCATCGACAGCGACGATCTCGACGTCAAGGCCGACGATGTTCTGGTCCTGCGCAATGCCGGGCCGAAAGGCGCGCCCGGCATGCCGGAAGCCGGCTATCTACCCATTCCCCGCAAACTCGCCCGGCAGGGCGTGAAGGACATGGTGCGGATTTCCGATGCCCGGATGAGCGGCACGGCTTTCGGTACGATCATCCTCCACATCGCGCCTGAAGCCGCCGATGGCGGCCCGCTGGCGATCGTCCGTACCGGCGATCGCATTCGCCTCGATGTCGAGGGCCGGCGCATCGACATCGATATCGACGAGGCGGAATTCGATCGCCGCATGCTGGAGATCATCGACCGACCCTCCCCTGCCCCGTTGCGCGGCTATGCAAAACTTTATCAGGAACGCGTGCTCCAGGCTGACGAAGGCGCCGATTTCGATTTCCTGCAAAGCGACGAGCTCGACGCATGATGAGTACCGCTGATATAGAGGCCCCGCTTTGCCTGCCCCGCCGGCAACTGGCGCGCTTGCCGCGGCCGGCACTGCGGCAAGGCACGGTCGATACGCATTTCCACGTCTTTCGCGCCGACGCTCCGCTCAACACCCCGCGCAGCTATACGCCTGACATCGCGACGATTGCCGACTGGATCGAATTCTCAGAAAACCTTGGCATCGCCAAGGGCGTATTGGTACAGCCAAGCGTCTATGGCCTCGACAATAGCGTGCTGCTGGAAGCGCTCGCCGCCTTTCCGGGCCGTTTGCGCGGCATCGTCGTCATTGATCCCGAAACTGGAGAGACCGAGATCGAGCGGCTCCACCGGCACGGCGTGCGCGGAGTGCGGATCAACACACGCAACAAGGGCGGCCTTCCCTTGGCTACCGCCAGGACACTGGCGGAAAGGATTGCGCCTTTCGGCTGGTCGCTGCAACTGCAGATCAATCCCGAACAGCTTCCCGATCTTCCGGCAACATTATCCGGCATCCGCCTGCCCATCGTTGTCGATCATCTCGGCTTCATTCCGCTTGCCACAGAGACGAGACCACGGCATGTCGATGCGCTGAAAAGGCTGATGGACGCGGCTGATGCCTATGTCAAAGTGACCGCGCCCTATCGGTTGACGAAGGAGACGAACGACCAAGGCTTCGCCGAGGTCACCCGCACGCTTGCCGCGAGCCATGGGGAGAGGCTGCTCTGGGGCAGCGATTGGCCGCACACCGAATTATGGGATGGCATGCCCGATGACGCCGAGTTGATCGAGGCCATGCAGGCCGCCATCGACGATCCCACGGCTGCCGAAAAGATTTTTGTTCGAAATGCCGAAGTGCTGTTCTTCGGCCGCTGAATGGGAGACCACGAATGGCCAGACTGACCGAAGATGCCAAGGGCGTCTATGTGATCGCCGTAACCCCCTTCACCGATGATGGCTCTCTCGATCTCGCCAGCATCGACAGCATGGTCGATTTCTACGAAGGCGCCGGCGTCACCGGGCTGACGGTGCTTGGTCAGCTCGGCGAGGCCCCGAAATTGACCGCCGAGGAATCGAGGGCCGTGGTCGAACGGGTGCTGAAGCGCCTTGACGGGCGCCTTCCCGTCGTTGTCGGCGTCTCGGCGCCCGGACTTGCGCCGATGCGCGAACTCGCCGAAGCCGTCATGGGGGCGGGTGCTGCCGGCGTCATGGTCGCGCCGCCCTGGACCGTCAAGACTGACGATCAGGCTTTCGCCTTCTACCAGTCGGTCGGCGAAACCCTTGGCGATACGCCCTTCGTGCTGCAGGATTATCCGCTCACCACCAATGTGACGATCGCGCCCAAGGTCATCGAGCGCATCGTCAACGAGGTGCCGAATTGCGTCATGCTCAAGCACGAGGATTGGCCGGGTCTTTCGAAAATATCAGCGCTTCGCGCTGCCAGCGACAGGGGCGCCATGCGGCGCATATCCATCCTTTGCGGCAATGGCGGGCTTTTCCTGCCCGAAGAGATGGGCCGCGGCGCCGATGGCGCCATGACCGGCTTTTGTTATCCGGAGATGATGGTCGGCGTCGTCGAGGCCTATGCGGCCGGAAATCCCGATCGCGCCCATGCGATCTTCGATGCCTATCTGCCGCTCGCCCGCTATGAACAGCAGCAGGGCATCGGCCTTGCCTCGCGCAAATACGTGCTCGCCAAGCGCGGCGTGATCAGGTCCGCCGCCCTGCGCAAGCCGGGCGCCGGGCTGTCGGCGCTCGATATTGCCGATGTCGAGCGGCTGCTGGCGCGCCAGGCCATCCGCCTCAACGAGATCGGGGCGTGAAGCTCGACCCATGCAGATCGAAACGATGTGTGTGTCCGCACTGCCCGTTGGCCTGAAATCCGAGCGACTCCCAGAATTTCGCCGCGCCATCGTTTCCCGCATGAACGGTGACGATGCAGCAGCACGACCGCGCATGGTCGAGCAGTGCCAGGGCAAGCATCCGGCCGATGCCGCGCCCGCGCATTGCGGGACTGATATAGAAACGCCGCATCCGCAACGCCCTCGACATGGCCGCTTCGACGGTCATGCCCCCGACGCCGGCAAGCACCGCATCGACATAAGCGCCGAGCAGCCTTTCGCCGTTACCCTCGAACCTGACATCGCCGGCCGACCATTCGTCGATAAGGCGGGTGATATGGCGATAACCTTCCTGCCGGGCCTCGCTTTCGAGATCTGCGATCTGCTGCGGCAATCGATCGCGGATCATGCGGATATCGATTGTCATGGTGGTGCGCGAATCTAGGCTGCAGGGACCGGAATCTCGCGGCGCACTGCCGCATCCGGCAGGCCGACCGGAGCGAAGGTCGCATCACCATCGACCGCCATGTCACGCACCGTATGTTTCTCCAGCGCTTTCGTCACCTCGGTGAGGTCGCCGTCCAGATGTTCGGCCGGGATGAGATTGCCGATCACGAAATCGAAGCGATCGCCGCGTTTGTTCAGCAGCTCGTGAAACACCGTCATGTCGCGAAGCTCGGTCGACCATTTCGCCAGCCAGTAGAACAGGCCGGAATTGCGCGCCGTCATATGGACGGGAAGGATCGGCAGATTGTATTTGCGCGCCAGTCCGACGGCCGAGGTCTTCCATGGGCGTTCGTTCAGCCGGCCGTTCGCCCAATAGGCGATGCGGCCTGAGGGAAAGAGCACGGTCGCCTTGCCCTCCTTCACCGCATGGTTCGTCAGTTGCAGCGTCTCGCGCGCCTTCAGCTTGCTCTTGTGCTCCTCCCGCCATTCGACGGGAATGATCATCTCGGCAAAGCGCGGATTGACGCGGATGGCATCGCGATTGGCAAAGAACATCATATCAGGCCGGCGTGCTTTCAGGAGATCGAACACGGCAACACCGTCGGCGATGCCGGTCGGATGGTTGCTGACGAGGATGAAGCCGCCGGTTTCCGGAATGCGTTCGCCATTGACGATGCCGATGTCGAGTTTCAGCACGTCGCTCAGATATTCGAACGACTGGAAGCCCGGCATTTTCGCAACCGCATTGGCGAATTCGAGCGCCTTGTTGTAGCGCAGCAGCGTGTAGAGGAACGGTCGCATCACCGGCCAGAGTGGATTTTTGACGATCCTCTGGCCGCGTTCGGCAATCAGCGTGTCGACGATATGACCGGGCTTTCCCTGTGAAACGAGAGCGATCGCTTCCGCGAGCTGTCCGAAAGCCGTCATGGAATCGCGCCGTGCCATGAAAGATCCTGTCTATGGGGTATAAGCTATCGCAGTACAATATGATCGAAGGATGACAAAGGCTTGGCCGGCATTAGCAATTCCATAACCGTTCCTGCTTCAAATTGGCGGACTTGAAGGCAAATTCAAGGCTCGCGACGTGAACGAACTGCTTGTTATCGCCGATCCGCGCCTGATGGCGGAGCGGGCCGCATGGCTCGAAAACCTCGCCCGCGAGCGCCGTCTTTCCGAGCACACGCTGGACGCTTACGAACGCGACACCCGCCAGTTTCTGACCTTTCTGACCGGCCACCTCGCCGGACCGGCGACGCTTGGCGACATCAGGGAATTGCGCCCCGCCGATTTCCGCGCCTTCCTGGCCGCCCGACGCAAGCAGGGTTCCGGCGCCCGATCGCTCGGCCGCAATCTCGCCGGCCTTCGCTCGCTGCTGCGCCATCTCGAAAAGAAGGGCCTGGTCAATGCCGCCGGTGCTGCCGCGATACGCTCGCCGAAACAGCCGAAATCATTGCCCAAGCCACTCTCGGATACCCAGGCGATCACCGTCGTCAGCGACGAAGCCCAGCTCCATGACGAACCCTGGATCGCCGCGCGCGATGCGGCTGTGATGACGCTGCTCTACGGCTGCGGCCTGCGCATCTCCGAAGCGCTGGATCTCGTTCCCGCCGACCTGCAGAAGGGCGCGACGACACTGCGCATCACCGGCAAGGGCAACAAGACGCGGCTGGTGCCGCTGCTGCCCGTGGTCTTCGACGCGGTCGAGAAATATCGCGCGCTCTGCCCATATCACCTCGAAAGTAGCGAACCGCTGTTTCGCGGCGCCCGCGGCGGCAGGCTGCAGCCGGCGATCATTCAGCGGACCATGCAGAAGATGCGCAGCGCCTTCGGCCTGCCGGAGACGGCGACACCGCATGCGTTGCGCCATTCCTTTGCCACCCACCTGCTTGCCGGCGGCGGCGATCTGCGCACCATTCAGGAACTGCTCGGCCATGCCAGCCTTTCCACAACGCAGGTCTATACCGGCGTCGATGCGTCGCGGCTGCTCGAGGTGTATGATCGGGCGCATCCGCGCGCGTAACTTTTCGTTCGCAACTTTTCGTTAACGCATTCTCTTAAAGGAATATGCGCAAGCCGGGCGTAGAGCATGAAGCCACCAGAGCATGTGACGGAACACCCATCATGACGACATCAATCGGCCGCCGGACGTCTTACCTCGCAGTGCCGGCTCATCTGTTGCTCTGGCTGATTGCAGCCTTTCACATGCTGCTTCTTGCCGCGCTGTTTGTCGCTTTCCTGGCTGCAAGGCCGGCGGCGGCCGAAGAGGCGGCCTGCGCCGGCCGCAACCTGATGGTCGAGCTGCAGCAGAACGATCCCGCCCGCTACGCCGAGGCGCTGAAGGAAGCCGACGCCACGCCGAATGGCAAGGGCATTTTCTGGAAGATCGAAAAGCCGGGACTGGCACCCTCGTGGCTGCTCGGCAGCATGCATGTCACCGATCCGCGCGTGCTGGCTCTGCCGCCCCGCGCCCAGGCCGCCCATGACGCCGCCGGCACGATCATCATCGAATCCGACGAGATCCTCGACGAGCGGAAGGCAACCGCAGCCCTGCTCGCAAAGCCTGAATTGACGATGTTTACCGATGGCACGACGATCGACAAGCTGCTTTCTCCCGAAGATTACAAGCGCCTTGAAGCCGGGCTGAAGCAGCGCGGCATTCCGCTCGGTGCCGTTTCCCGCATGCGGCCCTGGATGATTTCGAGCGCCGTCGCCCTGCCGGCCTGCGAAATCGCCCGCAAGGCGAAAGGCGTGCAGTTCCTCGACCAGAAGATCGCCACCGACGCCGTTGCTCAGGGCAAACAGGTCAAGGGGCTGGAAACCCTTGCCGAGCAGATCCAGGCCATGGCCGATCTGCCGATCGAATTCCATCTGAAGTCGCTGATCGAGACGTTGGAACTCGGCGACAAGATGAGCGATGTCGTCGAGACGATGACCGACCTCTACCTCTCCGGCGACATCGGCCTGACGATGCCGATGTTGAAAACGGTAACACCGGAAGACAAAGGCGAAACCAACGATTATGCGGCCTTCGAGCAGCGCGTCATCCTCGACCGCAACAAGGTGATGGCCGAGCGCGCCGCTCCCATCCTCGACGGCGGCAACGTCTTCATGGCCGTCGGCGCCCTGCACCTGCCCGGCAAGGACGGCGTCATCGAACTGCTGCGCCAGCAAGGCTTTACCGTCACCGCGATAAACTGAACCCGCCGACGGTCAGCCGAGCGTCATGCGGCGCAGCACGTTGCTTTTCCAATAGAACTGATGGACGAGGGCGCCGGCGACATGCGCCACGATCAGCGCCCAGAGAATAACCTTCATGATATCCGCGTGGAACGAACCGGCGGGAACGATGCCGAAGTAGTAGGCGGCGATGCCAGAAAGCGGCATCGCGAAGATCAGGATGTAGAGGCCGGCATGGGCAAGCCTGGCGGCAAGACGGAAGATCGCCGGCTCCTGCGCGACCTCGGCCGGCACGCCCTTGCTAAAACGCAGTCCCAGCCTGAGAACGGCAAGCAGCAGGATGGCGATGCCGACATAGGCGTGGATATTCGCCGACGAAATCTGTTCCGGCGTCGGCACCTCGCCTCTGCGTATCAGCCGACGCCAGGTATTCATGCCATCGGGAAACAGCAGGTTGAAGAAAATCAGCAGCGCGATCGCCCAGTGAAGAAAACGCTGGCTCAGGCTGTAACCCGCAATGGACGGCTGCTCCATTTTTCCTCACCTTCGTCCGATATTTGAATTCTGCAATGCGCAACAATTAAAACAGCCGCCTGCCTCACGGCAAGCGGCTGCATGCTTTGTTACGAATATGTAAGATTACATATGGATCGGCTTGAAGAAGGTCGCGAGCGCAGCCTCCTTGACCGCTTCCGACATTGTGGGATGCGCGTGGCAGGTCCGGCCGAGATCTTCCGACGAACCGCCGAACTCCATCAGCACGGCAATCTCGTGGATCATCTCGCCGGCGCCGAAGCCGACGATATGGCCGCCGAGCACCCGGTCGGTTTCCTTGTCGGCAAGGATCTTGACGAAGCCGTCGGTTGCCAGCATCGCGCGGGCGCGCCCGTTCGCAGTGAAGGGGAACTTGCCGACCTTATAGGCGACGCCTGCCGCTTTCAGCTCTTCCTCGGTCTTGCCGACGGAAGCGATTTCCGGCTGGGTGTAGACGACGCTCGGAATGACCTCGTAGTTCACATGGCCATGTTGCCCGGCGAGGATTTCGGCAAGCGCCACGCCCTCGTCTTCCGCCTTGTGCGCGAGCATCGGACCCTTGACCACATCGCCGATCGCATAGATGCCGTCGATATTGGTCTTGAAGTGACCGTCGATCTCCACGCGGCCGCGATTGTCGAGCACGACACCGGCCTCTTCCAGCCCGAGACCCGCCGTATAGGGCTTGCGGCCGGTGGCGATCAGCACGACTTCGGCGTCGAGTGTCACCTTGTCGCCGCCCTTGACCGGCTCGAACGTGACCTTGGCGCCCTTGTCGCCCTTTTCGACGCCGGTGACCTTGGCGCTGAGATTGAAATCGATGCCCTGCTTGGCGAGCATGCGCTGGAACTGCTTGGAGACTTCGCCGTCCATGCCGCCGAGGATGGTGTCGAGATATTCGACCACCGTCACCTTGGCGCCGAGGCGCGACCAGACCGAACCGAGCTCGAGGCCGATGACGCCGCCGCCGACGACGATCAGCGTTTCCGGCACCTTCTCCAGCGCGATGCCGCCGGTGGACGAGATGATGGTCTTTTCATCGATCTCGACCTGCACACCGGGAATGCCGGCGACGTCCGAGCCAGTGGCGATGACGATGTTCTTACCCTCGATCTCCTGCACCTTGCCGTCGTCGGCGGTGACGGAAACCTTGCCGGCCGAAACGACCTTGCCGGTGCCCTGGAAGGCATCGATCTTGTTCTTCTTGAAGAGGAAGGCGACGCCGTCGACATTCGCCTTCACCGTCGCATCCTTGTGGGCCATCATATTGCCGAGGTTGAGCGTCGGCGCCGAGACGTCGATGCCGAGAGCGCCCATCCCGTGGCCGGCTTGATGGAACATTTCGGAGGCATGCAGCAGCGCCTTCGACGGAATGCAGCCGACGTTCAGGCAGGTGCCGCCATAGGTCGCCCGCTTTTCGACGACGGCGACCTTGAGGCCGAGCTGGGCTGCCTTCACAGCGCAGACATAGCCGCCCGGGCCGGTTCCGATAATGATCACATCGTAGGACATTGTTTCTTTCCCTTTGGATTTTTCGTTTAATCGGCCGCGCGCGACGTCAGGCCGAGGAATTCGAGAATATGCTGCATGCTGTTTTCACCCTGTCGCTCTAACGGCCGCCGCTCACATTGAGGATCGCGCCGGTGATATAGGAAGCCGAAGGTGACAGAAGATAGAGGATCGCATCGGCCACCTCCTCGGGCGTGCCCGCCCGCTGCATCGGGATCGACGGCGCCAGCTCGCGCGGGCGATCCGGCAAACCGCCGGAAGCATGGAGGTCGGTTTCGATGACACCCGGCCTTATGGCATTCACGCGGACGCCCTCGGCGGCAACCTCGCGCGCCAGCCCGACGGTGAACGTGTCGATCGCCGCTTTCGAGGCGGCATAATCGACATACTGCGTCGCCGAACCGAGCACCGCCGCCATCGACGAGATATTGACGATCGCGCCGCCCTGGCCGCCATGCCGGCTCGACATGCGGCGTATCGCTTCTGCGGCGCAGAGGATGGAGCCGGTCACATTGACGCGCAGCATGCGCTCGATCCGCTCCACCGACATCTCGTCGACCCGCTGGGGATAGTCGACGATGCCGGCATTGTTGACGAGCCCGTCGAGGCGGCCGAAATGCCGGTCGACCGCCGCAAATATCGAGACGATATCCGCTGCCTTGCCGACGTCCCCCAGGATCGCCACGGCCTCGCCGCCGGCCCCCGTGATCGAAGCCACGACGGCATCCGCGGCTTGACGGTTGGCGGCGTAATTCACCGCGACACGCCAGCCCTGGCGCGCGGCGAGCCGTGCGGCGGCGGCACCGATACCCCGGCTTCCGCCGGTAATGAGAACAACGGGGGCATCGCTCATGTCGCACACTCCTTGAAAATCAGCACGTCCCAGGGGGCTACCATAGCCTTGCCCTCGCCCCAGGCGCTGGATTCGCGAATGGCGGGACCAAGGCCGGGGAGAACGACCTTTTCGGCCGCCGCGGCGCCCTCGGGCTGCAGATTGTCCATCTCGCCCTCGGCATCCATGCCATAGACGGCGCCCTGCCAGACCGTGCAGGCATTAAGATCGGCGCCGGTCGCATCACCCTCTGGGCAGTTGAACATCAGGATGCCGATGGCCCGCACCGGATCATCCGATGGCATGACATAACCTTCCATCACGACTGACGTCTTGAGCGCGCTGATCTTGAATTGGTTGCTGGCGGCAGCCGACGGAGAATTCAGCGGCGCAAAGCGCAATTCATAGGCGCCGTCGCGATCGACGTAGACGGCTCGTTCCTGCTTGCAGGCGGCAGCAAAGGCGGACACCGGAGCGGCGAAAAACACTGCGGCTGCGATTGCAGCCACGCCTTTCCCCGCCGTGATCCCGATCTTTCCGCTCATTGCAGCTTTGGCTCCTTCCGCCCGTCGGCATTCTCGACAACGCTGAAATCCGTCAGCAGCACCAGCGCGCGACCGTCCTTGTCGAGGCCCCAAAAGACAGGATAAAAACCGTCGCCCCAGCCGCTCCAGAACACCGCAACATTGCCCTTCTTGCCGGCAACCGGCCGATGCAGCGCATAGGCGCCCTTGTTGGCATCGAGGTCCGAGGCCAGCACGTCGTCGTAATAATTGACGTCGGCATCGGTTTTTTGCGCCTGCGCCTGCGCTTCGCGCTCTCCGATCAGATCAAGCGTATCGGCATCCATGTAGCAGCCGAGGCCGGCATCGACGGGATAGCCGAAAATCTCTCCGTCCTTCAGCGTCGCCGGATCCTGCCCGGCCAGGACCGCAAGCTCCCAATGATCCGGCTTGCCCTCGGCAAACCGCATGCTGGCGGCAGCGATGCGCCCGAACGCCTGGTAGAGCGTCACCGGATATTCGCCCGGTGCAACCGTTCTGGCGAGCGCCGGACGATCGGGCTGGGCGAGCGGATCGGCCGCGACGATGCGCCCCGACGTCAATTCGACATTGCCCATATGGATCACGCCGATCGATCGGCCGGAGAGTTCGGCATCGGTGAGCGCCACCAGGTCGAAATTGCTGCTTGCCTTGCTGATGTCCCAGCCGGCGGCCGATGCGGAGACCGGGACATGCGAGGCGGCAGCGCAAAGAAGAAGGCGCGCCGCTCGCATGATCCGGTTCCGCATCGAAAGCGCTCCCTTAGAGATCGAGAACCAGACGTTCCGGATCTTCCAGGCTTTCCTTGACGCGCACGAGGAAGGTAACCGCTTCCTTGCCGTCGACGATGCGGTGATCGTAGGACAGCGCCAGATACATCATCGGGCGGATGACCACCTGGCCGCCGATCGCCACCGGCCGCTCCTGGATCTTGTGCATGCCGAGAATGCCGGACTGCGGCGCGTTGAGGATCGGCGAAGACATGAGCGAGCCGTAGACGCCGCCATTGGTGATGGTGAAGGTGCCGCCCTGCATGTCGGCCATGGAGAGCGAGCCATCACGGGCTGCCTTGGCAAGACGCCCGAGTTCCTTCTCGATTTCGGCGATCGACATCTGGTCGGCGTCGCGGATGACAGGAACGACGAGGCCCTTGTCCGTGCCGACGGCCATGCCGACATGGCAATAGTTCTTGTAGATGACGTCGGTGCCGTCGATCTCGGCATTAACAGCCGGCAGTTCCTTCAGCGCATGCGTCACCGCTTTGGTGAAGAAGCCCATGAAGCCGAGCTTGACGCCGTGCTTCTTCTCGAAAATGTCCTTGTACTTGTTGCGCAGATCCATGACCGCCTTCATGTCCACCTCATTGTAGGTGGTGAGCATGGCGGCAGTGTTCTGCGCGTCCTTGAGGCGCTTGGCGATCGTCTGGCGCAGGCGCGTCATCTTCACGCGTTCTTCGCGCGAGGCATCCTCGACCGTCGACGGGCCGCGTGCAGCAGCAGGGGCGGCGGGTGCGGCCGCCGGAGCGGAAATGCCCTTGGCGACGGCGGCGATGACATCGCCCTTCAGCACCTGGCCGCGCTTGCCGCTGCCGTCGACCTGGTCGGCGGAAAGATTGTTTTCAGCCAGCATCTTCGAAGCCGCCGGGGCCGGCGGCATGGTGGAGACGGAGGCGCTTGCCGACGATGCCGCCGCAGCGGCAACCGGTGCCGGCTGAGCGGGAGCAGCCGGGGCCGGCTGGGCAGGCGCGGCGGCCGGTGCAGCAGCAGCCGGCGCGGCAGCAGCGGCAGCGCCTTCGGCGATCTGGCCGAGCAGTGCGCCGAGACCGACGGTTTCGCCGGCGGCAGCGACGATTTCCGAAAGCGTGCCGGAGGCAGGTGCCGGAACTTCGATGGTCACCTTGTCGGTTTCAAGCTCGAGAATCGGCTCGTCGGCCTTGATGGCGTCGCCGACCTTCTTGAACCAGGTGCCGACGGTTGCCTCGCTGACGGATTCACCGAGAGTTGGAACGCGGATTTCTGTGGCCATTGTTCAGATCCTGATTTCGTGTGTTTTCGTTTATGCGTTTCAGACGGCGGGTGGCCGCGAGATGATCGAGGGCATCGGCAGGATATCGAAACGGAAACCGAAACCGGAAGCGATGATCGGATCGCCGTCGGCGAGGGCCTGTGCCGCCGCCTGATCCTCGACTTCGACGATTGCCATGCCCCAGGCGCCTTCACCCTCGAAGACGGGGCCGACTATAACAGCCGATCCCGCAAGGGCGTGCCGATGCCAGTATTCGACATGGCGTTTCATCGCCGCCATTTCCTCCCCGGTCCCGTCATGCGGGAAAGTGGGGCGCGGCGGCAGCAGTCTCAGAAAGAAATAAGCCATTGCGCCCCCCTAATTTTAGCCGCCCAATGCATCCTCGAGGAATGCGGCGAGCTGCGACAGATGCTTGGACATCAGGCCCGTCGCCGGCGAGGCGGCGGCCGGACGGCCGGTATAACGAACGCGCTGATACTTCGCGTCGATATGGGCGAGCACCCATTCGAGGAAGGGGTCGATGAACGACCATGCGCCCATGTTTTTCGGCTCTTCCTGGCACCAGACCATCTCGGCATTGCGGAAGCGCGACAGCTCGTTGATCAGCGCCTTTGCCGGGAACGGATAGAGCTGCTCGACACGCAGGAGATAGATGTCGTCGATGCCACGCTTCTCACGCTCTTCCAGAAGATCGTAATAGACCTTGCCGGAGCACATGACGACACGACGGATCTTGTTGTCCTTCTGCAGCTTGATCGGGCCGTCCTTGATCACCTCGGCATCATCCCAGAGCAGGCGATGGAAGGCGGATTCGCCGGCCATTTCGGCAAGGGTGGAGACTGCCCGCTTGTGGCGCAGCAGCGACTTCGGCGTCATCAGGATCAGCGGCTTGCGGAAGTCGCGCTTCAGCTGCCGGCGCAGGATGTGGAAGTAGTTCGCCGGCGTCGTGACGTTGGCGACCTGCATGTTGTCTTCGGCGCAAAGCTGTAGGAAACGCTCGAGGCGGGCCGAGGAGTGTTCCGGACCCTGGCCCTCATAGCCGTGCGGCAGCAGGCAGACGAGGCCCGACATGCGCAGCCACTTGCGTTCGCCCGACGAGATGAACTGGTCGAAGACCACCTGCGCGCCGTTGGCGAAATCGCCGAACTGCGCTTCCCAGAGCGTCAGCGCATTCGGGCGGGCGAGCGAATAGCCGTATTCGAAACCGAGCACGGCCTCTTCCGAAAGCATCGAATTGATGACTTCGTAGCGCCCCTGCGTCGGCGAAAGATTGGCGAGCGGGATGTAGCGCTCTTCGGTTTCCTGATCGTAGAGAACCGAGTGGCGCTGCGAGAAGGTGCCGCGTTCGCAATCCTGGCCGGACAGACGGATCTTGCTGCCTTCGACACAGAGCGCGCCGAAAGACAGCGCTTCGGCCATCGCCCAGTCGATGCCCTCGCCGGTGGCGATCATGTTGGCGCGGTTTTCCATGAAGCGCTGGATCGTCCGGTGCACATTGAAGCCGGCCGGGATCTCGGACAGCTTGCGGCCAATCTCCTTCAGAGTCTTCATCGGCACGGCGGTCTTGCCGCGGCGCTGCTCGTCGGCATTGTCGGCCGTGCGCAGGCCCGACCACTCGCCGTCCAGCCAGTCGGCCTTGTTAGGCTTATACTGCTGGCCAGCCTCGAACTCCTGCTCGAGATGGAGGCGCCAATCAGCCTTCATCTTCTCGACTTCGCCTTCAGTGAGCAGGCCCTCGGCGACGAGGCGGGCTGCATAGAGCTGCAGCACGGTCTTGTGGGCGCGGATCACCTTGTACATCTTCGGCTGCGTGAAGGACGGTTCGTCGCCTTCATTGTGGCCGTAGCGGCGATAGCAGAACATGTCCAGCACCACAGGCTTGTGGAACTTCATGCGGAATTCGGTGGCGATCTTCGCGGCATAGACCACCGCTTCCGGATCGTCGCCGTTGACGTGCAGGATCGGCGCCTCGATCATCTTGGCGACATCGGACGGATAGGGCGACGAGCGCGAGAAGGCCGGGTTCGTGGTAAAGCCGATCTGGTTGTTGATGATCACATGCATGGTGCCGGCGACGCGGTGGCCGCGCAGACCGGAAAGGCCGAGGATTTCGGCAATGACACCCTGACCGGCAAAAGCCGCGTCGCCGTGGATCAGCAGCGGCAGAACCTTGGCGCGTTCGGAAAGCGGGATGATGTCACCGTCCCAGACCGCGGCATTCATGTCCTGCTTGGCGCGGGCTTTGCCCATGACGACGGGATCGACGATTTCGAGATGCGACGGGTTCGCCGTCAGCGAAACGTGGATCTTGTTGCCGTCGAATTCGCGGTCGGAGGAGGCACCGAGATGGTACTTGACGTCGCCCGAGCCCTCGACCTCGTCGGGAGCGGCCGAACCGCCCTTGAATTCGTGGAAGATCGCCCGGTGCGGCTTGCCCATGACCTGGGAGAGCACGTTCAGGCGGCCGCGATGGGCCATGCCGAACACGGCTTCCTTGAGGCCGAGATGGCCGCCGCGCTTGAGGATCTGTTCCAGCGCCGGGATCAGCGATTCGCCGCCATCGAGGCCGAAACGCTTCGTGCCCTTGAACTTGACGTCGAGGAACTGCTCGTAGCCTTCGGCTTCGACAAGCTTGGCAAGGATCGCCTTCTTGCCTTCCGGCGTGAAAGCCACGCCCTTGTCCGGTCCTTCGATGCGCTCCTGGATCCAGGCCTTTTCTTCAGGATTGGAGATATGCATGAATTCGACGCCGAGCGTCGAGCAATAGGTGCGCTCGAGGATTTCGATCATCTCGCGGATGGTCGCATATTCCAGGCCGAGCACGTTGTCGATGAAGATCTTGCGGTCGTAATCGGCGGCCGTGAAGCCGTAATTCTCCGCCGACAGCTCGCGATAATCGTCGACCGGAGCGGCGATGCCGAGCGGGTCGAGCTTGGCATGCAGGTGGCCGCGCATGCGGTAGGCGCGGATCATCATGATGGCGCGCACGGAATCGCGCGTCGCCTGCAGCACCTCGGTGCTGTCGGCAGGCTTGCCCGCAGCTTCGGCCTTGGCCTTGACCTTGGTCTCAATCACCTTCTCGACGATGCCCCAGTCGCCATCGAGCGCCGAGACGAGATCGCCGCTTGCCTGCAGCGGCCAGTTCTTCTTGCGCCAGGAAGCGCCCTTGGCCGCCTTCTTCACATCGTTCGGATCGTCTTCCAGCGCCTTGAAGAAGGACCGCCACTGATCGTCGACCGAGTTGGGATCGTCTTCATAACGGGCGTAGAGCTGCTCGATATAGGCAGCATTGGCGCCATCCAGAAACGAGGTGATCTGAAATTGCTCGTTGGCTTCTTGCCGTGCCATGGTGATATGCGGACGCTTCCGTCCGCCTCCTGACTTTGATGAATTTGCCGGCTCGATCGCCGGCTGCCGCATTCCGATTGCCGCCTGTCCGCGGCGCATCTGCTGGTCTCGTACCGTCAAGGCCGGGCGGAAGGCGCAGATGCCGTTCCTCCGCCCGGGTCTTTAAGTGGTTTTAGCCTTTGAGGACTTCAACCAGCGTCTTGCCGAGGCGGGCCGGAGACGGCGACACTTTGATGCCTGCCGATTCCATCGCCGCGATCTTCGATTCCGCATCGCCCTTGCCGCCGGAAACCACAGCGCCGGCATGGCCCATGGTGCGGCCCTTCGGCGCCGTACGGCCGGCAATGAAGCCAGCCATCGGCTTCTTGCGGCCCTTCTTGGCTTCGTCCTTGAGGAACTGCGCAGCATCCTCTTCAGCCGAACCGCCGATTTCGCCGATCATGATGATCGATTGGGTAGCTGCGTCGGCCAGGAACATTTCCAGGACGTCGATGAACTCGGTGCCCTTGACCGGGTCGCCGCCGATGCCGACGGCCGTCGTCTGGCCGAGGCCTTCGTTTGACGTCTGGAAGACGGCTTCATAGGTCAGCGTGCCCGAGCGGGAAACGATACCGACCGAACCCTTGCGGAAGATCGAGCCCGGCATGATGCCGATCTTGCACTCTTCCGGCGTCAGGATACCCGGGCAGTTCGGGCCGAGCAGGCGCGACTTGGAGCGGTCGAGGCGCGCCTTGACACGCACCATGTCCATGACCGGGATGCCTTCGGTGATGCAGGTGATGAACGGGATCTCGGCGTCGATCGCCTCGATGATCGCATCGGCGGCACCTGCCGGCGGAACATAGATGACCGTCGCATCAGCGCCGGTCTTTTCCTTGCCTTCGGCAACGGTTGCGAAGATCGGCAGGCTTTCGCCCTTTGCGCCGGTCCAGGTTTCGCCGCCCTTCTTCGGATGGATGCCGCCGACCATCTGGGTTCCGTAGTAAGCGAGCGCCTGTTCGGTGTGGAACGTGCCGGTCTTGCCGGTTAGGCCCTGAACGAGAACCTTGGTGTCTTTGTTGACGAGAATGGACATGCGAGGCCTTTGTTTAGGAGAGGTTGGAAGACGTGGAGGACGCGCGACGATAGACGCCGCTGACGACCTCCTGCCAAGTATCGCTGCCTGCAGGCGAAAAGCTGACGCCCATCCGGTAGCAGTCTTCATTTTCAAACGTGAATACGGTGCGCTGGCTGCCGCGCGGCGAAGTCTTCATCAGCACAAGCTCACTGCCGTTCCACTCGCCGGACGCCGGTACGGGCGGCGCAAAACCTGCGGTGTCGAACTGGTAGAGTTTGTAGGTCTGGTCCGAAGCATCGAAGCCGAAAATATTTCGCGCCTCGAACGAAACAGCACCATCCCGCGTCTGGCGATAGCGCTGCTCGAGGAAGAATCCGCCGAACAACGCCTCGCCGGAAAACTCAGCACTGGCCTTGCCTTCGCTCGTCCACGCCGACGCCGCGACGCGCTCGTCCCCTTCCCACACGCCGGCGAAGGCGTTGAGGCGGAAATGAGCAGCGGAGGGCGTGGACTGGAAGGCCATGATCGTCCTCAGCCGTTGATCGCCGCGACGATCTTCTTGGCCGCATCGTCCAAGTCGTCAGCCGCCGTGATCGCGAGACCCGACTCGTTCAGGATCTTCTTGCCGAGCTCGACATTGGTGCCCTCAAGGCGCACGACGAGCGGAACCTTGAGACCGACTTCCTTGACCGCGGCAATCACGCCCTCGGCGATGACATCGCATTTCATGATGCCGCCGAAGATGTTGACGAGAATACCTTCGACCTTGGGGTCCGCGGTGATGATCTTGAAAGCCGCTGCCACCTTCTCCTTGCCGGCGCCGCCGCCGACGTCGCAGAAGTTGGCCGGCTCCTTGCCGTAAAGCTTGATGATATCCATGGTCGCCATGGCAAGGCCGGCGCCGTTGACCATGCAGCCGATATTGCCGTCGAGCGCGACATAGGCGAGGTCCCACTTCGAGGCCTCGATTTCCTTGGCATCTTCTTCGGTCTCGTCGCGCAGCGTCTTGACGTCGTCGTGACGGAAAAGCGCGTTGCCATCGAAAGACATCTTGGCATCGAGGACGCGCAGATGGCCATCCTTCATGACGATCAGCGGATTGACTTCCAGGAGAGCCATGTCCTTTTCGCCGAAAGCCTTGTAGAGCGCCGGGAAGAGCGCCTTCGCATCTTCGGCGGCAGCGCCGTCAAGCTGAAGCGCCTTGGAGATCGCGGCAACGTCGGCAGCCGTCACGCCGGCTTCCGGATCGATGGCGATCGTCTGGATCTTTTCGGGTGTGTCGTGGGCGACGGCTTCGATGTCCATGCCGCCTTCGGTCGATACGACGAAGGCAACCCGGCCGACCGAGCGGTCGACCAGCAGCGAGCAATAGAGCTCGCGGGCGATGTCGGCGCCGTCTTCGATGTAAAGGCGGTTGACCTGCTTGCCGGCTTCGCCGGTCTGCGCGGTCACCAGCGTGTTTCCGAGCATTTCCTTGGCGTGGGAAACGACTTCCTCGATCGACTTGGCGAGGCGAACGCCGCCCTTGGCATCCGGACCGAGTTCCTTGAACTTGCCCTTGCCGCGGCCGCCGGCATGGATCTGGCTCTTGACCACGTAAAGCGGACCGGGAAGCGACTTGGCGGCAGCCTCGGCTTCTTCGACCTTGAGAATGGCCACACCCTCGGCAACCGGCGCGCCATAGCCCTTCAGCAGAGCCTTGGCCTGATATTCATGAATGTTCATGGGTCTATCCCTGTTTCGATTACTTCAGCGCCGATTACTTGAGGGCAGGCGCGATGTTGATGCAGGCCTCGCAGAGACCGGCGACGGCGCCGACGGACTTGTCGAAGGCTTCCTTCTCGGTCTTGTTGAGGTCGATCTCGATGATGCGCTCGACGCCGCCGGCGCCGATGACGGTGGGAACGCCGACATACATGTCCTTGACGCCGTACTGGCCGGTGAGATGGGCCGCGCAGGGCAGAACGCGCTTCTTGTCCTTGAGGTAGGATTCGGCCATCTCGATCGCCGAGGCGGCCGGCGCATAATAGGCCGAGCCGGTCTTCAGCAGGCCGACGATTTCGGCGCCGCCGTCACGGGTGCGCTGGATGATTTCTTCGAGGCGTTCCTTGGTGACCCAGCCCATGGTGACGAGATCGGTGAGCGGAATGCCGCCGACCGTCGAGTAGCGGGCGAGCGGCACCATCGTGTCGCCATGACCACCGAGCACGAAGGCCGTGACATCCTGGACGGAGACGTTGAATTCCTTGGCAAGGAAAAGACGGAAACGCGAGGAGTCGAGAACGCCGGCCATGCCGACGACCTTGTTGGCCGGAAGGCCGGAGAATTTCTGCAGCGCCCAGACCATGGCGTCGAGCGGGTTGGTGATGCAGATCACGAAGGCGTTCGGCGCATACTTCTTGATGCCGGCACCGACCTGCTCCATGACCTTGAGGTTGATGCCGAGAAGGTCGTCGCGGCTCATGCCAGGCTTGCGCGGAACACCGGCAGTGACGATGCAGACGTCAGCGCCCTCAATCGCCGAATAGTCGCTGGCGCCGGTCAGATTGGCATCGAAGCCTTCGACCGGAGAGGACTGTGCGATGTCGAGGCCCTTGCCCTGGGGAATACCGTCCGCGATGTCGAACAGGACGATGTCGCCCAGTTCCTTCAGGCCGGCGAGGTGCGCCAGCGTGCCACCAATCATGCCAGAACCAATGAGTGCGATCTTGTTACGCGCCATTTCGCTGTTTCCTTTGCGATCAAATTCGTCGGACGGACGCAACAAGGCACCGCCCAATGACGCAATCGCATAGACCCAAAGCCAAAAAATGGCAATCCATTAATTTTGATGCAGCGTTTTCAATCGTTTAGATACAAAAATTCTTACGTAAACGTAAAACATTCTGTCACCGGATTGTTACTCGGCGGCGCGTTTCTCATGGTGCAGCGCAAGATATTCAGCACTGCGCATCTCGAAAAGCCGCGACGTCGTGCGGTCGAATTCGAAACCTTCGGTACCCTTGCGGTGCACCAACAGTTCCTCCGGCATCGCCGCTGCGGAGATGTAAAGCCGCACGGCATGATCGTAGAGCGTATCGACCAGAATGATGAACCGTTTGATCTGGTTCCGCTTTTCCGGCCCGAGCAACGGAATGTGATCGACGAAGACCATATCGAAGCGTTCGGCGATTGCCAGAAAGTCGGCTGCTCCGAGCGGCTTGTCACAAAGATCGGCGAAGGAAAACCGCGCCATCCGGTCGACGGCGAGCGGCACATGGATGTGGCGCCCCTTCATCGGGATATCCAGCGGCTGCGCCTTGCGCCCATGCAGCGCCTGCGTCCAGGACGCATCCATCGCCATGTCATTATGCTCGTTGATCGGCACCAGATAGACCGGCTGGCTGTTCAGCTTCTCCATCCGGTAATCGGTGGGCGAATCCAGCGTTACGACATCGACATGCTGCTTGAGTAAGGTGACGAAAGGCAGGAAGAGGCCGCGATTGAGGCCATCCTTATAGAGATTGTCGGGCTCGACGTTCGAGGTCGCGACCAGCACGCATCCGCGTGCGAAAAGCTCGGAGAACAGCCGCGACAGGATCATCGCATCGGCGATATCGGTGACCGTGAACTCGTCGAAGCAGAGAAGCTCGGCTTCCTCGTAAAGCGCGGCGGCGACGGGCGGCATCGGATCGGCCTGCTTCGTCTCGCCGTTCTTGAGCTTCAGCCGGTGCGCGGCGATGCGGTTATGCACATCCGCCATGAATTCGTGGAAATGCGCCCGGCGCTTCTTCCTGCACGGCGCCATCGAGAAGAACATGTCCATCAGCATGGTCTTGCCGCGCCCGACGCTGCCGTGGATGTAAAGCCCCTTGTGGCCGTCGACGGATTTCTTCTTGGCGGCAAACAGCCAGCCAAGCGCGCTCGATTTTGCCGCCGGCCGCCGTTGCTTGAGCCCGGCAAGCACCCGGTCGAGGCTCTTTGCCACGTCCATCTGTGCGGAATCGACCTGAAGTGCCCCCGATGCGGTCAGCGCTTTAAGCTGTTCGCAGACGCTGAGCGCATAATCCGGCATTGGTTGCATGAGGGCATATCCGCCTGTCAGTCGTCGCAGCAGAGCTGCCGGAACATTTACCGGCTGAGGCTGATCGGCTGACCCGTGTTCGTCTGTCCGTCAAAGCGGTTGTCGGCCGTCTTGTAGACGCTGCCGATCTGGTTGCCCGAACGGTCCTTGAGCAGCACCTGCTTGCCGGAAACTTCCCAGGACCCCATTGCCGTCAGCTCGCCGACGCAGCCGCGGGTACCACCGCGCGAACCGCTGCCGAGATTGGTCAGCGTCAGGAACATGTCGCAGCCGCCGTTGACGCGCCAGCTTCCGACCATCGATTCCTTGGTGACATCAAGCGCATTCGCCGCCATTGCGCCAGGCTGAGCGCCCGGCATCGGCGCCGTCGCCGTCGGCGCGGCCGGAAACTGCGAACTTCCGGTCGGTGGCGGAAGCTGCCCCCCCTGTACCGAGGGCACCGGCTGCGCCGTCAGCGGCGCCGGCGTGGCACTGGCGTTGTTGGAGCTGTAATCATATGCCGTACGCTGACAACCGGCTAGCGACAGAACCACCACCAGACCTGTCATCGCATATCGCAACTGCATCATCATACTCCTGAATTCGGCTATCGCCGTAGAGAAACGGGCGTGAGACAAGTCCGATTATCGTAATTCGCTTTGGTTAATCAAGTCGGGCTGCACAAATTGCCCGTGACAACAACTAACCGAAAAACGATACAGTTCAACTGTCCCGCTGCAAAACTTCCTGCACATAGAATTTGTCAGCAAGGTGTTGCGCGCGTTCATCTCTGTCAGGATGCCTGTCGAACTCGCGCAATGTCTCGGAAGAGCGCTCCAGCGAACTCAAGAGAATTGCACCATGATGCGAATGCCCTGTTCGTGCACAGATGCAAAGCCGCGACCTGATCTCTGTGACGGCTTCGGGATCGAAGCCGTCTATTCCGTCGTGGCATGCATGCTGATCAAACCCGGCGCTCGACCATCATCTTCTTGATTTCGGCGATCGCCTTGGCCGGGTTGAGGCCCTTCGGGCAGGTCTGCGCACAGTTCATGATCGTGTGGCAGCGATAGAGACGGAACGGATCCTCGAGATTGTCGAGGCGTTCGCCGGTCGCCTCGTCTCTGGAATCGATCAGCCAGCGATAGGCCTGCAACAAAACGGCCGGACCGAGATAACGGTCGCCATTCCACCAGTAGCTCGGACAGGAGGTCGAGCAGCAGGCGCAGAGGATGCATTCATACAGGCCGTCGAGCTTCTGCCGGTCCTCGTGGCTCTGCTTCCATTCCTTGGCCGGCGCCGGCGACACCGTCTTCAGCCACGGCTCGATCGAACGATGCTGGGCATAGAAGTTGGTGAGGTCGGGAACCAGATCCTTGACGACGGGTAGATGCGGCAGCGGATAGATCTTCACCGCGCCCTTGATATCGTCGAGGCCCTTGGTGCAGGCGAGCGTGTTGGTGCCGTCGATATTCATCGCGCAGGATCCGCAGATGCCCTCGCGACAGGAACGGCGCAGCGTCAGCGTCGGGTCGATCTTGTTCTTGATGTAGAGCAGACCGTCGAGCACCATCGGCCCGCAATCGTCGACATCGATGTAGAACGTATCGATCGACGGGTTCTGGCCGTCATCCGGGCTCCAGCGATAGACGCGAAACTCGCGGGTGTTCTTGGCACCCGCCGGCTTCGGCCAGACCTTGCCTTCGCGCATCTGAGAATTCTTGGGGAGAGCGAGTTCAACCATAGCGGGTTCCTCTTGAGATCAGTACACGCGAGCCTTCGGCGCGATCTTCTGCGGATCGATGCCTTCGGCGATGAGCTCGGTGTGAACCGGCCGGTAGTCGAGTTTCACGTCGCCGGCCTCGTTGACCCAGGCGAGCGTGTGCTTGCGCCAGTTGACGTCGTCGCGGCCGGCGAATGCACCCTCGGTATAGTCCTCGCGCGCATGCGAACCACGGCTCTCCTTGCGGGCCTCGGCGCCGTAGATCGTCGTGATGGCGTTGGCCATCAGGTTCTGCAGCTCGAGTGTTTCCACGAGATCGGAGTTCCAGATCATCGAACGGTCGGTGACCTTCAGATCGCCCATTTCCTGCCAGATCGCCGAAATGCGCCGGCAACCGGATTCCAGCGATTCCTGCGTGCGGAAGACGGCGGCGTCTTCCTGCATGGCGCGCTGCATCTTCTCGCGCAGTTCCGCCGTCGGCGTGGCGCCGCTGGCGTGGCGCAGACCGTCGAAGCGGTCCATGATCCTGTCGCAGGCTGCGACGTTGAGATGCGGGACCGGCGCTGCGCGGTCGATCACCTCGCCGGCGCGGATCGCAGCGGCGCGGCCGAAGACCACGAGGTCGATCAGCGAGTTGGAGCCGAGGCGGTTGGCGCCGTGCACCGAAGCGCAGCCGGCTTCACCCACGGCCATCAGGCCGGGGATGATCCGTTCCGGATTGGCGCTGTCGGCGTTCAGCACTTCGCCCCAATAATTCGTGGGAATGCCGCCCATATTGTAATGAACGGTCGGCAGAACCGGGATCGGCTCGCGCGTGACGTCGACGCCAGCGAAGATCTTGGCGCTCTCGGAAATCCCCGGCAGGCGTTCATGCAGAACGGCCGGATCGAGATGGTCGAGATGCAGGAAGATGTGGTCCTTGTTCTTGCCGACGCCCCGGCCCTCGCGGATCTCAAGCGTCATGCAGCGCGAAACGACGTCGCGCGAGGCAAGGTCCTTGGCCGAAGGCGCGTAACGCTCCATGAAGCGCTCACCCTCGGAGTTGACGAGGTAACCGCCTTCGCCGCGGGCGCCTTCGGTGATCAGACAGCCCGAACCATAGATGCCGGTCGGGTGGAACTGCACGAATTCCATATCCTGCAGCGGCAGGCCGGCACGCGCCACCATGCCGCCGCCGTCGCCGGTGCAGGTGTGGGCCGAGGTTGCCGAGAAATAGGCGCGGCCGTAACCGCCGGTCGCCAGCACCACCATCTTGGCGGCGAAGCGATGGATCGTGCCGTCGTCGAGGCACCAGGCGACGACGCCGGTGCAGCGGCTGCCGTCTTCCGACATGATCAGGTCGAGCGCGAAATACTCGATGAAGAATTCGGCATTGTTGCGCAGCGACTGACCGTAGAGCGTATGCAGGATGGCGTGGCCGGTACGGTCGGCAACGGCGCAGGTGCGCTGGACCGGCGGGCCTTCGCCGTAATTCTGCATGTGGCCGCCGAACGGGCGCTGGTAGATCTTGCCTTCCTCGTTGCGCGAGAACGGCACGCCGTAATGCTCGAGCTCATAGACCGCCTTCGGCGCTTCCATGGTGAGATACTGCATGGCGTCGACGTCGCCGAGCCAGTCGGAACCCTTGACGGTGTCGTAGAGGTGCCACTGCCAGCTGTCCGGCGTCATGTTGCGCAGCGAGGCGGCGATGCCGCCCTGGGCCGCGACCGTATGCGAGCGGGTCGGGAATACCTTGGTGATGCAGGCGGTGCGGAAGCCCTGCTCGGCCATGCCGAGCGTGGCGCGCAAGCCGGCGCCGCCGGCGCCGACGACGATCACGTCGTAGGAGTGATCGACATACTTGTAGGCCTTGCCATTCTGGGCGGGTGAAGTCGG
This sequence comes from Rhizobium sp. BK591, assembly GCF_014195045.1. Lineage (NCBI taxonomy): Bacteria > Pseudomonadati > Pseudomonadota > Alphaproteobacteria > Hyphomicrobiales > Rhizobiaceae > Rhizobium > Rhizobium sp. BK591. Next base: position 168,949 of record NZ_JACIAZ010000005.1, read on the forward strand.
TGCCATATCAAGCTTATCCTACGAATGCGATTTTCAGAATGGCGAAGAGACAGAGGCCGGCGATCAGGATCGCAAAGAACGTGTTCAGCATCAGCAGCGCGATCTTGCCGAACTCGCCATGCACGTAATCCTCGATGATGACCTGCATGCCGAGTTTCATGTGGATGACGCCGGAGATCACCATCAGCCCCATGACAACAGCGACGAAGGGGTTCGACAGCGCGCGAACCACATCCGCATAAGGCGCGCCGGCATAGACGAGCATGAAGATGAGAAAGAAGAGGATGAGCGGAACATTGGCGACGGCCGTCAGCCGCTGGCGCCAGAAATGGTCCGTGCCGTCCTTGGCGGAGCCGAGCCCGCGAACCTTGCCGAGGGGGGTGCGCATATCCATGAGAGGACCTTCAGAAGCGAATGAGGAAGCCGATCACCCAGACCAGCACGGTCAGACAGAGCGACCCGATGATGTTGGCGATGGCGAGCTTGGTCGAGAATTCCTTCCCGAAACCGTAACCGAGATCCCACATGAAGTGGCGAAAGCCGCCGAGCATGTGGTGCAGCAGCGCCCAGGTGTAACCGAGAAGCACGAGCTTGCCGAGAAGGCTGCCGAGCACCCAGTTGGCCCAGTCATAGGAGCCCTGGCCGCTTGCCGCCGCGATCAGCCACCAAGCGACGAGCAGCGTGCCGACGTAGAGCGCGCCACCGGTAATGCGGTGGACGATGGACATGATCATGGTGGGAATAGGTTTGTAAATCTGCAGATGCGGCGATAGGGGCCGGTTATTTGTCACGTTCGCCATCAGAACCTCGCGGCGGCTTCTCTGCGCTCCCGGATTTCGGAGCATGCTCAGTCAACCACACGAATGACAAAATTCTCTGTGTGCGTTGCATCAATTGCGACGTTTAATCACCGGAAACGCCGACGACAAGCACAATCGCTGTCTGCTTTTAATTTAATCGATTCGCGTTACCGGGAAGTTTGCAGGCTAAAGAAACTGGTCTCTTCCGCTCAAATTTGATGCCGATGCTCGGACCTGAATGGACAAGCTTCGGCTTTTGGCGCAATCTGGCGTTAACGATTTGTTAAGGATCGGAATTCCGGAGGCCGGCCACCCATGTTTCGCAGTTTGTCCGCAGTCACCCTGCTTGCCCTGTCCGCACTTGCCGCCTTGCCCGCCGAAGCCGGCGACCGCCGCAGCGATCATCGCTTTCCCGGCCATCGCCACGCTGTCCACGGCGGATTGTTCCTCGGCGAACGTGTCGGTTGGCGCGATCGCGGCATCCGTTTCGACAATGCCTATCGGTATCGCAACCGCAAAGAGCGGATGCCGTTCCTGAAACAGTTTTCATCGCCGGCGACAAATCGCATCGCCCGCAGCAATCTCATCTTCGTCCTGCCCCAAGCGCAGGGTGGCGACAGCGGCGGCACCTATGCCGGCTCTTCCTATGCCTATCAGGTCGATGGCGGAACCTATGTCGGCGGCGACGGCTATGGTTTCTATCCGGCCCCGCGGCCTGAACAGCTGGCGCCGAAGGCGAAGGTCATCGACGTCGCCGTGCAGGACGATCCCTGCGCCTACGAGGCCAATGTCTGCATCATCCGGCCTTAATGCATGTCGCCCAAAAGTGTACAGCGGTTTTGGGACAACGACATGCATAAAACAATGACTTAAAGCGCGTCGCATGATTCCGATTTGACGCGACGCGCTTTAGAGCCTTTCCCTGGTCAGCTTTGCTGACAGGAATATGAAGATGACGAACGCCGGCGGCTCAAATTTGCCCGGCCCCACTCTTTCGCGACGCGGCTACGTCAATACGGATGGCGCACATCGGCGGGAGATTCTTGTCCTCAAACGTCGCCCGCCGTGGCGTTCCGCTATCCGGCATCCAAGCATCCCAGGCTCTGTTCATTTCCTCGAATGAGGCAAGGTCGCTGAGCCAAATGTTGGCGAGAATGATCTCCGCCTTATCGGTCCCTTCGCGCAGCAGCATGTCATCGATGCGCTCCAGTATTTCGTTGGTTTGCGCCGTCACGCTCGCTCCTCTCGTCAGGTTTGCGACCTGACCGGGCAGATAGGCGGCATCTGCGAGGAGAGTTTCGTCAACTTTGGCTTGCCCCATCATCGTATTCGCGACTTCCATGAATGCTTGAGATTGGGCCGTTCGACCCTTCATTGGAATCACTGTGGGGCTTGGCTGGCCATTCCGGTAGAGGGAATTAAGTTGAGCCGATATAATAGAAGCTGAACGCTCCTAAAGCCTTCCTGGTCAGATTGAAGCATTCTGTTGGCTCAAGGCTTTAGCTGGACAAAATGGCCGTATGCCGCGAAATGAAGTCCACAAGGTAGCGCGCGCCCTCGGCCGTCTCGGACTGAGCATAGAGACCGATCTCGATGCGCACCGGCCCGGGCAGATCCGCCGATTTGTCAAGCGTCCGGCAGCCCTCCGGTTTCGTGTTGAGCATCATCGGTGCGATACCGATACCGACGCGAACCGCGGTCGCCATGGCCACCAGCGTCGATGCGACGCACGCCGTCTTCCACTTGATGTTCCGCTGAGACAGAGCGGCAATCGTCGGGAGCGTCCAGGGACACTCCTCCTCAAACATAATGATGGGAAGCGGTTTTTCCGCATCCGCCACAGAGTCGGATCTGACCGTCCACATCAAATATTCGGTCCAGATCAGGGTCGGTTTTCGCGAGAGGCAGGTGATGTCGCAAACCACGAGATCCAGCTTCCTGTCTTCAAACAGGCTGGCGAGGCGTCGATTCGGCTCGACGATGATATCGATCTCGACCTTCGGGTTCTGGGCTCTGAAGTCGCTAAGAATGTCGATCAGGTGGCCGGCTGCGAAGTCCTCAACGACGCCGAGGCGGATGCGGTCCTCGATCATCTTGCCTGTCAGCCTTTTCTCGACCTCGTCGCTGAGGGCGACCATTTCGCGGGCATAAGCCAGCATGATCTGCCCATGGCTCGTGAGCTCGAGGCCTTTTGACGAACGCGAAAACAGCGTAACGCCGACAAGCTCCTCCAGCTTGCGGATCTGCATGCTCACCGCCGCCTGCGTTCTGTTCAGCTTGGCGGCTGCTCCATTGACGGTGCCGATCTCCGCGACGGTCAGAAATGCACGAAGCAGATAGGAATCAAGATCAAGCATCAGGAGCCGCATTCCATACTTTGTGGCGCTCGAGAGCCGAGGGCCTCTCTGCCGATAAGCAGATATTGGACGAACCATGTTCTTACGGCAACCGGCGATCCTTTGCCCGGGGCGCAGCGCAAGCTGCGTCCCGTCAATGCCAGCTTATCGCGCGAAGAGGACGCATGCCTCCGGCGGAATGGAAACGCTGATCTCCTGCCCGCGAGTAAAGGCTATGTCTGGACGGTTAGGGCAAGCCGAGATTATGCGGTCACCGCTGACGAGGTCCAGAACGATATGCCTGAACGCACCGAGTGTCACAACGTCGGCAACGCGTCCGGGCATGGCCCCGGCTCCCGGAGCGCCGGACGATATCTCGACGCTTTCCGGCCTCACGCAAATCTCGGCGGCACCGGAAAGGCTTCCCGTGGACGCGACCGGAAACTCCCAGCCGGATTCGGAGCGAAATTTGCGCGCCGATCCGCCCGCGGCCAAAATCGAGCCGTGAATCCAATTCGTCCGTCCCATGAAATCCGCGACGAAACGCGAGTCTGGACGCCAATACACATCATCCGGCCTGCCGGATTGCATGATTGCTCCACGGTTCATCACGAATATGCGCTCTCCCAGGCTCATCGCCTCTTCCTGGTCGTGGGTTACCACGATTGCGGTCGAGCCGACCGCGGCGAGCACATCCTTCAATTCGGTGCGCAACTCATGCCGAAGCTTGGCGTCGAGGGCCGACAAGGGCTCATCCAGAAGAACAAGGCTCGGATGGGTGGCAAGCGCCCGCGCCAGCGCAACACGCTGCTGCTGGCCGCCGCTCAACTGGTGCGGCCGCCGCTGTCCGAAACCGACGAGCCGGACGAGCTCAAGCATCTCGGCAATGCGGCGAGGTATTTGCTCCGGCGGATGGTTGCGATGGCGAAGTCCGTAGCCGATGTTCTGTTCGACGGTCATATGCGGGAAAAGAGCGTAATGCTGGAACAGCAGCCCGACATTGCGCTCATAGGGTTTCAATCCGGCCATCGGCTCGCCGTCGATCAAGATCGAGCCTTTGTCGGGCCGCTCGAATCCGGCAATGAGCCGAAGAATGGTGGTCTTGCCGCAGCCGCTTGGTCCGAGCAGTGCGATTGTTTCACCTGGATTCACCGAGAAGGAGATATTACCGAGGGCGACGGTTTCGCCAAAGCGCTTGCTGACCCCTTGAAATTCCACGGCAGAAATCATCGTATTGTCCTCAAGAACGAAACAAACCCTGGCCGACGACAGTGTCGAAGCCGACGACCCGGTCCAGCACGACGATCAGCAACGCGGTGACGGCAATCAGGACCACGGCCGCCGCAGCGATCGTCAGGTCGAAAGCCGCCCGCATGTTGCTGACCAGCGTAACAGGCAAGGTCGTTGCGGACGGATCGCTCAGAAAGAGACTGATCGATACGTCATCTATTGAAATGGCGAAGGCGAAGATCGCCCCGGTGACGACGCCCGTCCGCATGAGCGGCAGGGTAATGGTCCAGAAGGCCTGGCGCTCGGTGGCGCCGAGAACCATTGCGGCTTCCGTCAATCGTTGATCGCTGCCGAGAAGGCTGGCGAGACTGGTCCTTATGCAATAGGGCAACGTCACGATCACGTGGCCGAGGAGCAGGCGCGCCATACCATTCGTGATGCCGGCCTTGGAAAGAAAAAGCAGCAGGCCGAATCCAATGACGACGGGCGGGACGATGAGTGGCGAGAGAAAGGCCGAAGTCAGCGCCGCCTTTCCTGGAAAATTGCCACGGGCAAGGCCAACAGCCGCCGCAGTTCCAATCGTGACGGACAGAACCGTCGTGAGTACCGCCAAGATGAGGCTGGTGCGTAGGCTGGTAAGGATATCCGCCTGGGAAACCAGCCGTTCGAACCAGTGAAGCGACAAGGCAGGTGGCGGCATTGGACCAAGGTAGGTCCTGGCGTCGAAAGCCATGATGCATGTTATCACCAACGGGATGGCGAGGAACGCCAATCCAAGGCCGATGACACCGTAGGCAAGGGAAACGGCGATCCGGTCTCCGGTTCGCGCTGCAAGAGACTGTCTGCTCATCGGGAAACCTTCCAGGCCTGCGCAAACGTTATGACAGCGACCACCGCCAACGCCGCCGCAAGCATGACGAGCGAGATCGCCGCGCCGCTCGGATAGTTGGCGATATCGCTGAACCGGGTGTAGATGACGTTCGATATGAAAAGCACCCGGCCCCTCCCGAGCACCATGGGAATGACGAAGGCGCTGATCGCGAAAGTCAGCGAGACAAGCGTGCTTGAGATCAGAGCCGGGAAGCTCAGGGGAAGCGTGATCGACAGATGGGCTTTCCATCCCGGCGCGCCGAGCGACTGGGCTGCATCGAGCAGACGCGGATCGATCGATTGCATCGCGCCAATCAGCGTCAGCGTTGCGACCGGTATGATCGAGTGAACCAGACCCGCAGTCACGACGATATTGATATATTCGCGGCTGTTGGGCGAAAGGCCAAGTGTCAAGAGGAAGGGGCGGAAGATGCCGACCGACCCGAAGGTCAGTTCGATCGCATAGGTCTTGATCAGGACGCTGGAGAGAACAAGCGTAATCAAAAAGCCGAGAGTGAGCGCCCGCATCCGCGGGGAAATGCGCCGTACGATGAAGTAGGCCAGCGGGAATGCCACGAGCTGGCCGATGATCGCGGCAGCTCCACCGATCCAGAAAGTCGTCAGCAGGACGCTCGCAAACGCCTGGTTTGCCAGCTCATAGTAGTTTTGAACTGTCGCCGCGGCATTTTCAACGGAACCGACGCGCCCCGGCGTAAACTCCTTCAAGCTTTCGATTGCCAGATTGACTAATGGCGACAGAAAACCGAAGGCGAACACCAGCAGGGCTGGTCCGAGCGTCAGGGCGACATCTCGGCGATCAGGAATAGAAATGGCAACGGGTTGCCGCCTTGCTTTGGTCATGGTGGAACAGCCTTTTCCTCGCCCTTGCGGGGCATGAGAAAGGGAGGTTATCGAAGCCCGCGTCGCGCCTTCGATAACCTGCCGCGAGGTGCCTTAGAGCAACGGAGCAATGTCCTGTTCCCAGCGTTTGGACCAGGCATCCTGCTGTTCGAGAACGACATTGTAGTCCGGCACATAGACGAAGCTCGAAAACTCGTCCGGCGTGAAGGAGAGATGCTTGAGATTGTCGGGGGTGACCGCCTTGCTGTTCAACGGCGCTTCGCCCGCCACCTTGGCGTAGAGCGAGTTCATGTCCGGGCTGATCGCGAAGTTGACGAAATCGAGCGTTGCCTTGGTGTTCGGCCTATTCTTCAACACGCCGAAACCGCTCTGGTAGAGGAAGGCCTTGAAGTTACTGTCCTTGGTGAAACGCGTAACCGGGAAGTTCTTCGCCACGGCCGCCCAGCCGGGCTCAGCGAAGAAGCCGACGGAGGTCTCGCCCGACGTCAGCGAATTGGTGAAATCGATATCGGTGATGGCGACGCGGCCGATATTGCCGGACTTCGCCAGTTCCGTCATGAGCTTCCATCCGGGCTCCATATTCGTTTCACTGCCACCGGCGTGAAGGGCGAGCGCGACGATCTGGAGCATCATGCTCTGCGTCGGGCCTGGCCAGCAGATCGCCCCCTTAAGATCGGGGCTCAGCAGATCATCGATGGTCTTCACAGCGATCGGAGCCGTGTCGGTTCGGGCGCCGAAATACATGCCGCCAACGGCGCGTGGGACCGCTTTGATATTCCCCTTGCCGTCCCGAATGATGATTTTCTCGGGAATATTCGCAAGGTTGGGAATATCGGCAGGATTGATGGTCTCGAGCCAATCCTCCTTCACCATGCTGTTGAATGAGCCTTCCCAGCCGGCGACGTAGTCGTAGTCGACATTCGGCCAGACGGCCTTGATCTTTGGCAGGATCGCGCCCGCGCCACCCTGATGGAGAACCCAGTTGAACGTCGCCGCATTCTGGTCGGCGGCAATCTGCTTCATGGCTTCGACGACATCGCCGCCCCATTCGACGGCGGTGAGATTGCCGCTGCCGGCTGCGGCGGATCGCGCAAACCCGGTCATCGTGCCGGCAATCCCCGCGGCAGCGGCGGATCCGAGGAAGCGGCGGCGTGTCATATCGTGCAACATGGTAGGTTCCCTTTGTTGTCGGCCCTCTGCCGGACCGTTCGTATCGGAGACTGCTGGGAGGTTGCCGACCGCGGTAGTGGGAAAATTCTCGCCGGGTTATAAAGTTTTCTGAACATACCGATGAATGCACGACCCGCATCGCGGCGCCTCGGCGGATCCGAGCTATCAGCAATCGTTATATCCCCTCTCGAATTTTCGCGGTTCCAAGAGAAGCGTGCGGCGCTGATGATGACGGCTGCATCAATACGTGGGAGCCTGCCTTGACCATTGATCGGGATTTTCTGGAAAACTTGAGAAAGCGCTTCGGCAGCGCCGCAGGCGGGGAGATGGAAGATCCGCACTTCCGCGCCGTGGCGGCGAGCGTGTTCAAGGACGGCGACAGCCGCAAATGGCCCTTTGCCGATCCTGCGACCTTTCTGGACGCCCGTTTCATCGAGAACGGCTTGCGGCCCGAGGTGCTTGAGGCGCTTGACGTGGCTCTGATCGGCGTGCCGATGGACCTCGGCGTCACCAATCGCGCCGGCGCGCGGCTGGGGCCGCGGGCCGTCCGGGCGATCGAGCGTGTCGGCCCCTACGAGCATGTTCTGCGTGTCGCGCCGATGGGAGGGTTGAAAGTCGCCGATGTCGGCGACGTGCCGATGCGCAGCCGGTTCGGCCTGGCCGAATGCCATGCCGATATCGAGGCCTGCTACCGGATGATCGCGGCAACCGGGGTTATTCCGCTGTCGGTCGGCGGCGACCATTCGATCTCCGGCGCCATTCTCAAGGGCCTGGCGGCCAGCCGGCCGGTAGGCATGATCCACATCGACGCTCATTGCGACACCGCAGGTCCCTATGAGGGCTCCAAGTTCCATCACGGCGCGCCGTTCCGCGAGGCGGTTCTGGCGGGCGTGCTCGATCCGAAGCGGACGATCCAGATCGGCATCCGTGGCGGCGGCGAATATCTCTGGGAGTTCTCCTTTGCCTCCGGCATGACCGTCATCCACGCAGAAGAGGTGGCGGAGATGGGTCTCAAGGCCGTGATCGCAAAGGCTCTGGAGGTTGTCGGCGCCGGTCCGACCTATCTCAGTTTCGACGTGGACAGCCTTGATCCGGCCTTCGCTCCGGGAACCGGCACGCCAGAAGTGGGCGGGCTTCAGCCGAGGGAGGCCTTGACCCTGCTGCGCGGCTTCAAAGGCATCAACCTCATCGGCGGCGACGTCGTGGAAATCGCGCCGCAATACGACAACACCACCAACACCGCGCAGATCGCCGCGCAGGTCCTGTTCGAACTCCTGTGCCTCGCGATGTTCAGTCCCGCGGCCAGGACAAACGTGACCTGAGAACCAGCTTCACACCGGCAGCGTGCCTCGTGTCCGCTGCCATCCATCACCTGTCGCACAAGACGTCTCAAAAAGGGGAACGACATGACTGCTCTTATGAAATTGCGCTACGCCGCCACCGCAGCAATTGCCGTGTTCGGCATCCTGGCAGGGGCCGCACAGGCCGACGAACTTGCCGATATCAAAGCTGCAGGCGAGATCAACATCGGCATCTTCTCCGATTTCCCGCCCTTCTCTTCGGCAAGCGCCGATATGAGCATCAAAGGCTATGACGTCGACGTCGCCCAGAAGATCGCCGACGGGCTCGGCGTGAAACTCAATCTCGTGAGCGTGACTGGTCAGAACAGGATCGCCTACCTGAACGACGACCGCGTCGATCTGCTGATGAGCGTCGGCTATTCGAAGGAGCGTGCCGAGGTTATCGATTTTGCCGCCCCGTACGCCCCCTACTATATCGCCGTCATCGGTCCGGCTGCGCTGAAGGTGAGCGGCAAGGAAGACCTTGCCGACAAGACCGTCGCCGTCAATCGCGGGACGCTCGAAGACACCTCGCTGACCGCCGCCGCCCCCGGTTCGGCCGCGATCCAGCGTTTCGAGAACTACAATTCGGTCATCCAGGCCTTCATATCCGGCCAGACCCAGTTGATGGTCGTCGGCAACGATGTCGGTGCTCAGGTTCTGGCACGACAGGACGAACTGAAGCCGGAGCAGAAATTCCAGCTCCTCAGCTCGCCCTCGCACATCGCACTCCGCAAGGGCGAGGAAGGCCTGAAGAAGGCCGTCAATGATAGCGTCGCCGCAATGATTGCCGATGGTTCACTCGACGCAAGCTCGAAGAGCTGGCTGAAAGCACCGCTCAACCCTGAAAACCTGAAGGACTGAGGTCGGCCTCCCCCTCACCAGAGCATGATGTCGAAAACCGCAAGCGATTCCGGCGGCATCATGCTCCAATTCTTTGGTTGAGAGGCGGATCGAGATTTCGGGCCGACCCAGCCCAGGTCATCCGGCTCCAAAGGACAAGCGATGAGATACAGCCTCGATTTCAATTGGCTATGGGACGGAATGGGCGCTCTGGCTTATGGCGCGGGCACGACGCTTGCACTGACGGCCTCCACATCGGTCCTCGGGATCGTTCTCAGCGTTCTCGGCGCGGCCGCGCGCCGGGGACCTTATCCATGGTTGCGCAAGGCCGTCGGCCTGTATGTGGAAGTCATGCGCAATACGCCATTCCTGGTGCAGCTGTTCTTCATCTTCTTTGGCTTGCCCAGCCTCGGCATTCGCCTTGATCCGATCTCTGCCGCAGTTCTTGCCATGACCCTCAACATGGCGGCCTACACGATCGAGGTGGTCGGGGCCGGGCTCGATGCCATACCGAGAGGCCAGAAGGAGGCGGCACAGGCACTCGGCCTCAGACCTCGGCTGGTGTTCTTCAAGATCATTCTGCCGCAAGCGCTCGCCATCATTTTTCCGGCGCTGACGAGCCAGATCATCATCATGATGCTGGAATCGGCGGTGGTTTCGCAAATATCCGTCCGCGAGCTGGCGCAGGAGGCCGATCTGCTTCAGTCGCGCACCTTCCGCTCCTTCGAGACCTATCTGGTGGCGACGTTGATCTACCTTTCGATGTCCGCCGCACTTCGCCGGCTTCTTTTCGCCGGGAAACGCCGTTTTCTGGGAGCCGGTCTGGCATGATTGAGTTCACCTTCTGGGACATTCTGCGCAATCTTGTCTTCGCAACACGCTGGACCCTGCTGCTTTCGCTCGCAGCCTTTGCCGGCGGCGCCATCGTTGGCCTGGCGATCCTCTCTGCACGGATATCGAAAACGCGCTGGTCGCGCAGCTTCGCGTCCGGCTACATTGCCCTGTTTCAGGGAACGCCGCTCCTGATGCAGCTCTTTCTGATGTTCTTCGGCCTGCCGATGCTGGGTTTCCGCATCGAGTCATGGACTGCCGCCGTCTGCGGCCTGACGTTCTATGCCAGCGCCTATCTGGCCGAAATCTGGCGGAGCGGCGTCGAGGCGGTGCCGCGCGGACAATGGGACGCCGCAGCCAGCCTGGGTTTGCACCGTCTCCTCGAACTTCGCCTTGTCATCCTGCCGCAGGCTTTCCGGATCACGCGCGCGCCGACCGTCGGGTTCTTGGTTCAGTTGATCAAGAGCACCGCACTGGCCTCGATCCTCGGCTTCGAAGAACTGCTGAAGACCGCAAACGCCATCAACAACGCGACCTTCGAACCGTTCAAGGTCTACGGTCTCGTCGCCGTGATCTTCTTCGCCCTGTGCTATCCGCTGACGCAATACGCCAGAATTCTGGAGAAGAAGGCGGCGTTTGGCTGAGCGGTGCCGAGTTGCCCCGCATTCCGATCGCAACGGAGTGTCCAAAGGGCCGATGCCGGTTGAAAAGCTGGTGCGCCGCGCAGCGGCGACGCGGCCTCGTTCAATCACACAGAACTCGCTTTATCCAGCAGTCAGAACTCACTGAGAGATCGCTTCAATGACCGACACACAAATCCGTATTCTCGATGCCCGGACAACGGGCGAGTTTCTGCCTTTCGACGCGCTGGTTGCGACTTTGCGGCAAGCATTTGCCGAAGGCTGTGTTGTGCCGGTACGGCATCACCACACGATAGCCAATAGCGGCGAGCCGGATGCGACCCTGCTTCTGATGCCGGCCTGGCATGAAACGCACCGGTCGGAGCGCTACCTTGGCATCAAGATCGTTACCGTCTTTCCCGGAAACACGGCGCGCGGCATTCCCGGTTTGACCTCGACCTACATGCTCTATGATGGCCGGACCGGGATGCAGCTTGCGCTCCTTGACGGTAACACGATCACGGCGCGCCGTACGGTGGCGGCATCGGCCCTTGCCGCGGATTATCTTGCCCGAAAGGACGCGCACCGTCTGCTGGTGATCGGCGCAGGCCGCGTCGCGAGCCTCATACCCGATGCCTACCGCGCCGTCCGGCCGATCGCGCATGTCGATATCTGGGATATCGATCCCGCCAGCGCGGAACGGCTGGCGCAGAGCCTCCGACGACGCGGCCTCCAGGCCACCGCCGTCACGGATCTGGAAGCCGGGACGCGGCAAGCCGATATCGTCAGCGCAGCGACGCTGGCGACCGCACCGCTTATCCGAGGCGAATGGCTGAAGCCGGGCACCCATGTCGATCTGATCGGCGGCTTCACGCCGGCGATGCGCGAGGCCGATGAAGAAGCGCTTCGGCGCTCCTCGGTCTATATCGACACGCACGAAGCCCTTCACGAAGCGGGCGATCTGGTTCAGCCGATCAGGGCTGGCGTCATGTCTACAGATGCAGTGCGTGCGACACTTGACGAGCTGTGCCGCCGGGATATTCCGGCGCGGACGTCCAACGACGAGATCACGCTCTACAAGGCAGTCGGAACGGCGTTGGCTGATCTTGCCGCCGCGACGATGGTCTATGAAGCCGCCTTGATCGCCGGCTGACGTCTTTTGGTCCGGGCGATGCCCAGCGAAAAGAAGATGGCTGATCGAGGCATCGAGGACTTTGACTCGAACAAAAGCCTCTGATTGAGGCTCCATCATCGTTTCACCGGGCTTGCTCCTACGGTCCACTCGATCGCTAGAGGTCAGCGACGTGTAGATGCATCCGGGTAAATGCGATTAAGCTTTCGATGTGGTGGGCGACAGCTCGGCGAGTTTCCTCGACGTCGCCCCGGTCGATCGCCTCGATGATAACGAGGTGTTCCGTGGAGTCCGGCTTCAGGCGATCTTTCAGGCGGTCAATTTCGAAGAGACGCGTGGTCGCCCGAAGCTCCCGTAGTACCTTGGCCATTACCGCGTTGCCGCAATGATCGATGATCATATTATGGAGATTGTCGTCCGAGAACCAATGGGCGTCTGTGTGATACGCCGTGGCGTCCAGAAGGTCGTGGATTTCCTGCCGGACGCTCATCAAAAGTCGTCGCGGAATAGCGTTTATCGACAGTACTGCTGCTTCAGGTTCGATCAACAACCTCAGTTTCAAGCTTTGAAGATACTCGCCGACATCCACCTGTCGCACGACGTAGTTTCGGCCGTCGCCCTTGCGAACCAGGCCTTCGCCCTCCAACCTCTGCAGCGCTTCCCGCAGCGGCGTCCTCGAAATCCCAAGTGTCTCGGCAAGCCTTGCCTCAACGATGACATGCCCGCCTTTCAGCCGGCGATGCCGGATCATGTCGGACACGGCCTTGTAGGTCAGCGATGCAAGATTATGCTGCCCTTTCTCCGCAATTTTCCGACCCGAGGCCTCTAAGGCGTCTGTCACCGTTTGCCATTTCCTTGTTCTTTAGGTCGTTGGCCGCTCGACGCGGCATCGTGCTTTCCTTACGCGATCACTTGTTACATATGATAGCCGATTTGGAAAAGGACTGGAACGAGTGCAGATGGACGATGGTCTGAATGAAGTTGGCGACTCCAGCCTTGCTGACGAAACCTACCGTTCCCTGCTGGCCGATATTCTATCAGCCAGGCTCGCGGGGGGATCGGTCGTCCAGCAACGTCGCCTGGCGACCAAACATGCTGTTTCGCGTTCTCCTATGCGTCACGCGCTGGGACGTCTCGAAGGGGAAGGACTTCTTGTCAGAAACGAAAAAGGCGTTCTCTCGGTCAGGGTCATCAGTCTCAAGGACTACCTTGACAGCCTCACCATGAGGATGCTGCTCGAACCAACTGCGGCCGCGCTCGCCAGTCCCCACGTTTCGCGACTTGAACTGGACGCTTTGACAAGGATGCTTGACGAGATCGAGGACGACCCCGAACCTGACCCTGAGGTAGTCTGGGCGTTTGACGATGCGCTTCACAACTATATCGCAAGCGAGAGCCGCAACCCCTTTATGGCAACCACGATCGCGGAGATGCGGCGCTACACAACGATCTTCGAGCGACAGCTGCCTGTCGTACGCGCGAAGCCGGGCGTGCGAGAACATCGAGCGATCCTGCTTGCCTTGGCCTCCAGCGATGCCGAGGCGGCTCGCCAAGCCATGACCGATCATCTCGAAGTCGTACGTCAGGGCGTCCTAGCAAACTACTGAATCGATGAATTGAGAATGCACTTGCATCAACGGTGAACTTTTGTATAAAAGTGGGATCCCACTTGAATGCAAGGTTGGGATCCAACGATAAAGAACCGAACTCCAGAGGCTCTCCATGCTCCGTTCACACTTCTCTCGCAGCATTCTTTCCGCGTCCTTCCTGTCGATCACAGCGTCTTTTGCCTTCGCTCAATCCTGCGAACCAAAAGTGGCGGCAGGCGAGTTGATCAAGCCCGGCACGCTCGTCATGTCGACCAATCCAACGCTTCCGCCGCTCCAATTCATCGACTCCACGGGTGATCTGAAGGGCATGCGCATCGACCTCGGCAAAGAGATCGCCAAGCGCCTTTGCCTTGAGCCCGAATATGTCCGCATCGAATTCTCCGCGATGGTTCCGGGCCTGCAGGCTGGCCGCTGGGACATGATCAATACGGGCATTTTCTTCACCGAAGAACGCGCCAAGATCATGCAGATGATCCCCTATGAAGATCAGGCCATCAGCATCTCCGTGGCACCAGATTCGAAGAAAAACGTCGCCGCAAAAGATGATCTGGCCGGCATGACGATCGGTGTCGAAATTGGTGGTTTCGAGGAAACAAAGACACGCCTTCTCGACAAGGAACTGCGTGACGCTGGCAAAGAAGGCTTGACCATCCAGACGTTCGATAATTTCGCCCTGGCCTACCAGGCTCTGCGGGCGGGCCAGGTGCAGGGTGTCGTGTCGATCGACGCCGTCGCCAAGGAGTACGATTCTCGCGGGGACTTCAAACGGGCAATCAGTGGCCTCTACCCCGCTCCGGTTTCTGTCGCATTCAAAAGCCCGGCTTTGGCTGATGCCGTGTCTGCGACGTTGAAAGACATGAAGGCGGATGGATCTCTGAAGGCGCTCTTTGACAAATACGGTCTGCCGATGGTCGCGGGTGACTATTCGGTCAAAGGCCCCGGTCGCTGAACTGATTTCAAAGATCGTTTAGAGATGAGGCGGGACGCGACCACGTCGCGCCAAACCTCTCGCAGAAAGTCGTCTTCATGTCGCTTTGGAACTGGTCTGGTTTTTTCGGTTATCTGTTCAACCCCTTTATACTTGGCGGGGTGTTCACGACCGTTTGGCTCACCATCGTCTCGTTGGTTGCGGGGCTTATTCTGGGCTTTGCTCTTGCATTGATGCGGCGATCGTCGCGGCGGATGCCATACTACATTGCCAAGGCGTATATCTGGCTTTTTCGCGGCACGCCGCTTCTCGTACAGTTGATTGCGATCTATACGGCGCTTCCGCTGTTCGGCATCAAGTTCACCGTCATAGAAGCGGCGTTGCTCGGATTGGCTCTCAACGAGGCAGCTTATCTCGCGGAGATCATTCGCGCCGGTATCGAAGCCGTGCCGGAAGGCCAGACCAGGGCAGCGCGCGCGCTCGGCATGACGGAGCGTCAGATCATGCGCTACATCGTGATGCCGCAAGCCTTCAAAGTGATTGTTCCGCCTCTCGGCAATTCGGTGAACGGTCTCTTGAAAACGACTTCTGTCACCTCCGTCATCTCGGTCGAAGAACTCCTTCGCCGGACTCAGGTTCTCATCCAGGAGCGGTTCATGGTGCTCGAACTGTTTGCTGTCGCGGCGATTTATTACCTCCTCCTCACAACACTCTGGGACTTCTTCCAGAGCCACATCGAAAAGCGTCTCGGTCAAGCCGGATCTCGGCTTTCCATTAACGAGAAGCGCTAGAACCAGGATTTTCAAATGCAGAAGACGTTCCGCGGTGTCTACACCGTGATGATTACGCCCTTGGATCCCAGCGGCGCGGTAGATCTGAAGGGGCTGGCTGCCTTTACCGACTGGCAGGTCAAGGAAGGTATCCATGGCCTGATCCCTCTTGGATCGACGGGTGAGTTTCTATCGCTCAGCGAGGATGAGCGCGATAGTGTGGCGAGGATCGTCATAGAAACTGTCGCGGGACGAGTGCCTGTTCTGATCGGCACGGGAGCGGAAGATACGCGGGAGTCCATTCGCCTTAGCGTCAAGGCCGAGGCAATGGGAGCTGACGGTGTCATGATTATTCCGCCGTTCTATTCCACCCCAACGGATGACGAACTCGTTCATCACTACAAGAGCATTGCGTCTGCCGTGGCCATCCCGATTATGGTCTACAACAATCCCGCGACCGCAAACGTCGACCTGACGCCGGAGTTGGTCAAGCGCATCGCCGAAATCGACGGCTGCGACTATATCAAGGAGTCCACCCTCGAAGTGACACGCGTGCGCGATATCATCCGGCTGGCTGGCGACGATATGACTGTGTTTGGCGGTATTCTCGGGTTTGAGTCTTTCGTTATGGGTGCGCAGGGCTGGGTGGCAGTGGCTTCAAATGTTGCGCCAGGACCGATGGCGCGGATCTTCGAACTTGTTGCAAATGAGAAAAAGTTCGATGAGGCAAGAGAGCTTTACCTCAAATGGTTGCCCGTCATTCAGGCGGTCGGCGGCCAGGCCTATGTCGCAGGAACGAAGTCACTGCTGACCCACATGGGATTTGGCGCAGGCCTGCCGCGGCCGCCGCGCCTACCGTTGCCGCCCGCGCAGGACGCCGCCATGAAGACGCTGGTGGCCGATTTCGGTCTGACGTTCGGCGCCTGAGGAATTCCATGATGCCCGTCGCTTCCATAAACCAGAGCTTGAGACCCGACGATGCGCGGGTCAGGCTCTCGGTCGACGGTCTGCAGATATTTGCCGAAAAGGGCATGTCTGTTGCCGCTGCCATCGAGGCGACGGGGCGGCATGAATTTTCCCGAGGCATCAAAGGCGAAGGCCGTGGCCTCTTCTGCGGAATGGGTGTCTGTCACGATTGCCTCGTGACGATCGACGGGAAAGTCAGCCAGCGGGCCTGCATGACCATCGTCGGTGAGGACATGCAGGTCCTGCGTCCTGCTGCGCGGCCCGACCTTGCCACTGGTCAGATTGCCGATCTCTGCAGTGTGCCGCATTCCTTAGCGACAAGGACGATGGACGTTCTCATTGTCGGAGCGGGGCCTGCGGGACTGGCCGCAGCTAAGGTCCTTGCTGCGGCCGGCGCCAAGGTGACTGTCATTGATGAACGGCCGTCTGCCGGCGGGCAGTATTTCAAGCAACCCTCGACACGCAGCGCCGCCGAGCGATTGAGTGGCGACGAGCAGGCTTTATCCGGCGCAGCGCTTATAGGGGAAGTGCGCGACCATGACGTGACATTTCTAACCGCTACAGTGGTGTGGGGTGCCGCACGTGACGACGACGGTTCGCCTATTATCGCCTGCTATGGGTCCGGCCATGCGTTTTACTGCAAGCCGAAAATACTCATCATCGCGACGGGGGCCTACGAACGCCCAACGCCAGTGAGGGGTTGGACACTTCCTGGTGCGATGACAACAGGGGCCGCCCAGACGTTGCTGAGGAGCTATGGAACCGTTCCCGGCCGAAGGATCATCATCGCCGGAAACGGTCCTTTGAATATGCAGGTCGCAAACGAACTTCGAAAGGCGGGAGCCTCCATAGTCGCTTTGCTGGAAGCAGCACCGCCACCGTGGTCTCGGCCTGTCGCAGCCCTCGGCCTTCTGACAACGGATCCCGCTCTCGCCCGTCACGGATTGCGCCAGATATCAACGCTCAGGTCCGCGGGCGTCAAGATAGGCTGGAATAGCGTGCTTACCTCGATCAACGGTTCTCAGTGTGTGGAGAGCGTCACCTTCGCCGGACCAAGCGGTGAGACCAATCTCGAAGCTGACACGGTCCTTATCGGCGGCAATTTCGCATCCTCCAATGAGCTGTCCCGGCTGCTCGGCTGCGGCCATGAGGTCGTCGGCGGCGATCTGCGGGCAGTGCGAGATCTCGACGGTCAGACAACGCTTGCAAACGTGCATGTTGTCGGTGAAGCGGCGCATTTCGGCGGCGCGCATGTTGCGATGGCAGAAGGGCAGATCGCCGCCGCGGCGATTGCGCGAAAACTGGGCCTCCTTGTCCAAACTGACGAAAGCGTGGTGAAAAGGCTTGCCCGCCATCGACGGTTTCAAGAAGCCCTTTGGCAGGTCTTTGCGCCGAAGGACGATGCAGGGACAAAGACGGCAATTCTGCCAGACGATGCATTGATCTGCCGTTGCGAAGGGGTGACTTACGGTGTCTTGAGGACGCTCAGCGCAAATAGTGCGCAGGACATTTCGACATTAAAGCGCCTGTCGCGTGCGGGCATGGGGCGATGTCAGAGCCGCTACTGCGGCAAAGCGATCGCTGACGTCACGAAAGAACGGCACCTCACTGGCGAAACAAGCGGTTTTCTGGCTCCGCAAATGCCACTTCGACCTATTCCGCTGGCGGCGCTTGCGGTCGAAAAGCCGGAATGGGGCGGCCACAAGCGCGCACTTTTGCCGGAAAAACCCCCAGTGGCGAATTCTCAAGCTTTGCCGGTGACGGAAACGTCCACGCTGGTAATCGGCGCAGGCATTGCGGGCCTTTCGACGGCGCTCTTCCTTGCCAGGGAAGGCGAGGACGTTGTGGTGGTGGAGCGCGCTTTTGCGAACTCGCTGGCATCTGGAGGTAATGCAGGAAGCCTTCATGCCCAGTTGCTTTCCTTCGACCACGGTGCCCGTGCCGAAGGTGGCGGCGGAGCGGCCGCTCAAACGCTTCCCCTCCAGCGTGATTCAATCGCTCTTTGGGCCGCGCTGCAAAGCGAGATCGGACAGGATTTCGAGATGAAGGTTACAGGCGGCCTCATGGTGGCCGAAACCAATGACCACATGCGTTTTCTGGCGGAAAAGGTCAGGGTGGAGTGCGCGGCCGGGATCGATTGCCGCTTGATCGGGCAAGAGGAACTGCGCTGCCTGGAGCCTGCTCTGTCTTCTCATTTCGTCGGCGCTGCCTACTGCTCCCAGGAGGGCAAGATCAATCCTCTCGTCGCTACGCAATATATATTGGAGGCGGCACGGCGAGACGGCGCGCAAGTCTTCGAAAATTGCGAGGTCACCGGAATAAGAACCTCGGACGACGGGTTCGAGGTCAAGACATCGAGGGGCATCTTGCGGACAAGACGCATCGTCAATGCAGCCGGAGCCTTCGCTTCAAGGATCGGCGCGATGCTCGGTGTCGACGTGCCGGTCTTTGGTGCTCCGCTGCAGATGGTGGTTACCGAGGCCGCAGCACCTTTGATCTCGTGTCTCGTCGCCCATGCCGACCGCCATTTGACCCTGAAGCAGGCGGCAAACGGGAACTTCATCATCGGCGGTGGCTGGACCGCAGGCCTCGATCCCGTCCATCAACATCCACGCCCGCTGCTGTCGAGCCTTGAGGGGAACCTTTGGGTTGCCCAGCACGTCGTTCCTGCTCTGCGCAAACTTCACGTCATCCGAAGCTGGGCGGCGATGAACATCAACATCGACGGTGCGCCGATCCTCGGCGAACATCCGTCAATGCCGGGGTTCTTCAACGCCGTCACTTCAAACGGCTATACGCTCGGCCCGATTGTCGGCCAGTTAACATCTCGGCTCGTTCTCGGTCGCGAGACCGATAGAGCCTTGCAACCCTTTTCCATCGCGCGTTTCCAGAAAGGCCGGGCATGATTGAGATCACTGGCGTTACCAAATATTATGGACAGTTCGCTGTCCTTAAGAACTGCTCGGTGAACGTCGAACGCGGTGAGGTCGTGGTTGTCTGCGGTCCCTCGGGGTCGGGCAAATCGACATTGATCAAATGCGTCAATGGGCTCGAGCAGTTTCAGGAAGGTTCGATCCGGGTGCATGGTATCGAAGTCGGCGACCCGAAGACCGACCTGCCGAACCTTCGCACGCGGGTAGGTATGGTCTTCCAGAACTTCGAGTTGTTTCCTCATCTGACGATCATCGACAATATCATGCTGGCGCAGAAGATTGTCATTGGCCGCAGCGAAACGGCAGCTCACACCAAGGCCATGGCGCTTCTTGATCGGGTCGGGCTGACGGACCACGCGAAAAAATATCCAAGCCAACTCTCCGGCGGGCAGCAGCAGCGCGTGGCGATCGCGCGGGCGCTCGCGATGGATCCGCTCGCCATGCTCTTCGACGAGCCGACCTCCGCGCTTGATCCAGAGATGATTTCCGAAGTGCTCGACGTCATGACCGGACTGGCAAAGGACGGCATGACGATGATGGTCGTCACCCATGAGATGGGATTTGCCCGCCGGGTGGCGACACGCGTGATTTTCATCGATCAGGGCGAGATCGTCGAGGATCGTCCGAGCGAGGAGTTTTTCGCGGGAAAACACAACCCACGAACCGAAGCCTTCCTTGGCAAAATCCTGCAACACTGAAGGTCAGGCTTGTGAGCAACTACGATCTCATCATTCAGAACGGCACGGTGGCGACTGCTGCGGATGTTTTCCAGGCGGATATCGGCATTAAAGACGGCAAGATTGTCCAGATCGGGCAAAGCCTGTCGGGCGCTGCGCACACGATCGACGCCTCGGGCAAATATGTCCTTCCAGGCGGCATCGACAGCCATGTCCATATCTCCCAGCCTTCGGGCGACGGGATCGAGATGGCGGACGACTTCGAGAGCGGAACGCTGTCGGCGGTGTTCGGCGGCAATACGACCGTCATGCCGTTCTGCCTTCAGGAAAAGGGCAAGTCGCTGCGAGAGGTGCTAACGGCCTATCATGCGCTCGCAGAGGGCCAGTGTTATACCGACGTCAGTTTTCATCTGATCATATCCGACCCGAGCGACGCCGTGCTGGGGCAGGAGTTGCCAGCGCTTGTGGCCGACGGCTATCCGTCGCTGAAGGTTTTCATGACCTATGAGAGCCTGCGCCTTGATGACGCACAGATCCTGAAGACGCTCGATGTCGCGCGACGGACGGGCGCCACCGTCATGGTCCATTGTGAAAACGAGGACGCAATCAGGTTCCTGATCGAAAAACACGAGCTGGCGGGCGACGTTGCCCCACGCGCTCATGCCTCCACCCGTCCGGTCGCCGTCGAACGCGAAGCTACGCACCGCGCCCTGACGCTGGCCGAAATCGTGGACGTTCCCGTTGTCATTGTGCATGTCTCGAACGGCGAGGCCATGGAAGAGATCGCTCGCGCAAGGATGAGAGGCGTCAAAGTCGTCGGGGAAACCTGCCCGCAATATCTGACGCTCACCGCCAAGGACCTCGACGGCATGGATTGGGAGGGCGCCAAACTTGTCTGCTCTCCGCCGCCGCGCGATGAAGATGCCCAGAAGGAATGCTGGCGCGGGATCGAGACCGGGGCATTCGAACTCTTTTCATCCGATCATTGTCCATTCCGTTACGACGACCAGCACGGGAAGCTTAATCCCAAAGGTCGCATGAATTTCAGGCACATCCCCAATGGCATTCCAGGCGTCGAAACCCGCCTTCCCATCCTATTTTCGCAAGGGTTCATGGCCGGGCGCATCGATCTGCCGCGCTTTGTCGCCCTGACATCAACGAACCATGCAAAGACCTATGGCCTCTATCCACAAAAGGGAACGATTGCCGTAGGGGCGGATGCAGACATCGCGATCTGGGATCCAACCATCGAGCGGACCATCCGTCATGCGGAACTGCATGATGGCGCAGACTATTCGCCCTACGAGGGGATCGAGATCACCGGCTGGCCGATAACGACAATTGTCGCCGGAAAGCCTGTGGTCGAAAACGGCGTCCTAGTGGGTACTAAGGGCCACGGGCAATATCGGAAAGCCGCGGCGAGACAAATCAACAAACGGTCAAATCTAACAAGAGCGACATCATGAAACTGAAAATTACAGCAGGGCCATTCATCTTCGACGCTGTCCTGGAAACTGCCAGAGCGCCCAAAACCTGTGACGCATTCATCAAGCAGATGCCGTTCGATGGTAAAATCGTGCACGTTCGCTGGTCTGGCGAGGGCGTTTGGATTCCGCTTGGCGACCATGATTTCGGCGTCGGTTATGAGAACCATACGAGCCATCCGGCCCCCGGTCATATCATCCTTTACCCAGGAGGCATTAGCGAAACGGAAATCCTGCTTGCCTATGGAGGTGTCGATTTTTCATCGAAAATGGGCCAACTGGCTGGCAATCATTTCATCACAATCACATCCAATCTCGACCAACTCGCCGAAATAGGGCGCCTCACGCTGTGGGAAGGCGCGCAATCCATTCGATTTGAGGCCGTATCCTAGAGCATGATGCCGAAAAGTGTGGGCGGTTTTCGGATGACATCATGCTCTAACTATCTAATTTAGAACAGGATTCAGATTTTAGGCCGACGCGGCCTAAAATCATTCTGTTCTAGGCGCAATAGCGCGAGACGACAGGGTTGACGCCGGCGTGCCAGCACCGCCTAACGTAGCGGTTGGCACGTTTCCTGCATTCTAGTCTTCGAGATTTCCAAATGGTGGACGAGGCCCGAAATGTCTTTTGATTTTGACTTCGAACTTGCGAAAAGAGCGGCGCAAGAACTGCCTCCGCCGCAGAAGCAGCCAAAACCGCGTAAGATGTCTCTTCTACAGAGACTCATGGCTTCGCCGCCAAGTCCTCCTCGTCCGTCTCTCAGCATTCCGCGCCCATATAGAGGTGGTGATGCGCGATGACGCTGTGATACCCCTGTTGAGCAGATAAGGCGGTGCTGTGCACACGGTTCTATTCCCGTCAAGGCGGTGTCCTTTCCACAGATGTGGTGCGTGCAACACTTGACGAGCTGTGTCGCCGGGATGTTCCAGCGCGGACGTCCAACGACGAGATCACTCTCTACAAGGCAGTCGGAACGGCGTTGGCTGATCTTGCCGCCGCGACGATGGTCTATGAAGCCGCCTTGATTGCCGGCTGACGCCTTCTGGCCCGGGCGATCGCGCATGATCGGAACGCGGCTGTTGCCCGGTTCCAGCAGCCAGGGACCCGCGCCAGAAGCAAGAACTATTCGTGCTTCCCTCCCCCGACGGCGTTCCCTACACTCTGGCCTGTCCTCCCCGAGTCCTGGAAATGAGGTTTTCATGAGCACGCTTACCCGCTTCTCCGTTCAGCCGCTCTCGACCATGACCCGCCGTCTTGCGGATGTCGCCTCAGCTCGTCGCGAACCCGACCTGGTCATCCAGGGCGCGCGCGTCCTGTCTACCTATTCGGAGCGCTTTCTCGACGGACGCGAAATCTGGATTTCGGGGGGCCGCATTGCAGCCGTCAAGCCGGCCGGCAGCTACAGAGGCGGGAGCGCCAAGCTCTACGACGCCAGAGGCGGCATCATCGCCCCCGGCCTGGTCGATCCGCATATCCATATCGAATCCTCGATGGTCACGGCCTGCGCCTATGCGGAAGCGGCACTCCTCAACGGCACGACGACGATCTTCTGCGACAGCCACGAGATCGGCAACGTCATGGACGTCGCCGGCGTCGAGGCCATGCTCGAGGATGCGCGGCAGGCGCCGCTGTCGATCTTCCTGACCGTGCCGAGCACCGTGCCGGCGACGACGCCGGACCTGGAAACAGCCGGCGGCGACCTGACGCCGGACAAGATCGCCGCCCTGTTCGACAAATGGCCGGAAGCCGTGGCTCTCGGTGAGAAGATGGATTTCGTCCCCGTTGCGATGGGCGACGAGCGCAGCCATGCGATCCTGGCTGCAGCACTCGAGCGCGGCAGGCCGGTGTCGGGCCATGTCTACGGACGAGAGTTCGTTGCCGCCTATGCCGCATCCGGCGTTACCGACACGCATGAAGCCATCGACCGCGATATTGCCGACGACCTGCTGGAAGCCGGCGTGTGGATCTTCCTGCGCGGCGGCCCGCCGACGACTCCCTGGCATTCGCTGCCGCAGGCGATCAAGACGATCACCGAGCTCGGCGCCTCCCACAAGCGCGTCGCCGTCTGCACCGACGACCGTGATGCGGAAGATCTGCTCGCCTTCGGCCTGGACTGGGTAACGCGCGAAGCCGTGAAATACGGCATGAGGCCGGAAGAGGCCTGGGCGATGGGTTCGCTGCACGGCGCGACGCGGTTCGGCATGGAAGGCGAAATCGGCGGTCTGGGCGGCGGGCGCCGGGCCGATCTGGTGCTTCTCAGCGACGACCTTACGCCGGTCAGCACCTGGTATGGTGGCGAACTCGTCGTCGACGGCAAGAAGATCACGCCGATCCTCGACGAAGCTATGTCGAAACCGTACCGCTATCCGGATGCCGCCTACCACACGGTCAAGCTGCCCAAAAATCTCAAGCTGACACCGGACCTGCCGACGGAGACGGTCGTCGCTCATACGATCAAGCCGGAGCTGCCCGGCATTACCCTCGGCCACGTCACCGTCACGCTGGAGCCGGCCAATGACTGGCAGGCGCATTTCGACAGGCACGACCTCTGCTTCGTGACGGTGGTGGAGCGCCACGGCAAGTCAGCCGGCAATGTCGCCCACGGACTGCTCAACGGCTTCGGGCTCAGACAAGGCGCGGTCGCATCCTCGGTCGGCCACGACAGCCACAACATCATCGTCGCCGGCACCAATGCCGCCGACATGCAGGTGGCGCTGGACGCGATCGAAGAAAGGCAGGGTGGCGTCTGTATCGTCATGGACGGCAAGGTGACGGCCATGGTGCCGCTGCCGATCGCCGGGCTCTTGTCCGACCAGCGCGTGCACCAGGTCGCGGACGAAGTAAAGGCCTTGAAGCTCGAATGGGAAAAGGCAGGCTGCACCATCGCCTATATGGGCTTCAACCTCATCCCGTTGTCGGTCATCCCGGAAATCCGGATAACCGACAAGGGCCTGGTGCTGGTGCCGGACATGGTGATCTCGCCGCTCTTCGAAAAGGCTTGACCGGCAAAAACCAGCCGGCGAGTGCTTGCTGGAATGCCAACATAGAATAGCCCGCGTGATCGAAACCTGAATGTCGGCCCGACCTAGGGAGCGAAACGCCACACCGTCGTCCTCTTGATTTCGCTGTCCTCTAGCGCCCGCGTCACCGGCACCTCGTAAACCGCGCAAAATTCCAGCCGATCCCGCGGCAGGTAACTGCGTCCGGGATCGCCGACCAGCACCGCCTTGCCCTCGGCCGCCAGCATCGCGAACCAGGGAACGAGCGCATCGGCGAAAGCGCGGTCGTAGAAGACGTCGCCGGCAAGCACGATATCCGCATCGACGGCCTGGCCGATCAGATCGGCGCCGGTAAATCCGAGCAAAACGCGATTGGCCTCGGCATTCATCCGGACTGCGGCTAGCGCCCAGGGATCGATATCGCAGGCGGTGACCTTGCGGGCACCGGCCATCACAGCCGCAATGCCGACAAGGCCGGAACCGCTGGCGAAATCGAGCACGCGCTTGCCGCGCACCGTTTCCGGTTGGTCGAGGATGTAGCGCGCCAGTCCCTGACCGCCCGCCCAGGCAAAAGCCCAGAAGGGTGGCGGCAGACCGATCGCCTCCAGCTCCTCCTCCGTCTTCAGCCAGAGTTCATGCGCCTCGCTCGCCAGATAGAGCGAAATCTCCGGCACATGCGGCGGCGGCATCAGGCTGGTATTGGCGCGGATGAAGGCTTCGGGATCGGTCTTCAACGCGGCGGATTGTCCAGCCCGCCCATGCGGCAGACTTCGAGATATTCTTCTTCCGTCACCGGCTGCACCGACAGCCGCATCGAGGTGACGAGCGCCATCTTGGCAAGCTTCTCGCTCGCCTTGACATCCTTCAGCGTCACCGGCTTAGGCAAGTCCATGACGGCTCGGATATCGACGCAATCCCACTTCGGATCGCCCTTGGCGGAGGAATCGGGATGGGAGAGGGCGCAGACTTCGACGATGCCGACGATCTCCAGCCCGTCATTGGAATGGTAGAAGAAGCCTTTGTCGCCGATCTGCATCGCCCGCATATTGTTGCGCGCCAGATAGTTGCGGACGCCGGTCCATTCTGTGCCCTTTTCGCCGGCAGCCTTCTGCTGCTCCCAGGACCAGGAGGCGGGTTCGGATTTATAGAGCCAGTGCGCCATGTTCACGCCTCCGGTTTGTTGAAGACCCAGTTGTAGGCCTGGACCTCGACGCTTTCGAACAGTCCGGCCTTGGCGTAAGGGTCGGCATCGGCAAACGCCCGCGCCGCCTCTTTCGATTCCGCTTCGATGATGATCAGGCTGCCGCAGGGCTTGCCGTCATCGTCGAGAAATGGGCCGGCGATCTTCAGCGTGCCCTCGGCATTCAGTCTGTTCAGATGCTCGATATGTGTCGGACGCGTATCCATGCGCACGTTCAGATGTCCCGGTTTGTCCTTGCAGAGAAGGGCGAAAAGCATGTCTGTCTCCTATTCGGTGGTGATCGGACGCGTCATCAGCTGCTCGATCGCCTCTGATATATCGAGCCTGCCGTCGATAATGGCGGAAACGGCATCGGTGATCGGCATGCTGACCTTCAATTCCGCCGCCAGCCGCGAGGCGACGGAGGCGGCAAACGCGCCTTCCACCAGCGCGCCATGCAGGGGATCGGTCTTGTCGCCGCGCCCGAGCGCGATGCCGAAGCGCAGGTTTCGCGATTGATGGCTCGTCGCCGTCAGCACCAGATCTCCGAGCCCGGAAAGCCCGCGCACCGTATCCGCCTGGCCGCCCATGGCGACGACGAAACGCGACATTTCCGCAAGCCCGCGCGCAATCAGCGCCGCACGCGCAGAATCGCCGATGCCGCGGCCTTCGACGATGCCGCAGGCGATCGCCAGCACATTCTTGAGCGCGCCGCCGAGCTGCACGCCGATCCGGTCGCTGGAGGCATAGAGCCGGAAGGTCCGGCCTGATATCGCCTGCGCTAGCCGCTCAGCCGTCTCCATGTCGGCTGCCGCAATCGCCATCGCCGTCGGCAGGCCTTTGGCGATATCGGCGGCAAAACCCGGGCCTGAGAGCACCGCGACGGAATGGTCCGGCAGTTCCCGTTCCAGCATGTCGGTCAGAAGATTGCCCGTCGCCCGCTCGATGCCCTTGGCGCAGGTGACGACGACAGCGTCTTTGGAAAGATAAGGTCCGTATTGCCGCGCCGCATCGGCCTGCGCCTGCGACGGCATCGCAAAAAGCACGATGGAGGCGCCGGTGATTGCATCCGCCTCGGCGGAAAATTCCAGCGTGTCGGGCAGAGAAATGCCGGGCAGCACCGCATCATGCAGCCGCTCGCTCTTCAGATCTTCCATCAGCGCCGGATTGCGCCCGACAAGCGTCACCGCACTGCGCCCGGCAAGGGCGATGACGGCGGCAAGCGCCGTGCCGAAAGCCCCCGATCCGACGACGGCGATGTTTTCGCTCATGCCTTGGCTCCTCTTTTTCCGAAACCGACCAGCGTTTCCGCGTTGGAATCGAGCGGCCAGCGCGACCGCGGCTGTACGTCGAGCGCATCCGGTGCGGCACCCGCCGCCATCCGCTCCAGTCCCGCCCAGGCGATCATCACGGCATTGTCGGTGCAGAGGTGCAGCGGCGGTGCAATAAAACGGAAGCCATTCTTGTCGCACAGCGCCTGCAGCGTGCCGCGCAGTTCGAGATTGGCGGCGACGCCGCCGGCAACGACGAGCGCAGGCTTTTCGCCAGCAGCAGAGCCGGTAGCAGGCCCAGGAGTAGGCAATGTCGCCGGAAATTCCGTCTTGAACCGCTGCAGGCCGCGGCCGATGCGATCCTTCAGCGTCCGCGAAATCGCCTTCTGGAACGAGGCGCAGATATCCGCCACGTCCTGATCGCTGAGCGGCGCGATATCCTGTGCCGCCTGCCGCACGGCCGTCTTCAATCCGGAGAAGGAGAAATCGAGCCTTGCCTCACCGACCAGCGGCCGCGGAAAATTGAAACGATCGGGATTGCCGTCCCGCGCCATGCGCTCCACCGCCGGTCCGCCGGGATAGGGCAGGCCGAGCAGCTTTGCCGTCTTGTCGAAGGCTTCGCCGAGCGCATCGTCGATCGTCGTGCCCCAGCGCTCGTATTGCCCGACGCCGCGCACCAGGATGAGTTGGGTATGGCCACCGGAGACGAGCAGCATCAGATAGGGAAAGGACAGTCCGTCCGTCAGCCGCGCCGTCAGCGCATGGCCTTCGAGATGGTTGACCGCATAGAGCGGCTTGCCAGCGGCTCTGGCAATCGCTTTGCCGGTCATCAACCCGAC
Organism: Rhizobium sp. BK591; assembly: GCF_014195045.1. Lineage (NCBI taxonomy): Bacteria > Pseudomonadati > Pseudomonadota > Alphaproteobacteria > Hyphomicrobiales > Rhizobiaceae > Rhizobium > Rhizobium sp. BK591. Next base: position 196,642 of record NZ_JACIAZ010000005.1, read on the forward strand.
AAGCAGCCCGCCGATCAACCCCGGCCCCGACGTGGCGGCAATGGCGTCGACATCGCCCAGCGACACATTGGCGCGCTTCAGCGCCTCTTCGATCAGCTCGTCCAGCGCCTCGACATGGGCGCGCGCGGCGATCTCCGGCACCACGCCGCCATAGGCGCTGTGCTCGTCGAGCTGCGACAGCACCACGTCCGACAGCACGTTGGAATGCCCCTCCGCATCGCGCTCGACGACGGCGGCGGCGGTCTCGTCGCAGCTTGTTTCGATGCCAAGGATGCGTAGAAAGGGAACCATGAAGCCTGTTCGTTGATTGCGATGGGATGGAAACCCGTTTACGAGAACTCCGGTAACAACGGAATTGAGCGGATGCAAACAAAACCTTTCCGGATCGGCACGCGGGGTAGCCCGCTGGCGCTTGCCCAGGCGCATGAGGCCCGCGACAGGCTGATGGCGGCGCATCATCTGCCCGAAGAACTGTTCGAGATCGTCGTGCTGACGACCAAGGGCGACCGCATCACCGACCGGTCGCTTTCCGAGATTGGCGGCAAGGGCCTCTTCACCGAAGAGCTCGAACAGAAGCTTGCCGCTGGCGAGCTGGATTTCGCCGTGCACTCCGCCAAGGACATGCCGACGCACCTGCCCGAGGGCCTTCATCTTTCCGCCTATCTGCCGCGCGAGGATATCCGCGACGCCGTCATCGGTCGCACCGCGCGCAAACTGATCGACCTGCCGCATGGCGCCACCGTTGGTTCCTCGTCGCTGCGCCGCCAGGCGCTGATCCGCCGCATGCGGCCTGACATTAACGTCATCACCTTCCGCGGCCTAGTGGAAACGCGCCTGCGCAAGCTCGAGGAGGGCCAGGTGGACGCGACCCTGCTGGCACTGGCCGGCCTGAAGCGTCTCGGCAAGGTCGATGTGCTGACCGATATCCTCGATCCCGACACCTTCCCGCCCGCCCCGGCGCAGGGGGCGATCTGCATCGAAAGCCGCATCGGCGATGCCAGGGTCGACGATCTGCTGGCACCGGTCAACGATATCACGACTTTCGACACCGTCTCCTGCGAACGCGCCTTCCTCGCCGCACTCGACGGCTCCTGCCGCACGCCGATCGGTGGTTATGCCATCTGCGAAGGCGACCTGATCCGCTTCTCCGGCCTCATCATCACCCCCGACGGCCGCAGCCAGCATGCCGTGACGACCGACGGCCACCGCCGCGACGCGGCGGCACTCGGCACCCGCGCCGGCCAGGACGTGCGCGCAAGGGCCGGCAGCGCCTTTTTCGACGATTGGCACTGAGGCCGCTGATGCGCGTGCTCGTCACCCGCCCCGCCCATTCGGCGACGAGAACCGCACAACGTTTGCGCGATATGGGCCACGAGCCCTTGCTGCTGCCGCTGCGCCAGCCGGTCCACGACAACACCGCCGCCGTAGCCGCGCTGGCGACCACCAGCGGCGCAATCGCGGTGACCAGCGCCGAAGCGATCAGGGTCGTTTCCGCCCTCGGTGAGCAGCTTCGTCCGCATCTTACCCGCCCGTTTTTCGCGGTCGGGGAGACGACGGCGGGAGAGGCGCGCAGCCTTGGCTTCCGATATGTCGCCGCATCCGCGGGCAACGGCCGCGATCTTGCCGATCTCATCGCGGTGCAGGGAGCCGACGGGTTGCTCTATCTTGCCGGCACCCCGCGCGCCGAAACTTTCGAAGGAAGATTGCGCGAGCTTGGCATCCAATTTTCCGTCGCCGAATGTTATCGCATGCAATCGGCCGTCCCCGATTCTGCCGAGGTCGACGCGATCTTCGCTGACGGTGGCCCGGACGTCATCCTCTTCTATTCCCGCCAGACGGCTGAGGATTTCTTTCGCCTGCCGGAGCCGCGGTCCGCCCTACTGAAGCGCAGCACAATTCGCCTCCTTTGCCTGAGCGAGGCGGTGGCGGGAGCCGTTCCGGCAGTACTTCGAAAAAACGTGACGATTGCGCCGATGCCGGATGAGAGAAGCCTTTTGTCGCTGCTTTGAAGGCTCTAACTGCCCAAATTTGATCTAACCTCTTCCCTTAACTGGGATCACTGTCTAGTTTCGTTGCAATGCAGGATAAAGAGGACCTCATGGTATCGGGAAACCCGCCACGCCATTCGAAGAGCGCCGACGAGCCGGTCACGATCGACCTCGATGCACAGGAATTCGCCTCCGCAGCCGATACCGAAAAGCCGGTAGAGAGCCCAGCCGGTGATGCCGACACTACCGCCGCCACGGACGACGGCCTGACGCCCGAAACCGAAGCTGCCTCGCATGCCGAATATGAAGAAAAGCCTGCGGCGGAGGCGCTTGAGGAGGAACCGGTAGCTTCGGAACCGTCCTACACCCCTCCTCCCGAACAGCCCGCGCCGAAGAGCGCCGGCACCTCCGGTCTCATTGCCGCCGGCATCTTCGGCGGCCTCGTGGCGCTGCTCGGCGCGGGCGCCATCCAGTATGCCGGTTACCTCCCGAGCTCGTCTGCGCCACAGGCGACCTCGCCGGAGACCGCCGAGCTTTCCGGCGAGATCGACGGCCTGAAACAGGCCGTCGCCAACCTTGCCGCCAACCCGGCGAGCACGGATGACGGCGCGCTCGAGAAGCGCGTCGCTGCGCTGGAATCGGCGGCGAAGGCTCCCGCAGCCGGTGCACCGGCCGATTCGGCAAATGTCGAGGCGCTCAACCAGAAGATTGCGGAACTGACCGGCCAGGTCGATCAGCTGCGCGCCACACTTGCCCAGTCTTCCGAACAGCAGACGACGAACGGCGCCGATATATCCAAGCGCCTCGAAGAGGCCGAAAAGAAGCTGAACGAGCCGCGCGAGGACGTCGCCGTCGCCCGGGCGATCGCGGCCGCCGCCCTTAAGGCGGCGATCGATCGCGGCGGTCCGTTTGTGGCCGAACTCGACACTTTCGCCGGCGTCGCGCCCGACGATCCTGCTGTCGCCGACCTCCGCGCCTTTGCCGAGACCGGCATTCCCTCACGCGCCGAACTGGTGGCAGCGGTTCCCGATGTCGCCACCGCGATCGTCGAAGCCGTCAACCAGCCGGATCCGAACCAGAGCTGGTCGGACCGGCTGATGTCGAGCGCCAAGTCGCTGGTGAGCGTTCGCCCCGTCGGCAATATAGAGGGTGAAAGCGTCGAAGCCATTGCTGCCCGCATGGAGGACAAAGTGAAGAGCGGTGACCTGCCCGGCGCTTCCGCCGAATGGAACAATCTGCCCGCCCTCGGCAAGCAGGCGTCGACCGCCTTCAAGCAATCACTCGAAGCGCGCATCCGCGTCGAGGAACTGGTCGGGGGCGCGCTGTCGAAAGCCGTTTCCGGCACCGGCAAGGAAGGATAAGACCATGCTGATCCGCCTTGTCGCCTTCGCCCTCTTCGTGCTGCTTCTCGCCTATGGCTTCTCCTGGCTTGCCGATCGCCCCGGCGATCTCTCGCTGATCTGGGAGGGCCAGATCTACCAGACGAAGCTGATCGTTGCCGCCAGCGCCATCATCGCTCTCATCGCCGCCGTGATGATCGCCTGGTGGTTCGTCCGCCTGGTCTGGACTTCGCCGCATTCGGTGACGCGATATTTCCGCGCCCGCAAGCGCGACCGCGGTTATCAGGCGCTGTCCACCGGCCTGATCGCCGCCGGCGCCGGCAATGCCCTGCTTGCCCGCAAGATGGCCGCCCGCTCGCGCGGCCTCATCCGCGCCGATCAGGAGCCTCTGATCAACCTGCTCGAAGCTCAGGCGGCCCTGATCGAAGGCCGCCATGACGAGGCGCGCGCCAAGTTTGAGGCCATGGCCAACGATCCCGAGACGCGCGAACTCGGCCTGCGCGGCCTTTATCTCGAAGCCCGCCGTCTCGGGGCCAACGAGGCGGCCCGCCAATATGCCGAAAAGGCGGCCGACAACGCGCCCTATCTGCCCTGGGCAGCCCAGGCGACGCTCGAATATCGCAGTCAGGCCGGCCGCTGGGACGATGCGATCCGCCTGCTCGAACAGCAGAAGGCTGCCCGCGTCGTCGAAAAGGCCGAAGCCAACCGTCTGCATGCCGTCCTGCTGACGGCGCGCGCCGGCGAGAAGCTGGAAAGCAACCCGGCCGGTGCTCGCGACGACGCCCAGCAGGCGCTGAAGCTCGCCCCCGATTTCATTCCGGCAGCTCTCGTCGCTGCAAAGGCGCTGTTCCGCGAAGGCGGCGTGCGCAAAGCCGCCTCGATCCTCGAACAGGCCTGGAAATCGGCACCGCATTCGGAGATCGGCCAGGCCTATGTCAGGGCCCGCAGCGGCGATTCCACGCTCGACCGACTGAAGCGTGCCGAGCGGCTGGAAGGGCTGCGCCCGAACAATGTCGAATCCCTTCTCGTCGTCGCTCAGGCGGCACTCGACGCGCAGGAATTCGCCAAGGCGCGCACCAAGGCGGAAGCGGCGGCGCGCATGCAGCCGCGTGAAGCCGCCTTCCTGCTCTTGGCCGACATCGAAGAGGCCGAGACCGGCGACCAGGGCCGCGTGCGCCACTGGCTGGCCCAGGCGCTCAAGGCGCCGCGCGATCCGGCCTGGGTGGCGGATGGTTTCGTCTCCGACAAATGGCTGCCGATATCGCCGGTGACCGGCCGTCTCGACGCCTTCGAATGGAAGGCGCCTTTCGGCCAGATCGAAGGTCCGCTCGAAGACGGTTCGACGCCGGCCTCGATCGAAACGGCTCTGAAGACGCTGCCGCCGCTGCGTGACGTCAGGCCGGAAAGCCCCGTCAACGACCATCGCATCATCGAGCTGGAACGCGCTGCGACGATTGCCGAGGCTGTGCGCCCCACGCCGGCACCAGCGCCGGCAAAATCGAAACCCGTCGAACCGGCCGCGAGCGATAAAGCGCCGGCGCCGAATGAGGCAAAACCTTTCTTTGGCGGGTTGCCGGATGATCCCGGCGTTCGCGATCCCAGGGTGGAACCGGAACCCAAGACACGGCTCCGCCTTTTCTGAAATGGAACGAAAACCGCATGTTCGAACGCTTTCAGGCATTCTTCCAAAAGCTCACCGCCGACCACCCGAAGAAAGGATTTGCCCCTGATGATCCGCGCATCGCAGTGGCAGCGCTCTGCATGCAGGTCATGGAGGCCGACGGTCAGATCAAAGCCAGCGAGAAGAAGCGGCTGCGCAAGCTCCTGAAGGAGCAGTATGCCCTCGACGGCAAACAGCTCGATGCTCTGATGGCCGCCGGTCTGGAGGCCGAAAGCACCGCCGTCGATTATTATCGCTTCACCGCCGACCTGAAACGCCATCTCAATACCGAGCAACGGCTGGAGCTGATCGGCATCCTCTGGGACATCGTCTATGCCGATGGCGAACGCAGCGAGATGGAAGACCATGTGATCTGGCGTATCGCCGATCTGCTCGGCGTCTCCTCGCGCGAGCGCATCCAGAAGCGGCAGGAGGCCGCCGCCAGGGTGACGGATGTCCAGGTTGCGCAAGATGATGCCGACTGAGCAGAACCCGAACCGCGACGGGCGCCCGATCCTTATCATCCTGCATCAGGAGCGATCGAGCCCCGGCCGTGTCGGCCAATTGCTCGTCGAAAAGGGCTACCGCCTCGATATTCGTCGCCCGGTTCTCGGCGAGCCGCTTCCGACGACGCTCGAAGACCATGCCGGCGCCGTGGTCTTCGGCGGGCCGATGAGCGCCAATGATCCCGATGACTTCATCAAGAAGGAGATCGACTGGATCGATATTCCGCTGCGGGAAAAACGCCCCTATCTCGGCATCTGCCTCGGCGCGCAGATGCTGGTGCATCATCTCGGCGGCAAGGTGCAGCCGAATGCCGACGGCTCGACGGAGATCGGCTGGTATCCGCTGCACCCGACCGAGAAGGGCCGGCTGCTGATGCACTGGCCGAAGATGGTCTATCATTTCCATCGCGAGGGTTTCGAACTGCCGCGCGGCGCCGACCTGCTGGCCGAAGGCGATGCCTATCCGAACCAGGCCTTCCGCTACGACGGCAACGCCTGGGGCCTGCAGTTCCATGCCGAGCTCACTCGGGTGATGATGCATCGCTGGGTCGTGCATGGCGCCCATCGCTTCATCCTGCCGAACGCCCAGCAGGGCCGCGAACATCTCGAAGGCCGCATGCTGTTCGACGCGCCGCTGAGAGCCTGGCTGACCGAATTCCTCGACATCGTCTTCGAGGGAAAGGCGGCGAAGGCGACGTCTTCTATCGCTCTTCGCGCATAATCGGTTTCGAAATCGATCCCGACTATGCGGTGGGCGCGTCGAGCGTATCGATCTGCCGCAATTTCGGGAAACTCGAAGCCCAGATCGCCGCCACAGCAAGCGTTCCGATCCCGCCGATAACAACCGCCGGCACAGCACCGAAGATCGATGCCATCGTGCCTGCCCTGAATTCCCCGAGTTCGTTTGAAGCACCGACGAAGACCATGTTGACGGCGTTGACCCGGCCGCGCAGATGATCCGGCGTCCAGAGCGCAATCAGGCTCTCGCGCACATAGACCGACACCATGTCGGCCGCCCCCATCAGCGCCAGCGCCGCGATCGAGACCTCGGTGTTGGTCGACACGCCGAAAATGATCGTTCCAAGGCCGAACAGGGCGACGCCGATGAACATGTAGATGCCGGCGCGGTGTTTGAGCGGGTAGGCGGCCAGGAAGATCGCCATGACGATGGCGCCAAGGCCGGGTGCGGCACGCAACAGCCCGAGCCCCCAGGGACCGAGTGTCAGAATATCACGCGCAAAAATCGGCATCAGCGCCGTCGCGCCGCCGAGCAATACGGCGAAGAGATCGAGTGAGATCGCCCCGAGCACCACCCTTTCGGCGCGGATGAAGCTGAAGCCACCGAGGATCATTGCCCAGCTCTTGGTTTCGCCCGTCGTCTTCTGCTCCGGCTTCGGGATCATGTAGAGAAGGGCCGCACCGAGCACGGAAAAGATCACCGCCACACTATAGGCGGTCGTCGCGCTGACGCCGTAGAGCAGGCCGCCGAGCACCGGCCCGGTGATCGCCGCAAGCTGCCAGGACGACGAATTCCAGGCGATCGCATTGGAAAGAGCCTGCTCCGGCACGAGATTGGGCGCCAGCGACTGCACCGCCGGCGACATGAAGGCACGTTCGATGCCGAAGATCAAAAGGACGGCGAAAACAGGCAGAGGTGTAAAGGTGCCCATGATAGTCATGACCAGCAGCGCCAGTGTGCAGAGCGCGCTCACCAGCGAGCAGAGCGCGGCGATCGCCCGGCGATTATACCGGTCGGCCACCGAGCCGGTGACGAGCATGAGCAGCAGCGACGGCAGGAACTGCACGAGACCGATCAGGCCGAGATAGATCGCCTTGCCCGTCTGGTCGTACATCTGCCAGCCGACGGCAACGCTGACGATCTGCTGCGAGAAGGAAAGCAGGAAGCGCGCGAAGAAGAACCGCGTGTAGGACGAATGCCGAAACGCGGCAAAACGGTCTCCGGTGGGCGCAAACGACATGGATGTTTTCCGAGGAGACGGGCGCCGCAATAGCTGCAGAGCCGCCCGTTAAACATGATTCACCGCGCGTCTCCACACGGCACTTGCTCGTTTAGTCACCAATGTCTACATGTCTGTCAACAACGAATTTGGAGATGACGATGTTTGCGCTGTTTCAAACCATTGATTTGGCTTTGAATATTTACACCTGGATCCTGATTGGCAGTGCCATTTTTTCCTGGCTCTATGCCTTTAACGTCATCAACTCCAGCAATCAGTTCGTCAATTCGGTCGGCACTTTTCTCTATAACGTCACCGAACCGGCGCTGAAGCCGATCCGCCGCTTTCTGCCGAACCTTGGCGGCATCGACATTTCGCCGATCATCCTGCTGCTGATCATCTTCTTCCTGCGCACCTTGCTGTGGACCACGCTGTACCCGCTGGTCGCTTGAGCCGTCCCTGGCGCCTTTTCGATGACCATCTGCGCCTCGCCGTCCGGCTGACGCCGAATGGCGGGCGTGACGCAATCGATGGCATCGAGGCCGACGGCGAGGGTGAAGCCCTCCTGAAGGCGCGCGTCACATCGGTCCCGGAAAAGGGCAAGGCAAACAAGGCCCTCATCCTGCTGATCGCGCAATCGCTGCGCATTCCCAAATCCAGCGTCAGCTTTGTCTCCGGCGAGACCGCACGCAAAAAAATCCTCCGGATCGACGGCGACCCGGAGGATTTGGCAAGAAAGCTCGAAGCGTTTCTTCGCTGAACGATCAGCCCTTCGTCGTCTTGGCGCGCTCGACGGCTTCGAGGATCAGTTCACCGGCTTCCTTGGAGTCGCCCCAGCCGAAGATTTTCACCCACTTGCCGGGCTCCAGATCCTTGTAGTGCTCGAAGAAGTGCTCGATCTGCTTCAGCGTGATCTCGGGAAGATCGGTGTAGTCCTTCACCTTCTCGTAGCGCAGCGTCAGCTTCGGCGACGGCACGGCGATGATCTTCTCGTCCTTGCCGGAATTGTCTTCCATCTTCAGGACGCCGATCGGGCGGACATTGATGACGCAGCCGGGAACCAGCGGGCGGGTGCTGGCGATCAGCACATCGATCGGGTCGCCGTCTTCCGACAGTGTGTGCGGCACGAAACCATAATTGCCGGGATAGGTCATCGGCGTATAGAGGAAACGATCGACCACCAGCGTGCCGGCTTCCTTGTCCATCTCATACTTGATGGGATGACCGCCGACCGGAACCTCGACGATAACGTTGACGTCCTCAGGTGGATTATTACCGATGGAAATAGCGTCGATGCGCATAGGAAACTCCCGCGAGGTTGAATTTGTTCGCAGCCAGATAATCAGTTTCATGTGGCAACGCAACATCGCACAGCGCCAATGCTTGACTGCAGCGGCGCACATTCACATCAAAAACTTCCGGTAGGAGATAGGCGAAGGCCGACTCTAGCGCCGTGCGTCTTTTCAGACACGCTAGGGATCGATCAGCTCCAGATGAAGCCGATCTTCTTCAATTGCCTGTGGTCGAAACTTTCCATGCCTTCGCAGAAATCGACACCGCCGTGATGGCGGTAGAAGCGGCCGGCAGTCTCGTTTTCCTCGAGGCACCAGACCACCAGCCCGTTGCAGCCCAGCGACTTCAACAGCCGGCGCGCCTCGCCGAACAGCATCCTGCCGAGGCCGATGCCCTGATATTCGGGCCGAAGGTAAAGCTCGTAGATTTCGCCTTCCTGCGGTAAAGCGCGGGCGCGGTTCAGGCCAAGCGTCGCATAGCCGGCGACGGTGCCGGCAACATCGAGAACCAGCAGCGTTGCCGGCCCGCGCGTCGCCTTGCGCCACCAGCTTTCGCCGCGCCGCTCGATCATCTGCGTCAGCGCACGATGCGGAATGATACCCGCATAGGTATGCTGCCAGGCGAGCCTGTGTGTTTCCGATATAGCGCGGGCATCATGCGGCTCGGCCCGCCGGACATCGATCGACAACGTCTTCATAACGTTTACTCTGGTCCCGCCAGAGGCAATTAACCATATGCGATACCGCATTCCGGTCCATTGCCCACAGACTTAACATGTGGACGATGGTCAAAAGTTAACGCTTTTTTAACGATTGTCACAAGATGGAATCGACGCGGCGCACAACAAAAACCCCGGCGCGAGGGCCGGGGTTTTAAGGACTTCTCTAAACTGCGCCAGGCTCTCAGAGGGCCGCCTTCGACTTTTCGAAACGCTTGCGATCGTTTGCGTCGAGATACATCTTGCGCAGACGAATATTCTTCGGCGTCACTTCCATCAGCTCGTCGTCCTGGATCCAGGAGAGTGCGCGATCAAGCGTCATGCGGATCGGCGGCGTCAGCTTCACCGCTTCGTCCTTGCCGGCGGCGCGGATGTTGGTGAGCTGCTTGCCCTTCAGGACGTTGACTTCAAGGTCGTTGTCGCGCGAATGGATGCCGATGATCATGCCGGCATAGACCTTTTCGCCCGGCTCGATGATCATCGGGCCGCGATCTTCCAGGTTGAACATCGCATAGGCGACGGCTTCGCCGGGAGCGTTGGCGAGCAGCACGCCGTTGACGCGGCCACCGATCACACCCTTGTAGGGCTGGTAGTCGTGGAACAGGCGGTTCATGATCGCCGTGCCGCGCGTATCCGTCAGCAGCTCCGACTGGTAGCCGATCAGGCCGCGGGTCGGTGCGTAGAAACGCAGGCGGAGACGGTTGCCGCCCGACGGACGCAACTCGACCATTTCGGCCTTGCGCTCGGACATCTTCTGCACGACGACGCCGGAATGTTCTTCGTCGACGTCGATGACGACCTCTTCGACCGGCTCCAGAAGCTGGCCGCTTTCATCCTTGTGCATCACGACACGCGGACGCGACACGGCAAGCTCGAAGCCTTCGCGACGCATGGTTTCGATGAGGACGGCGAGCTGAAGTTCGCCGCGGCCGGACACGTAGAACGAATCCTTGCCTTCGGCTTCTTCGATCTTCAGGGCGACGTTGCCCTCCGCTTCCTTGAAGAGGCGGTCGCGGATGACGCGGCTCGTCACCTTGTCGCCTTCGGTGCCCGCCAGCGGGCTATCGTTGACGATGAAGGACATGGTGACGGTCGGCGGATCGATCGGCTGCGCCGGCAGCGGTGCTGTGATCGAAGGATCGCAGAAGGTGTCGGCGACCGTGCCCTTGGAAAGGCCGGCGATCGCAATGATATCACCTTGATGCGCTTCTTCGATCGGCTGGCGTTCGATGCCGCGGAAGGCGAGGATCTTGGAAATGCGGCCGGTTTCAATCGTCTTGCCGTCGGCGTGGAGAACCTTCACCGCCTGGTTCGGCTTGATGGAACCGGAATTGATGCGGCCGGTGATGATGCGACCGAGGAAGGGGTTGGCTTCGAGGATCGTGCCGATCATCGTAAACGGACCTTCGTGGACGGTCGGCTCCGGAACATGCTTGAGCACCAGGTCGAGAAGCGGGGTAAGACCCTGATCCTTCGGACCTTCTGGATTGACGTTCATCCAGCCGTCGCGGCCCGAACCGTAGAGGATCGGAAAGTCGAGCTGCTCGTCGGTCGCGTCGAGGTTTGCAAAGAGGTCGAAGACTTCGTTGATGACTTCTTCGTGGCGGCCGTCCGGACGGTCGATCTTGTTGATCGCGACGATCGGGCGAAGGCCGACCTTCAGCGCCTTGCCGACGACGAATTTCGTTTGCGGCATCGGGCCTTCCGAGGCATCGACGAGAACGATCGCGCCATCCACCATCGAGAGAATGCGCTCGACTTCACCGCCGAAGTCGGCGTGGCCGGGGGTGTCGACGATGTTGATGCGGACACCCTTCCATTCCACCGAGGTCGCCTTGGCGAGAATGGTGATGCCGCGTTCCTTTTCGAGATCGTTCGAGTCCATCACGCGTTCAGCGACACGCTGATTTTCGCGGAACGAGCCGGACTGCTTGAGAAGCTCATCCACCAGGGTCGTTTTGCCATGGTCAACGTGCGCGATGATCGCGATATTGCGAAGTGCCATATGTGAAATCTCTGAGGCTGGGGCGCACGCTCTAGAGGACGCGCCTATTAGTTTGGGGCGTCCATACAGTTTTTTTTGCGTTTGCGAAAGGGGGGAACGCGCAAAAGCTGCGGCAAGGCTTTCGCCCCGCCGCATCACAGCGTGTCATCAAATTGTCTTAGGCGTCGCTGCCTGTCAATTCCTCGAAGGTCGAAAGTCCTTTTTTCAGAAGCATCGCATCCGGGCTCGGCAGCTTGCCGCGGAAGGCCTTATAGGCATCCTCTGGATCGACCGAGCCGCCGACGGAATAGATATTCTCCTTGAGCTTGCGCGCCATCTCGCCGTTGAAGGCGTCGCCCGTCTCCTCGAAGGCGGCGAAGGCGTCGGCGTCGAGCACCTCCGACCACATGTAGGAGTAATAGCCGGCCGAATACCCGCCGGAGAAGATGTGCTGGAAGTGCGGCGTTGCGTGGCGCATGACGATAGACTTCGGCATGCCGATCTCGGCCAGCACCTCCGCCTGCACCGCCATCGGGTCCTCGACGGTCGTTCTCGTGTGAAACGCCATATCGACCAACGCCGACGAGGTGAATTCCACGGTATTGAAACCGGCATTGAACGTTCGCGCGGCCAGCACCTTGTCGAGCAGGGCCTGCGGCATCGGCTCGCCGGTCTCGAAATGCACGGCATAGCGCTTCAGGATAGCGGGCACCGTCAGCCAGTGCTCATAAAGCTGCGACGGCAGCTCGACGAAATCGCGCGAAACACTGGTGCCGGAAACGGAAGGGTAGGTAACATTCGACAGCATGCCGTGCAGCGCGTGGCCGAATTCGTGGAACAGTGTGCGCGCGTCGTCGAGCGACAGCAGCGCCGGCTTGCCTTCCGCCGGCTTGGCGAAGTTGCAGACATTATAGATGATCGGCAATTCGCCGTGGCGGCCGTTCTTCAGCTCAAGCCGGTGCTGCGATTGCAATGAGCTCATCCAGGCGCCGGAACGTTTCGAGCTGCGGGCGAAATAATCGCCGAGGAACAGGGCGACCAGCCGGTCCTCGCGGTCCCTGATTTCGAACACCCTGACGTCAGGATGATAGGCGGCCACACCCTTCTTCTCGACGGCGCGGATGCCGAACAGCCGCCCGGCCACATCGAAGCAGGCCTCGATGATCTTCTCGAGCTGCAGATAGGGCTTGAGTTCGGCCTCGGAGAAATCGAACTTTTGCGTCCGGATCTTTTCGGCATAGTGGCGCCAGTCCCAGGGCATCACCTCATGGTTCCGGCCCTCGTCTGATATCAGCGCCGCGATATCGGCCTCCTCCTCGCCGGCGCGTTTCACCGCCCGCGCCCAGACGGCTTTGAGCAGGCCGTTCACCGCCTCCGCCGTCTTCGCCATCGTGTTGTCGAGCTTCAGCTCGGCGAAATTGCCGTAGCCGAGCAGCGTCGCCACCTGATGGCGCAGCGCCAGCGTTTCCTTGATGACGGCGCGGTTGTCCGTCTCCCCGTCATTTTCGCCGCGCGCCACCCACGCCTTGAAAGCCTGCTCGCGCAGATCGCGGCGCTCCGAAAAGGTGAGGAACGGCTCGATGATCGAGCGTGACAGCGTCACCGCATATTTGCCCTCTTCGCCGCGTTCGCGCGCGGCCGCCGCCATCGCGTCGCGAAGGAATTCCGGCAGCCCGGCGAGCTCGGCGCCGTCGGAAAGCAGCAGTGCCCAGGCCTTCTCGTCGGCCAGCACGTTCTGGCCGAATTGCGTCCCGAGGCCGGCAAGCTTTTCGTTGATCGCGGCGAGCTTCTCCTGCTCGGCCTTGTCAAGCTTGGCGCCCGACTTGACGAAGCCTTTCCAATGGCGTTCCAGCACGCGCGTCTGTTCGAGCGTCAGGCCAAGGCTCTCGCGTCTCTCCCAGAGCGTATCGATGCGGGCAAAAAGCGCAGCATTCATCCCGATCTTGGAATAGTGGCGCGACATTTTCGGCGAGATCTCCCGCTCCAGCGCCTGGATCACATCATTGGTATGGGCGCCCGCCTTGTTCCAGAACAACGCCGAAACGCGCGACAGTGCGTCGCCGGCAATCTCCAGCGCCACGACTGTATTGTCGAATGTCGGCGCATCGCCGTTTCCGGCGATCTCGTCGATCTCCCTTTCATGCGCAGCAAGGGCGGCTTCGAAGGCGGCGGCAAAGTCGCCGTCATCAACGGCATCGAAGCGCGGCAGGCCGTGAAGACCGTCCCAGCTTACCAGCGCCGGATTGAAATCATGTGGAGAAGGCATTGGAAAATTCCTTTTTGGCATGCAGGTGGATCGTCAATATAGGAGAGCAACCATGGAATTGGTATGTTGGCGGGGAAGACCTTTTGCCTCGTCCACCAAATCTGGCGAACGCCTGCCAAATCCGGTGGACAAAAGTTGACGCGTGACAATTAACCAATCGTTAACGATTGACGCGAATCACGCGCAAGCGCTAGTTTTCAGGTGTTCTTCTTGTAAGGGGACATGCGCCATGGAAATTTTTTCTGTGCGGTCTTCTCAGAGTTTGCTATTTAAAAACAATCCTAATAACGCAAAAAGTTCGAAGACCTCTGATATTCAAATCGAGACCAAAGCTCCGGCCCCGGCCTCGTTCCAGATCGAAGACAATGTTGACGAAGGGCCTGATTTTACCGCGGTCAGCCCTGGAGAGTTGCGCAACTACGCGCGCCAGAGTTTCGACAGCGGCCTGATCGATCAGAACACCTATGCCGCGATCTCCGAGCCGCTGCCGATGCATGCGATCGATCCGCTCGGCAACGTCATCGATCTCTCCAGCGTCACCGACGGCACCAGCTTCAATTTCCTCGATTATTACAAGAACCAGCTCCAGGTCGCCATGTCGATCGGTGATCCCAACGAGGTTCAGACGCTGAAATCGATCGTCAATTTCCTGGACGGCTGATCAGAGCATGATGCCTGTTCTAGAGCAATTCCAGGAAAAGTCCGAAGCGGTTTTCCGTCCGGAATTGCGTAAAAACAAAAGGATAGAGCGGTTCTGCGTTTCCGTTAAAAGCTGAACCGCTCTAGGTCAGGCCTTGCGCCAGCCGAGCAGGCCGGGTGTGGCATGCCAGAGCGCCTGGGCTGCAAATCCCATGAAGAGTACGCCGGAGCAGCGCACGATCAGCCGCTCATGGGCGCGGTAGAAGCGGCGGACCGCGCCTGCGCCGATGACGCCGATCAGGATGATATCGGCAGTCACGAAACCGACGAACGATACGCCGAGAAGCACCGGCAACGCCTCGAAATCGAGCGCGCCGGCCGAGCCTGCGACCAGCGCCGTGAAGGTCGCGAGCGCCACCGGATAACCCTTCGGATTGGTGACGCCGAAGATCAGACCGCGGCGAAACGGCCGCTCGACCACAACAAGCGCCTGCCCCTCCGCTTTCGGCTTGGCATTGATGGCGCTCCAGCCGATCCAGGCGAGGTAGAAACCGCAGGCAAGTCCGAGCAGGTCGAAGACGAAGGTTCCGATCGTCTTGGCCCCGACGATCGCGATCAGCGCCAGCGACGACCAGATGAGATCCCCGACCAGATGCCCCATCATGAAGAAGGCGCCGGCCTTCCGGCCCTGCCCGGCGCCGATGCCGAGCAGTTGCAGGAAAGCCGGTCCCGGAATGAGCACGTAGAAGAGCGCCGCCAGAAAGGCGCCGAAGAGCAAGGACTGCGTCATGGAAATGCTCCGGAGGATGATAACGGCAGACTAAGCGATCACAGCCATCCGTCAAGGGTGGTGCACCGCCGTGAAAAATGGATCAGGTAGCAAAGGCGACCAGAGGCGGCTTTCGACACGAAGCGGACATCTCATCGTTGAAGGATGCGGCTGCTTTGCGCCCTGCTCCCGCCGGAAAGGCCGGTGGAGTCACTTCCCAAGAGCAGAGTCCCGCGAGGCGAGTTTCCCGACCCGCGCTACTCGCCCAAGCTGGAAAGCAATTCGTCGAGCTGCTCCAACTGCTCCGGCAATGCGACCGCCGAGCCCTGTAGTGCCTCCTCTAGCGCCTCCTTGGACGGGTAGACTTCGTGGAAAATCAGCAGCGTCTTCCCGCCCTGGTCCTCGAAGGTCACGGTCGTGACCGCGCCCTCTTCGCCTTCGTCGTTGGTCCAGACGATGCGCTCGTTCGGCACCACCTCAAGATACTTGCCGTAGAAGGCCATGGTGTCCGCACCGCCGGCGCCGAATTCCAGCCGATATTTGCCGCCGGTACGGACGTCCATATCGCACGATACGAGCGAAACGCCGGATGCCGATTTTGGCACCCACCAGCGCTGGAACAGCTCGGGCTGGCTCCACGCCCTGTAAACCGTGCTCGGCGGCGCATTGAATGTCCGCGTTACGACGAGTTCGCGATCCCCTCTGCGCTCGACTGACGTGCGGTTCTGTGCACCACCTTCACCGTCAACTTGCTGATTCATCGCTTCCATCCTGTTTCATTTCGCTGATGATTTCGTCCAATGCTTCGAAGCGGGCCTCGAAGAGCTTGCGATGCGCCTCGATCCAATCGGCCTCCGCCTTGAGACCGCGTTTCCCAAGCTTGCAGGTTCTCACCCGTCCGACCTTCTGCGTGACGACGAGCCCCGCCCGCTCGAGGACCTGGATGTGCTTCTTCATGCCGGTCAGCGTCATCTGGAACTTATCCGCGAGACTGGTGATCGACTCGTCCGCTCGGCCAAGCTGATGGATGATCCCGCGGCGGGTCGCATCGGACAGCGCCGCAAACGAGCGATCGAGGCAATGACTTGGATACTGAACCATGTAGTTCAGTATATAACCTGCTCGCGCAGGAAGCGCAAGCCTCCCGAACTCTTCCCTGCCGTCGACCGGTCATTCGAGGTCATGCACCGCGGCGGCGGCAGCAATAATCGTCTGCTGCGGCTCGATACCGTTGAAGAAGGCTCTCATCCCGCGCGTCGTCGGATGAAAAACGGCCGGAGGCCTGCGCCTCTTCAGCGACGGGCAGGGGCGCTGGCCGGATCAGCTTAGCGAGTTTACGCAGGCTCTTCCGCTGACGCCGTGAGGGCACGTAGGTGTCGGTTTTTGCGATGTCGCGGGCCACGTCCCGGCGGCTTCGAGCGCATCAAGTTGAAACTCAAAGGGCTGAGCCCTGTCCAGTACAGAACTCAGCCCTTAAATCTAACCAGCCTTTAATCCGTCCAACTTATTGGGATCAGTTCAATGACGGCTGACTCTTATGCGGCTCGAAAATGAACCTTGATCAATTCATGAGATTGCGCTTGCCGAGCGTGCGCAGGCGCAGCGCATTGAGCTTGATGAAACCGGCAGCATCCTTCTGGTCGTAGGCACCCTGATCGTCCTCGAACGTGACAAGCTTGTCGGAATAGAGCGACTTTTCGCTCTCGCGGCCGATGACCATGACATTGCCCTTGTAGAGCTTCAGCGTCACTTCGCCTTCGACATGCTCCTGGCTCTTGTCGATCAGCGCCTGCAGCATTTCGCGCTCCGGCGAGAACCAGAAGCCGTAATAGATCAGCTCGGCGTAGCGCGGCATGATCTCGTCCTTGAGATGGGCAGCACCGCGGTCGAGCGTGATCGATTCGATGGCGCGATGCGCCGAGAGCAGGATCGTGCCACCTGGCGTTTCGTAGACGCCGCGGGACTTCATGCCAACGAAGCGGTTCTCGACGAGGTCGAGACGGCCGATGCCGTTGTCGCGGCCGTAATTGTTGAGCGTCGCGAGCAGCGTTGCCGGCGACATCTCGACACCGTTGATCGAGACCGCATCGCCCTTGCGGAATCCGACCTTGATGGTGGTCGCCTTGTCGGGCGCAGCCTCAGGCGAGATCGTGCGCATATGCACATATTCCGGCGCCTCCTGGGCGGGGTCCTCGAGAACCTTGCCCTCGGAAGAGGAATGCAGAAGGTTGGCGTCGACGGAGAACGGCGCTTCGCCCTTCTTGTCCTTGGCAACCGGGATCTGATGCTGTTCGGCAAAGGCCAGCAGGTCGGTGCGGCTCTTGAAGGCCCAGTCGCGCCACGGCGCGATGATCTTGATGTCGGGGTTCAGGGCATAGGCGGACAGTTCAAAACGAACCTGGTCGTTGCCCTTGCCGGTGGCGCCGTGGGCGATCGCATCCGCGCCCGTCTTGCGGGCGATGTCGATCAGATGCTTGGAAATCAAAGGACGGGCGATCGAGGTGCCGAGCAGATAGACGCCCTCATAGACGGCATTGGCGCGGAACATCGGGAAGACGAAATCGCGCACGAATTCCTCGCGCACGTCCTCGATGTAGATCTCCTTGATGCCGAGCATCTCGGCCTTCTTGCGCGCCGGCTCCAGCTCTTCGCCCTGGCCGAGATCGGCGGTGAAGGTGACGACTTCGGCGCCGAGTTCCGTCTGCAGCCACTTCAGGATGATCGAGGTGTCGAGGCCGCCGGAATAGGCGAGCACGACTTTCTTCACGTCTTTGTATGATGCCATGATGATGAGGTCCGTTGCATAATAGGCCGGCGAAAACCCGGTGTCGCGGCACTTTTAGCGAGATTGGCGCGTGACGCAAGGCCAAGTGCGACAGCGACCGTGCCGATACCGTTTGACAGCGCGAAAGCGGAGCCCATATTCGCCAGCGTCCGCAAATGCTCGAGGAGAGGCTGCCCCGTGACGAATATTCAAGACATTTTCAAGAAGTCCAATGTTGCCGTCATCACCGGCGGCGCTTCCGGCATCGGCCTTGCCGCGGCGAAATATTTCGCCGCACGCGGCATGAGCGTCGCCATCGCCGATCTCGGCGGCGACCGGCTGGCCGCGGCCGCCGACGAACTCAAGGCCATTGCCGGCGAGGAAAATGTGATGGCGGTCGAGACCGACGTCGCCGTCAAGGAATCCCTGGAAGCGCTCGAACGCGCCGTGCTCCAGCGTTTCGGCCGTGTGCACGTGCTGATGAACAATGCCGGCATCGGCCCGGAAACCTCAATCTTCAGCCCGCAGGCGAACTGGGACCATATCTTCGCCGTCAACCTGATGGGCGTGATCAACGGTACGCGCACCTTCGGCCCGAAGATGCTGTCGCATGGCGAGCCCGGCCTCATCATCAACACCGGCTCCAAGCAGGGCATCACCACGCCGCCCGGCAACCCCGCCTACAATATCTCCAAGGCGGGTGTGAAGGTCTTCACCGAAGCCTTGCAGCATGAGCTTCGCAATACCGAAGGCGGAAAGATCTCCGCCCATCTTCTGATCCCCGGCTTCGTCTTCACCGGCCTCACCAAGGGCGACCGCGCGGAAAAACCGGCCGCCGCCTGGACACCAGAGCAGACGGTCGATTTCATGGTCGAAAGCCTCGAACGCGGTGATTTCTATATTCTCTGCCCCGACAATGACGTGGCGCGTCCGGTCGACGAACGCCGGATGGCCTGGGCCGCCGGCGACATCATCGAGAACCGTCCGCCGCTGTCGCGCTGGCACAAGGACTACGCCGACAAATACAAAGCCTTCCTCGAACAGAAGTGATCGGCGCCATCATCAGGTTTGATTGGTAATTTTCCGAAAGCCGGGTAAGAGATCGTCAGGTCTTTCCCGGCTTTCAGAGAGTGCCATGGATTTCCTGCCCAGCCTACCGACCCTTCTCGCCTTTGCCGCCGCGACGCTGCTGCTCGCGGCGACCCCAGGCCCCGACATGACGCTGTCGATCAGCCGTGCGCTCGCCCAGGGCAAGAAGGCAGCCCTCTTCGTCGTCGTCGGCACCAGCCTCGGCATCGTCGTCCACACCATGCTGGTCGCTTTCGGCATTTCGGCGCTGATCACCGCCTCGCCGACCGCTTTCCTGATCCTGAAGACCGGCGGCGCCGCCTATCTGTTCTGGCTGGCGGTGCAGGCGATCCGCTTCGGCTCCAAGCTTACGGTCGCCAAGGTCGAGGAGCAGAAGGGCACGGCACTTTCCAACATCTCGTCGGGCTTCTGGGTCAATCTCCTGAACCCCAAGGTCATCATCTTCTTCATGACCTTCCTGCCGCAATTCGTCAGCGCCGGCGATCCGGCCGTCACGCACAAGCTGCTTTTCCTCGGGCTTTGCTTCATCCTGATCGGCATGCCGGTCAATGCCAGCGTGGTCTTTGCCGCCGACTGGCTGGCCTCATGGCTGCAGAGCAACAAGAAAGTGCTGCGTGGCATGGACTATACCTTCGCGGGCGTCTTCTCGATCTTCGCCGCGAAGATCCTGCTCACCCAGGCGAAATAATCAGCGGTCGGGTACCGAACCGCCGCTGTCGCCTCAGCCGATCAGCAGCGCATCGTCATCCAACGTCTGGCCGCGCATCTTGCGGAACATGGCGATCAGGTCCTCGACCTGCAGGTTCTTCCTGTTGTCGCCCGCGACATCGAGAACGATCTCGCCGCCATGCAGCATGATCGTGCGGTGGCCGTAATCCAGCGCCTGGCGCATGGAATGCGTCACCATCATCGTCGTCAGCTTGCGTTCGGCGACGATCTTCTGCGTGAGGTTCATCACGAACTCAGCCATGCCGGGGTCGAGTGCCGCCGTATGTTCGTCGAGCAGCAGCACTTCCGATCCCGCAAGCGTCGCCATGACGAGCGAAACGGCCTGCCGTTGGCCACCGGAGAGAAGATCCATGCGGTCCTTCAGCCGGTTCTCCAGCCCAAGATTGAGCTCGGCGATCCGTTCCTTGAAATAGTCGCGCCTGTTTCCGCCGAGCGCCGATGCCAGCCCGCGCTTCTCGCCGCGCCGGGCAGCCAGAGCAAGGTTCTCCTCGATCGACAATGCGCCGCAGCTTCCCGTCAGCGGATCCTGGAAGACACGCGCCACAAGGCCGGCGCGCGCCGCCGTCGACTTGCGCGTCACGTCGCTCTTGCCGATCAGCACCTGCCCTTCGCTCGGAATGACGTCGCCGGCGAGCACGCCGAGCAGCGTCGATTTGCCGGCGCCGTTCGAACCGATGACGGTGACGAAGGAGCCTTGCTCGATGGTCAGGCTGACGCCGTTCAGCGCCTGTTTCTGCAGCGGCGTGCCGCGTCCGAAAACGACTTTGATGTCCTTGACGCTGATCACGATGCGGCACCTCCGCGAAGACGGGGAAGGATGAGCGCCACGGTCACCAGCACGGCGGTCACGAAATTGAGATCGGACGCCTGCAGACCGATGACGTCGCTGGAAAGCGCCAACTGAATCGCGATGCGATAGAGGATCGAACCGAGCACGCAGCCGACGAGCGCGATCAGCAACCCGCGCCGCCCAAGCAGCGTCTCGCCGATGATGACGGCGGCGAGACCGACGACGATCGTGCCGACGCCCGAGGTGACGTCGGCAAAGCCGTTCGTCTGGGCAAACAGCGCGCCGCCGAGCGCCACCAGCGCATTGGAGATCGCCATGCCGAGATAGATCTGCCGGCTGGTATCGACGCCCTGGGCGCGGGCCATCCGCGCATTGGCGCCGGTCGCCCGCATGGCAAGCCCGGCATCGCTTTCCAGGAAACGCCAGACCAGGATAAGAGCGACGACGACCAGAACCCCGACAAAGAGCGGCCGCACGTAGAAATCGCGAAGGCCATGGCCGAAAAACGGGCTGATCATCGTATCGGCATTGATGAGCGCGACATTGGGTTTGCCCATCACCCTCAGATTGACGGAAAACAGCGCGATCATCGTCAGGATCGAGGCCAGCAGGTTGAGGATCTTGAAGCGCACATTGAGCAGCGCCGTCACCATGCCCGCCGCGGCCCCGGCCGCCATGGCGATCAGCGCCGCAAGCCAGGCATTGACGCCGGCAATGATCAGCACGGCCGTCACCGCCGCGCCAAGCGGAAAGGAGCCATCGACCGTCAGGTCGGGAAAGTCGAGAACGCGAAAGGCGAGATAGACGCCGAGAGCGACGAAAGAATAGACCAGGCCGAGCTCGACGGCCCCCCAGAATGCGATTTGGCTCAAGGCTTTCAGCCCCTTTTGATTTCTGTTTCGCCCGTCGCGAAACCGCAGCTTTTTAATACGAAGAGCCGCCCCCGTGCAAACAGGAGCGGCTGTATCCAACTAAACGTTGAAGGGACGGCCGATTATTCAATGACCTTGTTGGCGCGGGAAAGCACGCTCTCAGGCAGGGTGACGCCCATCTTCTGAGCCGCGGCCTTGTTGACGACGAGATCACTGCCGGCAGCCGTCTTGACGGCGATATCGCCAGGGTTTTCGCCCTTCAGCACGCGCACGACGATCTCGCCGGTCTGCTTGCCGACATCGTAATAGTTG
The DNA here is from genome assembly GCF_014195045.1 of Rhizobium sp. BK591. NCBI lineage: Bacteria > Pseudomonadati > Pseudomonadota > Alphaproteobacteria > Hyphomicrobiales > Rhizobiaceae > Rhizobium > Rhizobium sp. BK591. Next base: position 218,319 of record NZ_JACIAZ010000005.1, read on the forward strand.
AAGCCGAGGGCAGCGATCGAGCCGCGCGAAACCGAATCCGTATCGGCGGTGAAGAGCGGCAGCTTGCTCTCTTCGGCCACCGCGACGGCGCCTTCGAGCGCGGAGATGATGGTGTTGTCGGTCGGAATATAGATCGCATCGGCGCGGCCGACGAGGGCGCGCGCCGCACCCTGAACCTCGGCCGACTTGGTGGCGGCTGATTCCACCACCTTCAGGCCGGCCTTTTCGGCCTCGGCCTGCAGGACGGCGAGCAGCGAAACGGAATTCGCCTCGCCGGAATTGTAGAGATAGCCGATGGTTTTCACATCAGGCAGGATTTCCTTGATCAGCGCCAGATGCTCGGCGACCGGCGACATGTCGGAAAGACCGGTGACATTGCCGCCGGGCTTGTCCATGTTCTTGACGAGCTGGGCGCCAAGCGGATCGGAGACAGCCGTGAAGACGACGGGAATGTCACGCGTCGAAGAGACGACCGCCTGGGCCGAGGGCGTCGAAATCGGAACGATGACATTGGGCTCGTCGCCGGCAAACTGGCGGGCGATCTGCGCTGCCGTCGCCGGATTGCCCTGCGCCGATTCGAACACGAATTTCAGGTTCTCGCCCTCTTTATAACCCGCGGCCGTCAGCGCATCGAGAACGCCCTTGCGCGCTGCATCCAGCGCCGGATGTTCGACGATCGCCGTCACGGCGACGGTCACGTCATCAGCCTTTGCGGGCAGGGAAAGCGCCAAACTGGCGGCGAGAGCGAGCAGAACCGAACGCATGGGTATCCTCCTGAATGATTTTGGCGGCACTATTAGGAAAAGCGCATGCTTAAATCAATGCAGGAGAATTGTAGCGAGGATCAAACTTGCTGATCAGTCGTCGGCGCCGTGATTGGCGATCATCATCGCTTCGAACGCCAGGCGTTCGGTCTTGCGCATGCGTTCGGATTCCGATTTCAGCTGGCCGCAGGCGGCAAGAATGTCGCGGCCGCGCGGCGTGCGGATCGGCGAAGCATAACCTGCCGAGTTGATGAAATCGGCGAATTTCTCGATCTGCTCCCAGTCCGAACACTGGTAGTTGGTGCCGGGCCAGGGATTGAACGGGATGAGGTTGATCTTTGCCGGCACGCCCTTCAAGAGCTTGATCAGCCCCTTGGCGTCTTCCAGGCTATCGTTGACGTCCTTCAGCATCACATATTCGAAGGTGATGCGCCGTGCGTTCGAAAGACCGGGATAGGCCCGGCAGGCTTCGATCAGTTCCTTCAGCGGGTACTTCTTGTTGATCGGCACCAGAATGTCGCGCAGGTCGTCGCGCACCGCATGCAGCGAGATTGCCAGCATGACGCCGATTTCTTCGCCGGTGCGGAAGATCTCCGGCACGACGCCGGAGGTGGACAACGTCACCCGGCGCCTGGACAGCGACAGGCCGTCGCCATCCGTGGCGATCAGCAATGCCTGCTTGACGGCATCGAAGTTATAGAGCGGCTCGCCCATGCCCATCATGACGATGTTGCTGACCTTGCGGCCCTCGGCAGGCATGATCGTACCCTGCGGCGCTTCACGATCCGGGAAGTCTCCAAGCCGGTCGCGGGCAAGCAGCAGCTGGGAAAGAATTTCCTCCGCCGTCAGGTTGCGCACCAGACGCTGCGTGCCGGTATGACAGAAGGAACAGGTGAGCGTGCAGCCGACCTGGCTGGAGATACAGAGCGTGCCGCGGCCCTCTTCCGGAATGTAGACGGCCTCGATCTCGACGGGACGTCCGGCGCCGCGGGCGGGAAAGCGCAGCAGCCATTTGCGCGTGCCGTCGTTGGAGACCTGCTCCTCGACGATCTCGGGACGTGCGATGGTGAAATGCTGCTTCAGCATCTCGCGCATGTCCTTGGCGACATTGGTCATATGGTCGAAATCGGAGACGCCGCGCACATAGATCCAGTTCCAGAGCTGCGAGACGCGCATCTTGATCTGCTTCTCGGCCACCCCTTTTTCCCGCAGTGCCGCCGCCATCTCTTCGCGCGATATGCCGATCAACGACGGCTTCTCGAGGCTGGCGGACGTGCGCGCCTGCGGCTTGGTCACATCTATCGCATCCATGACGGACATAGGCATTCATCCCGAATTCGAACACGTAACCGCCCCGCAAGCCCTGCGAACTTCAGGGCAAAGCCGGAAGACTGGCGGGTGCATGACGGCACATTGGCAGAAATTGAATGGCGGAACGGCGACTGAAATCGCGATCTGTCCGCTGTTGCGCGGCCTTTAGCATCATTTTGCCCGCGCGTCACTATCAAGCATGTCGCGCAAAACTGTGCAGCGGTTTTGCGACGACGACATGCTGAAATCAAAGACCTAAAGCGCGGCAGGCAGATCTGAAAGATCGCCGCGCTTTGGATGGAAACGACGAAGGCCGGCGCAAGGCCGGCCCTGGAAGCTCTGCGAACAAAAAAACGCTTATTTGCAGGTTTCGATCTGCTTCAGCGCAGCCGAGATACCCGAGAGCGAATAGCTGTAGGAGGTGCCGGTGCCCTTGCGCGAAACGGCATTCACCGTCATCGAATGACCCGTTTTCATCGCCGCGACGAGGGCTGGCTCCTGGGCAGCATTCTCGACCCAGCCGGCCTTGTCCTTGGTGAACATCACGAAGGTCTTGTTGTCGATGACCACGTTGATCTTTGAATTTTCCTTCACCGTATAGCCCATCATGGCCTGCGGCTCATAGGAGATGTTCTGGCCGGGGCGCTGCGAGACGATGAAGAAATTGTCACCGTGATCGACGCTTGCCGGCTGCTTTGCCGTCGGAACGGACAACACGTAGCACACGGTGCTCTTGCCCGACTTGTAGGAATAGGCGCCCCATGCCTGGAACTGCTGGATGCGGTTCGGCGCGGCCTGCTGCGCTTCCGCAACTCCGGCCATGGTCAGGGTGAGTGCGAGAGCGGATACGATACTTTTTACAAACATGGATTCCTGCCGATTCTTGCGATTCAAGGCCCGAAGCGATCATAGCGGGCGCCGCATAATCACGATCTGCTTTATTTTGACTTAATTCAGGTTACCAAATGGTCAACAATAGCTGCGATTTGTATCTGCCTGTGTCATTTCAGCTCGAGTGTCAATTTTCGCACCTTTGACGGTATAGGCCGCGACATCGTGCCCCGATGGCACTGGCCGTCCGTTCGGGTGAATTTAAGACACAAAGATTCAGGCAAGAGTTTGACCTTTCCCAAATCCGTTGTACCTCATTAAGACTTGGAAATCCGGGACGAAATTATTGCCGCAGGGGGCTTGTGAGGAGACATGGATGCCGAGGAAAGACAGCGTTTCGCTGCCCTCGCCAAGGCCGTCGCGGACGATCGCGACCAGCAGGCCTTTTCCATCCTGTTCGACTATTTCGCACCCCGCCTGAAGGCCTGGCTGATGCGCCAGAAGATGACACCCGGCGAGGCCGAGGAACTGGTCCAGGAGATCATGATCGTGCTCTGGCACAAGGCGGATCTCTATGATGCCACGCGATCTTCGCTCTCAACCTGGCTTTTCCGCATTGCCCGCAACCGCCGCATCGACATGCAACGCCGCGCCAATACCCGCATCTTCGACGAGACCGACCCGGCCCTGCAGCCGCCCGCCGATATCGGCGCGGAGGAAATTATCGCCAATGACGATCGCGACGCCAGGATACGCGCCGCCGTCGGGCAGTTGCCGGAGGAACAGCGCGACATGCTGCGCGCCGCCTTCTTCCTCGGCCAATCGCATTCGGAGATCGCCGAATCAACCGGGCTGCCGCTCGGTACGGTGAAGTCGCGCATCCGGCTTGCCTTTGGCAAGCTCCGCAAGGTGCTGGAACGCGAAATCGCCTGACTCTTTAATTTAGAACGGGATTCAGATCGTCTTCATCGCTTCTTCCGGCCGGTCGGCAAGAACGCGGTCGGCCGCTTCGTAATGGCCCGGCCTTATATGGCCACGCACCATAGCGAAGGCGGCCGAAAGCACGGCGATGTCGTCGGAAAAGCCGATGACGGCGAAAACATCCGGGATCATGTCGATCGGCATGACAAAATAGGCGAGCGCCGCGAGCAGCACGCCGCGCACCTTCGTCGGCGTCTGCGGATCGAGCGCGCAATAGAAACCGGCAACCACATCGCGCGAGAACGGGATCTGCCGCACGGCCCGCCGGAAGGTCGGCCAGAATTTCTGCCTTACGGTCTTCTCGCGCCGGCTCTGGGTGTCCTCGTCGCCCGGCAACAGGATTTCCCCGAATTTAACCTCGTCCATCCCTGCATCCCTTTCGTCCAAGCGAACATATGGTGATGGCGGACCGGCTTTCAATCGGCCCCGCTGTCAAACGATACGGCGCGCCGCAGCCTTCTCCATGGCTTTGGCGAGCTTGAAATCCAGCTCCGTCAGTCCGCCGGCATCATGTGTGTTCAGCGTCACCTCCACCCTAGAATAGACGTTGAACCATTCGGGATGATGATTGAGCTTCTCGGCCGCAAGTGCTGCCTCCGTCATGAACCCGAAAGCCTCGATGAAATTTGCGAACTTGTACGTCTTCGAGATCGAAGAACCCGCATCATTGAGCGCCCAGCCTGCAAGTCCAGCCAGTTGCGCCTCGGCCGCCGTCCGTTCCAGTCTTTCCATTTTCATGCCATGGTCCTCTTCTCTGTCCGACAGGTTTACCGATGAAACGCATCAGCATCCTCTTCGTTTGCATGGGCAATATATGCCGTTCTCCGCTCGCGGAAGGAATTTTTGGCCATCTCGTCGCCGAAGCGGGTTTGACCGGCGATTTTACCATCGATTCCGCCGGCACCGGCGGCTGGCATGAAGGCGAGCCACCCGACCGGCGTTCGATCGCCGCTGCGAAAAACCACGGCATCGACATATCGGGGCAACGCGCCCGCCGCATCCAATCGAGGGATTTCAGGGATTTCGATCTGATCCTCGCCATGGACCGCGACAATGTGGCGGCGCTCGAAAAAAGCGCGCCGCATGGGGCGAATATCCGCCTTTTCGGGGATGCCGCGCTCGGAACCGGAGAGGATATCCCCGATCCCTATTATGGCGGCCCGGGCGGCTTCGAGCTGGTCTACACCAGGCTCTTGGCCGGCTGCAGCAGCCTGCTCGATACGCTGGGCGTCGAACGGGCCTCATGCAGCGGGAACACTTCCTCGGTGAGGTAGGGCCCGCCGCCGACCGATTCGCGCGACGAAAGCAGCACGAAGCGCGGCGCGGTGAAAGTTGCGGTGTGGAAGTTGCCGCGTCCCGCCAGATATTGCACGACATCGTCGAGCCGCGAGGATTTGAGCCGCGCCAGCGTCACATGCGGCATGAACTTGCGGGGATCGGGCGGCAGGCCGATGCGCTGGCAGATGCGCTCGATCTCGCCCTGCAGGGCATACATTTCAGGCGATTGCGAAACGCCGGCCCAGACCGAATGCGGTTTCTTCGAGCCGAAGGAACCGATTCCTTCGAGCCGGAACTGGAATTCCGGCCGATCGATCCGGTCGAGGCGTTCAACGATTTCATCGGCCGTGCGGCCGTCGACATCACCGATGAAACGCAGGGTGATGTGGTAATTCTCCACATCGATCCATCGTGCTCCGGGGAGGCCACCGCGCAGCAATGAAAGGCTCATCGCCGCATTGCGCGGAATTTCGAGGGCGGTAAACAGTCTCGGCATCACGAGCACTCCCCGAATCTTTTGCAGGTGCTCACACGGAATCACGCAATCAACAACCGCGCAAGCCCCTATTTCTTCACAGAAGAAATCGTTTCGACGAAATTTGTGACAGCAGGCTCCATCTTTTCGACCATGACGTCGATGCCTTTCGCATTTGGATGCATGCCGTCTTCAAGCTTCAGCCCGGCTTCCAGCGCGACGCCGTCGAGGAAGAAGGCATAGAGCGGAAGCCCATGTTTTTCCGAAAGTTTCTGGTAGATCGGGTTGAATCGTGCGGCATAGTCCGCCCCCATGTTCGGCGGCGCCATCATGCCGGCGAGCAGCACGGCAATCCCGCGCTCCTTTAGCCGGATAATCATCTGATCGAGATTCTTCTCGCTCTCCTCGGGTGGGATGCCGCGCAGCGCATCATTGGCGCCGAGCTCCAGAATGACGCCGTCGGTGCCGTCGGGCACCGACCAGTCGATGCGCGCAAGACCCGCTGCCGTCGTATCGCCGGAGACCCCGGCATTGGCGACGGTGACCTCGAGCCCCTTCGCCTTCAGGGCTGCCTGCAGCTTTTCCGGAAAGCCGTCGCCGGCCGGCAGTTGATAGCCCGCCATCAAACTGTCCCCAAAACCGACCAGATTGATCGTCCGGGCATTGGCTGTAGCGGCAAAGATCAGCGAGACGGCAATGACGGTGAATTGAAGGGCGGCAACTTTAAATCTCATTCTGGCTTCCCTAGATTGGCGAAGTGCCGTTATGCGGCCATTCTGTTGGGGATTTATATAGGGCGATTTCTGTTGGCAAAAACCATTATCGAGTTGAAGAGCGCCGATCTGACCCTTGGCAGCGCAGCCGCCTCCGTCCACGTGCTGAAGGGCATCGATCTCGATGTCGCGGCCGGCGAATCCGTCGGCATCGTCGGCCCTTCCGGCTCCGGCAAATCGACCCTGCTGATGGTGCTTGCCGGGCTGGAGAAACTCGACAGCGGCGAGATCAATATCAATGACACGCCGCTCCATAGCCTCAGCGAGGATGAGGTCGCCGATTTCCGCGGCCGCAACATCGGCATCGTCTTCCAGTCCTTCCACCTGATCGCCAACATGACGGCGCTGGAAAACGTCGCCGTGCCGCTCGAGCTCGCCAATGTCCGCAACGCCTTCGAGATCGCCCATCGCGAGCTGAAATCGGTCGGCCTCGGTGAACGGCTGAACCACTATCCCGGCCAACTTTCCGGCGGCGAGCAGCAGCGCGTGGCGATCGCCAGGGCGCTCGCCCCCTCGCCCGCCCTGCTGATCGCCGACGAACCCACAGGCAATCTCGACACCGAGACCGGCCGCCAGATCGCCGACCTTCTGTTCTCCAAGCAGGCCGAACGCGGCATGACCCTGCTTCTCGTCACCCACGACGTCGCCCTGGCAAACCGCTGCTCACGCCAGATCCGCGTCCGCTCCGGCAGGATCGAGGGCGACAGCACCGCCCGCCACAGCGAGGCGGCGATCGCATGAGAATGATCACCCCGCGCGTCTCGCTTGCTTTTCGCCTGGCGCTCCGCGAGTTGCGCGGCGGCATTCGCGGCTTCTACATTTTTCTTGCCTGCATTGCGCTCGGCACCGGCGCAATTGCCGCCGTCAATTCCGTCTCGCAGTCGATCACCGACACGATCGCCTCGCAGGGGCAGGAACTGCTGGCCGGCGACGTCCGCTTCGAACTCAACAACCGCGAAGCCACGCCTCAGGAGTTGGGCTTCCTCGAAAGCCTCGGCACGGTTTCGGTTTCAACGGGCCTGCGCTCGATGGCCCGCAAGCCTGACGGCTCCGATCAGGCGCTGGTCGAGGTCAAGGCCGTCGACGACGGCTACCCGCTCTACGGCAGATTCGTGGCCGAACCGGACTATCCGCTTGCAGCGCTGCTTTCGGGCCAAGGCGGCACCTATGGTGCGGTGGCAGCGCCCCTGCTTCTCGATCGTCTCGGGCTTGCCGTCGGCGACGAACTGCTGCTCGGCAACGTCAAGCTCAGCATCACCGGCACGGTGAAAACCGAGCCGGATGCGCTGTCGGAAGGCTTCGGTTTCGCGCCGCGCCTGCTGGTCAGCCGCCAGGCGCTCCAGGCCTCCGGGCTGATCCAGACGGGAAGCCTGGTCGAACATGCCTACAAGATCCGGCTGGAAGACAATGGCGCGATGTCGGGCATCCAGGCGCGCGCCTCCAAGGAATTCCCTTCCGCCGGCTGGGCGGTCCGCACCAGCGATCGCGCAGCGCCCTCGCTCACCGAAAACATTACCCGCTTCTCGCAGTTCCTGACGCTGGTCGGTCTCACCGCGCTGATCGTCGGCGGCGTCGGCGTGGCCAATGCCGTGCGCGCCTTCCTCGATGCCAAGCGCACGACCATCGCCACCTTCAAATGTCTCGGCGCCCCGGCCCAGGTCGTCGTCCTGATCTATCTTTTCCAGATCGCCATTATCGCCCTCGGCGGCATCCTCATCGGCCTCGTCATCGGCGCGTTGTCGCCGATCTTCGCCGCGCAGTTCCTGGCGCAATTCCTGCCGGTCTCCACGACGCCGACCCTCTATCCCGGCGCCCTGCTGCTCGCCACGCTCTTCGGTATCCTGACGACGCTGGCCTTCGCCATCCTGCCGCTCGGCCATGCCCGCGAAGTGCCGGCGACCGCCCTCTTCCGCGAGCAGGGCTTCGAGGCCCGCCGCCTGCCCTCCTGGCCCTATATCCTACTTGCCACGCTCTTCATGGCCGCCCTTGCCGGCCTTGCCATCCTGACCGCCTATGACCGTTTCATCGCCGTCGTCTTCGTCGGTGCGATCGTCTTCGCCTTCGTCGTCCTGCGCCTCGTCGCAGCAGCGATCGCCTGGCTCGCGCGCCGCAGCCCGCGCGTCAATTCACCGGCCTTGCGGCTGGCGATCGGCAATATCCACCGCCCCGGCGCACTGACGCCCTCGGTCGTGCTGTCGCTCGGCCTCGGACTGGCATTGCTGGTGACGCTGACCCTGATCGACGGCAACCTGCGCCAGCAGCTGACCGGCCGCATGAACGAGGGCGCACCGAACTTTTTCTTCGTCGATATCCAGAGCGCCGAGGTCGGCGCATTCCGCGATCTCGTCCAGGCGCAGGCGCCTCAGGGAAAGCTCGTCGAAGTGCCGATGTTGCGCGGCCGGATCGTCGCCTTCAACGGCGAGGACGTCAGCAAACTGACCGTGCCGGCGGCCGGTCGCTGGGTGCTGAACGGCGATCGCGGCATCACCTATGCCGAGACCCTGCCGGAGAACGCCGCCCTCACCGAAGGCAGCTGGTGGGACAAGGATTACGGCGGCCAGCCGCTCGTTTCCTTCTCCTCGGAAGAGGCGCATGAGCTCGGCCTGAAGATCGGCGATACCGTCACCGTCAACGTGCTCGGCCGCAACATCACGGCGAAGATCGCCAATCTGCGCCGCGTCGAGTGGGAATCGCTGTCGATCAATTTCGTCATGGTCTTCTCGCCGAACACATTTCGCGGCGCTCCGCATGCCTGGCTGGCGACGCTGACCGATCCCTCGTCGACGCCCGCCGAAGATGCGGCAATCCTAAAATCCGTCACCAACACCTATCCGACGATCACCAGCGTGCGGGTCAAGGACGCGATCGATATCGTCAACCAGCTGGTCGCGCAGCTGGCGACCGCGATCCGCGCCGCCGCCTCTGTCGCCCTCATCGCCTCGATCCTCGTCCTTGCCGGGGCGCTTGCTGCCGGAAACCGGGCGCGCACCCACGACGCGGTGGTGCTGAAGACGCTCGGCGCCACGCGCGCCATGCTGATCCGCGCCTTCAGCTACGAATATCTGATCCTTGGGCTTGCGACCGCGATCTTCGCGCTGATCGCCGGCAGCGTCGCCGCCTGGTTCATCGTCGCCCGCATCATGCGTCTGCCGTCGACCTTTCTGCCCGACGTGGCGGGGCTGACGCTTGTGACCGCGCTCGTCCTGACCGTCGGCATCGGCCTGATCGGCACCTGGCGCATCCTTGGGCAAAAGGCGGCCCCCGTTTTGCGCGAGCTTTGACCGGGCAGCGGCACTCAAACCCTTCACCTTACGGCGATTTAACCGGCCGAGCCTTTGCAAGCCTCTTGTTTGCAATGGGCGAAAGCCTCATATTATCCGCAGGCATGCTGGAGCTCCGCAGCGGCGCCCGGGTCGAAAACCCCGACACCGTATTTCCATCGGAGCTTGTAAGAGGAAACTATGGCTGATCTTCGTAACTATCAAAGCCGCGCTCAGACCGGCGAGATGATTGATCAAGGCCTGCGCGCTTATATGCTCAAGGTCTACAACCTGATGGCGCTGGGTCTGGCGATCACCGGTGTGGCCGCATATCTGTCGTTCCAATTCGCCTTCGCCAATGGCGAGCTGACCGCTTTCGGTCAGGCGATCTATGTGAGCCCGCTGAAGTGGGTGGTCATTCTGGCGCCGCTGGCTCTGGTGTTCTTCCTGAGCTTCCGGATTCATACCATGACGGTGGCCGCCGCCCAGACGACCTTTGCAGTCTACGCCGCGCTCGTCGGCCTGTCGCTCTCGTCGATCTTCCTGATCTACACCGGCCAGAGCGTCGTTCAGACCTTCTTCGTCACCGCCGCCTCCTTCGGCGCGCTGTCGCTTTACGGCTACACGACGAAGCGTGACCTGTCGGCGATGGGCTCGTTCCTGATCATGGGTCTGTTCGGCCTAATCATCGCTTCGCTGGTTAACATCTTCCTGGCTTCGTCGGCTGTGCAGTTCGCGATCTCCGTTCTCGGTGTTCTGATCTTCGCAGGCCTCACCGCCTACGATACGCAGCGGATCAAGGAACTGTACCTGGAAGCCGATGACGTTGCCGTGGCCGGCCGCAAGGCGATCATGGGTGCGCTGACGCTCTATCTCGACTTCATCAACCTCTTCATGTTCCTGCTGCAGTTCATGGGCAACCGTAAATAAGCAGGGCAGACTGAGTTCGAAAAGGCGGCTTCGGCCGCCTTTTTTGTTGCGCAGGCTTTCGCGGAGTGGTCTTAGGAAACCTTACTTTTCCCGATGGATGCCGCCGAATGTCATTCCGCCTGCGCGATGCCTCCCAAGCCGATATCCCCGCCATTGCCGATATCTATCGCGAATCCGTCCTCAACGGCGTCGCGAGCTACGAGATCGTGCCGCCTTCCGAGGCCGAGATGGCGCTGCGCTTTTCGACGATCATCAGCCAGCAATATCCCTACATCGCGGCCATCGGCACGGACGGAACCCTGCTCGGCTACGCCTATGCTTCCGCCTTTCGCACGCGTTCGGCCTATCGCTGGATGGTCGAGGACTCGATCTATCTCGTGCCTGAGGCCCGCGGCCGGGGCATCGGCAAGGCGTTGCTTGCCGAGCTGATCGAGCGCTGCACCGGCCTCGGCTTTCGGCAGATGACGGCCGTCATCGGCGGCGCCAGCCCCGCCTCGATCGCGCTTCACAGGAAGGCCGGCTTCGAGGAGGTCGGTCTGATGCGGGGCACCGGCTACAAGCACGGCCGCTGGCTGGATACGATGTTGATGCAGCGTGGCCTCGGCGAGGGGATGACGACCGATCCGGATCCGTCCGCCTATCCCGGCACGCTGTTTACCGGTTGATGCGGCTTATTTGTCGACCAGCTTCAGGGCCTTGTCGAACACCTTCAGCACCTGGTTCAGCTCGTGACCGCGCTTCAGGATCGTGCCGTGGACGTTGATGACGGAATAGGCGCCCTGCTTGGCGGCGAGCTTCGGGTTTTTCTCGATGCGGAAGAGCGGCATTTCGCCGGAACGCTTGAAGACGGAAAAGACCGCCCTGTCCTTCAGGTGATCAATGGCGTAGTCGCGCCATTCACCGTCACCGACCATGCGGCCGTAGATCCAGAGGATCGCGTCCAGTTCGCGCCGGTGGAAGGTCACCGGAAGCGGGTCCTTGCTTTGCTTGTATTCCCTGAGATCGACGACGACTGAGGAACTATTGTCGACGGAGCGGCTTTCGCCGTGTCGCAAATCCGGCTGATCTGTCATCAGTCTCCCAAGGCCTCCGCATGTGACAGGAGAGTGACAGTTTGCCCGAGCCGCCGCAAATTGCAAGAGCGCCAGCCGTCACATTCGGCCGCACCACAGCGCCGCGCGTCTCTCGCGCAAAGACGCTGCAGCACTTTGAATCTGCGCATCATGCCTTCTAAAAGTTGGGTCCGAATTCGGAAAGCATGATGTCCTGGATAGGCTCACGCTTTCTCCGCAGCGCCGCATTTCAGTCAAAACAGCGCCTCATTTGCAGGAGATTTATGAATTCCAGTTTGGCGCCAGCGCGCCAAAGGGCCCGGCGGAGCGTATCGACCTTAACCCCAGCCCCGAATACGCTCGGCCGGGCCGCCCCAGCACTTCATCCACTACCGGATGAAATCTCAGATATTTTTGCCAGCCATGACAACGGTCGCGCCGAGGATCGCAGCCGGATCGCCGTCTGCGGTCGCCGATTGCAGCAGGATCGCGCAGCCCTCGAGCTGCGGCCGCTGCAACACGCTGGCCGGCAGCGTCAGACTGGTTGCCTTGCCGTCCCACATGCCGATGGTTTCGACATTGGTGACGCTGTGCAGGTAGGAAAGCTTCCGGCCGCTGTTCTCGCCCTTTTCGACGTCGATGGTCTTTTCCTTGTCGAAATAGACCATCACGACATTGGCCTTGCCCTGTCCCGCACCGATCTTGATCTCCAGCTCGTCGCCGCGCATCGCGGCGTTGATCGGAACGGTCAGCCCGTTGCCTTCGCTGCTGTAGGTGTCGATCTTGCTGTTGATGCCGTTGAGATCGGCGCCGGCCAGATGGCCGCGTCCGTTGACGATCGCCTGCGGCGTGTAGACGTTGCTGCGGCCCATCGTTCTGGCATAGCCATATTGCCGTTCGGTGTTTTCCTTGGAGCTCAGCGTATCGGCCCAGCCGAGATAATTCCAGTAATCGACATGATAGGCGAGCGCGATGACATCGCCCTGATTCACCAGCGTGCGGAAAGCCGCATCAGCCGGAGGACAGGAGGAGCAGCCCTGCGCCGTGAAGAGTTCAACGACACCTTTCGGCGTGCCGTCTTCGGCCTGCAGCGGGCCTGACAGAACAACGCCAGCGATCAGCGGAATCAAAAAACGGGGGGACATTCACCTGCACCTCTTTTTCAGCGCCGACAGCGTGTTGGAACCGCAGGCCCTGACATATGAACGTACGAATAATCCTTCCGGGTCCAAACGAAAAGTCACGAACAGGTGAGACGGAGCTCCACCGGAACTTGCGGAAAACAAATCATCGTGAGCCCGTCCGAATACTGTCGCCACACAGAAAAGCCGCCGGAAACTGCTCTCCGGCGGCCATTATCAATCAAGTCTCCTAAATCCGGATGAATCTGAATCCGGATCTATATCAAAGAAGAAGAGCATGATGTCGTCCGAAAACCGCTCACACTTTTCGGCATCATGCTCTGAAAATCAGGCAGCGAGATCGCGCAGAACCGTCTGCAGGATGCCGCCATTGTTGAGGTAGATCACTTCGTCGAGCGTATCGACGCGCGACAGCAGCGGAACCTCCTTCACGGTGCCGTCGCCATAAGTGATCTTGGCGATCTTCTTCTCGCGCGGCTTGATCTTTTCCAGACCTTCGATGGTGACGAGTTCATCACCCTTGAGGCCGAGGCTCTGCCAGGTCGTGCCCTCTTCGAAGACGAAGGGAATGATACCCATGCCGACCAGGTTCGAACGATGGATGCGCTCGAAGGACTGGGCGATCACCGCCTTGACGCCGAGCAGGTTGGTGCCCTTGGCAGCCCAGTCGCGCGAAGAGCCGTTGCCATATTCGACACCGGCGAAGATGACCAGCGGCACGCCTTCCTGCTTGTACTGCATCGCCGCGTCGTAGATCGAGGTTTCGTCCTTCGACGGATAGTGGATGGTGTAACCGCCTTCCTTGCCGTTCGGGCCGAGCATGTGGTTGCGGATGCGGATATTGGCAAAGGTGCCGCGCATCATCACTTCATGGTTGCCGCGGCGCGTGCCGTACTGATTGAAGTCGGCAACGGCGACGTCGTGACCGAGCAGATAGGCGCCTGCCGGCGATGCCGCCTTGATCGAACCGGCCGGCGAGATGTGGTCGGTGGTGATCTTGTCGCCGAACAGGCCAAGCACGCGGGCGCCCTTGATGTCGGAAACGCCGGTGCCCTTCTTGCCCATGCCGACGAAGTAAGGCGGGTTCTGGACATAGGTCGAATTGTCGTCCCAGGCATAGGTCTGGCCCGGCGGAACCTGGACGGCTTGCCAGTTGACGTCGCCCTTGAAGACGTCGGCATATTTGCTTTCGTAGAGTTCGCGCGTCACGTATTTCAGGATGAACTCCTGGACCTCCTTCGAGGTCGGCCAGATGTCCTTCAGGTAAACGGGATTACCGTTCTGGTCCTCGCCGATCGGCTCCTTGGTCAGATCCTTCTGCACCGTACCGGCCAGCGCATAAGCGACGACGAGCGGCGGAGAGGCCAGATAGTTCGCCTGTACGTCGGGCGAGATACGGCCTTCGAAGTTGCGGTTGCCGGAGAGAACGCCGGAAACGATGAGGCCCTTGTCGTTGATCGTCTTCGAGATCGGCGCCGGCAGCGGACCGGAATTGCCGATGCAGGTGGTGCAGCCGAAGCCGACGAGGTTGAAGCCGAGCTTGTCGAGGTCGGCCTGCAGGCCCGACTTGGCGAGATATTCGCCGACGACCTGGCTTCCCGGTGCCAGCGAGGTCTTCACCCACGGCTTCGTCTTCAGGCCCTTGGCAACAGCGTTGCGGGCAAGCAGGCCGGCAGCGATCAGGACCGACGGATTGGAGGTGTTGGTGCAGGAGGTGATGGCAGCGATCGCCACGTCGCCATGGCCGAGATCGAAATCCGTGCCTTCGACGGCATAGCGGTTCGAAAGCTGACCGGGCTTCTTGTAGTCCGTGTCCATCGAGCCGGCGAAACCGGAAGCGATGTTCTCCAGCGAAATGCGGCCTTCCGGACGCTTCGGGCCGGCCATCGACGGCACGACGTCGCCGAGATCGAGTTCCAGCGTGTCGGTGAAGACGAGTTCGGAGCCGTCGCCCTCGCGCCACATGCCCTGCGCCTTCGAATAGGCTTCGACGAGCGCGATACGGTCCTTGGTGCGGCCGGACATGTTGAGATAGTTGATCGTCTCGCCGTCGACCGGGAAGAAGCCGCAGGTGGCGCCGTATTCCGGGCCCATATTGCCGATCGTCGCACGGTCGGCGAGCGGCATGTTGTCCATGCCCGGGCCGAAGAATTCGACGAACTTCGAAACGACGCCCTTCTTGCGCAGCATCTGCACGACGGTGAGAACGAGGTCGGTCGCGGTGACGCCTTCCTTGAGCTTGCCGGTCAGCTTGAAGCCGATGACCTCAGGCAGCAGCATCGAGACCGGCTGGCCGAGCATCGCCGCTTCCGCTTCGATACCGCCCACACCCCAGCCGAGAACACCGAGACCGTTGATCATCGTCGTGTGGCTGTCGGTGCCGACGCAAGTATCGGGATAGGCGATCGTCTCGCCGTCCTCTTCCTTGGTCCAGACGGTCTGACCGAGATATTCGAGATTGACCTGATGACAGATACCGGTGCCGGGAGGCACGACGCGGAAGTTCTTGAAGGCCTGCTGGCCCCACTTCAGGAAGCGGTAGCGCTCGCCGTTGCGCTGGTATTCCAGCTCGACGTTACGGGCGAAAGCCTGAGGCGTTCCGAATTCGTCGACGATGACGGAGTGGTCGATGACGAGATCGACGGGAACGAGCGGGTTGATCTTCTCGGGATCGCCGCCGAGCGACACCATCGCGTCGCGCATCGCGGCAAGATCGACGACGGCGGGAACGCCGGTGAAGTCCTGCATCAGCACGCGCGCCGGGCGATAGGCGATTTCGTTTTCGACCGCACCCTTGTTGTTCAGCCATTCGGCGACGGCCAGGATGTGCTGCTTGGTGACCGACTGGCCGTCTTCGAAGCGCAGCAGGTTTTCGAGCAGCACCTTCATCGAATAGGGAAGCTTCGACACGCCGGCCAGACCGTTTGCCTCAGCCTTGGGCAGGCTGTAATAGACATAGTCCTTCCCGTTCACGGAAAGCGTGGAACGACAATTGAAACTGTCAAGAGATTTAGACACGAGAGACCCCGTTTCTGATAGCCAACACAGTCGTGCGAACGCCTATGCACTTAATGCACATCAGGATGCGGGTACGGCCATTTCCGCTGTCCGCACGTGGAACAGACGCTCCAAGTTCGGCGCAAGGATGAAATTCACGCCGACCGCTGGCGTGGTTGCAGGTCTTATAGATAATTTCCTAAAAACTTGCCATACCCGAAAACAGTCAAAATCGGACATTTTTTGACCCCGCCGCAAGCCGAAACCAAGAAAGAGCCGACGCATGCATTTCACCGCCGAAAATCTGGCTGCAAGGCGCGGTGAGGATCTGATTTTCGTAAACATTTCCTTTCACTTGGCGGCCGGCGAGGCGCTTGTCCTCACGGGAAGAAATGGATCGGGAAAATCCACATTGCTGCGCGTCGCCGCCGGCCTCCTGAGACCGGAAAAAGGCACTGTCATCTTCCGCGACGAAAAGGGCGGGGAAGACCGCCATCCGGGCGAGGTCAGTCACTACCTTGGTCATCGAAACGCAATGAAGAATGAACTTACGGTTGCAGAAAACCTCGACTTCTGGCGCGCCTTTCTCGGCAATCCAGGCGGTGCTGCCGGCCTCTCCGTCGAGGACGCCGCCGACGCCGTCGGCCTTTCGGGAATCACCCATCTTCCCTTCGGTTATCTCTCCGCCGGCCAGCAGCGCCGGATGGCCTTCGCCAAGCTGCTCGTCGCCCACCGCCCCATCTGGATCCTCGACGAACCCACAGCGGCGCTCGATGCCAGCGCTGACCGGCTGTTTGCCGAATTGATTGCCGCACATCTGACCAAGGGCGGCATCGTGCTGGCGGCAACACATCAGCCGCTGGGGGTGGAGAATGCGCGGGAATTGAAGATGACGGGCTTTGCCGGCGTGGATGCGGGGGTATGGGGGTGATGTTTCTCGACGTGGGTGCCTCATCCATCGCACATGCAGAAAGCCGCCGCGCATGACCGCCCTCTTCCTTCGCGACCTGAAACTTTCCATCCGCGCCGGCGGCGGTGCGCTGATCGGCGTGCTGTTCTTCCTGACCATCGTCGCCGTCATCCCTTTCGGCGTCGGTCCCGATCTCAAGCTGCTGTCGCGCATCGGTCCCGCCATCGTCTGGATCGGCGCACTGCTTGCCGCCCTGCTCGGCCTCGACCGCCTGTTTCAGGCCGAGCGCGATGACGGATCGCTCGACCTGATGCTGATGCAGGAAACGCCGCTTGTCCTCACCGTGCTGGTCAAATGCGTCGCCCACTGGACGGCCACCAGCCTGCCGCTCGTCATCGCCTCGCCGCTGCTCGGCCTGTTCATGAATATGGACGAGACTGCGATTGCTGCTACCATGCTGACGCTGCTCGTCGGATCGCCCGCCATCACCTTCATCGGCGCCGTCGGCGCCGCCGTCGCCGTGGCGCTGCCCCGCGGCGGCCTGCTGGTCTCGATCCTCGTGCTGCCGCTGACCATTCCGGTGCTGATCTTCGGCGTCAGCGCCGCCTATGCCGCGGTCGAGGATCCCGCCCCGTTCCTGCCGCCCTTCCTCATCCTGATTGCGCTGACGCTCTTCTTCGCCGTCATCGGTCCGGCCGCCGCCGCCCTGGCGCTGCGAAACACAGCGGATTGATGGGCCATTCGATTGCGGGAAAAGCCGGATCAAGGTATGGAAGCGGACATGAGCGAAACGAGCCTTGCCATCAGCAAATTCAGCGATCTCGCCAACCCGACGCGGTTTCTGGCGCTGGCGGCGCTCGCCATTCCATGGCTGGCCGGCATCACCGCCCTCTGTTTTATCGTCGGCCTCTATCTGAGCTTCGCCACCGAAGGCGACTACCAGCAGGGCGAGACCGTCCGCATCATGTATGTACATGTGCCCTCGGCCTGGCTTTCGATGATGTGCTATACGATCATGAGCGTCTCGGCGATCGGCACGCTGGTCTGGCGCCATCCGCTGGCCGATGTCTCTGCCAAGGCTGCAGCCCCGCTCGGCGCCGCCTTCACCCTGCTCGCCCTCGTCACCGGCTCGCTGTGGGGCAAGCCGATGTGGGGGACCTGGTGGGTCTGGGATGCTCGGCTGACCTCCGTCTTCGTTCTCTTCCTGATGTATCTCGGGCTGATTGCGCTCGGGCGCGCCATCGACGACCCGTCGAAGGCCGCACGCGTCAGCGCCGTGCTCATCCTCGTCGGCTTCGTCAACATCCCGATCATCAAATTCTCGGTCGAGTGGTGGAACACCTTGCACCAGTCGGCAAGCGTGCTGCGCCTCGACGGCCCGGCGATCGATCCGGAATTCCTGCGGCCGCTCTTCATCATGGCGATCGCTTTCACGCTGCTCTTCTTCACGCTGCACATCATGGCGATGAGGAACGAGATCTGGCGCCGCCGCATCGCCGCCCAGCGCCGCCTTGCCGCCCGCATGGCCAGCCGGGAGGAATAGACTGTGACGCATGCCTTCTACGTCTACGCCTCCTATGGCTTCGCAGCTCTGGTGACGGTCGCCGTCACGGCCTGGACCTGGGCCGACGGTCGCGCCCGCCGCCGGGAACTTGCTGCCCTCGAGGCCGCCGGTATCCGCCGCCGCTCGGCGCGTGTAAGGGATGGCGAATGAGCGACACGCCGGAAAAGACGACCGACAAGCCACGGGCGCTTGGTCGCTACACCTTGGCGCTTCTGCCGCTGATCGTCTTCGGCGGCATTGCGGCCACCGCCGCCAAGATGCTCTACGACCAGGATTTCCATGGCAAGAACATCACCGAAATCCCCTCCGCCCTGATCGGTACCAAGGCACCGGCGCTGAACCTTCCGCCGCTCGACGGCGCCAACCTGCCGGCGCTGACCGATGCCGCCATCAAGGGCAAGCTGACCCTCGTCAACGTCTTCGCCTCCTGGTGCCTCCCCTGCCGGGACGAACACCCCGTCTTGAAAGAACTGGCGAAGGACGGACGGCTGAACATCGTCGCCATCAACTACAAGGATCAGAGCGACAACGCCCTGCGTTTCCTCGGCGAGCTCGGCAACCCCTACAAGGCAATCGGCATCGATCCGAATGGCAAGGCGGCGATCGACTGGGGCGTCTACGGCATTCCGGAAAGCTACCTGGTCGGCCCCGACGGCACGATCCTCTACAAGCGTGTCGGCCCCTTCGACGATACCAGCCTGAAGGAAGGGCTGTTTCCAGCGATGGAGAAGGCGCTCGGCAAGCCCGCTTCGTAGCGGGGTCTATCCTTACACCCCGCCTTGCCAGACCTTGATCGCCTCGACCGGCCAGATCAGCATGACAACGTTGAGCGTCAGGTTGTCGCGGATCATGTAGCCGGTGAAAATCTCGAAGAAGATGGCGATCGCCACCGTCAGCGCCACCGGCGCGCGCCGCGCGAAGAAGAAGCCGATGCACATGAAGACGGTGTCCATCGCCGAATTCAGGATGCTGTCGCCGTAATAATCGAGCGCGATCGTCGCGGTGCGGTAGCGGTCGATGATGAGCGGCGAATTCTCGAGCAGCTCCCAGCCGGATTCGATCAACAGCGCCAGCAGCAGCCTTGCCGCCAGCGGCTTGCCGCGCAGCAGGAGATGCGCGAGCCCGTAGAACAGGAAGCCGTGGATGATATGCGACGGTGTGTACCAATCCGACAGATGCTGCGAATTGCCGCTGGTATTGACCCCGCCCTCCCAGAGCTTGACGTAACCGCAGGCGCAGATCGGCACGCGGCCCATCATATATTCAGCGGCGATCTGAATGATCAGCACCGCAAGGCAGGCGACAAACCAGAAGGTCTGGTGCTTTACGCGGTATTCGGCCTCTGCAGCGCTCACTTTTCGCCGTCCGTTTCCAGGTTGATGCTATGCTTCAGCACCAGCGGCATCTGCGCCAGCGTGAAGATGATGGTGATCGGCATCGTGCCCCAGACCTTGAAGGCGACCCAAGTATCGTCCGAAAAATTGCGCCAGACGACTTCGTTCAGCACGGCGAGGAAGAGAAAGAAGATGCCCCACCGGATGGTCAGCTTGCGCCAGCCTTCGGCATCGAGCTGGAAGGCGGCGTTGAAGACATAGCCGAGCAGCGACCTGCCGAAGGCCAGCCCGCCGAGCAGCGCCACTCCGAAAAGCGCGTTGACGATGGTCGGCTTCATCTTGATGAAGGTCTCGTTCTGCAGCCAGATCGACAGCGAGCCGAAGATGACGACGACGATGCCGGATACGAAGGGCATGATCGGCAGATGGCCGAGCACGATCTTCGAAACGATCAGCGAGAGGATCGTCGCCGCCATGAAGAGCCCGGTCGCCACGAACAGCGGTCCGCCGAGTTCGGAAAGAGCGGGAAACTTCTCTACCAGCCACTGGCCGCGCAGATTGGCGAAGAAGAAGATCATCAGCGGCCCGAGTTCCAGCGCCAGTTTCAGCAGCGGATGATGCCGGTCGGCGGCGCTCGGGGTGATATCGCTCTCTGTGCTCATGCGTTCTTCAAACCTGTTTTTCCTGGGAACCTGTTTCCCGGCCGTGCCCTGCAGGCTTTCGGCGGCATATCTGTGGCATCATTGCCCAAGTCCGGCAATGGCATGGGCAAAATCCTCGGCCTCGAACGGCTCCAGATCCTCGACACCCTCGCCGACGCCGATGAAATAGACCGGCAGCTTATGCTTGGCGGAGATGGCGACGAGAATGCCGCCGCGCGCCGTGCCGTCGAGCTTGGTCATGATCAGCCCGTTGACGCCGGCGACGTTGCGGAAGATCTCGACCTGGCTCAGCGCATTCTGCCCCGTCGTGGCGTCCAGCGTCTGCAGCACGGTGTGCGGCGCATCGGGATCGAGCTTGCCGAGCACGCGCACGATCTTCTCGAGCTCGGCCATCAGCTCGGCCTTGTTCTGCAGGCGGCCGGCGGTATCGACGATCAGCACGTCGCATTTTTTTGCCTTTGCCTGTTCGAAGGCGTCATAGGCGAGGCCTGCGGCATCGGCGCCGAGCTTGGTGCCGATGAATTCGGATTTCGTCCGGTCGGCCCAGATTTTCAGCTGCTCGATCGCCGCCGCACGGAAAGTATCGCCGGCAGCCAGCATCACCTTCAGCCCGGCGCCGGAAAGTTTCGCCGCAAGCTTGCCGATCGTCGTCGTCTTGCCGGTGCCGTTCACGCCGACAACGAGGATGACATGCGGCTTGTGCGAAAGGTCGAGCTGCAGCGGCTTGGCGACCGGCTTCAGGACCTTGGCAATTTCGGACGCCATGATGCGGCTGACATCCTCGCCGGTGACATCCTTGCCATAACGCTCGGAAGAGAGCGTATCGGTGACGCGCATCGCGGTCTCGACGCCGAGATCGGCCTGGATCAGCAGGTCTTCGAGATCCTGCAGCGTCTCGTCATCGAGCTTGCGCTTGGTGAAGAGCGCAGTGATCTGGCTGGACAACTGCGAGGAGGTGCGCGCAAGACCGTTGCGCAGGCGCTGGAACCAGCTGAGCCTCGGTTGCGGGACAATCGGCTCCGGCTCGACGACCTTCGGACCGGTGGCAAAGCCTTTTGGGAGGATGGGAGAGCCGGTCTGCGGTTCTGCCGCGGGGTTTCCTCCTTCTGTCCTGCCGGGAATCTCCCCCGCAGGGGAGGAGATCGGCTGAACGGAGATGTCTTGCTCTACGTCGGTCTCAGGTGAAAGCCCTTCGGGAAGCACTTCGGCGATCTCTTCGATCGAAGCCGGCGCGTCAGTCTCCGGATGATCTCCTCCCTTGTCGGGGAGATATCCCGAAGGGACAGAGGGGGGGGCTTCCGCAACGTTGCCGGCGGCCGGCCGGGTTTCCGTCTCCGCTTCCGCGGCCGCCTCGGCTTCCAGCAATGAAAGCGGCACGACGCCCATATCGCTCAATTGGTCGGCCGCGGGCAGGATTGCGGATTCGTCATCATCTTCAGCAACCGGCGCATCCACTGCGCCCTCGTCGATATCGGCAGCCGGCCCGCCGGCCGTATCCATTTCCTCGGGTAGAACAGGATCATCCGCGATTGGCAGATCTTCGTCGCGCGAACGCGGCTCCAGCTCCCTTTCCACGGCCGCAGGCACAGCTTCTTCAGCCGGCTTGCCGAAGGTGAAGACCTTTTTGATGAAACTGAGCGCCATGGGGATTCCGTGAAAGTCAGGCCGCGGCTGCGGCCGTCAATTGCATGTCGAGATGCTTGCCATTGTGGCCGTTGATCGTGACCGGCACAAGTTCGCCGGGACGAAGGCCGGGCGCGGCAACCAGCGTGAAGTTCTCCGTATGCGCCAGGCCGTTGTTTTCAACAAGCAGCCATTGCCGGGTTCCGATCATCCGATCGAGATGGGACTGATGCAGCATATGTCCAGCGGCGCGCAGCCTGGCGGCGCGATCCTTGACCAGCGACCGGTCGAGCTGCGGCATGCGGGCAGCCGGCGTGCCGGGACGCGGGCTGTAGGGGAAGACGTGCAAATGCGCGATATCAGCCTCTTCAGCCAGCCGCACGGCATTGTCGAACATCTCTTCGGTTTCGGTTGGGAAGCCGGCGATCATATCGGCGCCGAAGCTCATCTCGGGTCGAAGACGGCGCGCCTCCTCGATGAAACGCAGCGCGTCGGCGCGTAAATGCCGCCGCTTCATGCGCTTCAGGATCATGTCGTCGCCATGCTGCAGCGACAGATGCAGATGCGGCATGAAACGCGGCTCGTCGGCAATCAGATCCATCAGGTGGGCATCGGCCTCGATGCTGTCGATCGAGGAAAGCCTGAGGCGGCGGATATCGGGGAGCTGCTTCAGCAGTGTCTTGGCCAGGAGGCCGAGCGTCGGGGCGCCGGGCAGATCGCCGCCATAGCTGGTGGCGTCGACACCGGTCAGCACGATCTCGCGATAACCACCGGCGACGAGATTGCGGGCCTGGTCGACGACGGCGCCCATCGGCACGGAGCGGGAATTGCCGCGACCATAGGGAATGATGCAGAAGGTGCAGCGGTGATCGCAGCCGTTCTGCACCTGGATGAAAGCGCGCACATGGCCGTCGATATGCCTGACCATCTGCGGCGCCGTCGCCTTGACGCTCATGATGTCGTTGACGCGGAGCTTCTCTTCGGCCGAGACGCCGAAATCCGGCAGGCTGCGATAGGAGGCGCTGGTCAGCTTCTCCTCATTGCCGAGCACGGCATCGACCTCTGCCATGTCGGCAAAGGCCTGCTTTTCCGTCTGCGCGGCGCAGCCGGTGACGATGATGCGGGCATGCGGATTGTCGCGCCGCGCCCGGCGGATCGCCTGGCGGGCCTGGCGCACGGCCTCGCCGGTGACGGCACAGGTATTGACCAGGATGGCATTGTTGAGCCCGGCCTTTTCAGCCTGCGCCTTCATCACTTCGGATTCATATGTGTTGAGGCGGCAGCCGAAGGTAATGACCTCGATACCGCTCACTGCGCCTCCGCCTCTCGGGTACCATCGCGCGACCAGAGACCCGTCGAAGGATCGAGTCTGCCCGACCATTCCCATTCGGCCGGGCCGGTCATGATGACGTGATCGTCGCGCTCGCGCCATTCGATGGAAAGTGCGGCCGGCGGCTTGGCGCTTGCCACATTGATCGTCACCTTGCGGCCGGTGCGGCCGGTGCGCGCAGCGCTGACGGCAGCCGAACAGGCGGCCGAGCCGCAGGCGAGCGTCAGTCCCGCGCCCCGCTCCCAGGTGCGCGTCGTCAGGGATGTCGGCGAGGTCACCTGCGCCAGCGTGATATTGGCGCGCTCGGGAAACATCGGATGATTTTCGAGCAGCGGTCCGAAACGGGCAAGATCATAGGACATCACGTCCCTGTCGACCCAGAAGATCGCATGCGGATTGCCCATCGACATCGCCGATGGCGAATGCAGCACCGGATTGTCGATCGGGCCGATCTGCAGTTCGATGCGGCTGGTGTCGTGGAATTCTTCCGCCAGCGGAATCCTGTCCCAATCAAAGACCGGCCGGCCCATATCGACCGAGATCGTCCCGTCCTCGTGCTCGACGGCATTGAGGATGCCGGCGACCGTCTGGAAGGTGAAGACCTTCCGGCCGGTTTCGGCGGCAAGCGCCTGCACGACGCAACGTGTACCGTTGCCGCAGGCCTGCGCCTTCGAGCCATCGGAATTCAGGATATCGATGAAGGCATCGGTGCCCTCGGCCTTCGGATCATGGATCGCCATGATCTGGTCGAACTCGGTCTGTGGATCCGCATTGAGCGCGACCGCCGCCGCCGGCGTCACCTTATCCGGCCGGCCGCGCATGTCGACGACCAGGATCTTGTTGCCAAGTCCGTTCATCCTCGCGAATTCGACCGTTGCACTCATGGTATCGTTCCGTCTGTCTTTCCGGTGTATATGGCGGAAATGCGCGGGAATTACCAGTGGGTGAGTGCCGGGCAGGCGTTACCGCTGCACACCGTCGCGATCGAAGGACGCAGCATGGGCTTCGACGATCGCTGCGGTGATGACCTTCCTCAACTCGTAGACCAGCGAGCGGGACCGTTTGCGATCCAGATCCTGTGCCGCCTTCGCAAGATTCAAGCCTTCGTTCAGAACAATATGATGAGCCCGCGCCAGCGCCCAGCTCTCAATATCAGGATCTATCATTCGATATCTCCGCCGATTCATTCGGCATCAAGGATATTCACGAATCATTTTACAGGAGGCACTTAAGTAGAAAATAGAATCATAAGCGGAATATTTTGCAACTGGCCCGCCCAGGGAATCCAGGCCGACAAGCGGAATTTTTGCCGGCAAAATCGGAAGAACCAAGCGGAACGCGCAATGCTATACACAAGTCGACTTGAACATGTACTTTCATGCCCTGTCCGCCGGCACATCCGCCGCGCCCACGTCAAACGGCCTTTGAAAAGCCGCCACGCGGTCATTTGTCCGCATTCACCTTGACTTTCGTGCAGCTTTCCTGTTTATCGCGCCCAATCCGCGACGAGCCGCATGACTCCGAGCCGCCGACCGGGACCCTGAGATCCCGGAGGTCAACACCCGACAGCGCGATGCGCCCTCGGGTGCTTTTTGGCTTTGCGTCTTGTTTTCGTCAAGGAAAAGCACGACGTTTCCGGGCATATCCCAACCCGCCCGAAACGTATCAAGGAAGAGCCGATGTTTGAAAACCTCCAGGACCGTCTTGGATCCATTCTGAATGGACTGACAGGCCGTGGCGCGCTTTCGGAAGCCGATGTTTCCGCAGCGCTGCGCGAGGTTCGCCGTGCGTTGCTGGAGGCCGACGTCGCGCTCGACGTCGTGCGTTCCTTCACTGACCGCGTGCGAGAAAAGGCCGTCGGCGCCGAGATCCTGAAGTCGATCAAGCCCGGCCAGATGGTCGTCAAGATCGTCCATGACGAACTGATCGAGATGCTGGGCGGCGAAGGGGTCGGCATCGACCTGCATGCGCCCGCCCCCGTCGTCGTCATGATGGTCGGTCTGCAGGGCTCCGGCAAGACGACGACGACGGCGAAGATCGCCAATCGCCTGTCGACGCGCGAGAAGAAGAAGGTGCTGATGGCGTCGCTCGACACGCGCCGTCCGGCAGCCCAGGAGCAGCTTCGCCAGCTTGGCGCCCAGGCCAATATCGATACGCTGCCCATCATTTCAGGCCAGTCGCCGACGGATATTGCCGCGCGCGCCGTACAGGCGGCCAAGCTCGGCGGCCATGACGTCGTCATCCTCGATACCGCCGGCCGCACGCATATCGACGAGCCCTTGATGGTCGAGATGGCCGACATCAAGAAGCGCTCGAACCCGCATGAAATCCTGCTGGTCGCCGACAGCCTCACCGGCCAGGACGCCGTCAACCTCGCCCGCAATTTCGACGAACGCGTCGGCATCACCGGTCTGGTGCTGACCCGCATGGACGGCGACGGCCGCGGTGGTGCGGCCCTTTCGATGCGCGCCGTCACCGGCAAGCCGATCAAGCTGATCGGCGTCGGCGAGAAGATGAGCGAGCTGGAGGAATTCCATCCCCGCCGCATCGCCGACCGCATCCTCGGCATGGGCGACATCGTCTCGCTCGTCGAGCGCGCTGCGGAGAATATCGACGCCGAGAAGGCGGCCGCCATGGCCGCCAAGATGGCCAAGGGCAAGTTCGACCTCGACGACCTCGCCGATCAGCTGCGCCAGATGCAGAAGATGGGCGGCATGGGCGGCATCATGGGCATGATGCCCGGCATGGCCGGCATGAAGGACAAGATGGCCGCAGCCGGCCTCGACGACAAGCTTTTCGGCCGCCAGATCGCCATCATCCAGTCGATGACCAAGGCCGAGCGCGCCAATCCCGACCTGCTCAAGCATTCGCGTAAGAAGCGCATCGCCGCCGGTTCCGGCACCGATGCCGCCGCCATCAACAAGCTTCTGAAGATGCACCGCCAGATGGCGGACATGATGAAGATGATGGGCGGCAAGGGCAAAGGCGGCATGATGAAGCAGATGATGGGCGGCCTTGCCGGCAAGATGGGACTTGGCGGCTTGGGCGGCATGGGCGGCGGCATGCCCGATCTCTCGAATATCGATCCCCGGCAGCTCGAGGCCCTGCAGAAGCAGGCGGAAGCGGCGGGACTTGGAAAACCGGGTGGGGGTATGCCCGGTCTCGGCGGTCTGCCGGGTGGTTTGCCAGGCCTCGGCGGCGCCAAGCTGCCGGGCCTTGGCGGTGGGTTCCCGGGATTGCCCGGATTGCCGAAGAAGAAGTGAAAGGATCGCTTGCCCCATGATTGATCCAAACGTCAAAGCCCAGCTCGCGAGCTATCGTCAGTCGATCGACAATATCGATGCCGCTCTCGTGCACATGCTGGCCGAACGCTTCCGCTGCACCAAAGAGGTCGGCGTGCTGAAGGCCAAATACAATCTGCCGCCGGCCGACCCGGCGCGCGAGGAATACCAGATCGAACGCCTTCGCCAGCTGGCGAAAACCGCCAATCTGGATCCGGATTTCGCTGAGAAGTTCCTGAACTTCGTCATCAAGGAAGTCATCCGGCATCATGAGCAGATCGCTGCGGATCACGCTGAACAGAGCGCTGCAGCCCGATAACCCGTACCACCGAACCAGGTGGTCAAGAAAAGCCTAAGGAGTAAAGAACATGGCACTGAAAATTCGTCTCGCCCGCGGTGGCTCCAAGAAGCGCCCGTACTACCACGTCGTTCTCGCCGATGCGCGCAGCCCGCGTGACGGCCGCTTCCTGGAAAACCTCGGTTCCTGGAACCCGATGCTTGCCAAGGACGACGAGAAGCGCGTTCAGCTGAACGCCGAGCGCATCAAGCACTGGATCGAAAACGGCGCCCAGCCGACCGACCGTGTTCTGCGCTTCCTCGATGAAGCCGGCGTTGCCAAGCGCGAAACCAAGAAC
Source organism: Rhizobium sp. BK591 (assembly GCF_014195045.1). Lineage (NCBI taxonomy): Bacteria > Pseudomonadati > Pseudomonadota > Alphaproteobacteria > Hyphomicrobiales > Rhizobiaceae > Rhizobium > Rhizobium sp. BK591. The sequence continues at coordinate 245,452 of NZ_JACIAZ010000005.1, forward strand.
AACCCGATCAAGGCAAAGCCGGGCAAGCGCGCCCAGGAGCGCGCCGCCGAAAAGGCTCAGAAGGTTGCCGACGCAGCCGCTGCTGCTGCCGACGCCGCGGAATAATCGGGACTTCCCTCGATCGAGCGGGCGGCATGGCGACATGCCGCCCGTTTTCGTTTCCAATCTTGCGCACTTCGTTTATGAGAAACCTGTCTTTCGGCTTCACATGAAGGAACCCATGACAAAGCTTGAAAACCCCGTTCTGATGGCGACGATCGGTGGCGCGCAGGGCCTCCGGGGCGAGGTGCGCGCCAAGGCCTATACGGCCGATCCCAGCGCGCTTGGCGACTACGGCCATCTCCACAGCATGGACGGCCGCAGTTTCGAAGTCCTCGAAATCCGCGAGACCAAGAATGTCGTCGTCGTCCGTTTCCGCGGCGTCAACGACCGCAATGCCGCCGAGGCGCTGAACGGACTTGAGCTCTATATCGAACGCGACAACCTGCCGGACGAGGAACTGGAGGACGACGAGTTCTACTATGCCGATCTCGAAGGGCTCGAAGCGCTAGATGACAAGGGTGTCAGCTACGGCACGGTCACCGGCGTCTTCGATTTCGGCGCCGGCGATCTCCTGGAACTCAAAGGCCCGGGCAAGCGCCCAGTGCTGATCCCCTTCTCCGAAGCCTCGGTGCTGGAGATCGATCTCGAGGCCGGCACACTGCTGATCGATCCGCTGGCGGCGGGACTGGTCGACGATCCCGAAGAGCTTTCGAAATTCACCGCGGACAAGCCGAAAAAGAAGAAGTGACGCCATGGCTTTCCGGGCGAGCGTGCTGACACTCTATCCGGAGATGTTTCCGGGACATCTGGGCTTCTCGCTCGCCGGCAAGGCGATGGAGCGCGGGCAATGGTCGCTGGACGCGGTGCAGATCCGCGACTTCGCCACCGACAGGCACCGCAGCGTCGACGACACCCCTGCCGGCGGCGGCGCCGGAATGGTGCTGAAACCCGACGTTCTCGCCCGTGCGATCGACAGCGTCTCGGAAAACGATACCCGCCCGCGGCTGCTGATGAGCCCGCGCGGCCGGCCGCTGACACAGGAGCGTGTGCGCGCGCTCGCGGCAGGCGACGGCGTCATCATCGTCTGCGGCCGTTTCGAGGGTGTCGACCAGCGGGTGATTGAGGCGCGCGGACTGGAAGAGGTCTCGATCGGCGACTATGTGCTGTCAGGCGGCGAGCCGGCCGCATTGATCGTCCTCGATGCGATCATCCGCATCCTGCCAGGCGTCATGGGCAACGATCTTTCCGGCCTGCACGAAAGCTTCGAAGGCGGACTGCTGGAACATCCCCATTATACCCGGCCGCAGGAGTGGGAAGGCCGCGAAATTCCCTCCGTCCTCACCTCGGGCAACCACGGCGCCATCGAGAAATGGCGGCACCAGGAGGCGGTGCGGCTGACCGAGCTGCGCCGCCCGGATCTGCTCGAAAAGGCCAGAAACGAGAAAAACGGCTGATTTCGCGGCCCTTTTCACAAAAATGCCGTCCAAGGGATGACAAGCCCTGGCCTTTCGTGTATTGGCGCACGCGGAAATGGGGTTTATCCCCGTCTGCCAGCAAACAAAGAATGGCGAATCCGCTCCCGCCCTTGATGGGCAAAGTCCTGAGGCCAGTTCCGAAGGATCAGTGTCGAGCGCTCTGGCTGTTTCAGAAGAACCAAAGGTTAAGACGATGAACATCATTCAGCAGCTTGAGGCCGAACAGGCCGCCAAGATCGAAGCCAAGCGCACGCTTCCCGAATTTTCCCCGGGCGACACCGTCCGCGTCAACGTGAAGGTCACGGAAGGCAACCGTACCCGCGTTCAGGCCTATGAAGGCGTCTGCATCGCCCGCTCCGGCGGCGGCCTGCAGGAAAACTTCACGGTCCGCAAGATCTCCTACGGCGAAGGCGTCGAGCGCGTATTCCCGGTCTACTCGCCGATGATCGAAAGCGTCGACGTCGTTCGCCGCGGTAAGGTCCGTCGCGCCAAGCTCTATTACCTCCGCGACCGTCGCGGCAAGTCTGCCCGTATCGTTGAAGACACCGGCGTCCGCGCCCGCAAGCTCAACGACGCCGAGCGCGCCGCCATTGCCGAGGAAAAGGCACGCATCGAAGCTGAAAAGGTTGCAGCAGCCCAGGCGCTCGCCGCCGAGAAGGCAGCAGCAGAAGCTGCGGAAGCCAAGGCCGCTGCTGAAGCAGCAGCCGCTGCCGCTGCCGCTGCAGCGGAACCGGCAGCAGAATAAGATCTGCACCACGCAAAATTCTTTGCTTGAAGCAAAATTCTTCGCTTGGAAAGGCGGCCTCCGGGTCGCCTTTTCTATTTTTTGTTTGGCCACGCAGCTGGCGGCCTTGCCTCGGGCCTATCTTCCGTGACAGTTTTTGCCGTTCAATTTTTAGGAACCATTCAATGTTGTTTCGTCGTACCGTTCTTGCGAGCTTCGCCGCCCTTGCTCTTGCCCCCCTGGCCGCATCGGCCGCCGAATTGCCTGATCTCGGCGGCAAGAGTGTCGTCGTCGTGACCGAGAATGCCTATCCACCGCTGCAATTCGTCGATCCGAAATCGGGCAAGGCGATCGGCTGGGAATATGATGCGATGAACGAGATCGCCAAGCGGCTGAATTTCAAGGTCGAATACCAGAACACCAGCTGGGACGCGATGATCCAGGCAGTGTCCGACGGCCAGTACAACATCGGCATGACCGGCATCACCATCAAGGAAGACCGCAAGCAGAAGGTGGATTTCTCCGACCCCTATATGCGCTCGCAGCAGTTCATGCTGGTGCGCGGCGACGAGAAGCGTTTCACCGATGCCAAGTCCTTCGGCGAATTCAAGGATGGCCTGGTCGGCGCGCAGCCCGGCACCACGCCCTTCTACACCGCTGTCTATGAAGTGCTGGATGGCAACGAGCAGAACCCGCGCATCAAGCTCTTCGAAACCTTCGGCGCCACCGTCCAGGCATTGAAGGCCGGCGACGTCGACGTCGTGCTGACCGATGGCACCGCCGGCAAAGGATATGTCGATGCTTCAGGCGGCGCCCTGAAGCTGATCGGCGAGCCGCTCGGCACCGAGGATTTCGGCTTCATCTTCCCGAAGGGGTCCGATCTCGTCGCCCCCGTCAACGCCGCCATTTCAGCACTCAAGGCCGACGGCACGCTGGATGGGCTGAACAAGAAGTGGTTCCTCGACTACAAGATGGGCGAATGATGCCGAGCAGCCGCTAGACGAATGGCCCTGCAAACATCTTCCCACAGACCCGTCAAGGACGACTATCCCTGGTGGCTGGTCGCGCTCGTCGCGATCGGCATCGTCCTTGCCGTTGTCATCATCACCAACGATATCTATGCTCAGGTCTTTCGCACCGTCGTCAACGGTGTCGGCATCACCGTCTTCGTGACGCTGGTCGCCTTCGTGCTCGCCACCGTGCTCGGCCTCGGCATCTGCCTGCTCGGCATGGCCGACAGCCCGGTGTTGCGCCAGATCGCACGGTTCTACATCGAGATCATCCGCGGCATCCCAATCCTCGTGCTGCTGTTCTATGTCGCCTTCGTCGGTGCGCCGGCACTGGTCGCAGCCTATAATTTCCTGATTTCGCCGCTGGTGACGTCAGGCATGGCCGAGCCCATCCTGGTGCGCGATCTCTCACTGATGTGGCGGGCGGTCATCGCGCTGACGATCGGTTATTCCTCCTTCATCGCCGAGATCTTTCGGGCCGGTTTCCAGTCGGTCGATATCGGCCAGATCGAGGCGGCCAAGGCGCTCGGTCTCTCGCGCTACCGGCGTTTCCGCTCCGTCGTCTTTCCGCAGGCGATCCGGGTGATCTTCCCGCCGCTCTCCAACGATTTCGTTTCGATGGTCAAGGACAGCTCGCTCGTCTCCGTGCTCGGCGTCGCCGACATCACCCAGATGGGCAAGGTCTACGCCGCCGGCTCCTTCCGCTTCTTCGAGACCTATTCGATCGTCACCTATATCTACCTGATCCTGACGATCGGCCTGTCGCTGGTCCTGCGGCGGACGGAGAAGTGGCTGAAGTCGCGGTGAACGAAGCCAACTTTTTGCCTGCGTCTTTTTCAGGAGCAATTTCTAGGTTGCAAAGTCTTGGAGTCTTTAGATGACCGCGCCTCTCCCGTTTTTCTTGGCGATCGTTGTTTTTGCCAGCACGATATCATTTCCGGCTGAAGCCACCGAATTTCCCGCGTTTCAAGGGGAATTTTGTACGGAAGTCGCAAAGCAGCCGATAAAGCCCGCCGACCGCTTCCTTGCTCTTATACAATGCAATCGCTCCGAAAATCGCTTTAAGGAGCAATTGCAGAAACATTGGTTCCTGGTTACCGACGATGACATGAAATTCTGTATGAAATCTAAGGGAACCATGGATGAGATTAAATCCTATCAGCAGCTCATGGGATGCCTTTCATCTATCGTTGGTCAAAAATGCTATTCGGGAACACTGACTTGTCGCGGAAAAACGCTGTGACGATACGATTCCTAGAGTTTTCGGTCGCCGCGCTTCTTTTGGTAGCCACTATTGGAGAACCGTATTCTGTAGAAGCAGCAGAGTTGCCTGAATATGACGACTCATACTGTGTCCGGCTAACCTCAAAGATGCTGAATGCGGATGAAAAAAACATCGAGACAAACAAGTGTCTTCAGGATGAGGCTGACGCAAAGAAGAAGCTCGCTGAGCACTGGACGATCGTCTCGGAAAAATCATTCGCCTACTGCCGCACTTTGGGCCAGGGATCTTATCGGCCGCTCCTACGCTGCTTGGCAGGCAATGTCGGCTATCGTTGCTTTGAAGACGAACTAAGCTGTAACTGGAATTGAGGCCGACAGTTCACCCAGGGATATTCGACTCTGTAATCCGATTTATCCACTGGAGCATGTGACTTAGCAGAACATTGCTCAGGCGGTGGAAAGTTGATATATGCAGGCGATGGAATCCAAGTTCAGATGCACTGGCGCGCATATTTTCGTGCTGCAGGACCATTATCGCCTGCCGGCGCGGTTTTTTGCCTGCGTGTCCGGTGCGCTCAACAGCCGACTTCGTTGATCGAATGACGGCCGCGGAGCCTGATCCGCATTCTCGATTTTCCAAAGCTTCCAAAAAAACGGACTTAACGCCATGAGCGCACCGCGTACCCTCTACGACAAGATCTGGGACGATCATCTGGTCGACGAACAGGCAGACGGCACCTGTCTTCTCTACATCGACCGCCATCTGGTCCACGAAGTCACCTCGCCGCAGGCGTTCGAAGGCCTGCGCATGACCGGCCGCAAGGTTCGCGCCCCGGAAAAGACGCTGGCCGTCGTCGACCATAACGTCCCGACCTCGCCCGATCGCCACCTCGGCATCAAGAACGAGGAAAGCCGCATCCAGGTGGAGGCGCTCGCCACCAACGCCGCCGAATTCGGCGTCGAATATTATTCGGCAAGCGACAAGCGCCAGGGCATCGTTCACATCGTCGGCCCGGAACAGGGCTTCACCCTGCCCGGCATGACCATCGTCTGCGGTGACAGCCACACCTCGACGCACGGCGCCTTCGGCGCGCTGGCGCATGGCATCGGCACCTCCGAGGTCGAGCATGTTCTGGCGACCCAGACGCTGATCCAGAAGAAGGCGAAGAACATGCTGGTGCGTGTCGACGGCCTGCTTCCGCCGCACGTTACCGCCAAGGACATCATCCTTGCCATCATCGGCGAGATCGGCACCGCCGGCGGCACCGGCCACGTCATCGAATTTGCCGGCGAAGCGATCCGCGCGCTGTCGATGGAAGGCCGCATGACCATCTGCAACATGACGATCGAAGGCGGCGCCCGCGCCGGCCTCATCGCGCCTGACGAAAAGACCTTCGAATACATCAAGGGCAAGCCGCGCGCGCCGAAGGGCGAGGCGCTGGAACAGGCGATCGCTTATTGGAAGACGCTGCAGACCGACGAAGGCGCTCACTATGACCGCGTCGTCGTCCTCGACGCCGCCAGCCTGCCGCCGATCGTCTCCTGGGGCTCCTCGCCCGAGGACGTCATCTCCGTCCAGGGCATCGTTCCGAACCCCGACGATATCCAGGACGAAACCAAACGCACCTCCAAGTGGCGCGCGCTCGACTATATGGGCCTGAAGCCGGGCACCAAGATGACCGACATCACGCTCGACCGCGTCTTCATCGGCTCCTGCACCAACGGCCGTATCGAGGATCTGCGCGAAGTCGCCAAGGTCGTCGAAGGCAAGACGGTTGCCCCGACCGTCGACGCGATGATCGTTCCGGGCTCAGGCCTCGTCAAGGAACAGGCGGAAGCCGAAGGTCTCGACAAGATCTTCAAGGCCGCCGGTTTCGACTGGCGCGAGCCGGGCTGCTCCATGTGCCTTGCCATGAACGACGACCGCCTGAAGCCGGGCGAACGCTGTGCCTCGACCTCGAACCGCAACTTCGAAGGCCGTCAGGGCTTCAAGGGCCGCACGCATCTCGTCTCGCCGGCAATGGCAGCGGCAGCCGCGATCGCCGGACACTTCGTCGATATCCGCGAGTGGAATTGATCCGTCAAAACGGATGACAGTCCGAAGCCCCCGATGCCTCCTGAAGGCATCGGGGGCTTCGCATTTTATGGTACCCTGTCTCATCGGGCGATGCCCCATATCCGTGTCAGTGCATGACCCGAGTTCCCGATTTCACCCGTTCGGGCAATCGACATCGAAGAATGCCTGTGGCTTCATCGACATGGCGCTTTCAGGCGCAACTCGCGCGACGTTCGACAGGCACCGCTTTCGGGCGTCCGTTACCGGCCTCGGCGATCAACTGGCCTGGCTGCACCAGGAAAGCTCCGCGTTGTGTGATCTGGGAGAATAGCCATGAGACCGAAAATGGCAGGACGCCTGCCGCGAACCATCCTGGGCGTATTCGTATCGCTGGCATCGATCGATGTCGCTGCTGCCGCGCCGATCCATCCGACACCGCCGCCGGTGATCTCTTCCGCCCTGCTGCAACAGGTCGCGCAAAGCAAGATACCGTCCCTCAACGGGTATCGCGGCTACAGCAGCGCCCGGGCTGGCTATATCAGGAGCTCGAACGGCTACTGGTATCCCGCGCGCGCTTTCAATGCTTCGGACGAATATACCGGCTCGATCGGACGGCCGCAGCGCCTGAACAATGCCTGCAACTTCGGTTTTACCCCGACCAACGGCTCGTCCAAATGTAATTATTGATGCGACCGCCATACAAAGGCCGCCGCGGGCGATCTCTCCCGGGGCGGCCGCTGATTGGCTTAGCAATGATTGGGACGGCGATCAGAAGGTTGCTGTGTGCGGATCCGGTCCCATGCGGGCGTCGGCGCTGTCGAGCTTGGCGATCGCCGCCATGTCATCGGCATCGAGCTTGAAGTCGAACACCTTAAAATTCTCCTCGATGCGCGATGGCGTCACCGATTTCGGGATGACGACGAGGCCGGTGTCGATGTGCCAGCGGATGATCACCTGTGCCGGCGTCTTCTGATGCTTTTTGGCGATCTCGCCGATCACGGCGTTCGAGATGAACTTGCCCTGGCCGAGTGGGCTCCAGGATTCGGTGACGATGTTAAGTTTCTGATGAGCCTCCTGCGCCGCCTTCTGCTGGAAGTCGGGGTGCAGCTCGATCTGGTTGATGACGGGAACGACGCCGGTTTCGCCGATGATGCGCTCCAGATGTTCGGGATAGAAATTCGACACGCCGATCGAACGGGCGCGGCCCTCTTCCCGGATGCGCACGAAAGCTTTCCAGGTCTCGGTATAAAGACCGCGATGCGGCGACGGCCAGTGGATGAGATAGAGATCGACATACTCCGAACCGAGCTTCTTCAGGCTGCCGTCGAAGGCGCGCAGCGCATTGTCGTAGCCCTGGTCGGTATTCCTGAGCTTGGTGGTGACGAAGATGTCCTTGCGGTCGAGGCCGGAGGAGCGAATGCCTTCGCCGACGCCCTCTTCATTGTCGTAGCCGGAAGCAGTATCGATATGGCGGTAGCCTGCGGCGATCGCCGTCCGCACGGTCGGAGCGGCGATCTCCTGCGGCGTCTGCCAGACACCGAGGCCGACCTGGGGAATGGAATGTCCGTCATGGAAAGTGATGATGGGTTGAGCGGTCACACTATATCTCCGGGAGTTTGAAGAATTGGACGAGGCATGAATTGCGTCCGCACCTGCGGGCGTCCCGGAACGCATTTCAGCCGGAGCGTTCGGTCACCGAAAACATATAGGCGGCCGCATCCGGAAGACAATCAGACGACCCGGACAATCGTTCCCTGTCGAAGGTGCGGCAGCAGGCGGCGCATGTCGCGCAGGCTCACCGCGACGCAGCCGGCCGTCGGCTCATAGCCTGGCCGGATCAGATGGAAGAAGATCGCCGAGCCGCGATTGCGCGCACGCGAGGAAATGTTCCAGTCCATCACCAGGCAGATATCGTAGAGCCCGTCGCTGCGCCGCATCTCCTCATGACTTGCGCCGAACGGCGCCCTGACGAGACGGTTGTAGCTGGCATTGCCGGACTGATCGCACCAGAGCATGTCGGCACGTATGCGGCGGATGGGAAGCGGCGTGACGAGCCGGCCGTTCCGCTCGCCCCGCCGGAAGCCTGATATCAGCCTCATCGAGGCGATCGGCGTGGCGCCGTCGCCCTCGCGTTTCATGACCGTGCGGCCGGAACGGCCGATCGCGGCAGGCACGGTGATCGCGCCAAGCCGGACGATCGCCCGGCTCTTACGCCCCGGCGCAGGGCGCACCACGATCGTCGATGGCGTCATGCCCCGTCCCTGCCTTGTTTTTTCCATTTTTCTCGCATGTCTTGCATTGTCTGGGGCTTTGATTGAAATCATATGAAAACCTGCGCGGCAACAGCCTGCGCCCGATCCTTGCCAAACCAGGAATTTGGCGTAGGACTAGGGGACTTAACATGAGGAAAGCAAGGGCATGACCGCACGCACCATTCTTCTGGTGGATGACGACGATGACCTTCGTCAGACCCTGACGGAGCAATTGTCGCTGTATGAGGAATTTTCGGTTTTGCAGGAAGCCAACGCCGGCAAGGGTGTTGCGACCGCCCGCTCGACACCGGTCGATCTGCTGATCATGGATGTCGGCCTGCCCGATATGGACGGCCGCGAGGCGGTGAAACTGCTGCGCAAGGGCGGCTTCAAGGCGCCGATCATCATGCTGACCGGCCACGATACCGATTCGGACACGATCCTCGGCCTCGAAGCCGGCGCCAACGACTATGTCACCAAGCCCTTCCGTTTCGCCGTTCTGCTCGCGCGTATCCGGGTGCAACTGCGCCAGCACGAGCAGAGCGAGGATGCGACCTTCACCGTCGGCCCCTACCTCTTCAAGCCGAGCCAGAAGTTGCTCACCACCGACAATGGTCAGAAGATCCGGCTGACGGAAAAGGAAGCGGCGATCATCCGCTATCTCTACCGTGCCGAACAGAAGGTGGTCACCCGCGACGTGCTTCTCGAGGAAGTCTGGGGCTATAATTCCGGCGTAACGACGCATACGCTGGAAACCCACGTCTACCGCCTGCGCCAGAAGATCGAGCGCGACCCCTCCAATGCCGAAATCCTCGTCACGGAAAACGGCGGCTACAAGATCATACCCTAGAGCATTTCCGTTTTCTCCGAATCACCGAAATGCTCTATCTCTGCGTTTCACGCAATTCCGGACGCAAAATCGCTCCGTACTAAGGCGAAAAGCCCGCATGGCGCTGACCGACGATATCAACCTGCTCGCGCAGCTTCCTCTGTTCAAGGACATGAACGAGGATCAGCTGCGGTTGATCGCCTTCGGCGCCGACCGGCGCATGATCGCCGCCGGCCAGATGCTGTTTCGCCAGGGCTCGCCCGCCGAGAGCGCCTACGTCATCCTCAGCGGTAGCCTGGAACTGAGCGCGACGAGCAGCGACGGCATGCAGAGGACAGAGGGGGTCGCCGGTCCCGGAACGCTGGTTTCCGAGCTGGCACTGGTCACCTTGGTGGAGCGCAAGTTCACGGCCATCGCGCGCGAGGACACCAGCATCATCCGCATCACCCGTGCCCTCTTCCACCGGCTGATCGAGGAATATCCGGACGCAGCCCGACTGATCGAGAACCGCATCCGCGACAATCTCGCCGAACTTGCGGCAAAGGCCGCAAGCCAGTTCTACCGCTTCAGCTAAGACTGATAGAGACAGCGCGTCCGAAAGGACGCGCTAGAAATCGAAATGCGCCGTCACCGGCACGTGGTCGGAGGGCCGGTCCCAGCCACGCGCCTCCTTCAGGATCTCGATCCGCTTCAGATGCGGCCCGAGATCCGATGACGACCAGATATGGTCGAGACGGCGGCCGCGATCGGCGGCCTCCCAGTCCTTGGCGCGGTAGCTCCACCAGGTGTAGAGCTTCTCGCTGGCCGGCACATGCTGGCGCATGAGATCGAGCCAGGCGCCGCGCTTCATCACCTCGAGCAGCCCCTCGGTTTCGACGGGCGTATGGCTGACGATCTTCAGAAGCTGCTTGTGCGACCAGACGTCGTGCTCCAGCGGCGCGATATTGAGGTCGCCGACGAGGATGGCCGAGGTATTGGCCTCGCCATTGGCTTTCAGCAGCTTCATCTCCTCGATGAAATCGAGCTTGTGGCCGAATTTCGGATTGATCGTCCGATCAGGCTCGTCGCCGCCGGCCGGGACGTAGAAATTGTGCAGCCGGACGCGGCGATTGCCGTGCTCGAAGATCGCCGAGATGTGGCGGGCATCGCCGACGCCGCAATAATCCTGGCGGTGATCCTCGGTCAGCGGAATGCGCGAAGCGATCGCCACGCCGTGATAGCCCTTCTGACCGTGGATGATGATGTGGTTATAGCCCATCGCCCGCAGCGGTGCCGCCGGAAACAGCTCGTTCGTCACCTTGGTTTCCTGCAGGCACAGGATATCAGGCCTGTGCTTGAGGACGAGTTGCTCGACGATCGGCATGCGCAGCCGCACCGAGTTGATGTTCCAGGTGGTGATCGAAAAACCCATGCCCGATGCCCTCTCGCGTCCAATGCCCGCGTGTCGGCCGAGCTGCAGCTCGACGCGACGCGCTTTCATGAAAGGGCTTTAGAATAAACGCGGACGCGAGGGAACCGGCCGCGTGCGAAAGCAACCGAAAAGCTCAGTCGCGCGACTGAGGCGTGCCTGGGATGCTCTCATACGGCACGCGGAAGACGCGATCATCGAACTGCATGCCCGTCTTGACGTTGAAGATCATCACCGAGGTGTCCTTGCCCTGATTGTCGGTGATCGTCCATTGACGCAGGTCGTAGGTCTTCGGGTCGAACATCATGGTGATGGTCGAGTTTCCAAACACCGTATTGTTGCCGAGCGCGATCGTCGTCAGGTCCGACTCCTCCTTCACGCCCTTCACCATGCCGGCCGACAGGTCGATGCGCTGCGCCAGGAGCAGGCTGAGCGGGGTCTTGGAGAGCGGATAGAGATCCCAGGTCTTGAGCTTCGTATTGCCGATGGCGACGTTCTTGCCGTCAGCGATCACCCGCATCGGCGACGGGTCGTCATAATTGAAGCGCAGCTTGCCTGGGCGCTGGATGAAGAACTTGCCGCCGGTCTGCTCGCCGCGCGGGCCGAACTGCACGAATTCGCCCTGCATCGTCGTGACGCCGGAAAAATGGTCGGCGATTGCCTGCGCGGTGCCGGAGGCGGGAGCCGCCGCCTGAGCGTAGGCGCCGAGGGGAATGGCGCTCGCCACCGCAGCGACGGCAAAGGCGCCGAGCAGATCGCGGCGCGTTACCGTCAGGCCGGAGAGGAAGGTATCGGAGTGACTCATCTAAATCTCCTTTATGCGATCTGCATGCTGCCGAAAGGCGGCGTCTTCAAGGCATTGCGATCGGCCTGCGAGAGGTAACGGCTTCGATGCTGTCAGGTTTCCGCAAAAGCGGCTGCATCGGAAATATATGGCTGTTCTGTCAGCGGTCGAGGATGTCGCCTTCGGTGGGAACGAGAATCTCGCGTTTGCCGGCATGGTTGGCCGGTCCGATGATGCCTTCCTTCTCCATGCGCTCGACGAGCGAGGCGGCACGGTTGTAGCCGATGCCGAGCCGGCGCTGGACGTAGGAGGTCGAGGCCTTGCCGTCGCGTAGCACGATGGCGACCGCCTGGTCGTAGGGATCTTCCGAATCGGACAGGTTGGAGGTGCCGGCCGGACCGCCGCCACCGCCGCCGTAATCGCCGTCGTCATCGTCATCGGCAGTGATCGCATCGAGATATTGCGGCGAGCCCTGGGTCTTCAGGTAGGAGACGATCTCTTCCACCTCGACATCCGAAACGAACGGGCCGTGCACGCGCTGGATACGCCCGCCGCCCGCCATATAAAGCATGTCGCCCATGCCGAGCAGCTGCTCGGCGCCCTGTTCGCCGAGAATGGTGCGGCTGTCGATCTTCGAGGTCACCTGGAAGGAAATGCGGGTCGGGAAGTTTGCCTTGATCGTGCCGGTGATGACATCGACCGATGGGCGCTGTGTCGCCATGATCACGTGGATGCCGGCGGCGCGCGCCATCTGCGCCAGCCGCTGCACGGCGCCTTCGATGTCCTTGCCGGCGACCATCATCAGGTCAGCCATCTCGTCGATGATGACGACGATATAGGGCATCGGCCTGAGATCGAATTCTTCGGTCTCGTACATCGCCTCGCCGGTATGGCGATCGAAGCCGGTCTGCACCGTGCGCGAGATCGCCTCGCCCTTCGACAGCGCCTGCTCGACGCGGGTGTTGAAGCCGTCGATGTTGCGCACGCCGATCTTCGACATCTTCTTGTAGCGCTCTTCCATCTCGCGCACGGTCCATTTGAGCGCGACGACGGCCTTCTTCGGATCGGTGACGACAGGCGAAAGCAGATGCGGGATGCCGTCATAGACGGAGAGTTCGAGCATCTTGGGGTCGATCATGATCAGCCGGCACTGTTCCGGCGTCATGCGGTAGAGCAGGGACAGGATCATCGTATTGATGGCGACCGACTTGCCCGAGCCGGTGGTGCCGGCAACAAGCAGATGCGGCATCTTGGCGAGGTCGGCGATGACGGCTTCGCCGCCGATCGTCTTGCCCAGCGCCATGGCGAGCTTCGCCTTGCTGCCTTCGAAATCCCGGGAGGCGATGAGTTCGCGCAGATAGACGGTCTCGCGCGTCTGGTTGGGCAATTCGATGCCGATCGCGTTGCGGCCGGGCACGACAGCGACACGGGCGGCAATGGCGCTCATCGAGCGGGCGATATCATCGGCAAGGCCGATGACCCGCGACGACTTGATGCCGGGCGCCGGCTCCAGTTCGTAGAGTGTCACGACAGGGCCGGGGCGGACATGGATGATGTCGCCCTTGACGCCGAAATCTTCGAGCACGCCTTCGAGCATCCGGGCATTCTGCTCCAGCGCGTCGGCCGAGAGCGTGGAATCGCGCACGACATTCTTGGGTTCGGCGAGCAGATGCATCGAGGGAAGCTGGAAACCCTCGGGACGGATGAACGAGCCCTGTGCCTCCCGCTCGATGCGGGCGCTGGGCTTCGGACGCGCCACCACGGGAACGACGCGCGGCTCCGGCTTGCCGGCGGGTTTTGCCGGCGCGCGGATCATCCAGTCGTCGTCATCGTCGTCGGGCAGGATATCGGCCGGGCGCGGCGGCATGTCGGCATCGAAGGGCAGATCGTCGTCATCATCGTCGTCATCGATGGAGAGCGACGGCGCAGAGACGATGCGGCGCGGTGATGCCGCCCTTGCCCCCATCGATGGCTCCATCGACGGTTCCATACGCTCGCCGCGGACGGTTGGCGCCTTGGCGCGCACGGGTTCGTTCAGCGTGCCGAACTCGTCATCGTTGAAATCATAGGGTGATTCGTAATCACCCTGGCGCCGCTTGCGCGGCCCCATGCCGAAGAGCCGGCGCAGCCGGCCCTGGCTCATGTACCAGGCATGCGTCATGGCGCCGCTGAAAGCCACCCAGCGGGACTCATCGTCCTCCTCGTCCTCGTCTCCGACGACGCGGGCCTTGCTACGCGTTTCGACGTAATCCTCCTCGATTTCCTCGTCTACGTCGCTGCGACCGACAAGGCCCGATGCAAAGAGCATCAGCCAGGCGGTCGGCGCGGCGAAGATGCAGCCGACGACCATGGCGAAGGTGCCTGTGGGATAGGTGCCGACGAAAAGTGCGGGAAAACGCAGGATCATATCGCCGACGACACCGCCGATGCCGTTCGGGATCGGCCAGGTGAGCGGCGGCGGAAAACAGCCGAGGACGGCGCAGGAAAGCACCGAACCGCCGAACCAGGCGCCGGCACGGGCGGGAATACGGCTGAAGCGACGGCCCGAGATCAGCGTCAGCGCCCAGGCGACGATCGGCAGCATCGAAACGACGCTGGCAAGGCCGAGGAACTGCATGACGATATCGGCAAAGGCCGCACCGCTATAACCGAGAATATTCGTCGGCAGGTTGGCGGTCGCGTAGGAATAGCTCGGATCCGCGACATTCCATGTCGCCAGCGCCGCGACGCAGAACGCCAGCAGCAGAAAGATCGCAAAGCCGATGAGCGCCTGGATCTGCCGCAGCATGAATGCCGAGAAGGAGAACCGATCCGGACGGCCATCCATTGCCGGCGACGTGCTTCTTGCCATGTGTCTAACCCGTCCAATGCCTGAGGACACGCGAATCGCTGAAGCTTCGTCGTGCCAAAATGCGTCCGCTCTACCTAATCAGAGCCGGGTTAAAGCGATGTTAACCATGCATGCCTGGACGACAATTCCGGACGGGGAAATGAAAAAGACCCGAACCTTGGAAGGTTCGGGCCAAATGCGGTCTATGGCAGCTTTTCCGGGTCTAACCCGGAAAAGCTCTAGATAGGCCGCGACGGGCCATTCAGCGGCGCCCTTTTGCCGGGCGCCGCAAACCCTGTGATCAGGAAGAGTGGTAGGCGGCTTCGCCGTGGGTCGAAAGGTCGAGACCTTCGCGCTCGGCTTCGACGGTGACGCGCAGGCCGATGACGACGTCGACGATCTTGTAGAGGATCGCCGAACCGATACCCGACCACAGCAGCGTCGTCAGCACGCCCTTGGCCTGGTTCAAGACCTGGGTTGCCGTACCGGCATAGGAGGCTGCGAAATCGGCTGTCGAATAATCGACGATGCCTGCACCGCCGAGCGCCGGGTTGACGAGGATACCGGTGCCGAGAGCGCCGATGATGCCGCCGACGCAATGGACGCCGAAGACATCGAGGCTGTCATCGTAGTTGAACTTGTTCTTTACGACGTCGACGAAGAAGTAGCAGACCGGCGAAACGATGAGGCCGAGAACGATCGAACCCATCGGGCCGGCAAAGCCTGCCGCCGGGGTGATGGCGACGAGACCGGCGACGGCGCCGGAAGCACCACCGAGCATGGAAGCCTTGCCGCGGGTGAGGGTTTCGACGATGCACCAGGACACAGCGGCGGCAGCCGTTGCGACGAAGGTGTTGATAAAGGCAAGCGAGGCATAGGAATTGGCTTCGAGGTTGGAGCCGGCATTGAAGCCGAACCAGCCGACCCAGAGCAGCGAGGCGCCGACCATGGTCAGCGTCATCGAATGCGGAGCCATGATTTCCTTCTTATAGCCCGTGCGCTTGCCGAGCATGATGGCGCCGACGAGGCCCGCGATACCGGCATTGATGTGAACGACCGTGCCGCCGGCAAAGTCGATTGCGCCATAGGAGAAGATCAGGCCGGCTGGCGACGTGTAGGAGCTCGGACCGCCCCAGAACCAGACCATGTGCGCCATCGGGAAGTAGATGAAGGTGACCCAAAGCACGACGAAGAGCATGACGGCCGAGAACTTGATGCGCTCGGCGAATGCGCCGACGATCAGGCCGGGCGTGATGCAGGCGAAGGTCATCTGGAATACGATGAAGGTGTATTCCGGAATGGCGACGCCCTTCGAGAAGGTTTCGACGAGCGACGTGGTGTTGACGCCGGCCAGGAACGCCTTGGAGAAGCCGCCGACGAAGCTGTTCAGCGAGCCGCCATCGGTGAAGGCGAGCGAATAGCCGTAGGTCACCCAGATCAGCGCCACGACGGCGGTGATCATGAAGACCTGCATCAGCACGGAGAGCATGTTCTTGGCGCGGACGAGACCGCCGTAGAAAAGCGCAAGGCCGGGGATGGTCATCAGCAGGACGAGCGCCGAGGAGACGAGCATCCAGGTATTGTCACCCTTGTCCATGGTGAGAGCAGGAGCGGCAGCAGCGGCAGCGGCTGGCGCAGCCTCCTGCGCAAAAGCCACAGCCGGCGCCAGAAGGGCAGCCGTTGCTGCGCAAGTCAGCGCAAAGGCGGAAGAAAACTTCGAAAGTGACATTGGAAAAAGCTCCTTGATCTGCCGTTCTTACAGCGCTTCTGAATCGGTTTCGCCCGTACGGATGCGCACGGCATGGTCGATCGAATAGACGAAAATCTTGCCGTCGCCGATCTGACCGGTCTTGGCCGATGCCGCGATGGCTTCGACCGCCCTGTCGACGAGTTCCGATGCAACGGCGATTTCGATCTTGAGCTTCGGCAGGAAGCTGACCGCATATTCGGTGCCGCGATAGATTTCGGTATGTCCCTTCTGGCGCCCGTAGCCCTTCACTTCGGTCACGGTCAGCCCCTGAATACCGATCGCCGTAAGAGCTTCGCGGACCTCATCGAGCTTGAACGGCTTGATAATGGCCATCACAATTTTCATCTGGTTTCCCATCCTTCGTTATCCTCGGCGCGGAGCCGACTCTCCTTGCCGCTGACGTTCCTGAACAGCGACCGGCGATATACATTCAAGGGGCGTGCCAGATTCGAGGCAACTTATAAGTTATTGAAAAATAAAGGTTATAATAAGGAATGCCAATAAACAGGCAATTGACCGGCCAATAAGCGCACAAATAATGCGCAAATTTACAAATATGCACATTATTTATTCATTTGCCTTTTTCCGAATCAGACCTTCCTGCGCAACGGAGGCGATCAGCTCACCCGTTCGGGTAAACAGGCAGCCCCGGGTCAACCCCCTGGCGCCCGAAGCCGACGGGCTATCCTGCGTATAGAGCAACCAGTCGTCGAGCTTGCAGGGTCGGTGGAACCACATGGAATGATCGAGGCTCGCCACCTGTAGGCTCTGGTCGAAGATGGACGTGCCGTGCGCATAGAGCGACGTATCGAGCAGCGTCATATCCGAGAGATAGGCAAGCACCGCCGCCTGATAGAGTCGGTCGTCGGGAACCGGGCCGGTGGCGCGCACCCAGACATCTTGCCTGGGATCGAGCTTCTTGTCGGAAAAATAATGCGTCAGCGAGACCGGGCGGATCTCGATCGGCCGCTCGCGCTGCCAGTATTTTCGGATCGCCTCCGGCGCATGCGCAAGATATTCTTCCTTGATCTGCTGTTCGCCGAGCAGCGCTTCGGGCATTTCGACCTCGGGCATTGCGATCTGGTGCTCGAAGCCCGGTTCCTCCACCTGGAAGGAGGCCGACAGCGCAAAGATCGCCTTGCCGTGCTGGATGGCGACAACACGCCGCGTGTTGAAGCTCGATCCGTCGCGAATGCGCTCCGCCTGGTAGACGATCGGCACCGAGGGATCGCCGGGGCGCATGAAATAGGCATGCAGCGAATGGACGAAACGCTCGCCTTCGATGGTGCGCTGCGCCGCCATCAGCGCCTGGCCGATCACCTGCCCCCCGAAGACCCGCTGCCATCCGACCTTGGGACTGCGACCGCGGAAGATATCGACCTCGATCGGCTCAAGGTCGAGCGTCGAAAGCAACGTCTCCATCGCCGAAGGTCCTGATGTCTCGCGCGTCATTTTCTATGTCTCCCGGCGGTAGGAAGTGAAGTTGCGATGATCTATATAGATCACATCTGAGGCACAAGGTACGGGAGCGGCGCGATGCTGGACATGCTGGTTGTGGGCGGGGGTTATGTCGGCCTGTCCGCTGCTGTCGCGGTCAAACAGGCAGCACCCCATCTGAATGTCGCGGTCGTCGAGGCGGCTCCCGAGCATGTCTGGAAAAACGATACGCGCGCCTCCGCCATCATCGCGGCGGCGGCAAAGATGCTCGAGGTCTTTGGCATCTGGGACGAGATCGAGCCGGAGGCCCAGCCGATCACCAAAATGATCGTCACCGACTCCAGGACTTCTGATCCGGTGCGCCCGGTTTTTCTGACCTTCGACGGCGAAGTCGCCGAAGGCCGGCCCTTCGCCCACATGATCCCGAATGTCGCAATGGTCGCAGCGCTGCGCGGCGCCTGCGAGCGGCTCGGCATCGACATCCGCCACGGGCTCGGCGCCACCGAGCTGAAGACCCACGACACCCATGCCACCGTCACGCTTTCGGACGGCAGCGCGCTGGAGACCCGGCTGCTGGTTGCCTGCGACGGCGTGCGCTCGACGTTGCGCGATCTTGCCGGCATCAGGACCGTCACCTGGGACTACGGCCAGTCCGGCATCGTCGCGACCGTCGAACACGAGCGGCCGCATGACGGATGCGCCGAGGAGCATTTTCTGCCGGCCGGCCCCTTCGCCATCCTGCCGCTGAAGAACAACCGCTCCTCGCTCGTCTGGACGGAGCGGACGCCGGATGCCAACCGGCTGGTGGCCGCCGACGATCTGATCTTCGAGGAGGAGCTCGAACGCCGCTTCGGCCACAAGCTTGGCAGCCTGAAAGTCATTGGCGACAAGCGCGCCTTCCCGCTCGGCCTCACCCTGGCGCGCTCCTTCGTCGCGCCGCGTTTCGCGCTGGCCGGCGACGCCGCCCACGGCATCCATCCGATCTCGGGCCAGGGCCTCAATCTCGGCTTCAAGGATGTGGCGGCGCTTGCCGAAACCATTGTCGACGCCGATCGCCTCGGCCTCGACATCGGCTCGATCAACATCCTCGAACGCTACCAGACCTGGCGGCGCTTCGACACGTTCCGCATGGGCGTGACCACCGACGTGCTGAACCGGCTCTTTTCCAACGATGCAACGCCGATCCGCATCGCCCGCGACGTCGGCCTCGGTCTCGTCGACCGGCTGCCGCGCCTCAAATCCTTCTTCATCGGCCAGGCGGCCGGAACGACGGCAAAGGACAATCCGCGCCTTCTGGCCGGCGAGATGATTTAACCTTTGTTTTTACGCAATTGCCGGCAAAAGCGCTTCGCGCTCTGCCTGGGAAACCGCTTCGCACTTTTTCCTGGAATTGCTTTATTCGTCGAGGCGGCGGGCTTCGGACACCAGCATGATCGGAATGCCGTCGCGGATCGGATAGGCCAGCCGCGCCTTTTCCGAGACAAGCTCATTGTGCTCGCGATCATAGGAAAGCCGCCCCTTGGAGAGCGGGCAGACCAGGAGATCGAGCAGCTTCGGATCGACGCGGCTGAGTTTTTCGTCCATGGCTGAAGTCTACTGCAGAACCGTGTCGGAGTCACCGAAGACACGCGCCAGCACGATTTCGGTAATGGCGATCAGCGTCTCGGCCCGCGTCTTCAGGTCGGGCGCCTCGAGCAGCGCCTGTTTTTCCGCCGGCCCGAAGGGCGACATCATCGCGAGGGAATTGACAAGCGTCAGATTGCTCGCCCGCTCGACGCTCTCCCAGTCGGCCTCCAGCTTGTTGGCATCGAGATAGGCCTTGAAGGCAGTCAGAAGCGCAGCGCGGTCGACCGCGTCCTCCTCGTTCGCGGCCGAGAGATCGGCGATGAACGGGGCGATCCGGAAGGTGCGGAAGGGATCGCTGGTGGCTTTCTCCTCCAAGAGCCGGAAGCGGCAGACACCGGTCAGTGAAACGATATAGCGCCCGTCGCCGGTCTCGGCGAAGGAGGTGATGCGGCCGAGGCAGCCGACAGCGGCAAGATTGGGCTCGCCGCCCTTGTCCTCGTGTTCGCCGAGCGCCGGCTGCACCATGCCGATCAGCCGGTTTCCGGTCAGTGCCGCATCCAGCATCGCCAGATAGCGCGGCTCGAAAATGTTGAGGGGGAGCTGCCCGGCCGGCAGGAGAAGGGCGCCGGTCAGGGGGAAGACGGCGATTGAATCAGGCAGATCGCCCGGCTTCAGGTATCTGGCATTCCCGACTTGCATGAAACCGTCCCGCATTCTTGTAACGGGCATGCCCGTTCTGACGAGAATGTGGTGCCCCCGTCCGAAAACGCAAGGGCAGATACTCGAAACTTAGCGCTAACCCCAAAAATCGGGGTCGATATTGCCCGGCGCGTCCTGCCGGACACGCCGCGCTCCAAAGCAATTCCAGGAAAGCCGAGCCGCCCTAGGAGAACAGCATCGCCGAAAGCTTGCGGCGGGCGGCAACCGTCGCCGGATCCTTGAAGCCCCAGACCTCGAAGAACTGCAGCAGTTGCCGACGGGCGCCATCATCATCGAAGGCACGATCCTTGCGCATGATCAGAAGCAGATGTTCGGCCGCTTCGTCGCGCCGGCCTTCGACATTGAGGATCTTGGCGAGCTTCAGCCGCGCCGCGTGATCATCGGGATTGGCGGCAAGGTCGCGTTCGAGCGCAACGGGATCGCCAAGCTTGCGGGCCTCCTCGATCTGTTCGAGCTTCTTCAGCACCGCCTGGATGCCGGCTTCTTTCGACAGCTCTTCCGGCAGCTCGGTCAACACCTGGCGCGCCCGCTCATGCTGGTTTGCGGCGATCATGCATTCGGCCATGCCGGCGAGCGCCTTGGCATTTTCGGGATCGGCCTGCATGACGGCGCCATAGAGCTGGGCGGCTTCGTCGATATTGCCGGCGGCAAGCAGTTCTGCCGCTTCCGCAAGCACGGCTTCGATCTCGGCCGCCTCATCGGCGCCGGCCGGACCGGCGATGCGGTCGATGAACTGCTGGATCTGGCTTTCCGGCACCGCACCCATGAAGCCGTCGGCCGGACGGCCGTTGACGAAGGCGATGACGGCCGGGATCGACTGGATGCCGAGCTGGCCGGCGATCGAGGGATGATCGTCGATGTTCATCTTGACCAGCCGAACCCGGCCCTTGGCTTCGTTGATCACCTTTTCCAGGACCGGCGTCAGCTGTTTGCACGGACCGCACCACGGCGCCCAGAAATCGACCAGCACCGGCTGCTTGCGCGATTCCTCGATGACGTCCTTGCCGAAATTCGCGGTCGTCGTTTCCGTGATGTAGCTGCCGGCCGCAGCTGCGGGTGCCGTTGCTGCGCCGAAGCTTGTCGTCGCCGTCATCTGATTTCCGAAGGAACCGTTATAGGGGTTGTCGCTGCCGCTCATAGGTATCTCCCGCCGCGCCGATCCTGCCGGCGTCTTTGCCAAAGCATGTCGCGCAAAACTGTGGTGCGGTTTTACGACAAGGACATGCGCAAAACCAAAGACTAAAGCGCCGCAAGCCAATCTGAAAGATCACGACGCGCTTTAGCGCTAAAATCGTATGTCAGGACGTCACTTTCAAGACAAGCGGCTTGTGCCCGGTCGCCTCCATGAAACGGATGAGATCGCTGCTCGCAATCGAGGTCGTCGCATCGTTGGACAGCGGATGGCAGTTGACGATCTCTTCGCGCATCAGATCGGCATCGAGCACGAAGGTGACATTCTCCGCGGTATCGTTGATCGCGCCGAACGCGGTGACGGCCCCGGGAATGACGCCGAGATATTCCATCAGCTTTTCCGCCCTGCCGAAGGAAACCCGGCCGGACCCGCCGATCAGATTGTGCACCTGTTTGAGGTCGACCTCGGCATTTTCCTCCACGGTCAGCAGAAAATACCTGTCCTTCTTGTCCTTGATGAAGAGGTTCTTGGTGTGACCGCCGGGGATCTCGTCACGAAGGGCAACCGATTCGGCGACGGTGAAAACCGGCGCATGATCGACCGTCTTGTGGGCAATGCCGAGCCCGTCGAGGAAGGCAAACAATTCGTCTCTTGTCTTGGGGGTATTTTCGGACATCGGGCAATCCATTCGGCGGAATAACAAAATCGAGGCGCCCTGCTTAAGTCCGTCCACATCGTTTGGCAATCTTCGGAACCGACGCTCTACCCCCACATTTGCGGCCTTTCCGCCCGTCCTCCTCTGACACCAGAATTTTTTCTTCGCTTCTCCGTCATTTCCCTGTTGCATTTGAAAACCCGTTAGGCCATATAGCGCCCGTCGCCACGAGGCGGCGCCCACGGTCCAACAACTACCCCGGACCGATGTGGATTGAGCGGGTGTAGCTCAGGGGTAGAGCACAACCTTGCCAAGGTTGGGGTCGAGGGTTCGAATCCCTTCGCCCGCTCCAAATTTCCTAGCATTTTCAACAAGATATGAAGTGCCCTTCTGGGCGCTTCCGTATTTGGTTTTTCCGAGGGACCAAATAGGTACCGTAAGTCGATTACCGCCAGGATACAGGAGTTCTCCAGCGGCCCCTACCGGGGCCGGGTGATCACCAAGGGTTAACTGTTCGAAGAATTCCGTGGATGGTCGGATGGACATATGAACTGGAGTCGAGGTTCATGCCGTGCGTCCGTAGGCTTGTTCGATGCATTGGAGCCGGTCACCACGGGCGACCTTGAGCCGGTGGCGGAACCACTCGTGTTTGATGTCGCCACCATCGCGAGCCGTCCGGAGCTTCGGAAGGTTGCCGAGTCCATCACGCCGGAAGCCCGCACCATGGCGGCCGCCGCCGACTTGCCGCCGCCGGTGGCATCGACTCGAGAAGCGATTGACGCCCGCCGCGCTCTTCGCCGCCAGCGCATCGAAGTCGAGAAGGCCGAAGGCGCGCGGGACGCCCGTGGCAATAAGGTGGCTGCGGCAAAGATCAGTAAGAAAAAAATCTTGCTTGATCTTATGCGGCGTGAGGATGGCGCCACGCAAGCCGAGCTTGAAACCGCTACCGGCTGGCAACGCCACACCTTGCGCGGCTACATAGCGGGAACCCTTCGCAAGCAACTCGGCGCCATAGGCTACGCGATTGAGTGCGCGTGCGGCCGTAATGATGTGCCAACCCGCTACTTCATCGAAGCCGCCAAGGCCAAAGGCGGTGTCGCTTGAACCACACCGCCCCTATCGAGACGATGAGCTAAGACGCGGCGAAGACGTGGAAGGTGGACCACGCCACGCGTGAACTGGTGTTGGAAGCGCTGGACGCCACCGCTCGGCATTTCCGGGAAGGCGGTGGCGCAAGGCAAAGCGCCCCCGCCTCAGTCTACGAGGGGGTCCGAAAAGCGCCTACCGGCCCAAACGGAAGGTACGCCACCGACCAGCTTCCTTGAATATGGGTTTAGCTGGCACAAGCATCCACCTCAGTTGTCCACCATCGGCAGACCTTCATGCATGAGAGCTGTTCGACTGTTAGGGGCTTCCAATCTGCGGAGAGGTCTGTTTCCGCCTCGATGGTTATCCTGCGATGAGCATTAAGCTCTGGGATGGCTTTATTGATCCAATATATTTCAACCCCGGCGTTGGTAAGGTCCATCGCCAATTCCCTTACGGCCTTGAAATCGAAATCCGGAGTACAGGTAATTCCGTTAGATTTTATCGAATATTTAGATTTCCGCGTCTGATACGGAATGTCATTTTCTTTCAGAACATTGATAACCTGATCGTTGTCCGCATCCTTAAAGAAGTATAGCACGCTGGCACCCTTGTACAACGGCGCGGTTATCACCCCATTGCAATTCTTGTACCCCACTTCTGCCCACTTTAAACTTTGATCTACACGCGGATAAACTTCCGATGGGACGCTTCGAAGCTCTTCGATAACGGCTTTAAGGGGCCCCCACGGTCGATTCATGCGGGCGACCGCGCAAGCGCCGGCGTAATCAGCCTCTAGCTCCTTCTGAGTATCGGGGATGGTTTTTTGGCGCAGCGTCGCATGGTGGTTTATAAGGTGACCAAATTCGTGACCAAGCACGAAATCTAGCTCCGTTTTTCCAGTATTAATTCTGCTAAACAGCCATGTTTTATTATAAATAATATAATTAATACTTGTGTAATCGTCCGGAAGGCCATCATCTTTACTTGATACATAAGCGTTAGCGTTCTCCGAAAAACCACATGGGACAAGCTTGACCTCGAAAAGGACTCCCGACCGTAGCTTAATACTCTCGATTTCGGATTTTGCCTCACCTTCACCCACACCCAGCAGAACATCGCCTTCCTGCAGATCTGCGACGGTTTGGTCTAAATTGAAAGCTTGCTTGATGCAAATAATCGCTTCGACGGGCGACAAGGCAAGCGCCGCGTTAGGGGCAAAAGCAGTGAGTAGTAAGCCGAGCGCCAGCACTGCCGTTGACCTAACAACTGATACCTTTAGGGACATTATTCGACCTCCCCTGTAGCTACATCAACCTCTTGAAGGTTCGTTGGTGCGACTCCGGAAGCGGCGTTGCACTTGCTGACATCGAGAAGGCCGTTTCCTCGCAACTGGCCGTATCCGCGAAACAAGTTTTGTTCGCAGTAACGCCTTCGCACCAAGCCATTTAGGACAACGCCCTTTGCGCGAACCCACCTAGGAAATTCTCGGGCCGCCGCCTCGTAGTCGCCTTTGTTTAAGTGCTTCAACATCGTGGATTTGCTGAAATTCTTTGCCCCGACGTTATAAACAAAGGCCATCAACGCTCCGAACTGCCGGTTCGTCAGGTTCACCTCAACAAGGTTTTGAACTATTCGCCTCGCGGGAATCGTGTCTCGGATAAGAAGCTCAGTACCTCGCGCTACAGTTAGCTCTGGCGAAAAGTCGCCAAGACCGTAGTCTGTGAGCGTACCGCAACGTGCCTTAGCGATGAGATGCCCAAAGCCAATCGTACAGTACCCCACAGGATCGTCGTAAACATTTGGGTCCCACCCTTCGAAAGTCTTCACCAGTCCGATGGCAACGTTGAGGATTCTGCGGGGAGGACCACTTTGGGCAACCGCAGGAAGCTGCCCATCAATAGACTCGAGCTGCACTTGCGACTGAGTCTGCTCGTCAGCTCTAAACGGCTCGAGAGCCTCCTGGGATAATGCTGAAACCGTAGAAAGCAGGATAATGCTAACAGTAATTCCACAGCGGCGCATCGTTGATCCCCCGACTAAAGCAAAGATTTTGTTGTGCTCTTTGGAATTTCCCAGCTTTTATTAGCCCCCGTTAATATATACCAATAGACTTGACCCGTTGCAAGCTGAAGTAGACAAATATTCAACCTAAAAACAACTGCGCCGTTTGTGGGGAAAGCAAAATCTGGAAGAGGCAATATGCAGATTGCATATTTCATAACCACCCCAACAGATTCTGCGGCTAGCCGCGATGTGCGCGGCCACGCTCCCCGCATGACGCCACCCTATGGGAAGGACCCGTGAATTGTCTCGCTGCGTCGGTGACGGGAGTTGCGCCGCCGCATCAGGGTCACTGTTCGCCCCGTTAGGCCGATTATTGCGGAAGTCCTTAAGCTGCAACGCCAATCAGTTCGCGACCCTCGTCGCACCGCCGTGGATGTCTAACTGAACGTCGTCCCACCTTGTCCCAAGGTTTGTCCCAGTTTTTGTCCCGCGCTTCTACTTGTTTTTATTAGAAAAATTCGAACAGCAACTGAATGGGACAGGCGGGACGGGAAATTAAGATACAAAGTTTTGGCATCGGCGCTTTGGGTTGTGTACGCTATATATCTACTCTGTCTGTCCCAATGATAAATATATATAATAGTAACAGCTATTTAGGCGGGACAGGAAGCGGGACAAACCCTGGGACGTGGTGGGACAGGCTGTCCCACTTCGAGCGATAGCGCGCTTTAACCGGGTGAATTGAGCGCTTCGACAAACAAGTCGAACTTATGGGGAAGATGAATTTGAGATAGTTTAGCGACAACGCGAAACGCAGACGTCTTCGTCGAGGCGATTTGCCATATTTCGCGGATATACGATCGAAATCACTTAGCGACCTTTTGCGCGTTTCTCAGTGACTTTAATGCGCGTGCAATTAAACGCGCTAGCGAACACAATCACTTTATCCCACATATACGGCTGAGCGTTCGTCAAGTTTTTAATTGACGCTAATGTCATTCTGACTGATAGTTGAATTGCTTCTGCGGTCAAATTCCGTTTGACCTCGCAATCGAAAGCTCGCCAGGTGTGGTAGCCTGACGAGCTTTCTTTTTATCCGCTGACTATTGCGGCGGTTCGTTCTTACGTCGGAACCTGTCGTAGATTTGGATAACTGCCACTGCTGCGGCGGGTATCCCTAGGACTATTAGAGTAATTGCTTCTGCGCTCAAATTACGTTTCACCTCACTTTCGCTCGTCGTTTCAACCAATCCATCGAAACCGGTGGTAGACGGCTCAATGGACATTTTGTCCGCTGCCTCGATGAAGGCATAGACCCCAGCGCGATCTGTAACCAGATCACAAACCTTTTTCTTTCAACCTACCTCAAAGCCGGGCATTGTTTAGATTACCTGGCTTACTAAGAACGAAACGTTAACCATTGTCTCACCCTTCTTGGTTCCTTTCAACCGGGGGGTTGTGCATTGCGTTACGGAAGCGTTGAATTCCTTTTAAGTCCTAATCGAGAATACAATAGTCTGCCTTTTGATCCTTTGCATCAACATTCGCCTGCATCAGAAGGGCAGAGAGAGTCCGGCTCTATTCAATAGCTTCAGGTCAAAACTAACTTAGCGCAAGGGCAAGTTTGCTAACCACAAAATCTTGTTGATGCGCTGCGAAAAACAATATGGTCGAAACCTCTCCCAAAACCAATAAGTCCAGCTGATTTATCAAGTCCACATGTCCCGAACCTCACACCAATGAAATCCTTTCTCGACGAATTGCTTCACATTCACTCAGCGTCCCGACCGAAGACGCCGAATAGCCTCTTGATTCCAAGGTGCCTGTTGAGACTGTGCAGAAATTGATCTTGAAGTCGTAAAACCTCGGCACGCAAAAACATGTCGCTGCCACCGACCACACCTTCTTCTAACCAACAGACCGGCGGTCCGAACCAATTAGCGAAACGGCACACATTGGAATATCTAGGTTGGGTATTCGGCGTGGTGGCGTGCGTTTGCACGGCGGCCGCCGAGGCTTGAAGGTGGAGACTTTGTGGCCAGCATGCCTAGCGGCGGAAACGATGACATTTTACGGTAGGCGCAACTACAGGATTTTGCTCATACTTGTGTCCTCGACAGGGCGACTAGCTCTTTGACGAACTTCACCAAGCCATCGACGTGAAGGCGATCTGTCGCCAGGATTTCTTTCAAGATGCCGAAAGCGTGAGTGCGCTTCGAGAACGATAGCCGAGCGTTGGAAAGGCTATTGAATAAGTCGTTTAGAAGATTGGCGGCGTCCACCTTCGATAGCCACTGCTCGTCCTTACAATCGCCGTTCCATTCCCCGCCGGCTTTGTATTTGGCCGCGCCACCTTCCGCGATCAGAAACGCCTCGACCGCTTCGATCGAAACTGGCGCGTCATCGAGTGATGCATTCATGACTGACGCAATCGCAGCTGGGTGAAGCAAGTAGCACTCGAACATCCGCCGCGGCAGAAACAGCAGCCGGCCTTTGGCCCGCTTCGAAAGATCCTTCATCTGCCCTTCGTTTAGCCCTTCCGCATCAAAGGCAAATGCCGCCGCGCTAGAGAGAACTGACGCCGCGCTGCTCAAGCGATCGTAGATATCGAAGACCAGGTCGGGCCGAGTGCGTTTCGCAGTAAAGTCGCCGGTGGCAACGACGGCCGTAAATTGCGGCGCCCGCTGTTGGCGCTCGTTCGAGCTGTCGTCTCGCGTTTCCTCGAAAATGAACGGGAAAGCCAATTCTTCGGTTGGCCCCTCGACCCATATGATCCGGTCTGACGCGAATACGTCTGTCATCGATACGCCAAGCTCGTTGGTAAGAGCGCGCAAATGAGCGATATTTTCAACGTTGATGGGCACCACAGTCGAAGTGAAATCGGTCTTCGTTACCAGATGGATTGTCGACGGCGTGCAGGCTGACAGCACCTCTGGAGAATGCGTTGAGATGATGTATTGATGGCCGCCATAGCGGCTTTCAAGAATTCGGACCAAAGCCTTAGCTGCCGCCGGATGCAGGAAGCTGCTTATCTCGTCGATTACGATGACGGCTTCATCCATCATCATCGCAACGGTTAGGATAGCAAGAACTTGAGAAAGGCCAGTGCCGCTTTCGTTCAAAGGTGTGGCCAGTTCCCGGTGTTGCTGCTCAAGCACGGGCCACACGAGAATTTCGAGGTCTGATGACCCGCTCGGGCTCGAAATGCTTAAGTTTCTGACCGTGGGAAAAATGTCTCGCATGTGCTGTTTAAGCGTATTGAAGAGGTCCCCGCGGTTACCCTGCATGCGCATTAAGACTGCCGGCAAATTCCCTGCATCGGGCTGCAGAACCTCAGACAAGTTGATCGCGCATCGACCAACATTGTAACGCTGTGCGTCGAAATAAAAGACGGCTTCAGCCCACCGCCCATTGATAATTAAGCTTAAATCATTGCCTCTGTCATAGGCGACGAATTGAGGGCCTGTAAGCGTTGGTAAAAAGGCACCGCGCCTCAAATTCTCCCCGTTCGGGGCTGGCGGGTTGTTTATTATAGTGCCGTTTTCACTCCGTTGAATTGCTAAGGCCCACCTTTCCTGCGAGAAGAGAGCACGTGCGGTCGGCTCAAAGTTCAGGGTAGGGCCACCTACATCCCACGCGATCTCCCAACCGTTTTTTCGCCAGGTTCCATACAATTCCGGTCCCGAAAACTGTACCGTCGCAAGTTGCACGGACGGGGTAAGAAGTTCGGCACGAAAGGTCGTCGCATTGCGATGAGGACTTTGCTGAAAGTTCGACCGGAAGCTCCGCAATAAAGCTGACTTGCCTGTGTTATTCTGGCCGACGAAAAAGTTGATCCGTGGCCCCAGCTTGAGCACTTCGGTGCTCGCGAAGCTTGCATATCCATTAAACTGTATTTCAGTGAATTTCACGACTCGCTGCCCCATCCTGAGTGTTCAAACGGAACACCGAGTCGCTTTTAGCTGTCAATTCCGCCAGATGCCGTGAGATCGTCGCACATGGCTGATCATTGAACGGCAATTTTCTCTGCCGCCCTTCTAGAGCCGAAACTATTGCACTGGGAAACAAGCATGTCTTTTCCTCAATCAGGAAGGGGATAAGTCTCAGGTTTAGGCTCGGATACGCCGACTAGCGCTCCCTCCGCGCCGCCTTTTCTTCAGCGACGAGAGCCTTCAGCTTTTCAACGTTCTGTTGATACTGGTAGGTGAAATTACCAAAAGGATGGAACATCCCAGTTTGGGAGCGCCAACCTCCCAGGTTCCAGCCGCCCTTGATAAACTCGGGAGCCACGTAACAAAACTCTAGTGCTCTAGTCAAAAATGTAAACATGTCGAAATTTTGGAAATAATCAAAGTCAGGCTCCCCGCCGTGAACAAAGTAGTTTCTGCAATTTACTGCACGATCAATGACATAGTCCAAGTCCTTGTAAGAAGGACTGGTAGTTTCCGTTAAGCAAGATACCCAATACTTTATTTTCGATTTTAGCTTTGGCTTTGAAAGGCGCGCCAGTTTCCGATATTCTCAACCGCTCCGTCAATGGCCAGAAGCTTGCTGAGATCGCCGATCAGCTAGGCATCACTGAAGATGCAGTACAGAAACGCCTCACAAGAGCCCGCGATAAAATCGAGCCGGTCGTCAAAGAAGTCTTTACCGAATATAAGCATGAAGTGGGTAGTTGGTCGAATGGGGCGAAGGATATTTTCATGGATTTCGCTGCTCTTCTTGCACTGGCTCTTTTTCTCGTATCGGCCTGGTTCGGGCTTCCGAACCTGGCAGCCGATATCGAGAAGCAAATGGGAGCAGACGCAAGAAAGTACGAAAATTCCCGCTCGACGGCCAATAGCGAATACGAAGCCCTGCAAAGGCGTGCGATTGCTGCAGCGGCGGCTAAGAACACATCGCGGTACGTGACGCGATAGCGTCAAAGGCCTGGTGGCGACTGAGCATCAGTTGCCCCCGCTAGCCTGCCAGGGATCGTCACCCGCTGGGCCGAAACCGCTCTGTGGTTACCAAATACCGGAGCAGACAGGAGCCGATCGCCCGTTAGAGGGCCGTCGGAGCAAAAGGCGGCGCATTCAAGCGTCCCTGCCCTATCACAATGACCGTACAATGAACCTGGGCACGTGTAATCCCATTGTAGAGGAATCTGCGTAAGTGCTCGTGGCTGCCTGTCACGTTCTGCGGCCATAGCACAATGACATTCGCAAACTCTCGGTTTTTGGCTCGCTGGATTGTCATCGCCTGACGACCTCGATGTCGTCGGGGACCCAGACGGGCATGGTTGCGCACTGCGTCACGAACAAACTCCGTGACCTGGGCAGCACCAAACTCCGCCTGCCCCGTTACGCGGCGGAGACGGTCCATACGCTTGATCGCTTGCGCGACAGCGGCATACCCGGCTGCCGGAGCGAGAGCTGACCGAAAATCGGACAAGGCCGCCATGTCGGGCAAATTGATATCCGTAAGTAGAGCATCAGCTTCTTCAGTATCGTAACGATCCCACATAAGCGGAAACGGACCAAAGGTTTGGCCGTTTCGCGTTGTCCAGGTCCGATTATGCACGTCGGCAAGGGCATTGCGGACCAGCTGATGGCTCAAGTTCGGACTCACAATCGTCACATCACCCGTCCGATAGAAAATCTCATCGGCGATGGTGCGGGCAACGATGCCGGCGTTCGTGGCGAATGATTCAACCAGCCGAAAGCCATTCCCGGACCAAGTTGGCCTTTGTCCCTGGCCTTGCGTCAGGACCGCCTTGATATCTTGACCTTGCCGCACCGCCAAGGCGGCTGCCAACAATCCTTGGCGCTGGGTGCGCCGGGGCTGCACGAGATGGTGCACTTCTCCCGCACCTTCCAGCCAGCCCATCAAGGGCACGGTATCGCGGCCATCATGAAGGCATTGGAAGGCATCAGCAGCCGCGACAATGCTGCAAGACTGGGAAAGCCCCTGGAGAATGCGCATACGGTGCTCGTCGAGATCCTGCGCCTCGTCGATCAGCACGAGCGGAAAACTCCTGGCTACCCAATTTCGGACGGCATCATATTCCAAAAGACCGGCCGCCAAGTTGCAGGGGCCGTCAAATTGATCTAGGGGAGCGACCTGTTCTTGCATCGCCGGCGTGATTAAACTCCGTCGCCTTGCCGCAATCATTCGGGCGAAGACGTCAAACGTTTGGCAATCAAAGCGCCGACGGAACGCCTGGTTTTCGCCAAGTCGCGCATCAAGGCGACGCCGCGCACCGTTCATAAAGGTGAGCGCGAGAAGCTTTTGGCCACTGCCCAGTGCCCCGTCTTGAACGAGTTCATCGGCCCTATCTACTAAATTGTGGGTCTTGCCGGTGCCTGCGGCGCCTTCAAAAAAATCGAATGTCATGACGGCACAAACCGGAAGACATGCATATTGGCCGTAGAAGCTTCGGCCACAGGTTCGAAAAGCTGCGTATTCGCATTCTCCGGGTTGCGAAGTACTTCGCACAAACCCTTTAGCAACTGCATGGCGACCAACCGGCAAGCTGCATTGGCCATGAGGGCGACCGCAACGGTTTCGTGGGTCGGCGCGTAGGATTTTCTTGTGAGTAGGTAATCGGTGAACGCCTGCCGATCCGCGAAAGGCGACCCCAATGCCGTTTCAAGAATGCCCAGCATCACCGCCTCGTCCGCGCCTGCGATCCACGAAACGACGTGCTCCATCGCCCATCCTTGCGGCCAAAAGACAACACACCGGGGCGGTGGATTGCTGTTCTTCACAGCGTCGAAGTAGCCCTCTCCGTCGCTGTCGCCATCCACAAGAATGCACGACCGCGCATGTACCGCGTTGACCAGTGCGAACGTATCAGCAATCTTGGCATCGATGGTCGGAACGATACCGACGAAAGTGGAAAGCAGCGGTTCGTCGTCGGTAGCGTTCCCCCAGCCCTGATGCTGTTCAAGCGCGGTTTGCAGCGTCTCAAGCCATGCGACATCCGACACGCCTTCGGGGATTAGAACACATTCGAGCATGAGGGCTGCTACCAGTTTTTGCCGCCACGCAAAGAGCAAATGCTGCTGATGATTGCTCGGCTGGGCCGGCACGGTATTCATAAGCGGACGAGCGTTCAAAACACCATCGCGCGTTTCAACAAACAGCGTGTCGGGCGCGGGAAACATCGCGGCCACGATAGGCGAGTGGGTGGTAATGATCGTCTGGTCGCACAGTGCATTTAGACGATTGACCAATCGTTTTTGTTGGGATGGCTGGATATGCAGCTCCGGTTCTTCGACGGCCAGCACAAACGACTGGCCGGCCTGCGCCCGCGCCCTACCGAACTGCATGAGCAGAAGAAGACTTTGCAAAGATACAAGCCCGGTCCCCTGACGTACCGAGGGAAGGGTCGGGCCGGTCCCTTGGACGAAATGGGGGATGACGCTTTCCAGAACGGAATCGCTGTCCGTCGCGGTCAGGCGCAATTGTAGTCGCGGTGCGCTCGCCATAAGCGCCCGCAATTCCGTATTGGCGGCGTTTACGATATCGGAAAGTCCCGCCTGGTTTTCGAGCTGTTCCGCCTCGGGTGGATTCCAAAGCCGCTGGCGCTCAGCGCGAACGGCCTGCGCGGGAACTTCCCCGCGTGTGGCCACCACGCGGCGGAACAGTTCAGATGAGAAGGAAATCCAGCGGTCCCAGGTACGAGACGCCGGAACCAAGAAGAAGCCCAGCTCCTGCAGTACTTTGGCGTGGATGGTGCGCAGATGCGCCTCTTCCGCAAACGGATCGCCGAGAGTGACTTCGTCATCGACGAAGAAGCGGATGGTTTCGGCTTCCAGCTCGTCCAGATCGAAGCGAGCGGCAAATCCGATCTGCACCGCAAGATCGGTGTGCTGGGCGGTCGGCGCGTCGCTGAGGGTCTTCGCATCGGGGTCGAGCCATTTCTCGACGCCGCGCTCGGCGCTGAACCAGGAAGGATGGTGATGAGGATCGTTGGGACCAAAACCCGTCACGGTGGCGATGCAAAGAATCCGCGACATTTCATTGGGTGCGCTGCCATGGAAATCGTGTTCGGTAAGACGGCGTACCAGCCGGTCGCGGCCGAAAAGCAAAGCCAGCGCTTCGATAACGGTAGTTTTGCCAGCGTTGTTCGGGCCGACAAGCACGGTATGGGAGCCGAGCGCAACATCCGCTGAACCCACTCCCCGGAAGCCGGATATTTTCAGGCGTACGACATGCATTTGCGTATCTCCCCTCTCCACCGGCAGCGAGCGTCAGGTTCCCCGTACCTGATATACCCTCCATCCCTGGGATTTTCGCAGGCCTAGTGGGAGTCTTACGCGAAGTGCAAGTAATCCGAGCTTATATAAGGTTGTACTTGGGCGCACTAGAGGACGCGCACTAGTGATTTCCGGTGTTTCGTAATGCGCGTGCAGAGGATATGGAGCCGGGCTGCGGCCGCACGAACTCGCTATGCGTTCTGTGTCCGGTTTTCGACCAAGAGGCAGAACCTTGCCTTCCAACTCGAGGCATTAGAGTGTGCGAAACTGCGACGCAGTTTTGAGGCGGCGAACTGAGGGTGTTGCAGCGGAGATCAGTTTGTCGTTTGGCGATGGGAACGTTTGAACCAGAAGAGCGTGCATCTGATATCGAAGGTATATGCGCTCAAGGGACGAAGAAATGAGCAACTCAAAATATGCAAACGTTGAGACAAATCTATTTCCAGCTCTTGGTGATGAATTCCGGGCAACAGGAAAACTCGACCCGGTCGATTTTCTTGCAATCCTGACGTGGAAGGCAAACAGATCTAAAACCAAGCATCTGCGTCGGCTGCAGAAAGACAGCGCGTCATTCGCCGAGGCCGTCGAATCTATAGCAACTGACGTCTTCGGCGCTGAGGACGACGCGATGCGTCTCAAGACCCTGATGAGCGGTTGGGATTTCCGTCTTGCTACCGCGTCAGCGATTTTGACGGTCCTGTATCCCGACCGTTTCACCGTCTACGATGTCCGCGTTTGTGATGAAATTAAAGCGTATCATCACCTCAAAGGCCGACGCTATACCTCCTGGCTATGGTCGCAATTTCTTGCGTTCAAGGAGGCAGCGATCGCCGCCGCCCCGGCTGGCCTAACGCTTCGAGAGGTCGATCATTTCCACTGGGGCAATTCTTGGTATCGTGATGCGATGAAAATCATCGAACTTCAGCGATCGCACTAACAGATTGTCGCAGGTAGCCTCTAAAGTGCATAGCCGCATCGACTTTCTGTTCGGCGAACCTGTCGAGCGCTTCGCTGAATTCATCAGCCAGCCGGACCCCCACCATAATCTATATAGCACTTCGGAATCCCGAAATTGGTTGCGGTATTGAAATCATTGAATGTTTCCCCGCGGCAACACCGCCCAAAACGTGACGAATTTCGGAATCCCGAAGCGGGATTTTTTCGTTATGGCGACGCGGCCCGCGTTTGTCGGCAGCAATCGGCGCGGCATCCGACGGAAGAAACCGAGCCAGTCGGAGGCTCACCGATTACGGCACTCTCGACCTCGACACCGGCATAGAAGATCAAGATTGTAATTTATTTTGGTTGATTGGTTCGTTTGTAAACCTATTGTCGAAGCAAAAGGACGCGTCTTCGGATCGGATCCCGAATGTTCAGTTTATCGCAGCACAAACGCCTTCGAGTGACACCAATCCGCACCCGGCGTGTCGATGCCGGCGCTCGGGCCGGGGTGCCGGCAACGCCGACCATAACGTCCTGATTGCTCCCAACATCATTTGAGGTTTCCCATGCGCATCGCCGTCGGTGGCATTCATATCGAGTGCAGCACATACAACCCCGTCCTGAACGAGGAGAAGGATTTTCGCGTGCTGCGCGGGGAGGCGCTGCTGGCATCACCTTACTTCGCCTTCCTCAGGGATTACGATGCCGAGTTCCTGCCGACGATCCATGCCCGGGCCATTGCCGGCGGCCCGGTTTCGCGTGCCACCTACGAGTCCTTCAAGGGCGAGTTTCTCGAGCGGCTGAAGCCGTTGCTGCCGCTTGACGGTCTCTATCTCGCCATGCATGGCGCCATGTATGTCGAAGGCATGGAGGATGCCGAAGGCGACTGGATCAGTGCGGCGCGGGCGCTGGTCGGCGAGGATTGCACGGTTTCGGCCAGCTACGACCTGCACGGCAACGTCACCCAGCGCATCATCGATGCGCTCGACATCTATTCCACCTATCGCACCGCGCCGCATATCGATATCGAAGAGACGATGCGCCGCTCGGTCTCCATGCTGGTCAGGAGCCTGAAAACCGGCGAGAGGCCGGTCGTTCTCTGGGCGCCAATCCCTGTCGTGCTGCCCGGCGAGCGCACCAGCACCGTCGATGAGCCGGCGAAAAGCCTCTATGACATGCTGCCTGGGATCGATGCGATCGACGGCGTCTGGGATGCATCGCTGATGGTCGGTTATGTCTGGGCCGATGAACCGCGCGCCACCGCCGCCGCCATCATGACCGGCACCGACCGCACCGTGCTGGAGCGCGAGGCCAAACGCCTCGCCAAGGCCTATTGGGATGTGCGCGAAGACTTCGTCTTCGGCTGCGAGACCGGCTCGCTCGAGGAATGCGTCGCGAGAGCAATCGCAAGCCCGACCGCCCCTGTCGTGCTGGCCGAATCCGGCGACAACCCCACAGGTGGCGGCGTCGGGGACCGGGCCGACGTGCTGGCCGAACTGATCGCCAGGGGTGCTGCCGGCACCGTCTTTGCCGGCATCGCCGACAAGGCGGCGACCGAGGCCTGTTATGCCGCCGGCATCGGCGCGGAACTGGAGCTCAGCGTCGGCGCCTCGCTCGACACCAAGGGCAGCAAGCCGGTTCAAGGCCGCTTCACGGTCAAATTCCTGCACGAAACATCGGATGCCGCCGACCGCCAGGCGGTGGTTACGATCGGCGGCATCGATCTCGTGCTCTCCGCCAAGCGCCGGCCCTATCACAATATCGTCGATTTCACCCGGCTCGGACTCGACCCGCATCGGGCGAGCATCATCGTCGTCAAATCGGGCTATCTCTCGCCGGAACTGGCGCCGATCGCCAACCCGAACCTGATGGCGCTATCAACAGGTGTCGTCGACCAGTTCGTCGAGCGCCTGCCGCGGCTGCGCAAGCAGCATCCGACCTACCCGTTCGACAAGGATTTTGCCTTCGAGCCGCAGGTCTTTCTCTCCGCACGCTCGGTGCAGGCCTGAGCTTCACCTGAACCAATTGCGTTTTCCTGGATGATATTGTCGATCGCGGCGCCGCCCTGTCGCCACGATCGACTGTTTTCCCCATAGCCGGAATTGAGCAAAAAACGGGCAGATTTCGATTTGCACAAAAAAGCGCTTGACGGTCGGGGCAATTTGGTTTGCACTGAACCAATAGAAAATTGGTACGGACCATTTAGCGAATGCCGATGGATGAGACGCAGGGCAATTCGAATTATGCGCTGGAGAAACTGCGGGCTCTCCTGCAGTCCGACAGTCTCGACGCCGACGGCAAGCTGCCGACCGAGCGCGCCCTTTCGGAAATGCTTGGCGTCGGCCGCCGTGCCGTCCGCCGCGCCCTCGAAGTGCTGGAGGCCGAGGGCCGCATCTGGCGCCGCCAGGGCTCCGGCACCTATGCCGGCCCGCGCCCCGACGGCTGGAGCGATCATGTCGGCTCCATCGTCGCCGACACCGATCTCATGGAAGTCATGGAGGTGCGCCTGCGCATCGAGCCGCAGCTTGCCCAGCTTGCCGCCATGCGCGCCAAAGCCGCCGATATCGAGCGCATGTATGATCTGGTGAAGAAGATCTACGAAAGCACCGATGCCGACGGGCGCGAACTCTGGGACGGGGCGCTGCACCGCCAGATCGCCCAATGCGCCGGCAACGGTTTCTTCCTCACCATCTTCGACGTCATCAACCGGGTGCGTCAGGATGAGGCCTGGCAGACGATCCGTGAGCGCGCCCGCAGCGCCAGCCGGACGCGGCCTGTCACCTTCGGCCAGCACACGGCGATCGTCGATGCCATCGCCGCTCATGATCCTGCCAGGGCGGGCGAAGCCATGCGCCAGCATCTGCTGACGCTGCAGGAAAGCCTCATCCGCATCACCTCGCTCGATCACAGCGAAACGGAGGTCGACAAGACCCTCGCCTGAACCGGGAGGTGAGCAGGGAGAAAAACAGAGCGGGCCATAACCGCCGGTATGGAAGCAAAAACCAAGCAAAATAGAACAGAGGAGAATGGAATGAAGATCGCCAAATTGCTGACCTCCACCGTTGCCGGCGCCCTGTTTGCGCTTCCTGCCTTCGCCGTCGACCTGAAGATCGGCCTGCAGGACGATGCCGACGTGCTTGATCCCGCGCAGTCGCGCACCTTCGTCGGCCGCATCGTCTATACCGCGATGTGCGACAAGCTGGTCGACGTCTCACCGGACCTGAAGATCGTGCCGCAGCTTGCCACCGAATGGAGCTGGTCGTCCGACGGCAAAGAGCTCACCATGAAGCTGCGCCAAGGCGTCAAGTTCCATGACGAAACGCCTTTCAACGCCGAAGCCGTCGTCGCCACCATCGAGCGCAACATCACCCTGCCGGAATCACGCCGCAAGAGCGAGCTCAGCTCGGTCGCAAAGGTCGAGGCGACAAGCGAATACGAGGTCAAGTTCACCCTCAAGGCGCCTGACGTCACCCTTCTTGCCCAGCTTTCCGATCGCGCCGGCATGATCGTTTCGCCGAAGGCCGCCAAGGAACTCGGCGCCAAGTTCGGTGATCACCCGGTCTGCGCCGGACCGTTCAAGTTCGTCGAGCGCGTCCAGCAGGATCGCATCGTGCTCAAAAAGTTCCAGGACTACTGGAACAAGGACAAGATCTTCATCGACAAGCTCACCTATCTGCCGATCCCGGATACGACGGTGCGCCTCGCCAATCTGCGGTCCGGCGATCTCGACATGATCGAGCGCCTGGCGGCGACCGACGCTGAAGCCGTGAAGGCGGATTCGAGCCTCGTCTATGCCGACGCCGTCGGCACCGGCTACATGGCCCTCTATACCAATATCGGCAATGGTGCGCGTGCCGACAATCCATTCGGCAAGGATAAGCGCCTGCGCCAGGCCTTCTCGCTGGCGATCGACCGTGATGCCGTCAATCAGATCGTCTATGAAGGCACGGCCGTCTCCGGCAACCAGCCCTTCCCGCCAAGCAGCCCGTGGTTCGACAAGGATATTCCCGTCCCTGCCCGCGATCTCGACAAGGCCAAGGCCCTGATCAAGGAAGCCGGCTTCGACCGCGTGCCGATCGAGCTGCAGATCCCGAATAATCCCGTTGCCATGCAGATGATGCAGATCATCCAGTCGATGGTCGGCGAAGCCGGCTTCGACGTCAGCCTGAAATCGACCGAATTCGCCACGCTGCTCAGCGAGCAGACGGCCGGCAACTATCAGCTCAGCCGTTCCGACTGGTCCGGTCGTGTCGATCCCGATGGCAACATCCATCAGTTCATCACCTGCAAGGGTGGCATCAACGACACGAAATACTGCAATCCCGAGGTGGACAAGCTGCTGAACGAAGCCCGTGCCTCGACCGACGATGCCGTGCGCAAGCAGAAGTATGATGCCGCCGCCGTCATCCTGAACGACGATCTGCCGATCATCTATCTCGGCCACCAGTCCTGGATCTGGGCGCTGCACAAGAACATCACCGGCTTCACTCCCTCGCCGGATGGCATGATCCGTCTCGTCGGCGTCAAGAAAGCCGACTGACCAGAAGCCGATCATGCGGCGGAAACCCTCCGCCGCATGATCCCAGTCGTGTCAGGATCGCCCATGTACACTTACATCGCCAAACGGCTCTTGGTCGCCATACCGACGCTTTTGATCATTTCGATCTTCGTCTTCTCGCTGCAGAAGCTGCTGCCCGGCGATCCGATCCTCGCCATGGCCGGTGAGGAACGCGATCCGCAGGTTCTCGAATTCCTGCGCGAGAAATACCGGCTGAACGATCCCGTGCCCTATCAATATTTCCATTGGCTGGGTGCGGCCCTTCAGGGCGATCTTGGCATCTCGCTGCGCACCAACCAGCCGGTTCTGCAGCTCGTCGGCGAAAAGCTGCCGGTCACGATCCAGCTCGCCATCATGTCGATGATCTTCGCCTTTGCGATCGGCGTGCCGATGGGCATCCTGGCGGCCGTCAAGAGGAACACGATGATCGACTATATCGCCAACATCATCGCGCTGACCGGTCTGTCGATCCCGAATTTCTGGCTCGGCATCATGCTGATCCTGCTGGTCTCGGTCAATCTCGGCTGGCTGCCGGCATCCGGCTACGAACCCTTCTTCAGCAATCCGCTGCGTTCGCTGGAAACCATGCTGATGCCCTCCTTCGTGCTCGGAAACTCGCTGGCCGCGACCCTGATGCGGCACACTCGCTCGGCCATGCTCAGCGTGCTCAGCGCCGATTACATCCGCACCGCCCGCGCCAAGGGCCTGCCGGAAAGCACCGTCGTGCTCGAACACAGTTTTCGCAATGCGGTGCTGCCGATCGTGACGTTGACCGCCCTGCTTTTCGGCGAACTGCTCGCCGGCGCCGTGCTGACCGAGCAGATCTTCACCATTCCGGGTTTTGGAAAGCTCATCGTCGACGCCGTCTTCAACCGCGACTACGCCGTCGTCCAGGGCGTGGTGATCTGCACCGCGATCGGCTTCATTCTGATGAACCTCCTGGCCGACATTCTCTATGTCCTGCTCAACCCGCGCATGAGGGCCGCCCTATGACCGCGATCGGAGAGACCGGCATTCCGGCCGCGATCGACCGCACGCCGAGCCGCGCCTGGCGCAAGCTGAAGGCCAACAAGGGCGCCCTCGTCGGCCTTGTTATCATCGCCTTTTTCGCGATCCTGGCGGTCGCCGCCCCCCTCCTTCCAATTCCCGATCCGAACGCCACAAGCTGGTCGGCGATCCGCAAGGCCCCGTCCGCCGCCCATTGGCTCGGCACCGACGACATCGGCCGCGACATTCTTTCCCGGATGATCTGGGGCGCGCAGGCGTCGCTGATGGCAGGCGTCTTCTCGGTGGCGATCGCCGTTGTCATCGGCGTGCCCTTCGGCCTTATCTCCGGTTATTTCGGCGGCTGGATCGACATGGTGATCTCCCGCATCACCGAAGCCTTTCTCGCCATGCCTTTCCTCATCACCGCGATCGCGCTTGCAGCCTTTCTCGGTCCGAGCCTGACCAATGCGATGATCGCCATCGGCCTTTCGGCCATGCCCGTCTTCGTACGGCTGACGCGCGGCCAGGTGCTCTCGGTCAAGACCGAGGAATATGTCGAGGGCGCCCGCTCGATCGGTCTCCGGTCTTCGAGCATCATCACCCGCTATATCCTGCCGAACGTCTTTGCACCGATCCTCGTGCAGGCGACGTTGACCGTCGCCACCGCGATCATCGCCGAGGCGAGCCTCTCCTTCCTCGGCCTTGGACAGCAGCCGCCGGCCCCGAGCTGGGGCTCGATGCTGAATGTCGCCAAGAACTTCCTCTCCCAAGCACCATGGATGGCGATGTGGCCGGGTGCCGCGATCTTCCTCGTCGTCATCGGTTTCAATCTTTTAGGCGATGGCCTGCGCGATGCGCTCGATCCGCGCGAAGCATGATTTCTTGAAAGGACATTTGACATGACCGCATTCACGACCCGTCCAGAAATCCTCGGC
Organism: Rhizobium sp. BK591; assembly: GCF_014195045.1. Classification (NCBI taxonomy): domain Bacteria; kingdom Pseudomonadati; phylum Pseudomonadota; class Alphaproteobacteria; order Hyphomicrobiales; family Rhizobiaceae; genus Rhizobium; species Rhizobium sp. BK591. The sequence goes on from NZ_JACIAZ010000005.1 coordinate 286,104, forward strand.
ACCTTCGGCGTCGTCACCTCCACGCACTGGATCGCCTCGGCGGTCGGCATGAGCATTCTCGAAAAGGGCGGCAATGCCTTCGACGCGGCGGTGGCGACGGGCTTCGTGCTGCAGATCGTCGAGCCGCACCTTTGCGGTCCGGGCGGCGACCTGCCGGCGGTGATCTATTCGACGAGGAAGGACAAGGTCGAGGTCATCTGCGCGCAAGGCCCCGCACCCGCTGGCGCAACGATCGAACACTATACGGCGGAAGGCCTGAGCCTGATCCCCGGCGACGGGCTGCTTGCGACCGTCATCCCCGGCTCCTTCGATGGCTGGATGCTGATGCTGCGCGACTACGGCTCGATGAGCGTGCGCGATGTGCTGGAACCGGCGATCTATTACGCCGAGCGTGGTCATCCGATGCTGCCGCGCGTCTCCGCCACCATCAAGGGGCTCGCCGCCTTCTTCGAGAAGGAATGGCCGACCTCCTACGAGACCTGGTTGCCGAATGGCAGCGTCCCCGAAGCGCATGCGAATTTCAGGAATCCGGTGCTTGCCGAAACCTGGAAGCGCATCATCGCCGAGGCCGAGGCGAAAAGCGGGCGGGAAGCGCAGGTCGAGGCGGCCCGCGACGCCTTCTATCGCGGCTTCGTCGCCGAGAAGATCGACGACTACCTCAAAACCGCCGAGGTGATGGATGCGAGCGGCAACCGCCACAAGGGCGTGCTGACCGCGACCGACATGGCAAGCTGGTCGGCAACGATCGAGGAGCCGCTGACCTATGATTATCATGGCTGGACGATCGCCAAGATCGGTCCCTGGGGCCAGGGTCCGGTCTTCCTGCAGACCCTGTCGATCCTCAAAGGCTTCGATCTCGCCGCGATGAACCCCACCGGCGCCGATTTCGTCCATACCGTCGTCGAGGCGATGAAGCTCGCTTTCGCCGATCGCGAAGTCTATTACGGCGATCCTGATTTCTCGGAAATCCCCGTCGCGCACCTGCTGTCGGAGACCTATGCCGCCGAGCGCCGCAAGCTGGTCGGCGCAGACGCCTCCTTCGATCTTCGCCCCGGCATCGTGCCTGGCTTCGAGGCGCAGCATGATCTGACGATGACGATGCTCGGCGCGGATTCCAAGACCGGCGCCGTCTACGAGCCGACTATGGCGCATCTTTCCGAAAAGCGCGGCGACACCGTGCATATCGACGTGATCGATCGCGACGGCAACATGGTCTCCGTCACGCCGTCCGGCGGCTGGCTGCAATCCTCGCCGACCGTGCCCGGCCTCGGCTTCTGCCTCAATTCCCGCGCCCAGATGTTCTGGCTGAAACCAGGCCTGCCGACCTCGCTTGCCCCCGGCAAACGGCCGCGCACGACGCTGACGCCGTCGCTCGGCCTTTATGAGGGCCGCCCGACGCTGGCCTTCGGCACACCCGGCGGCGACCAGCAGGAGCAGTGGCAGCTCTCCTTCTTCCTGCGCTACGCCCATCACAAGCTGAACCTGCAGGCGGCGATCGACCAGCCGCTGTTCCACACCTCGCATTTTCCAGGCTCCTTCTATCCGCGCACCCGCGAACCCGGCAGCCTGATGGCGGAAGCGAATTTCGGCCCCGACGTCCTTGATGCCCTGCGCCGCAAGGGCCACAAGCTGACGGTCGCCGATGTCTGGACGATCGGCCGGCTGACTGCCGCAAGACGCGATGCCGATGGGCTGTTGCGTGCCGCAGCCACCCCGCGCCTGATGCAGGCCTATGCGGTCGGGAGATAGACATGACCTGGTCAATCGTCGCCCGTGACCCTTTGACCGGTCATCTCGGCATTGCCGTCGCGACCCGCTTCTTCGCCGTCGGCGCTCTCGTGCCGCATATTCGCGGCGGCATCGGCGCCGTTGCGACCCAGGCCTTTGTCAGCCCGCTTTACGGCGTCGACGGCCTGTCGCTGCTGGCCGCCGGCAGGGCGCCCGAGGAAATCATCGCCGAACTGACCGGGCGTGACGCCGGCCGTAATCAGCGGCAACTGCACCTCATCGATGCGAAGGGACGCAACGCCGCCTTCACCGGCGCCGCATGCATCGACTGGGCGGGACATCTGATCGATGAAAACGTCTCGGTTGCCGGCAACATGCTCGCGGGACCTGACGTCGTCACCAAAACGCTTGCCACCTACAACAAGGCGCTGGACAAGCCCTTGGCCGAACGCCTGCTCTTGGCGATGCAGGCAGGCGAAGATGCCGGCGGCGACAAGCGCGGCAGGCAGTCCGCCGCCCTCGTCATCCACCGCGATCAGGATTATCCGTGGCTGAGTATCCGCGCCGACGATCATCCCGATCCGCTCGGCGAACTTGTCCGCCTCCATGCAGTGGCCAGTGAACGCTACCTGCATGTCGCGGAGACAATGGCGACGCGACAAAATCCGAACGGCATGACCGACAGGCGCGAGATCGATGAAAAGATCGCGACGCTGGAAGCGGCCCGCATCGCGGCAGACAGGCCCTCCGCCTCCTTCGCCACGCCTTTGAAGACGTAACCCAGAGAAAACCAAGGGAACGACATGAGTGATGTTTCTTCAGCACCCGCCTCTCCTGTTCTCTCCGTCCGGAACCTGACGACCTCCTTCCTCGTCGATGGTGACTGGAAGCCGGTGGTGCGTGATGTCTCCTTCGACGTCATGCCAGGCGAAACGGTGGCAATCGTCGGCGAAAGCGGCTCGGGCAAGAGCGTCACCTCCCTTTCGATCATGCGGTTGCTTGCCAAGGGATCGAGCCGCATCAATGGCGCCGTCACCTTGAACGGCAAGGATGTACTCGCCCTTTCGGAAAAGGAGATGCGCCGGGTGCGCGGCAACGACGCCGCCATGATCTTCCAGGAGCCGATGACGTCCCTCAACCCGATCTTCACCATCGGCCGCCAGATCTCCGAAGCGCTCACCTGCCATGGCGAGATCGGCAAGGCGGAGGCGCGGGCCGAAACCGTCCGCCTGCTGGAAAAGGTCCGCATCCCCAACGCCGCCGCGCGCTTCGACGAATTTCCGCACCAGTTCTCAGGCGGCATGCGCCAGCGGGTGATGATCGCCATGGCGCTCGCCAGCCGGCCGAAATTGCTGATCGCCGACGAGCCGACGACGGCGCTCGATGTGACGATCCAGGGCCAGATCCTCGATCTGATCAAGATGCTGCAGGAAGAAGAGGGCATGTCCGTGCTCTTCATCACCCACGACATGGGTGTCGTCGCCGAAATCGCTGACCGCACCATCGTCATGTATCGCGGCGAGGCGGTGGAAACCGGCACGACCGACGATATCTTCCGTCGCGGCAGGCATCCCTATACCCGCGCTTTGCTCTCCGCCGTGCCACGCCTCGGCTCGATGGCCGACCGGAAGTGGCCGCTGCGTTTTCCCGTCGTCGACACCACGACCGGCGAACGCCGCGAGCCGATCGAGGTGGCCGATACGGTCGACCGCCGCCAGACGCCGATCCTCGAAGTCAAGAACCTCGTTACCCGTTTCGATATCCGCGGCGGGCTGCTCGGCCGCAAGACGGGCGCGATCCACGCGGTCGAGGACGTCTCCTTCGATCTCTTCCAGGGCGAGACATTATCGCTCGTCGGCGAATCCGGCTGCGGCAAATCGACCACCGGTCGCTCGATCACCCGCCTCGTCCAGCCGAACGGCGGCAGTGTCAGCCTCGACGGCTATGACGTGCTGAGCCTTGACGCGGTCAGCCTCAGACGGATGCGCCGCAGCATCCAGATGATCTTTCAGGACCCCTTCGCCAGCCTCAACCCGCGCATGACCGTCGGCGCCGCCGTCGCCGAACCGATTACCGAACACCGCCTCGGCACAGGTGCCCAGGCCCGCGACAAGGCGGCCGATCTTCTCGAACGCGTCGGGCTTAAACCCGACATGATGAAACGCTATCCGCACGAATTCTCCGGCGGCCAGCGCCAGCGCATCTGCATCGCCCGCGCGCTCGCGCTCGATCCGAAGGTCATCGTCGCCGACGAAAGCGTTTCGGCCCTCGATGTCTCGATCAAGGCACAGGTCTGCAATCTGCTGATGGACCTGCAGCAAAACCTCAACCTCGCTTTCCTGTTCATTTCCCACGATATGGCGGTGGTCGAACGTGTCAGTCATCGGGTCGCGGTGATGTATCTCGGCGAAATCGTCGAGATCGGCCCGCGCGCGGAATTGTTCAGCAACCCGCAGCACGCCTACACGAAGAAGCTGATGGCAGCCGTCCCCGTGCCCGACCCCTCGCGTCGCGGCATCAAGCGCAACCTCGGAACCGACGAGCTCAACAGCCCCGTTCGCCCGGTTGGCTACGTCGCGCCGCCACGCCGATACCGGGAAGTGACGGCAGGCCATCTGGTGCGGGTCGATGAAGCCGCGTGAGCGTGCAAAACCCACTCTTTAAGCATCTGAAAAACAAGTATTGCGGGAAAATAACCCGTGCCGGTGGCGCGCGGGCCACCCTTTTTGCTGCACCGCTTATATGACTTTTGCTAGATATTATTTCATCGATAATTCTTAACGACCGATTCCACCGATTTGTGTTCTCTTATCCCTACGAATCAAAAAGGTTTGATTTGCCCGGGGACGGCCACCATGTTGAAGCATGGGGCGATGCAACAGTTGGGTAGGAGCCTATGCTGCAACGGATCGAAGACATTGATGCAGCGCTCGTCGACAGGCTGCAGCATTCGGCGTTCAAGTACTTCCTGAAATATTCCAATCCCGAAAACGGCCTGGTGGCGGACACCTCGATCGGCGGCGTGCCGGCGAGCATCGCGGCCGTCGGCTTTGCGCTGTCCTCCTATCCCGTCGGTGTCGAGCGTTGCTGGATCAGCCGCGAGGAAGCAGCCGAGCGCACGGTCAATACGCTGCGTTTCTTCGCCGAGGCGCGCCAGGGCGAGGAGCGCCACGCGACCGGTCACCGCGGCTTCTTCTACCACTTCCTGCATATGGATACCGGTCATCGCGCCTGGAACAGCGAACTTTCGACCATCGATACCGCCCTGCTTGTCGCCGGCATTCTCACGGCTGCGCAATATTTCGATCGCGAAGACGACGAAACGGAGACTGAAATCCGTGAACTCGCGACCTTCATCTATGAGCGCGTCGACTGGCGCTGGGCGCTGAACAAGGGGGACACGATTGCCATGGGTTGGAAGCCCTCTTCCGGCTTCCTGCGCTGGCGCTATCACGGTTTCGACGAGGCGATCATCCTCTACACGCTGGCGCTTGCCTCGCCGACGCATCCCATCCCGCAATCAAGCTATGACGCCTTCACGTCAAGCTATTCCTGGATGCTGCATGGCGAGCAGTCCTATCTCTATGCCGGGCCGCTCTTCATCCACCTCTTCTCGCATGCCTGGATCGATTTCCGCACCATTCAGGACAAGCCGATGGCGGAGCGGAACTGGGACTATTTCCGCAACACGCAGGTGATGATCAACGTCCAGCGTGACTATGCCGAGCGCAATCCCGGCCAGTTCGTCGGCTATAACAGGAATATCTGGGGATTCTCCGCCTGTGACGGTCCGCCGCCGACACGGCGCATGCGCGGCGGTCGCCAGCCGAAGGTTCTGGGTTATGCCGCGCGCGGCGCTCCGCTCGGCCCGGATGACGGCACGATCGCACCCTGGGCAGCCCTTGCCTGCCTGCCCTACGACAAGCAGGCCGCTCTCGACGGCACCAAGGCGCTTCTGACCACCTATCCGAACCTGCTCTTGGAAGGCGGCTTTCCCGGCGGCTTCAATCCCACGGTCAAGACCAAGCGTCCGGAAGGCTGGGTCGACGACCGCACCGTCGGTATCGATCAGGGTCTTGTCGTCATGACCGTCGAGAACGAACGCTCCGACTTCATCTGGAAGCTGATGCGGCAATCGCCGGTCATCCGCCTCGGGCTCGAGCGCGCCGGCTTTACCGGCGGCTGGCTCGAAGGCATCGAGCCGGCAGAAGTAGTGCGCAAATTCGGCTAGCGCATAAGCCCGGAAATCGAAATGGATTTCCGGAAAGAACGACACGAAAACGAAAAATGATAGAGCCCGCGCGTCCAACAGGAGGTGCGGGCTCTTGGTTTAGTTCTCGAAGACATGCGCCTTGCCGGCGATATCGAGGCGAACGAGGTCGCCTCGCGCCGGAAGCGCGACGCTCGAGGTTTTGATCAGGATCGGCGGCAGCGCAACGCCGTCGAGCGAAACCGCAACGGTGCAGACCGCGCCGCCGAATTCCACCTCGACGACACGCCCGCCATAGTCGCGATCGCTTTCATCGGCGACGACGCGGATCTGCTCGGGCCGCAGCATGATCTCCGCCTTGCCCTGACGATTGCCCTCGACGGCGACGCGGCCAAGGGCGCAGTCTGCCAGTCCGTTGCGGATGATGGCGGGAAGCAGCACGGCATCGCCGAGGAACAGCGCCGTCTCACGGTCGCGCGGATGCAGATACAATGATTGCGGCGATCCTGCCTGGATCAGCCGTCCTTCCCTGAGCACCGCCACCTGATCGGCAAAGGTCAGCGCCTCTTCCTGGTCATGCGTGACGAGAATGGTGGTGATGCCGGCCGCCTGCAGCACGCGCGCCACCGCCTTGCGCATGTTTTCCCGCAGGCCGGTATCGAGTGCCGAGAAAGGTTCGTCGAGCAGCATCAGCCGCGGCTTGCGGCCGAGCGCACGGGCGAGCGCCACGCGCTGCTGCTGCCCGCCGGAAAGCTGATGCGGGCGCCGCGCCAGCATGCCGCGGTCGAGTTCGACCATGTCGAGCAGCTCGAGGATGCGTTTCTCGCGATCGGCCGCACCGCGTTCGAAGCCGAAGCCGATATTCTCGGCTACGCTTAAGTGCGGAAACAGCGCGCCGTCCTGCGAGACGATGCCGATGCCGCGTTTGTGCGCCGGCACCGCAGCCGGACCGTCCGCGAGCAGGTCGCCATCCAGCGTCACCCTGCCGACATCCGGTTGCTCGAAGCCGGCAATGATACGCAGCAGCGTCGTCTTGCCGGAGCCGGAAGGGCCGACGACGGCGGTGCGGCTGCCCGCCGAAACATCGAGCGAAATATCCTTCAGCGCCTGGACGGGACCGTAGCGCTTGCTGATGTTCTCGATCGTAAGCAGCGTCATTGGCCGGCAGTCCGTTTCGATTGAGTATAGAGCATAAGGGTGAGCGGCAGCGACAGCACGACCATCATGAAGGCGTAAGGAGCAGCCGAGACATAATCGATCTCGCTGGTCAACGACCAGAATTTCGTCGCCAGCGTATCGACGCCGTTGGGCGACAGCATCAGTGTCGCCGTCAGTTCATTGGTAATGCCGAGTGCAGCCAGCGCGACGCTGGCGGCCGCTCCCGGTGCCGCAAGGCGCATGGTGATCTGCCGCACCGCCTGGCCCGGGGTGCGGCCGAGGCCCATCGCAGCGCGTTCCAGCTCCACCGGCGCCTGGGCGATGCTGGCGCGCAGCCCGACCATGGCGCGCGGCAGGAAAAGCAACACATAGGCGACGAGCAGCGTTGCGAAGGTTTGATAGAGCGGCAGCACGAGGCGCACGGTGATCGTCACCAGCGCCAGCGCCACGACGACGCCCGGCAGCGAGCCAACATAATAATGGCAGGCCTCGAGCACGCGCTGGAGGCGGCCGGGTGCCCGCACCGAAAGCCAGGCCATCGGCGCTGCGGCGATCGTCGCCAGCACGCCGCCGACAATGGCAAGTACGATCGTCTGCAGAAAAGCGCTGCCGACTTCGATGCGCCAGATATCGGTGCCGCCGAGATAGAGCCAGCGGCCAAGCGTCACCAGCGGCACGCCGAGCGTCAGTATTGCGAGGATGACAGGCAGCAAGACGGCCGGCACCACGAACCAGCCGAGCCGGCGGCGGTCCGCCGGACGGGGCGAGCCGGAGCCGACGCGGGCGTAACGTTCGTTGCCGCGCACCAGCACCTCGAAGCCGAGCAGAAAAAGACAGCAGGCGACAAGCACGCCGCCGAGCATGTTGGACGCCGGGCTGTTGTAGGAAGACTGGAACTGGTCGACGATCGCCGTCGCGAAAGTGTCGAACCGGATCATGACGAACAGGCCGTATTCCGAAAGCAGATGCAACGCGATCAGCAGCGAGCCGCCGCAGATGGCAAGCCTGAGCTGCGGCAGCACGGCGCGGAAGAAGACCCGCCAGGGATTGAGGCCCAGCGAGGCCGCGGCATCTTCGATGGCCGGATCGAGACGGCGCAATGCGGCGGCGACCGGCAGGTAGAGGAACGGATAATAGGCGAGCACCGAGACGAAAACGCCGCTCTGCAGGCCGCGCATGCCGGGAATGAGGCTGACCCAGGCATAGCTGTGGACGAAGGCGGGCACGGCGAGCGGAGCGATCGCCAGCCAGGCCCAGAGCCGCGCCAAAGGAATGTCCGTCCGTTCGGTCAGCCAGGCGAGCGTCACCGCAAGCGCGATCGACAGCGGGATGGTGATCGATTCCAGGAGAATCGTATTGACGAGGAGTTCGCCGACACGCGGTCGGAAGACCAAGGCCCTCACCGTTTCCCAGCCGACATCATAGGTGACCCAGCCGATGAAGCCGAGCGGCACAAGACTGAAGATCGCGACCACGGTTGCAAGCAGGATCACGGAAGCGTGCGGCATGCGTCCGCGCGGCAACACCATGCGCGCGGCCCTTAGCGCGACCGGCGCCTCGTTGCCGGATGCGAGCAATCTGTTGTCCTGCAGCAAGGCCGATGCCTTTACACGCTGAAAAAGGAAGGCAACCGCCTTTGAAGGACGGTTGCCGGATATCGTCATGCCCTAAGGTTTTCTTGAGCCAAAAGCAACAGTTTTGGCCGAGGCAAGCCTGCGGCAGAAAAGTTAGATCAGGCCGGCGGCGGTCATCAGCTCCACGACCTTCTTGCTGTCGAGGGTAGAAGCTTCGACCTTCGGAGCATTGAGGTCGGCAAGCGGAGTGAGCTTGTCGTTGGAGGGCGCATCCTTGCCGATGGCATATTCATAAGAGGTGCCGTCCTTGAGAATTGCCTGGCCAGCCTTGCTGGTGAGGAACTTCAGGAAAGCCTGGGCTTCCTTCATGTGCTGCGTGGACTTCAGGACGCCACCGCCCGAAACGCTGACGAAAGCGCCCGGATCCTGGTTCTTGAAATAGTGCATGCCGACATTCTTGCTGTTCTCGCCGGTTTTGGCCTGATCGCCGAACCAGTAATAATGATAGATGACCGCACCTTCGACTTCGCCGGCGTTGACAGCCTTCATGGCGACGCTGTTGCCCTTATAGGGCGTGGCGTTTTCCTTGAGACCCTTCAGCCAGTCGGCGGTCGACTGCTCGCCCTTCAACTGCAGCAGGGCAGCAACGATGGCCTGGAAGTCGGCGCCGGCGGGTGCCGCACCCCAGCGGCCCTTCCAGGCCGGATCTGCGAGGTCGAGCAACGACTTCGGCAGCTTGTCTTCGGTGAGCTTCGTCTTGTCGTAGGCAAAGACCGTGGTGCGGGCGGCAATGCCGGTCCACATGCCGTCAGCCGGGCGATACTGCTCCGGAACCTGATCCAGCGTTTCCTTTTCGATGGGGGCAAACAGGCCCGCGCCATCGACCAGCGTCATTGCCGGCGAATTCTCGGTCAGGAATACGTCCGCCGGCGAGGCATCGCCTTCCTGGATGATCTGGTTGGCGAATTGCATGTCGCTGCCCTGGCGCATGGTGACCTTGATGCCGGTCTCCTTGGTGAAGGCATCGATCCATTCGCGGCCGAGGCTTTCGTGCTGGGCATTGTAAACGACGAGACCTTCGTCCTGCGCATTGGCGCTGCCTGCAAGCGCGGTGGCGGAGAGAAGCGAAGCGGCGAGCGCGAGGGAAAAGCGGTTAAGAGCAATGTTCATGATGGCCTCCGTAGCAATGTCACCCGAGCTCTCCAAGGGCGATGAGAGGCGTATATTTTTCCTGACTGCCAATTTCAAGTTTCGCTTGGCCGGAAAAGTCATCACAATATCTTGACTAAATATTTCATATTACAGGGGAATAAATCTCGATTTGGCCAAAAAGGCGGCACTCCCCGAGCGCCGCCCCTTCTTTGCAGCCGGCTTATTCGACGTCGAACTTGACGCCCTGCGCCAGCGGCAGCGTTCTGCCGTAGTTGATGGTGTTGGTGGAGCGGCGCATATAGGCCTTCCAGGCATCCGAGCCGGATTCACGGCCGCCGCCGGTTTCCTTCTCGCCGCCGAAGGCGCCGCCGATCTCGGCACCGGATGGCCCGAGATTGACGTTGGCGATGCCGCAATCCGAACCGCGGGCCGAGACGAAGGTTTCGGCCTCGCGCATGTCATTGGTGAAAATCGACGACGACAGTCCCTGCGGCACGGCATTGTGCAGCGCCAGCACGGCGTCGAAGTCGCTGTATTTCATCACATAGAGGATCGGCGCGAAAGTCTCGTGCTCGACCGGTCCGGTCTGATCCGGCATTTCGACAAGCGCCGGGCGAACGTAGAAGGCGTCAGCCGAGCCATTGTCGACGCGTTCGCCGCCGGTCACCTTGCCGCCGGCCGATTTGGCCTCACCCAGCGCTGCCTGCATCTTCTCGAAAGCCTGGCCGTCGATCAGCGGTCCGACCAGCGTACCGCTTTCCAACGGATTGCCGATGGTGACGGAGCCATAGGCCTTCTGCAGACGCGGCACCAGCTGGTCGTAGACGCTGTCATGGACGAAGAGACGGCGCAGCGTCGTGCAGCGCTGTCCGGCCGTGCCCATGGCGGAGAACGCGACGCCGCGCAGCGTCAGGTCGAGGTCGGCCGACGGGCAGACGATCGCCGCGTTGTTGCCGCCGAGTTCGAGAATGGCGCGGGCAAAACGCTGCGACAGGCGCGGACCGACGGCGCGGCCCATGGCCGTCGAGCCGGTGGCGGAAACCAGCGGGATCTTCGGATGATCGACCAGCACTTCGCCGACCTCGCGGCCGCCGATGATCAGCGTCGACAGATTGGCCGGTGCGGTACCGCCCTCGGCGACGAAACGCTTCAGCGCCTTTTCGAACAGTGCCTGTACGGCAAGCGCCGTCAACGGCGTCTTTTCCGAAGGCTTCCAGACGGTGGAATTGCCGCAGACCATCGCCAGCGTGGCATTCCACGACCAGACGGCAACCGGGAAGTTGAAGGCCGAGATGATGCCGATCACCCCGAGCGGATGCCAGCTCTCCATCATCCGGTGCTCGGAGCGTTCGGTGGCGATCGTCAGGCCGTAGAGCTGACGGGAAAGGCCGACCGCGAAATCGCAGATGTCGATCATCTCCTGCACTTCGCCCAGACCTTCCGAAGTGATCTTGCCGACCTCGATCGAAACGAGACGGCCGAGCGCCGCCTTGGAGGCGCGCAGTTCCTCGCCGAGCAGGCGGACCAGTTCGCCGCGCTTCGGCGCCGGCACGGCACGCCATTCGAGGAAGGCCTGGTGCGCCGCTTCGATCGCCGCCTTCGTTTCGGAAACGGAATGTTCCCTGAGTTTGCCGATTTCCTTGCCGGTGACCGGCGAGGTGACGGAAAGCGTGCCGCCGTGATAGCGGCCGGCATCGACGCCGAGTTCGGCAAGCAGCTTGGCAGTTTCGGTGGCGAGATCGAGGACGGCGATGGTCATTGTCGTGTTTCCAATCTTATAATTCTCAGAAGCGGGCATCGGCGAAATGGGCGACCTGAGCGCCGGCTTCGTACCATATTTCCTTGAGTGCACGAAAGCTCGGCTCGGTGGGCGACGTCAGCGGCAGCGGCAGATCGGCTTCCGGAAGCCGGCCGAGGATATGCTCCGCCAGCGTACGGCCGAAGACCGTACCGGGGGCAATGCCGCGGCCATTGTAGCCCGAAAAGCCGATGACACCAGGCGCGAATTTGTGGAAGCGCGGCAGCGCATTGTCGGTCATGCCGATCTGGCCATACCATTCACACTCGAATTCGACATCACCGATAATGGGGAAGAGCCGCTTCAATGCGCGCTTGGCCCAGCCCTTGTGTACGGCAAGTCCGGTATTGCGTAGCGCCCCGACACTGCCGAAAACGAGGCGGCCGGCCTGGTCCATGCGGAAGGAGGAGAGGATTTCCTTGGTATCCCATGCGCCTTCCCGCCCGGGCAGGATCGACTGGCGCAGATTATGGCCGAGCGGCACGGTGGCGAAATTGAAATAGGGCAGATGCACCTGTTCGTTGCGCACCTGCTCCCATGGGCCGGTGCTGTAGGCATCCGTCGCGACGATGATCCATTCGGCGCTGACTTCGCCGCTTGCCGTCTTCACGGTCCAGCTTCTGCCATTGCGTTCCGTTGAAACGACCGGGCTGGACGTATGAACGGCGACGCCAGCCTTGACGGCGGCATGGGCAAGGCCGCGTGCATAGGCAAGCGGCTGCAGGGTACCGGCGCGTTTGTCGAGCAGCGAACCGGTATAGGCATCGCTGCCGATGCGTTTGGCCGTTTCCGCCGCATCGAGCAGCGTCACGGCTGCGCCGCGGGCGGCCCATTGCGCGGCGCGATTCTCGATCTCCTTCAGCCCGTTTTCGCCGACCGCGCAATGCAGCGTGCCATTGCGTTCGAGTTCGCAGGCAATCTGATGCTTGTCGATCAACTCCATGACGAGCTTCGGCGCGTTGCCGAGCAGATCGAGCAGACGTTCGCCATGCACCGGACCGAGCACGCCGGGCAGATCGTTGGGCATCACCCACATGCCGGCATTGATCAGGCCGACATTGCGGCCGGCGCCGCCGAAGCCGATCTCCTTCGCCTCCAGCAGCACCACCTTCGACCCGGCTTCGGCAAGATGCAGCGCGGAAGAGAGGCCGGTGTAGCCGCCGCCGACAATGACGACATCGGCCGATACGGCGCCTTCGAGCGACGAGGTCGCCGGCGGTTCGGGTGCGGTCTTTTCCCAAAGTCCGTGGGAGCGCGGATCATTCAGCATGGCTCAGTCCGATCGGATCGAAATCGCGCTACTTTAGTGCATAAAACCAAGACTTGAAGCGGCCCTTTCAGGCAACGGTCTTCAGCAGCAAGCCGGCGAGACCGAGCGCCTCCATCGCTGCATCCAGCGATGCCGCCTGACGTTCGGCATAAAGCGCCAGCTCGTCCTGAACGGTCGCACCCAGGGCCGCCTCGAAGGCGTCGCGGTTCGAGCGGGTTGCGTAGTTCTGCTGCTGATCGGTGCCGAGGTTAGACTGGAAGATTCCGGCTGCGCTGACGGGCAGGAAGTCTTCATAGACGATCGGGGCAAAGGCGAGATAACCCTTGGCGATCAGCGCCTCCGGATCATTCGGCAGCGTGCCGCCGGCCGCGGCGGCAATGCCCGCAGGCGTCGCGGAATAGCGGAAGAAGGCCAGACCTTGCCCGCGCAACTCGTCCCAGCTGTCCGGCAGCGCCTTGAAACGCTCGGCAAGTTCCTGGTCGTAGGCACCGGCCTTGGCGCCACCGGCGCCCACCTGCACCTCGCCGCGAACCGAGGCGAGCAGCCGGTCGTAGAGCGCCCGGCCCTTCGCCGTCAGCGCCACGCCGCGCTGTTCGATCTCGCCGAAACGCGCGGTATGCGTTCCTCGAACCGCGCCGTCGTCATCACCGGAAAAGGCGATCGTTTCTTCGAGCGCCTTGAAGCTCGTCTGCCGCAGCAGGATATCGCAATTGCGGCGCGGCGGCCCTTCGATGACGGCCTTCGGCGTGATGCCGCGCTCCGGCATGCGGGCCTGGACCGCGTCGATATCGAGCGTGCGCGGCGTCAGGTGGTTGATATGCGGTCCCTTGAAGCTGACGACGTCGGCGATCAGCCGATGGGCGTCATGCAGCCGCTTGTAGGTTTCGGCGCTGACCGTCGCTTCGCCATGCCAGCGGAAGGTTTCAAGCGCCTCGGCGACGAACTCCGTCGCTTCCGCCTCGGTCAAGCCGCCGTTTCGCTCGTGGCGCTCGATCAGCGCGACGGCGCGCGGCGCATAGATCCGCCGCTGAGCCAAGATGGTTTCGGCTTCGCCACGCAGCTTCTCGTCCTCGATCAGCTCCAATCGCAGCAACGAGGTGAAGACCCGGAATGGATTGACGTTGAGCGCCGCCTCGTCGATCGGCCGAAAGCTGGTGGAATGAACCGGCACGCCGGCGACCGAGAGATCGTAGTAGCCGACCGGCTGCATGCCCATGACCGCAAACAGCCGGCGGATGGTGAAAAGCTCCTCTGCCGTGCCGAGCCGGATGGCGCCGTGGCGCTCGACATCGATGCGCTCCAGCTCGCCGGCTTGGGCCAGGCGCTGGCGCAGATCGGGATCGTTTTCGAGGCAGCCGGCATTCACGTCCGCCACCAGTTCGATCAACGTGCCGTATTGCGGCACCTCGGCCCGGTACATCTGCGACATCGCCTCGGTGAACAGCGATCGGATGCGGTCTGTGGAAACGAAGGCTTGCGGCATCGGGAAACTCCGGATCATTCCGTTTTTGCAGGATGAGTCTCTTTACACGCGTGACAAAGCCGAAAATATCGCTATTTCGGAAATAGCCCATTCTGAAATGGAATGACCATGCTGACATCTCGACGTTTTCTGCCATCGATTTCGCATCTTGCCGCCTTCGAGGCGGTTGCCCGCACCGGCAGCGTGACGGCAGCGGCGCGCGAACTCGATCTGACGCAGAGCGCCGTCAGCCGCCAGGTGAGCGCGCTGGAGGAGCAGCTTGGCGTCGAGCTCTTCCTGCGCGAACGCCAGACCATGCGGCTGACGCTTGCCGGCGACGGATATGCCCGCGAAATCCGCGAAGCGCTGCGGCGCATATCGAGCGCTTCGCTGAATCTGCGCGCCAATCCGCATGGCGGCACGCTCAATCTCGCCATCCTGCCGACCTTCGGCACGCGTTGGCTGGCGCCGCGCCTCGGGCGCTTCCTCGCCGCCAATCCCGGCGTGACCATCAATCTGGTGACCCGGCTTTCGCCCTTCGATTTCCGCCTCGATTCAATCGACGCCGCCATCCATTTCGGCCATCCCCACTGGCCGGGCGCCGAACTCGTCTTCCTGATGTCCGAGCACACAGTGCCGGCCTGCAGCCCTGATTTTCTGGAGCGATACGCGATCAAGACGCCGGAGGATCTGCTTGCCGTTCCGCTTCTGCATTTGACGACGCGCCCTGACGCCTGGGAGCAATGGTTTGCCGGCAACGGCGTTTCCTTCGAAAACGTCCACGGTATGCTCTTCGACCAATTCGCCACCGCCGCGCAGGCGGCGATCGCCGGCCTCGGCATCGCCCTGCTGCCGACATTCCTGATGCAGGAGGAGGTCAGGCGCGGCGATCTCGTCGCCGCTGTCGACCGTGAAATGGAAAGCCGCGAGCGCTATTATCTCGCCTTTCCCAGAGAGCGCGCCGACTATGCGCCGCTTGCGGCCTTTCGCGACTGGATCGTCGCGGAAGCCGCCGCCAATCCGGCTGCGTGACGAACGGCTTGCATCGGCATGGCGCTTTCGACCATTATGCCGGCCAAACAACTTTGCAGGAAATCTCCATGAAGCCGATCTTCGTCCAGCTCCAATGCGCACCCGGCAAGACCTATGATGTCGCCGACGCCATCTACCAGACCGAACTGGTCTCGGAGCTCTATTCCACAAGCGGCGACTACGACCTGCTGCTGAAGGTCTATATCGAGGAAGGCCAGGATATCGGCAAGTTCATCAACGACAACATCGCCAATATTCCCGGCATCGTCCGTTCGCTGACGACACTGACGTTCAAGGCCTTCTGAAAGCCCATCAGATACGGTTAACCTTTTTCGCGAAGAATCGCCCTCTCAACAGGCCGCTTAAACCGCGCCTTAACGCCGGGCATATCTGGTCGTTGCTAGTATAAGCCCGCGTCAACACGGGCCGGCGGGCAGCGATAGGTGAAAAATGGCGATCGTCGAGGCAGATAGGGTGCGCGAGAACCCGCAGTTGGGAGAGGCCCCGCTGATCGTCCATGTCGTGCGCCAGTTCCTGCCCAATCGCGGCGGTCTGGAAGACGTGGTCGCCAATCTCGGCCGCCAGACCGTGCGCCGCGGCTATCGCGTCCGCGTCGTCACGCTCGATTCGCTCTTCACTGCGCCGCAGGACAAGCTGCCGCCTCGCGAAAATATCGACGGCATCGAGGTGGTGCGCATCCCCTGGTCGGGCAGCAGCCGTTATCCGCTGGCGCCTGAGGTTTTCCGCCATCTCGGCGATGCCGATCTCGTGCATGTCCATGCCATCGACTTCTTCTTCGATGCGCTCGCCTGGGGCCGGCTGCTGCATCGCAAGCCGATGATCGTCACCACCCATGGCGGCTTCTTCCACACGCAGAAATACGCGGCGATCAAGAAGATCTGGTTCCGGACGCTGACCCGCGCTTCGGCGATGGCCTACCGCCGCGTCGTCTGCTGCAGCGCCTCCGACCTCAGGCAATTTTCCGAGATCGTGCCCGATAGCCTGCTGATCGAAAACGGCGCCGATATCGGTAAGTTCGCCGACATCGCTTCGCGCCGGCCAAAGCGCCGCATCGTCACGATCGGCCGCTTCTCGGTGAACAAGCGGCTCGACCATCTGCTCGATGCGATGGCCGCGCTGACGACCCGCGACCCCGAATGGCATCTAGACATCGTCGGGGCCGAATCCGACCTGAACCGGGCCGATGTCGAAGCCGCGATCGAAAGCCGCAGCCTTTCCGGCCGCGTTACCCTGCATGTATCACCCGACAACGGCGCCATCCGGCGTATCATCACCGAGGCCTCGCTCTTTGCCTCCGCCTCGGAATATGAAGGTTTCGGCCTGGTGGCGCTGGAGGCGATGAGCGCCGGTCTCCTCCCGGTGCTGAACGCCAACGATGCCTTTGCGACGCTTGCCGACCGGCATCCTGTTATCGCGCTTGCCGACTTCACCAATGCCCAGACCGCGGCGACAGTGATCGAAACGGCCTATGAAGACCTTTCGCGCCAACCGGACGCCGTGCGCGCCGGGCTTCTCGACGCCGCGCGCGGCTATTCCTGGGATATCGTGGCCGGACGTTATATCGATCTCTACAGATCGCTGGATGTCGTCGCCGCGGAAAACATCTGAGCTGCAATTCCGGTCATGCTCTGGCGAGACGGATGATCTCGTCGAGCACGAATTTGCGCGATTGTGGCGGCGTCAGATTGTGATCGGCATCCGGCAGCATCAGCAACCGCACGTTCGGATAGCGCGAAAGCCGACCGCCGCGCGGCCCGAAGTGGAAATAGACGTGGTCGAGCCCGACATCGCCCTCGCTGTAGATCAGCGTCAGCGGCACCTTGCGCTTGCCGAACAGCGCAAAGGAGTGCCGGACCTCGCGGGCGATATGGCGCCGGTCGGGAAGCAGCTCGAGCAGCGGCGCGATCCACGGCGATAGCCGGCGGCCGGCGGCGATGACGATATTCTGCAGGGCCGCAACGACGTCCACCTGGCCGCGCAACAGCCGCTTCAGCGTGTCGAGCCGCGCCATGCGCTGGCCGTAGTCGTCAAGGCTGCGTGGAACGGAGACGACATGCTCCCTACGCACGGGCATCTTCGGATCCCAGTAATAGACGAAGGGATTGATCGACACGACAGCCTTCAAGCGCTCGTCGGCGACGCCGGCCCGGAAGGCGACGTAACCGCCGCTGCATCGGCCGGCGACCATCACGGGACCGGCGACCACACTTTCGAGCAGATCGAGCGAGGCGACCGCATCCGCCGTCTGCGTATCCGAATAGAGCACCTGTTCCGGTGCATCCGGCCGCGGCGGGCTGTCACCGACATTGGCGGAATCGAAGCGCAGCGAAACGACGCCCTGGCGGGCAAGCGCGCGCGCCATATCCACCGTCGTCCGTCCCCAGCCGGCATGCCGGTCATAGGCTGTCGACAGGAAGAGCACGGCATTGCCCTTGATCTCACCGAGTGGCCGGCTGACGACGCCGATCAGATGATTGTGGCTGCCGAAACGCACCGGCGTTTCGGCAAAACCCTCGCCGGCAAGCGGCGGATTCTCGATCACATCAGGCGAATGCGCCGCAGATGTCTCCGTCGTCGTCGCCTCCAGCCAGGTCGTCAGCAGCTCGACGACAGCCATCGGCGTCTTGGCAAACAGCGGATTGGTGGCGAGCTCGTCATAGCCTTCGAAAGCCTTCTGCTCGACATCGGCGCCAAGCGCCTTCAGCGCATCGGCAAAACCGGTATCCTCGGCCTTCGCGGGACGTTCGAGGATCAGATAGCGGGAGGCTGCGAGCCCCTGTGGCGAGGCGATGGTAAGCTTGCCGAGCTCGGCGGCAATCTCTTCGGGCATGACGAGCCCGGCGATCTGCACCTTCGCGGTTTGAACATGTTCCTTGCCGAGGCCGAGATCGGCATCGATGATCTTCGACCACATGTTGAGTTCGCGCAGATAGGCCCGGCCGCTCAGCACCGGCGCCAGCATGACGAGGCTGTCGACGCCTTCGATCGAGGAACCGATGCGATGGGCAAGCGTTGCGCCGAGGCCCTGTGCGATGAGGATGATACGGTCGCAGCCGCTCAGCGATTTCAGCTTGACGGCGGCGGCACGAATCGAATTTTCCCAGGTTTCCAGCCGTGCTGGCAGCGCATCGAAATCGAGCGCATCGCCGGTGCCGCGATAGTCGAAGCGCAGGCTCGGCACGCCGATATCGGCGAAATGCTCGGCCGCGACGCGGAAGAATTTGCGGCTGCACATCTCCTCGAACCCCCAGGGGCTGACGAAAAGCACGGCGGCCGAACGTTTCTTCACGAGAGGATTCTCCGGCATGAACAGCCCGATCGTGCCGTCGAAGACGACGGGCAGGGCAGCACTGCGTCCCGCGCCCTCGGCTGGTTCGAGCGAGAATTCGCCGGGCGCGACCTTGGCGCGATCGGGATCGCCGGGAAGCCGCGGCGCGATGAAATTGATCGCGTGGCCGAACGGCCGGCGCAGCAGGGACGGCATCTTGTCGAGAATGGAGTGCATGACGTCGACATCCTCGCCCGGCACGGCGCGCAGCACGCGCAGTGCCGCGAAATAGCAGAACGCACCGGCAATGATCGCGCCGACGAGACCGGCCGGACCCCCGACGAATTCCAGCACCGAAATCGCTCCGCAAGCACACAGCACGGAGGCGAGCGTCACCTTCGTCAGGCTTGCGTAGAGACCCGATAGTTGGGATCCGAATCCTGTCTGTCTGATCATCATCACCGACATCGCAACGAAGACGAGGATGCGCACGAGTGCGGCACCCTCGGCGGCAAGCCTAGGTACGATCAGTAAACAACCCGCTACCATCAGTAGGCCACCTATGACACTGATATTCAGGCGGGAGCGGGCCCTGTCCATCGACAGCAAATAGAGGCTGAGGATCTGCATGAAGGTATAGGCGGGCGCGACCAGCGCAAGCAGCGCCACCACCGTCCCACTGCGGCGGAACGCTTCGCCGAACACCACGATCACCAGTTCGCTGGAGATCGCCGCAAGCCCGAGGCTCATCGGCAGCACGATATAGGCCATGGAGCGGGTGACGGCGGCGAAGACCTCGACCGGCAATGTCGAGTCGTCGCTGTTATGCCGCCGCTCGGAATAATAGGGCAGCAGGCTGCCGGTCATCTGGATCGGCAACTGCAGCGCAATATTGGCGATCGACAGGCCGACGGCATAATAGCCGACCATCTCCACCGACCAGAACTGCTGCAGGAAGAGCAGTTCGAGCCGGTTGAGGAAGATGGAATCGATGATGAACTGGATCGACAGGATGGCGGAGGAGGAGGCGAGATATTTGAGCGAGACCCCGCACCAGTCGCGCCGCGCAAGAAGGATCGGCAGCGTAGCGAAAAACAACACGAGCTGGCCGAGCGCATAACCGACGAGGACGCCTTCGACGCCATAGAGAACGGCGCCGACGGCAACGCCGGCAAGCTGCACGATCGAAACGGCGACCGTCAGCCGGAAGAAGGCGCCGAGTTTCTTCTCGCCGATCAGGTAGAATTTGACGAAGGAACCGATCGCCTGGACGAAAAACAGCACGCCCGTGACCAGAGCGACGGATGGCGCGGTCTCCGCCCAGTGCATCTTTTCCGAGGTCAGGAAGAACAGCGCATAGAGCGCCAGCAGCGCGACGGTCGAGAACATCATGAAGCTGACGAGGATCGCGGCAAAACCCCGCCGGCGGCGTGTATCGTAGCCCTCCGCCGAAAGCTGCGGCAAGGTCTTCAGCAGCGTGATGCTGGAACCGAGTTCGGCGATCGAGGCGCCCGTGACCACCAGCCACAGCGAGAAAGCGACGATGCCGTTGGCTTCCGGCCCGAGCAGCCGCGCAGTTATGATCGAGGAAACGAAGCCCGTCAGAAGCAGCAGCATGCCTGCCGCCGCATTCATCACCGAGTTTGCGATAATACCCTTCGACATCCATCCATCCGTCAGCATCGGCCTAAAGCGCGTCACGATCTTCAGATCGCTTCTCGCACTTTAGGTTTTTGTTTTTACCCATGTCGTTATCGCAAAACCGCTGCACACTTTTGCGCGCCATGCTCTAAAGTCGCATACCCGCCATCTCTAATGCGAAAATGTTAAAATAAAGCGGAGTGACGACCTCACCTTAGCTGGCTTGCATCGCCGACAGCCTCTGGAGCGCCTTCTCATAGCTGTTCTCTGCGAGGTATCTCAGCAGGAACTCCCGCGCCTTCTCGGCCTTCTCTCGTGCACGCTGGGGCGCGAGGAAGATGTCCCGCAAGTGCGCAGCCGCCGCCTCTGGAGAAGGGTCAGCCCAGACCGCGCCTGCGAGCCCGGCAAATTCGGGATGTGTATCGACGACCGGAATGAGTGGAGAGGCGACCAGCCAGCTATTATCGGGATCGCAGAAATCCACCGTGCCCGACCAGGCGGTGGAAATCACCGGCGTGCGCTGCATGATCGCCTCGGCCACCGTCAGCCCGAAACCCTCGGAACGATGCAGCGAAAGATAGGCGTCTGAACAGCGGATGAGGCCGTTGATATCGGCGTCCGACAGCCTGTCGGTGACGATCTTGATCCGGGGGTTGCCGGCGACCGAAGCGATCAGTTCGCGCAGGCCTTCATCCCTATCGATATTGCCACTGGCCTTCATCAACAGGAAGGCGCTTGGGGCTTCGGCGACGAAGATCCTGAAGGCCTCGATGATGGCCTGCGGATTCTTCCGGTTGATCGAGGAGCCGGCACTGAAGATGAAGCTGACGAGAAAGGCGTCTTCCTCGATGCCGAATTTCTGGCGCATGCCTTCCGTCGCCGGCTTCTCCGTGACGGGATGCGGAACCACGATGACGGGTGCCGCGGTCAGCGGCGCAATCGTCCGCCGGGTGAATTCCGACGGCACAAAGACCGCATTCATGTAATGCATCGCATTGCGCCATTCCGCCGGCACAACTTCGAGCTCCCAGGCGAAATAGCCGATGTTGAAGGCGCGGGTGAAATTTCCAACGCCCTTCTTCAGGATGGCGCGCGGCAGCATCGGCGGATTGAGATGCCAGATCCGGCTTCCCGCGGGTTCGGTGGAAAGGTGCGACGGCATCCATCCGGCGAAGGCATTCTCGTCGGGATGCGTGCTGACGTCGGAAAGCGCAATCGCCCGCCCCGCCTCCGACAACGCGCCGGCGCAGAGCCTTGCCGATTCGCCGACGCCGACCGCCATCGAGAGATAGCCGACGATCTCCACCGGCTTGCGCGGATTGAAGGCAAGACGCGCGCGTGGAATCAGCCGCTGCAGGACATGGGCGCGCAGAAAGCGGTATATCGTTCTCAAATCACGGTCTTTCCAAATGGATCGGCATCAGCCCCAGAGCATGATGCCGAAAAGTGTGCGCGGTTTTCGGACGGCAGCATGCTCTATCTCTTTTCTAGAACGCGACACGATGCGAACTGCCTAGACTTCTGATCTCACCCGTAGGCGGAACATCGCTTTCCGCGCTCAGGAGCGCATGCAGCTTCACGCGCCGCGCCACGCCGGGAGCGAGATGGAACCAGTCGTCGTCGGCCCGATAGCCTTCGACGTCGATATGCACCGATTGCGCCAGCCGGTCGGTCCTCAAATCGACGAACCAGTCGTCGCCATCTCTGCCGAGTGACGCTTCGATCCCTGCGTCATGGAGCGCCTTCCCCCGGCCGCACGGGAAGTGGAAGCTTTCGGCGAGAATGGCGCCATCTGCCAGCGAGCGCAGACGCGCCACGCTTGCGTCGTGCGATGGTGGTCCAAAACGGAAGGCATAGGTCGTATCGAAGAAGGCGCCGAACAGCGTTGTGCAGGCAAAACGCTCCGTGCTCCTTGCCGCCAGCTTGAAGGCCATGCTGCCGCTGACGACCTGTTGCTTGCCGTCCCGCAGGCAGACAACTTCGAGTTCCACGTCGAGCGCGGCGTCCGCCTCGTTGACGACATGCACGTCGAGACCGTTGGTTCCCTCGTCGGTGAAGACCACTTGCACCGGCCGGAAGGCACGGCGCATCGCATACCAGACGGGCTTCGGCTCTCCGGTGGAATCGATCACCCCCCAGCCGGGACCGGGCAACAGGTCTTGCAGCGTCCAGACGAGCGCGCCGTTGCAGCTGGAGTCTTTGCGCCGCCATTCGGCAAAAGCCTCCTCGATCACCTCGCCGGTGACGGCGCGGGAGAGATCGAGATAGTGTTCCGGATCCTCACGGCGCAATTGGGCCGGATCGAACCCGTAGAGAAGCTGCAGATAGAAGTCGCGAACATCCTCGAAATCCCACGATGCGCTGCGGTCGCGCGGCACGCGGGCCTTCCAGAGCGGGCTATGGACGGCGGGCACGTCGAGATGACGCTGCAGCGTCCTTTGCTGCGGCACATGCGCGAAGGCGAGGCTTTCGGAGGCAAACCGCACATCGGCGCGGCGCGCATCGGCAATCGGCCGCATATAGGCGCCGACGCCGTAATAATGCGCAATTCCGGCATTGGGTGAAAAAGGCATGGCCCCGCCATAGGGCGAATTCGGGACATAGGGCACGTCGGGACGCATGCGCGCGACGACCGCCGGGATGATCTCGTCGGTGACCGGCCCGCTCCAGAATTCCGCCGGCAGGCCGAGCATCGCCGCCTGCTGGTGGATTTCGCTGCCGCCGCAGAGCACGGCGAGGGAAGGCGACGCCTGGACACCGTGCAGAAATTCCTCGACCTCCGCATGCACATGGCCAAGAAAGGCCTTGTCGTTGCGCGGATAATCGAAATTGGCGAACATGAAATCCTGCCAGACGAGCAGGCCGAGTTCATCGCAGACCGCGAAGAAATCCGGCGTCTCATAGGCCATGGTGCCGCCGATGCGGATCATGTTCATCCCGGCCTCCGCGGCAAGCCGCAGGAAGGGTTCGTAATCCGCCCGGCCGCCCGGCAATCGCACGATATCGGCCGTCGTCCACACCGCGCCGCGGCAGAAGATGCGTTCGCCGTTGACGGTGAGCGCGAAGTCGTCGCCATCGCCACCGCGGTCGACATCGATCCGTCGGAAGCCGGTCGTGCCGAGCGGATATTCGACGCCGTCGGAAACCAGTGTCAGCTCGTAGAGACGCGGAGCGCCGTGGGTGTGCGGCCACCATGGCTCGATGTCGGGAAGCTTGAGAATAGCCGAGTAATGACTGTCGCCGACCTTCTCGAAAGGCTGCTCCATTCCGCCGCAGCGCAGCAGCATGGCGGGATCCTCGGCATTGCTATGCAGCGATACGCTGAGACGGCCGGCGCCGCTCTCCTCCAACTGGGCGCGGATGGAGACGTTGTCGATCGAGACGGGATTGCGCCGCACCATGGAAATCGGTCGCCACGGCCCGATGGCATGAATATCGGGGCACCAGCCCGGCATATGGCCGAGCAGCGTCGTGCGAAAATTCTTCAGGCCCGCCGGCGTGATCATCTGCGGCCGCCAGCGCGCGCGCGGGCCGGGCTCCGACAGACGGGGGCCGAGCGCCCGGAAGCAGAGCGCCAGTTCGTCGCCGCCCGACAGCGTCACCGGAATCTCGTGCGCCGTGAACATGCTCTCGGAAAACAGGATTTCCTGGCCGTTCAGGAAGACATGGCAGAGCGTCGCGAGCCCTTGGAAATGCAGGATCGCTTCGCCGGGCTCGGCATCGAAAAGCCGGCAGAGATACCAGGCATCCCGCGTGTTCAGCGGCTCGGGATTTCCACGGTCGAAGAGCCCAGCCTTTTCGAGCGCCGCGGCGACAGTGCCGGGAACGGGCGCGGGAATGAACTGGGCGGAAAGGTGAATGTCGTGCGGCACGGCGCAGGCGCCCGGCTCCGTCAGGATCAGGTTCCAGCCTTCGGAAAGCAGGCTTTCCTCGGCACCGATGCTTGCCAAACGCCCCCGCATGGTCAGATCTCCGGCTTCAGATTCGCCCCGCAAGCGACGCCATCATGGAATCCCATGCATCGGCGGCCGGATCAAGTGCTGCCTGCAACGGCTCGAACTTCCTGCGGGTGACGGCGCGGGCAAGCTGGAACTGCACCGATTTCGCCACCTCGGAAATGCGCCTGGCATGCTCGGCGGCAGCCGCGAATTCACCGGCGGAAAGCCAGGTGAGGTAATCGGCCGCCAGCTCGAAATTGGCGCCTACCTGGCGAAGCGTGTTGAAGGCGTATTTGTGGAAGAAGCCGAACGGCCGTTCCGCTACCGCTTCGACCTGCTGCGGAAAGACGCTTGCAAAGGCGCGGATCGGGTTTTCGCGGGGACGCCTGATGAAATGAAAGCCGGCAAGCTGCCGCGCGGTCTTCCGCAGATGCGTTTCATCAGCCGGCTTTTCCGGAAACCGCGCAAATTCCGTATAGGGCAGGAACGGCGGATCGTTCTCCGTCAGATGCAGCTGGAACAGCCCGTCGAAATCCTCGCCTTCCAGGCGGAAATAACCGGCATTGTGAAAATAATCGACGCGCTTGGCCGCAACATCCAGCCGGTTGATCGCCACCGTCGTCTTGCCGTGCTCCTGCCGGTAGGCGGTGCCGCGCGTGTCCGGCATGTAGAAGGAATCCATCTCGATCAGGCAGAGACGGGCACGGGCGATCTGAACCTCGACATGGCGTTCGACACGGTCGTAGATGGCAAGCTCGGTGGCGCGAATACCGTAGAGCGCTTCGAGATCCTCGAGCGGCACCTTGAAGAAGGTGAACTGGTCGCCCTCGAAATCCTGCGTCAGGGTAAAACCCAGCATCGCCTCGGGCGCGACACCGGATGATGCCAGCACCTCGATCCAGAGATCGACATAGCAATTGGTTTCCGGCCAGGCGCGCTCACTGGAATGCAGCGCATGCGCCCGGTAGGTTTCCGGGTCGATTCCCGAAAATACCGATGTCATGGATGTGCTCAGCCCCACAGCGCTTTCCGTACGCTGGCCGGCCATTGCTTCACATCGAGCCCGTGATGGTGGAAGAGGGCAAGCGCGATGCGCTCCAGCCCGAAGCCGACGCAGGCGGTGTGCGCGACGCTGCCGTCTTCGAGATTGAGACCCCATTTCGTGCCGAAGGCATCCTGATGGTAGTTGAAGCTCATGCAGGCGGTCGGACTGGCAGCCGAGGTGATCGGGATCAGCAGCTCGAATTTCAGGTTCTGGTCGCGCTGATTGTTGGCGAGCATCTTGCCGGCGCGGCCGAAGAACGGATCGTTGGCGACGTCGATCGTCACGTCGAGACCGACGGCCTTCATCATCTCGACGCCGCGATCCATCCAGCGCTGGCGGAAATCGGTGACGTGCTGTTCAGTGCCCATGCAGACATATTCGCGCATGCGGAACAGCTGCTGGCGGGCAGGATCCTTCGACGGCTCATGGCGGAAGCAATAGGATTGCAGGTCGAAGAGGCCGCCCGTCTTTGGCAGATTGCCGCGCTTGGCGATCGTCGGATAGAGCGGATAGCAGGCAGCCGGCGTCAGCACGATGTCGGTCGCCTCCTGCCCCTTGGTCCAGTCCTCGCCGACTTCCATGCATTGCAGCAGGCTGACATGATCGAGTTCGCTGCCGCAGAAACTGTGCACCGTGCCAGCCAGTTGCGGGAAGCTCTTCATGTAACCGCTCTTTTCGAAAAAGGCGCGGTTCATGCCCGGCGGGAAGCGCATCGCCTCCGCGCCGTCGGCGCCGCCGAACCTGTCGATCAGCCGCTCGAAGGCAGCGATCACGTCTTCGAACTGGCCGCTGCGGCCATAGAGCCCGTCGATGCCGGTATCGATCAGCAGGCCGGATTCGAAAAGCCGGTCCAGAAACGAGGTCTGCATATCCATGACTGTCACCCCAGTAGGCTAGTGTCCTGCTTATGGACAAGAAGCATGCTCGACGTGTTGCCGAGGATGCGGTCGTTCGAGATCATCAGCTGTGCGGAATGCGCGTCGCGCAGATGGCGTCCGAGGCTGAACGGCGTGCCGTTCTTGTAGCCCATGATGCCGCAGATCAGCATGGCATGGTTGACGATCTCCAGGATCGTCTCGGACGAGGCGATCTTGACGTTGTTCATCGCCACCGCAAAGCCCATCGAGGACAGCCTGTCGACATCGGCCTTGGCATCCTCGTAGGCCTTTAGGCCGGCAACCACATTGGATTTCACCATCTGCAGCAGGTTCGAAACCTCGGCGAGGCGCAACGCGCCCGGCGGCTGGGCATCCGGCGCCTTGCGGGCGGCGGCGCGCACGAAGGCCTGGGCACGTGCGACGGCATCGACTGCGATGCCGTACCAGACGCCACTCCACAACAGGTGCGAGGAGGCGAGCATGGATTGCGCCGCGATCTCGGCGAAAGGCTTCGGCAGGATCTGATGTGCCGGCGCCTCGCCCTTGAACAGGAAGCCGTCGGAGCAGGTGCCGCGCATGCCCAGCGTATTCCAGACATGCGTCTTCTCGAGCGTATACTGATCCTTGAGGAAGGCCGTCAGCACCTGATCGGAGGAAGCCGCCTGCGCGTGGGCACGCGACGTGATGAGGATCGCGTCGGCATGCGAGCCGTAGGAAATGACTGTCGCATCCTTTTCGAGGCGGCAAGTATCGCCATCGACCTCGACCGCGCAGATGCTGTTGCGCAGGTTTCCGCCGATGCCGCCTTCGGTGGTGGCGGAAGCAATCAGCAGCTGCTCTGCGGCGATGCGGCGCATGAAGCTGCGATGCCATTCGCTGTCGGCGCCGTGTTCAACGAGGCTCGACAGCTTGATGTGATGCATGGCGAAGACCATGGCGCTTGCCGCGCAGGCCTGGCCGAGCATCGAGCACAATTCGGCGATCTCGGTGATCGAGGCGGATTCACCGCCGAGATGGCGCGGCACCTGGATGCCGAGCAGCCTTTCGGCCTTCATCGCCTCCACGGCTTCGCGGGGAAAGCGGCCTTCGACATCGACGGCATCGGCGTGCTTTGCCGCGATTTCGGCGACGCGGGCCACTCTTGCGACAAGACCGTCCTGCATGATCTTGACGGGGAAATTCATCAGGCGACCTTCCGGCTGTCCCGGATGAGATCGACGGTCCTGGCGATGGCCGAGATGCTCGCGAAGGATTTGCGGTTCAGGAGATTGTCGGGAAATTCGATGTCGAAGGCCTCTTCGATGCCAAGCATCAACTGCACGGAAGCAAAGGACGTCAAACCTGCCGCATAAAGATCGGCATCGTCGCCAACCTGGTCGATCGACACAGGAAGCTTGCCGAATTTGGCTACGAGGTCGCGGATTGTCGTATTCATCCCATCACTCCAAGATTCTCATGATCCCGAACCGGCGTTCATCGCCTTGTCATGAGCGTTCTTTTAGTGCGGAAAACAGAACATTCCGCTAATTTGTTGGGTTAAATATGACTAAGGCTCATAGTTAGGATTTTAGTGATCATTCCGGCATTATCGTAAACAACGATTTTCTATCAAAGACTTGGGATAATCTTGACGCTGCGACACACAATAGCTTCTGGCGTGACGAGTACAGAAATGACACGCAAACGCGCCGCTTTTTGTCTCAATCGGCCGGCGGATAGGAATGCTCGCCGCCGCGATAATCGGTGATGGAATAACATCCGTCGCCTGTCGCCCGGATAGCGCTCCCACTGATGACGGCCTTGCCGTGACCGCCTGGAATATCGAGAATGTAAGTCGGCTGGCAGAGACCGGAAATCCGCCCGCGCAACGCCGCGACGATCTTCTGCCCCTCCTCGATCGTCACTCTGAAATGACCGGTGCCGGGCGCCAGATCCGGATGATGCAGGTAATAGGGTTTGACGCGGATTTCGACGAAGGCCTTCATCAGCGCCGCAAGCACGTCGGGATCGTCGTTGACGCCCTTGAGCAGCACCGACTGGCTGAGCATGGCGATGCCGGCATCGACGAGGCGGGCGCAGGCTGCGCGCGCTTCCATCGTCAGTTCCCTGACATGGTTGGCGTGCAGCGCCACATAGACCGTCTTGCCGCTTGCTTTCAGCGCGGCGACCAGCGCCGCATCGATCCTCTCCGGATCGACGACCGGAACACGCGTGTGGAAACGCACGATCTTCACATGGGCGATCCCGGCAAGCGTCTCCATGATGTCGTGGAGACGGCGCGGGGAAAGCACCAGCGGATCGCCGCCGGTGAGGATGACCTCCCAGATCTCCTCATGACCCCGGATATAGTCGAAAGCGGCCTGCATCGCCGCGGCATCGAGCGTGCCGAGGCCCTGCGGCCCGACCATTTCGCGCCGGAAGCAGAAGCGGCAATAGACCGGGCAGACATGCACGGCCTTCAGCAACACACGATCGGGATAGCGGTGAACGATGCCTTCGACGGGGCTGTGGGCATGATCGCCGATCGGATCGGCGCGTTCCTCGCTGGCGATCGTGAGTTCGGCGATATCGGGCACGAACTGCCGGGCGATCGGATCATCGGGATCGGTGCGGTCGATGAGCTTGCTGATCACCGGCGTCAGCGCGATCGCATAGCGCGCGGCAACCTCTTCGAGCGTTGCGCGATCGGCAGATGCGGCGAGCCCTGCCTTCACAAGATCGTCGACGCTCTTGATCGGTTTGACGACATTCATCTTCCATACTCCGCAACCGGCGCCCAGAGCACCTGGTCGATGCGCGATGCTCCCGTTGCCAGCATTACCAGCCGGTCGAAACCGAGCGCGATGCCGCTTGCCTCAGGCATCAGCGCCAGCGCGGCGAGGAAATCCTCGTCGATCGGATAGGTCTCGCCGTAGACCCGCGCCTTCTCGGCCATCTCGATCTCGAACCGTCGCCGCTGTTCGGCAGCGTTGGTGAGCTCGCCGAAGCCGTTCGCAAGCTCGACGCCGCAGGCATAGAGCTCGAAACGTTCCGCGACCCTGGGGTCGCGTGCCGAGGGACGCGCAAGTGCCGCCTCCGAGACCGGATATTCGTCGAGGATGGTGATGCGGCCGAAGCCGAGATGCGGTTCGATCTTCTCGACCAGCACCCGGCTGAAGAGATCGGCCCAGCCATCGTCATCGGCAACCCGCATGCCGACGCGCCTGAGTTCGGCTGCCAGATGGTTGCGATCGGTCGAACCATCGGCGGCGACCGAGGCAAGAAGATCGATGCCGGCATGCCGCTCGAAGGCTTCGGCAACGCTGAGCCGCTCCGGCCCGGCGAAGGGATCGCTCGCGACGCCGCGATAGGCAAGCGTCCCCGCCTTTACCGTTTCTGCCGCCAGCGCCAGGATCCGCACGCAATCCATCATCAGGCTCTCATAGCTTTCGCCCGCCCGATACCATTCGAGCATGGTGAATTCGGGATGATGCAGCGGCCCGCGCTCGCGATTGCGATAGACATGGGCAAAACACGAGATCCGTTCCTCGCCCGCCGCAAGCAGCTTCTTGCAGGCGAATTCCGGCGAGGTGTGCAGGTAAAATGGAGCCCTTTGCCCGTCCGTCGTCAGCGCTTCCGTCGCGAAGGCATGCAGATGCGCCTCATTGCCCGGAGAGACCTGCAGCACCGCCGTATCCACCTCGATGAAATCCTCGCGCGCGAAAAACCCGCGCAACGCCGCCTGGATCGCATTGCGCCCGATCAGGAACGGACGGCGATCGGCATGTACGGACGAGGTCCACCAGGGGGACGCTTTGGCCGAAGAGTTCATTCCAAGCTTTCTTCGCCGGAGAAGCCGGTATGGGGTGGCTATTTCCCGGATTTTAGGTTAGTTGCGCCCCCAAAGAAAAACATTTGCGTCTTCGGGGCGTCTCGACAGTCCTCTACGACGCCGAAAGCCGAGTTACAAGGAAGTCTTATGGTCAAGGTCATCGCCTCTTCGGTCCGCAAGGGCAACGTTCTCGACGTCGACGGCAAGCTCTACGTCGTCCTCACCGCCCAGAACTTTCATCCGGGCAAAGGCACGCCGGTCACCCAGGTCGACATGCGCCGCATCGTCGACGGCGTGAAGGTTTCCGAGCGTTGGCGCACCACCGAACAGGTCGAGCGCGCCTTCGTCGAAGACGTGAACCATCAGTTCCTCTACGAGGACGGCGAAGGCTTTCACTTCATGAACCCTGGAAACTACGATCAGGTCGTCGTCGATGTCGAGACGATGGGTGACGACAAGGCTTATCTGCAGGAAGGCATGACCTGCGTTCTCTCAATGCATGAAGGCATTGCGCTGGCGATCCAGATGCCGCGTCACGTCACGCTCGAAATCACCGAGACGGAACCGGTCGTCAAGGGCCAGACGGCGTCGTCTTCCTACAAGCCGGCCATGCTGTCGAACGGCGTGCGCACCATGGTGCCGCCGCACATCAATGCCGGCACCCGCGTCGTCATCGCCACGGAAGACAATTCCTACGTCGAACGCGCCAAGGATTGATCCTGAGTTACAACTCTTGAAGAGACCGGCTTATGCCGGCCTTTTTGTATCCGCCTTCTTTGCAGCATGATGTTGTCCGAAAACCGCTCACACTTTTCGGCATCATGCTCTAGAGATGCGGGTTGCGCGGCCGGTATTTCTTGACGAGCTTCTGGTTGATCTCGGCCGCACCCGGCATGTTGGCGCTGAGATAAATTGGCGCATCGCCGGATTTCGAAAGCTGCGAGGCGACTTCGGCGAAGACCGCATTGATCACCGTTACCCCGACCACCGTCGAGACTGGCCCAACCCGAAGCCCCGTGCCTTCGAGATCGACAACGGCATCACCCGGTGGCAGCCCGTTGTCGAGCACCACATCGGCCACGTCGGCGAGCCGCCGGCGACCATTGGCGATCGCTGAGGAATAGGCGATCGACGTGATGGCAATCACCTTTGCGCCGATTTCGCGCGCATAGTCGGCCGCCTCGATCGGCGCGGCGTTCACGCCCGAATTGGAAGCGATGATGATGACATCGCCCGGCTGCATGCCGTAGCGCTCCAGCATCGGCCGCACCAGGCCCTGCGTGCGCTCATAGACCGAACTGATGACCGCACCCTCATGCAGCATGGCCGAGCCGACGAGCACCGGCACGGTGAAGGCGAGCCCGCCGGCACGATAGTGCACCTCTTCCGCCAGCATATGCGAATGGCCGGTGCCGAAGACATAGACGCGCTTGTCGCCGTGGGCAGCATCGAGGATGACGGCCGCGGCCTGCGCCATCGGCTCGGCAAGCGCCTGCTTCAGCTCTTCCAGCCGGCCGATGAGGTTAGTGAAATAGGCATCGGTAATGTCGGTCATCCCACGTCTCCTTGATGTCAGGCCGCTTCGCTGCCGAGCCAGGTGGCGGTGACGGCAAGCGCATCGGTGAGATGCACGAGATCGGCACGCATGCCCGGCGAGAGATGACCGCGATCGGCAAGCCTGAGGAAGCGGGCGGGATAAAGGGTCGCCATGCGCAGGGCCTCGGCGAGCGTCAGGTCGAGATAGGTGACGCCGTACCGGATCGTCGAGATCATATCGACGTCGGAACCGGCGAGCGTGCCGTCGGAAAGCACCAGCTTCGAGCAGAAGCCACCCCTTTCTCGCCGGACGGTGCGCCCGTTCAGCGTGAACGAGTCTTTCTCCGAGCCGACGAGCGACATCGCGTCGGTGACGAAGAACAGCTTGCCTTCGCCGCGCTTGGCGCGCAGGGCCGTGCGCAAGGCCTTCGGATCGACGTGATGGCCATCGGCGATGATGCCGCACCAGGTCGAGGGATGGTCGATTGCCGCGCCGACGAGGCCGGGTGTGCGGTGTCCCAGCTGGCTCATGGCGTTGAAGAGATGCGTGACGCCGCGTGCGCCGGCATCGAAGCGTTCTTCCGCCGCCTCGCTCGAACAATCGGAATGCCCGATGCTGACCGTGACGCCGGCTTCCGCAAGCTCGCGCACCTGGGCAACCGTCACCTGCTCGGCCGCCATGGTGACGAGCAACGTGCCGATCTCCTCGCGTGCTCGGATGAAGGTCTTGACGTCACGTTCCTCCACCGGCCGCATCAGCTCTGCCAGATGCGCGCCTTTTCTCGCCGGCGCCAGATGCGGGCCTTCGAGATGCAGGCCAGCGACGCCGCGGCTCGCCTTGACCGCCTCCTTGGCCGCCTCGATCGCGGCAATGGAGGCTTCCGATGTATCGGTGATCAGCGTCGGCAGCAGCGACGTCGTGCCATAGGGCCGGTGTCCTCCGGCGATGATGTCCATCGAAGCGGCGGAAGGCTCGTCGTTCAGCATTCGCCCGCCGCCGCCATTGACCTGCGCATCGATGAAACCGGCCGACAGAACCCCGCCCGCAAGTGTCACGATCTCGCCGTCCGGCAGATCGTTTCTTGCGACGATCGCTTCGACTCGGCCGCCGGCAGTGATGAGCGCCTTGTCGTCATGGAAGCGTTCGCCGTCGAAGATGCGGGCGCCAAGGAAGATCTTGCGGGCCATCAGACCGTCTCCGTCACCTTGAGCAGGTTTGCCGGTCTGTCGGGATCGAAGCCCTTGCGTCGCGTCACCGACTCGATCAGCCGGTAATAGACGAGCAGCGACACCAGCGGATCGACGAGGCCGCTGCCCGTGGTCGGCACGCGCAGATGGACGCCGGACAGCGGCTGCGCCGAGAAGCCGACGGTGGTGGCGCCGAGCTTCTGCAGGCGCTCCAGTGCCTGGACGTTGTTGGCGAAGGCGGCATCGTCGGGCGTAAAGGCGACGATCGGAAAGCCCGGCTGCACCAGGCGCATCGGACCATGCATCAGTTCCGCCAGCGAGAAGGCCTCGGCATGCAAGCCGGAGGTCTCCTTAGCCTTCAGCGCCGCTTCGAGCGCGATCGCGAAAGCTGGGCCGCGGCCGGCCGTATAGAGCGAGGTTGCGTTGAAGAGCACCTCCTCGGCCGCCGCCGTGTCGATCCCGGCTGTTGCCGACAGCGCCTCCGGCAGCTTGTCGAGCGCAGTCTGCAGATCGGATGCGCCGCCGATCGCAGCCGTCACCCCGGAAAGGGCGGCGACCGAGGCAATGAAGGATTTCGTCGCCGCGACACTCTTTTCGGCACCGGCATTGAGGCCGAGAACGATATCGGCCTGTTTCGCAAGCGGGCTGTCGGTGACGTTGACGACGGCGATCGTCGTCGCTCCGCCCTTCTTCGCCGCATCCTGCAGCGCAACGATATCGGGGCTGGCGCCCGACTGCGAGACGGTGAAATGGACGCCGCCCTTCAGATGCAGCGCGGCACCATAGACGGAAGCGATTGACGGACCGACTGAGGCGACCGGAACGCCGCAGGTGATCTCGAAGAGATACTTGAAGAAGGTGGCGGCATGGTCGGAGGAGCCGCGCGCCGCCGTGGTCACCACGCTCGGGCGGGCGGACGAAAACAGCCGGGCGATCTCGGCAAAGACCGGCTTTTCCTTTTCGAGAAGCGTGGCCACCACCTCTGGCGACTGGCCGGCTTCCTGCAGCATCAGCGACTGGTTCTCACTCATAGGTCATCTCCAATTCTCAATTCGGCAACGAAATCATAGGCATCGCCGCGATAATGCGAGCGGGTGTATTCGACGACGCGCTGGTCTTCCAGGCGCGAGACACGTTCGATCAGAAGCGCCGGCGCGCCTGATTTGACGTTCAGGATCGCAGCAGAAGACGGGTCGAGCGTGACCGCAGTGAGCCGCTGCAGCGCGCGCACGGGCCTGTGGCCGCTGGCCGTCAGCGCATCGTAGAGCGATCCCTCGCCACCGGCATCGTGCCCAAGGAACTTGATCGGCACCACGGCGCGTTCAATCGCCAGCGGCAGGCCATCGGCAAGGCGCAAGCGGTCGAGTCTCAGCACCGGCTCGTCGCCGCCGAGGCCGAGCAAGAAGGATTCCTCCGGCGACGGCGTATTGACCGCCCGCGACAATACCCGCGCAGCCGGCAGACGCCCGCGCGAGCGCATGTCGGCGGAGAAGGAGGAAAGCCGCCAGAGCGACTGCTCCATGCGTTCCACTCTGCTCGAGACGAAAGTACCGCTTCCGTGGCGCGATTCCAGCGCCCCTGAAGCCATCAGATCGCGATAGGCGGTGCGCACGGTGACGCGTCCGAGCTTCAGTGCCTCGGCAAGGTCGCGCTCGCCCGGCAGCGCAGTGCCGGGCTTCAGCAATCCTTCCTGAATGAGACCGGTCAGCGTCTGCGCCAGCCGCTTGTAGAGCGGCCCGGTCAGCGCCTCGTCACGCAGGCCGCGGTTCTTCAGTTCCGCTATCAGACTGGTTCTATCCATGGGCGCACAATAGAACCTATCTAGAACCAATCGGCAAGACGGAATCGAGCATAGAAAGAAAAAACCCTCACCGGTGGACCGGCAAGGGTTTCATAGCAATCAAATTTGACAGCCGTGCGTGCGCAGAAACTCAGTTCTTGGTGAAGATATAATCCGTCTCCTGGCGAAGCACCTCGCCGGGACGCAGGACGGCATTCGGAAAACCTTGGTGATTGATGGCATCCGGCCAGACCTGCGTCTCGAGGCAGAACCCGGCGAATGGACCATATTTGCGCCCGCCGATGCCGAGCGCCTCGGTATTAAGCTTGAAGCCGGCATAGAACTGCACGCCCGGCTCGGTGCTGCGCACTTCCAGCGACACCCCGGAATAGAGGCTGCGGGCAAGCGCGACGCTCCGCTTGGCGGTGCGCTCGGCGGACAGGCAGAAATTATGATCGTACAACACTTGTTCGCTGCCGACGAAACGCTTCATCGGCGCCATCTCGCGGAAATCGAACTCCGTGCCCTCGACGGAACGGATCTCGCCGGTCGGCACCTGCCTCTCGTCCGTCGGCAGATAGTGATCGGCAGCAATCATGATATCGTGGCCAAGCGCATCTTCGCGGCCGTCGAGATTGAAATAGGCGTGCTGGCAGACATTGGCGAGCGTCGGCTGGTCGCTGGTCGATTCGTAGGTGATCGACAGTTCGCCATTGCCATGCACCCGGAAAGTCGCCTGGATGGTGCAATTGCCGGGATAGCCGGCGCGGCCATCGGGATCGACGATCTTCAGCACCACGCGGTCGACGTCGTGCTCGACGATCGTCCAGTTGCGTTTGGCAATATTGTCGCTGCCGCCATGCAGATGCGTCACGCCATTTTCGTTCAGCTCGAGCTGATGGTCCTTTTCGTCAAGCGTGAATTTGCCGCCGCCGACACGGTTGGCGCAGCGGCCGGGGGTCGCGCCGAAGTAGGCCGAATAAAGGGGATAGCTGTCGAAATCGTCAAAGCCGAGCTGCAGCGGAGCGTCATGTCCCTCAAGGCGCAGATCCTGGATGACCGCACCCCAGGTCATAATCTTGGCCGTCAGCCCGCCGCCCTTGATCTCGACGCGATAGACGGTCTCGCCCGCCTTCGTCTGCCCGAAAACATCCCGCTTCAACTTATCCGACATCATCGACCGTCCATTCTATCCCGGCTGCCTATTCCTCATCGAAATCGATTTAGGAATTTCAGCGATTCAAACTGTTGCAGCGTCCTTGCACGGCTGACAAAGACGCGCGGGCGCTGTGGCGTTCCGGACCGGAACCTGCCCGCATTTGTTCCAAACCGCAACCGGGCGGAGTAGAAAGAAATGCTGCAGCAGCGATGCGGCATCGGCTCAAGGCGCGATGGTGCCCTCAGAGGTCCATGCCGATCTCTTCCACGTCATAGGGCGTCGTCTGGTAGATTTCGTTGATCCAGTTGCCGAACAGCAAATGCGCATGGCTGCGCCAGCGATTCTGCGGCGCAAGCGCCGGATCGTTATGCGGGAAGTAGTTGTGCGGCATCTTGATCGGCACGCCGGCATCGACGTCACGGAAATACTCGTCGGAGAGCGAGGTGGAATCATATTCGACATGGTTGAACATGTAGAGCCGCCGGCCCTTCTTCTCGTGCACGAGGCACACGCCCATCTCGGCTGATTCCATCAGGATCTCCAGATCTTCGGATTTCTCGATATCGGCGCGGCGCACTTCGGTCCAGCGCGACACCGGCACTTCGAAATTGTCGGAAAAGCCGTTGAGATAGATGGAGGAAGGCTTCAGGTTCCGGTGGCGATAAACCCCGAAGGCCTTCTCCTTCAACTCGTATTTCGGAACGCCGTGGAAATGATAGATCGCAGCCATCGCGCCCCAGCACACGTTCATCGTCGAATGGACATTCGTTTCCGTCCAGTCGAGGATCTGCTGCATTTCCGCCCAATAGGTGACGTCCTCATAGGGCAAAAGCTCGATCGGCGCCCCGGTGATGATGAAGCCGTCGAACTTGCGCTGCTTCACCTCTTCCCAGGTCTGATAGAAGGAAAGCAGATGGTCTTCGGAGGTATTCTTCGCCTTGTGGCCTCCGATGCGGATCAGCGACAGCTCCACCTGCAGCGGCGAGGCGCCGACGAGGCGGGCCATTTGCAGCTCGGTCTTGATCTTGTTCGGCATGAGATTGAGCAGCCCGATCTGCAACGGACGGATATCCTGACGGATCGCCATCGTCTCGGTCATCACCCGCACACCTTCCTGAACCAGGGTTTCGAAGGCGGGCAACGTATCGGGGATCTTGATGGGCATTGCGGTCACTCGATCAAAAACAAAAAACCGGCGGCGAAAAAAATCGCTACCGGTCCGCACGCGGCCCTTTAGCGACTTTTTTAACGTGGCTGCAAGCCGGCCGGCCAAATCACCACGGAGCACTTTAATTAGCCCCAGTCGGACCGCGAATCAATGGCGAAAGCATGCAGGCACGGCCCATGCAAGCATCATCACACTTTAATGACTGATAGAATCTGTTGATAGACCGGTAACGCCACCATGTTAATAATGGGGGCATGGGCGGTGTGGAAAAGTGTAATGGCAGATAAGATCGAGAGGAGGCCGGGAATCCGGAGGCAGGATAGGGTAGGGTATGATCTCAGCCTGACATATCGCCTCGGGGTGATGTTCTCAGCATTCTGGAATTCGGAAGTGCGTGGCAAGGTGCTGTTTCTGGCGACCGTGCTGATTCTCGTCATCTTGGTGACGTCCTACGGCCAAGTCATCCTCAATGAATGGAATGCTCCGTTCTACGACTCGCTGGAGCGCCGCGACCTCGGCGAATTCTTCCACCAGCTTGAAATCTTCGCGATGATCGCCGGCACGCTGCTGCTGCTCAACGTGCTGCAGGCGTGGCTGAACCAGATGACCGCGCTCTATATGCGCGAAGGTCTGTCGCGTGATCTCGTCGACCAATGGCTGAAGCGCAAGCGGGCGCTGCGGCTTGCTTCCAGTGGCCTGATCGGCGTCAATCCGGACCAGCGCCTGCACGAGGATTCCCGCAATCTCGCCGAAAGCACGACAGGGCTCGTTCTCGGCCTGCTGCAGTCGACCATTCTTCTGGTGAGCTTCATCGGCGTGCTCTGGGAGCTTTCGAGCGGCTTCATCTTCCGCATCAGCGGCCATAGCTTCTCCATTCCGGGCTACATGGTCTGGGCGGCGATCTTCTATGCCGCTTCCGCCTCGGTGCTGAGCCAGGTCGTCGGCCGCAAGCTGGTGAAGCTCAATGCCGACCGGTTCTCGAAGGAAGCCGAGCTTCGCTTCACGCTGATGCATGCCAATGAGAACATGCCGGCGATCACCGTCGCCCGAGGCGAGGAAAACGAGCGTCGGCGCATCAACACCGATATCAGCTCGGTACTGAGGGTCGTCAAGCGGCTCGCCATGGCCAATACCAACCTCACCTGGGTTTCGGCCGGCTACGGCTGGCTGGTGATCGTCATCCCGATCATCGTCGCCGCCCCCGCCTATTTCTCCGGCGGCCTCACCCTTGGCCAGCTGATGATGTCCGTCGGCGCCTTCAATCAGGTCAACACGGCATTGCGCTGGTACGTCGCCAATTTCGGCCCGATCGCCGAATGGCGCGCCACGCTGATGCGCGTCACCGATTTCCGTCAGGCGCTGCTCGACATGGACGAGGACTTCGACCTGAAGGACAGCATCGCCTATGAAAGCACCGCGCCCGATACGCTGACACTGAAGGATGTGGTGATCGTCGCCAAGATCGGCGAAGACATCGACGAATGCGGCGGTTTCCGCCTGCGTGAAACCAATGTCGTGATCAAGGCCGGCGAAAAAGTCATGATCAACGGCGATCACAGCGTCAATCGCAAGCTGCTGTTCCAGGCGATGGCCGGCCTCTGGCCGTGCGGCAGCGGCACGATGGGGCTGCCGCCGGTCGACGACATGCTGTTCGTGCCGCAGATCGCCTATGTTCCCGGCGGCACACTGCGCGAGGCGCTGGCCTTTCCCGAAAGTCCTGATGCCTACGAGAAAGCCGCCGTCGAGGCTTCCCTCGAGAAAGCCGGCCTGCATTCGCTGATCGCCAGGCTCGATACCCGCGCCCGCTGGGACAAGCTGCTCGACAGCGACGAGCAGAAGGCGATCGGCTTCGCCCGCCTGCTGCTCGTACGCCCGCGCTGGATCATTTTCGACGAGGTGCTGGAAGGCATGGAGCCGGAATGGCAGGAAACCATGGCCAAACTGCTCACCACTCTGCCCGAAACCGGCATGATCTATATCGGCCGCTCCGAAGCCTATCTCGAGGTGCTGAAGCCGCGCGTGCTGCATCTGCAGGCGTTGCCGTCAAGATCCGAGGAACCGCCTGTCGCCCAGACCGGCGGCAGCGCCAGTGCAGGCGCTGCCGCCGTGCCCGCGCCGGCGCTTTGATCCGTGCCGCCCCAAAGTGTGGAGCGGTTTTGGCATAACGGAATGCGTTAAGATAAAGATTTGAGCCGGCCGCTCACATCGGCGGCGTGATGCCGTTGAGGCCGACAGCCACCTGGCTGGCCGAGATACTGCCGTCAGCCGCCTTCTCGCCGGTGACGATAACCCCGGCGCCAGTCTTCAAATCATCCTTGGTCGCCGGCGCCAGTGTCACGATCGGTGTCGCATCGGCGATCGTGATGGTCTTTTCCTTGCCCTGATAGGTCAGCGTGATCGTGTGGCCTTCGACGGATTTGACGGCGTTGCTGACGGTCGCGTTGGTCATCTGGCTGTTCGGCTGCGCATCCCAGGGACGGTTCCCCTCGCCGGTCCCTTTCATCGACGCCGGAAAGATCAGCACTTCGATCGCCCCATCCGGGCCGTTGCCCTTCGGAAGCGAGGCAACGCCAACGAAATCGCCGGGCTTGATATCCTCGACCGAGGCTTTCCGGATACCGCCGACTTTCCAGCCGGCTTTCAGCGTGATCGTCGCATCGCTGCCTTCGCGCGTCTTGACAACGAGTTGATCACCGCTGAGGCTTTCGATGGCGCCGCGAATGCGGACGCGCTGGCTATCCTGCGCCTCGACGGCGTGCGATAGGGCAAGCGCGACAATGCCGCCGGCGGCAAGGGTTGTGAAAATTTTGGAATTGGGCTTGCGAGACATATGACTTTTCCTTGTCGCCATTGCGATCGGCAATATCCCCGGCTGCCGGGCGGCACTCTATGCCGCACGACGATCAACTGGCGAATCAAGGAAAGGTGAGCCGGCGCGTTTGGGAAGCCTCAGCCTTCCAGCTCTTCGCGCAGCATTTCGAGCTCCAGCCACTCCTCCTCCATTTTGGTCAGGCTGGAGCGCAGTTTTTCCATCTCGGCGGCAAGCCGGTTGAAGGCCGCGGCATCGCGCGTAAACAGATTGGGATCGGCCATCGCCTGTTCGCGCTTGGCGATCTCGGCTTCGGCTTTCGCCATCTCCTTCGGCAGATTGTCAAGCGCGAATTTCTGCTTGAAGGAAAGCTTGGTCTTGGCACTTCCTGCGGACGGCGCTGCCTCTTGCGTCTTCGGCTTCTCCGCCGCTTTCTCCGCCCTCTTGCGCTCCTCAAGCGCGCCCTTGCGCTGCGCAAGCATGTCGGAATAGCCGCCGGCATATTCGATCCAGCGACCGTCAGGCGCATCCGGCACGGCAGGCGCGATCGTCGAGGTCACGGTGCGGTCGAGGAAATCGCGGTCGTGGCTGACGAGAATGACGGTGCCGGGAAAGCCGGCGACGATTTCCTGCAGCAGATCGAGCGTTTCGATATCGAGATCGTTGGTCGGCTCGTCGAGGATCAGGAGGTTCGCCGGACGCGAGAGGATACGTGCCAGCATCAGCCGGGCGCGCTCGCCGCCGGAGAGGCTTTTGATCGGCGTCCGCGCCTGTTCCGGTTGGAACAGGAACTCCTTCATATAGCCGGTAACATGACGCTGCTCGCCGTTGACGAGCAGGTTTTCGCCGCGCCCGTCCGTCAGGTAGTTGGCAAGCGTATTCTCGGGATCGAGATCCTCGCGCTTCTGGTCGAGCGTCGCGATCTCCAGATTGGTGCCAAGCTTTATCGTGCCGCTATCCGGGGAAAGCTGCCCGGTCAGCATCTTCAACAGCGTCGTCTTGCCGGCGCCGTTCGGCCCGACCAGACCGATGCAGTCACCGCGATGCACGCGGATCGAGAAGGGCATGACGATTGTCCGGTCGCCGAAGCTCTTGGTGATCTTGTCGGCCTCGATCACCAGCTTGCCGGATTCCTGCGCGTCCGAAACGGTCGCCTGCACGCTACCTTGTGGCCCTTTGTGGCCACGATATTGCGAGCGCATCGTCTGCAGTTCACCGAGGCGGCGCATGTTGCGCTTGCGTCGCGCCGTGACGCCATAGCGCAACCAGTGCTCCTCGCGCTCGATCGCCTTGCCGAGCTTGTGCTGCTCCAACTCCTCGGCCTCCAGCACCTGGTCGCGCCAGGCTTCGAAATGCGCAAAGCCCCTGTCGAGCCGGCGTGAGGTGCCGCGGTCGAGCCAGACGGTTGCGGTCGAGACCTTTTCGAGAAAACGCCGGTCGTGCGAGATCAGCACCAAAGCGCTGCGGGTCTTCTGCAACTCGCCTTCCAGCCATTCGATTGTGGGAAGGTCGAGATGGTTGGTCGGTTCGTCGAGCAGGAGAATGTCGGGCTCCGGCGCCAGGACGCGGGCAAGGGCGGCCCGGCGCGATTCGCCGCCGGAAAGGGTCTTCGGATCTTCCTCGCCGGTCAGCCCGAGATGGGAGAGCAAATAGGTGACGCGGTAAGGATCATCGCCCGGCCCGAGACCGGCCTCGGCATAGGCCTGAACCGTGTTGAAGCCGGCAAAATCCGGCGCCTGTTCGAGATAACGCACCGTCGAGGACGGATGGCGGAAGACCTCGCCGGACTGTGCCTCGACCAGGCCGGCGGCGATCTTCAGCAGCGTCGATTTTCCCGAGCCGTTGCGGCCGACGAGACAGATCTTGTCACCAGGCTCGATCTGCAGCGCCGCCCCCGCGAGGAGCGGTGCACCGCCGAAGCTCAGGAAGATATCGTCGAGTTTCAGAATGGGAGGGGCCAAAATCAGACTCCGGAAAGATCATAGGGCCTGGCGAGCACGATCGCCTGGCCGCTGCGGAGCGAAAAGCGAACCTTGCCTTCCGCGACGTTGGAAATGGTGCGCGACGAGCCGAAAGGCAGATGAAAATCGGCCAGCGGATAACGCGCATTCTCGATGGAAAGCCCGATCAGCTCGCTGAACCCGGGCACGGAAAACAGGCTGCCCTTGGGAAGGTCCAGTTCGATCGTCCCGGCAATCAACGGCACGGCCTCTTCCTTGCCCGAGGTCAGCAGCACGTCGAAGCCCTCTTCCGCCAGGCTGACGGCCGACAGCAGATGCTGAAGCGCATGGTCCGAGCGTTCGCCGCCGAGCGCACCGGCCAGAATCAGCCGCCGCGCACCGCGCGCGATCGCTTCCGACACTGCGATTTCGCCATCGGTCGCCGCCTTCGCTGCGGGATAAGGCTGTTTCGGCACATCGGGAAATGCATCCTCGAGATCGGCGGGCGTCGAATCGAAATCGCCGACCCAGAGCTCGGGCATA
Organism: Rhizobium sp. BK591; assembly: GCF_014195045.1. Taxonomy (NCBI): domain Bacteria; kingdom Pseudomonadati; phylum Pseudomonadota; class Alphaproteobacteria; order Hyphomicrobiales; family Rhizobiaceae; genus Rhizobium; species Rhizobium sp. BK591. Next base: position 328,213 of record NZ_JACIAZ010000005.1, read on the forward strand.
ATGCCGAGTGCTGCCGCATGCCGCATCCCGCCATCGGCCGCAATGAAGCGGCTGTCGCCGATGGCATGCCTCAGGCGCTCCGTCAGGCTGAGTTCGCCGCCAAGGAGAATGGTGAAGGTGGATTGGCTCATGGGCACTGCCCTTAGCGCAAACGGGGGGTCGAGGGGAAGGGGCGCCGAACGACGTGCCTCGCCTCAGCCCGGCGTATCCTTGTCGCGCGACAGGAAGACCGCCTCGTAACCGCCGATGAAACGCTCGAAAAGTATCGCGAAGCGATCGATATCTTCCTGCGGCCAGTCGGCGACGATCTCGGAGATGATCGCGAGCTTCTGCGCGACGATCTCGGCAAGCAGAGCCTGGCCGACCTCGGTCATGACGACAACGATCCGCCGCGCGTCGGCCTGCGAGGCCTCGCGGCGCAGGACGTTGCGCCCGACCATGTCGGCCACCACGCGGCTTGCCCGTGACGGATCGATGCGCAGCATCTCCGCGATCATGCCGACCGTGACCTCGCCGGCAGGCTGCGCCCTCCGCACGGCATCGAGCACATCGAGATGCGAAAGTTCAAGGCCCGGTGCGGCACTCTGGATCGCCAGCCGACCGATCAGCCGCCGACCGGTCATCAATCGCATGCGCGCCATGCTGCGGCCGATACGAGGCACGTTTTCCTCATTCGGCGTGGCGGATTGCGCGGAAATGGTCTTGGTCAGCACGTCACTCATGACGAGACCATAACAGAGCCGATGCGGAATTTGAACATGCTGATGTCAATAATGTGCTGTTGACAATTATATGCTGTTAGCACATAAAAGCTCATCAAACCCGGAATGACGCTCCCATGGACATGCAATTCGTGCCTGCGCCGCTCGTGACCGATCCTCGTCGCCGGCTTATCCTGTTCTTCTTCCTGATGACGGCCATGTTCATGGCGACGCTGGACAATCAGATCGTCTCCACGGCGCTGCCGACGATCGTCGGCGAATTCGGCCATCTCGAGCGCTTCGGCTGGATCGGTTCGGCCTATCTCCTGTCGCTGAGCGCCGTCATGCCCCTTTACGGCAAGCTCGGCGATCTCTTCGGCCGCAAATATGTGATGATGACGGCGATCACGATCTTCACCGTCGGCTCAGCGGTCTGCGGCCTTGCGGTCTCGATGGACACGCTGATCGCCGCCCGTGTGCTGCAGGGCCTTGGCGGCGGCGGCATCATGGTGTCGATCTTCGCCGTCAACGCCGATCTGTTCGAGCCGCGCGAGCGGGCGCGCTATCAAAGCTATTCCAGCCTCGTGCTGATGGCATCTGGTGCGATCGGCCCGGTGCTCGGCGGTACGATGAGCGATCTCTTCGGCTGGCGCTCGATCTTCCTCGTCAATGTGCCGATCGGCTTCATCGTACTTGCCGGCCTTGCTTTCATGTTGCCGTACCGAAAACCGCATCGCCGACCGAAGATCGACTATGCAGGTGCACTTCTGCTTGCCATGACGACGACAAGCATCGTGCTTGCCACCGACAGCAGCGAACTGTTCGGCGCATTGATCTCACCCCAGAGCGTCGGCATCGTCGCCTTCGGTGTGATCTGTGCCGTCATCTGGGTTTTCACGGAGCGCCGCGCGCCGGAGCCGATCGTTCCCCTGCAGCTCTTTCGCAATTCGACCTTCAGCCTGCTCCTGGTGATCTCGATCATGGGCGGCGCCATCGCCATCGGCATGGTCAATTATCTCGCCCTCTTCCTGCAGACCACCACAGGCCTTTCACCGTCCGCCGCCGGCCTGCTCTTCATCCTCCTGACCGGCGGCCTCGTCTGCGGATCGTTGACGGCAGGCCGCATCATCTCGAGGACGGGGCGCTACAAGCCCTTCGCCATCGCAAGCCTCACCTGCAGCGCCACCGCCTTTGCGCTATTGTCGCAGGTCCATGCGGGAACGCCGATCGCCTTCATCGGCGCGATCATGATGCTGCACGGTATCGGCATCGGCCTTGCCCAGCAGGTTCCCATCATCGGCGTGCAGAATGCAGCACCGGCGCGCGACGTCGGTGCGGCCACCGGCTCGGTGACGCTGTCGCGCATGGGAGGCGCTTCGATCGCCATCTCGATCTACGGCGCGATCATTGCCTCTGGGCTCGGCACGGTCGGCATTTCCATTCCCGGCGTCACCGATATCGAGCAACTGACGCCAAAGATGATGGCTGCCCTTCCCGAGCCAAGCCGCCAGGCCGTGGCCGATATCTATGCTGCCGCTTTCTCGCCGCTCTTCATGACCTCCTGCGCCATTGCACTGATCGGCCTTGTGGCTGCCATCATGCTGAAGCCAGTGCAATTGCCCCGCGCCGGCGAGACGGAGAAGCCGCAAGCGGCGACGGCGGAAGCTGCCGAATAGTCGAATCGCCCCGCGGAAATGCCTCACCAAGAGGCGCTCCCTCACAAAGAACATATTTCTGGTTGCGCTTTTCGCGCATGGCTGTCGCGGCCGCGCCGGTTAATTCAATCGGCCCGTTCTTTTTCCGCGCCGTTGACGAATCTCCGCTCTGTGACGGAACTTTCGCCATAATTTCATCCGAGCGAAGGGAGGCCTCAATGCCCGAGGCTTGCCAAAATGCAACGGCGCCACATTTAAACAGAGTCTCGCTATGCAACCGATGCGTAAATCAGCTACAGCAAGGACTTGTATCGGCCGATTGTGCAGCGCGAGATCAGGGGTGCGCACCTGTTGAATTCCCCTTGCCACGGTCGGTTTGAATCTGCGGCAAACCGGCAAAACAGCGACATGATGCGGAGAAACAGACTGGACAGCTTGACGACGTGGAAATCGCCCGCGCTTTCCAGTGATGCCATCTCCACGCCGCGGCGCTTCGCGCGTCGCCTAATGCTGCTTTCAGCCCTCGCAATGGCGCTGAATGGCTGTCAATCGCTGATCGACCAATCCTATCAGCCGAGTGTTTCGCCTTCTTCCAATCCGCAGATCGTCGACGAGGTGCAGAAGAACGACCCGCGCGCGGCGATGGGCGCCCGTGAGCATCCGCGCATCGTGGCAAGCTACGGCGGCGAATACAAGGATGCCAAGACCGAACGCCTCGTTGCCCGCATCGCCGGCGCGCTGACGGCGGTGTCGGAAAATCCGAGCCAGTCCTACCGCATCACCATCCTGAATTCGCCGGCGATCAACGCCTTTGCGCTGCCGGGCGGTTATCTCTATGTCACCCGCGGCCTGCTCGCCCTTGCCAACGACGCCTCGGAAGTCGCCGCCGTGCTGTCGCACGAGATGGGCCATGTGACGGCGAACCACGGCATCGAGCGGCAGAAGCGCGAAGAGGCTGAGGTCATCGCCAGCCGCGTCGTCGCCGAGGTGCTTTCCAGCGACATCGCAGGCAAGCAGGCGCTGGCCCGCGGCAAGCTGCGGCTCGCCGCCTTCTCCCGCCAGCAGGAGCTGCAGGCCGATGTCATCGGCGTGCGCATGCTCGGCGAAGCCGGCTACGATCCCTATGCCGCAGCCCGTTTCCTCGATTCGATGGCGGCATACAGCCGCTTCATGTCGGTCGATCCCGAAGCCGACCAGAGCCTCGACTTCCTGTCGAGCCACCCGAACTCCGCCCAGCGCATCGAGCTTGCCCGCACCCACGCCCGCGCTTTCGGCCAGGAAGGTTCCGTCGGCGACAAGGGCCGCGATTATTATCTCGATGGCATAGATGGACTGCTCTACGGCGACAGCCCGGAGGAAGGCTATGTGCGCGGCCAGACCTTCCTGCATGGCGGTCTCGGGATCCGCTTCGACGTGCCACCGGATTTCCACATCGACAACAAGGTCGAAGCCGTGATGGCCACCGGCCCGAACGACATCGCCGTCCGCTTCGACGGCGTCGCCGACAATCAGAACCAGAGCCTCACCAACTATATCTCCAGCGGCTGGGTGACCGGTCTCGACCCCTCGACCATCCAGCCGATCACCATCAACGGCATGGAAGCAGCCACCGCGCGCGCAAGCGCCGACCGCTGGGATTTCGATGTCACCGTGATCCGCAACAATTCGCAAATCTTCCGCTTCCTGACCGCCGTGCCGAAAGGCAGTGACGCCCTTGAGCCGACGGCCAATGTCCTGCGTGCGAGTTTCCGGCGTATGACGCCGGCAGAGGCAGCCTCGCTGAAGCCGCTGCGCATCCGCGTCGTCACCGTCCGGCCGGGGGAGAACATCTCGACGCTCGCCGCCCGCATGATGGGCACCGACCGCAAGCTCGATCTCTTCAAGCTCATCAACGCCCTGCCCACGGGCGCAGCCGTTTCACCGGGCGACCGCGTCAAGATCATCGCCGAATAAAAGAGGCCCGGCTTACGCCGGGCCAGTCTGTGCTGCTGGAGGGGACAAAGCATGTCGCGCAAAACTGTGCAGCGGTTTTACGATAACGACATGCGTAAAACAAAGACCTGAAGCGCGAGGAGCGAATCTGAAGGATCGCGACGCGCTTTGGGTTCAAGCATAGGCGGCCATATGCGGATCGGCGCTGACGAGCGCGCTGCGAAGCTTCTCCATCGCCCGGCTTTCGATCTGACGCACGCGTTCCTTGGAAATGCCGAGGTCGGCGCCGAGTTCTTCGAGCGTGGCTCCGTCCTCCGCCAGACGCCGGGCACTGATGATCTTCATCTCGCGTTCGTTGAGATGTTTCAGCGCCGAGGCGAGCCAGACGCGGCGGCGCTCGCCGTCGATCATGTTGGAAACCTGCTCATCCGGCAGGGGATCGTCACTGACGAGGAAATCCATCTTCTCCGCACTCTCGGCATCGCCGGAAACCGAAGGCGCCTGCAGCGAGGCATCGTTGCCAGAAAGCCTGGCATCCATGGTCTGTACATCGGCGAGGCTGACCCCGAGGGCAGCGGCGATTTCCTGGTGAATGGATTGCAGCGTCAGCTGCGTGTCACCCTTGGCGAGCTTGGCGCGCAGGCGACGCAGATTGAAGAACAGCGCCTTCTGCGCCGAACTCGTGCCGCCGCGCACGATCGACCAGTTGCGCAGGATATAATCCTGGATCGAAGCCCTGATCCACCAGCTTGCATAGGTCGAAAAGCGCACGTCGCGTTCCGGTTCGAAGCGGGCGGCGGCCTCCAGCAGCCCGACATAGCCCTCCTGCACGAGATCGCTCATCGGCAGGCCGAAGTTGCGGAACTTGCCGGCCATAGAGATGACCAGGCGCATATGGGCCATGGCGATCTGGTTGCGGGCACCGCGATCGTCGTGATCCTTCCAACGAGTGGCAAGATCGTGCTCTTCCTGACGGGCGAGATAGGGGGCGGCCATCGCGATTTTGATCATGCGCCGATCTGCAGACATGTTCTTCATTTCGATCTCCTGAAACAGGCCTCTCGCCCTAAAATGAACAATAAAACGCACCTTCCGGAACATCGCTGTTCCAGACTGAATGGGGTTCTGAATGCATAAAGGCCTCGCCCCTGGACTTTTCAGGGGGAGGCCCTATTTCTCATCATGTGCCGCTAAGACGGCCGGGCTGGACCTGTTTCTTCACGTTGCCGGATGGGCAATATTGAAAAGGCATGATCCGCTCCTCATCGAACATTGACGGAATAGCAGTTCGCCCGTCGAGGCCATTGCCCGCGAGCAGTCCGCAATTACGTGTGTTAAACGCGGCAGTCGGGAAAAAGTTCCAATAAAAAAACCCGGCGCGAAGGCCGGGTTTTTTGACAGGAAAACAGGCTCGCCTTATGCGGCTTCGTCCTGCGAATCGTCTTCTTCGATTGCCTTTCCGCGCTTCGGACCCTTGTTGAGATTGGTCTCGACGAGACGGACGGCTTCGGTTTCCGACATCTTGTTGACGGCGGCGATTTCGCGCGCCATGCGATCGAGCGCAGCCTCATAAAGCTGACGCTCGGAATAGGACTGTTCGGGCTGGTTCTCGGCACGATAGAGATCACGCACGACCTCAGCGATGGAAATCAGGTCGCCGGAATTGATCTTGGCATCATATTCCTGGGCGCGACGGGACCACATGGTGCGCTTGACGCGCGCCTTGCCCTGCACGACCTTCAAAGCACGCTCGACGAAATCCGTTTCCGAAAGCTTGCGCATACCGATGCTCATGGCCTTCGCGACCGGAACCTTCAGACGCATCTTGTCCTTCTCGAAATCGATAACGAAAAGTTCGAGCTTCATGCCGGCAACTTCTTGCTCTTCGATAGCGGTGATGGTACCGACGCCATGAGCGGGGTAGACGATCGATTCACCGGTCTTGAAGCCGTGACGTGCTGTAGAAGGCTTTTTCTGCTGAGTCGTCATTCTATTCAAAAACTCCCTGTTACGCATCCGGCGGCGGCCGGAGCCGGGTCAGTCAGGCCCGGGTGAGACGGTAGTATCCGTCGGGTGACTTCACTCTGGTCCTATCGGGCAAAAGCAAAGACTTTTTGCGCACGATCTTGGGACCCGGCGCTCAAAGCGTTGATATGTCACGGAAACCGCGTACGGATTTGTTTTGCTTTCGTGATGGTTTTGGGCATGCGTCATGCCACAAATGGAACAGTAGACGAAACCTATCATAAAAATATGAGGAAATCAATAATTTGCTTCGCTTGAGTCATGCGGGCAACACATGTCACCCATATGCCTCACGCAGCTTTTAGAGCCTTTCCTGGTCAGATTGAAGCATTCTGTTGGCTCAAACGGAGTCGGATGGTGACCGGCCGGCGCGCGTCGTAGCCCAGATCTACGGCCAACCCGGCCGATCGATCAGACGGCCCGCTTCAGCCAACCCTCTTGCAGATTTGCTTGGCAAATCTGCAAGACCTTAGAATCGCCGGACGCACCTGTTGCTTCGCATGGCGAAGCAGTGCGGCCGGTGGGCCGGGCATCTCTATGCCAGGTCAGAATGCTGCAATCTGACCAGGAAAGGCTCCAAACGTTTCGCCCCGCCACCGCCCGAATCCGGAGGCCGAATGTGGGCGCTGTCTCAATCGCCGGAACCGGGCTTCTCGGAGAAATACTTCTCGAATTTTCCGGTCTCGCCATCCATTTCCTTGGCCTCAGGCAACGGCTCCTTCTTGACCGTGATATTCGGCCAGATCGTCGCATATTCGGTATTGATCTTCAGCCATTTATCGAGACCCGGCTCGGTATCGGGCTTGATCGCCTCGGCGGGACATTCGGGTTCGCAGACGCCGCAATCGATGCATTCGTCGGGATGAATAACGAGAAAGTTCTCGCCCTCATAGAAGCAGTCGACAGGGCAGACTTCCACGCAATCGGTGTATTTGCACTTGATGCAATTGTCGGTCACGACATAGGTCATGAAGAACTCCAGGATTTCCATGCGATGGGGCCGGGCAACCTGGAACGTCGCGCCTATCCCCGTGCCGGAGGAAAAGCGTGGGCAGGCTTGGGCGGCAAGCACGCTTCCGGCAGGTTGACAGTGACCTATCGGCTTTGGCGCCGGATTTCAAGGATAAACGATCTGCAAAAGCCGCCAGCGCAGACAGAGTTTTCTAATCCTCGTCCGACATCAGCCTGTCGATTGCACGTCTTTCCTTTTTGGTCGGACGGCCGGTACCGGTCGCCCGGATCGCCTGTTCGTAGGGCGTGAGACGTTTTGCCTCATCAGGCGGCGGCGATTGATCGTCATACAGCAGGCGCGCCTCCTCGTAAGGTCCCCGCCGCTCACCGGCGAGGCGCACCACGAGAACGACGTCGCGCCGTTCCAGCGTCATCTCGATACGGTCACCCGGCTTGACCATCTGGCTCGGATGGCTGCAGCGTTCGCCGTTGATGCGCACATGGCCGGATTGGATTTGGCTCTGCGCCAATGAACGCGACTTCACCATGCGCGCGAAGAACAGCCACTTGTCGATGCGCTGGCGCGAACCGCTTGTCGGCTGTGTCTCCGCGCTCATGATTACTTCTTCATCTGCTCCTTGAGAGCCGCGAGCTTGGCGAAAGGCGAATCCGGATCGATCGGCTTCTCCTTGCGCGGCGGCTTGGCCTCGAAGCGCAGCGGCTGCGAGCCGCCGCGATTGTTGTTGCGGTCGTTACGATCGTTGCGGTCACCGCGATCCTTGCGGTCACCACGGTCCTGCCGGTCGCCGCGCGGCTGATCGCCCCGTGGCTGATTGTTGCGATCGCCCCTTGCCTGCTGCGGCCGGCCGCCATCGCGACCGCCGCCGTCCTTGCCGCGATTGTTGCGATTGTTGTCACGGCCTTCGCCGCGATTGCCCTCGCCGCCTTCACCGCCGCCCGGCCGACGATTGCGGTCGCCGCGTTCCTGGCCCTGGCCGCCACGGCGTTCGCCATGCCCGCCGCGCGCCTGGCGCTGATTGTCGTTGCGGCCGCCGAGACGCCACAGAAGAACCGGCTTCGGTTCGACCGGCTCGCCGGCGTCCTCAGCAGCGGATACCGCCGTCTCGGCAGACGCTTCCACCGAAGCGGCTGTCTCGGCTGCTTCGACAGGAGCAGGGGTTTGGACCGTTTCGGCCACGGGCGCGTCGGCAGCCACGGGCGCCGCCTCGGTTGCGGGCGCTTCGGCAGCAGTCTCTTCCGCCGCCCCGTCGGCATCGTCGTGATCGGCCTTTTCGGCTGTCTCATCCGCCGACGTTTCCGCGGTGGCGGCGGGCACTGAGGCCGCATCCTGCGCCGCAAGATGTGCCGATGCCTCTTCCGCCTTCACGGCATCGGCGCGATAGCCGAGACCCTTGAGGATTTCTTCCATGTCCTCGAGCGTCGCACCAAGAATCGACAGCATAGCCGTCGTCGTCGTGAAACGGCGGCCGTCATAGGCGCCCTCCGGACGATTATTCTGACCGGGCTTCCACTGCAGCAGCGGACGGATGATGTCGGCAAGCCGTTCCAGGATGTCGATTCGCACGGCACGCTTGCCGAGGAACCGGAAGCCGGCGAGCTTATAGAACATCCGCTCGAAGCTCGGGTCGGTGACGACGGAGGTGCGGCCGGCGGCAAGCACGGGAATGAGATCGCCGTAGCCCGGTTTGTCGAGACCGTCGTTCTTCAGCGCCCAGAGCAGCGTGATGAGCTCGGCCGGCGCCGGCTTCAGAAGTGCCGGAACGAAGATATGATAGGCGCCGAAACGCACGCCGTAGCGGCGCATGGAGGCGCGGGCATCCTGGTCCAGCGACTTCACCTCCTCGGTCACGTCGCGTCGGAACAGCACGCCGAGATTTTCGACGAGCTGGAAGGCAAGCCCCTTGGCAAGACCCTGCAGATCCTCGGCGCGCGACAGATCATCGAGCGGTTTCAGCACCGTGCTGATATGATGGTTGACGAAGCGTTCGATGCGGGCCGCAACGTGATCCCGGGCATTGCCCGTCAACTGCTCGTCGGCCAGCAGAAGCACGCGCGGACGCATGACGTGATCACTGCCCGAAAGCCGCGCCACCGGGTCGCCCAGCCAACGAATCAACCCATCCGAGCCGATCGCCAGATCACTATTGCCGGCGGCATGCATCCGCGCCGCGCGGGCTTCGAATTCGAGCGCGAGCGCCTTCTGCGACGCAGCCTGAACCGCCTTGGCATCCGGTCCGTCCGTTCCCGCCACCGGCGTGAAACGGAATCCGCTCAATTGCCCTACATGATGTCCTTCAACGAAGACATCACCATTCACACTGATTTCAGCTTCCAGCATCGCATTCTCTCTCAGGCGCTTCATGAGCACAGATGTCCTGCGATCAACAAAGCGTTTCGTCAACCTTTCATGTAACGCGTCGGACAATCGATCTTCGATTTCCCGCGTCTTTTCCTGCCAGTGTGTCGGATCGGCAAGCCAGCCAGGCCGATTCGAAACGTAGGTCCAGGTCCTTATCTGCGCGATTCGCGCCGAAAGCGTGTCAATTTCCCCATCTGTCCGATCGGAGCGATGCACCTGCTCCGCGAGAAACTGCTCATTCACCGTGCCATAGCGGACGAGATCGGAAAAGAGGGTCGAGATAAGATCGGCGTGTTGCGCAGGAGTGATACGCCGGTAATCGGGAAGCGCGCAAGCCTCCCAGAGTTTTTCGACGCGCGCCGGCCTGTCGGCGAGATCGATGACCTCTGGATAACGCGAAAGCTGTTCCAGCGCCTGCTGGTCGACAGCAGGCAGCGCTCGCGTCAGTCCCGGCACGCGCGGTCCCGCCTCAAGGCTTGTCCGCAAGGATTGAATCGAGGAGAAGTCCATCTCCGTCGTGCGCCATTGCAAAACCTTGACGTTGTCGAATTCGTGCCCCTCGATACGTTGCACCAATTCATCGTCGAAGGGCGAGACCTGTCCGGTGACGCCGAAGGTCCCGTCCCGCACGTGCCGCCCGGCGCGCCCGGCGACCTGGCCGAGTTCGCCCGGATTGAGATTGCGGAACTGGTAACCGTCGAATTTCCGGTCTTGGGCAAAGGCGACGTGATCGACATCGAGGTTGAGGCCCATGCCGATCGCATCGGTCGCCACCAGATATTCGACGTCGCCCGCCTGATAGAGTGCGACCTGCGCATTGCGGGTGCGCGGGCTGAGCGCGCCGAGCACGACAGCCGCGCCGCCACGCTGGCGGCGGATGAGCTCGGCGATGGCATAGACCTCGTCGGCCGAAAACGCGACGATGGCAGAACGCTGCGGCAGCCGGGTGATCTTCTTCTGGCCGGCATAGAAAAGATGCGAAAGCCGCGGCCGCTCGACGACAGTGATGCCCGGCAGGAGCTGCTGCAGGATCGGCCGCATCGTCGCCGCGCCAAGCAGCAGCGTTTCCTCACGGCCGCGAAGATGCAGAATGCGGTCGGTGAAGATATGACCGCGCTCGAGATCGCCGGCGAGCTGAACCTCGTCGATGGCAACGAAGGCGGCCTTGGTCTCACGCGGCATCGCCTCGACGGTACAGACGGAAAAACGCGCATTGGGCGGCGAAATCTTTTCCTCACCGGTGACCAGCGCCACATTCTGCACGCCGACCTTCTCCACCACCCGCGTATAGACCTCGCGCGCCAGCAGCCTGAGCGGCAAGCCGATCACGCCGGTCCCGTGCGCGACCATGCGCTCGATGGCATAATGGGTCTTGCCGGTATTGGTCGGTCCGAGCACCGCGGTCACACCGCGTCCACTCAGAATCATCGGCTGCGAAGTCAGAGTCATGGGTCCATGCAAATGAGGCGGGTGGCCCCAGGAAAATCTCAGCCCCACGAGGGAAGCTAAAGAACACATGGACAGCTGCCGCCGCAAACGCAAGGGCAGATTTCAAAATGCACCGGGGATTACGACCTTTGCGAGTCTTGTGGAACGTCTGAATTCACGATTCGGAACAGCGTGAGAACGAATCAGCGACGAATCGCTGACTCCAGCTGATTCAGCTTTTGTTCACGGCTAAGTATTGATTTTGAATCACTTTTTCCCACTAGATGCTGAATCGCGAGACTCCCTCCCATTCGCATTTTCGCCGTCGTGAGCGACGATTCCCGCGCCGATTTTGAACAGGCGAGAGCGTCCCGAAATTAACCTCTCGACCAAAGCCGGAACGAATCGGAGACGAATCGCTGACTCCGCGGTTTTCGCCTTTCGTTCACGACCAAATCTGGTGGCATCACCAGGTCCGGACGCTAGATGCGGAATCGGCAGCGGAACTCTTCGCCCGCCTCCTGGCATAGGCATTAATCTTTTTGAAGCCGGATTCAGACAGCGTTAAGTCAAGGCGGCCAATCGCGATGGGTCGATCAAAAGCGGAACGAATCGCTGACGAATCGGCGACACCGCGGCTTTCCCTCTTTGTTCACCGCAACATATTGTATTTAAATGTAATTTTAACCATAGCGGCAATTTTCCGAGATGACGGAAATTAACCGTGAATCACGCCCTTGTCACATTTCCAAGCTTAACCGGGAACAAAAATCGCCAATGCGTGTTTCTGGTCCATCCAAATTGCGGATGAAATGAAGGAAACACACCATGCTTGGCACGATACTTCTAATTATCCTCATTCTGCTCTTGATCGGAGCCTTGCCGAATTGGGGTTACAGCCGTGGCTGGGGCTATGGACCTTCTGGCGGTTTGGGGCTAGTTCTCGTGATTATCATTATCCTTGTACTAATGGGCCGCATCTAAAGGCCAACGAACCTGGGGAGTTACGACATGATGAAGAAGATTGTTCTTATTGGTGCGCTGGTCGGCGCTCTGGCATCCTGCACAGCAACCGAGCAAGGTACGGCGATCGGCGCCGGCACCGGTGCGGTCATCGGCGGTGTCGTCACCAACAGCTGGGGCGGTGCCGCCGTCGGCGCCGTGGCCGGCGGTCTAACCGGCGCTCTCATCGGCCACTCGGTCGAACGCCGCGGCTACTGCGTCTATCGCGACCGCTACGGCCGCCGCTACGAGGCTCGTTGCCGCTAATCGGCAAAACCATATCGGACTCCCAACGGGCGCTTCTGCGCCCGTTTTTTTGGCCTGCCGCATCCGTCAACGAGACGTTGACAATCGGTTATGAAAGCCACACCTACTGCTACCCAACAGGCAGGCACATATTTCCTTCACCAGCGCAACGGACAGGCACAGCCGCCCGGCGCACCGGAAAGGAACGCTTTCATGATCCAGATTTTCCTGAATTCCCTTGTCGCCGTTCTCATCGCATCGGCCTCTCTGACGACTGCGATAACAGCCCTTAGCAGCCAGGATCGCTCGCTGCGGAAAGTACCGGTCAAGGTTCGGACAGAGCGGCAACCGAATGCCGACCGCCGCTCTTAATCCCGTAAATGATCAAAGCGATGGCGCGTCCTGCCGGACGCGCCATCGCTTTGATCTGCGTATAACCGTTTAAAGGAATAATTAGGCGAAGAACTGTCCGCCATTGGCCGTCAGCGTCGAACCGGTGATGAAGCCGGCATCGTCGGAGATGAGGAAGGTGACGCAGCGCGCGATCTCTTCCGGCTCGCCGAGACGGCCGACGGGGATCTGCGGAATGATGCGTTCGTTCAGCACCTTCTCCGGCACGGCAAGCACCATTTCCGTGCCGATGTAACCGGGGCAGATGGCGTTGACGGTGATGTTCTTGGCTGCCCCTTCCTGGGCCAGCGCCTTGGTGAAGCCGAGATCGCCCGCCTTGGCCGCCGAATAATTCACCTGGCCCATCTGGCCCTTCTGGCCGTTGATCGACGAGATATTGACGATGCGGCCGAAGCCGCGATCGCGCATGCCGGTCCAGACCTGATGCGTCATGTTGAACAGGCCGGTGAGGTTGGTATTGATCACCTCGTGCCACTGCTGCGGCGTCATCTTGTGGAACATCGCGTCGCGGGTGATGCCGGCATTGTTGACGAGGATTTCGACCGGCCCGATCTCGCTTTCGATCCTGGCGATCCCTTCGCCGCAGGCAGCGTAGTCGGAAACATCCCATTTGAACACCGGAACGCCGGTGACATCGTGAAAGGCTTTGGCCTTCTCGTCGTTGCCGGCATAGCTGGCCGCGACCCTGTATCCGGCATTTTTCAGTGCCATGGATATTGCCGCGCCGATGCCGCGTGTACCCCCGGTGACCACAGCCACTCTGCTCATGCTTCGCTCCCCTTTTGTTTTTCGCCCCGCCGCATGGCGGGATTTTCAATCAATCCTGGATCGTATGCTATTTAAAGCGCTTCAAAGCACATGGCCACACCCATGCCGCCTCCGATGCAGAGCGTGGCGAGACCCTTCTTGGCGCCGCGGCGCTTCATTTCGAACAGCAGTGTGTTGAGAACACGCGCGCCGGACGCGCCGATCGGATGGCCGATCGCGATCGCGCCGCCATTGACGTTGACGATCGCCGGGTCCCATCCGAGATCCTTGGTGACAGCGCAGGCTTGCGCCGCGAAAGCTTCGTTCGCTTCGACGAGATCGAGATCGTTCACCGACCAGCCGGCCTTTTCGAGCGCCTTGCGCGAAGCCGGGATCGGCCCGGTGCCCATAATGGAAGGATCGACGCCCGCCGTTGCCCAGGAAACGATGCGGGCGAGCGGCTGGATGCCGCGCCGGACGGCTTCCGCTTCGCTCATCAGCACCGCCGCAGCGGCGCCGTCGTTAAGGCCGGATGCATTCGCGGCCGTCACAGTGCCGTCCTTGTCGAAGGCCGGGCGCAATTTCCCCATCGCTTCCAGTGTGGCGCCGTGACGGATATATTCGTCGGCATCGACCGTAACGTCGCCCTTACGTGTCTTGATGACGTAGGGGATGATCTCGTCGGCAAAACGGCCGGCCTTTTGCGCCGCTTCCGCCTTGTTCTGCGAAGCCACGGCGAACTGATCCTGGTCGTCGCGCGACAGCTGCCACTGACGCGCGACATTTTCGGCGGTGATGCCCATGTGATAACCATGGAAGGCGTCGGTCAAACCGTCCTTGATCATCGTGTCGACCATCTTCATGTCGCCCATCTTGACGCCGCTGCGTAAGTGCGCGGCATGCGGGGCCATCGACATGGATTCCTGGCCGCCGGCAACGATGATCTTGGCGTCGCCGGTGGCGATCTGCTGCATGCCGAGCGCGACCGCGCGCAGGCCCGAGCCGCAGAGCTGGTTGACGCCCCAGGCAGTCGCCTCCTTCGGAATGCCGGCCTTTATCGCCGCCTGGCGGGCCGGGTTCTGGCCCTCGCCGGCGGCAAGCACCTGGCCGAGGATCACCTCATCCACCTCGCCGGCATCGACGCCGGCGCGCTCGAGCGCCCCCTTTATGACCGCCGCCCCGAGCTCATGCGCGAGGACCGTCGCGAAAGCGCCGTTGAACGAGCCGACTGCTGTTCGCCCTGCACTGGCGATGACGATGGATGAATTGCTCATGGGGACGCTCCTCGTTTTCGTCTCACTTACATAAGGAGAAACTGGCAAAGCTTGGAGCACAAGTCAAACGCGAAGACCGGCTGCCGCCATTTTTCAGCCGAAGCGCTCCCAAGCCCGATTCATCTGCTCTGTTAAAGGTTTGCCGCATCGCACAAAGAGATTGTCACCGGCCTTCTTTTGCGTTTACAGTCTCAAGTGGAGGAAGATCCATAAATCAGACGGGGGTTCAGGAGACTGATATGGCGAAGCATGAGGGTCAGATCGTTATCAAGAAATACGCCAATCGCCGCCTATATAACACCGGCACCAGCACCTATGTGACGCTGGAAGACTTGGCGGAGATGGTGAAGAAAGGCGAAGACTTCACCGTACAGGATGCAAAAAGCGGAGATGACATCACCCATTCGGTGCTGACCCAGATCATTTTCGAACAGGAATCGAAGACCGGCAACACGTTGCTCCCGATCTCCTTCCTGCGCCAGCTCATCACCTATTACGGCGACCAGATGCAGATGGTGGTGCCGAGCTTTCTCGAACATTCGATGCGCGCCTTCACCGAACAGCAGTCGCAGATGCGCGAGCAGGTGAACCGCGCCTTCGGCGAGACGCCGCTCGGCAAGAACCTGCAATTGCCGATGCAGATGGTCGAAGATCAGGTTCGCCGCAACACCGAGCTGTTTCAGCAGGCGATGCAGATGTTCTCGCCCTTCATGACGCCGCCTGCCAAGGAAAGCCGCAAGGCCGAGGCCAAGGATATCGATGAGCTGAAGGAACAGCTCCGCGCCCTTCAGAACAAACTCGACAACCTATAATCCGATCGAGACATCACGCCCGGCGCTCCGGATCGAGACGGCAAAACCGCCGATCACATCGATCAGGGCGATCGTCATCAAAATGAAGAATACCTGCGTCGCAGCATCCCGGACGAGCAGAAACTCGACCAGGAAGGCGATGAACACCAGCATCGACAACATATGGTTGACGAGATTGCCGGGGCCGGTTCTGGTCGCCTTGAGGATTTCGAAGAACAGCACGACAAGGGCGATGACGATGAACAGATCGCCGAGCGCCATGCTCCAGATCGCGCCCGAGATCATCGACAGCACGATGACATCATGCTGCAGGGCCGGAATGCCGCCATCGCCCATCAGGCCCAGCATCGCCAGATTGTAAAGAATAAACGGGATAATCATCAGCGGCATTGCGGCTATCATCGGCAGTCTCCTCAGCGCAAGAAGAATACTGCCGCAAACCGCTGCCAGACCGCAAGTCATTGCAAATATTATACCGTCGAAATAGAAAAGGCCGGCGTGACGCCGGCCTTGAAACTTTCGATCGGACAAGCCGGATCAGGAAATTATGCGCTTTCCTTCGGCGTCAGAACCTGGCGGCCGCGATACATACCGGTCTTCAGGTCGATATGGTGCGGGCGGCGCAGTTCGCCGGAGTTCTTGTCTTCGACATAGGTCGGAGCCTTCAGTGCATCTGCCGAACGGCGCATACCGCGCTTGGACGGGCTTGTTTTTCTCTTCGGTACAGCCATTTCTCTTACTCCACTTGCGGGCAAAACATTCCCACGGCCAGACTGGCGGCCGAAACGGACATGTCGCGATTTCGGAATTTGGCGCGCTTATACATGCAAGGGGTGGCCTTGACCAGTCCCCATGCGTATTTTTTGCGAAGCCGATGATTCCGGGCTCAGACTTCGTCTTCCGGCACGATCCAAGGCTCCGCGCGGGCCGCCTCTTCCCATTTTCGCCAGGCCGGATGCGCCTTCATGGTCTCCATATAGGCCAGCGTATCGTTTCGGCTGACGAGATCATAAATGTCGAAGCGGTTGACGACGGGCGCAAACATCGCATCCGCCCCGCTGAACGCACCAAAGAGAAACGGTCCGCCGGATTGCTGCAACAGGTCGCGCCAGATTGTCTCGATGCGGCTGATATCGGCGTCGACACCATCCGGCAATGCGATCTTGGCCTTCGGCCGGCGGATATTCATCGGGCAGGCGTTGCGCAGCGCCCGAAAGCTCGAGAGCATTTCCATCGAAACCGAACGGGCAAGCGCCCGCTCGGCCCGATCCCCAGGCAGAAGGCCGGCCTCCGGATAAAGCTCGGCGGCGTATTCGATGATCGCCAGCGATTCCCAGATCTTCAACGCGCCGTGCTTGAGAAGCGGCACTCGCCCGGTCGGCGAAACCGCCTTGATATGGGGATTGCCACCAGGATAATCGAAGGGGATCAGGACTTCCTCGAAATCGATGCCGACGCCCGTCAGCGCCATCCAGGGCCGAAACGACCAGGAGGAATAGTTCTTGTTGGCGATATAGAGCGTCGGTTTGTCCATGGGCCTCCTCCGTTCAGGCTTCGAAATCAAAGATCAGCAATTCGTGGAAATGGTTCATGTCCTCGAACACGCAGAATGCCGGCGGGGTAAGCTCGAAAACGGGAGCCTTGCGGCGGATATCCTCGGCCACGTCATCGAGCATCGCCTGCCAGCGCGGCAAGGCTCCGTCCTCAAGCCGTTCGACCGCATAGGCGAAGGTCATGTGGAACTTATAATCCTCGTGGTTCGGCTGGCGATAGCCGAGAAGATCGGCCAGCGCGTTGCGCCAGGCGCGCATGACCTTGCGGTCCGTCTCCGTCGCCCCGTCGACGAGCAGGCCCGACGGGCGAGCTTCGACGATCGCGACCCTGAAGGGGTCAGCCATCGAGAAACCTTCGAGCCTGGCCGCCATCAACTCGGTCATGTCTTCGATCGGCGTATCGAGCGGCAGATCGCCCGGCCAGCAATCCTGCCGGCGCCGGGTTTCGATGACGCCTTCGAAAAGTGTCATGTGAAGACTTGATATCGGCGTAAAGAGGAACTGCGGAGCCTCGGGCATGGCCAGATATGTCTCGCGCGCCTCGATCAGCGCCATCTGCGTCTGCGAACCCTTCTCGATATGGCAGACGATGGTGTTGCCGGCTTCCGGGAGAAAGCCGCCGATTTTGCGATAGCGGCTGCCGAGATGGGCGGGCGGGTTCGGATTGTGCGTCTTCGAATAAGAGAGAAGCTCGGGCGAAAATGTCGTGATGGTCATGGGCGAATCAGGGCTCTGGTTGGACTGCATCCGTCCATATGGCAGAACCAAGAATGTCAGATGACGCTTACCGCCTCTAGAGCATGATGCCGAAAAGTGTGCGCGGTTTTCTCATGACATCACGCTCTCACAATATAATTTAGAACAGGATTCAGATTTCAGGCCGCCCCCGGGCTAAAATCATCCTGTTCTGACGACAAGTTCTGATGTCAATCTCTGATGTCAATCATAGATGCACTTGATGTAATCGCCCGAACCTTGCGCACGCCTCTCGATCACGCCGGCAAGCCGGCGAAGGCCGCGTCCGGGCTTGCCGGCATTGCGGTCGATCGGGTTCGGCAGCGAGACGGCTAGCAGCGATGCCTGGCGCCGCGTCAGCTTCGAGGCCGGCACCTTGAAATGATGCTGGGCGGCCGCCTCGATGCCGTAGATGCCGGGGCCCCATTCGGCGATATTGAGATAGATTTCCATCAGCCGCCGTTTCGACAGGACGAAATCCGTGGCGACCGCAAGTGGAAGCTCCAGCGCCTTGCGCACAAAGGAGCGGCTGTTCCAGAGGAAGAGGTTTTTCGCCGTCTGCATCGGGATGGTGCTGCCGCCGCGCGTCGCCTGGCCTTTCAGCGTATCCTCGACCAGCATGCGCATTTCAGCCCAGTCGACGCCGCCGTGAAAGCAATATTGCCCGTCCTCCGACATCATCACCGACTGCACCACGACCGGGGCGATGTCATCCAGCGACACCCATTGCCTGTCGTAACCGCGCAGCAGAAGAAGATCGCGCAGCATCAGCGTCGAGACGGGGTGAATGAAGGGCAGCAGATAGAAAAAGATCAACGCGTAGGGAAGGATCAGAAAGACCAGGACGGCAAGAACAATGCGTTTCAACACGCGCCGATCTCCGAACCGCCGATCTCCGAACCATTGCCGACGAACCGGCATGTCGACGCTGTCCTCTCTCTCCGGCGCTATATCCAATGTTCCCCAGTCCGATTTCGCTCCTCTCGTTCTCATAGCGCCTGTACAGAGCTTATGCCAGAGTGCGTGGTGAATCTTGCCGCTGTCATCGACAATTCCGTTGCAAGCCCGGGGGCGCTCATGCCAAACAGCGCCCATGGACGCGAACCGGGACACTTTCGAAACGAGGCTGAAGAACAACGCCCACGAGATCGAGGCGCTGCTCGACGCATTGCTTTCACCAAGCATCCTTTCCGATGAAATCGCCAGGCCCGAAAGGCTGCGCGATGCCATGCATTATGCCGTGCTGAACGGCGGCAAGCGGCTGCGCCCATTCCTGGTCGTCGAAAGCGCTGCCCTTCTCGGCGGCAACGCTGAGGCAGCACTTCGCGTCGGCGCGGCACTCGAATGCGTCCACTGCTATTCCCTCGTCCATGACGACCTGCCGGCCATGGACGATGACGACCTGCGCCGCGGCAAACCAACGGTACACATTAAATTCGATGAAGCGACCGCGATCCTCGCCGGCGACAGCCTGCTGACCTACGCCTTCGATATCGTCGCCGCGCCGGAAACGGCGCTTCCCGATACCAGCAAGGCATCGCTGGTGCTGGCCCTTGCCCGCGCCGCCGGTCTTGGCGGCATGGCCGGCGGCCAGGCCCTCGATCTGGCAGCGGAAAAACAAGCCCCTGACGAGGCCGGCATCATCCGCCTGCAGGCGATGAAAACGGGCGCGTTGATCCGCTTCGCCTGCGAAGCCGGCGCCATCATCTCGGCAAGTGCGCCGGAAGACCGCCGCCGCCTGCGCGCCTTCGGCGAAAAGATCGGCCTTGCCTTCCAGCTGGCCGACGACATTCTTGACCTGACTTCGGACACCGAGACCATGGGCAAGGCGACCGGCAAGGACGCAGCCCGGGGCAAGGGAACGCTCGTCGCCCTGCGCGGTATGGAATGGGCCGAGCGCCAGCTCCACCAGCATGTCCGCGATGCCGAGGCGCTGCTTACCCCTTACGGCGCCCGTGCCTCGACCCTTACCGCTGCGGCGCATTTCATCGCCGACCGGAAGAGCTAGAGCAATTCCAGGAAAAGTGCGAAGCGGTTTTCCCAGGCAAAGCGCGACGCGTTTTTACCGGGAATTACGTAAAACAAAGGAATAGAGTGGTTCTGCGCTTCCGTTAAAAGCTGAACCGCTCTATCCCTTTCCAGGTCAGGCTGCCAATATTTCCGTGAGAGCCGAAACCAGGCGGGCACATTCCTCGTCCGTGCCGATGCTGATCCGCAGGAAGTCCGAAATACGCGGCTTGGCAAAAAGCCGGACGAGAATGTTCCGCTCGCGCAGGGCGGTGAGAAGCGCTGCACCCGACTGACTTTGGTGCCTTGCGAAAACGAAATTCGCCTGGGACGGCAAGACCTCGAAATCCAGCGCTTGGAGTTCGGAGACGAGGTTTTCCCGGCTGGCGATAAGCTTCCTCCGGCATGTCTCGAACCACGCCTCGTCCTTGATCGCCGCCGTCGCGGCGACCTGCGCCAGGCGATCGAGCGGATAGGAATTGAAACTGTCCTTGACGCGCACCAGCGCCTCGATCAGTTCCCGCTGCCCCAGCGCGAAGCCGACGCGCAGGCCTGCGAACGAGCGGGATTTCGACAGGGTCTGAATGACAAGCAGATTGGGATATTTTGAAATGAGCGGGACGGCGCTTTCGCCGCCGAAATCGACATAGGCCTCGTCGATCACGACGACCGCATCCGGGTGAGCGGCGACAAGCGCCTCTATGTCGGCACGCGGCAGGCCGATCCCGGTCGGTGCATTCGGATTGGGGATGATGATCGCGCCGCACGGCCTGTCGTAATCCGCCAGTCGGATCTGGAACCCGTGATCGACAGGCACTTCGATCGCTTCGACATCGTATAGCAGGCTATATGTCGGGTAGAAGCTATAGGTCACATCGGGATAGAGAAGCGGCCGTTCGTGTTTCAACAGCGCCTGAAACGCGAGGGCGAGGACCTCGTCGGAGCCGTTGCCAACGAATACTTCTTCTGCCATCAGGCCGAAACGGGCGGCGATCGTCTCGCGCAATTCCGTCGCCGCGGGATCGGGATAGAGCCGCAGACGATCGTCCGTCGCTTGCCGGATTGCCTCGAGTGCCTTCGGAGACGGCCCGTAGGGATTCTCGTTGGTGTTGAGCTTGACCAAGCCGGCGATACGCGGCTGCTCTCCGGCGACATAGGGCCGAAGCTTGCTGACGATATCAGACCAGTACCGGCTCATTCGAACTCGCGGGCGTTCATTCCGCCGCCGTCCGCTGGCCGAAACGCTTCTCGATATAATCGACGACAAGCGCCTCGAAGTCGGCGGCGATATTGGGGCCGCGCAGCGTCAGCGCCTTACGGCCATCGATGAAAACAGGGGCGGCCGGCGTCTCGCCGGTGCCTGGAAGCGAAATGCCGATATCGGCATGTTTGCTTTCACCCGGCCCGTTGACGATGCAGCCCATGACGGCGACGTTCAGCGCCTCGACTCCGGGATACTTTTCGCGCCAGACCGGCATGTTCTTGCGAATGTCGTTCTGGATGTTCTGGGCAAGCTCCTGGAACACCGTCGAGGTCGTGCGTCCGCAGCCCGGACAGGCGGCAACGACCGGTATGAACTGGCGGAAGCCCATGACCTGCAGGATCTCCTGCGCCACCTGGACTTCGCGGGTGCGGTCGCCATTCGGCTCGGGCGTCAGCGACACGCGGATCGTATCGCCGATGCCATGCTGCAACACGAAGCCCATGGCCGCCGACGAGGCGACGATGCCCTTGGTGCCCATGCCGGCTTCGGTCAGACCGAGATGCAGCGCGTGATTGGAGCGTTCGGCGAGCATCGAATTGACGGCGATCAGATCCTGCACCTGGCTGACCTTGGCCGACAGGATGATGCGGTTGCGCGGCAGGCCGATCTCCTCGGCAAGGGCTGCCGAAAGCAGCGCCGACTGCACGATCGCCTCACGCGTCACCTGCCGGGCCGAAAGCGGCGAACCGGCCGCGGCATTCTGGTCCATCAGCGCCGTCAGCAGATCCTGGTCGAGCGAACCCCAGTTGACGCCGATACGCACCGGCTTGTCATGGCGGATCGCCATCTCGATGATCTCGGCGAACTGCTTGTCCTTCTTGTCCTTGAAGCCGACATTGCCGGGGTTGATGCGGTATTTCGCCAGCGCCGCGGCACAATCGGGATGATCGGCGAGCAGCTTGTGGCCGATATAGTGGAAGTCGCCGATCAATGGCACGTCCATGCCGAGCCGCAGCAGCCGCTCGCGGATCTTCGGCACGGCAGCCGCACTCTCGTCACGGTCGACGGTGATACGCACAAGCTCCGAGCCAGCCCGGAACAGGGCGGCGACCTGCGCGACGGTCGAGTCGATATCGGCCGTATCGGTATTCGTCATGGATTGCACGACGACCGGCGCCCCGCCGCCGACGATGACGCCGCCGACATCGACGGCAACGGAAGCGCGGCGCGGTTTCGGATCAAAATCGGCGGCTGACAACATGAAGAGTTCTTGCACCCCTAAAGCATGTCGCGCAAAAGTATGCAGCGGTTTTGCGATCACGACATGCGCAAAATAAAGACCTAAAGCGCGAGAAGCAAATCTGAAAGATTGCGACGCGCTTTAGAAACAGCGCCTTTCAGGTGGATCATGACCGCTTTCTTGTCAACCGCCCCCGATATCACTTTTGGTTGGAGGCGGTTCAGTGGCCGCCTCCGGAGGTCCCATCGGCATAATGGGCCAGTTTGGAAAACAGGAGGACGACGAGCAGCAGCACCGGCAGCGCCATGAAGACCGCAGCGAAGCCGACATGCTCGGCGACGAAGCCGATCAAGGACGGTGCGACCAGCATGCCGGAGTAGCCCATGGTCGTGACGACCGAGATGCCGATGCCGGGCTTGAGGCCGGGAATATTGCCCGCCGCCGAGAAAGCGATCGGCACCATGTTGGAAATCCCGATCCCGCAAAAGGCAAAACCCAGGATAGCGATCTCGGCATTGGGGGCCAAGCCTGCAAGCAGCATGCCGACGATCGCAAACAGCGTGCAGATGCGCAGCGTCTTGACGCCGCCCAGACGGTCGCGCACCAGATCGCCGGCAAAGCGCATGATCGCCATGGTCGCCGAAAAGGCTGCGAAACCAAGACCGGAAAGTGCCACGGATGCATCCATTTCCTGCCGGAGATAGAGCGCGCCCCAGTCGAGAACCGCACCTTCCGGCACCATGCTGAACAGCGCCATCAATCCGAGCAGCCACGGCAGCGGCACCATCGGCAGCTTCGTCTTTTCCTTCTTGGTGTCGGGATGCGGCGGGTCCGCAAGGATCATCGGCCATGCCAGAGCAAGGAAGATTGCCGCCAGCACCGTCGCCAGTTCCGCATGACCGAGAATACCGAGCTTGGAAATCACGATGCCGCCGAGACCTGAGCCGATCAGTCCACCAAGACTCCAGAACGCATGGCAGGACGACATGATGGCGCGGCGCATGGATTTCTCGACCGACACCGCATTGGCATTCATCGCCACATCCATTGCGCCAATGAAGCCGCCGAACAGGAAGAGCGAGATGGCCCCGGTGATCACATTTGGCGCGAGCGTCAATGCCAGCAGCAACGGCAGCACGCAGACAGCCGTCACCTGAACGACGATACGCGAGCCGTGCTTGGCAATCTGCGCACCGGCAATCGGCATCATGACCAGCGAGCCGACGCCGAAGACGAGGATCATCAGCCCAAGCTCGAACTTGCTCAGCGCCAGACGCTCGGCAAAGTCCGGAATCTTCGGCGCCCAGCAGCCGACGACGAAGCCATTCATGAGAAAGAGCAGGGAAACCGCCGCCCTGCTTCTGGTAACGAAGCCGCTCCGGACCCCCGGCGCACTTACATGACTGTCCATTTCTCGGTCTTTCCTCATTGCCGGGCTTGCAAGCGCCCGATTTCCCTAAACTCTGTGACGTCGCCTCAGTTCGTTTTCTCGGCGATAACAGTCCTGCATCCGCGCTCGCGGTAGCGGCCGAGAATTGCCGGATCGGCATCGTGTTCGACCACCAGACATTCGCAATGGGCAACCGGCAGGACACTATGGGGGGCGGCAGTGCCGAATTTCTCCGAGGTTGCAGCCACCAGCACCCTTTTGCTCCTCGACGTCGCAAACCGCTTGAACTCCGCATCCTCGAAACCGAACACCGTGATGCCGGCCTCAAGGTCGACGCCGCAGGCGCCGAGAATGCAGAGGTCGGGCGAAATCTGCTCCATATCGCGCAGGGCCTTGGCGCCGAGCGCACCGCCCGTCTGCCGATCGACCATCCCGCCGATCAGGATGACGTTGATGGCAGGCTTGTCGATCAGCGCTGCGGCAATCGCCGGCGCATTCGTCGCAGCCGTCAGCGCAAGATCGGCCGGCAATGCATGGGCAATCGCCAGATTGGTGCTGCCGGCATCGAAGAACACGGTCGAACCGGCGGCGATCTGCTGTGCCGCAGCGCGCGCCAGCGCCTGTTTCCGGTCGGCGGCAAAGCCGATGCGCTGCGTCAGGCTTCCATGCGCCGGCGAGACCGGCAATGCGCCGCCATAGACCCGCTCGCAGAGCCCCGCGGCCGCCATCTCGCGCAGATCGCGCCGCACCGTATCCTCGGAGACGCCGAATTCGAGCGCAAGTTCCGCCGCCAGCACGCGGCCATTCATCCGCAACCTCTCGGAAATCACCCCTTGACGCTCGCGTAATAGAAAATCCTGCATGTTCCTACCGGATCGACATCTCACAAATCTAGAAACGTGCATAAACACTTATGATCGTGCAGGCAATACGCATTGCTACACGTTTTCTGACGTTTTGAAACAAAGTCACTACCAGAGCGAAATATGTCCTATTGACCGGTCTAAGAGGCAGGAATATCGATTCATCATTCCCGATTCCCTCCGGCATATCCGCCATCTGGTGCGTCTTCCTGTGAAAAACTCCGTCAGCCTGGGCATCCTGCTCACGACCGTCGCCTATATGGCGTTTACCTTCCATGACGCGATCATCAAGATCCTGACTTCAAGCATTCCCGTCTGGCAGATCCTGTTTTTCCGCAGCCTCACGATCTTCCTCGGTTGTCTCGCCTATGGTCGCGGCAAACTCGTTCGCCAAACGATCACATCGCCGATCGTCAAGCCGATGATCGCCCGCAGCATCCTTCTTCTTTGTGCCTGGCTTTCCTATTATTCCGCGGCAAGCCGCCTGCAGCTTGCCGAAGTGACGACGCTTTATTACGCCGCACCTGTCGTCGGTACCCTGCTCGCATGGGTCATCCTGAAGGAAGAGGTCACGCCGGCGCGCTGGCTGGCCGTCGGCGTCGGTTTCGTCGGTGTCTTGATCGCCTGCAATCCGGTCGGCCTCACCATTTCCTGGCCGGTCTATCTTGCGCTGCAGGCGGCCGTCCTCTGGGCATCCGCCATGGTGCTGCTGCGCAAGACGTCGCTGCACGAAAAGACCATCGTGCAGCTCACCGTTTCCAACGTCTTTTTTCTTGCCCTGACCGGCCTTGCCGTTCTCTACACCTGGCAGACCCCCGATATGACGCAGCTCGCGCTGCTCATTGCCACAGGCATCGTTGCCGGCTGCGCCCAGTTCGCCCTTTTCGAAGGCATGCGCCAGGCGCCCGTCTCCGTGCTTGCACCATTCGAATACAGCTCTCTCGTCTGGGCCTTCCTCCTGGGCTATCTGATCTGGGCCGACATCCCGACGCACAATGTGGTCGTCGGCGCGGCCCTGATCCTCAGCGCCGGATTGATCATCATCGTCAGCGAAAGGCTGCGCCGCCGGGCCGGAGCATGATGCCTGTTTCCGCAGGATTCATGGTTGGAACGGCCGCTTGAGAAAATTATTTGCAGTTGCTGCTTTTATTCGCAGTTTTCTACGCTTCCGGCGCCATAATTTTCTGCAAAGTATCCCCATCCGATGACAACCTCCCAAGGATGGATAAAACAATGAACTGGTTGAAAACCGTCGCCGCTGCCGCCCTCATTCAGGCTGCGGCCCTCCTGCCTGCCCATGCCGGCGAGAACCTCGCCGCCATCAAATCGGCCGGCGTCTTCAAGATCGGTACCGAAGGCACCTATGCGCCCTTCACCTATCATGACGAAAGCGGCAAGCTCGTCGGCTTCGATGTCGAGATCGGCGAAGCGATCGCCGCCAAGCTCGGCGTCAAGGCCGAGTTCGTCGAAGGCAAGTGGGACGGCCTGATCGCCGGCCTCGATGCCAAGCGCTACGACACCGTCATCAATCAGGTCGGCATCACCGAAACCCGCAAGCAGAAATATGATTTCTCCGAGCCCTATATTGCCTCCAAGGCCGTGCTGATCGCCCGTGACGGCGATGACAGCATCAAGTCCTTCGCCGATCTGAAGGGCAAGAAGGCCGCCCAATCACTGACCAGCAACTTCGGCAAGCTCGCCACCGAAGCCGGCGCCGAACTCGTCGGCACCGACGGTTTCGATCAGTCGATCCAGCTCGTGCTGACCAAGCGCGCCGACGCCACGATCAACGACAGCCTCTCCTTCCTCGATTTCAAGAAGCACAAGCCGGACGCGCCGGTGAAGATCGTCGCCGAACAGGAAAATGCCGACTACTCCGGCGTCATCATCCGCAAGAACGAGCCGGAGCTTCTCGCCGAAATCAACAAGGCGCTTGCCGACATCAAGGCCGACGGCACCTATAAGAAGATCGCCGACAAGTATTTCGGCCAGGACGTTTCCAAGTAAGCTTCGTTCAAGAAAAGAACCCCCGCCCCCACAAGGGCAAGGGGGTTCGATGCCGCGCCGCCTCATCTCAGAACAGCCTCCCCGCCACAGTACGGTCGCTATTTGGCGCGCCGAAGGCCCCGATAAGCCCCTCCCCCTTGTGGGGAGGGGTTGGGGAGGGGTATTCCACTTCGACGCACCAACCGACCAGAAGGAATTCCCTTGGCGCACTGGCTCCAACTGATGGCGGAATCGCTGCCTTCGCTCCTGTGGGCGGGGCTGATCTTCACGATTCCGCTGACCCTGCTCTCCTTCGTCTTTGGCCTGGCCCTCGGGCTCGCCACCGCGATCGCCCGACTCTTCGGGCCGATGCCGCTCTCCGCCGTCGCGCGCTTCTATGTCTGGGTCATCCGCGGCACGCCGCTGCTCGTTCAGCTCTTTGTCATCTTCTACGGCCTGCCGAGCCTCGGCATCCTGCTCGATGCCTTCCCGGCCGCCCTCATCGGCTTCACCCTGAATATCGGCGCCTATAGCTCCGAGATCATCCGCGCCGTCATTTCCTCGGTGCCGAAAGGCCAGTGGGAAGCTGCCTATTCGATCGGCATGAGCTGGCGCCAGGCGATGAGCCGCACCATCCTGCCGCAGGCCGCCCGTGTCGCCGTGCCGCCTTTGTCGAATACTTTCATCTCGCTGGTCAAAGACACTTCGCTTGCCGCCGCCATCACCGTGCCGGAACTCTTCCAGGCGGCGCAGCGCATCGTCGCCACCACTTATGAGCCGTTGATCCTCTATATCGAGGCGGCGCTGATCTATCTCGTCCTGAGCTCCGTCCTCTCGCAGCTGCAAGTGCGGCTGGAACGCCGCTTCGCGCGTTATGGCGGTATGCTGGAGGCAAATGCATGATCGAGCTTTCCAACATCGAAAAGCGCTTCGGCGATGCGGTCATCCTGAAGGATATCAGCATCCGCATCCCCGAAGGCAGCGTCACCGCGCTGGTCGGACCTTCCGGCGGCGGCAAGAGCACGCTGCTGCGCTGCATCAACCTGCTCGAAATTCCGACAGCAGGCGCGATCCGCCTGGGAGAGGAAACGCTGGCCTTTACCCCGGACAAACGAACGAGCTGGCAGGCGATCCAGAAGATCCGCCGCCAGACCGGCATGGTCTTCCAGAACTTCCAGCTCTTCCCGCATCAGACCGCGATCGAGAATGTCATGGAAGGTCTGGTGACGGTGCTGAGATGGCCGAGGGAAAAGGCCCGCGAACGCGCAATGGAATTGCTGACCAAGGTCGGCATGACCCACAAGGCCGACGCCTGGCCTTCGACACTATCGGGTGGCCAGCAGCAGCGCGTCGCAATTGCCCGGGCACTGGCGCCATCGCCGCGCGTGCTTCTTTGCGACGAGCCGACATCCGCGCTCGATCCCGAACTTTCGGCCGAGGTGGTCGATGTGCTTGGCAAGCTTGCCAGCGAAGGCACGACGATGGTGATGGCGACCCATGATCTCCGGCTCGCCTCGAAGATCGCCAATGACGTCGTTTTCCTGGAAGCCGGAAGCGTGGTGGAAACGGGCAGCGCCAGGGCGATCTTCAATACGCCGGAGCGCGAGCGCACCAAGCGCTTCATCTCGACGATCAACGCCGCCAATACTTACGATATCTGAGCTAGAGCCTTTCCGGGTTAGATTGCAGCATTCTGTTGGCTCAAACGGAGTCGGATGGTCGACCGGCCGGCGCGCGTCGTAGCCCGGCTCTACGGCCAAGCCGGCCCGTTTCAGCCAACCCTCCCGCAGATTTGCCTTGCAAATCTGCAAGACTTTAGAAGCGCCGGACGCACCTATTGCTTCGCATAGTGAAGCAGTGCGGCCGGTGGGCCGGGCATCTTTGCGCCGGCAGAATGCTGCAATCCAACCGGGAAAGGCTCTGGTGCCGGGATGCGAACATCCCGGCATTGCTCGCTGCAATCAGGAGGCCGTAACGACGGCGCGCGCGGCCTTCAGCGCATTGCCCCACCAGGTGAGCTGATCGAGCATGTTCTTGGCGGCCTCATTGAGATGGGCGTAATCACCGAGGCTCTTGCCTTCCTTGAGAACCGCAAGATATTCGCTGAACGCGATGTGGACGGCGGTCTTGACGGACGCTGCGCTCATTTCGACGAAGATCAGGCGAAGCTGCTCGACCGCACGTGCGCCGCCGACGCCGCCGTAACCGACGAAACCGACCGGCTTCTGAATGAATTCGCCGAGATCGATCGCGTTCTTCAGAACCGCGGTCGGCGCATGGTTATATTCGGCGGCGGTAAAAATGAAGCCGTCGAACTCGCGCAGCTTCTTCTTCCAGTTCTCTGCGGTTTCGCTTTCCGCCGTGGTGGCGCGCTCTTCCCCGAAGAAATGCATGGGGTAGTCGAGAAGGTCGAGAACTTCGACTTCGAGATCAGAGCGCTGGCTGGCGAAATCTGCGATCCACTTGGCCGGATGCTGGGCAAAACGGCCAATACGCGTGCTGCCGACAATGACGGCAATCTTCAACTTGCTCATAGACGATTTCCTGATGGGTCTTGGGGGCGGGTGGTGAGCGTGCCAATCTATGAGAAAGCCTCCTCGCCGGGCAAGGCAAGGAGGCCGCTCACTTTTCACAAAATCAGCTTTTTAACAGCCCGACCGTACACAATCGGGTGATCGGTAGCATGGCCGAATGCAACCCTTCGGAAACATCGACCCCGCCTGCTCAGCCGGCGTAGACGACGAGCAGGTCCTTGGCGTCGATCTGATCGCCGGCGCGCACCAGCACCTCGGAAATCGTGCCATCCTTTTCCGCGTGCAGCGCCGTTTCCATCTTCATCGCCTCGATGGAGACGAGCACGTCGCCGGCATTGACGACCTGGCCGGGCGAGACGAAGACACGGCTGATGACACCCGGCATCGGCGCACCGACATGGATGGCATTGCCCGGCTCGGCCTTGCGGCGGACGGCGGCACCCGTCGCCCCATGAGCCCGGTCCGGCACCTTGATGCGGCGCGGCTGGCCGTTGAGCTCGAAGAAGATGGTCACCATGCCCTGGCTGTCCGTCGCGCTCATCGCCTGGTTGACGATGACGAGCGTCTTGCCGCGTTCGATA
This sequence comes from Rhizobium sp. BK591, assembly GCF_014195045.1. Taxonomy (NCBI): domain Bacteria; kingdom Pseudomonadati; phylum Pseudomonadota; class Alphaproteobacteria; order Hyphomicrobiales; family Rhizobiaceae; genus Rhizobium; species Rhizobium sp. BK591. Next base: position 357,870 of record NZ_JACIAZ010000005.1, read on the forward strand.
TCGGCAAACAGTTCCTCGCCATCCTTGAGACCGTAGAAATAGGCCGGCGTCGGCAGCACCGAGACCGGGCCGTAGGTGTCGGAGGCGAGCGCGAAGTCGGTGAAGACCTTCGGATACATCAGATAGGAGGCAAACTCGAAGTCGCTGATCTCTCGCTCGAGTTTCGTCTCGATGACTTTACGCTCGGCATCGAGATCGGCCTCCTTGAGCAGCGAGCCGGGGCGCACGGTATAGGGCTTGTCACCCTTCAACGCCTTCTTCTGCAGCGCTTCGGGCCATCCAGACGGCGGCTGACCGAGATCACCCTTCAGCATCGATACGACCGATTCCGGGAAGGAGACTTCCTTGTCGGGGCTGACGACATCGGCGACCGTCAGGTCCTGCGAAACCATCATCAGCGCCATGTCGCCGACGACCTTGGAAGACGGCGTCACCTTGACGATATCGCCGAACATCTGGTTGGCGTCGGCATAGGCCTGCGCCACCTGATGCCAGCGGGTCTCGAGGCCGAGCGAGCGAGCCTGTTCCTTGAGGTTGGTGAACTGGCCGCCCGGCATTTCGTGCAGATAGACTTCGGATGCCGGACCCTTCAGATCGCTTTCGAAGGCCGCATACTGGTTGCGCGCCGCTTCCCAATAGAAGGAGATACGGCGGATCCATTCCGGATCGAGGCCCGGATCGCGCTCCGTACCGCGCAGCGCCTCGACGATCGAACCGAGACAGGGCTGCGAAGTATTGCCGGAAAGCGCATCCATGGCCGCATCGACGGCATCGACACCGGCATCGACGGCGGCAAGGACGGTCGCAGCCGCAATACCCGATGTATCATGCGTGTGGAAATGGATCGGCAGGCCGGTCGCCTCACGCAGCGCCTTGAACAGAACCTTGGCAGCCGCGGGCTTGAGCAGGCCCGCCATATCCTTGAGCGCGATGATGTGAGCGCCGGCCTTTTCGAGCTCGACCGCAAGGTCGGTATAGTATTTCAGATCATATTTTGGACGGGCCGAGTTCAGGATATCGCCGGTATAGCAGATCGCCGCCTCGCAGAGCTTGTTCTCCTCGGCAATGGCATCCATCGAGACGCGCATGTTCTCGACCCAGTTGAGGCAGTCGAAGACGCGGAAGAGATCGATGCCGCCCTTGGCCGCCTGGCGAACGAAATACTTGACGACATTGTCGGGATAATTGGTGTAGCCGACGCCGTTGGCGCCGCGCAGCAGCATCTGCAGCAGAAGGTTCGGCGCCCCCTCGCGGATCAGTGCCAGGCGCTCCCACGGATCCTCGGTCAGAAAGCGCATGGAAACGTCGAAGGTCGCGCCGCCCCAGCATTCGAGCGACAAAAGATTCGGCAGCGCATGCGCATAGGTGCCGGCGATGCGGGCGATGTCATAGGTGCGCATGCGGGTGGCGAGCAGCGACTGATGGCCGTCGCGCATCGTCGTGTCGGTCAAGAGTACGCGCTTTTCGTTGCGCATCCATTCGCCGAATTTCTTCGGGCCGAGCGTGTCGAGGAGCTGCTTGGTACCGTCCTTGACCGTATTGCCGTTGGCATAGGGAACCACCGGTTCGGCCGCGTTATCAAGCGGCCGCGGCCGGTCCTTGGCCTCGGGATGGCCATTGACGGTGACGTCGGCGAGATAGGTGAGCAGCTTCGTGGCGCGATCCTGGCGCTTGACCTGCTGGAAAAGCTCCGGCGTCGTATCGATGAAGCGGGTCGTGTAGCTGTTATCCCGGAACTTCGGATGGCCGATGATCGCTTCGAGGAAGGTCAGGTTGGTGGCGACGCCGCGAATGCGGAATTCGCGCAGCGCCCGGTCCATGCGGGAAATCGCTTCGGATGGATTTGGCGCCCATGCCGTGACCTTGACGAGAAGCGGATCGTAAAAGCGGGTGATGATGGCGCCGGAATAGGAGGTGCCGCCGTCGAGCCGGATGCCGAAACCGGAGGCCGAGCGATAGGCGGTGATCCGACCGTAATCCGGAATGAAATTGTGCTCCGGATCTTCCGTGGTGATGCGGCACTGCAGCGCATGGCCGTTGAGACGGATATCCTTCTGCCCGGGCACGCCCGATTCCGGCGTGCCGATTGCAAAGCCGTCGAGGATGTGGATCTGCGCCTTGACGATGTCGATGCCGGTGACGACTTCGGTCACCGTATGCTCGACCTGGATACGCGGATTGACTTCGATGAAGTAGAATTTGCCGGTATCGGCATCCATCAGGTATTCGACGGTGCCGGCGCCGATATAATTGGTCGCCGCCGCAATCTTCAACGAATAGGCGGCAAGCTCCTGGCGCTGCGCTTCCGAGAGGTAGGGGGCCGGTGCGCGCTCGACGACCTTCTGGTTACGGCGCTGGATCGAGCAGTCACGCTCGAAGAGATGCACGACATTGCCGTGCGTATCGCCGAGAACCTGGCTTTCCACATGGCGGGCGCGCTCGACGAGCTTTTCCAGATAGACCTCGTCCTTGCCGAAGGCGGCCATCGCCTCGCGTTTGGCCTCCGTCACTTCGCGGGCAAGGTCCTTCGGATCGCGGATGGCGCGCATGCCGCGCCCGCCGCCGCCCCAGGAAGCCTTGAGCATGACGGGATAGCCGATCTCCTCGGCCATCTTGGCCACTTCGGCCATATCCTCGGGCAAGGGGCCGGTGGCCGGCACCACAGGCACGCCGACCGAGATCGCCAGGTTGCGCGCTGCAACCTTGTTGCCGAGCTGGCGCATCGTATCGGCCTTCGGGCCGATGAAAATGATGCCGGCCTTGTTGCAGGCATCAACGAATTCGGGGCTTTCCGACAGCAGGCCGTAGCCGGGATGGATCGCGTCCGCGCCCGAAAGCTTGGCGACGCGGATCACCTCCTCGATCGAGAGATAGCTCTCGATCGGACCCATATCCTTGGCGAGATGCGGGCCGCGGCCGACCTGATAGCTCTCGTCCGCCTTGAAGCGGTGCAGTGCCAGCTTGTCCTCTTCCGCCCAGATGGCCACCGTTTTTATTCCAAGTTCGTTGGCCGCGCGGAACACGCGAATGGCAATTTCGGAGCGGTTGGCAACGAGAATCTTGGAAATGGGCAAAACGGTCTCCTCATACGTTCAGACGCGGGCATGCTGCACCCGCGAAGAAAATTCTTAACTTCTTGTCACAGGAAGTTCAATTTCTCTTGCGACTGCGAAATGCACTTTCTCGCCATTCTGAAGCGCATAGCATCGGACTCGCGTCATTTGACGCGCTTATCTTATGATCATGCATGTCGTTGTCCAAAGCCGCTGCCCCGTTTTGGACGACATGCGTCAGCTTATCAGGCCATGGCGGAAGGCAAGCGCCACCACTTGCTGCCTGTTTTTCGCCTTCAGCTTGTCCTGCAGGCCATTCATATACCAATCGACGGTATGGTTTGAGATCTTCAGCATCTTGCTGATCTCCATCGAGGTCATGCCTTCGGCGAGATAGTGCAGGATTTCCATCTCGCGTCGGGTCAGCGGCGTCTCGGCCGGCAGCACGGTCTCCAGCGCCTGCACTTCGCCTTTCAGGTCGAGCAACCGCCAGAAGGCCTTGCGCGCCACCGCCTCGAACAGTGCGATCTCCACCGGTGACAGCTCGATCGGCTTGCCGGCGAGATTGAGGCTGCCGAGAATGCCGTTTCGTCCGTGGATCGGAAAGATGTAGCCATCTTCCAGTCCATGGCCGAAGGCATCGACCATCATCTGCTCCATACGGCGTTGCTGCCCATCCTTGCTGAACGCCGCCATGCTGTCTCGCCAGCGGAAAGGCCGCTGGGCATGGGCGAGATAACGCACCATCGGATCGATCAGCACATATTTTTTCGCGGTATATATCTGCGGCCATTGTTCCGGCCAGCGGCCGGCAAGCGCCGCAGCCCAGGGTTCCGGATTCGGCTGCGCCGGATTCTGCGGCACATGGCGCAGCAGGCCGTAATAGTCGAAGCCGCAGCCGTGGATGCCCTGCTCCAACTCGGTGACGACGACCTCAGGATTTGAACATTCTTCCAGAATTATAAGCAATTGAATTAACGAATTAATATTCACAAAATGCCCCTTGCCCGGACTTGACGCCCGCATCGAGGCCGTCGGCGGCTTTTCAAATTGGTCGCGAAACGGTCTTCTTCAAAAAATGCAGTCACTAATTTAATGCTGTGCTAAACATTTAATAAAATGCAAGCGCAAATTGTTGCGAGATATGTTCATGCAGCAATTTCAGCGCCATAGCCATCTCGTCGCATCCTGCGATAGTATGATCGGGTTTAATCGTCGCGACGATCGATGCCTGAATGCTCCGTTAATCGCCGGTTCAGGTAGCCTTTTGTAGCATCGCATCATCCCGTTTTCGCAGATGCACAAGAGGTTCGACGTGACGCTATTCAAGGTCTATGCAAGAGCTCTGCGCTATCTTGGCGCCTACAAGCTGCGCGTATCCCTGGTCGTTATCGCAAACATTGTTCTGGCGACGATCACCATTGCGGAGCCGATCCTGTTCGGTCGCATCATCGATGCGATTTCCGGCAAGGGAGAGGTCAAGCCTATCCTCTTCATGTGGGCGACTTTCGCGGTCTTCAACACCATCGCCTTCGTCCTGGTGGCCCGCGAGGCCGACAGGCTGGCGCATGGACGCCGGGCAACGCTGCTGACGGAAGCCTTCGGCCGCATCATCTCCATGCCGCTTGGCTGGCACCACCAGCGCGGCACCTCCAACGCGCTGCATACATTGCTGCGTGCCTGCGAAACGCTGTTCGGCCTCTGGCTGGAATTCATGCGCAACCACCTGTCGACGGTTATCGCGCTTACCCTTCTGGTGCCGACCGCAATGTCGATGGACTTGCGCCTTTCCGCCGTGCTCATGGTGCTCGCCATCGCCTACTGGCTGATCGGCCGCGTCGTCATGAGCCGCACCAAGGACGGCCAGGCTTCGGTCGAGAACCATTATCACACCGTCTTCTCGCATGTCAGCGACTCGATCAGCAACGTTTCGGTCCTGCACAGCTACAACCGCATCGAGGCTGAAACCCGAGCGCTGAAATCTTTCGCCGACCGTCTGCTCGAAGCCCAGTATCCGGTGCTCGACTGGTGGGCGATCGCCAGCGCGCTGAACCGCATGGCTTCGACCATCGCGATGATGGTGGTCCTGATCATCGGCACCATGCTCGTCCAGGCCGGCCAGCTGCGCGTCGGCGACGTCATCGCCTTCATCGGCTTCGCCAACCTGCTGATCGGCCGCCTCGACCTGATGCGCCAGTTCGCCACGCAGATTTTCGAGGCTCGCTCCAAGCTCGAGGACTTCTATACGCTGGAAGACTCGGTACGTGAACGTGAAGAGCCGGCTGGCAACGGCGAGATCAAGGACGTCAAGGGTGCGATTGAATTCCGCGACGTCTCCTTCGGCTTCGGCAACAGCTCGCAGGGCCTGCACAATGTCTCCTTCTCGGTGAAGGCAGGCCAGACGGTCGCGATCGTCGGCCCGACCGGCGCCGGCAAGACGACGCTCGTCAACCTGCTGCAGCGTGTCTACGATGCCCAGGGCGGCAAGATCCTCGTCGACGGCACCGATATCACCAAGGTGACCCGCAAGTCGCTGCGTCGCCACATCGCCACCGTCTTCCAGGATGCGGGCCTGCTGAACCGTTCGATCAGCGACAATATCCGCCTCGGCCGCGAGGGCGCCAGCGAAGAGGAAATGCGCCGTGCGGCCGAAGCCGCCGCCGCCGCCGACTTCATCGAGACCCGTGAGGATCGCTACGATACGCATGTCGGTGAACGCGGCAACAAGCTCTCCGGCGGCGAGCGCCAGCGCATCGCGATCGCCCGCGCCATCCTCAAGGACGCCCCGATCCTGGTGCTCGACGAAGCGACCTCGGCGCTCGATGTCGAGACCGAAGCCCGCGTCAAGGCCGCGATCGACAATCTGCGCCAGAACCGCACCACCTTCATCATCGCCCACCGCCTGTCGACGGTTCGCGAAGCCGATATGGTGCTCTTCCTGGATGACGGCCGCGTCGTCGAACAGGGCAGCTTCGACGAACTCAGCCACAGCAACGGCCGCTTCGCCGCCCTGCTGCGCGCCAGCGGCATCCTGACGGACGAAGAGGTCCGCAAGGCCCACGCCACCGAAGCCGCCTGATCGGTTCGGTTTCAAGATAAAGGCCGGAAGGGTAGCTCCCTTCCGGCCTTTTTGTTTGCTTTGAGCCCTGGGAGCGACGTCTTACCGTGTGGCCCCCCTCTGCCCTGCCGGGCCCGGGGTCGAGCCACGGGTCTCGACCCGTTCTTCGGACCCCCGCAGGTGGGGAGATCACAAGCAGCTTGACCTTCCTGTCCATCTGCCGTTTCGCCATGCTGGACGCTCATTGTTTGGGGAAGCCGGTGAGCCCAGCCAACCTCCCCACCTGTGGGGGAGATGCCCAGCAGGGCAGAGGGGGGTATCCCACGCCACAACGTCTCCGGTTTAAGCCAGATGCGACCGGACAGATTGATCACCCCGCCGATCTTCCCTAACCTTCGTCAGTCAACGAGCATAGGGAGAAAAGCCATGAAGGTCCTGCGCATCGTCGCCAATATCCAAGCTCCCGACATCACGCCGGCCCGGCGTTTCTATCAGGATATCCTCGGTCTCGACGTCATCATGGATCACGGCTGGATCACGACGTTCGGCGCATCGCGCTCGATGAGCGTTCAGCTCAGCATTGCCAGTGAGGGCGGTTCCGGAACACCGGTGCCCGACCTCTCGATCGAGGTCGACGACCTGGATGCTGCTTTCGAGGCCATGTCGGCCTCAGGCTTCCCGATCGAGTACGGCCCAGTTGATGAGCCCTGGAGCGTCAGGCGATTCTATGTGCGCGATCCCCTGGGAAAGTTGGTGAACATCCTCGTTCATAAAAAATGAGCCGGCGGCCATCGGCCACCGGCTCCTTCATCCGACAAAAATCCGAACCCTATTTCCGATCGTTCCGGCGATAGGCATTGACCGTTCCGCCGATACGGACGGGAACCGGGATGGTGGCGGTATCGGTGACGCGTTTTCCTTTGACCTTGCCCTGCTGGCGCTTACGCTCGAGATAATATGCATAGGCGAATTGTATCGCGACCCCTGATATCACGAAGAGCGGGCCGACCAGCGGGTCCTTGTTGGTGAGGTAGAGCACCACCTGGCCGATCATGGCGAGGATCGTGCCGGCGACGAAGATGTTCAGCGAATGGCGCCCGAGGATCGTCAGCGGATGATCCGCAGAACGGCGCAGGATCCGCGAGAGCGCCGGGATGCTGATGACGAGATAGGTCAGCGCCAGCACATGCAGCAGCCGCGGCAGCGACAGGAACGTCTTGTCGAAACCGGTGATAACGGTCGGCAGGCCAAGTGCGGCCAGCGAGTTGCCGAAAATCCAGAGATGGCCCGTCACCCAGACGAAGGACAGTAAGACGTAAGCGGCAGCGGCAGCCAGCAGCAGCGGATGCCGCGGGATCGTGCCGCCGCGCTTGATATGCAGCATCGAGACGATGCCGATCGAAAACAGGAACTGCCAGGAGAGCGGATTGAGGAACCAGTAGCCCTCGATGAGCATGTTGTGCGGCGCCACCTCGTAGATCCCTGCAAGCAGCCAGACGGTGCCCGAGACACCGAGCGCCAGCAACGGGCTCCGCGCATTCAAGAAGAGGATAATAGGCACCATCAGCATCAGCGCGCCGTACATCGGCAGGATATTGTTGTAACCGATCTGATGGCCGAGCAGGAGCAGAGCCGGAATGCCTTCCTTCAGGTTCATCAGAACCGCCAGGATATTGATTTCGACCAGCAATCCCGGTCGGTGGAACAGCCAGGCACCGCAGATGAACAGCGCCAGCGTCATGAAGGTGGTGATCATATGGGCGAGATAGAGCGTGAAGGCGCGCTTCGCTGCCTTGATCGCCACCTTGAGCCGGTTCCCCGGCTGAAAGCGAGCCCCATAGGCAAGGCCGACGGCAATGCCCGAGATCAGCACAAAGGCCTCGGCGGCATCGGAGAAGCCGAAATTCTTCGTCGTCACATATTCGAAAATCTGTCCGGGAACATGATTGATGAAGATCATGATCAGGGCCACACCGCGCAGGACGTCGAGCCTTGTGTCGCGCGCTGGCGCAGCTGCGGATAGAGTACTGCGCCCAGGGACGATGGCTTCGGACGGCGTGCTTGCCATGGGTCTCTCCTTATTATCCGATTTGCAAACGCGACGACGGCCAAAAGGGTTCCCTTTTGGCCGTCGCGAATCGCCGTGTTTTTCAGCGTGGAGAACGCTGTTATCCGAGCGGATATCCCTCTTCGGGATCGGTGACTTCGCAGCCGTTGATCGACAGAGTGTAGCCGCGATCATTGGACGCTTTTGAGACCGAAATGCGGTATTTGCCGCCGCCTTGCTCCACCTCTGCCGCAAAACCGTCCCATTCGGACGGGAGCGCCGGACGCACGTAGAGCCGGCCGTCCTTCAGCCGGATGCCGAGGATGCCCTCGACGGCGGCGCGGTAGAGCCAGCCGGCCGACCCGGTATACCAGGTCCAGCCGCCGCGTGATGTGTAGGGCTCATGGCCATAGACGTCGGCGGCCACGACATAGGGCTCGACGCGGTATTGCTCCGCTGAAACCTTGTCGAGCGCATGGGTGATCGGGTTGAGGATCTGGAAGCAGCGGAAGGCATCGTCACCCCGCTTCAGCTGCGCTAGCGCCATCACCACCCAGGTCGAGGCATGGGTATATTGCCCGCCATTTTCGCGCACACCCGGCGGGTAGGCCTTGATATAGCCGGGATCCCTGGCGGAATTGACGAAAGGCGGCGTGAACAGCCGGATGATCCGGGCATCCTCGTCGACCAGTTGGTCGAGCACGGCCTCCATCGCCGTGACGGCGCGGGCCGGATCGCCCTCGCCCGAGAGTACGCTCCAGGACTGCGCGATCGAATCGATCCGGCATTCGGGGCTTTCCTTGGAGCCGAGCAGCGCACCGTCGTCGAAGGTGCCGCGGCGATAGTAGCCGCCATCCCAGGCCGCAGTTTCGAGCGCCTTCTTCAGTTCGATGAGATGCGCCGACCAGCGCTCCGTGCGGGCGGTGTCGCCGCGCTCTTCGGCATAGGGAATGAAGGAGCGCAATGCACCCGCCAGGAACCAGCCGAGCCAGACGCTGGTGCCGCGCCCGCCGATGCCGACGCGGTTCATGCCGTCGTTCCAGTCGCCGCCGAGGAACAGCGGCAGGCCATTGGTCCCCTTGCGGGCGATGGCGAGATCGAGAGCCAGCGCCGCATGTTCGTAGACGCTCGCCTTGTCCTCGGAAATCTCCGGCTTGTAGAAGGAGTCGTGCTGGCCTTCGAGCAGTGCCGGCCCTTCCAGGAAGGCGATCTCCTCGTCGAGCACGTTCTTGTCGCCGGTGACGCTGCAATAGTGATGGATCGCATAACTCAGCCAGACGACGTCGTCCGAGATCAGCGTGCGCACGCCCGCACCCGTTCCCGGCAGCCACCAATGCTGCACGTCGCCTTCGCGGAACTGGCGCGAAGCGGCATTCAGGATCTGCCGGCGGGCAAGCGAGGGTTCGTGCAGCACGAAGGCGAGCGTATCCTGCAACTGGTCGCGGAAGCCGAAGGCGCCGCTTGCTTGGTAGAAGGCGGTGCGGGCCATGATGCGGCAGCCGAGGCTCTGATAAGGCAGCCAGGTGTTGACCAGATTGTTCATCCCGCGATCCGGCGTCGATATCTGCAGTCTGCCGGTGAAGTCCCGCCAGAAGGCGCGGTTAGCCTCGACGGCGTCGTCGAACGAAACCTTGCGGATATCGGCAATGACAGTGCGCGCCTCTTCTTCCGTCGGCGTGTCGCCGAGGAAGAAGGTGAAATCACGCTCCTCGCCGGCGCCAAGTTCGATGTCGATCGCAAGAGCCGCGGCCGGATCGCCATCGAGTTCGGTGCCGCCGGAAAGGGCGGCGGCCGAGATGACGGCCTGCGGCGCCTGGATCGTCCCCGCCTTGCCGATGAATTCGCGCCGGCTTGCCGAGAAACTCGAAACCGTCTCGCTCGCCGCGAAGAAGGCGGTTCGGTTGGAGAAATCGATGCTGTAGGGATTGGTGGCAAACAGCGCCCCCGTCTCCTCGTCATGGCTCGACAGGATGAAAGGCACCGTGCGTGCCGGATTGCTGCCGAGGATCCATTCGACATAACCGTAGAGGCGCAGCTTGCGGCTGGCCGAACCGGTGTTGCGCAGGCGCAGGCGCTGCAGTTTCACCGGCCTTTCGCGGTCGACCGTCTGCGTTAGTTCGAGCGCGATATCGTGCTGGACACTGGAGAAGACGGAATAGCCGAGCCCGTGGCGGGCTTCGAAACGAATGTCCGGCCGGCGGGAAAGCGCAGCGAAAGGCGTCATGACGGCACCGCTGTGGAGATCGGTGAGATAGAAGGCCTCACCCGAACGGTTGACCACGGCATCGTTCGACCAGGAGGTCAGCTGGTAGTCGCGCGAATTGGCGCTCCAGGTAAAGCCGGAGCCCTCCGCCGACACGTGGAAGCCGAACCTGTCATTGGAGATGACGTTGATCCAGGGCTGCGGCGTTGCATGACCGCCAGGCAGCCGAACGACATATTCGCGTCCGTCGCGGGCAAAGCCGCCGATGCCGTTCCAGAAGTCGAGATCGCCTTCCTCCTCGATGACAACGGCGGGCACGACAGGCGGCGGCACCGGCACGACACGCTTGACGGGGGCCTTGTTGCGCTCGGCCCGTTCCATCTCCTGCAGCTCCTCCTTGGAGGGTGCAAACAGCGCCACGGCGCGGTTGATCTGGTCGACCACCTTGCCGTTCTTGGTATGCAGCGTGACGCGGGAGGCCGCGATCAGCGCATGATAGGTGCTCTCCTCCATCAGGTCCTTGCGCACCGCAAAGATATGCTGGCGCAACCCGTCGGCCTGGCCCATGCGACGGACGTTCTCGCACATGGCGTCGAGCGCATGTTGCATGTCCTGCGCATAGGAAGAGGCGCGTTCGTTCATGATGACGAGATCGGCGGTGACGCCGCGCGAGCGCAGATACTCCTGCGCCAGCAGCGCCTCCCGGGCGATATCGAGATCCATGTCGTCGTTGATGCGCAGCGTGAAAATCGGGAAGTCGCCGGAGATCGCCAGCGGCCAGAGCGCCGATTGCGACTGCAGGCCGGCCTCGACGGTCGCCTCGTCCTTGCGCAGCTGCATGTCGGGATAGACGAGGTAGCGTCCGAGATGCTGGAAGGCCGCCGCCTGCTGCGAGGTGACGCCGACATGGCGCATCTGCACCTGCGTGCGTGTCCAGGCCTGGACGAGTTCGTGGTTGAAGGCGTCGGGATGGCGATAGCGATTGACCGCCTTGTCGACTTCGTCGCGGCTGGGCGCCGCGATCGTCCAGAAGATCACGCTGACTTTCTTGCCGGCCGGCACGCGGACGGTGCGACGCAGCGACATGACGGGATCGAGCATGAAGCCGTCGCTGCCCGAAAGTGTCGCGCCCGGATCGAAGGCCGCCGCATCGGCAAGACTGCGGCCACGGCCGATGAACTTGCGGCGGTCGGTCTCGAATTCGGTATGGCGGGTGTCGCCGGCATTGTCGACGATCAGATGGGCGATGCTGATGTTCGGCTCGTTCGGGTCGCGCTTGTTGCGTTCGGCACGGATGACGTCGCCGCGCTTGCCGATCTCGGTCTTGACGAACATGCGGGCGAATGCCGGATGCGCATTGTCGGTATCATCGGAGGTGATCACCGGTTCGAGATAGGAGGTGACTTCGATGAAGCGGTCTTCCGTGCCCATGTTGAGCAGGGTGACGCGGCGAGCCTCGGCATCATGCTCGGTCGCAATGATGCACTCCACTTCGCTGGTGAGGTCACCGACCGTCTTGGTGAACTGTGCCTTCTCGTCGGCGAATTCGACCTTGATCTTCTCGCCTTCGACACCCTTCGGCTCAGCCGTCGCCGACCACCATTCGCTGGTGGCGGTATCGCGCAGGAAGATGAAGCTGCCCCAGCGGTCTTCGGTCGGATCGGCTTTCCAGCGGGATACGGAAAGGCCGTTCCAGCGTGAATAACCAGCACCCGTCGCCGTCAGCATCAGCGAATAATGACCGTTCGACAGGAATACGAGTTCGCGGTCGCGCGAAGCCGGATCGTTGATCTTCCGGAGCTCCGGTCGCAGGAGATCGTCCTGGATGCTGGCCGGCGTGTCGGATTCGTGTTTGCCGCTCATGACCGGGATGTCGCGCGGCGCCTTTTCCTGCAGCAGCAGCTCGGCCGCCTCGATGACCGGATCGGAGTGGAAGAGCTCGCGCAGATGACCGTTGAAGGCGACGTTGGCGACAGCCGCGATCGACATGCCGTGATGGTGGGCATAATAATTGTAGACCACCGCGCATTTCTTGCCTTCCGGCACGCGTGTCGGCGTGAAGTCGACGGCGTCATGGAAGCCGAACTTGCCGAGCGCGCCGACCTTGCGCAGCCTCTGCAGGTTTTCCAGCGCACCCGGCGGGTCGTACTGACTGGCGAGCAGCGATGCGTAAGGCGCGATGACGGCATTGTGGCCAAGGCCGCGCTTCAGGCCGAGCGTCGGTACGCCGAAATTCGTGTACTGATAATTGAGGTTATGGTCGCGGGCATTGAAGGCCGCTTCCGAAATGCCCCACGGAATGCCGAGCTTGCGGGCGTAATTCATCTGCTCGACGACGACCAGATTGTTGGTCTGGTTGAGAATGCCTCCGCCACGCTCCTGCATGACGAGCGGCGGCATCAGATATTCGAACATTGAGCCGGACCAGGAGACCAGCGCGCCGCGTGACCCCACAGGCACGACCTGGCGGCCGAGGCGATACCAGTGTTCGGTCGGCAGGTCGCCCTTGGCGATGCCGAAGAGGCTGGTCAGGCGGCATTCCGAGGCAAGAAGGTCGTAACACGCCTGGTCGAGTTCGCCGCTTTCGACGCGGTAGCCGATCGACAGCAGGCGCCGCTCCGGCCGGAACAGGAAGCCGAAATCCATCGAGAAAGCCAGATCACGGGCCTTGTCGCGCAACGCCACCAGGCGCGGCCGCAGCGCATCGACCTTGGAAAGGTCGAAGGTGCTGTCGGAAATATGCGCCTCGCAGACCTTTACCAGCGATGCCGCCCATTGGGTGACTTCTTCGCTCTGCTTCGACTTGACCTCATGGTCGAGATTGGCGGCAAGCTTCTCGATGTCGCGCGCGAGAACGGCGAGGTTGATGATGCGGATCGAGGCGAATTCATGCTCGCGTTTGACGGCGGCAAGTGCGTTCTGGAAGCCGACGATGCGCTCCTCCAGGCGCCGGCGCAGCGGGCGCACGGTCTTGCGGTCATCGGGCAGGTCCGCCAGCACTTCGCCGAGAATGCCGGCGGTGTCGCCGACGCCGTCGAGATTGCCCTGCATATGCGCCGACGGCGCCTCGGCCCAGTTGCGGCAGGCCGATGAAATGGCGATCAGATGGCCGGCGAGATTGCCGCTGTCGACGGCCGAGACGTAACGAGGCCCAAGCGTCTGCAGCGTATCGGTGTGATACCAGTTGAACAGATGGCCGCGGAATTTCTCCATCCTGTCGATCGTCGCGATCGTCTGCTCCAGCCGCTCGAGCGTCTCCTCGAAGGAGAACCAGCCGAAATGCCGGCCGGAAACGACGGAGAGCAGATAGACGCCGATATTGGTCGGCGAGGTGCGTGCCGCGACGATCACATGCGGCGTTTCCTGGATATTATCAGGCGGCAGATAGTTCTGCTCGGCCGTCGTGAAGGTCTCGAAATACCGCCAGGTGCGCCGGGCGATCTTGCGCAGTTCGCTCGACACGGAATCGGCGACTTCGAGCCGGTCTTCGGTCTCCGCCGACTGGCTGACATACCAGGCGACAACAGGCGACAGGACCCACAGCAGGGCGAAGGGAATGCCGACGAGGAAGGCGTTGTCGCCGGGAAGGGCTGCGAAACCGAGCGCCAGCAGCGCCAGCACCGGCGCATGCCACATCGCCTTGTAGTAGGAGATCAGCGTCCCCTGGCCGCCGGCCTGGACGCTGGCGGCGGTGCGCCACTGCAGCATCAGCTTGCGGCTGACGAACAGGCGGTAGAGCGAACGGCCGATCGCATCCGCCATCATGCAGGCCGAGTCGGCGATGAAGACGATGCGCAGCGCAACTTGTGCATTGGCCGCCGTGATATCGGACCAGACCGTATAGAGATGGGCGCGGGCGATGATATCGCTGGTGCGCGGGATGATGCCGTTGATGAGCGACAGCGTCGGTGCGACGAAAAGGCAGAAGATCAGCAGAATCTGCCAGATGAGTGCGCCGAGCGGGCCCATGAAATACCAGCCGAGCACGGAGGCGAAGAACCAGGCGATCGGCGTCAGCGAGCGGCGCAGATTGTCGAACATCTTCCAGCGGCCGAGTGCCGTGACGCCGTATTTCGGATTGAACATGTAGGGCAGAAGCTGCCAGTCGCCGCGCGCCCAGCGATGCTGGCGCGAGGTTTCCACCTCGTAGCGGATCGGGAAATCCTCAACCAGTTCGAGATCGGTGACGAGCGCGCAGCGCGCCATCGAGCCTTCGAGAAGATCGTGGCTGAGCACGGAATTCTCGTCGATCCGGCCCTTCAGCGAGGCTTCGAAAGCGTCGACATGATAAAGCCCCTTGCCGGTGAAAGTGCCTTCGCCGGCGAGATCCTGATAGACGTCGGAAACGGTGAAGACATAAGGATCGAGGCCGCGATTGATCGAAAAGACGCGCTGGAAGACCGAGGCGTCCTTGCCCGTCGTCAGCGACGGGGTGACACGCGGCTGCAAGACGCCGTAGCCGCTTTCGACACGGCCGGTTTTCGGATTGATGACCGGGCGGTTGATCGGATGATAGAGCTTGCCGACGAGCTTGGTGACGGCATCGCGCATCAGGCGCGTATCGGCATCGAGCGTCATGACATACTGCACATTGGCCGGCACCGCATTGGCGCCCGGCAGATAGGTCGTGTCGCGGTCGCCGCGCAGCAACATGTTCAGTTCGTGCAGCTTGCCGCGCTTGCGCTCCCAGCCCATCCACACGCCTTCCGAAGGATTGTAGAGGCGGCGGCGATGCAGCAGATAGAAGCGCGTCTTGCCGTCATAGGCATAGCGGGCGGAAAGATTGGCGATCTCACGCCGCGCATAATCGAGAACCTCGAGATCGGCAGCCGTTTCCTCGACCTCGCTGTCCGGCCAGTCGCTGAGCAGTGCGAAATAGATCTCGCCGCGCGGGTTGGCGAGATAGTGAACCTCGAGATTGCGCACGTGGTCGTCGACGCTGTCGCGGTTCGAGATCAGGCAGGGCACGACGAGCAGCGTGCGTGCGTCCTCCGGAATGCCTTCCTTGAACTCGTAACCGACAAGGCGCGCCGGCGTCACGAAGAAAGAAAGCAGAGTGTTGAAGAGACCCGTCGCCCCTTCTGACGCCGGTACCGAGAACATGATCAGCAGCACGGCGATTTCGATCGCCCCCATGCCGGCATTGGCCATGAACCTGCCGACGATCGCCATGGCGATGATCGTCAGCAGCATGACCGGCAAGGCAATCGCCAGCCAGTTGAACTGGCGCACGGCGCGCACGAAATGCTGGATGATCGTCGGGCGATAGTTCGCCCGCGCCTCGAGCTTCGGCCGCTGCGCGCCCGACAGGAAACCACCGACATTCGGTTCATGCGGCTGCGGCTCGTCCGAAGCTTTGGCGGCATCGGTCATGTCGAGCGCCAGCTGGGCGATTTCCATTTCCGTCAGCGGCGAGCGCTTGGCCAGCTTCTCGATCTGTTTTCGATATTTGTTGCGCGAGCCGGAATCGAGGATGCCGTAATCCGAATGCTCCCAGAGCAGCCTGTCGACATGGCTGACCTGCTCGACCCAGACCGACCATTCGGCATCATCGATCTCGCGAAGGCTGCGGATGATGTTGCCCATCGTCACGTTGCCGGAAGACAGGCGGCTATGTTCGGCCGTCGTCGCCTCTTCGGTGTTGCGGCCGAGTTCTTCCAGCCGCTCGTCGAGCCAGGTGATCGCCAGGCTCGACGTCTGTGAGCCGTCGCGCAGGCGATAGAGGAACTGCGTCGAGAATGTATTGTCCTCGGCAAGCGGTTCCAGCGTCTTCAGATAGGCGGCCGCTCCGGCCGGATCGGTCAGGCGCACCAATTCGTCGGCCGCCTCATTGGCGCGGCGGCGCATGCGGCGGCTGGCTTCGACACGGCTGGAAATGCGGCGAAGGTTTTCGACGAGCACGTAACGCACCAGCGAAGGCAACGCCCAGAGTTCGCCGATCTTCAGCGTCTCGCTGGCCTGGAAGCCATCGACCAGCGCCGTCAGGCTTTCCTGCGAGATCGTGCTGTGGGTATGGGCGACATAGAGCCAGGCAAGCACGAGGGTGCGCGGTACCTCGACGCCGCCGACGACCATGGTCGGCAATTCGCGATAGAAGCGGCGGGGGAAGTCGCGCCGCACCTCCTGGATCGCCTCTTCGACGATATAGTGATTGTCCAGCAGCCATTCTGCCGCCGGCGTGATCGTCTCACCGGCCTCGACATCAGTCGCCGTGGTCCGGTAGACGCGCAGGATTTCCTTCTCGTTTTCCTTATGGCGCGCGAAAAAATCGAAGGGAGCAAAGGCCGGCAGCTTGTCGACGCCGTTCCGGGCGACCCCATCGCCCATCGCCTTGATGTCCTCGATGGCAAGATAGGTCGAGCGGATCGAATCGTTGTGATCGATCTGCTTCGTCTCGGTTTCGCGCGAAGGGCTCGGAGAAAGATGTGAAATAGACATGGGTTCGGTTCTGGATCCAAACGAAGTTATGGCTGTTTTGCTCAGCCTTTTGCACTGCTTATCATGACTGCTACATGAACGGAGCCCTATTCTTCAAAGATCGAAGAAACCGGGGCGAATGAGACTTGGGCCAAGCGAGGCAAACGGGCTAAGCCCCGGTTCAGGATGTGGTCCGAAGGCTGATCGCGGCCATCGATATCCTCTCCGCGAAAGCCATGGCGAAAATTTGGACACTATCGGAATAATTCAAGCCAAGAGGCATCAGCCGCCGCCGGCGAGCTCGTCTGGCGGCAATGCGAAAGCTTCGATTTCGGAAAAAGGAAAGGGCAGGATCGATAGACCATGTGCCGGGGGGCGGCGCTTGGGGGCAGCTTTCGACCCTTGTCCTTTGCCGCTCCGTCGCCGGTATTCAGATGCGTGAAAAAAGTACAGAAGAATGATGATGGGGATCGGAATGCCGATCAACCACAATAAGATGCCCTCATGGCCACTCTCCCTTTGACATTCGAGTGCCAGGAGAATGCCGAGACACATCAAATGTTCGGAATTCTATAGGGGCGGAAACCGCCGCAGCGCCGGCACTTGCCAACGCTTACCATTCGCCGATTAGCCGACGACGCCGCAAACCATGGCGACGACGAACAGAAATGCCGCAGTGAAAATCGCTCCATGGAGCAGCGCCTGAAGCCTGTGACGCGTGGTGAGTGGCTTCTTGGCCGGTATGGAACCATATTGGTTCACGTGAGCATGCGAAATACCCAGATCTGCCATATGTCGCCTCCGTTGTTCTCGTGCGGCCGGTTGTGCGGCTCGCGCTTATATTCTTATTTTCTCTATCAAGTAGGTAGAGATAAATTTCCGTCCAGAGCGAAAGGAAGAGAAAATTCAACCAGCCTTTTTAGCAGAGCGTGCGCCACGCCCAGATCCAGGAGCGCTCGACGGCACTCTCATTCTCAGGCAGGTTGGAGGAAGTCTCGATCAGCCGGCGGTCCTTTTCCGCAGGAAGAGATACCGAAGCCTGTTCTTGGCGATCGGTTTTCACGGGAGGATCGAGGTAGCCCATGGTCATCCCACCGAGAAAGAACATGCTTCAACCTCCATTGATCACGAAAGCTAACAAACGTTAACAGGATCATGACAGAAGCAAGGCAGCTGTCAATAGTCTAGTTGAATGGTCGTCTTTTAGCAAAGCGTTATCCTTAACGCCGCTATCGATCTTTCCTTTTCAAGGGCTTGAAAAGATTGCCGTTCAGGCTTTGACGAAACCCTTGCTCGCGATCATCAAATTTCGCGTGTAGTCCTCGTGAACCGCGCCGCCCGCCAGTTCCTGAGAGCTCAGCCGCTCGACGACGGCGCCGTTGCGCATTACCGCGAGCCTTTCACACATGTGGGTGACGACGCCGAGATCATGACTCACCATCACGAAGGTGAGTTTGCGGTCACGTCGGATCTGCTCCAGCAGGTTCAGCACTTCGGCCTGCACCGAGGCGTCGAGCGCCGATGTCGGCTCGTCGAGCAGCAGGATCGACGGTTCCACGATCAGCGCCCGGGCGATCGCCACGCGCTGCCGCTGGCCGCCGGAAAGCTGGTGCGGATAGCGGAACCGGAAACCATTGCCGAGGCCGACTTCGTCGAGTGCGCGGGCGATGCGCTTGTCGCTGTCGTCGATGCCATGGATCGCGAGCGGTTCGAGCAGAAGCCGGTCGATCGTCTGGCGCGGATGCAGAGAACCATAAGGATCCTGGAAGACCATTTGCACGCGGCGATAGAAAGACTTGCTGCGTTTCGAACCCTTCAGCACTTCGCCATCGATGTTGATCGCGCCGCCGCTGATCGGCGCAAGTCCGGCAACAGCCCGCAACAAGGTCGATTTTCCCGATCCGGACTCGCCAACGAGACCGAAGGATTCGCCGCCTTCGACGGCGATGCTGACATCCTTCAGCGCATGAAAATGGTCGTAGACGACGCTGAGATCGTCGACTTGGAGAGCTGCGCTCATGCCGCCCACTCCGGCCTGCGGTCGAGCACCGGCAGCGGGTGACGGTTTGAGCCGATCTCGGGCATGCAATTCAGCAAGCCTTGCGTATAGGGATGTTGCGCATGTTTGAGATCGGCAGCCGCAAGCTCCTCGACGATCTTTCCGGCATACATGACGATGACGCGATCGCAGAAGGAAGAAACCAGCCTCAGATCATGGGAGACGAAGATCAGCCCCATGCCACGCTCGGACACCAGCCTGTCCATGATCCTCAACACGTCGAGCTGGACCGTCACGTCGAGCGCCGAGGTCGGCTCGTCGGCAATCAGCAATTCTGGCCCGGCAATCAGCATCATGGCGATCATCGCCCGCTGTCCCATGCCGCCCGACACCTCGTGCGGATGCAGGTCGAAGACACGCTGGGGATCACGAATCTGCACCGCTTCCAGCATGGCGAGCGCGCGCTCGCGCGCCTCGGCCTTGCCGACCTTCTCATGCGTGCGCAGCGTTTCGCAGATCTGCCGCCCGATCGACATGACGGGATCGAGCGAATATTTCGGATCCTGCAGGATCATGGCGATGCGCTTGCCGCGCAGCCTGCGCCTTTCGCCCGCCGGGGCATTGATCAGATCGATGCCGCTGAAATTCAGCCTTTCGGCCGTGACGACGCCGTGTTTCGGCGTCAGACCCATGATCGCCCGTCCGGTCTGCGACTTGCCGGAACCGGATTCGCCGACAATGCCGAGCCTTTCCTTGCCGAGCGTGAAGGAGACGCCGCGCACGGCCTCGATCACGCCGGTGCGCGTGGGGTAGCTGACCTTGAGCTTATCAACCGTCAGAAGTGTCGTCATTGGCCACTCTCCTTCGGATCGAGCGCATCGCGCAGGCCGTCGCCGAGGAGATTGAAGCCAAGGCTGACGATGAGGATGGCGATGCCGGGCATCGCCGCAACCCACCATTGATCGAGGATGAAGCGCCGTCCCGAGGCGATCATCGCCCCCCATTCCGGCAGCGGCGGCTGTGCGCCCAGGCCAAGGAAACCGAGACCGGCCGCCGTCAGGATGATACCCGCCATGTCGAGCGTTACGCGGACGATCAGCGAGGAAATGCAGAGCGGCATAACATGGCGCACGATGATGCGAAGCGGCGAGGCGCCCATCAGCTTCACCGCCGAAATATAGTCGGAGCGCCGGACCGTCAGCGTCTCGGCACGCGCGATGCGGGCATAGGGCGGCCAGGAGGTGATGGCAATGGCGATGATCGCGTTCTGGATGCCAGGCCCGAGGGCTGCGACAAAGGCGAGCGCCAGCACCAGCTTCGGAAAGGCCAGGAAAATATCGGTGATGCGCATCAGCGTCGCATCCACCCAGCCTCCGGCATAACCGGAGACCGTGCCGACGATCAGCCCGATCGGCGCCGAGATGATGGCGACGAGCGCGACGACGAGCAGCGTCAATCGCGATCCGTAGATCAGCCGTGAATAGATGTCGCGGCCCTGGTCGTCCGAACCGAGCAGGAATTCCCCGGTTCCCGGCGGCAGCAGCCGGGCATTGCGCAGATCGCCGACAACGGGATTATGCGTGGCGATGACATCGGCAAAGGCGGCGGTCAAAAGCAGCGCCACGATGATCAGCAGGCCGAGGACGGCGAGCCTGTTTGCCGTAAACTGCCGCCAGGTGACATAGGCGCGGCCGAGGCGAGCCTGCAGGCGCGATTGCGGCCGGTCGGAAAGCAGCCAGTCGCGGCGGCTCATCGCAGGAGGTGGGCTGGCGGAGGCCGTCATCGGTTTCGCGTCCTCGGGTCGAGCGTCCGGTAGAGAAGATCGGACAGAAGGTTGATGCCGATGAAGACCGTCCCGATGACGATCGTGCCGCCGAGCACAGCGTTCATGTCGGCGTTCTGCAGCGAATTGGTGATGTAGAGTCCGATGCCCGGCCAGGAAAAGACGGTCTCGGTCAGCACCGAGCCTTCGAGCAGGCCGGCATAGGAAAGCGCAATCACCGTGACGAGCGGCACGGCAGCATTGCGCAGCGCATGGCCCCAGATCACCCGCGTTTCCGAAAGCCCCTTGGCGCGCGCGGCAACGATATATTCCTGGGAAAGCTCGTTCAGCATGAAGCTTCGCGTCATGCGGCTGATGTAGGCGAGCGAGAAATAACCGAGCAGGGATGCCGGCAGGATGATGTGGCGGAAGACATCGTAGAAGACATCCCATTGTCCCTGCCAGGCACTGTCCAGGAGATAGAAGCCGGTGATCGGCGTGAAGGTGTATTCGAAAACGATGTCGATGCGGCCGGGAAAGGCCACCCAGCGCAGTTGCGCGTAGAAGATGACGAGCGAAATCAGCGCCAGCCAGAAGATCGGCACCGAATAACCGATCAGGCCGATGACCCGCACGACCTGGTCGGCGATGCTGCCGCGGCGCACCGCGGCGAGAACGCCGAGCGGCACGCCGACGAAAGCGCCGATCAGCGTTCCGAGCGTTGCAAGCTCCACCGTCGCCGGAAATGCACGGCGAATATCGACCATGACAGGATTGGTCGTCAGGACCGAATTGCCGAAATCGCCGGATAGGATGCCTTTGATATAGATGAAGAACTGCTGATAGAGCGGCAGATTGAAGCCCATTTCCTGGCGTACGCGCTCGACGACATGATTGGGCGCGCGGTCGCCGAGGATGGCGAGCACGGGATCGATCGGCACGACGCGGCCGATAAAGAAGGTGACGGCCAACAGGCCGAAATAGGTAGTGACAGCGGCAAACAGGAACCGCCCTAGCGCCTTTGCGAAGGCGCTGGCACGGCCCCTTCGGGGCCGCGCCTCCTGTGGTGTTTCGACGGTGCTCAAGCCCCTCAATCCTGCCGGATTATTCCTTGGCGATCGGACCGACGAAATTGGTATCGAAGCTCGGACCCAGTTTGAAGTCCTTCAGGCTCTTGCGGTAACCGGCCACCTCGGTCTGCTGGAAGATGAAGACGAAGGGGCTGCTGGCCAGGTACTTCTTCTGGATATCCTGATATATGGCGGCACGCTTGGCGGCGTCGCGTTCCAGAAGTGCGGCCTTGGCTTGCTTGTCGAGTTCCGGCGCTTCCCAGCTGTTGCGCCATGCGAGCGTCTTCACCGTGCCGGCATCGGAATTGTCGGGATTGCCGGTGAAGGTATCGGCATTGGAGTTCGGATCGAAATAGTCCGAACCCCACTGGCCGATATACATGTCATGGGTGCGGGCGCGGTATTTGGTCAGTGTCTGCTTGCCGTCCCCGGGGATGATTTCCATCTTCACGCCGGCCTGCGCCAGCGTCTGCTGCATGGATTCGGCGATACCCGTCACCGGCTGGTTGTTGCGCACATCCATGGTGACCGAGAAACCGTCGGGCAGGCCCGCCTTGGCGAGCAGTTCCTTGGCTTTGGCGACATCGAGCTTATAGGGATTCTCGTCGAGCGCGCCGAGCTGGCCCTTCGGCAGGAAGGTCTGGTGGATTTCGCCGATACCCTTGATCAAGGTCGCGCCGATCGCATCGTAATCGACCAGATATTTGAAAGCTTCCTGGACTTCCGGCTTCTTGAGGTTCTCGTTCTTGTTGTTCAGGCTGACATAATAGATCGTGCCCTTCGGCGCACTTGTCGTCGCGAGATCGGCATTTTTCGAAACGGCGTCGATATCGCCCGGCTCGAGGTTGCGGGCGATATCGATATCGCCGGCTTCGAGCGCCAGCCGCTGGGCAGAACTTTCCTTCATGTAGCGGTAGATGACGCGGTTGAGCTTCGCCTTGTCGCCGTAATAATTGTCGTTGCGCTCCAGCACGACGACTTCGTTGGCACGCCATTCGCGCAGCTTGTAGGCGCCGGAGCCGGCATAGCCGGTCTTCAGCCATTCATTGCCGAAATCATTGTCGTATTTGTGCTCGGCATCCGGCGTCACCGCCTTCACGTGTTCCAGCACCAGCTTCTTGTCGACGACGGAAGCGACGGTTGCCGTCAGGCAGTTCAGCACGAAGCTCGGCGCATAGGCCTTGTCGACCGTGAAGACGAAGGTGCCGGCATCAGCCGCCTTGGCCTTTTCCGTGACGTTGTCGCCGGTGAGGCCGAACTGGGTGAGGATGAAGGCCGGGCTCTTGTCGAGCTTGACGGCGCGCTCGAACGAATAGGCGACGTCTTCGGCGGTGATCGGATTGCCCGAGGCGAATTTCAGGCCGGGCTTCAGCTTGAACGTATAGGTGAGGCCGTCATCGGAAACGCTCCAGCTCTCGGCCAGATCGCCCTTCACCTTCGACGTATCGTCCATGTCGAGACGGACGAGCAGGCTGTAGCTGTTGCTGGTAATCTCGGCGGTCGAAAGCTCGAAAGCCTCGCCCGGATCCATCGTAATGATATCGTCGATGGCAAAACCTTCGACCAGCGTATCCTTCGGCGTCTCGGCGAAGGCGGCGGGTGCCGCCATCATCAGGAGCGAAAGCGCGGCTCCGGCGGAAAGCATGCGAAAATTGCGGCTGAGTTTGGTCATCATCATGATCTGTTCCCCTGTTTTTTGATTGGATTAGGAAAGGCTTAGGCGCGGTCCTCCCGCCAAGCTTGGGCCAGAATGCGAAGCCAGTTTTCACGGGCAAGTTTTGCGAGGTCGGCATCAGCATAGCCAAC
This sequence comes from Rhizobium sp. BK591, assembly GCF_014195045.1. NCBI lineage: Bacteria > Pseudomonadati > Pseudomonadota > Alphaproteobacteria > Hyphomicrobiales > Rhizobiaceae > Rhizobium > Rhizobium sp. BK591. Next base: position 381,285 of record NZ_JACIAZ010000005.1, read on the forward strand.
CTCTTTGAGAGCGGCAATCAGCTTCTGATTGCCAGCCGCATCACCGATTTCCTCGGGAATGGTGGCCCCGTCGAAATCCGATCCGAGCGCCACGCATTCGATGCCGATGCGGTTCACGAGATAGTCGATATGGCGGATCATGTCGGCAAGCGGCGTATCGCTGTCCGAGCGGCCGTCGGCACGCAGCATGGCGGTCGCATAGTTGATGCCGACGAGCCCGCGGCTTTCGCGGATCGCATCGAGCTGCTTGTCCGTCAGGTTTCGTGCGACCGGCGTCAGCACATGGGCATTGGAGTGGCTGGCGACCAGCGGTTGGTCCGTCGTCTTCGCCACGTCCCAGAAACCCTTCTCGGTGATATGGGCCAGATCGATCAGGATCCCGAGGCGATTGCATTCCCTGACCAGTGCGAAGCCGGCATCGGTCAGGCCGGGGCCTGTGTCCGGCGACATCGGGAAGGCGAAGGGCACGCCGTGACCAAAGACATTGTGCCGGCTCCAGACCGGCCCGAGCGACCGCAGCCCCGCTGCGTAGAATACCTCGAGTGCCGAGAGATCGGCGCCGATCGCCTCGCAGCCCTCCATATGCATGACGGCGGCGAAAATGTCGTCCACCATGGCGCCGCGGATGTCTTTCACCGTCCGGCAGAGCCGCCAGGCGCCTGCCTGGTCGAGCCGCAACGCGATCGCCGCCATTTCATTGGCAATGGCAAGGGAAGGCAGCGGATCAAGGGGGGCGGCCATCGGCGTGATATAGCGACCGTTGGCATCCGGATCGGCGAAGACGAGATCGCCCGAGGGAATGTAGATGGCACAGAGACCGCCGGAAAGACCGCCCTCTCTGGCCCGACGCGCATCGATATGGCCGACCGTCGTGCCGTCCGCGAATTCTGCGATCGGATCGCTGCCGTCTTTTGAATGTGTCCAGAGTCGAAGGAGAACGTCGTTGTGACCGTCAAATACGAATTGCATCTGTCTTCCTGCGCTGCCCTACTGCATAATTCCTTAAATCGGAATCGATTTAAGGACAAATTATGCAGCATTCAAAGTGCTACAGCCTCCGTAGCGCGTCTTTTCAGACGCGCGGCGCCGTAGAGGGCGAATGAAGCGGCAGAATAGAAAAGCTGACGGGATTCGCCACCCCTTTTTTTAAAATCCGTCATGGTGCGGAAAACAGAACGGGGGCCGAAGCCCCCGTAAAAAACCATGAGAGATCAGTGCTTGCGTCGTTTCTTCTGTCTGTAGACGTCGATGACGACAGCCGCGACGATGATGAGACCCTTGACGATCTCCTGGTAATAGGCGTCGATCCTGAGGAAGGTGAAGCCGGAGGTCATGACGCCGAGGATGATGGTGCCGATGACGGTGCCGGTGATGCGCCCGACGCCGCCGGTCAGCGAGGTGCCGCCGATGACGGTCGCGGCGATCGCGTCGAGTTCGTAGCCGACGCCCATGCTGGCCTGTGCGGTTTCAGCACGTGCCGCCGTGACGATCCCGGCGAGACCGGCAAGCAATCCGGCAATCACATAGACCTTGACGAGATGCGCCTCGATGTTGATGCCGGACACGCGTGCCGCCTGCGGGTTCGCGCCGATCGCATAGGTGAATTTTCCGTAGCGGGTATAGCGCAGCGCAATGTGAAAGATCAGCGCAACGACCAGGAAGACGACAACCGGCCAGGCTTTCGTTCCGATGAAATGAAACTGTTCGGTGATCCCGGAAACCGGCTGTCCCTTCGTATACCACTTGGCGACACCTCTGGCCGAAACGAACATGCCAAGCGTTGCAATGAACGGCGGGATCTTCGTATAGGCGATGAGTGCGCCGTTCGCCAGACCGGCTGCCGCTCCGATCAGCAGGCCGATTATGATCGGCACGAAAGCCGGCAGGTCGGTCAGCGACGGAAAGACGGCCCGTCCCCAGGTCGACGACTGGGCGAAGCTTGTTGCAATCATCGCCGTCATGCCGACGACAGAGCCCGACGAAAGGTCGATGCCGCCGGTGATGATGACCTGCGTGACGCCGACGGCGATGATGCCGATGACGGAGACCTGAAGGATCATGATCGTCAGGCGCTGCGAATTCATCAGGAAACTTTGGCCGATGAACATCCAGCCGAGCACCTCGTAGATGAGCGCGATGCCGACGAGCACGAGGAAAATGCTGAGCTCGGTCGGTATGCGCCGCCGCCTTTGCCGGGTTGCGAGCGGGGCTCCGCCCTCTGCTGCCTTGGTAGTCATGTCAAGCCTCCCTTGGGCGATTGCCGGTGACGCATCACTGCGCAGCCAGTTCCATCACCTTGATCTGCGTTGCTTCGTCGCGATTGAGGAAACCGGTCACGCGTCCCTCATGCATGACCATGATGCGGTCGCTCATGCCGAGAACCTCAGGCATCTCGGACGAGATCATCACCACCGCCACGCCGTTGCGCGCCATCTCCACGACCAGCCGGTGGATTTCCGCCTTGGCGCCGACATCGATGCCGCGCGTCGGCTCGTCGAGGATAAGGATGCGCGGATTGGTGAGCAGCCAGCGTCCGATCAGCACCTTCTGCTGGTTGCCGCCCGAAAGATTTTCCACCCGCTCGTAAAGATTGGGCGTTTTCACGCGCAGTTTCTTTGCCATGTCTTCACAGGTTGCCTCGATAGCGCCCTGCTGCACGAAGCCGCGCTTGACGTATCTGTCCTGCAGAACGGCGATCTGCATATTCTCGAGAATATCGAGGATCAGCAGGCAGCCGGTATCTTTCCGGTCCTCGGTCAGGAACGCCATCTGGTGACGGATGGCCTCGGTCGGAGAAGAAATCGTCACCGGCTTGCCGTGGAGTTCGATCGAGCCGGAGCTTGCCGGCGTCACGCCAAACAGCGTTTCGGCAACATTCGATCGGCCGGAACCGACAAGGCCTGCCACGCCGAGGATCTCGCCGGCTCTGACATCGAAGGAAACGTCGTGGAAGACCCCCTTGAGACAGAGATCCTTGACGGAGAGCACGACCTCGCCGATCGGCACCTCTTCCTTGGGAAACATCTGGGTGATCTCGCGCCCGACCATCATGCGGATGATGTCGTCGCGGGTGACGTCGGTCGAGGCATGCGTGCCGATATATCGGCCGTCGCGGAAGACGGAGAACTCATCGGCGATCTCGAAAAGCTCGTTCATCTTGTGGGTGATGTAGACGATGCCGATGCCCTGGGCCCTGAGGTCGCGGATAATACGGAAAAGATGCTCGACCTCGCGCTCCGTCAGCGCCGAGGTCGGCTCGTCCATGATCAGCACGTCGGACTTATAGGAAACCGCCTTGGCGATCTCGACCATCTGCCGGTTGGCGACCGACAGGTGCCGGACCTCGATATCGGGATCAATCTCGATATTGAGCCGGGCAAACAGCTCCTCGGTCATGCGATGCATGAGGCCGTGATCGATGAAACCCAAGCGGTTTTTCGGTTCGCGACGAATCCAGATATTTTCCGCGACCGTCATGAACGGCATCAGGTTCAGTTCCTGATGGATCATGGCAATCCCGTTCTCCAGCGCATCGAGCGGAGATTTCAGCCGGATCTCGACCCCTTTCAGGCGGATATCGCCTTTGTCGGGGATATAAATGCCGGCGAGGATCTTCATCAGTGTCGATTTGCCGGCGCCGTTTTCGCCCATCAGCGCATGCACCGAGGCGCGCTTCAGCCGGAACTGCACGTCGTCGAGCGCGACGACACCCGGAAATTCCTTGCGAACGCCCTCGGCGCTCAAGAGATATTCCGCATTCGGAACTGCACCACTGGCGCGCACGGCGGCCATGGTTGTCGGGCTGACGGCCATATCATCTCCTCCGGATACGGACAGGCGGAAAGGATGCGGGCAAGGCCCGCATCCTGCTTGGCATTCGCCTCAGTTCTTGGTGACGAAGTCCTTGACGTTCTCAGGCGTGACGAGCTGGAAGGGAATATAGACCTTCTTGTCGACCTTTTCGCCCTTGGCAAGCTTCAGCGCCGCGTCGAGCGAGCCCTTGCCCTGGCCGGCGGCATCCTGGAACACGGTGACGTCAAGATCACCCGCCTGCATGGCGGCAAGCGCGTCCTGGGTGGCGTCGACGCCGCCGACGACGACCTTGGTCATATCCTTGCCGGCTGCCTTCAGCGCCTGGATGGCGCCGATCGCCATTTCGTCATTGTTGGAGATGACGGCGTCGAATTCGATGCCGCTGGAGAGCCAGTTGGTCATCAGGTCGGCGCCCTGGGTGCGGTCCCAGTTGGCCGTCTGCTCTTCGACGATCTCCAGCCCCTTGCATTCATCCGTCTTGATGACGTCATGAATGTCCTGGGTGCGCATGCGCGCAGCCTGGTTGGAGAGCTCGCCCATGATCACCACGGCCTTGCCCTTGCCGCCGAGAATGCGGCAGATTTCCTTGGTTTCCAGCGTGCCGGATTCCTGCTCGTTGGAGGCGACGAAGGCCTGCTTCTCCGGCAGCGTGTCGACATTGACCGGCTGACGGTTGACGTAAACCAGCGGAATGCCGGCATCGGCCGCGAGCTTCGACATCGCCGTCGTCGCATCGGTATCGACAGGGTTGACGATGATCGCATCGACCTTGGAGGCGATGAAATTCTGGATCTGGCTCTGCTGCTTGGACACGTCGTTCTGTGCGTCTTCGACCTGCAGCGTCACACCGCTGAGTGTCTTTGCATAATCGGTCATGCCGTTGCGCAGAACCGTCAGGAAATTATCGTCGAACTTCGCCATCGAGACGCCGACGGTTTCTGCGTGAGCCGCCGTCGACATGACGAGCGCCATCGCAGTGCCCAGGATAAACTTTTTCATTTCACTTCCTCCACAAAGCGGTGCCCGGCTGCACCCTCCTCACGCCGGAGCTCCAGGCATTTGCCCTGAAGCCGCAATTTCCCCGCGCCACCTCTCCCGCGGCGCTCTGCAAAACGGAACAAACAAACCGTCAAATCCGCTATGCGGAATATTCATTCCATTTTCTGGGAACGGCGTCAAGCCTCTTTAGCGGCGACCGGATATGGATGAAGCGCAATGCCGTGGGCCTTCACGGCCAGCACCTGCATTTCCGCCGTTGTGAAAGACGAAGCGAGCATCCATCTATGCGAGGTCGAAGACAGGCCCAGAGCCGCAGGCATCTTTGATCTTTTGCCGCGGCCCAATCATTTGAAGATTTTGGAGACAGGACACATGTCCATTTCGATCTACCGCCTCACCGTTCCGATGTTCCAGCGCGGCATCGCCAGCCTGAAAACCTACCTCGACAAGGCCGAAGCCTATGCCAGGGAAAAGAATATCGATCCCGCCATATTGGTCGCCGCTCGACTTGCGCCCGACATGCTGCCGCTCTCCGGCCAATATCAGCGCGCCAGCGACACCGCCAAATTCGCGCTCGCCCGCCTGACCGCGACCGATGCCCCGAGGTTCGAAGACAACGAAACGACGCTCGATGCCCTGCGCGAGCGCCTGGCAAAAACCGAAGCCTATCTCGCCGGCTTCTCGGCCCAAGCGCTGGAAGGCACGGAAACCCGCCAGATCACCCTGCCGGGAAAGAGCGGTATCGTGCTGCCCGGTGACGAATATATCGCCACCTTCGCCCTGCCGAACTTCTATTTCCACGTTGCGACGGCTCACGCCATTCTGCGCAACCAGGGCGCCCCGATCGGCAAGCGCGATTATCTCGGCTGAACAAAGCAATTCCAGCAAAAGCGTGCAGCGGTTTTGCCAGGCAAAGCGTGAAACGCTTGTGCCGGGAATTGCGTACAAAGCGAAAGAGAGCATTGCCGTCATTCGAAGAAGACGGCGATGCTCTACCAGGGTCGGTGCGTCACCGGCCCTCTTTCCGTCAGCTCGGTATAGGCAAGCGTCTGGTCGAGATGCCGTGCCCGCAGCGACAGAAGCTTCTCGGCATAATCGAGCCGTATCGCCGCATAGGCCGGATCCGCCGCGACATTGTCGAGTTCCATCGGATCGTTGCGAAGATCGAAGAGCAGCGGCGGCAATGCGGTAAAATGCACATATTTGAACCGTCCGTCGCGGATCACCGCCAGATTGCATTGGTTGGACCGGAGCCCGAAATGCCGCTCCGCCTCGCCATGCGCAATGTCGCGAAAATCGAATTCCCAGAATGCCGCGTCCCGCCAGCCCGGTCCGCTCCCACCCCTGACAAACGGCATGAGCGACTGGCCATCGAGCCCGTTCTTCGCGTCGATGCCGAGCCTTTGACAAAGGGTGGGAAAAATATCGGCAGCGCTGGTGAATTTGTCGACGACCCTACCCGCAGCACTGCTTGCGGGATCGCGAATGACAAGAGGAATATGATAGCTGCCGTCGAAGAAACCGCCCTTGCCGAGCATCCAGTGATCGCCCGCCATCTCGGCGTGGTCCGAGGTGAAGACAATAAGCGTGTCGTCCCAGGCGCCCGCATCCTTCAGGGCTTGCCAGATGCGGCCGAGTTGCGCATCGACCTCTGATATCATCCCGTAATAGATCGCCCGGATCGCGGCAAAATCCTCAGCGTTCCAGCCGCTGAGCGGCCCCGTTGCCCCGTAGATGAAGTTGCCCTTGCCAGAGCGTGGCATCTCGTAGGCGAGATAAGGATGACTATTCTGTTCGGCGTCGCGGTTTGCAGCGCGGGCAAAAGCCGGTCCCTCGTCGGGCTTGAACATCCGGTTGAACGGCTCCGGCACGGAAAATGGCGGATGCGGACGCAAGAAAGAGACATGTGCAAACCACGGCCTGTCCTGTTCGCCCACCCAGCGAATGAACTCGCCGGCCAGGAACGCCGTCTGGGTCTCGTCGCGCGAATAGGCCGGCGCCGCATTTGAAATTTCGCCTGCTTCGGCACCGACCGGAATATGGATGTCGCGGCTGACGGCATTCGCATGGCCGCGGGACCTGAGCCAGGAGAGCCACTGTTTTTCATGCTCGGGCAGAAGCTGGCGGGCCGTAAAGCCCGGCAGCACGCCTTCATAGGTCGTCAGATGCGGATCGCCGGCATCCATGCCGCGCGGATCGGGCGCGGTATCCGTGTAGCCGAACAGGGTCGGATCGTATCCGGCCCGCCGGGCGGCGAGCGCCAGATTGTCGAAGCGGGCATCGAGCGGCGAACCGTTGCGGCAGACGCGGTGGTTCATCTGATAAAGGCCGGTATAGAGTGTGGCCCGCGCCGGCGAGCAGGGTGCCGCCCCGGCATAGTGCCGCCGGAAGAGCGTGCCTTCCCGCGCCAGCGCATCGACACCAGGTGTCTTTACGCAAGCGTGACCGACGGCCGACAGGCTATCGCCACGCCACTGGTCGGCCGTGATCAGCAGGATGTTCGGCCGGCGCGCCTTCTCAATGCTGGTTGGATTTTGCATGCCAGGCCCAGGCGGAGCGGATGATCTCGGACAGATCATATTGCGGCACCCAGCCGAGCACGTCGCGCGCCTTGTCGTTATTGGCAACCAGCGTATGCGAATCGCCTTCACGACGGCCGATATATTCGACGGGGAAAGGCCGGTTCGACACTTCCTCGATCGCGCCGAGCAATTCCCTGACTGTCGTGCCGGTGCCGGTGCCGAGGTTGAGCGCGACGGAATCGCCGCCCTTCAGCAGATATTCGACGGCGCGCACATGCGCATCGGCAAGATCCAGCACATGGATATAGTCGCGCACGCAGGTGCCGTCGCGGGTCTCGTAGTCGCTGCCGAACACCTTGAAACCCTGGCGGCGGCCGAGGGCTGCGTCGATCGCCAGGGGTATCGCATGCGTTTCCGGCTGGTGCCATTCGCCGATCCGGCCCTCGAAGTCGGCGCCGGCCGCATTGAAATAGCGCAGCACCACCGAGCGCAGGCTCTTATATTGGTCGTAATCAGCAAGCGCCTGTTCGACGATATATTTCGTCCGCCCGTAGGGATTGATCGGCACCTGCCGGTGCGTCTCGTCGAGCGGCACGCTCTGCGGCAGACCGTAGGTGGCGCAGGTGGAGGAGAAGACGAAGGCGTTGATGCCGGCAGCCTGTGCCGCCGAAAGCAGCGTCAGCGTGCCGATCACATTGTTCTCGTAGAAGGAAACCGGATCTTTCACCGATTCGCCAACCTCGATCAGCGCCGCGAAATGCAGGATCGCCGCCGGTTTGTGCTTTGCCAGCACCTCATCCAGCCGGGCGCGATCGCGAATATCGCCCTCTTCGGCCGGCCCCCATTTGACGAACTCGCGATGGCCGTTCGAAAAATTGTCGAAGACGACAGGCGTATAACCCTTGTTCGCCAAGTCGAGACACGTATGCGACCCGATATAGCCGGCGCCGCCGACAACAAGAACCGTTTCACCTGCCATGCACCACCCTATTCTTCGTGAGAGATGAGGGAAACCTAGACGAGATACACGTCAATAAAAAGAAAGAACTGCGATCGGCGTGAACAGACAATACGTCAAATGCCGATGCCACTTCAATCGATGCGCGATTCGTCGCCATGGCGGCCCTATCGATGACTTCAACTCCAACGCCGAACGACAATGACGCCGCCCGCCCCGCAATTTGGGCCGCATCGGCGATATTCGAAAATTATTCGCGTGATTTGCATAGCCGCCCGATCTAAGGGCCTTGTACCACCATGTGATGCAACGGTCTGCAACATCAGCCAGGGAGGGCACGAATGAGAAAGGCATTGGTCGTTTGGGGCGGCTGGCAGGGTCATGAGCCGGAGCAATGCGCTCATATCGTCGCCGACCTGCTGCGTGAAGACGATTTTACGGTCGAGGTGACCGGCGATCTCGGAATATTCGGATCACCGACGCTGGCGCAGGCCGATCTGCTGGTGCCCATCATTACCGGCGAAACGCTCGAAAAGCCTCATGCCGCGGCCCTGGTCGAAGCCGTGCGCGGCGGGCTGGGGCTCGCCGGCCATCACGGCGCCCTTGCCACGTCCTTCAAGGAAAGCGCGCCTTTCCGATATGTTTCCGGCGTCACCTGGGTGGCCCATCCCGGCAATATCATCGACTTCCGTGTCGCCGTCACCCGCCAGGACGATCCAGTGATGGAGGGCATTCCCGACTTCGACTACCGTTCCGAGCAATATTATCTCCACTATGATCCCACGGTCGAAATCCTTGCGACCACCACCTTCACCGGTGCCTACGATCCGGCGGCCCGCAATGTCGTGATGCCCGTCGTCTTCAAGCGCCATTTCGGTGCCGGCCGCATCTTCTATTCCGCCCTCGGCCATATCGCTGCCGAATTCGACCATCCCTATATGCCGCTCATCCTGCGGCGGGGTTTGAGCTGGGCCGCACGCCAGTAGCGTCAGGACGGGCCGCGCGCCGAAGAATGCCGACCGGCGGCGACAGCCGGGCGACGTCGGCCGCTGAAGAATGAGTATTTCAAGCTGGAGAGCAACCTCGCCTGATCGTCCGGCACGGGCGACCGCTTGCCGATCGTCCGTCTGCGTCATAATTTGCCCGGATGCAGGATCGCTTCTCTTTCTTCCCCGCCACCGCCGACCGCCTGGCTGATCTAGAAGAGGTGTTCGACGATTGCTCGGGCGGCCGGAATTGTCGCTGCGCCTACTGGTATCTTCCGAATGCCGACTACAAGGCAGGATGGGGCGAGGGAAATCGCAACTGGTTTCGAAGCCTCGTCGCCGGGCCGCGCCCGCCAGGCATTCTCGGCTACCACGAGAACGAGCCGGCCGGATGGTGCGGTATCGCGCCGCGCGCCGTATTCGACCGGCTGCGCCGCTCAAAGCCCTTCGCGCCGGTCGACGACAAGCCGGTTTGGTCGATCAATTGCTTCATCGTCCGCAAACCGTTCCGGCGGCAGGGCCTGTCGCGATTGTTATTGAAACACGCCGTCAAATTCGCAAACGCGAATGGCGCTGAATGCCTCGAAGCCTACCCCGTCGATCAGGCAGCCCGCGCTTCGAACGGAGCCGAGCTCTATCCGGGAGCGCTCTCGATGTTTCTGGATGCCGGCTTCGTCGAAGTGGCAAGACGCCTGCCGGCAAGGCCGATCGTCCGCCTGGAATGCCGCTGAATATTTCGGCAACCCAGGGATTATAAATACAGGCTAGCGAACCGCCTTGATCTGCCGGTCATTCTCGACGGCGGGAACCGTCTCGTCATAGACACGCATCAGCCGCCCCGCGGCCTTCAGCTTCTCGATAAGATCATTTCCATCAGGCGAGGCCTTCGTCAGCTCCAGCTGCTCGAACTCCCGTAGCGCCTGCGCCCAATGGCTTTCCCCGCGCCCATCCGGCCTGCCTTCCGATTCCCACAGCGAATAAGCGCGCTGGCTGACCCAGGCGTCCTTATTATGACTCATAATCAACCCCAGCGAGAAATTTGGAAGCAATATTCGACAGGCAACAAGGTGCCAAAACCGGCTTTAGGAGTCGTTACGAGGCAGCGTTAGTTTTTAGCTAATATCGAGGAGCAGGGGATTATCCCTCGCATGCATTCCCCGACCTTGGCCTCGTACCGGCTCCAGGGTAGGGTCAGCCGCAGAAACGACAGCGATGACCGATGGCAGCCAAGACAACACTCAATGCCAAGAATCTCGAATCCCTCGGTGTCCAGCGCCTTGCCGAGCTGCTGATCGAGATCAGCACGGGCAGCGCCGCCCACAAGCGACGGCTTCGAATGGAGCTTGCCGGCAATCACGGCAGCGCCGAAGTGGCGCGTGAGGTGCGAAAGCGGCTTGCCAGCATTACCCGCGCTCGCACCGTCATAAACTGGCACAAAGCGAAGGCGCTGAAGACCGATCTGGAAACTCAACGCAAGACGATCTCAGAGACGATTGCCGCCGATGATCCCCGGGAGGCTTTCGAACTGATATGGCAGTTCCTCGCAATGGCGGATTCGATCTTTGAAAGATCCAACGACCGCGGCGGCTCACTGATCCAAAGTTTTCACCAGGCTTGCGAGGATGCTGCTGCAATCGCCAGGCTCGTCAAAATTGACGTCAATGTTCTGGCCGATAAGGTGTTCAAAGCCGTGCAGGACAATGGTTACGGCCAGTACGACAACCTGCTTGCGGCGATGGTGCCGGCCCTCGGCAAGGATGGTATCGATCGGTTGAAAACCCTCTTCGTCCAATGGTCCAAGGAGCCGAAGGACAAGCCGGCGGAAGATGAGCGCAAGGTCATCGGCTGGGGCGCGGGAGGCCCGATTTACGAGGATGAGATCTACGGCACTCACCGGGATCTGACGGTGCGCATGGCCTTACAGCAAATTGCCGACGCCCAGGGCGATGTTGATGCCTACATTGGCCAGCACCCCGAGGAAACGCGCAAGGCGCCGATGATTGCGGCCGATATCGCCAATCGCCTGCTCTCGGCCGGGCGGGCGAAAGAAGCGCTTGAGACGTTGGATGAGGCCGACGCTAGAGGCTGGGCCAACATGCCATTCGAATGGCAGCTCGCTCGCGTCGCCGCGCTCGAGGCCCTGGGGCGCGCCGAAGAGGCCCAAACCTATCGATGGGGGCGCTTCGAGCAGGCGCTGGATGGCGAGCATCTCAGGGCTTTCCTCAAGCGGCTGCCGGATTTCGACGATCTCGACGCCGAGGAGAAGGCATTTGCCCATGCCCGGGCTTTCCCGAACGTCCATCAGGCGCTTGCCTTTTTCCTGAATTGGCCGGCGCCTGCCGAGGCGGCAAAACTGGTGGTGATCAGGAAAGCCGAACTCGACGGCGATCTCTATGAGCTGATGACGCCGGCGGCCGAAGCTCTGGCGGAGAAACATCCGCTCGCGGCGACCATTCTCTTGCGCTCCATGATCGATTTCGCCCTCGATAACAACAGGCCCAGCCGCTATAAACACGCCGCAAGGCATCTTGCGGACTGCGCGTCCCTTACGCCTCATATCGATGACTTTGGCAACACAAGATCCCATGACGTCTATGTCGCGGACCTCAAGCGCCGGCACGGCAAGAAGCATGGCTTCTGGAGCCTGGTGACCTAAGTCGCTTCAAATACCTTGCCTTCAGAGAGGAATCCCATGACGACCACCGCCTGGCACGCAGATCCGCTCACCTGGGGAACTGGCTCCCGCATCTTCGAAGCCTTTCTGGAGCCGACTTGCCCTTATTCGGTCAGGGCGTTCAACAAGCTCGACGAATTGCTGAGCCGAGCCGGCGAAGACAGGATCACCGTGAAGATCCGTCTGCAGTCGCAACCCTGGCATATGTATTCGGGCGTCCTTGTCCGCTGCATCATCGCAGCCTCAACGCTGGAAGGCGGCAAGCAGACAGCCAAGAAAGTGATGGCCGCCATTGCCGCCCATCGCGAGGATTTCGAGTTTGAACGCCATGCCGGCGGCCCGAACATGGACGTGACGCCGAACCAGACCATCGAGCGCCTGGAAACCTACAGCGGCGTCAGGCTGAAGGAGGCCTTCGCAATTCCGGATCTCGACCGGGAGATCAAATGGCATTGCAAATATGCCCGGCAGAACGGCATCCATGTCTCGCCGACCTTCATGATCGATGGGCTGGTGCAGCCCGATCTGAGCAGCGGCGATGAGGTCGGAGTCTGGGTGAAGAAAATACAATAAAACAGAGATCAAACGGCTCTGACATACAATGAGAGCGCCCGCAGCGACTGTTGTCGGCTCTCATGGACGAGTGATCCTGTAGACCAGCAAATCATCCGAATCCACAAGCTTGGTTGCGGTCTTGTCCAGATAGTCGATGACCCCGTCATGATGCTCGACGAACAGCAGGTCCTGTTTGTCGGTGGCGTTCTTGGCAACGCCGAACAGATCCGCGCCTTGCGCGCGCAACTCCTCCAGCTGCGCGATCGCAATGGCGTCATCGGCGACGAATTTCGACCATTCCTCATCGCCTCCGCCGGGCGGGAACACCCAGCCCCGCGCCCTGCTGTAGTAGATTGCGACGGGATCGCCGACCTCGGGCGCGATGGCGACGACGAGGTCGCCCGGTTGCGCCAGCCGCGCCAGTTCCTCGCCAAGCAGCTTGCCCTTCATGGCGATTGGCTTCTTCATCGTCCTGACGAGGGGAAGGGTCGACCAGGCAAGTGCGACCGCCACGATGCAGATCGAGCGAAGCACGACCGCCGGCGTTAGAACGGTTCTCGATGCAAGGGTTGCCAGAAGAAGCGCGCCGCGGCCTGAGAATATCGCGACCGGTACATGGAAGATGTGGAAGTTCCACACATTGCCGGTGATCTCGCCGGCCGCCGCCAGATAGACGATCACGGCCGCAGCCAGCCACACATAGGGAATGCGCGAAAGGGTGCGTCGCCTAGGGTCTTCGGCAGGTCTGGGCGGTATCCACAAGCCGACCGCAAACAGCACCATGAACGGATAGCCGTAGAACCACAAAGCCGAGGTGTTCCACGCGGATTGGAAATAGAACCTGTTTCTGAGGTATGTCCGGAAGCCATCCTCCCAGATATAGCCGCCGGTGCCGGCGACATGAAACGGCGGATAGCTGCGGCCGAGATAAATCGCCCAGCTGAAATAAGCGCCGATGACGGCCAGGCTCAGGAGCCCCGACAGGAAGACCCCACTCGCCTGCTTCCACTTCTTCTCCAGAATCCAGCAGACCATCAGATAGAAGATAATGGCACCGGCGGCGAGGCCTGGCGGCTTTGACAGTGCGCCGAGCGAGAAGCTGACCGTGGCGAACGGCAAGAGCCAACCGCTGCCGCCGGCCCAATATCTGACGAACAGCCAGACGCCGAGAGTGACCAAGGCCAGCATCGCGGGATCGGGAAGAAACGAGCTGTCGATCATGATCGCCGCCGGCATCAGCGCGTAGGCAAGTGCTGCCGCGTGGGCGTGCATCTCGCCCCAGCAGCGCGCCGTCAGCCTGTGCAGCGAAAACACCGTCACCAGGCTGAAGAAGGCCGCAACCATGCGGCCGAACCAGTCGTGCCAGCCGAACAGTTGGTAGAGCAGGGCTGTGAGATAGCTGACGATCTGGAACTCGCGGCCCTGATAGCTTGGCCCGGGCCCGGTCCAGCTGACCTCCGGAAAGAAGATGTTCCAGCTGCGCTGCTGGAAATTGTCGGCCATCATTGCGGTGCTGACCTCGCGCCAGCTGAAGCCGTCGACCAGCGGCAAGGTGATCTTGTGGAACCTGAAGACGATCGCAATGAACAAGATCCCCAGCAAGATCGCCGTGTTGAAGCTCAGGAAGTTGCGAGCCGCCATGTCCCGGTCGGTCGCCCGCTGCGGGTATGGCTGACCTTCGGCCTGGTTCAAATCCGGGTCGTCCGGCATCGGATCGAGAGGAAGATTGGGCTGAGCGGGATCTCGCAGCCAGTGCGGTCGGCTGCGGAGCGGCTCGTAGGCTTCACCGAGCAGCGGCTTGGAAGGCTTGCGGGGCGGCTTTGTCATGCCGGCACTTCATCAGCAATGCCTTAAAAAGCAATTCGCCCAGATTGATTATTGACGCATCCGCACTGGAACTGCGACACCGCAGTCCGGCATCCGCTTGTCCGCCGAAAGAGCTACGGCGCCTTCCCGCTCTGATGTCTCGGTATTTCAGCGGTTTGCAGGAAAATTATGCGCTTGAAGCGTTATGGCGGAGAGGGTGGGATTTGAACCCACGATACCCTTGCAGGTATGCCGCATTTCGAGTGCGGTGCATTCGACCACTCTGCCACCTCTCCGCGGTCTGGTCGGCGCTTGTTCGGCGCGGGCGTTCTCATAACGAGCATATGACAGGTTGGCAAGCCGAAAAGTCGAAGCATTCCATCCTTTTGCCTTGACACTTTTTTGTCGCTCGCGTATCTCGGCTGCGCAATAGGTTTGGAGAAATCCGTGCCTTGCTTGTCCTGCGCTTGCGTGGGGCGTTTCACCGGCAGGAAGAGTTCGAGGTTTCCCTCTGAAATCCCTGCTTAACTTCGACTGATAAAAAGACGGCCACCTTGCTCAAGGAGCGAGGAGAGCTGGAACGAACATGAAAGGATAAAAAATGTTCGCAGTCATCAAGACCGGCGGTAAACAGTACCGTGTGGCAGCCAACGACGTGCTGACCATCGAAAAGCTGGAAGCCACCGCTGGCGATTCCATTGAATTCACCGAAGTGCTCGTGATCGGCGAAGGCGCCGACGCTGCGATCGGTGCGCCCTTCGTTACCGGCGCCTCTGTCAAGGCAGAAGTCGTCGAACAGAACCGCGGCAAGAAGGTCATCGCCTTCAAGAAGCGCCGCCGTCAGAATTCGAAGCGTTCGCGCGGCCATCGTCAGCATCACACGGTCGTCCGTATCACGGACATCGTGGCTGCCAAGTAAGATCAACGGGACAAGGTTTAAAGGAGAACTCCAATGGCACACAAAAAAGCTGGCGGTTCCTCGCGCAACGGTCGCGATTCCGAATCCAAGCGCCTTGGCGTGAAGAAGTTCGGCGGCGAAGCCGTCATCGCAGGCAACATCCTCGTGCGTCAGCGCGGGACGCAGTGGCATCCGGGTTCCAACGTCGGCCTCGGCAAGGATCACACGATTTTTGCGCTTACCGCCGGCAATGTGAACTACCGAACGAAGGCCAACGGTCGCGTCTACGTGTCTGTCATGCCGAAAGCGGAAGCAGCGGAATAAGCCGGTAGCGCTCAAAAACAGCCGGCGTCTCATCGACCCGGCTGGCCGTATCAGGTTCAGTCTAGAAAACAGGGGAGATGGGGCGCCATCTCCCCTTTTTCTTTACCCCTCAAGGAGGACTGAACCATGCAAGGCGAATTGTTAAGGGCAGACCAATCACGGTCGCCCCGGGAAGACCAGCGGTCTTCCGAAGAACGGCTGAGGCCGGAGCGGTTAAGGACCGATTGCC
Organism: Rhizobium sp. BK591; assembly: GCF_014195045.1. NCBI lineage: Bacteria > Pseudomonadati > Pseudomonadota > Alphaproteobacteria > Hyphomicrobiales > Rhizobiaceae > Rhizobium > Rhizobium sp. BK591. The sequence goes on from NZ_JACIAZ010000005.1 coordinate 397,049, forward strand.
CTGTCTTGTTATCGGAAAGGCTCGTCATGCGCGCGCCCCACGAAGAAGACATCGACGCCCTTGCCCATCTCGCCAACAACGCCAAAGTCGCCACCATGGTATCGCGTATGCCGCACCCCTATACCGCCAATGATGCTGCTGACTTCGTGCGTCGCACGAAAAATGGCGAGATTGGCAAGTGCGTCTATGCGATCACCAAGGCCGAAAACGGCGCCTTTATCGGCTGCTGCGGCGTCGAGCCGCATGCCGACGGCAAGACCGTCGAGATCGGTTACTGGCTGGGTGAGCCCTATTGGAACAAGGGCTATACGACCGAGGCCTGCCATGCCCTGGTCGATATGGTGTTCAGAACCCGCCAGGACGTCGATCAGATCGATGCGCGCTGCCGGGTGATGAACGTCGCCTCGCGCCGCGTCATCCAGAAGTGCGGCTTCCAGTTCCAGGGATCGGGGCTCGCTGCCTCGCTGGCGCTCGGCAGCAACGTGCCCGTGGAATGGTACAGGCTCGACCGCAAGACCTGGATGTCCCTCCGAAGCTGGGGGAACATCGCATGAGCACGACCGCGCTGCAAAGGCCTGAGCTCAAGCCGATGATGCCCGGCCCCGCGCCTGTCATCTCGACCGCTAGGCTGACGCTCCGCCCGCACAGGCTGAGCGATGCGCCTGCGATCGCGGAATCGCTCTCCGATTTCGCGGTCACGCGCATGCTGTCCCGCGTACCCGCGCCGTTCGACCGGCAGGATGCGCTGGACTGGCTGATCCCAGTCACCTCGGGCACCCTGCCCGACTGGCCGCTGGCGATCACCGGTCACGACGATGTCCATATCGGCAACGTCTCGATCGAGTTGCGTCACGGCCGCTGGCACCTCGGCTACTGGCTGAACCGCTACTACTGGCGGCGCGGCTATATGAGCGAGGCGGTGGCGGCGATCATCGAGCGCTTCTCGCGCCGCATGCCGGAGACGCCGGTCCATTCCGGCGTCTTCGCCGACAACCCGGCCTCGCTGCGACTGCAGGAGAAGCTCGGTTTCCGCATGACGGGTTGCGGCGAAATCTATTGTTTCGCCCGCAACACCATGGTGTCGCACATCGAAACCGTGCTGCAGCCGGGCATGCTGCAGCCGCGGAAGGTCGCATAACCGAAAAGGAGACGCCGCCCCGGCGGCGTCTCCCTCAATCCCCGATCTCAACCCATAGGGGAAAATGATCGGAGCCCTCGGATTGCGTATCGATCCGGGCGGATTTCAACCGGCCCTCAAGGCCGCAACTGACGAAGCAATAATCGAGATGCATGCGTTTGCCGTGATCTTCGGGATCCATCCAGCTGTAGCTCCCCGGCCGATAGGCCGAGAGCGCCGCAAAGGCGTCGATCGGCGTGCCGACCCTGGCGATACGGCCGTAATATCCGCCGCCGGCACCGGCAAGCGCGCAATATTCCGGCGATTCCGGCTCCATGTTGAAATCGCCCATGATGACGTAATCTTCCGGCAGCGGCGGCTCCGGCAGATCGAATTCGCCGCCTCCCGTCAGCGACCCGCCCTCCTGGACGAAGGCATTGATCTGCGCGTTCAGGAATTGCAGTTGGCGGATGCGCTCGTCGGCAGAGACATGGTCGAGATGGACGGAGTAGACGCGGAACGCGCCGCCGGGTGCTTTGATCACCGCCTCGGTTGCGCCGCGCTGCAGGTTGATCTTGCCGATCGTCCGGCTGCGCGGCAGAAGCAGCGTCCGGGTGGAGATAACAGGCCAGCGCGACAGCACCATGTTGCCGAACTGGAATCGCGTGCCGGGCACCGGCCGGAGCCCCTCTTTGGCTGCCTCGACATGCATATCGCAGGCTGGCCCATACACCCAGAAATAGTCGGGAAAGAAGGCGGCAACATCAGCCGCCATGTCGGCAAAACCGTTGCGGGAGAAGCCGCGGGTCACCTCCTGCAGCGCGATGACATCGGCCCCCTCGAGGCTCCGGGCAATGCGCGGCAGATCGTATCTGCCATCGAGACCGAAGCCGTACTGTATGTTATAGCTCACGAAATTCACGATAATCTTTGACCTCCGTCGGAACCGCCTATATCGAATGGGCCAAGACGGCCGTCCAACTGCCACTGAATATTGGAAGTAAAATGAAATTTCTCGACGAAGCAAAGGTCTATATCAAGTCCGGAGACGGCGGCGGCGGCAGCGTTTCCTTCCGGCGCGAGAAATTCATCGAGTTCGGCGGCCCGGATGGCGGTGATGGCGGACGCGGCGGCGACGTCTGGGTCGAGGCTGTCAACGGACTGAACACTCTGATCGATTTCCGCTATCAGCAGCATTTCAAGGCGACGATCGGCACCCATGGCATGGGCAGGAACCGCACCGGCGCCAATGGAAGCGACGTGACGCTCAAGGTTCCCGTAGGCACCCAGATCTTCGAGGAAGACCGGGAAACGCTGATCTGCGATCTCACCGTCGAAGGCCAGCGTTTCTGCCTCGCCCATGGCGGCAATGGCGGCTTCGGCAACGCCCATTTCAAGACCTCGACCAATCAGGCGCCGGATTGGGCCAATCCCGGCCTGCCCGGCGAGGAAAAGACCCTCTGGCTGCGGCTGAAACTGATTGCCGATGCCGGCCTCGTCGGCCTGCCCAATGCCGGCAAGTCGACGTTCCTGGCTGCCGTCACCCGCGCCCGTCCGAAGATCGCCAACTACCCCTTCACCACGCTGCATCCCAACCTCGGTGTTGCCACCATCGACGAGCGGGAATTCATCCTCGCCGACATTCCGGGCCTGATCGAAGGCGCCCATGAAGGTGTCGGCATCGGCGACCGTTTCCTCGGCCATGTCGAGCGCACCCGCGTGCTGCTCCACCTCGTCTCCGCCCAGGAGGAAAAGGTCGGCAAGGCATACAAGACGGTCAAGCACGAGCTCGAAGCCTATGGAAACGAGCTGACGGATAAGGCTGAGATCGTGGCGCTGTCGCAGATCGACCTGCTCGACGATGCCGAATTGAAGAAGAAGACCAAGGAATTGGCCAAGGCCTGCGGCAAGACGCCCTTCCAGATTTCGGCCGTCACCGGCAAGGGCATGACCGAGGTCCTGCGCGCCCTGCGCGACATCATCGTCGAGGCCAATACCGAGGAGAAGCCGGCCAAGGTGCCGAAGCTGCGCCATCGCGACATGGTCGTCTCCGATGAGGACAAGGGCGAGGTTCAGGGCGAGGACGAGGCCGATGACCAGCCGTAAGCCGCTCGGCCGCTACCGCCGTATCGTCATCAAGATCGGATCTGCGCTGCTGGTCGATCGCAGGGCCGGGCTGAAGAAGGCCTGGCTCGACGCCATGTGCGCCGATATCGCCGGCCTGAAGGCCAAGGGCATCGATGTGCTCGTCGTCTCCTCGGGCGCGATCGCGCTCGGCCGCTCGGTGCTCGACCTGCCCTCGGGCGCGCTGAAGCTGGAAGAAAGCCAGGCCGCCGCCGCCGTCGGCCAGATCGCGCTGGCGCGTGCCTGGTCGGAAAGCCTGTCGCACGACGAGATCGTCGCCGGCCAGATCCTGCTGACACTCGGAGATACCGAGGAACGCCGCCGCTATCTCAATGCCCGCGCCACCATCAATCAGCTTTTGAAAATCGGCGCCGTGCCGATCATCAACGAGAACGATACCGTTGCCACCAGCGAAATCCGCTACGGCGACAACGACCGCCTCGCCGCCCGCGTCGCGACGATGACCGGCGCCGACCTGCTCATTCTTCTCTCCGATATTGACGGCCTCTATACCGCGCCGCCGCATCTCGATCCGAACGCAACGTTCCTGGAGACGATTGCCGCGATCACGCCGGAGATCGAGGCAATGGCCGGGGGTGCGGCCTCCGAGCTTTCGCGTGGCGGCATGCGCACCAAGATCGATGCCGGCAAGATTGCCACCACATCGGGCTGCGCCATGATCATCGCGTCGGGCAAGACCGACAGCCCGCTGTCGGCAATCGAAAACGGCGCGCGTTCCTCCTGGTTCGCGCCGTCTGGCACGCCCGTCACCGCCCGCAAGACCTGGATTGCCGGGCAGTTGCAGCCGGCCGGCGAACTGCATGTCGATGACGGCGCCGTCGTTGCACTCGGGGCCGGCAAGAGCTTGCTTCCGGCCGGCGTGCGCAGCGTTTCCGGCCTCTTCAGCCGCGGTGATACGGTGGCGATCATCGGCCCGGCGGGCCGCGAGATCGGCCGCGGTCTTGTCAGCTACGATGCCGACGACGCCCGCCGGATCGCCGGCCGCAAATCGGCGGAAATCGCCGCCATCCTCGGTTATGCCGGGCGCGCCGCCATGGTCCATCGCGACGACATGGTCATGACGGCCCAGATCGGTTCGAAATCGGAAAGGCAGAAGAAGGACGCGAGCTATGCTTGATACCGTGGCGCCAAGCCCTGACATTGACGTGCTGATGAACGACATCGGCCGCAAGGCGAGGGCTGCCGCGCGACCGCTGAGCTTTGCGTCCACCGAGGTGAAGAACAGGGCGCTGAACGCCATGGCCGATGCGATCCTGGCGAACAAGGCGCATATTCTTGCCGAGAACGCCAAGGACCTGAAGGATATCGAAGGCACCGAAATGCTTGCCTCCTTCGTCGACCGGCTGACGCTGAACGACAAGCGTGTGGCCGAAATGGCCGAGGGCATCCGCGCCATTGCCGCGCTTGCCGATCCGGTCGGCGAAGTCATCGCCGCCTGGGACCGGCCGAACGGGTTGAAGATCGAGCGCGTCCGCACGCCGCTCGGCGTCATCGGCGTCATCTTCGAAAGCCGGCCGAACGTCACGGCGGACGCCGGCGCCCTCTGCCTCAAGGCGGGCAATGCCGTCATCCTGCGTTGCGGCTCGGATTCGCGCCGCTCATCGCAGGCTATCCATGTCTGCCTGGTTGAAGGCCTGAAGGCGGCAGGACTTCCAGAGCATGCTATCCAGCTCGTTCCGGTCGCCGACCGCGCTGCCGTCGGCGCCATGCTGCGCGGCCTGGAGGGCGCGATCGACGTCATCGTGCCGCGCGGCGGCAAGAGCCTGGTCGCCCGCGTGCAGAACGAGGCCCGCGTGCCGGTTTTTGCCCATCTCGAAGGCCTTTGCCATATCTATGTCGATGCCTCGGCCGATATCGAAATGGCGAAGAAGATCGTCGTCAACGCCAAGATGCGCCGCACCGGTATCTGCGGCGCGGCCGAAACCCTGCTCGTCGATGGCGCCGCGATCGGCACGCATCTGACGCCGCTGCTCGAGGTTCTCGCGCAGGCCGGCTGCGAGATCCGCGCTTCGGCAACGGTGCTGAAGGTCGCACCCGGCATGAAGCCCGCGACCGAGGAGGATTGGTCGACCGAATATCTCGACGCGATCATTTCGGTTGCCGTCGTCGACGGCATATCGGGCGCCATCGCCCATATCCAGACCTATTCCTCGAACCACACCGAGGCCGTCATCGCCGAGGACCCTGACGTCGTCGCGCGTTTCTTCACCGAAGTCGATTCGGCGATCCTGCTACACAATGCCTCGACGCAATTTGCCGATGGCGGCGAGTTCGGCATGGGTGCGGAAATCGGCATTGCCACCGGCAAGATGCATGCCCGCGGTCCTGTCGGCGTCGAACAGCTCACCTCGTTCAAATATCGGGTGCATGGTGCCGGACAGACGCGGCCCTGAGGTGACGACCGAGCCAGACGTGACGATTGAGAATGTGGACCGGCACTATCTCCGCATGCCGCACAGCGAGCGCGGCATGGTCGTCGGTCTGTTCGGCGGTTCGTTCAATCCGCCGCATCAGGGCCACGCGCTGGTCGCCGAGATCGCCCTCAAGCGGCTTGGCCTCGATCAGCTCTGGTGGATGGTCACCCCGGGCAATCCGCTGAAGAGCCGCAACCAGCTCGCCCCGCTTGCCGAGCGTATTGCCGAAAGCGAGCGTGTCGCCGCCGACCCCCGCGTCAAGGTGACGGCCTTCGAACAGACGCTCGGCGTCAGCTACACTGCCAACACGCTTGCCCGCGTCAAGGCCCGCAATCCGCATGTGCATTTCATCTGGATCATGGGCGCAGACAGCCTGCAGACCTTTCACAAATGGCAGAAATGGCAGGAGATTGCCCGCACCTTCCCGATCGCGGTGATCGACCGGCCGGGTGCGACGCTCTCCTTCCTCTCCTCGAAAATGGCCAGGACCTTCGATTTCGCCCGGGTCGACGAGGATGATGCCCGTGTTCTCTGGAAGAAGCGTGCGCCGGCCTGGACCTTCATCCACGGGCCGCGCTCCGGCCTGAGCTCGACGGCAATCCGCAACGGCTCGGCGCCCGGCGACGCGCTTTAGTTTGATTTCCAAGGATGTCCCGAAAACGAGAAAGCCCGACGGGGGAGGAGATCCGTCGGGCTTATAAACTCGATCGACAACTGGGAGGAGGAGTGTTGTCGATCCTACCGAACGGCTATGGGAGGAGGAGAAGCCGTTTCGATGAGAGTGTTGTACCATATTTCGCAGGAAGATGAATATCGATTGTTGCATTGCAGCAATGCGTCACTTGCAATCCTATGCAGCCTTATGGCTTTGGCATTGCCGTTTTTCTTGGCAGAAATCGACGGAGCATACTCTACCGCCGGGAATCCTTGCGGTCTGCCAACTGTCGTTTGGATATTTCCGCCCTTTGGATCTCATGCTGCGGTTCGAGCCATGCACTTCAACAATGCCAAAACCATTGGATCGCTGCGAACACAGCGGCCCGATATGGTTATATTTTTCTGGATATATCCCTAGCCAAAGCACCTCACCCGTTATATTCGTCGCAATATTTCGAAACCTGGGGAGACATCATGCAGAACCGCCGCCGATGGATGAAACAGGCAACCGCCGCGATCGCAGCCCTCTGGCTTGGCACGGCAGCGCTTCCGGCGCCTGCTGCCGCAGCCGAAAAGCTCATCGTCTTTGCGGCCGCCAGCCTCAAGGATGCGCTCGACGCCGCCAACACCGCCTGGGCCAAGGAAAGCGGCAAGGAAACCGTCGCCTCCTATGCGGCGAGCGGAGCCCTGGCCAAGCAGATCGAAAACGCGGCTCCTGCCGATGTCTTCATCTCGGCCGATCTCGACTGGATGGATTACGTCGCCAAGAAAAACCTGATCAAGGCCGATACCCGCTCCAATCTGCTCGGCAACCGCATCGTGCTCGTTGCCGAAAAGGCCAAGGCAAAACCGGTCGAGATCAAGCAGGGCTTCGATCTTGCAGGACTGCTGGGTGACGGCAAGCTGGCCATGGGTGAGCCGAAATCGGTTCCGGCCGGCAAATATGGCATGGCCGCGCTCGAAAAGCTCGGCGTCTGGAAATCGGTCGAAAGCAAGGTCGCCGGCGCCGAAAGCGTGCGCGCCGCCCTTGCCCTCGTCTCCCGCGGCGAAGCGCCTTATGGCATCGTCTACCAGACGGATGCCGCAGCCGATAAGGGTGTCGCCGTCGTCGGCACCTTCCCGGCCGATTCCCACCCGCCGATCATGTATCCGATCGCAATCCTTAACGAGAGCAAGAACCCGGATGCAGCAGCCTATCTCGACTTCCTGAAATCCGACAGGGCTGCTGCCTTCTTCACGGCGCAGGGTTTCACGATTCTGAAATAGTCGACCAATTAGTGTTTCGTGATGCTTGTCTTGTACCCCAAGCATTTGCATCGATCGATAAGTGGCAGAGGCTGTCTTGTTCGTGCCGTGGGATTGCCCCTCACCCAAACCCGCTCGCGGGCGAGGGACGTGGCAAACGCCGCGTTGAGGTTGAGGAGGACGGTGCGACAGGGTCCCTTCGCCCCGCGAGCGGGGGGTCTGAAGGACGGGTCGAGACCCGTGGCTTGACCCCGGTCGGTGCCGGCAGGCGGATGAGGGGCAGGCGTCGGATGACGCCATGTAAAGAACGAGCATTGTCAACAAACTGAGGCTCGCCCCGGCGTGCCCCCAGACTTCCAGGGAGACAGCTGCATTTGGACATGTTGGGGTTGAGCAATGAGGAATGGACGGCGATCCTGCTCAGCCTGCGCGTCTCGATCGTCGCCATGCTGGCAAGCCTGCCCTTCGGCATCCTCGTCGCCCTGCTGCTTGCCCGCGGCCGCTTCTGGGGCAAGTCGGTGCTGAATGGCGTCGTTCACCTGCCGCTGGTCCTGCCCCCGGTCGTCACCGGATTCCTTCTGCTCATTCTGTTCGGCCGCCGCGGTCCGGTCGGCAGCCTGCTCGACCAGTATTTCGGCATCGTTCTCTCCTTCCGCTGGACGGGTGCGGCCTTGGCCTGCGCCATCATGGCCTTTCCGCTGATGGTGCGCAGCATCCGCCTGTCGATCGAGGCGGTCGACCGCAAGCTGGAGGAGGCCGCCGGAACGCTCGGCGCCGGACCTGTCTGGGTCTTCTTGACGATCACCCTGCCGCTGACCCTGCCCGGCATCATCGCCGGCATGATCTTGTCTTTTGCCAAGGCAATGGGCGAATTCGGCGCGACGATCACCTTCGTCTCCAACATTCCCGGCGAAACCCAGACGCTGTCGGCGGCGATCTACACTTTTACCCAGGTTCCGGGCGGCGACGCCGGCGCATTCCGCCTGACGCTCGTTGCCGTCGTCATTTCCATGGCCGCTTTGCTCGCCTCCGAATTCCTCGCCCGTCTCGCCGGCCGGAGGATCGATCCGGAATGACGCTGATCGTCGAGGCAAAACAGAAGCTTGGCGCCTTTTCGCTCGATGCCGCCTTCACCTCCGAGCGTGGCGTCACCGCGCTGTTCGGCCGTTCCGGTTCCGGCAAGACCGCGATGATCCGCATCATCGCCGGCCTCGCGCGCCCGGACGCAGGCCGCGTCGCCCTTGACGGCGAGGCCCTGACCGACACCGCAACCGGCATCTTCATCCCGAAACATCGCCGCCGTTTCGGTTATGTCTTCCAGGAGGCGCGGCTTTTCCCGCATCTCAGCGTTCGCGCCAATCTCTCCTACGGCCGCTGGTTCGCGGCGAGAACGGCAGGCAGTGAGAGCTTCGATCGCATCGTCGACCTGCTCGGCATCGAGACGCTGCTGGCGCGCAGCCCCGCGAAACTCTCCGGAGGCGAGAAGCAACGCGTCGCCATCGGCCGCGCGCTTCTCTCCTCGCCCCGCCTGCTGCTGATGGACGAGCCGCTCGCCGCCCTCGACGAGGCGCGCAAGGCTGAGATTCTGCCTTATCTGGAACGTTTGCGCGACGAGACCGACATCCCGATCGTCTATGTCAGCCATTCGATCGCAGAGGTGGCGCGGCTGGCAAACCATGTCGTCGTCATGCGCGACGGCAAGGTGGAAGCGACCGGTTCCGCCATCGACATATTGAGCCGTCCGTCAACCTCCGCCGATCGGCGCGAGGCGGGCGCGCTACTCGAAGGCACCGTGGAAAGCTTCGATCCGCTTCACCGCCTGTCGACCGTCGCGCTGAAATCCTGCCGGCTCCATATTCCGGGTGCGGCCCTTGCGCCCGGCAAATCGGTCCGCATCCGCATTCCCTCCCGCGATGTCATGTTGGCGACCGCAAAGCCGGAGGGGCTCAGCGCGCTGAATATTCTGGAAGCAAGGATAGAGCAGATATCGCCGGCCGAGGACGGAACGGTGGAAATCCGGCTCGATTGCGGCGGCGATATCATTCTTTCCCGGATCACGACGCTCTCCTGCGAGCGCCTCGATCTTCGGCCGGGAAGGGCGGTCTTCGCCGTCATCAAGACGGTTGCCCTGGAGGCCTGATCAGCCGCGCTTGCCCTGTTGCAGATTGCGCTTGCCTTCGAGCCAGGCGAGATCGTCGGCAAGGCTGGTGCGCACCGTCTTTTCCATCCGGCGGAAACGCTCGAGCAGTTCCTCGCCGAACAGCGTCAGCACCGCGCCGCCGCCCCTTTGCCCGCCGCGCTGCGATTCCACCACCTGTTCAGAGAACATCCGGTTCATCTCGCTGACGAGCAGCCATGCCCGGCGATAGGACATGTCCATCGCCCGCCCCGCCGCCGAGATCGAACCGGTCGAGCGGATGTGCTCCAGGAGCTCCATCTTTCCGCGACCGAGGCGATCCTGGTCCGGGAAGCTGATTCGCAGGACGGGAACGAGTGTTTTTACGGCTGAGTCGGTCATTGAATCCAGAGATCGCGGAATTTTCGGCACTTTACGCTGCGGTATGGAAACTGTACACCGCCCGCCGGAAGCAGCCCGCGTGGCAATATTCTTCAATTCGGACGTTAGATCGGATTTTCGGCCGTTCCGTACCTTAGCATGTCTTGAAACATTAATGGTTTGATGCCTATCTTAACCATGATCCGGTCTCGATCGGATCTGTGTTGTGCATAGTTTGTCATTCCAGGAAAGGGAAAGCACTGACAACAGTACACGCCAAGGGAAAAACGCTCGCCGTTATCCCGAAGAGTGCGGAACGTGGCGCCGATGCCGCCGCCCGTGCCCTAGAAACCGTCCTCGCCAGCCTTGAGGACTCCAAAGCTGAAGATATCGTCACCATCGACATTGCCGGAAAATCGGCGCTGGGAGACTACATGATCGTCGTCTCCGGCCGCTCGAACAGGCATGTCATGGCGATCTCGGATCATCTGCTGACCGACCTTAAGGACGACGGCCTCGGTACGGCCCGCGTCGAAGGTCAGGAAGGCGGGGATTGGGTCCTGATCGACACGGGTGACATTATCGTGCATGTGTTCCGTCCCGAAATCCGCGAGTTCTACAACATCGAAAAGATGTGGGCGGCTCCGGATATGGATGAAGAAACACGGCACTGACAGGCAGGCCGGCATTCTGTCCGGCGCCTGAGACGTGGCATTGGCTGGCCGGAAAATATCACAAGCCGGCCGGTGGCGCAGTGTGCGCCCGATGTGCCGCATGAGCGGGAGCGGATGAATGCGAATAGGTCTTTTTGCGGTGGGACGGCTGAAGTCCGGCCCCGAAAAGGATCTTGTGGCCCGCTATCTCGACCGTTTTGCCAAGGCCGGCCCTGCCGTCGGCCTCGAATTTACCCGTGTTGCCGAAGTGGCCGAAAGCCGTGCCTCCAATGCGGAAACCCGCAAGCGTGAAGAGGCGGCGATGCTTTTGAAATCGCTTGCCGATGGCAGCATTCTCATTCTTCTCGATGAACGCGGCAAGGCGCTCGACAGTGAAGCCTTCGCAAATCTGCTCGGCTCCTATCGCGATCAGGGCAAACGCGAACTGACCATCGCGATCGGCGGCGCCGACGGCCTCGATCCCTCCCTGTACGATCGTGCCGACGCCACGCTGTGTCTTGGCAAGATGACCTGGCCGCACCAGCTGGTGCGCACGCTGATCGCCGAACAGCTCTACCGCGCCGTTACCATCCTGTCCGGCCACCCCTATCACCGCGTCTGATGCCGCGGCGGCCCAATGCGTCGCCCAGCGCGTCGTAATGTCACGCAGCCGTGTTTGCTTGGACACTCGCTGTCCGTCGAACGTTCTGGCAAAGCGCGCCAAATCAGCTTAGTCTTCGCGCGATTTGAGAAAGTGCCCCAACACGCATGACGAGAGCATCCACCAGGCGACACCGCATGATCCTGCCGGCTATCGCGGCCGGTGTCGGTGTGGCGGTGATTGTCGTGTCGGCAAATCCGTTCATCGTCCGGGCGCAGGAAGCCGCCCCCGAAGCGGCACAATCCGCACCGCAGCCGGCAGCCGAGCCGCCACCGCCCGATCCCGCCGCCGAACTTGCCGCCAAGCGTGATCAGACCCGAGCCGAACTCGAAACCCTGTCGAAGACCATCAGTCTCTCCACCGACAAGGTGAGCGCGCTTCGCCGGAGCATTGCCGATCTGGAAAAGAGCACGGAGAGCATCCGCCAGGCGCTGATCGATTCCGCCGCACGCCGCAAGGCGCTTGAAAGGCAGATCCTCGAAAGCGAGAAGAAGCTTGCCGGTCTCGGCGTCAAGGAGGATGGCATCCGCCGTTCCCTGCATGAGCGCCGCGGCCTTCTGGCCGAGGTGCTGGCAGCACTCCAGCGCATGGGCCGCAACCCGCCGCCCGCTTTGCTCGTCACCCCCGATGACGCGCTCGCATCGGTGCGCAGCGCCATTCTGCTCGGCGCGGTCGTGCCCGGCATCCGCAAGGAGACCGACAAACTTGCCGCAGACCTCGCAAACCTCGCCGCATTGCAAACCGCAAGCGCCGCCGAAAAGGCCTCGCTGACCGCGACGATGACGGATGGCATCGAGGAGGAGCGGCGCATGGACCTGCTGCTTGCCGAAAACGACAAGCTCAGCCGCAACAATGCCGCCGAACTCGCAGCCGAGAGAAGACGCTCCGAAGAGCTGGCGGGCAAGGCGACGAGCCTTGAAGGCCTTGTCGCCTCGATGGAATCCGAGATCGCTTCGGTGCGGGACGCTGCCGCCGCCGCCCGCCAGGCGGAGGAGAACCGCAGGCTTATGACGGACGAGCAGCGCGCTCAGGCCAGGGCGCTCGCCGACAGCGGCGTGCCCGATAAAAACCGCATTGCGCCCGCATATCCCTTCGGAGAATTGAAGGCGAAATTGGAGGTGCCCGTTGCGGGCGATATCCTGCGCCAGTTCGGCGATGCCGACGGCACCGGACACGAGGCCATGGGAATGACGGTCGCCACCAATCCGGAGACGGTGGTGACGGCGCCTGCGGATGGCCTGGTGGTTTTCGCCGGCGCGTTCCGCAGTTACGGCCAGATGATTATCCTCGACGTGGGCGATGGATATCACCTGGTTCTCTCGGGAATGGATACGATCAATACCCGTCAGGGAAAGTTCGTTTTCTCCGGCGAGCCGCTTGCCGTGATGGGCGCAAAAAGAGTGGCAAGCGCAACTGCATTGGCGCTGGAAACGGACCGGCCAACGCTTTACATTGAATTTCGAAAGGACGGTAAACCGGTCGATTCCCGGCCGTGGTGGACCTCCAAAGACACTGGAAAGGCACGCAATGATTCGTAGGGCTTCTCTTGTTCTGGTCGGCGCATTGATGGGTGCGACCGCAATGAGCGTCATTTACTCGGCGGGTGTGCCGGCAGAAGCGGCCGGATCCTCTACATACAAGGAACTTTCGGTTTTCGGCGATGTCTTCGAGCGCGTGCGTGCGCAGTACGTGACGCCGCCGGCCGAAGACAAGCTGATCGAGAACGCCATCAACGGCATGCTCTCCTCTCTCGATCCGCATTCGAGCTACATGAATGCGAAGGACGCCGAGGACATGCGCACCCAGACCAAGGGTGAGTTCGGCGGTCTCGGCATCGAAGTCACGATGGAAGACGAACTCGTCAAGGTCATCACCCCCATCGATGATACGCCCGCCGCCAAGGCCGGTGTTCTCGCCGGTGACTATATCTCCGAGATCGACGGCCAGTCCGTGCGCGGCCTGAAGCTGGAGGACGCCGTCGAGAAGATGCGCGGCGCCGTCAACACGCCGATCAAGCTAACGCTGATCCGCAAGGGCGCCGATAAGCCGATCGAACTGACGATCGTCCGTGACGTCGTCGCCGTCCAGGCAGTCAAGTCGCGTGTCGAGGACGATGTCGGTTATCTCCGCATCATCTCCTTCACCGAGAAGACCTATCCCGACATGGAAAAGGCGATCAAGAAGATCAAGGACACCGTTCCGGCTGACAAGCTGAAGGGTTATGTTCTCGACCTGCGCCTCAATCCGGGCGGCCTGCTCGACCAGGCGATCAACGTCTCCGATGCCCTGCTGCAGCGCGGCGAGGTCGTTTCGACCCGCGGCCGCAATCCGGATGAAACCCGCCGCTTCAATGCCGGCCCGGGCGACCTGACGGATGGCAAGCCGGTGATCGTGCTGATCAATGGCGGTTCGGCTTCCGCATCGGAAATCGTCGCCGGCGCTCTTCAGGATCTGCGCCGTGCCACCATTCTCGGCACGCGCTCTTTCGGCAAGGGCTCCGTCCAGACGATCATCCCGCTCGGCGAAAACGGCGCGCTGCGCCTGACCACGGCGCTCTATTACACGCCGTCGGGCCGCTCGATCCAGGGTACCGGCATCACGCCCGACATCAAGGTCGAGGAGCCGCTGCCGGAGGAACTGCAGGGCAAGATGGTGACCGAAGGCGAATCCAGCCTGCGCGGCCACATCAAGGGCCAGAGCGAGACGGATGAAGGTTCGGGCTCCGTTGCTTACGTCCCGCCGGACCCGAAGGACGACGTTCAGCTGAACTACGCGCTCGACCTGCTGCGCGGCAAGAAGACCGATCCGGCCTTCCCGCCGAACCCGGACAAGGCCGTCGTCGCCAAGTAATCGATCATCTCAAGGCCGGGCACCTCGCCCGGCCTTCCCTTTCTGCTGTTTCCCGGTTTTGGAGCGGGCGAAAAATTGGGAACGGACCTGCATGCGCCTTTGGGCCGCAACCGCAAAACCGGCAGCCGGCGCCCGGGTGTTCTGCGCCTGGGCCGCATCGCCGCCAGTCTCTGCCTTTTCGCGATAGGCGGCTTTTCGCTCTATACGGCATTTCGCGGCGATGGGCTCGAACGCAGCAAACCGCCTGCGGCCGAGCAGCCAGCAACGCCGCCTTCCCAGCCTCGGCCACCAACGTCAGCCGCCAACCAGGCGGCTGACGGCATGCCGCGCGCCGAGCCGCGCTCGGGCGCCAATGTCGAGCAGATGGTCACCGGTGACGGCTCCGTCGTCACCAAATACAGCCCGCGCCCGCGTGACGGCAGCGGGCCGGTGCTGGTCGATGCCATGCAGATCGGCCAGGATCCGCGCATGGCAGCTCAGCCGAATGAAGCATTGCTCGAAGAAACCCCCTTGGGCAGGCTTCCGATCGTCGGTCCGGATGGCCGGCGGCCGATGGATCAATATGCCCGTCCTTCGTCCGGCGCGCGCGGCGTCCGCATCGCCATCGTCGTCAGCGGTCTCGGGCTCAGCCAGACCGGAACGCAGCGCGCCATAGCGGACCTGCCGGAAGAGATCACCTTCGCTTTCGCCGCGAGCGGCAACAGTCTGCAGCGCTGGATGCAGGAAGCCCGCCGCGGCGGCCACGAGATCCTGTTGCAGGTACCGCTCGAACCATTTGATTATCCGGCGAATGATCCGGGTCCTGAAACCCTGCTGACCACGAAGCCGGCCGCCCGCAACATCGAGAACCTGCACAAGGCGATGGGCGAGATCACCAATTATACCGGCGTCATGAATTATCTCGGCGGCCGTTTCTTGTCGGATCCCGCCGCCATGGAACCCGTGATGCGCGATATCGGCAAACGCGGCCTGCTGTTCCTCGACGACGGCACTTCGGCACAATCAAAGACGGCGACGGTGGCCAAGGGAACCGAACTGCCTTATGCCTTTGCCGATCTGCAGCTCGACGGCCAGCTCGATATCAACGCCATCCTGAAGAAGCTCGACGAGCTCGAGCGCATCGCCCGCAAGAACGGTCAGGCGATCGGCGTCGCATCGGCTTTCGATGAGAGCGTTGACGCCATCGCCAAATGGAGCGAGGGGGCCGCGATGCGCGGCATCGAGATCGTCGGCGTCGCCGCCCTTTCCAACGACCCCCGGAATCCTTGATGAGAATCCTTGATAAGGATCCCTGAGAAGAATCCCCTAACGGAGAAAAAGATGAGCCAGGCGACTGTGAAAGCCGAGGATCTGCCCTACCGCCCCTGCGTCGGCGTGATGATCTTGAACCGCCAGGGTCTCGTCTGGGCCGGGCGGCGCATCCCCGACGGCAATTCCGAATATGACGGCTCGCCGCAGCTCTGGCAGATGCCTCAGGGCGGCATCGACAAGGGCGAGGATCCATTGGACGCCGCCTACCGCGAGCTCTACGAGGAGACCGGCATGAAGACGGTGACCCTGCTCGCCGAAGCGCGAGACTGGATCAACTACGATCTGCCGCCGGCACTGATCGGCATCGGGCTGAAAGGAAAATTCCGCGGTCAGACGCAGCGCTGGTTCGCCTTCCGCTTCGACGGCGACGACAGCGAGATCGCCATCAACCCGCCGCCGGGCGGCCACGAGCCGGAATTCGATGCCTGGGAGTGGAAGCCGATGCAGCAGCTGCCGGGGTTGATCGTCCCCTTCAAGCGCGCCGTCTACGACCAGGTCGTGGCCGAATTCCAGCATCTGACGACGCTGCAATCGGAAGATTGATTGAGCAGGAAGACCGCTTCGGTTTGCGCTCGGCAAACGGGAGCAAGGTCCACGACAATGCCAGATGAAGAATATCGGGCCAGGTGAAGAATATCGGCCGCCGATGGGGCGGCCGATATCGGCAGGGGCCTTATTCAGCCTCGTCGGCGGAGTCGGCGTTGAGCTGGCCGTATTTGCTCTCGCCGATTTTCTCGAGCAGATCGATCTGTGTTTCGAGGAAGTCGATATGACCTTCCTCGTCCGCCAGCAGCTCTTCGAAAAGCTTCATGGAGACGTAGTCGCCGGCCTCATGACAGATATCGCGCGACTTCTTGTAAGCCGTGCGGGCGTCATATTCGCCGGCAAGATCGGCTTCCAGCACTTCCTTGACGTTCTGGCCGATGCGCAGAGGTGCAAGGGTCTGCAGGTTGGGATGGCCTTCGAGGAAGATGATGCGCGCAACAAGCCGGTCGGCATGATGCATCTCTTCGATGGATTCGGCGCGCTCCTTCTTGGCGAGCTTGGTGTAGCCCCAGTCCTCAAGAAGACGATAGTGAACCCAATATTGGTTGACCGCACCGAGTTCGAGGAACAACGCCTCGTTAAGCCGCTCGATGACCTTTTTGTCGCCTTTCAATGTCCGCTCTCCTGTTTTCCTCATGGAATTGTTTCAAGCGGGACATGAAATCAAATATTTCGGTCTCCGTCGAGTGGCGACGGGCGTGATATTCCTCGGTCGTCTGGATAATGATGTCGACGACGTTGGGAAAACAGCCGCAGCAGCGGCCGCGTTTTTCCATGGCGTGGTAGACCTTCGCAGGCACGATAAGCTGCCAACAGTCTTCATCGAGAAGGTTGGTGATAACCTCCCGGATTTCCTTATCGGTTATATAATTGCAGCTGCAGACGAGCACGTCTTCATTCCAAACATGACACTGACTATCGTGTTTTCTGCTAAAGAAGATGGTGGCTGTCAAGAAAAAATTCGAGCCCCGCATCATTGAATAACAGCGTCCGGATGAGACCCCATGCATATCGTCTAAAATTATGCAGAGGTTTCAGGATGATGACGCCACAAGGCCGATGAAGACGCGCCGCATGCCCTGATCGGGTGACGCTATTTTAATGGAAGTTGCGTCCGCGCGGCATCACTTCAGCCGTTGCCGCCGCGCCCGCATGGCGGTCTGTTGCAACCATGCGTTTTTCCAGCTCCACCCTCTCTTGCGCATGCGCAAGCTTTTTCTGCCGCGGATCGCCCCCCGGTCTCAGCACTTCGTCTGCTCGTTCGCAGGCGCCGAAACGCCGGGCCTCGCGGTGCAGGATCCCGAGCGCCGGCGTCATATCCTCGATATGCTCGACAACGGTATGGATCACTCCGCTCTGGCTTTGCAGCCTGCCGCGGATTTTCACCAGCCGAGCACCCATCACGACCGATCGGTATTTATCGAACATTTTCGGCCAGACGATCGCATTGGCCACACCGGTTTCGTCTTCCAGCGTCATGAAGATCACACCTTTGGCCGAACCCGGTCGCTGGCGCACCAGCACGAGGCCGGCGATCGTCACCCGCTTTCCGCTGGCGATCTTCAACAGATCGACATTGCGCGTGATGCCCGTCCTTTGAAACTCCTCCCGCAGGAAAGAGACCGGATGCGCCTTCAGCGACAACGAGAGATAACGATAGTCCTCGATGACCTGTTCTCCCGGCAGCATGTCCGGCAGCTTCGCCATAGGTTCGATCTGGAGGTCGATATGACGGGCCTGCTCGAAAAGCGGTAGTTCCTCGGCTGCGCTCTTCACATCCAGCGCCCGCACCGCCCAGAGCGCTTCGCGCCGCGACAGATCGATCGACCGGAATGCATCGGCATCCGCCAGCCGCTCGATGACGGATTTTTGCAGACCGGACCGCAGCCAGAGATCGCGCACCGAACTGTAACCTTCGCCTCGATTGCCGACCAGTCGTTCCATATCGTCTATCGAGAGGCCCTTGATCTGGCGAAAACCCAGTCGCATCGCATGCCGGGTCTTGATGATCGTGCGCATCTTCTCATGCCGGAAATCGACGGCATTCCGATCGAAGACAGCTTCTTCCAGTCCGCAATCCCAGTCCGATTCATTGATATCGACCGGCAGGATCCTTACCCCGTGCTCGCGTGCATCCCGCACCAGCTGCGCCGGCGCATAAAACCCCATCGGCTGGGAGTTCAGCATCGCCGCGCAGAAGACATCGGGATAATAGGCCTTGAGCCAAGAGGAGGCATAGACGAGCAGCGCGAAGGAGGCGGCGTGGCTTTCGGGGAAGCCGTATTCGCCGAAGCCTTTGATCTGGTTGAAACACTGCTGCGCGAATTCCTGGGCATAGCCCTTTGAGACCATTCCCTCGATGAACCGCTTTTCGAAATTGCCGATCGTCCCGGTTCTCTTGAATGTCGCCATCGCTCTGCGAAGCTTGTCGGCTTCCGCCGGTCTGAAGCCTGCGGCGGTAATGGCGATCTGCATGGCCTGTTCCTGGAACAAGGGCACGCCGAGGGTTCTTTCCAGAACCGTTTCCAGCTCCTTGCTCGGATATTCGATCGGAATGTTCTTGGCCTGCTGCTCCCGGCGCTTCAGATAGGGATGCACCATATCGCCCTGGATCGGTCCTGGCCGCACGATCGCCACCTCGATGACGAGGTCGTAGAATAGCTTCGGCTTCAGACGCGGCAGCATGCTCATCTGCGCCCGGCTTTCGATCTGGAAGACGCCGAGCGTATCGGCCCGGCCCATCATCTCGTAAACCGGCTCGCCTTCGTCCCCATGCTCCTTGTTGCCGAGGTCTGCGAGCGTCTTCTTCACGTCGTAATGCAGTTCAAGCAGCGAGAAGGCCTTCCGCAGGCAGGTCAGCATGCCAAGCGCCAGCACATCCACCTTGAGGATCTTGACATTGTCGAGGTCGTCCTTGTCCCACTCGATCATGTAGCGATCCGGCATCGCCGTCTTCATGATCGGCACCACCTCGTCGAGACGGTCCCGCGTGATGACGAAGCCGCCAACATGCTGGGTGAGGTGGCGGGGGAAACCGAGAAGCTCGGACGCATATTTCAGCACGTTCTGCGTCACCGGATCCTTGATGTCGAGGCCGGCCGCCTTGGCATCCCGTTCGGAGAGATTGTCCTCCGACCAGCCCCAGACGAGGCTGCTGATCGCCGACTGAACATCCTCCGAGAGCCCAAAGGCCTTGGCGACCTCACGGCCGGCCGAACGGGTCCGATAGGTGGTCACCCCCGCCGTCAGTCCGGCATGTTCTATGCCGTATCTCTTGTAGATGAACTGGATGACCTCTTCGCGCCGGTCATGCTCGAAATCGACATCGATATCCGGCGGTTCGTCACGATCCATCGAAATGAAGCGGTCGAAGAGCAGCGTGCTCTTCTGCGGATCGACTTCCGTTATCTCAAGACAATAGCAGATGACCGAGTTTGCCGCCGATCCGCGCCCCTGGCACAAGACCTTAAGTTCATAGCGGGCGTGCTGGATGATCTTGTGAACCGTCAGGAAGTAGGAGGCATATTGCTTATCCCCAATGAGTTTCAGTTCATAATCGATCTGTTGCGCCACCTTGGGCGGGATACCGTCGGGATAACGCCTTGCGGCGCCCGCTCTCGTCAGTCTTTCCAGGGTCTCCTGCGGCGTTTCGCCCGGATCGTTTTCAGGCGGATAATTGTGCTCCAGTTCCTTCAGCGAAAAGCTCAGCTTGCCGAAAAAGGTCTGCGTATTTTCGATCGCATCAGGATAGTCCCGGAAGATCCGGGCCATTTCACGTGAATCCTTGAGGTAACGTTCGGCATTCGGCGCCAGCAGGAATCCGGCTTGTGGTATCTGCACATGCTCCCGGATCGCGATCACGACATCCGAAAGCGGCCGGCGTTCAGGATGGTGGTAAATCGGCTGGTTGGTGGCAATCAGCGGCACGCGGTTTCGGGCAGCCAGCATCGAAAGCACCGCAAAGACCTGCCTCTCGCGGCCGTCATAGGCTGGCGCCAGCGCCATGAAAAAGGCCTTGCGGAATCGCCTGCGAAGCCGCTCCAGATAATCGTCCAGCGTCGACTGCCCCGCCTGATGATCGACAAGGCTGCGGTCGGGAACGAGGGCGAGCATCATCTCGTCCCCCCATTCCGCAAGCTCCGCTTCCGTCAGGATGCAGCTTCCCTTGACCGCTTCTTCCTTCAGATTGCCGGCGCTGAGAAGGCGGCAGAGGTTTGCCCAGCCTCGCCGGTTTTGTGGATAGGCAAGGATATCAGGCGTTCCGTCGGAAAAGACGAGACGCGCGCCCGGTTGAACCCGGATAGGATCGAGAATGACCTCTGTTTTTCCCTTCTTCTTCGCCTCAGCCAGAATCTCATCCCTGTTCTTGTATCTCTCCTCAAGCTGCTCCGCCTGGGCATGCGCTCGCACAACGCCGGCAACCGAATTGCGGTCCGCAATCCCGAGACCGCCGAGCTTCAAATAAGCGGCCTGCACAACCATCTCTTCCGGACCGGAGGCGCCTTCGAGAAACGAGAAATTCGTTCTCGTGCCGACCTCGAAGAATGCCCGTGCGGTTGTCATGCGAACACGCCGTGCATGAACCAGCGAGGGTCAAGCTCCTGACCATAAAAACCACGACGATAGATCCAGAAGCGATGCCCGGTCTCATCCTCAATGCGGAAATAGTCACGCGCCTCGGCCTCATCCCCATCGATCCACCACTCCATGGCAATCCGTTCCGGCCCTTCGCTTCTTGCCACCTGATGCTGCATGCGCCGCCAGCGGAAGATCTGCGGCGGACCATCGGGCAC
This sequence comes from Rhizobium sp. BK591, assembly GCF_014195045.1. NCBI lineage: Bacteria > Pseudomonadati > Pseudomonadota > Alphaproteobacteria > Hyphomicrobiales > Rhizobiaceae > Rhizobium > Rhizobium sp. BK591. Next base: position 417,938 of record NZ_JACIAZ010000005.1, read on the forward strand.
TTCGGCCATCATGATCTCGACCGGCTCCGGCGTTGCAAAGAGCCGCAACGGGCGCTCTTCGCGGAAAGGAAGTTGGATGTCCCGCGCTACCTTCCGCCTGGGAAGACTCTCCATTACAGGAACCGTAATGACGGCGCGTTCCGGCACATGACTCTCGCGAAGCTGGAAGCTTTGCAGGCAATCCGCACCAAGCCGGGCCGACACCCGGTCGACGAAAACAGAAAGCGAGATCTCTCCCTGACGATCGCCCTCGAAATCCCCCTGCGCTTCGTTGAAGGAATCGTGCCGCAACACATTCAACCGCAGGATCTCGAAACCATAGCCGGCATCGAGATCATCATAGACCGCCTGCAATCGCTCGGAAAAAAGCCCGGCAATGAGCTTTGGTTCGCGCAGCGGCTGCGAAGCGCCGACGGAGATACGAAAGACCCTGCCGTCGACGCGGAACAGGACCAGTTCGAACACCCGCCCGCCAGCCCCTCGCGCCTCCAGCGACGGCTGCAGCGACATGGCGACCTGCCTGGTGACGGCAAGGATCTGCTCTTCCGTCCCGATGGGCTCCATCAGCCGGCTTTCGGCCGAGAGGCTGGCGACAGGACGCCGGGGAGAAACCGGCTCTTCTTCATGCCCCAGCGCCTGGTCGAGACGCAGAAGCAGCTCCGGCCCGAACCGGCGGGTTAGCGGCGCTCGCGGCGCATCGATGACATCGCCGATATATTTCAGGCCGAGCTTCTTCAGAGCATCGACGGTTTGTCCTTCCAGCCGCAAGGCTGTAACCGGCAAGGACACCAGCACATGTTCCGCCTCTTCGTCCTCGATCACGCCACTCTGCCCGAAGCGGGACACCGCCCAGGAAAGGCCGGGCGATGATGAAATCGCGCCCCGTGCATCGAACCCCATATGAAAAAGCCGCGACAGCACATCCCGAAGAAGCGCCTTTTCACCGCCGAACAGATGGGCGCAGCCGCTAATGTCGAGAAACAGACCGTCCTTGCCGTCGAATGCCACCAGCGGCGTATAACGGTCGCACCAGTCGGCAATTGCCTCCAGCAGCCGGCGGTCGGCCGCCGGATCCTCTTCCGCGACCTCGAGCATTGGATACATGGCGCGCGCTTCGGCAACGCCCAAATCCTTCCTCAACCCCAGCCTCTCGGCCAACTCGTCCAGTGCCGTCAGCCGAATGGCATTGTTGAGCTTGCCGGAACAGACGATAGGCGGCGTCTCAGGACGCCCTTTCGAACGCCAGGAGAGCCCCCATCGTTTGCGGGCGATGCGGTCCGTTGGCAGATGCGGGAAGCTGAGCGCCAGAATGCGCTGACTGTTGGCCTGGAGGACGAACGAGGTTTGGTTCGGCGACAGGGAGAAATTCGCGTTCATGGGGATTCCACTCCAGAAGAAAGGAGAGCGGAGCCGGATTGCGGCTCTTCTCCAGCGTGAGACGGAAAATCGGATTGCCGATGCTGCCGGAAAGCCTCGATCCGTCCGGCAACGGCCGTAGACCGGCCGGGGCCGGTTCGACATGCAGACGGAAAGCCGCACTGCTTGCCTCCTCCGCTCCGGCCTGGCGCACGAGAAAGAGTGGATGGCGGGCAGCCCGCGCCCGAAGACTGAGCCTGCGGCTTTCGGTCAGCCCGAAATGGGCGGGATTGCCTCGCACTTCGAAGATGACGGCCGAGAAGGCAGCGCTTTCCACCGCCGCCTCCACCAGCCAGAGCGCCTCGTCCAGCTTGCGTGGCGCGGCGTGGAGAAACCGCTCCGGGCTCAGTCCGAAATCCCGAAGTCCGGGGGCATAGGGACGGCCGGCCTCCAGCGTGCCGATTGCATCGCCGATCCAGAGCAACGGCAGAAACCTGCCGGCATCCGCTTCCTGTTTCTGCAGCCGTGCGGCAACAGCCATAGCCAGCCCGCTTGCCGCACCGGCATCGCGAGACAGAGCCGAGCGGAATTCGGTGATCGCATCGAGCGGCAGGCCGCCTTCCAGTGCCCCATCGAGGAACTCTATTCCAAACGGCAGGGGCGGCAGAGTGCGCTCCTGGCGGGCCTTGCGTCCTTCCGCCACGGCTTCCCGTTCCGCCGCGGCAAGCGCCGGCGCGGGCTTTCCCTCCAGTCTGGCGATGGTTTCGCGGAGCGCAAAAAGCCGCTCGCGCGCCAGGGCGTGCTGCGCCATGGCGTTCTCCAATCCGTCTTGTTCCTGTTATGTTCTTATAGATTCCAGAGAGCTAATGAAGAGTCAACGGCCATTCTCTATGAATTTATTCCTGCCTTTGATTCCGCACTCGAAAATCGGCGATAAAGGTTCTATATGGGCCCGCAAAGGAAGGAATATTCATGGCCCGCAGAGACCAGAGCGATGATTGGCGGGACCGCCATGCGCCGACGATCAGCACCTTCGAGTCGCTGGCAATGGAGGCCTACAGCCATCTGCCGGATGAATTCCGCCAGCTGACGACCAACCTCACGATCGAGATCGAGGATTTCCCCGATGACGACGTTTTCGAGGACATGGCGCTGGAAACCCCTTTCGACCTGCTCGGCCTTTTCGAGGGCAGGGGCATTTCCGAACGTTTCACGGTGGAAACCGGCGAGATGCCGAACCGCATCCGCCTCTACCGCCGCCCCATCCTCGATTACTGGGCTGAGAACGATGAGACGCTCGGCGATATCATCACCCATGTCCTGATCCACGAGATCGGCCATCATTTCGGGCTGAGCGACGATGACATGGAGCGGATCGAGGCCAGCGCCGAGGAAGCCGCCGAGCGCTAAACCGCGCGTTCGGCAGAACGCGCTACTGCTCGGAGAGCTTCATCTCAGGATCGTAATCCTTGCTTTCGACATGTTTGACGACGGCCTGGCCGCACTGCATCGCGCCGGTTGCGGCATTGAAGGCATAGGTCGGCGAGCCCTCCAGCGACCAGCCCTTGTTGAGGGCGGCGGTAACCTTGTGGCAGAAGGAAGCATCGTCGGGACCGGTCAGGAAGCGGTAGAGTTTCATCACATCGTCTTTCGTGCTGCAGCCTGGCGGGCTGCGATCAGGCGGGCTTTATGAACCAGACTTTCCGCCTGGACAAGATGCAGCCGCTCGATCATCCGACCGCCTGCATTGATGACGTTCAGCCCCTCGGAAGCGGGATCGGCAAAGGCTGATATGATCGCCTCCGCTTCCGCAATCGCGGCCGGATCCGGGCCGAAATGGCGATTGGCGGGCTCGATCTGCGCGGGATGGATCAGCATCTTGCCGGTAAAGCCCATGGCCCGGCCCTGCTGACATTCGGCATCGAAACCCTGCTCGTCCCTGAAATCGTTGAAGACGCTGTCGATCGCATCGAGCCCGTAGGCGCTGACCGCAAGGACGACCTGCATCAGCCACGGCACGAGATAGCTCCGTCCCGGCTGCGGCAGCACGTCGGTTTCCTTGCGCAGGTCGTTGAGCCCGACGACGAGACAATCGAGCCGCGAGCCCGGCGTGCGCCCGGCCTCGGCGATATCAGCCGCATTCAGGATGCCGCGCGGCGTCTCGATCATCGCCCAGATGCGCAGATCTTCGGGCGCATCCGCCTCGGAGAGAAGGTCGCTGATATCAGTGACATCCTGCGGCTCGTCGACCTTCGGCAGCAGAACGGCATCGGGACCAAGCGCCGTCACCAGCTTCAGATCGGCCAGGCCGAAATTGGACGACAGGCTGTTGATACGGATGATCCGCTCCTTGCCTTGGAGCGGCCGATCCGAAAAAAAGCGCCTCAGGTTTTCCCGCGCTTCCGCCTTCTTTTCCGGCGCCACCGAATCCTCGAGATCGAAGATCACTGCATCGCAATCGACCGCATGGGTCTTTTCGAGGGCGCGGGGGTTGATGGCAGGCACGCTCAGCACCGAACGGCGCAGGCGAGGGGTCACGGGGTTTCGGCTCATGGCGAATTAGTGCCAAGCTTTGACAGCCGAAGCAAGCAACCTGCCCCAGAACATCCAGCAGAACAACAAAAAGCCATGCTTGCCTTGCAGAGAGGAAAGAGAAGGACCACATTCCTTTCCGAAGAAAGGTCTCTAACCATGCAGAACATTCGCTCCATCTTCCTCATGCTTGCCGGCGCCACCGTTTTCGTGGCCATGCTGCTTCTCACCTTTTCGGTGACGCTTGCTGTCGGCGGCATCCTGACCGTACTCATGGTCGGGCGCGCGCTGTCGATGAAGATGAAGCCCGCTCCGATCCGTGCCAAGGCAAACAACGGTAAGCCGGAGATGCGGGTGTGGAACGACGGCCGCGGCACGATCATCGATCTCTGATCACCTTTTCACTGAAGATTTCGTTCGCTGAAAAATTTCGGCCGACACTGTCGGATCACGCTTCCATGCTGCGTCCTTGAAGCAGCCAGGCATTCAGCCGGCGCTAAAAACGAATGGAGGACAAGCATGGATGCGACAGAGAGCAACCCGACCAAGATGCCGCCGGTCAAGAATGGCCTGCTGCCCTATCTGACGGTCAATGGCGCGGTGAAAGCTGCGGAATTCTACACGAAGGCTTTCGGCGCCGAAGAGGCCTATCGCGTGCCGGTCGACGAAAACGGCAGAACGATGCATGTGCATCTCTACATCAACGGCAGCTCCCTCATGCTGTCGGATGCCTATCCCGAATACGGCCATCCCTTCAAAGGCCACGAAGGCTTCGCCATCCAGCTGGTTATCGACGATATCGATTTCTGGTGGGATCGCGCGGTTGCGGCCGGCGCCGAAGTCGTCATGCCGGTCGAACTGATGTTCTGGGGCGACCGCTACGGCCAGCTTCGTGATCCGTTCGGCGTCCTCTGGGGGTTGAACGCACCGTCCAAATAAGGAGACCGGCGCAATCGGCAGGCCGCGCGAAACGTCGCGTAGCCGCCATCTGTGAAAGATTCTCCTTCATTTCGACGAAAAACTGGACTAGATGCAAATTCAGAAAGTAGATTTGCTGAAATGGAGCATGGATCATGGATAAATTCGTGAAGCTCACGGGCGTTGCAGCGCCGCTGCCGGTCGTCAACATCGACACCGACATGATCATTCCGAAGGATTATCTGAAGACGATCAAGCGCACCGGCCTCGGCACCGGCCTCTTCGCCGAAGCCCGCTACAATGAGGACGGCTCGGAAAACCCGGATTTCGTGCTCAACAAGCCGGCCTATCGCGATGCCAAGATCCTCGTTGCCGGCGACAATTTCGGCTGCGGCTCCTCGCGCGAGCACGCGCCCTGGGCGCTTCTCGATTTCGGCATCCGCTGCGTGATCTCGACCAGCTTCGCCGACATTTTCTACAACAACTGCTTCAAGAACGGCATTCTGCCGATCAAGGTCAGCCAGGACGATCTCGACAAGCTGATGGACGACGCCTCGCGCGGCTCCAACGCCATCCTGACCGTCGACCTCGAGAGCCTCGAGATCACCGGCCCCGATGGCGGTTCGATCAAGTTCGATCTCGACGAGTTCAAGCGCCACTGCCTGCTGAACGGCCTCGACGATATCGGCCTGACGCTCGAAAAGGGCAAGGCGATCGACAGTTTCGAAAAGAAGAACGCCGCTTCGCACCCTTGGGCGGCCTGAGCACAATCCAATAATTGCCGATCAAGCCGGGCTTTCGCCCGGCTTTTTCTTTACAGTACCGAATTGCCGCAGATCAGAGAAACTTCTCTTTCCAAGCTCTGAGCTTTTCGAGCGATACGCCGATGCCGCCGCAGACTTCGATCAGCGGATTGTCGAAGCGCTGAAGCAGCCCGGCATGCACATCGGCAACGGCAAGGGCGGCACCGCAAGCCGGCTCGACCAGAATGCGCTGCGCATCGGCGAATTTCAGGCAGGCGGCAACGGCATCGGCGTCGCTGACGACGACACTTTCGATCGGATGCTGCTTCGGTAGGTCGAAGACATGCTGCGCCACCTGCCGCGCCCCGAGCGAAGTGGCAATCGAGGTAATGGCGGGAAGGGTGATACGCTCATTCGCCTTGAGGCTGGCGTTCAGCGAGGCCGCCCCTTCCGTTTCGACGGCGATGACGGGCACATCGGATAGCCCGTTTCGCTGCAACCCCGCGACAATGCCGGCAAGCAGCCCGCCACCACCGACGCTGGTGACGACGCAATCGAATTTTGCACCCTTCGCCACCACTTCGTCGATCAGCGTGGCATGGCCATCCCACAGCAGCGGATGGTCGAAGGGGTGCACATAGGTCGCCTTACGGCTCCGGGCGAGTTCGACGGCATGGGCATTGGCTTCGTCGAAGACCGAACCATGGACGAGGACATTGGCGCCCGTCGCGGTAATCGTCTGCCGCACATCGGCCGTCGTCGTCTCCGGCACGACGATCGTGACCGGTATGCCGAGCGCCCGGCCGGCATAAGCCGCGGCAATCCCGGCATTGCCGCCGGAAGCACAGAAGATCTCGCGCGCCCCATTTTCCACCTCGTGCTGGCAAAGCCTGCCGACGCCGCGCAGCTTGAAGCTGCCGGAAGGCTGCAGCGCATCAAGCTTCAGCCAGAGCCGTTTGCCGCTGGCGCTATAACCGGATGCTGTCTGAACCAAGGGCGTGTCGAGATGGAGAGGTGCGAAAGGCATGGGCAACATCCAGGGAAAGAAAAGGGTAGGCCCGCCGTTTCTAATCCGTTTGCAGGCACGGGAGCAACCATCGCGGCGAAGAGCGAAGCGTACCGATTCACCTCTTCTCTCGCTTGAAATGCCCATTTCCGGGGTCTAAGAAGCCGCAACTTGTTTTTCCCAGGAGGGTTTCATGACAGCGCGCAATCTTTTCCTGCTGCCGGGTGACGGCATCGGTCCCGAGGCCATGGGCGAGGTCCGCAAGATCATCGCCTATATGAACGAGGCGATGAACGCCGGTTTCGTCATCGACGAAGGCCTTGTCGGCGGCTCTGCCTATGATGCGCATGGCGCGGCGATCTCGGAAGCCGACATCCAGAAGGCACTTGCCGCCGATGCCGTTCTCTTCGGCGCCGTCGGTGGCCCGAAATGGGATAGCGTGCCTTACGAAGTGCGTCCGGAAGCCGGCCTGCTACGCCTGCGCAAGGATCTGCAGCTCTTCGCAAACCTGCGTCCCGCCATCTGCTATCCGGCCCTGGCGTCAGCCTCGTCGCTGAAGCCGGAGCTGGTCGAAGGCCTTGATATTCTGATCATCCGCGAGCTGACGGGTGGCGTCTATTTCGGCGAGCCGAAGGAGATCATCGACCTCGGCAACGGCCAGAAGCGCGGCATCGACACACAGGTCTACGATACCTACGAGATCGAGCGCATCGCCGGCGTCGCCTTCGAAATGGCCCGCACCCGGCAAAACCGCGTCTGCTCCATGGAAAAGCGCAACGTCATGAAGTCGGGCGTGCTCTGGAACCAGGTGGTGACCGAGACGCACAAGGCGAAATATTCCGACGTCCAGCTCGAACACATGCTGGCCGATGCCGGCGGCATGCAGCTGGTGCGCCAGCCCAAGCAGTTCGACGTCATTGTCACCGACAACCTCTTTGGCGACATGCTCTCCGACGTCGCCGCCATGCTGACCGGTTCGCTCGGCATGCTGCCGTCGGCCTCGCTCGGCGCGCCTGACGGCAAGACCGGCAAGCGCAAGGCGCTCTACGAACCGGTGCACGGCTCGGCTCCCGACATCGCCGGCAAGGGCATCGCCAATCCGATCGCCATGATCGCCTCCTTCGCCATGTGCCTGCGTTACTCCTTCAATCTGGTGAAGGAAGCCGACGACCTGGAAAAGGCGATCGCCAACGTGCTCGATAAGGGCATCCGCACCGGTGACATCATGGCCGATGGCGCAAGGCAGGTCGGCACCGTCGAGATGGGCGATGCGATCCTGGCCGAGTTCAAGACGCTTTCCGCCTGATATTTCACGTGAAACAGTTCCGGCCCTTCGCATGATGCATGCGGAGGGCTTTTTCTCTCTGGAGCGCGGGCCGCATCGGCTTGGTCGAATTATCCCAAACGGACTATTCTCGGCCACAATCTCGTGTATTTTTGCGCCGGATTTTAACCAGCGCATAGCCCCGAAATCGGAATCGATATTCGGAAAGCATTATGCGCCAATTCAAGTGATAAAGCGTCCTTAGCGCGTCCTGCTGGATATGGCGGCGCTCCAGGACAAAATTCGAACGGACGACGGCATGCGGGCATTTTGGGCTTCCCTGGACAGGCGCTGGCGCCGGAGCAGCGCCGGCATGCCGCCTTTGCGCTGGCAGGCCTGCCTCTTCATCACGCTCAATGCCGTCATCCTCTCCATGCTGCTCTTCGATGCGCCGATTGGCGCCAGCGAAGTTCCTGCACCGGTGAAGCAGCTCGGCCAGATGCTGACCGGTTTCGGCGATTCCGCCTGGCTCATCTACACCAGCATCCTGTTGTTCTTTCAGGGGCGGGCGGGTTACAAGCTTGTCAAGTCGGCGCGCTCCAAGGCGCAGGCGCTCTATGTCAGCTGGATCGGCGCCTATCTGTTCATCACGGTCGTCTTCTCGGGGCTTCTCGCCAATCTGCTGAAACGCACGATCGGCAGGGCACGTCCCGATCATTTCCACGATTACGGCATGTTTTCCTTCACGCCCTTTTCAGGCCATGCCGCTTTCGAAAGTTTTCCATCCGGCCATTCCACAACGGTCGGCGCTTTCTTCGCCGCATTCGCGCTGCTGTTTCCGCGCTACCGCGTCGCCTTTATCGCCTGCGCCATCTGGCTCGGCATGACACGCGTCATGGTCGGCGCCCATTATCCGAGCGATGTCATCGCCGGCCTTGCCTTCGGCGCCTGGTTCTCGCTGCTGACGGCGATCGTCTTCGCCCGCTGTGGTCTGCTCTTCACACTGGCGCCGGATGGCTGGCCGATCGCCAAGTGCCTGTTCCCTGACACGAAAAAACCCGGCGCCTTGTGAGCGCCGGGCCCTTTCTCAAGCGGAACGCGGCTCAGCCAACCGCTCAATCCATTGCGTGGATATCCCTGTTCTTCGTTTCTGGCAGGAAGATCAGGCCGATCACCAGCGTGATCGTCGCAAAGACGATCGGGTACCAGAGACCGTAATAGATATCGCCTGCGGCAGCGCTCATCGCGAAGGCCGTCGCCGGCAGCAGGCCGCCGAACCAGCCGTTGCCGATGTGATAGGGCAGCGACATGCCGGTGTAGCGGATGCGGGTCGGGAAGAGCTCGACCAGAAGTGCGGCGATCGGCCCGTAGACCATCGTCACATAGAGGACGAGGATGAACAGGATGGCGATCGTGCCGATCCAGTTGACGCGGGCGGGATCGGCGACCATGGCGAAAGTGCCGCCATTGGCGATGTTGTAGACCGCCATGTCGGTGACGCCATTGGCCTCATCCGCCGTCAGCAGCTTGGTCTCGACCAGCTTGGCGGCCGGCACGGTTTCCTTCGTACCGGCGCGCACGGCATCGGCATTGAGCGACAGTTCCGGATTGGCGGCAATGAAGGCGTCGAGCTTGGCATCCGCCACCTTGGCGGCGCCGCGGTTCAGCGGATAGCCGGCATCGTGAAGCGCGATGTTGACGCCCTTTTCGAAGGCGGCGGTCATGCCCTTGGCCTTGTCGCCGGCAGCGACGACGTCGAAGCTCGGGATCGTCGCGTTGCCAACCTTCACCGTTGCCGGCTGTCCGGCAGGGCCGGGCACGACGTCATAAGGCACCGAATTCCTCGTCAGGAATGCCGTCGCCACGTCGCAGGAACTGGTGAACTTCGCCGTGCCGGTCGGGTTGAACTGGAACCGGCAATCCGCCGGATCAGCCGTGACCGTTGCCCGGATCGAAGCCTGCGCTTCGGCAAGCGCCGGATTGGCCGTCCAGGTCATCGCCTTGAACAGCGGATTATACGTCACCGCCGCGATGAGAAGGCCTGCCATGATGATCGGCTTGCGGCCGATCTTGTCGGAGAGGCCGCCGAAGATGACGAAGAATGGCGTGCCGAGGAGAAGTGCGATCGCGACCATGACATTGGCCGAGAACAGGTCCACCTTCAGCACGTTCTGCAGGAAGAACAGCGCATAGAATTGGCCGCCGTACCAGACGACCGCCTGGCCCATTGTGGCGCCGAGAAGCGCGATGATCGCGATCTTGGCATTTTTCCATGTCCCGAAGGCTTCGGTCAGCGGCGCCTTGGAGCCCTTGCCTTCCGCCTTCATGCGCTGGAACGCCGGCGATTCGTTCATCTTCAGGCGGATCCAGACGGAGATGCCGAGCAGGACGACCGACACCAGGAACGGAATGCGCCAGCCCCAGGCGGCGAACTCAGCCGCACCCATCAGATATTGAACCAGGACGATGACGATCAGCGACAGGAACAGGCCGAGCGTCGCCGTCGTCTGGATCCATGAGGTGAAATAGCCGCGGCGCCCGTTCGGCGCATGTTCGGCGACATAGGTTGCCGCACCGCCATATTCACCGCCAAGCGCCAAGCCCTGCAGCAGACGCAACGCGATCAGGATGATCGGGGCTGCGATGCCGATGGTGGCCGCGCCCGGCAGGATGCCGACGAGGAAGGTCGACAGACCCATGATCATGATCGTCATCAGGAAGGTATACTTGCGGCCGACGAGATCGCCGAGACGGCCGAACACCAGCGCGCCAAAGGGGCGCACCAGGAAGCCGGCAGCAAAGGCGAGCAGCGTGAAGATGTTGCGCGTGGCCTCGGGATACTGGGTGAAATAGGTCGCGCCGATATAGGTGGCGAGCGAACCGTAGAGATAGAAATCATACCATTCGAAAACGGTGCCGAGCGAAGAGGCGAAGATGACCTTCTTCTCCTCGCCGGTCATCGGACCGGCCTTCGCGCCGTCGATGCTTGCGACATTTGCCATTGTCTGTCCTCCACAGAGTGATGAGCAACGCGCGCGACCTACTCTCCTCAAAGCAGACCCCTGGCCGCGACACGCCTGACGGGAGTGTGCCAGAAACGGCAGATCAAAAAGAGAGATGCTTTGGGATTATGACTTTAGTCTAATGATGCCGGGCAGTGTCATGCAGATCCGGCCCTCCGCCGCCGGAGGTTGGATCCGTTACGCTCTCAGCGCCTGCGCCGGCGATTGGCGATAGGCAAGCACTGCCGGCAAAGCGGCGAGGACCGTGGCAAAGGCAAGCAGAACCGCCGCAAGCCCGGCATCTTCACGGGCGAAGACGACCGGCATGGTGATCCCGCTCGTCTCGGAGAACATGTCGGACAAGAGGAGGGCCGCAGCATAACCGAGGGCGAATCCGAGCCCAATGCCGACTGCCACCAGGAAGAAGAATTCCAGCCAGACAATGCCGAAAATCGCCCCACGCGGCGCGCCGAAGGCCCTCAGCGCGCCGATCTGGCGGCGGCGCTGGCCGATATGGATGACAGTGACCAGCACCAGCGAGGCCGCGACGAGAGCTTGCGCTCCGGAGGCGACCGCGACGAGGATCTGCTTGGCGTCGCCGAGCGTGGCGTAGAGATTGGTCAACACCTCGCCGGGAAAAACGGCGACGGTATTGCCGCTGCGATATTCCTGCCGCAGCTTGTAGGCATCGGCGATCGTCTTCGGCTTGACGAGAATGGCGGGAAGGCCGGGAGCGTCGGCAGTCCAGCTCTCGTCGAGTGCGGCATCCGGGTCAAGCTTGCCGTGATGCTCATGTCCATCGTGATGCTCGCCGGCTTCCTCATGCTCATGGCCATGTTCGGCCGTACCCGTGCCGGACGCCGCTTCATGCTCGTGCTCGCTCTCGGCCCCTTCCTCCGCATGTTCCTCCGCCGCCAGGCCATGGATATGCCAGACGGCCTGGATCGGAACGAGAATAGCCCGGTCCCAGGCGGTCCCGGTCGGCCGCAGGCGGCCGGCGATATGATAGACGAGTTCGATGTGGGTCTCGCCGCCCTCTTCCGGCAAACCGTGCATCGGCTTGATCTCGCCGCCGAGCGACAGTTTGACGGCGGAGCCGATCACCGCCTCGCCCTCGCGCGCAAAAATCTTGCCCTCGATCAAGCCGCCGGACAGGTTTTGCGCCAGCATGGTCGTCGTGCCGACGATCGGATAGCCGGAGAAGGAATCCCCGAAGCCGATCGGAGCGGCCCAGTCGACACGCGGATCCGCGGCAAGCTTGCCCAGCACCTCGCCCCGCATGAGCGGTAAAGGCGAGGGCTGCAGGAAGACGGAAGACAGCACCAGCTGCGTCTCGCTGCCGCCTGCGCCGATGACGAGATCGAACTTGTCGGCGGCGCGCGCGCTGCCGAGGCGAAGCGCCCGTTCCTGCAGCACGACGGAAACGCCAAGCGCGGTCGCAAGCGCCACCAAAAGCACCACCACCAGCGACCCCGCCCAGAGGCGACGAAGATCGGAAAGGATGAAGCGGATCATGCAGCCTCTCCCGCCGTTGCCGTGGAATCTTCGCTGATCCGGCCGGAGCCGAAGGTGATGCAACGGTCGAGGCGGCTGGCCAGGCGCTGATCGTGTGAAACGACGATCAGCGTACTGCCTTCGGCAATGGCAAGATCGAGAATGAGATCGCCGACAGCCTCGCCGCTTTCGGCATCGAGGCTTGCGGTCGGTTCGTCGGCGATGATGACGCCGGGCTTGCGCAGCAGCGCCCGGCCGATCGCCACCCGCTGCATCTCGCCGCGCGACATGGTTTCGATCTTCTGGCCGGGGCGGGAAAGACCAACCGTGCTCAAAAGCGCATGCGCCCGCTCGATGATATCTGCCGTGGCGGCGCCGGCAAACCGCGCCGGCAGAAGCACGTTTTCCAGCGCCGAAAGGCCGGGAAAGAGATGAAACTCCTGCATCACCAGGCCGATATTGGCGGCACGGAACCGGTCGCGCCGGCTTTCTGAAAAACCCGCGATATCCTCGCCGTTCCAGCGGATGCGGCCTTGCCGTGTCCGCTCCAGCCCGGCAACGATATTGACGAAGGTGCTCTTGCCGGAGCCGGACGCCCCTGTAATGGCGACCCTGCTGCCGGCAGCGATCGACAGGTGGCCGATCGCCAGCGCCGGCGAGGACAGGCCAGGAAAGACAACGGAAAGGTTTTCGATATTGAGAGCGAGCATATCGGTTCAGACGGCGGAATATTCGGCCTGGCGGATGCGCAGCAGGCTGACGAAGCCGGTGTCCGGATCCGTCCACGAACCATGTTCCAGCATGCCGCGCACTTCGATGGTCTGGCGCGGCTGCACGAAGGTTTGTTTCTCCAAGAGATAGACGACGACGATATTGTCCGGCCAGTCCGTATCCGAGGAGCAGAAGGGGCAGAGCGACATCGGCACTTCGGTGAGCACGAAGAACTGGGCTTCGGCTTTCAAGGGCGGCGCCATGAAACCTTTCATGCTGACATCTTTGCCGGCAAGGCGCTTCACCTTGTCGGAGAATTCGAGGCCGAGCACGCCGAACTTGCCGTAGAGCTCAGCGAAGCTGATTGAGGAATCCGCAGCAAAACTCGGGCGAACCACAGCCGCGAAAGCCAGCGTACCGATGGCGCCGATCAGGCCGCGGCGGCTGAGATGCCGCGAACGGAGTTTTTCCATGGCGATCTCCAAGAATGAAGTCCCGGCCGTTAGCATCGGCCCGAAAATCGGAACGATTTTCGGAAAGCACGATGCTAGCTTCAAAGTGTTACAGCGTCCTTTTGCGCGTCTGAAAGACGCGCGGCGCTGTAATCGGCCGGGACCATGATCGATGAAAGAGGCAAGGCCGGCAAGCGACCTTGCTGAACGGGCTTCAGATCAATTCGTCTGCTTGGCGCCGAGCGCGAAGGTGTCGGCGAGCACGCGATAGACGTCGCTCTGTTCCATGTAGCCATGGAAACCTTCAGCGCCCGGACCGGCCGACTGCAGGACGACGTCGTCAGCGGCGTGCACGCCGGAGTCGCCGCTCTTCGGAATATTGCCCTGGACGAAGACGGCGCCCGGAACATCCTTATACTGCTCGTTGGCGACATATTCCTTCTTTTCGTTCTGGACAGCCGGAACGAACGGACCGTCGAGCTTCGGACGGAAGGTCTCGTAGTGATCGGGGCCGTTATTGGCACTCAGGAACAGCCGGCGGCTGACGTCGATCCTGTCGGGATAGCCGTCGCCGTTTTCATCCTTGTAGTTCGGGAAGCCGGCCTCGGCATAGATCCCGACCTTTTCGCGCATTTCCGTGCCGGGCTTGTCATCATCGACGGTGCCGATGATCGATACACCATGCGCATGGTCGCCGGTGACGACGATCAGAGTGTCCGGATGGGCCTTCTGGAATTCGCGGGCAACGCCGATGGCCTGGTCGAATTCGATGGTTTCCACGACGGCGCGGTCCCAATCGAGCGGATGGGACATCTTGTCGATCGAGGAACCTTCGACCATCAGGAAGAAACCATCAGGATTCTTGGAGAGGCGGTCGAGCGCAACCTTGGTCATGGCGACGAGACCCGGCTGGTTCGGGAACTTGTCGACGGTGCCCTTCTTCAGGAACTCGCGATCGAGCGTCACGTCCATATTGCCGGTGTGGAAGAGACCGAGCAGATTGCCTTCCGCCGATGCATTGGCTGCGAGCTCGTTCTTGTCGGTCGCAAGCTTGTAGCCGGCATCCTGAAACAGCTTGATGTAGTCCTGGTTGTCCTTACGCTTGGAACCGGCGACCTCCTTGCCGAGGAAATAGGCCGAGCCGCCACCAAGCAGGATTTCGGGCTTGACGTCGAGCAGCATGCCGACCACATCGGCCTTGTCGTTGCGGTTGCGGGTATGGGCAACGACCGCAGCCGGCGTAGCGTCCTCGACCTCGGCCGTTGCAACGATGCCGATCGACTTCTTGGTCAGGCGGCGGACGGCTTCTGCGAAGGTTTCGACACGCGGGTCATCGAGTGAGGCCGGCGTACGGTCCGCGTAGACGCCGATCGCGTTGACTGCCGTCTTGTGGCCCGTCATGTAGGCCGACATTGTATTGGCCGAGTCCGTATCGACGGCGTTGGTCGCCGACGTGCCGATAAAGGCCATGCGCTCGAGATCGTCCATGTTCAAGCGGCCATTCGCCTTCCCTTCAGTCATGCCCTTGGACATGATGCGGGCAGCGGTGCGATGCGCAACGGAAAGCCCGTCGCCCAGCAGGAAGATGATGTTCTTGGCCTTCGGCTGGGCTACGGTTTCGTAAACGTTCCAGGTGACGGACTTCGTCTCGTCTCCGGCAGCAACTTCGACCTTGTAGTCGCCCGGCGCGGAAATCTTCAGGCCGCGCAGCAGGAGAGCAGAGCCGAGAGCCTTGTCATCCTTGCCTTTTTCCAACTCGACGAACTGCGCTTCGCCCCCGAGCACGGTCTTGTAATCCTGGCCGTTGACGGTGATCTTCACGTCTTCGGGCTTGACCTGCTTGTTGAGCTCGATCTTGAAATCGAATGGCGAACCGACGAGGATCGTCGCGCGATCGAGCGGATAGACCGTTGTCGCCTGAGCGGCGCCCGCAAGGATGGTGGTGGCCGCAAAGGCGGCAAGAAGCGTACGCATGGAAAACCCCCGTTTTCGTGCAGACATTGATAACCGGGCCGGGATACCTCCCAAGGATGACAGCGGCATGACAAAACGTCGCAGCGCTGCGGCCGCCGCCTTTGCCTGCCGGCTCGGAGTGCAAAAACCTTGACTCCTGTGGAAAACCTTCTAAGAGCAACAGCGGAAAAGGAATCTCCATGGTTCGCGACGAACACGCCATTGCCGAATGCAATGACCGGGCACGAGTTGCCGGGGTGGACATTGCCGTTCCGGTTTCCGCCAAAACCAAGGCCAAAACGACGACGAAAACCGTCTGACGTCTCTGGCCTGCCGCTCTCTCCCCGGCTCGGCTGGGGACAGGAAGACGCGATCCGTCGCGCCTTTCCCCTCACCGAACAAGAGGAGAGAAGAGAAAGAGAGCTTGAGAAATGGGTTTCAAAGTAGCAGTTGCGGGAGCGACCGGAAATGTCGGCCGGGAGATGCTCAACATCCTCTCCGAGCGCGGCTTCCCCGCCGATGAGGTCGTGGCACTCGCCTCCTCGCGTTCGCAGGGCACCGAGGTTTCCTACGGTGACCGGACGCTGAAGGTCTCCAATCTGGAGAATTACGATTTCTCCGATACCGACATCTGCCTGATGTCGGCCGGCGGCGAGGTCTCCAAGAAGTTCTCGCCGAAGATCGGCCAGCAGGGCTGCATCGTCATCGACAATTCGTCGGCTTGGCGTTACGACGCCGACGTGCCGCTGATCGTGCCGGAAGTGAACCCGGATGCCATCAGCCAGTTCACCAAGCGCAACATCATCGCCAATCCGAATTGCTCGACCGCCCAGCTGGTGGTGGCGCTGAAGCCGCTGCATGACTTCGCCAAGATCAAGCGCGTCGTCATCTCGACCTATCAGTCGGTCTCCGGCGCCGGCAAGGACGGCATGGACGAACTCTTCAACCAGACGCGCGCCGTCTTCGTCGCCGATCCGATCGAGAACAAGAAGTTCACCAAGCGCATCGCCTTCAACGTCATTCCGCACATCGACGTCTTCATGGAGGACGGCTACACCAAGGAAGAGTGGAAGGTGCTGGCCGAGACGAAGAAGATGCTCGATCCGAAGATCAAGGTGACCTGCACGGCAGTGCGCGTGCCGGTTTTCATCGGCCATTCGGAATCGGTCAATATCGAATTCGAAAACGAGATCACGGCCGACCAGGCTCGCGACATCCTGCGCGATGCACCGGGCTGCCTCGTTATCGACAAGCGCGAGAACGGCGGCTACATCACGCCATATGAATCCGCCGGCGAAGATGCGACCTACATCTCACGCATCCGTGAGGATGCGACGGTCGAAAATGGCCTCAACATCTGGGTGGTCTCCGACAATCTGCGCAAGGGCGCAGCGTTGAACGCCATCCAGATCGCCGAGCTGCTCGTCAATCGCGGTCTTGTCAAGCCGCGCAAGCAGGCCGCCTGATACCATTTGTAAACCATAATAGGGTAAAGCCCTGCCGATGAAGGCGGGGCTTTTTGCCGGGCCGTAAGCGCCTCTATTCATAAGCGCTTACTAAAAGGTGATCGTGACAAGATCGCTTTCGGCTGGCATTCTGCCCGGCGTCAAGCCAGGGCGTGCCGCCCGAAACCGTTGAGTGGTTTTGGGAAAACGGCATGCACAGACCGAAGATTTAGGGCGCGTCGCATGGTTCCGATCGGCCGCGGCGCGCTTCAGCAGACTGGAGCGGGGTTTCTCATGCGCATGACAACATTCCTTCTGGCAGCGTTTACGGCAGCCGGCGTTCTTCACGCGCTGCCGGCAGCGGCCCAGGGCGCCCAATGCGGCAACAATAGCAGCGGTTTCAATGCATGGGTCGCCGACTTCAAGCAGGAAGCAGCGGCAAACGGCGTCAACCGCTCGGTCCTCGACCGCGCCTTCGCCAACGTCAATTACAACAAACCGACGATTGCCGCCGACCGTGGCCAGAAGAGCTTCAAACTGTCCTTCGACGCTTTCATGCAGAAGCGCGGCGGTGCCGCCATCATCTCCCGCGGCCGCAGCATGAAGACTGCCAACCAGGCGCTTTTTGCTTCGATCGAGCGCCGTTTCGGCGTTCCGGCTGGCCCACTGATCGCAATCTGGGGCATGGAAACCGGTTTTGGCAGCTATATGGGCAACCAGCATACGCTGTCGGCTGTTTCGACCCTTGCCTATGACTGCCGCCGTTCGGAATATTTCACCGACCAGCTCTATGCCGCGCTCCAGCTCGTTTCCGAAGGTTATCTGAGCCCGCAGGCCAAGGGTGCTGCCCATGGTGAAATCGGCCAGACGCAGTTCCTGCCGCGCAATGTCGTGCGCTTCGGTGCCGATGGCGACGGCGACGGCCGCGTCGACATGGTCGGTTCCCGGGCCGATGCGCTGGCCTCGACGGCGAATTTCCTCAAGGGTCACGGTTGGCGCCCCGGCGCCGGCTATCAGCCCGGAGAGCCGAATTTCGTTGCCATCCAGGGCTGGAACGCCGCCACCGTCTACCAGCAGGCGATCGCCTATATCGGCCAGCAGATCGACGGCAGATAATGCATGTCGCCCGGAAGCGTGCAGCGGTTCCGGGACAACGACATGCATAAAACAAAAGGACTTTAAGTCTTTATCGACACCGATAGCCGGAAACGCCGCTGCGATATGCGGCGTTTTTCATTTGCGGGAATCAAAACCGCCGCCGGACGCCGTCTTGCGTCGCTCCTCCGGGGCCGAAGCCTGCACGATCGGTCCCGAAACCACGCAGTTGCGGCCGGAGGCCTTGGCGGCGTAGAGCGCCAGGTCGGCGCGTTTGACCAGATCCTCGAAGTTCCTGTTGGAGACTTCATTTGCCCGGCCGGCGCATCCGAAACTCGCCGTTACCTTGAGAATTTCGCCGCTCGGCAAGGGGATTTCTGCCGCCTCGATCGCCAGCCGCACACGCTCGGCAACGATTACGGCATCGTCGGGCGTCGAATCCGGCAGAAGCGCCAGGAACTCCTCGCCGCCATGGCGCACCAGCAGATCGAAGGAACGGAAATTCTCGCGCGCAACGCCCGCGACCTGCCGGAGCACGGCATCGCCGGCGTCATGGCCGTGAACATCGTTGGTCCTCTTGAAATGATCGAGGTCGAAGAGCACGACGGAGATCCAGCGCGACCCGTGCTCGGCTTGTGTGAGAAGCGCCGATGCGGCGACCTCGAAGCCGCGCCTGTTGTACAGGCCGGTCAGAAGGTCTGTCTGGGCGGCATTGCGCAACTCGCCCACCAGCGTCTCGCGATCCCGCGTCAGACGGTCGATCAGGCGCAGGCCCCTTGCCGCCAGCACCATCACCAACGTGGCGAGAATGAGCAGGCCGGCGCACAGCGCCAGAATCCGCGTCAGATGTATGTGCGCGCGTCTCGAAAGGCTCTCGCCGGTCTCGTGAATATCTTTTGCGGCCTCGACCATCTTCTGCTGCAGGAAGGTCATGCGTTCGCTCTGCGCGGCGGCCCAGACGTCGCGCACGGCCCGCGTCGGCCGCGATCCGGCAAGGATGGCGTCGGTGATCGCATTCGCCTTCACCTGACTGCTGCGGCCGAGATAGGCGACGATCTCGCGCACGATCGGCGCCGCGGAATGAAAGACCATGTGGTCCATGCCCTCACCGAGCATGGTCTTGCCCTGTACGAACTGCTCCACCGGAAATCTGGCGGAAACGCCGCGATCGAGATAGCGGGTGCCGACGCCGGTAATCAGCCTTTCGCCGTAATACGTCAGCAGGATGCCCATCAGCTGGTTGGATTTCTCAAGCAGCATCGGATCGCTGATCAGTGGTGAAAGCGCATCGACGACGGCAAGCTGCTTGAGAGCCGCATACCAGTAGATGGAACCGGGATCGCTGCCGGCATAACGGCCCTGGTCGACGGCGCTGCGCGCGGCAATGATGCGGCTGTATGCAAGGCTGAGAACCGACAATTCGCCGACGAGGCCGTCGTCGAGCGTATCGCGGGAGGGCAGGCTGGCATAGAAAGCGCGGCGCTCGCGATCGAGCGTCACCCGGCTTCGTTGCATTTCGGCGGCAGTCGTGCTGCCGGGGTATGCGAGGTAGAGGCGGGTGGCGGCAATTTCACTCAGGATCTCCGTGGCGGCGATGGATCCGCCGCGGGCAAGCACATCGGCGAACTGCCGGTCCTTTTCGAGATCCCTGTATTGTTTGATTGAAGAGCGTATGACGACGACGCCTTCAATCAGCATGAAGACGAAGGGCAGCAGAATGGCGGCCAGGATAACCCGTTTGATGGTTTCGAACTTCATCGCCAATCGCCACGGTGATCAAAACGTCGGTCGTGAGCGACCAATTGACGGTGAGCTTAACAACAATCCTTAAAAAACTGATAAACCGGCGCGTCCTTAGATTTCGGGACGAATGAAGTCGCGTGTCTCGGCGTCCATGACCCAGAGTTCACCGGTCGAAATGTCGAACCAGGCGCCGTGGAGATGAAGTTTCCCCGCTTCCTCGAGCGCCTTGATGTCGGGAAAGCTTCTGAGATTGCTGATCGAATTGCGAATGGAGACGCGCTCCAGCGCCGTCTGCCGTTCGGCGGCCGTCATCACGTCGTTGCTCTGGATCTGCTCGGCGGCGGGTTTGACCAGCGACATCCAGCGACCGATGAAGTCACCCGGCGACAATGGCTCGGCGTTCGGATCGAGCGCAGCCCGAATGCCGCCGCAACGGCCATGGCCCATGACGACGATATCCGTGACCTTCAACACCTGCACGGCAAATTCGAGAGCGGCCGACGTCGAATGGAAATGGCCATCCGGCTCGTAGGGCGGCACCATGTTGGCGACGTTGCGGATGACGAAGAGCTCGCCCGGGCCGGCATCGAAGATCAGCTCCGGCGCCGCCCGCGAATCCGAACAGGCAACGACCAGCGTATGCGGACTCTGGCCATTTTCGGCCAGCTGCCGATACCTGTCGCGGGCGTCGGCATAACGCCCGTTCATAAAGTTGCGATAGCCGTCCAGAAGAGGTGTTGGAAAACGCTGCATGCTTCTGGATTAGCGCGCGCGGAAGACAAGATCAACTGCTGCACCGCAAAATGAGCGCATTGGCAGATGCGTCATTTTTTCCGCCGCTGCACCGGGTGCACGAGTCGGCGCATCTGCACCATGGCCATCGGCGTCGAAAGACTGGACGCATCGCTCGCCAGCATCAGTTCGTTGCTGCCGCGCTTGACGGCACGCGCGAGGACCTCGAAGACGCTGGCGGTGGCAAGCTGCAGCGCCTTCTCGTCCTCGAGCCCGGAAAGCAGGCGCGACAGGAAGACGGCGGCAAGCAGGTCGCCCAGACCATTCGGCGGATTGTCGACGACGCGGTGCTCGGCAAGAAGCGCATGACGGCCGGAAAGATAGAGATTGCCGGTGCCGCCCGCCATCATCGGCACGGCCGAAGTGACAAGCATGCGCGATGGTCCGAGCGCCAGCGCCGCCTCCATGATCGCGCCATTGTCTTCGAGCGCTGCCCCTGAAAGCCATGCAAGCTCATAGCGGTTCGGCGTCGCCAGCGAGGCGAGCGGAATAAGGTGGTCGCGAATGGCCTCCGCGGTTGCTTCCGGTACATAAAGGCCGCCGAGATCGCCCATGACGGGATCGCAGACATAGACGAGCTCGGGATTGTTTTGCCGGAGCGCATCGACCAGCCGGGCGACGGAGCGGACCTGAGCGGCGTTGCCGAAATAGCCGGAAAGCACCGCCTTGACTTCGCCGATCCAGGGCGCGCGGATGAGATCGTCGATCGCCGCGTCGAAATCCGTTTCCGCAAAAGTCAGCCTCGTCGAGCGGCCATGGCCAGGATGCCAGGGCAGCACGACGGTCGGCAGGGCCCAGACCGGGTGGCCAAGCGTCTCCAGCGCAAAGACGGCTGCCCGGTTTCCGACCGAGCCACGCACCACATGGCTGGAGATGACGATGACTGCACCCGCTGCATTTTCCGACATGATATCCAGATCCGAATGATGACCGCGTTTGATGATCTTTTTGACGCCACGCTGTCAACCATTGTTCATGCGGGCGTGGAATTGTGCGGCGGAACGAAAATCCTGAAGACGGAACTTTCTCTTTCATTTCGCCACGAAAGCGGAAAATTTCTTGGATTTTCTCGTTTCGAGCGCCAAAAAAGCGCCAAAACAATCCTTCGAACCTCTCTTTTAGAGATTTTTTCGAAGAATCTTCTGCTAGCTTGCAGAAAATCAGACCATTGAGGGAGGCGATCCATGGCTGCCAGAAACAATCCGAAACGGGAAAAGCAGATCGAAAGCGCGCGCAAGATCGCCAAGGCGACGGGCGAGGCGCATCTCGATCCGGAAATTCTCTTCGGCCGGGCAAGCAATGATGATCTCGAACTCTATACGCCTGAAATGCTGGCACTCTCTGCCGTACACTCGGCAAAGGAACTCGCCGCCTGGAGCGGCAAGGCGCCGCGCGTCAGCATCGACACCATTGCCGACGTGACGCCGGATGGCATCGCCGTCTCGGTGCTTTCAGTCACCGACCGGAACATGCCTTTTCTGTTTGAATCGGTCATGGGTGAAGTGACAAGCAGCTATCGCGACCTGTTCATGGCCGTGCATCCCATCCTGGTCATGGAAAAGGGCAAGGCGCCTGCGCTCTATTCCGCCGATCACCCGAGCGACCCGACCAATCGCGTCAGCCATATCCAGCTTCATATTGCGCCGCTCAATTCCACCCAGACCGCCGATCTCGTCAAACGCATCGAAACCGTGCTCGAACAGGTGCGCCTGTCGGTGTCCGACTGGAAGCCGATGCTTTCCAAGGTCGACGGCGTGATCGCCGAGCTTTCGGCCAATGGCACCGGCCGCAAGAAGGCCGATCGCGACGAAGCCGTCGCCTTCCTGACCTGGCTGCGCGACGAGAATTTCACTTTCCTCGGCATGCGTGAATATGTCTATTCCGGCAAGGGGAGCGATGCCAGGGTCGAACGCGACAAGGGCGCAGGCCTCGGCATCCTCTCCAACCCCGATGTTCTCGTGTTGCGCACCGGCAAGGACGCAGTGACGACCACGCCTGAGATTCTTGCCTTCCTCGACGGCCCCGACTTCCTGATCGTCACCAAGGCGAATGTGAAATCGATCGTCCATCGCCGGGCCTATATGGATTATGTCGGCGTCAAGCGCTTCGACGCGCAAGGCAAGGTCACCGGCGAACTGCGTATCGTCGGCCTTTTCACCTCGACGGCCTATACGTCGCTGGCCTCGGAAATCCCGCTGCTGCGTTCGAAGGTCGAGAAGGTGAAGGAGCATTTCGGCTTCGACCCGATGAGCCATTCCGGCCGGATGCTCGACAATACGCTGGAATCCTATCCGCGCGACGATCTCTTCCAGATCGACACGACGCTGCTTGCAAGTTTTGCCGAACAAATCAACGACCTGGCCGATCGGCCGCGCGTGCGCGTCCTGCCGCGCATCGACCATTTCGATCGCTTCGTCTCGGTGATCGTCTACGTCCCGCGCGAGGAATATGACTCGATCGTTCGTGAGCGGATCGGCACCTATCTGAAGACCGTCTATGACGGCCGTGTCTCCGCCTATTACCCGGCTTTCCCGGAAGGCGGCGTGGCGCGCGTACATTTCATCATCGGCCGCTCCGGCGGCAAGACGCCACGCATTCCGCAGGCAAAGCTCGAGCAGATGATCCGTGAGATCACCGCCCGCTGGGACGACCGTTTCGAGGCACTGGCCGGAGCCAAGGCGCCGAAGATATCGGTCGACCAGGCCTTCCAGGATTCCTTCACCCCGGAGGAAACCGTGGCCGACCTTGCCGATATCGGCGCCTGCGCCGCAGGCGAGCCGCTTCGCATCCAGTTCTACCATCGTCAGGAAGAGCAGGGCCGCACCCTTTCCTTGAAGATCTTCCACGCCGGCGGCCAGCTGGCGCTGTCGCGCCGCGTGCCGCTTCTCGAGAACCTCGGCTTCAATGTCGTCAGCGAACGTACCTTCGACATCGGAGTGCCGGCCGCCGATGCAGAAACGAAACTCGTCGTGCTGCACGACATGGAGCTCGAAACCCGCAATGGCGGCGAAATCGATCTGGCGCGTTACGGCGCCGCCCTCGAGGAAGCCTTCGTAGCCGCCTTCGCCGGCACGATCGACAATGACAGCTTCAACCGGCTGATCATTTCGGCCGGGCTTTCGGCGCGCGAGACCAACGTGCTGCGCGCCTATGCGCGTTATCTCCGCCAGGCCGGCATCGCCTATTCGCAGGACTATATCGCAACGACGCTCGACAAATATCCTGTCGTCGCCGCCGCCATCTTTCGTCTCTTCCATGACACGCTCGACACCCGGCTGTCGGAGAAGGTCCGCGTGAAGAAACTTGCCGAACTGCACCAGGCGATCGAGGCAGAGCTCGCCGACGTGCCGAGCCTTGACGACGACCGTATCCTGCGCCGCTACGTCAATATCGTCGATGCGACGCTGCGCACCAATTATTTCCAGAAGAACCCCGACGGCTCGCCGAAACCGATGCTGGCCTTCAAGCTCGATCCGCACCTGGTCGACGGGCTGCCGGAACCGAAACCCTTCCGCGAGATGTTCGTCTACGGCGTCGAAGTCGAAGGTGTGCACCTGCGCTTCGGCAAGGTGGCGCGCGGCGGCCTGCGCTGGTCGGATCGCGCCGAGGATTACCGCACCGAAGTGCTCGGCCTCGTCAAGGCGCAGCAGGTGAAGAACGCGGTCATCGTGCCGGTCGGCGCCAAGGGCGGCTTCTATCCGAAGAAGCTCCCGGTCGGCGGCAGCCGCGACGAGATCTTCAATACCGGCCGCGAGGCTTACAAGACCTATATCCGCACGCTGCTTTCGATCACCGACAATATATCGGGCGCCGATATCGTGCCGCCGAAGGATACGGTCAGGCTCGACGGTGACGACCCCTATTTCGTCGTCGCCGCCGACAAGGGCACCGCGACCTTCTCCGACACCGCCAATGCATTGGCGCAGGAAGCCGGCTTCTGGTTGGACGACGCCTTCGCTTCCGGCGGCTCGGCCGGTTATGACCACAAGAAGATGGGCATCACCGCCCGCGGCGCCTGGGAAACCGTGAAACGCCATTTCCGCGAAATGGACATCGATATCCAGACGACACCTTTTACCGTCGCCGGCGTCGGCGACATGTCGGGCGACGTCTTCGGCAACGGCATGCTGCTGTCTCCAAAGATCCGGCTCATTGCCGCCTTCGATCATCGCGACATCATCATCGATCCCGATCCCGACATGGAAAAGGCGCTGGCCGAACGTCAGCGGCTCTTCGACCTGCCGCGTTCGAGTTGGCAGGATTTCGACAAGAGCAAGCTCTCGAAGGGGGCAATGATCATTTCTCGCTCGGCGAAATCGGTCACACTGACGCCGGAAGCGGTTGCTGCAATCGGCATCGACAAGGCCGTGGCCACGCCCTTCGAAATCATCACGGCGATCCTGAAGAGTGAGGTCGACCTGCTCTGGTTCGGCGGCATCGGCACCTATGTGAAAGCGCCTTCCGAAACCGACACCGAAGTCGGCGACCGCGCCAACGACCCAATCCGCATCACCGCGGTTGAGGTGCGCGCCAAGGTGATCGGCGAGGGCGCAAACCTCGGCGTTACCCAGAAGGGCCGCATCGCCTATGGTCTGAAGGGTGGACGCTGCAATTCCGACGCCATCGACAACTCGGCCGGCGTCAACACCTCGGACGTTGAGGTCAACATCAAGATCGCGCTGGCCGCCGCCATGCATGACGGACGCCTGACGCGGGCAAAACGCGACCAGCTTCTTTCCTCGATGACCGGCGAAGTGGCGGCCCTGGTGCTGCGCAACAATTACCTGCAGTCGCTGGCGATCTCGCTGACAGAACGCAAGGGCACGGCAAATGGCCTGGAACTTGCGCGCTTCATGACGGTTCTCGAAGGCGCCAAGCAGCTGAATCGCAAGGTCGAGACGCTGCCGGATGACCAGACCCTCGCCGAACGCTATGCTGCCGGCAAGCCGCTGACGCGGCCGGAAATCGGCGTGCTGCTGTCTTATGCCAAGATCGTGCTCTTCGATGCGCTGGCCGCAAGCGATCTGCCGGATGATCCCTATTTCACCGCGACGCTTTCGAATTATTTCCCCGTCAAGATGCAGAAGACGAATGCCGGCGATATCGCCAGCCATCGCCTGAAGCGCGAAATCGTCGCGACGGTGCTTGCCAATGAAGCGATCAACCGCGGCGGGCCGAGCTTCACCGTCGCCATGATGGACGCGACGGCGGCCTCGGCGCCGGAAGTGGTGCGCGCCGCGATCGTTGCCCGCGACGGGTTCGACCTGACCCGGCTCTGGTCCGAAACGGACGCTCTCGACGGCAAGATATCAGGTGAGATGCAGAACCGCATCTACGAGGAAATCAGCCATAGCTTTATCGTGTTGACGCGCCTGCTCTTGAAGACCGGCATGACCAAGGCCGATATGGCGGAGGTGATTAGCCGGCTGCAGGCGGCCCTGAAGAAGCTGAGGCCTGCCTTCGCCGAACAGGCGGCCGGCGATACCGCCGCCCGCCAGGCAGAGTACGGCCACGCAGGCGTGCCCGAAAAACTCGCGGCCGAGATTGCCAACCTCCAAAGCTTCGCGCTGGTGCCGGAGATCATGCAGATTGCCGAACGCACCGGCGAGCCCCTGGTGCGCGCCGCTGAAAACTACTTCGCGGTGTCGCAGACCTTCCGTATCGCTAGGCTGCTGGCGGCCGGCGGACGGATCCTCACCTCCGACCATTACGAGAATCTGGCGCTCGCCCGCAGCATCGACCAGATCGCCAGCGCCAGACGCGACATCGTCATCTCGGCTCTTTCCGATCACGGCAAGGAAAAGCTTCCGGTTCAGGCCTGGCATGCGCAGGATCGCATCCGCATCAACCGTATCCTCGAAGAGCTTTCGAGCCTCAGCGACGGCGGCGATCCCAACCTTGCGCGTATTACCGTTGCCGCAGGTATCCTGACCGATCTTGCGCGCGACCGGGCGAGGTGAGACAGTCCGCGAAAAAAGGAGCGGATGTTGAATCGCATTGACTGGACAGGAACGCAACCGCCGAAGGCCACGGAGAAGGGCATATGGGGGTGGATGTTCTTCGATTGGGCAGCGCAGCCCTTCTTTACCGTGGTCACAACCTTTATCTTCGGGCCCTATTTCGTTTCCCGCCTGACCGATGACCCGGTTTCCGCGCAGACGACGTGGAGCAACATGGCGACGATCTCCTCGGTGATCATCGCCCTGCTCTCACCCGTTCTCGGCTCGATCGCCGACCAGTCCGGCGCACGCAAACCCTGGATCGGCTTCTTCGCCGTCATCAAGATCGCCAGCCTTTCCTGCCTGTGGTTTGCCGCCCCGGGTTCACCAGTCCTCTATCCCGTCATTTTCATGATCCTCGCCTCGATCTCGGCGGAGTTTTCGATCGTCTTCAACGATTCGATGATGCCGCGCCTGGTCGCCAGGCACGAGGTCGGAAAACTCTCCAACACCGCCTGGGGGCTCGGTTATCTCGGCGGCATGATCGTGCTCATTGCCGTCGTGACGCTTTTGGCGGCAAGCCCCGAGAGCGGCAAGACCATCCTCGGCCTCGATCCGCTATTCGGTCTCGATCCCAAGACCGGCCAGGATGCACGCATCACCGGGCCGATCTCGGCCGTCTGGTACCTGATCTTCATCCTGCCGATGTTCTTGTTCACACCCGATGTCGGCAAGGGTCTTCCCTTCGGCACCGCCGTCCGCTCCGGCTTGCGGGAGCTCAGAAACACGCTAGCCGAACTTAAGGAGCGCCGCGGCATCCTGACATTCCTCGTTGCCCGGATGATCTATCAGGACGGCGTCAACGGCCTGCTGATCCTCGGTGGAATCTTTGCGGCCGGCATGTTCGGCTGGGCGACAATCGAGATCGGCATCTACGGCATCATCCTGAATGTCGTCGCGATCTTCGGCTGCCTGATCGCCGGCCGCATCGACAAGGGCGTCGGTTCGAAGGTGACCGTCGTCATCAGCCTGACCATGCTGCTTCTCGCCACCATCGGCATCATCTCGACAGGACCGGGTTACACGCTGTTCGGACTGATGCCGCTGCCGATGGCCGATTCCGGTGGCCTCTTCGGGACCGCGGCGGAAAAGGCTTATATCCTCTATGGTCTGCTGATCGGGCTCGCCTTCGGGCCGGTGCAGGCCTCGTCGCGCTCCTATCTCGCCCGCAGCGTCAGCCCCGAGGAGGCCGGCCGCTATTTCGGCATTTATGCGCTTTCGGGGCGCGCCACGAGTTTCATGGCGACGCTGCTCTTCTCGCTGGTGACCTATATCAGCGGATCACCGCGGCTCGGAATGGCAACGCTGATCCTGTTTCTCGCCGGCGGACTGGTGCTCTTGATCCGCACGCCCTATCCGGCCGATCGGGCATAGGAACGGGCCCGATCAAGCCGGAGATGAGCGCGTGGCCGCGCCCGATCCTTATTCAATGGCGGAAATGGCGCATGCCGGTGAACACCATCGCGATGCCGTGTTCGTTGGCGGCATCGATGACTTCCTGGTCGCGCATCGAGCCGCCCGGCTGGATAACCGCGGTCGCCCCTGCGGCGATCATCGACAGAAGACCGTCAGCAAAAGGCAGGAAGGCTTCGGAGGCGACTGCCGAACCATGGGTCATCGGCACGGCAAGGCCGAGCGCCTTGGCGGCCTCCTCGGCCTTCAAAGCGGCGATGCGGGCCGAATCGACGCGGCTCATCTGGCCGGCGCCGATACCGGCTGTCTGGCCGTCCTTGGCATAGACCACGGCATTCGATTTCACATGTTTGCCGACCTTGAAGGCAAACTTCATGTCATCAAGTTCCCGTGCCGTCGGCGCGCGCCTGGTGACGACCTTGAGTTCCAGATCTTCGACCATGCCGTTGTCCCGGCTCTGGACCAGCAGGCCGCCGGAAACGGTCTTTGCCGTCAGGCCTGCGGCACGCGGATCGGGCAGGCCTCCGGCCGACAGCAGCCGCAGATTCGGTTTGCGGGCGACGATCGCCTTCGCCTCCTCCGTCACATCCGGCGCGATGATCACTTCGGTGAAGAGCTTGACGATCTCTTCGGCCGTTTCGGCGTCCAGCGTCCGGTTGAGGGCAATGATGCCGCCGAAGGCGGAAACGGAATCGCAGGCGAGCGCCCGCTGATAGGCTTCGACCAGGCTCGATCCGGTGGCAACACCGCAGGGATTGGCATGCTTGATGATGGCGCAGGCCGGCGCTGTCTCAGGCAGGAACTCGGCGACGAGCTCGTAGGCGGCATCCGTATCGTTGATGTTGTTGTAGGAGAGCTGCTTGCCCTGGAGAAGGGTGGCCGTAGAAACACCCGGGCGCTTCTCGCCGGTGACATAGAAGGCCGCCTTCTGATGCGGGTTTTCGCCGTAGCGCATCTCTTCCTTCAGCGCACCGCCGATGACCCGGTGGTGCGGCGTGTCGATCGACAGCGCCTCGGCGAACCAGTTGGAAATCATCGCATCATAGGCGGCGGTGCGGGCATAGGCCTTGGCGGCCATGCGCTGGCGGAAGGCATAGCCAGTCTTGCCGTCATCTGCGGAAACCTGCTCCGTGAGTTCGGCATAATCGGCCGGATCGGTCAGAATCGTCACATAGGCATGGTTCTTGGCCGATGCGCGGATCATCGCCGGACCGCCGATATCGATATTCTCGACAGTCGTCGGATAGTCGCCGCCGGCGGCGCGCACCTCCTCGAAGGGGTAGAGATTGATGACGGCGAGGTCGATGCTCTCGATACCGTGCGTTTTCATCGCCTCCTGGTGTTCGCTGTCGTCGCGGATCGCCAGCAGACCGCCATGCACCGTCGGATGCAGCGTCTTGACGCGCCCGTCCATGATCTCCGGAAACCCGGTGATTTCGGAGACATCGGTGACGGCGAGACCGGCAGCAGTGATCGCTTTATAGGTGCCACCGGTCGAAAGCAGGCGGACGCCCCTGGCAGACAGGGCGCGGGCGAGCTCGACGATCCCGGTCTTGTCGAAGACGGAAATGAGTGCGGTCTTGATTTCGACCTTGTCGGGGGCGGGGATCTTCTTGGAAATGACGGCCATGAAACCTTCTCCGTTCGGGCTTCGGGAGATATCCGCGAGGGATGCTCGCATGCTGGCGTCGCGTTAGCACAGCTTTGCCGCCGCGCAAACAGGCGTCGGCACATGATCTAGCCCTTGCGGGACAGGAACCAGCGGATTTCCGTCTTCTCGGCAAGATCGAAATCGATCTCGATCTGGTCCGAACCGCAGATGCCGGAGCTGTCGGCGAAAAAAATGTCCTCGGTGATCAGCACTTCATTGCCGGGTGCCGAAAACAGCCAGCTCTCACCGTCCGGCGCCGTCAACAGCACAGACTCGCCGTCACTCTGATGCAGGACGATCGCGGGATGGATATGAAAACGGGCGACAGCATTCAGGGGCTCGTCACTCTCATATCCTTCGCGGACGACGAGCCGGTCGCGGCCTGTCACGATCGAGCCCGCGGCATTGAGGGTCAGTTCACGCTCGTGCAGCACCCCGAACACCCTGAGATAACCGTCATGGCTGAGCTTGATGCCGTCGCGTCCATCCTCCGTTTCGGCGCGCTCGACGGTGACTGTCTTGACCGGTTCGATGATCGCGTGATTGAGGAAGGGCGAGGGCGAAAAACGGCTGGACGAGGTGTCGTTGATGATGACGGTCGAATGCGCCGCAGTCGTGCGCGCCATCTGGACATAGCGGTGCCCGGCAAATTTCGGCGAGCCGGAATTGACGATGAAGCGATGGCGGCCGGACGACATCTCGAAGGAGAGGCTGCCGGCATGCGCGGTCCGCCGCCCGCCTGCCGAAGGCGGCGTGCCGGTATCGGCAATGATCACCGTCTTCCCGCCGGAAAGCCGCTGATAGCGCGAATGCGGCAAAGCTTTGAACGGCTGACCGGCGGTCTCGTCATATCGCAGCACCGACATCAGCTCGTTTGCGAGCGTCGAGGTCGCTCCGTTGAAGAGCGCCAGGTCGCCGTCCTGATGGCGAAAGAACCGCAATGCCGGATACATGCGGTCGATGCCGGAGATCAGCTTCTGCGGCAGGTCATGACCGAGATTGACATAGGTCTGCCTGAGCGGCAGCAGATCAAGCAGCAATTCCAGCCCGACACGTGGATTGCGCGAGATATGGCCGCCATCCGACAGAATCTGGCTATCGAACTCGCGGTCGAGCGCCTGCGCCGCCCTTCTGAGCGTGGAGGCGCGCGCCGGCATGGCAACGGAGGCCATGGCGAGCGCAATACGCAGCCGAAACAGCTCCAGGCCGCCGAGGGTGAACGGCGCCATGCGGTGCAGGAACCTCACCTGGAACGCCAGCGACTTCATGAAGCGGCGATAGAAGCCGCGATCGGCGTTCTGCAGCACCACCGGTGAATGCGACAGCCAGGCAATGACGCGCTGGGCGGTGACGTCGGTCTCCCAGGCGACCCCCTCCATCCGGCCGGCATGGATGGAAAGCCAGCTGTCGACGATCGCGCGGGCGGCAGCCGAGCTGCGCTCCGTCTTGTTCGCCCGCATATGCCGCAACCAGCCGAAGCTATGAAGACGGATCGCGAAGGGGCGCGAGGGCAGGGTGAAGGTGAAGGGCGACTTTCCGTTGGTTTCCAGCATCCGCCCGGCCAGGAGAAAACGTCCGTTGAGGATCTCGTCGGCCACATGCGGATCGATGCTGCGCAGATCGGTCGGCGCGACGATCAGACGCTCGGGCACCTTGATCGAATGGCGAAAGAGCTTCAGGCGCAGCAACGCGACGCGGCGCAAGGCGCGCCGCCAAGCCTCCCGAACATACATGCTCGCAAAACGCCGACCAAACTGCATATTCTATTGTCTATTGACCCTCGTGGTTAAGAATAGGTGAAAAGCGGCCGATTTCATCGTCCGCAATGAATTAATTCGTGACAAGGTTCGAATATACGCAATTAACGCGTTTCAACGGCATCATGCGGGCGGTTTTGTGAGAACGGCATGCGTGATGCCGGGCTGTGAAATGTCTGGCTTGGCGGAGATTCGCCTGGGCGCGCTCAAGCCTGCAATCAGGCCACGCGACGCAGCACAGCCGCATAGAAGCCGTCGAGGCCGGAGGCAATGCCATCGGGCATTTTCAGCATGGTGGGAAGCGTACGGAATTCGCCGAGCGGTGTGATCGCCGCCTCGAGGCCGGGCCAGTCGCCGGCACCGATCGAAACGCGCTCGACCGCATCCGTATCGGAAAGAACACGGGCGACGACGTCCTCACCCTCGGCAGGGTCGAGCGAGCAATTCGAAAAAACCAGCGTGCCGCCCGGCTTCAGCAATGTCAGCGCATGGCGCAGCAGCCGTTCCTGTAGCGCCGCCAGCCTGGCAATATCCTCAGCTCCTTTGGTCCACAGCACGTCAGGGTGCCGGCGTGTCGTGCCGGTGGAAGAGCAGGGGGCATCGAGCAGGATCGCATCGAAACGCTCCGCCGGCTCGAACGTCGTCAGGTCTGCCGCAATCGTCTCGGCTTTGAGGCCAAGCCGGTCGAGATTCGACCGCAGCCGTCTTAGCCGGCTTTCCGACTGGTCGAGGGCGGTGACTTCGCCACCGGCAAGAATGAGCTGCGCCGTCTTGCCGCCGGGCGCGGCGCAGAGATCGGCGGTACGTCTGCCCGAGAGATCGCCGAAAAGCTTGGCGGGGATGCTTGCTGCCGCATCCTGCACCCACCATTGGCCCTCATCGAAGCCTTCGAGCGCAGGAATGCCGCCGTCGAAGGCAGCAAGCCGCACACCGCCCGTCGGCAGGGCAACACCGTTCAGCCGCTTGGCCCAGCCTTCAGGGTCGGATTTGACGGTCAGATCGATCGCGGCCGGCTCGAGCTGGGATTCCGAAATCGCCAGCGCCGCATCCCGGCCATAAGCCTTCTCCAGCCTGGCGATGAACCAGGCCGGCATCGGCGCGACCTTGCCGATCTCACCCAGCACCTCAGCCTTTTCGCGGCCGAGCCGACGGAGGATGGCATTGACCAGCTTGGCGAAACGGCGATTGCGCGGGTCCTGATTGGCCTGCTCGACGGCAAGATCGACAGCCGAATGATCGGGCACGTCGAGATAGAGGATCTGCGCCGCGCCGATCGCAAGCACATGATGCAGCGCCCTTGCCCCCTCCGGCAGCGGCGAATCCAGCAGCCCGGCAATGGCGGCATCGATGCGCGGCAGATGACGCAGCGTCGTGTTCAGGATGGCGCGGACGAGCGCCCGGTCGCTTTCGCCGAGCGCCCGATAGGCCGGATTGCCGTGTTCATGATCGAGAGCGCCGTCGAGCGGCAGCTTGCGGTCGACGACGGCAGCAAGAATTTTTGCCGCGGCGGCGCGCGCCTGCATGCCGGGTTTAGCCGGTGCGGAACGCTCGGCGGAGGGCTTTTGCTTGCGGAATGGCTTCTTCGTGCCGTCTGAATTCAAGACCACGGACCTTTTGGCGGTTGCGAACCACCGCGACCAAGGCCCGTATCCGGAACAGAGCGCGATTTGCGCGACGGATTAGCAGCACGCGCCGGCGACGTCGAGACATTCATGCCGCCTTGCGCCATGTCATACAGGGCAGCGATGCGGTTTTCCGTGTTCGGATGGGTCGAAAACAGATTGTCCATCCGCTCTCCGGAGAGCGGATTGATGATGAACATATGTGCCGTCGCCGGATTGCGCTCGGCATCCTCGTTCGGAACATGGGCGGCACCGCGCGCGATCTTGCCGAGCGCCGAAGCGAGCCAGAGCGGATTGCCGCAGATCTCGGCGCCGCGGCGGTCGGCCGAATATTCGCGCGTGCGGCTGATCGCCATCTGCACCAGCATGGCGGCGAGCGGCGCCACGATCATCGCGACGATGACGCCGATGAAGCCGAGAGGATTGCTGTTGTTGTCACGATTGCCCCCGAAGAAGAAAGCGAAGTTGCCAAGCATCGAGATCGCACCGGCAAGTGTTGCCGTGATCGTCATCGTCAGCGTGTCGCGGTTCTGAATATGCGCCAGTTCATGCGCCATTACGCCCGCCACCTCCTCGGGAGACAATGCGCTGAGCAGGCCGGTCGAGGCGGCCACGGCAGCATTGTCGGGATTGCGGCCGGTGGCGAAGGCATTCGGCTGCGGGCTGTCGTAGAGATAGACCTTCGGCATCGGCAAGCCGGCATTGCCGGCGAGATCGCGCACGATCCGGAAAAACTCAGGCGCGTTGCGCTCGTCGACCTCCTGCGCGCGATAGGCCGAAAGCACCATCCGATCGGAATTCCAGTAGGAGAAGAAATTCATGCCGGCGGCAATGACGAAGGCGATCATCATGCCGGCCCGACCGCCGATCAGGAAGCCGACGAACATGAAAAGCGCCGTCATGAAGGCAAGCAACATGGCAGTGCGGACGAGGTTCATTGCGGATCTCC
Organism: Rhizobium sp. BK591; assembly: GCF_014195045.1. Classification (NCBI taxonomy): domain Bacteria; kingdom Pseudomonadati; phylum Pseudomonadota; class Alphaproteobacteria; order Hyphomicrobiales; family Rhizobiaceae; genus Rhizobium; species Rhizobium sp. BK591. The sequence goes on from NZ_JACIAZ010000005.1 coordinate 451,835, forward strand.
ATCTCCGATTTCGGCGTCCCAAGCTTTCAATCCCGGCGCCGGCGCATTATGATTTGGTTATTCACCAGCCATTTTCAATATTTTCCGGCAGGAGAAGGCATGCAGGACGCTGATAATGACAATAGCGAAACGCCGGTAGCCGAGGGGTCGGAGCCGCGGCGCAAGATGCTGTCCCCGGCTGCCAGGCGCGCGCTTGCCGAAGCCGAAGAGCGGCGGAAGAACCATAAACCGCTGGAACTGCCGCCGGAGACCGGCGGTCGCGGCGGAGCCGAACCGGCGCGCTTCGGCGACTATGAGATCAACGGCCGGGCGATCGATTTCTGAGTAATATTCCTATTGGCGTCTTTCGATCGGAATATGCGGATTTACGAAATCACTATGGCGGAGCTGCACTCCACGCAGATGGCCTATGTAAGTAGAATCCGGCTAACGAGCCTTAGGCTCCAGTATTTTTGCCGTATCCTGATGTCGTCTTGACGGACGGACGTTGCCTCACCGAGGGCTTCGCCCGTGATTGCGGTCAACGCACGCCAATGCGTCGACGAAATGGGAGCCGCTCCGGAAGCCGCGAGGGACGGAGCGGCTCCATATCTCAGGCCGTCGCCTTGTTCTGTCGGTTGGCGATCAGATCGTCGACCACGGCGGGATCGGCGAGCGTCGAGGTGTCGCCAAGTGCACCGAAATCGTCCTCGGCGATCTTGCGCAGGATGCGGCGCATGATCTTTCCGGACCGGGTCTTCGGCAGACCGGGCGCGAACTGGATCTTGTCGGGCGCGGCGATCGGGCCGATTTCCGCCCGCACATGTTTCACCAGTTCCTGGCGAAGCGCGTCCGAACCATCGTGACCGGCCATCAGCGTCACATAGCAATAGATACCCTGGCCCTTGATCGGATGCGGATAACCGACAACAGCAGCTTCCGAAACCAGATTGTGCGAGACGAGTGCCGATTCCACCTCTGCCGTGCCGAGCCGATGGCCGGAGACGTTCAGCACGTCGTCGACACGGCCGGTGATCCAGTAATAACCGTCCGCATCGCGCCGGCAGCCGTCGCCGGTGAAATACTTGCCCTTATAGGTGGAGAAGTAGGTCTGGATGAAGCGCTCGTGATCGCCGTAGACCGTGCGCATCTGACCCGGCCAGCTGTCGGTGATGCACAGATTGCCGTCGGCCGGGCCGTCCAGCACCTTGCCCTCATTGTCGACCAGCTGCGGTTTGATGCCGAAGAACGGGGTCGTCGCCGAACCGGGTTTCAGATCGGTGGCACCTGGCAGCGGCGTGATCATATGGCCGCCGGTTTCCGTCTGCCACCACGTGTCGATGACAGGGCAACGCTTGTCGCCGACGACATTGTAATACCACTCCCAGGCTTCGGGGTTGATCGGCTCGCCAACGGTGCCGAGCAGGCGTAGCGAAGAGCGCGAGGAGCGCGTGACGAAGTCGTCGCCGGCGCCCATCAGCGAGCGGATCGCTGTTGGCGCCGTATAGAAGATATTGACGTTATGCTTGTCGATGACTTCCCAGAAGCGGCCCTGGTCCGGGAAATTCGGCACGCCCTCGAACATCAGCGTCGTTGCGCAGTTGGCGAGCGGCCCATAGACGATATAGGAGTGGCCGGTGACCCAGCCGACATCGGCCGTGCACCAGTAGACGTCGCCGTCGTGATAATCGAAGACATATTCATGCGTCATCGCCGCATAGACGAGATAACCGCCGGTCGTGTGCAGCACGCCTTTCGGCTTACCGGTTGAGCCTGACGTATAAAGAATGAAGAGCGGATCTTCCGCCTTCATCTTCACCGGCGGGCATTCCGCCTTCACGGTGGCGATTTCCTGGTGATGCCAGAGATCGCGGCCTGGCGCCCAGCCGGTCTTGCCACCGGTGCGGCGAACGACCAGAACCTTCTCCACGATCACGTGCTGGCGTGCCGCGATATGAATTGCGGTATCAGTATTGTCCTTCAGCGGCACCGGCTTGCCGCCGCGCACACCTTCGTCGCATGTGATGACGAAGGTGGATTCGCAGTCAACGATGCGCCCCGCTAAGGCCTCCGGCGAGAAACCGCCGAAGACGACCGAATGCACCGCGCCGATGCGGGCGCAGGCGAGCATCGCATAGGCGGCTTCCGGGATCATCGGCATATAGATGGTGACGCGATCGCCCTTTTTGACGCCGTGCTTCTTCAAGACGTTCGCCATCCGGCAGACATGCTCGTAGAGCTCGTTATAGGTGACCTTCTTGTCGATATAGGGGTTGTCACCTTCCCAGATGATCGCCACCTGGTCGCCATTCGTTTTCAGATGTCGGTCGATACAGTTGTAGGAGACGTTGGTCTGGCCGTCCTCGAACCACTTGATCGAGACCTTGCCGGTAAAGGAGGTGTTCTTGACCTTGGTATAGGGCTTGAACCAGTCGATCCGCTTGCCGTGCTTGCCCCAGAACTTGTCCGGGTTCTCGACGCTTTCCTCGTACCATTTCAGGTACTTTTCCTTATCGATCAGGGCGCGCGCCTTCACCGGCTTCGTAACCGGATAGATCTTCTCCGACATGGAACTCCTCCTCATGGGACATGCGATGGGCCGCGCCGGCAAAGCGGGCCTGGATTTCAAATCAGGGCAATTCATAGCAGTTCGCATCGTGGCGGCAATTAGACAAAGGTCATTTCATTTTGGAAGAATTGCAATTCTGCGACAGTGCGGTTATATAGCGGCATATTTCCCGGACATTGTGGTGACAATCCACGGACCGCGACCGGCGCGGACGATAGAAGGACTATATCCATGGCTCAAACACTGCTCATGCCGAAGGCGACAGCCATCTGGCTCGTCGACAATACGGCACTGTCTTTCGATCAGATTGCGCAGTTCTGCAAACTGCATCCGCTCGAAGTCAAGGCGATCGCCGATGGCGAAGCGGCGCAGGGTATCAAGGGCCTCGACCCGATCTCGACGGGACAGCTCTCCCGCGACGAGATCGCCCGCGCCGAAGCCAATCCGAACCACAAGCTGAAGCTTTCCGAACCAAAGGTGCGCGTGCCGGAATCCAAGCGCCGCGGCCCGCGTTATACGCCGGTTTCGAAGCGTCAGGACCGCCCGAACGCCATTCTCTGGCTCGTTCGCAACCATCCGGAGCTGAAGGACGCGCAGATTTCCCGCCTCGTCGGCACGACGAAATCGACCATCGAGCAGATCCGCGAGCGCACCCACTGGAACTCGGCCAACCTGGCGCCGATGGATCCGGTAACGCTCGGCCTCTGCAGCCAGATCGATCTGGACATGGAAGTGGAAAAGGCCTCCAAGGGTCGTCCGCTGCCGACCGCCGCCGAGCTTGGCGCGACGCTGCAATCGGCACAGGAAACCGAGCGCCTGACCCCGAGCTACGAGCGCGAAGAGGAAAAGGAAATCGATGCCGACGCCGTCTTCCGCAAGCTGAGCTCGCTGCGCTCAGCCCCGAAGGACGAGGACGACGACCAGTACTGAGATATCGGTTATCTCATGAAAAACCCCGCCGGTCTGGCGGGGTTTTTTATTGCCTATTGCCTGTAGAAGATCACGACGCGCTTTAGCTGCGGAACAGGGTGAGGATGTTCTGCGCCGAGCTGTTGGCAATCGACAGCGACTGGACGGCCAGTTGCTGCTGCGTCTGCAACGCCGAGAGCCTGCTCGATTCCTCTTCCATATCGGCATCGACCAGACGTCCGACGCCGGAGTCGATTGAATCGTGAAGACCGCTGACGAAATTTTCCTGGAGCTGGATACGGGTCGAGATCGAGCCGAGAGCCGAGCCGGCGGCGGTCATGGCGCCGAGGACCAATTCGACGCCGGTCAAGGCCGCGTCGAGCTGGCCCTGGGTGAAACCGGTAATGTCGAGATCATAGATCGACGCCATGATGATAACTTTGCCGCCATAGGTTCCGTTGAAAGCCGTGCCGATGATGCCGCTGGTCGTTTCGATCGCGCCGGTGCTGGTCATGCCGAAGAGCACGTTTCCAAGCGTGCCTGAATCGAGCACATAGTCCGTCGTCTTGACCGAGACGGCATTGCTGCCGTCGCGGACGAAGGACGAGACGACGCTCTTCGTGCCGGAAGCGCCGGCGACCCAGTTTTCACCCGAGAAGGATGCCGATTGGGCGATGCTGAGCAGCTGCTCCTGCAGCTGATCGAGCTCCTGCTGGATCTTCGTCTTGTCGACGCCTTTTTCCGTGGCGGCGACGATCTTCGCCTTGATTTCGCTGACGATGTCGAGGGCACTGTCCATGGCCGAATAGGCGGTATCGACCTTCGCCGCGCCGAGACCGAGGGCATCCGAGACGGCCGAAAGCGCTTTATTGTCAGAACGCATGGTCGTTGCGATCGACCAATAGGCGGCATTATCAGCCGCCTTTTCAACACGATAACCCGAGGAAACGCGACCCTGGGTGTCCTTGAGACTATCGTTTACACCGCGCAAAGTCTGCAGCGCTGCCATGGCAGCGTTGTTGGTGAGGATGCTTGTCATGATCCGTTCCACAATCGTTGAGAAAGGGGCAATCCGGACTAAGCCGGTAACGGCGACCGCGTCATGCAAAGCCTGCTATGCAAGCCATTGCCGTTAACAAATGCTTGCATCGATATGGTTAACAATTCCTCAATTAGACTTACCGAAAGTTTAATTCACATCGGCAGCGAGCCGAACCCGCGCGCCCGCAGCGCCTCGGCGATTTCTTCCAAAATCGTTGGATCATCAATGGTTGCAGGCATTTTCCAGGGTATGCCGTCGGCGATTTTCTGCATGGTGCCGCGCAGGATTTTGCCGGAGCGCGTCTTCGGCAACCGGTTAACGATGATGGCCATCTTGAAGGCGGCGACGGGTCCGATCGAATCACGAATCATCGCCACGACCTCTGATTCGATCACCGTCGCCTCACGGGAAACATGGCGCTTCAGCACCAGGAAACCGCAGGGCACCTGACCCTTCAGCGCATCGATCACGCCGATAACAGCGCATTCGGCGATATCGGGATGACGCGCACAGACCTCCTCCATGGCCCCTGTCGAGAGCCGATGACCGGCGCAATTGATGATGTCGTCGGTGCGCGACATGATGAAGAGATAGCCGTCTTCATCGACATATCCGGCGTCAGCCGTCTTGTAGTAGCCCGGAAACTCATCGAGATAAGCCGATCGAAAACGCTGGTCGGCGTTCCAGAGGGTCGGCAGACAGCCGGGCGGCAAGGGCAGCTTCACGACGATATTGCCGAGCGTTCCGGCCTCGATCGGATGGCCGGCATCGTCGAGCACCGCGATCTCATAACCGGGCATCGGCAGCGCCGGCGAACCGTGCTTGACGGGAAGGGCGCCGAGACCGAGCGGATTTGCGGCGATCGGCCAGCCGGTCTCCGTCTGCCACCAATGATCGATGACGGGTATGCCGAGCATGCGCTCCGCCCATTTCAGGGTCTCCGGATCCGCCCTTTCGCCGGCAAGAAACAGCGCCCGCAAATCCGGCATCGGATATTTGCGTATCAGATCGCCGTCCGCGTCCTCCCGCCGAATGGCGCGGAACGCCGTCGGCGCCGTGAATAGCACCCGCACCTTATGCTCCGAAACGATGCGCCAGAATGTGCCGGCATCCGGAGTACCGACCGGTTTTCCCTCGAAGATCAAGGTGGTTACGCCTGATATCAGCGGAGCGTAGACGATATAGGAATGCCCGACGACCCAACCGATATCCGAAGCCGTCCAGAAGACCTCACCCGGCTTCAAGCCGTAGATATTCCGCATCGACCAGTTGAGCGCAACCATATGGCCGCCATTGTCGCGCACCACACCCTTCGGCTGGCCCGTGGTGCCGGAGGTGTAGAGGATATAGAGCGGATCGGTCGCCTTGACCGAAACACAGGCGACCTCGGCGCCGCGATGGCGCGCCACTGCCGTCTCGAAATCCTGATCGCGGCCATTGACGAGATCTGCCCGAAGCTCCGGCCGCTGCAGCACCAGGCAACGCTCCGGCTTCGAACCCGCGATCTCGATCGCCTGGTCGACCAAGGGCTTATAGACAATGATACGGCCGGGCTCGAGCCCACAGCTTGCGGTGATCACCAGCTTCGCACCGCAATCGTCGATGCGCGCTGCAAGTTCGCTGGCGGCAAATCCACCGAAAACGACGGAGTGAACCGCACCGATGCGAGCGCACGCGAGCATCGAAAAGACCGCCTGCGGTAGCATCGGCATATAGAGGATCACGCGATCGCCCCTGCCGATGCCGAATTCGAGCAGCGTTGCGGCGATCGCCTTTACCTCGACAAGCACCTCGTCGTAAGTGAAACGCCGCTTCTCGCCGGTCATCGCGCTGTCGAAGATAACGGCTGTCTCGCCGCCGCGCCCGGCAGCGATATGCCGGTCCAGGCAATTGTGGCAGGTATTGGTTTCCCCGGCTGAGAACCAACGGCCATAGACACCGTCGTCGGGCGAGAACACCCGCTCCGGCGGTTTGAACCAGTCTATGTCGGCAGCGGCTTCACGCCAGAAGGCTTCGGGATCGCGTTTCCAGGCCGCGTAGACCTGATGATAGTCGTTCTGCATCTGCTCCTCCCCAGGACATGCACGCCTCGATATCAATCTAGGCAGCGGTGAGAGGAACGGGAAGCCCGACCAAAGCAGAGTTTCAGCGCGCGCCGAAAATCGCCGATCCGACGCGGACGCTGGTGGCGCCGAAGGCGATTGCCATCTCGTAGTCACCGGACATTCCCATGGAAAGTTTTCCGACGCCGCATTTGGACGCAAGTCTTGCCAGCAGGGCAAAATGCGGCCCGGGATTTTCCTCGGCCGGCGGAATACACATCAAACCTTCAACAGAAAGGCCGAGCTCGTCGCGACAGAGCGCCACAAAGGCTGGCGTGTCGTCAGGAGCGATACCGGCCTTCTGCGGTTCAAGCCCGGTATTGACCTGGACGTAGAGCCGCGGCGTCTTGGCCTGCCGCTTCATCTCCTCGGCAAGCGCGCGGGCGATCTTTTCCCGGTCCACCGTCTCGATGACGTCGAAGAGCGCCACCGCGTCCGCCGCCTTGTTCGATTGCAGCGGCCCGATCAGATGCAATTCGATATCCGGACGCTCGGCCTTCAGCGCCGGCCACTTGCCCTGGCTTTCCTGCACCCGGTTCTCGCCGAAGACGCGCTGTCCCGCTTCGATGGCCGGGCGGATCGCGTCCGCCTCGAAGGTCTTCGATACCGCGACCAGCTGAACGGAACCCGCCGGCCGACCTGCCGCGCGTTCCCCGGCCGCAATCCGTGATCGCACGTCGTTCAACCGCTCTTGAAGTTCCATCGTTCTGCCTCGACATACCAGCATGAAAGGATTGGCAATGAACTAACCAGCCAACCTGTGCTTGCCAAGACCCGCCTTCGCGAAATCGCTTGCACGTGATCAAGATCGGACGCTTGCAGCGCCTGCAAAACTTGACGCTACGGTGGTTTCATGGTGAAGGTCTCGACCAACTCCCCTGATTTTCCGGAAATACGAATACGATGGCCACCGAACGTTATAATCCGCGCGATGCCGAGCCCCGCTGGCAGCAGAAATGGAATGAAGACAAGGTCTTCGAGACCGACAATGCCGATCCGCGCGAAAAATATTACGTCCTCGAAATGTTCCCCTATCCGTCGGGGCGCATCCATATGGGCCATGTCCGCAATTACGCCATGGGCGATGTCGTCGCCCGCTATAAGCGCGCGCGGGGCTATAATGTGCTGCACCCGATGGGCTGGGACGCTTTCGGCATGCCGGCAGAGAACGCCGCCATGGAGCGCGGCGTGCATCCCGCTTCCTGGACGTACCAGAATATCGGCTCGATGAAGGCGCAGTTGAAGGCCATGGGGCTCTCGCTGGACTGGAGCCGCGAATTCGCCACCTGCGATGTCGAATATTACCAGCACCAGCAGCATCTCTTCCTGGATTTCCTGGAAAAGGGCTTGGTTTACCGCAAGCAGTCGAAGGTCAATTGGGATCCTGTCGACAACACTGTGCTCGCCAACGAACAGGTGATCGATGGCCGCGGCTGGCGTTCCGGTGCGCTGGTCGAACAGCGCGAACTGACGCAGTGGTTCTTCAAGATCACCGATTTCAGCCAGGATCTGCTCGACGCGCTGGACACGCTTGAACAGTGGCCGGAAAAAGTGCGGCTGATGCAGAAGAACTGGATCGGCCGCTCGGAAGGCCTGACGATTCGTTGGGAGATTGTGCCGGAAACGGCGCCTGCCGGCGAGAGCGAGGTCACGGTCTATACCACCCGGCCGGACACGCTGTTCGGCGCCTCCTTCCTGGCGATCGCCGCCGATCACCCGCTGGCAAAGGATGCCGCCGCAAAGAATGCCGATATCGAAGCCTTCTGCGAGGAGTGCCGCCGTGCCGGCACGTCGCTCGCCGCACTCGAGACCGCCGAAAAGAAAGGCATGGATACCGGTATCCGCGTCAGACATCCGCTTGATCCCTCCTGGGAGCTGCCTGTCTATATCGCCAACTTCGTCCTGATGGATTACGGCACCGGCGCGATCTTCGGCTGCCCGTCAGGCGACCAGCGCGACCTTGATTTTGCTCGCAAATACGGCCTGCCGGTCGTGGCCGTCGTCATGCCGAGGGATGGCGACGCTGCGAGCTTTGCCGTCGGCGATACCGCCTATGACGGTGAGGGCGTGATGATCAATTCGCGCTTCCTCGACGGCAAGACGACGGAGGAGGCCTTCAATATCGTTGCCGACCGCCTGGCGGCCGCTTCGCTCGGCAATGCGCCGCAGGGCGAGCGCAAGGTCAATTTCCGCCTGCGCGACTGGGGCATTTCCCGTCAGCGTTATTGGGGCTGCCCGATCCCGGTCATCCACTGCGATGATTGCGGCGTCGTGCCGGTGCCGAAGACGGACCTGCCGGTCAAGCTGCCCGACGACGTTACCTTCGATCAGCCCGGCAACCCGCTCGACCGTCATCCGACCTGGCGTCATGTCTCCTGCCCGACCTGCGGCAAGGATGCCCGCCGCGAGACGGATACGATGGATACTTTTGTCGATTCGAGCTGGTATTTCACCCGCTTTACCGCGCCCTGGGAAGGAAAACCAACCGATCCCGAAGCCGCGAACCGCTGGCTGCCGGTCGACCAGTATATCGGCGGCATCGAGCACGCGATCCTGCACCTGCTCTATTCGCGCTTCTTCACCCGCGCCATGCGCGAAACCGGTCACGTGGCGGCCACCGAACCCTTCAAGGGTCTCTTCACCCAGGGCATGGTGGTCCACGAAACCTATAGCCGCGGTGCCGGCGCCAGCCGCGAGTGGGTGGCCCCTGCCGATATCCGCATCGACGAACTCGACGGCAAACGCCGGGCCTTCCTGCTGACCAACAACGAGGAAGTTGCGATCGGCTCGATCGAGAAGATGTCGAAGTCGAAAAAGAACGTCGTCGATCCCGACGATATCATCGCCTCCTATGGCGCCGATACCGCCCGTTTCTTCGTTCTGTCCGACTCTCCGCCCGAGCGTGATGTCATTTGGTCCGAGGCGGGTGTCGAAGGCGCCCATCGTTTCACCCAACGCCTGTGGCGGCTGATTTCGGAAGCCGCGGACGCACTCTCCGCCGTCGCAGCTGCGCCGGCGAGCGAGGGGGAAGCCTTGCCGATCTCACAGGTCGCCCACAAGACGCTGAAGGCTGTCGAAAACGATTATGACAAGCTCTGGTTCAACAAGGCCGTCGCCCGCATCTATGAACTCGTGAACGCACTGGCCGCACCGCTGACCAGGGTTGCGGCGGGAGAGGGTGATGCCGCCTATCGCGCGGCAGTCCGCGATGCCGCAGAGATCCTGATCCAGCTGGTCGCACCGATGACGCCGCATCTGGCTGAGGAGTGCTGGACGGCGCTCGGCAATGAAGGGCTGCTTGCCCGGACAAGCTGGCCGCGCTACGACGAAACGCTCGTTGTCGAAAACGACGTCGTTCTGCCGGTACAGATCAACGGCAAGAAACGCGCCGAATTGACAATTTCTCGCGATGCAGATCAGAATGCCGTCACCGCCGCCGTGCTGGATCTGGATGCGGTGAAGAACGCGCTGAACGGACAGGCACCGAAGAAGATCATCGTGGTTCCCCAAAGGATTGTAAACATTGTCGTTTGATATCGCTTGCAAGCTGGCTCGCAATGCCGGCATCGCCATGATCCTTGCCTCCGCGGCTTTTCTCTCTGCCTGCCAGGTCCGGCCGCTTTACTCCGAGAATTCCGGTCTCACCGAAAAGCTTTCCTCCGTCGGCTTTTCCTCGGCAGGCAGCCGGGTTGAACAGCAGGTTCGCAATCACCTGATCTTCTTTGCAGCACGTGGCGCCGGCGAAGCCGCAAACCCGCAATATCAGGTTGAGATGCACGCCACCTCGAGCGTCGCCGATACGCTGCTTCAGGAATCCGGCGATACGTCGAAAGCCGGCCGGGTGACCGTCACCGTCACCTACACGCTGCGTGCCATAACCGACAATCATGTCATCAAGGCCGGCAGCCGTCAGGCCACAGCGCTGGTGGATTTCTCCGAACAGCAATTTGCCAAGCAGCGGGCGATCCGTGATGCCGAGAACCGCGCAGCGGATCAGGCGGCGGAATTCGTAGGGGCCGACATCGCCGCTGCCCTCAGCCGCTGAGGCGAGATGTGGCAGAGATAAAATCCCACGAATTCGAGACCTTTCTGCAGAAATCGGCGCGGAACTATCGGATCTTCGTCATCTATGGGCCGGATCGCGGCCTCGTTTCGGAACGGGCGGGTCTGCTTGCCGGTAAAAGTGGTGTGGCCCTCGACGACCCATTCTCGCTGACGAAGCTCGATATCGGCGATCTGCAGAAGGATCCCGGACGATTGGTCGATGAGGTCCAGTCGATCGGGCTGTTCGGCGGTGAGAAGCTGATTTGGATCCGCGGCGCCGCAAACGAAAAATACCTCGTCGATTCCCTGGCCCTGCTCGCCGAAAAACCACTCGAAGCCGCCTATCTAATCGTGGAGGCCGGCGACCTGAAAAAGGGTTCGCTGCTGCGCAAGACCGCCGAAGCCGCGCGATCTGTCATGACGATCCCCTCTTACGCCGATGACAGCCGTGCTCTGAATACGCTGATCGATACCGAACTCGGTGCAGAGAAACTCGGTATCACGCCGGCCGCGCGGCAGGCGCTGATCGCACTGATTGGCGGTGATCGCATCGCTTCCCGAAACGAGGTGCGCAAGCTCGCGCTCTATTGTCGCGGCGCCGATACGGTTGAAGAACATCACGTTACCGAAATAATTGGCGATGCCAGCGCGATCTCCGTCGACGATGCCGTCGACGCGATTCTCAGCGGCGATCTCACGGCCTTTCTGCACGCCATGCAGAAGATCAGCAGTTCAAAAACCGCAATCTTTCTCGTGCTTCAGGCATGCCTGAAGCAGTTTCAGCTTCTCGATACGATGCGCGCTGAAATGGAGGAAAAACGCCTGCAGCCGCCTCAGATCATGCAGACCATGGGGCGGCATCTGCATTTTCGCCGCAAGCCGATCATCGAACAGGCGCTGCGCCAATGGACCGCCGAAAGCATCGCCCGTGAATCCAATCGCCTGCAGGCCGCAATTCTGCAGAGTCGGCGGCGCCAGGTACTGGAAGACAGCGTTGCGATGCAAACGCTTCTTTCCACCACCCTTCAATCCGGTCGAAAATCGGCGTGATTTGGAGCGCTTCAGCTGCTAACCGAAGCACGCTCTGCCCCTTCACGCCCTTCTGGACGGAAAACCGCTTCGCTATTTTCTGGGAATCGCTCTAACGCCGCTCGAGCAAGCGGCAGATTTCCTCGAGCTGCTCCAGCGACTTGTAGGAAATTTTAATCTGCCCGCCACTGGTTTTGTGATTGATCGCAACGTCAAGGCCGAGGGCATCGGAAAGTGTTCTTTCCAGGGCCAGCGTGTCGGAATCCTTCTGATCGCGCCGTAGGGCCGGCGGAGGCTCGGATTGTGCCTTGATATTGTTCTGCGCCAGCTTCTCCGCATCGCGGACCGACATGCCCTTCGCAACGATCGTACGGGCAAGACTGGCCGGATCCGGCGTCGAAACCAGCGCGCGTGCGTGCCCGGCCGACAGGCTGCCGGCAGCAAGCAGATCACGAACCGGGTCCGGCAGTTTCAACAGGCGCAGAGAATTGGCAACGTGGCTGCGGCTTTTGCCGATGATCTCGCCGAGGTCGTTCTGGGTGTAGCCATATTCTGCGATGAGCTGCTCATAGCCCAAGGCTTCCTCAAGCGGATTGAGATCCGCGCGCTGCACGTTTTCGACAATGGCGATTTCCAACGCCGTCTTGTCATCGACGTCACGGACAATGACTGGAATTTCGATCAATCCGGCAAGCTGAGCGGCGCGCCAGCGGCGCTCACCAGCGATGATTTCATATCGATCCCGCGATATCGTTCGCACCACGATCGGCTGCACGATACCATGCTGACGAATGGAGCTTGCGAGATCGTGCAGCTCAGTGTCATCGAAGAAACGACGAGGATTGCGGGGGTTACGGCTGACGAACTCGATCGGGATCATCCTGTCGGCACTGATGGTCCGCTCGGCTTCCACCGGGACAGGCTGATCCATTTCGCCTATCAGCGCCGCGAGGCCACGGCCCAATCGCCTTTTCGATACATCGTCATTCATGATCTACACTCACCTACACCCCTGAAATGATATTACGCGGCCAGTCTCTGGCGCTCCCGTTGAATGACCTCTGAGGCCAGTTGCAGATAGGCCTGGCTGCCCGCGCATTTCAGATCATAGAGAATAGCTGGCTTGCCGTAGGACGGCGCCTCGGAAACCCGGACATTGCGCGGAATTAACGTATGGTAAACCTTTTCGCCGAGATGGGTGCGCACATCATTGACCACTTGCTGGGCGAGATTGTTGCGCGCATCAAACATTGTCAAGACGATCCCCTGGATATCCAGGCGCGGATTCACCGTTCGACGAACCTGGCTGACGGTCTCGAGCAACTGGCTCAGCCCCTCCAGCGCGAAAAATTCACATTGCAGCGGCACCAGCACGGAATGCGCGGCCGCCATGGCATTCATCGTCAAAAGATTGAATGACGGCGGGCAATCCAGAAGAATATAGGAGAACGCCATTGCTTCAGGCGAAGACAAGGCTTTCCGCAATTTGAAGACTCGATCGCTTTGCTGCGAGATTTCCATCTCGACGCCAAGCAGATCCATCGTCGACGGGACGATAAAAAGATTGGGAACCACTGTTTCGAGCGTCACCTCGGTGATACCGCGATCGCCAACCATCAGATCATAGGAGGAGAGTTTGCGATCGCGACGGTCGATACCGAGGCCGGTGCTGGCATTGCCTTGCGGATCGAGATCAACGATCAAGACACGCTCGCCAATGGCAGCAAGAGCCGTTGCCAGGTTGATTGCGGTGGTTGTTTTGCCAACACCACCCTTCTGATTTGCGATGGTGATAATCCGGTGTCGTTCGCCAGCCATTGCCGCAATATCCGATCTGTTAAACCAAGCGCCGGAGATTTGATACTTCCAAAATAACAGATTCCTGCTCGACGGCGCTCTTATGTTCTAACAGATCGAATTCCCACCGACCACGTGCTTTGTCGATTTCCCGCAGGTAATCCCGGCCTTTATGAAAAAAGCCACGGCAATTTTGCTTGCCCAGCATCCACGGAGCCGAATAGTCCATGAGCCCGTCCAGGTCGGCCAACGCTCGGGCTGAAATCGCACCGCAGTCGCCAATCTCGGCATAGGCATCTTCGATTCGATTGGTATGCACACTCCCACGCGCCTGCGTCTCTCGCAGCGCTGTCCGCAGAAAGGCCGCCTTTTTATGGTTGCTTTCGACCAGATGCACCCAGCCGCTTTGCAGCTCGGCCAGAAAAATCGCCGTAATAACGCCCGGAAAGCCCCCGCCACTGCCGAGATCAACCCAGGTGATCGGTTGAGGATGGATCTGAAACACCTGGCTGCTATCAGCGATATGCCGGTGCCATAGATCTTCGAGTGTCGACGGCGCCACCAGATTGATCGTTTTGGCCCACTTCTGAAAAAGTACCGCGAAGTGTTGAAGCCGTTCCTGTGTTTCACGTGAAACACGCAAACCGTTTAATTCCATTCCGAAAGACTTTCAAATCTCGTCGTCAGGCGCTTTGACGCTCGGCAGACGTTAGGCGGCGCAAATGCACAAGCAGCAATGCGATTGCCGCCGGCGTCATCCCCTCAACGACGGAGGCCTGGGCAATGTTGAAGGGGCGAGCCGCGCTGAGCTTCACCTTGAGTTCGTTGGAGAGGCCGGAAAGCGCATCGTAATCGAAATCGAGCGGTATCTGCCGTTGCTCGTCGCGTTGCTGATCGGCAATCGCCGTGGCTTGCCGATCCAGATAAACTGAATAGCCGGCCTCAATTTCCAACGCTTCCGCGACCTTGGATCCCATCGTACCAAATGTCTCAGGCCAAACACGGCGAAGTTCAGCAAAATCATAATACGGATAGGACAACAAATCATAAGCGGTTCGGCGCTGCCCATCGAGATTGATATTCAAGCCGGCCCGCCGCGCTTCATTCGGCGTAACGGTGAGCGAATGCAAGAGCGCTCGACCCATGTCCATCTCATTCTGATAGGCTGTAAATCGCTGCGCGCGTGCGCCGTTGGCGCAGCCCAACCGCATGGCCAATGGCGTCAACCGCATATCGGCATTGTCAGCACGCAAAGTCAGCCGATATTCCGCCCGCGAGGTAAACATTCGATACGGCTCCGTAACGCCACGTGACGTGAGATCGTCGATCATGACGCCAATATAGGAGCTGGTCCGACTAAAATGAAACGGATCCGAATCGCTGCTCTGCAACGCCGCGTTTAGACCTGCAGCCAAGCCTTGGGCGGCCGCCTCCTCATAGCCGGTGGTGCCATTGATCTGGCCCGCAAGAAAGAGACCTTTCAGCCGTTTGACTTCCAACGACGGCGTCAACTCTCTCGGGTCAACGTGATCATATTCGATTGCATAGCCGGGTTGCAGAATTCTTGCCGCTTCAAGCCCGGGAATTGTCTTGATGAAATCTGCCTGGACGTCCGCCGGCAAAGAGGTGGAAATACCGTTCGGATAAACTGTGTCGTCGTCCAGTCCCTCGGGCTCGAGAAAGACTTGATGCCCATCCCGCTCTCCAAATTTTACCAGCTTGTCTTCGATAGACGGGCAATAGCGAGGACCGACGCCTTCGATCTGTCCGGAATACATCGCCGATCGCATGATGTTGTCGACAATGATGCGATGGGTCGCTTCAGTCGTCCTGGTGACCCCGCATTCGATCTGCGGCGTCGTAATCCTGTCGGTCATAAAGGAGAAGGGCACGAGTTCCTCGTCAGCCCCCTGCCGGCCGACGGATTGCCAGTCTATGGTCTTTCCGTCCAACCGCGCCGGTGTCCCGGTCTTCAGTCGTCCCAAGCGCAATCCCAGCCTGGCCAGCGTGGCAGACAACCCGATCGACGGCGCTTCACCGACACGACCGGCCGGCGTCTTTTCCGAACCGATATGAATAAGTCCACGCAGGAAGGTTCCAGTCGTCAAAACGACGGCAGGAGTCTTTAGGGTTCGACCATCCTTCATGACCACCCCGGCAACACGCCCGTCGACAACGTCCAGATCAAACGCATCGCCTTCGACGATGTCCAGACCAGGTGTGGCCTCAATCGCCGCCAGCATCGCCAAACGATAGAGCTTTCGATCGGCCTGGGTTCGCGGTCCTCGAACGGCTGCCCCTTTTTTCTTGTTCAGCATCCTGAACTGAATGCCCGCAGCGTCGGCGATACGACCCATCAGGCCATCCATAGCGTCGATCTCGCGAACCAAGTGACCCTTACCAAGCCCGCCGATTGCCGGATTGCAGGACATCACACCGATCGTGTCCCGCCTGTGCGTCACCAAGGCGGTTTTCGCACCGAGCCGCGCGGCCGCGCTGGCGGCTTCCGACCCCGCATGGCCGCCACCGATCACGATCACATCATAGACATTATCGGTCATTCAAGACTCCAGATCGTGTGTACGTTTCACGTGAAACCAGCCATAAACGTGACACCGATCGCGTTTCACGTGAATCATTTCCCGATACAAAACTCCGAGAAGATCACCCCAAGCAGCTGTTCGACATCCACTCTTCCGGTAATTCTCCCCAAATACTCGGCGGCAATTCGAAGCTGCTCGGTCCGCAGTTCGAGATTTACGTCCTTCTGCGTAATCGCAGTATCAAGCGCCGCCAAACATTTCGTTAGCGAATCTTTATGCCGTTGCCGACTGGGGATCGCCATGGACAGGCCGCTGAACCGCGCTGCGACATTGTCGCCGATCAACTGCCGCAATTCCAGCAAGCCGTCACCGGTTGTCGTCGAAATCTGCAGATCGTACCGGTCCGAGCCGACCTCAACGAGATCCTTCTTCGTCCCGACTGTAACATGAGGCCAAGTTGCCTCCAAGTCTCCAGGGAGCAGCGGATTCGCCATGTCGACCAGGAGCAGCACAAGATCGGCATCGCGAAGTGCAACACGCGCGCGCCGAACGCCCTCCATTTCCACCCGGTCCTCAGCGTCCCGCAGGCCGGCTGTGTCATAGAGCTTGATCAGGTAGCCATCGATATCGAGATCGACCTGCAGAACATCGCGGGTGGTGCCGGCGATCTCGGTGACGATCGCAACATCGCGCCGCGCCAGGGCATTCAGCAGGCTCGATTTTCCGGCGTTCGGCGCACCGGCGATGACCACCTTGAAGCCGTCTCTGATAATCTCACCTGCCGAAGCCGCCGCCAAATGGTGTTCGATATCGGTGCGAAGCTTACCCATATCGGCCCAGACCATGTCCGATACCGACCCTGGAACATCATCCTCGTCGGGAAAATCAAGTTCCGCCTCGATCAACGCTCGTGCGCGCGTTAATCGTTCCGCCCACGCATCGTAAATTGCGGAAAGTCCGCCGGCGCTATGTTCGACCGCAAGGCGTCGCTGCATTTCCGTCTCGGCGCCGATGAGGTCGGCCAGTCCTTCGACCTCGACCAGGTCAAGCTTGCCGTTCTCAAAAGCCCGGCGGGAGAACTCACCCTCAACAGCCATTCGAACACCTGGAATGTCGCCAAGCGTGTGAAACAGCGCCGCCAGGACAGCCTTGCTGCCATGGAGCTGTAGCTCCGCGACATCTTCCCCGGTAAATGAATTTGGCCCCGGAAAAAACAGCACCAGACCACTGTCGATCGGTTGGTCGTTACGAGTCCGAATCGTTCGGTGCGATGCGTATCGAGCTTTCGGCACCGAGCCGACGAGGCTCACCAATATGTCTCTGGTCAGCGGACCGCTGATGCGAATAACCGAAACACCTGAAGGTGCAGCACCGCTCGATAGCGCATATATGGTATCATTCAACATGGCCATATTGCCTGGTTAATCTTCGAATTCGAATCGGTTCCTCCTAAATAGAAAAGCTGGCGACATCATCACGATGCCTCCAGCTCTCATAGGATGAATCCGGCTAAGGATTATGTATTCATCGAATCGAAGAAGTCGGAATTGTTCTTCGTCTGCTTCAGCTTGTCGATCAGGAATTCGATCGCATCGGTCGTGCCCATTGGCGCAAGGATGCGGCGGAGCACAAAGATCTTCTGCAGATCCTGGCGTGGGACGAGAAGGTCTTCCTTGCGCGTGCCGGACTTGAGGATGTCCATCGCCGGGAAGATGCGCTTGTCGGCGACCTTGCGATCAAGGACGATTTCCGAGTTGCCGGTGCCCTTGAATTCTTCGAAGATCACTTCATCCATACGGCTGCCGGTATCGATCAGCGCCGTGGCGATGATCGTCAAGGAACCGCCTTCCTCGATATTGCGCGCCGCACCGAAGAAGCGCTTAGGACGCTGCAACGCATTGGCGTCGACACCGCCGGTCAGGACCTTGCCTGAGGAGGGAACCACGGTGTTGTAGGCACGGCCGAGGCGCGTGATCGAATCGAGCAGGATGACGACGTCGCGCCCATGTTCGACAAGACGCTTTGCCTTTTCAATGACCATTTCCGCCACCTGGACGTGACGTACGGCCGGTTCGTCGAAGGTCGAGGAGATGACCTCGCCGCGAACGGAACGCTGCATGTCGGTCACTTCCTCAGGACGCTCATCGATCAGAAGAACGATGAGATAGCACTCCGGATGGTTCGCGGTAATCGAATGCGCGATATTCTGCAGCAGCACGGTCTTACCGGTGCGGGGCGGCGCGACGATCAGTCCACGCTGGCCCTTGCCGAGCGGCGCCACCAGGTCGATCACGCGCGGCGACAGATCCTTGGTGGTGGGAATATCGAGTTCCATCTTGAAACGCTCGTTCGGATAGAGCGGCGTCAGATTGTCGAAATGAACCTTATGACGAATCTTTTCCGGATCGTCGAAATTGATAGTGTTGACCTTGAGCAGCGCAAAATAGCGCTCGCCTTCCTTCGGCCCGCGGATGGGGCCTTCGACCGTATCACCTGTTTTCAGCGAGAAACGGCGGATCTGCGAGGGGGAGATATAAATATCATCTGGGCCTGGCAGATAGTTGGCATTTGCGGAACGCAGGAAACCGAAACCATCCTGGAGCACTTCGACGACACCTTCGCCGATGATTTCGACATCCTGGCTGGCGAGCATCTTGAGGATAGCAAACATCAATTCCTGTTTGCGCATCGTGCTGGCATTCTCAACCTCGAGCGATTCGGCGAAAGCCAGAAGATCCGTCGGGGATTTGCTCTTAAGTTCCTGAAGCTTCATTTCAGCCATGAAGTGACCAATACTCTTTTCAATTTCGAAGGGGAAAGGCGATGTTGGGTCGTATTCGGTACTGCGAAAGGGCTCGCAGACGACTGAACTCTACACACATGCCACGTAGATGAGATGCGCGGAAAATAGCGACTCGCAATCGCTGCCGCAAGAGGGCTGCTTAAAATGAAGCAAATTTAACCTGAGTATGGATTTTGCCTCAGAATGGCTTCACCACGACGAGGATCACGATCAGGATCATCAGCAATGTCGGTGCCTCGTTCATGAACCGCCAATAGCGCGCAGAGCGGCGGTTTTCATCCCGCTCGAAGGCTCTGACGGCACGGCTGAAGAACATATGAACGCCCGTCAGCAGCACAACGAGACCGATCTTGGCGTGCAGCCAGCCGCCTTGGAATCCATAGACCGACCAAGCGAGATAGAGGCCAAAAATCCACGTCAGCATCATCGCCGGCGTCATGATGATTCGAAGCAGCCGGCGTTCCATCACCTTGAAGGTTTCCGATTGCACCGAACCCGGTTCGGCATCGGTGTGATAGATGAACAGCCGCGGCATATAGAACAATCCAGCCATCCAGGAAATGACCGCGATGATGTGCAGTGCCTTGATCCAGAGATAGAGATTATCGGGGTTCCAGGCGAAAAGCCCGACCGCCATCAGCGCGAAGAAGACCAGCGCAAAATGGGCTCGGCGCCGGGCGTAAGCGCCAGGTCTCCGATCGGTCTGCTTCTCCATCGTCACGCCCCGCCTCGCATCCGCCCGCCACGCACACGATCGACCAGCAGACGCACATGCTCGGGGTCGGCCTGCGGCGTGATGCCGTGACCGAGATTGAAGATCAGCGGCCCATTGCCGAGATGCTGCAGAATATCGTCGATGCCCTCTTCAAGCGCCCGACCGCCGGCAACGACGCGCATAGGATCGAGGTTGCCCTGCACCGGCCCGTCCTTTTGAAGTTCGGCGGCAAAGGCCAGCGGGACAGACCAGTCGAGACCGATCGCATCCGCACCAGTCTTCTGGCGATAGGTTTTCAGCTGGTAGCCGGCGCCCTTGGCGAAAGCGATGATGCGCGCGTGTGGCCGCTGCGATTTGACCGAAGCGATCATCCGCGCAACCGGCCTGATCGCGAACGCCTCGAATTCCCTCTCACCGAGAACGCCGGCCCAGGAATCGAAAATCTGCACGGCATCGGCGCCGGCATCAATCTGGGCCACGAGATAATCGGCCGATACGTCAGCAAGCAGCATCAGCAGATGCTCGAAGGCGCGAGCATGCCGATACGCGAAAAGGCGGGCAGGCGCCTGATCCGGCGTGCCATGTCCGGCGATCATATAGGTCGCGACCGTCCAAGGCGCGCCGCAGAAGCCGAGCAGCGTCGTCTCGGCTGGCAGCCCCTCACGCAGCCGCCGCACCGTCTCCAGCACCGGCCTGAGATAATCGACAACCTCTTCGCCATTCAATCTGCTGATCCCGGCTTCATCGATTGGATCCATCTCAGGACCATGGCCTTCGGTGAACCGGACGTTCCGCTTCATTGCATCGGGAATGACCAGGATATCGGAAAACAGGATGGCTGCATCGAAGCCATAGCGGCGGATCGGCTGCAATGTCACTTCGACGGCGTGATCGGGCGTATAGCAAAGATCGAGAAAACTCCCTGCCTTTGCCCGTGTCTCCCGATATTCCGGCAGATAGCGCCCCGCCTGCCTCATCAGCCAGAGAGGAGGAGGGGAGAGGCTTTCGCCATCCAGAACCCTCATGATCTTTCGGCGCGTCTCGCTCAAGCGCTTCTTCCCTATAAAAAATCAAAGATATTTTAAAAGGTTTCTATTTCTTAGAGTCGGTGTCTATCAAGGATTAAAATCCATCCACCGCCGATGCCATTTGTCGCGCGCCTGCAAAAAACATCGGAAGGATTTCGCCATTTTTTCCGATGTTCGGGGAAAATCCGAATCTGAAAATGATTCCAAGTCCTTCCGGATCGGTGATTTTTCTTGTGCCTGTGGATAGGCTGTGGACCAGCTTTCAACAAATCGATCTCTTCCCCATCGTCCACAGGGTCGGCTGAAACCGATCCGCAAAATTCGAAATGTGGATAAAGAGGCATGTTTTCCCTTGCCGGAGGCTGCCTCGGCACCGTAGCTCTGTTTCATCCAGTCTTTTCAACAGGCAGCGGAAAATAGCGTGGAGAACAGAACGAACTTCTTTCATCTGCATCTGATTTCTGACTCAACGGGAGAGACTCTGATCTCCGCCGGCCGCGCCGCGTCGGCGCAGTTCAGATCCGCTCAGCCGATCGAACACGTCTATCCGCTGATCCGCAATCGCAAGCAGCTGCTGCCGGTTCTCCAAGCGATCGATGACGCCCCCGGCATCGTGCTCTACACCATTGTCGACCGGGAGCTCGCGAGCCTGATCGATGAGCGCTGCGTCGAGATGGGCGTGGCCTCGGTGAATGTGCTGGAGCCGGTGATGAATGCATTCCAGATCTATCTCGGCGCCCCGTCGCGCCGCCGGGTCGGAGCGCAGCATGTGATGAATGCTGGCTACTTCGCGCGCATCGAAGCGCTGAATTTCACCATGGATCACGACGACGGCCAGATGCCGGACGACTATAACGATGCCGATGTCGTCATCATCGGCATCAGCCGTACATCGAAAACACCGACCAGCATCTACCTCGCCAACCGCGGCATCAAGACGGCGAACATTCCGATCGTCTATGGCGTGCCATTGCCGGAAAGCCTCTTCGTCGCGACCAAACCGCTCATCGTCTGCCTGATCGCCACCACCGACCGTATTTCCCAGGTGCGGGAAAATCGGGTGCTCGGAGTGACGCAGGGTTTCGATCGCGAACATTATACCGACCGCGCCGCGATTTCGGAGGAGCTGAAATATGCCCGCTCGCTCTGTGCCCGTCATAACTGGCCGCTGATCGACGTCACCCGCCGCTCGATCGAGGAAACAGCTGCGGCAATCGTTGCCCTGCGCCCGAAGCTGCGCTAAGCGCTGACGAAAAGCCGGCACTGTGAGGAACCCATGACGCCGAAACTCATCCTTGCATCGTCGAGTCCCTTTCGCCGGATGCTGATGGTAAATGCCGGTCTGTCCTTCGAGGCGCATGCCGCAAGGATCGATGAACGGGCGGTCGAAGCGCCGCTGGAAAAAGCCGGCGCCAAGCCGGATGCCGTTGCCCTCGTCCTGGCCAAGGCCAAGGCCGAGGAAGTGAGCAGCCGCTTTCCGGATAGCCTGGTCATCGGGTCGGATCAAACCATGTCGCTCGGCGACCGCGTCTTCCACAAGCCGACTGATATGGCCGACGCGGCTCGTCATCTTCAAGCCCTTTCCGGAGTGACCCACCGATTGAACAGTGCCGTCGCGATCGTCCGCAATGGTGTGCTCTTGTGGGAATATCTCGCGCATGCCGAACTGACGATGCGGCCGCTGACGGTGGAGTTCATCGCCAGACATCTGGCGCGGGTTGGCGAACGGGCACTTTCCAGTGTCGGCGCCTATCAGTTGGAGGGGGAGGGCATCCAGCTCTTCGAAAAGATCGAGGGTGATTATTTCACCATTCTCGGCCTGCCGATGCTGGCGCTTCTAAAAAAATTGCGAGAACTCGGAGCGATCGATGGCTGATTCACGTGAAACATTCGGGCCGAAAGCGTTTGTCACGGGCTTTCCCATCAAGCACTCACGCTCGCCATTGATCCACGGATATTGGCTGAAGACGCTCGGCCTGCCGGGCAGCTACCGCGCTCACGAAGTCGCACCCGAGGCCTTTGCCGATTTCATTCTTTCTCTGAAGGACGGCAGTTCCGGCTTTACCGGCGGCAATGTCACCATTCCCCACAAGGAACTGGCATTCCGGCTCGCCGACAAACCGGACGCCCTGTCGCACGAACTCGGCGCCTCGAACACGCTCTGGCTGGAGGATGGCGTCCTGCATGCGACGAATACCGACGGTCGCGGTTTCATCGCCAATCTCGACGAACGCCATCCCGGCTGGGACCGGCATGGCACGGCCGTCGTCTTTGGCGCCGGCGGCGCCAGCCGTGCGATCATCCAGGCGATTCGCGATCGCGGTTTCAGGGAGATCCACGTCGTCAACCGGACCGTCGATCGGGCGCGTGAACTCGCGGATCGCTTTGGCCCGAGAGTTCAGGCCCACCCGGTGGGTGCGCTTGCCGACGTCATGAAGGGTGCCGGCCTCTTCATCAATACCACCTCGCTCGGCATGGACGGCGAGGCTGCGCCCCAGCTCGATTTTTCACCTCTTGCAGCCGATGCCGTGGTCACCGACATCGTCTATGTGCCCTTGAAGACGCCGATCCTGGCACAGGCAGAAGAGCAAGGATTTCCTATTGTGGATGGTCTCGGCATGCTGTTGCATCAGGCCGTGCCCGGATTCGAGAGATGGTTCGGACAGCGTCCCGTTGTCGACGCTGCACTGCGTGCGCTCATCATTGCAGATATGGAATCACACTGATGCTGAAGATCGGTCTCACCGGCTCCATCGGAATGGGAAAATCGACGGCATCAAAGCTCTTTGCCGATGCCGGAATCCCGGTGAACGATTCTGATGCCGTGGTCCACGATCTCTATGCCGGCGAGGCTGCGCCCCTGGTGGATGCCGCCTTTCCCGGCACGATGAAGGATGGAGCAGTCGATCGGCATGAACTTGGCCGCCAGCTCGCTCTTGATCCCGACGGCTTTAAACGCCTGGAAGCGATCGTCCATCCGCTGGTTCGCAAACGCGAGATGGAATTTCTGGCGCAACAAGGTGCCGCTGGCGCCGACATGGTACTGCTCGATATTCCGCTGCTCTTCGAAACCGGCGCTGAGGAAAGAGTCGACGTCATCGTCGTCGTCAGCACTGATCCACAGATTCAGCGTCAAAGGGTGCTTGCGCGTCCCGACATGACCGAGGAAAAATTCAGCATGATTCTCTCCCGCCAGACACCGGACGCGGAAAAACGGCGGCGGGCCGATTATCTGATCGACACCAGTCACAGTATCGCGGAGACGAGGGAACGGGTGCTCGAGATCGTCGCCGACCTGAAAACGCGGATTGCCAAGGGAGATTTCCGGAATGCGTGAGATCATCTTCGATACGGAAACCACCGGTCTCGACAATCGCGCCGACCGCATCATCGAAATCGGCGGCATCGAGCTCTTCAACCATTTCCCCACAGGCAACACGATCCATATCTTCATCAATCCCGGAGATCAGAAGGTTCATCCGGATGCGCTCGCCGTACACGGCATCACCGATGAATTCCTGAAGGACAAGAAGCCTTTTGCGGACGTCGCCGAAGAAATCCTTACCTTTTTCGGCGATGCGAAGTGGATTGCCCACAACGCCACCTTCGATATGGGCTTCATCAACGCGGAGTTCGCGCGGATCGGCTTGCCGCCGATCCTGCCGGAAAGGGTGCTCGATACCTTGTCGATGGCCCGACGCAAACATCCGATGGGGCCGAATTCGCTCGATGCGCTTTGCCGGCGTTACGGCATCGACAATTCGCACCGGACCAAACACGGCGCGCTGCTCGACTCCGAACTGCTTGCCGAAGTCTATATCGAGATGATCGGCGGCCGACAGGCAGCCTTCGGTCTGAGCACGGTCAGCAAATCCAACCAGGCAGCTCGCGGTGACATGGCTGGGGATGACGATGAAGTGATTGCCGCAGTGCTCGAGCGGCCCCGCCCGCTTGGTAGCCGCCTCAGCCAAACCGAGGAGCAGGCGCATGAGGCGCTCGTCGCTAAGCTCGGGGAAAAAAGTATCTGGGCGAAATACGCCAACCTCGATTGAACCAGCCACAATTGAAAATGCCCGGGACCAGCCCGGGCATCCGTATTTCAGTGAAGAAAGATCCGCTCAGTTTGGAACGGCTTGAACCTTGGCGCGGGCCTGTTCTTCGGCGACGCGCTGGGCGAACATCTGCGTAAAGTCGATCGGGTCGATCATCAGCGGCGGGAAACCGCCGTTGCGGGTGACGTCGGCGATGATCTGACGGGCGAAGGGGAAGAGCATGCGCGGGCACTCGATAAAGAGAACCGGCAGCATGTGCTCCTGCGGGAAACCGGCCACGCGGAAGACGCCGCCATAGGCGAGTTCGGTATGGAAGACCGTCTTGTCGCCATCCTTGGCTTCGGCGTTCAGCGACAGCACGACATCGAAATCCGTATCGGAAAGCGGGTTGGCGTTGACGTTCACATTGATGTTGATCGTCGGCGCCTTGTCGCGGGCCTGCAGCGAACGCGGCGCACCCGGATTTTCGAAGGAGAGATCCTTGGTATATTGCGCAAGGATCGAAAGGGTGGGGTTGGCCGCACCGTTGTTGTTGTTATCGTCTGCCATTGGCTTTTCCTCGAGGGGCATGGGAATGGTGCCGCCATCTAACATTTCAGGGAAAGGCTTACAACCCTGAGCGCTTGGCGCGGTTGATCAGCCGCAGTGCCTCAATCGCCGAGATGCTTGCCGGACCACGGCGAGTTGCGATCCGGCTCTCTATGATAGTCCTCCTCGTCGAGATCGACCACCTTTGAGTTTGGCTTGCGGTCGCGAAAATCGGGTTGTGGCTCGGAGGAAAAACCGCCCTTGGCGTTGACGACGACGAAGCGTTTGGCAATCGCCCGCCAGACCAGATCGCGCACCGGCGGAATGAGAATGAGGATGGCAATGATATCCGTGAGGAAGCCGGGAATGATCAGCAGCAGCGAGGCGATGACGTTCATCGCCGGCCGCAGCAAATCTCGGCCAGGCATCACCCCGTTTCGTCCTTCGCTCGACATGCGGCGCAAAATACCGATGCCTTGCCGGCGCAGCAGAACCACGCCGAGAACGAAACCCAGCATGACGAGCGCGAGCGTCAGCCACAATCCGATCGCCCGGCCGACGACGACGAAACCGGCAATTTCGGCGAACGGGAGCAGCAGAATGAAAGCTGGCAGGATCGAAAAACGCATGTCTGTCATGTCCCGGACGTGCCGGTCTCCTCTTGGCGCCGGCGAAGATGCCAGCCATCATTTGAATCATCTGTATAGGCGGACTATATGGGAGTACAAATCAGAGATGTTAACGGCGGCTGCGATACGATATGAGTTCGAACGACTTCATCACATTATTTTTCCTGGTGGCGGCTGTGCTGATTTTCTTTCAGCTTCGCTCCGTGCTCGGGCGCCGCACAGGAAATGAGAAGCCGCCGCGCGATCTCTATACGCCGCGGGATGCGGCTCCGGCCGATGCCGCCGATGCCGGCAAAGTCGTAACGCTGCCGCGGCGCGATGCGACGACCGAGGATGAGGATCGCTTCGCCGCCATCGATGCTTTTGCGGCGCCTGGAACGCCGCTCAACGAATCGCTGCGTGCGCTGAACAAGGCCGATCCCGCTTTCAGCCCGAAGGAGTTTCTGAACGGCGCCCGCATGGCTTACGAGATGATCGTCATGGCCTATGCCGATGGCGACCGGAAAACACTCAAGAACTTGCTGTCCCGTGAAGTCTATGACGGTTTCGATGCGGCAATCGGCGAACGCGAAGCCCGCGGTGAGAAGGTGAAGTCCACCTTCGTCGGCATCGACAAGGCCGAAATCACCCATGCGGAGACGAAGGGCAGCGAAGCGCAGATCACCGTGCGCATCATCAGCCAGCTCATTTCGGCCACCTACGACAAGGCGGATGTGCTGATCGAAGGCGACGCCGAAAACGTCGCCGAGGTCAACGACCTCTGGACCTTTGCCCGCGACACCCGCTCGCGCGACCCGAACTGGAAACTCGTGGCGACCGAATCGGAACATGAGTGACCACGCAGCGGACTTCGTCCTGCAGGCCATAAGCTTCGACACTCTGGAAGGCTGGAAGGATGATGATCCTTCCGGCCTTTTTGAAGTCATGCGACGCTGCCGGCGGCAAATCAGCGATGTCAAACCGTACCGCACCGGATCGCTTGGCCTGAGTTCGGAAGACCTGCTCCCGCTTCTGGTCGCCGCCGAAGATGTCAGTCCGTCATCTCCGGCATCGGCGCGCGCCTTTTTCGAGACGCACTGTCGACCCTTTCTGATCCGCCGCAAGGACGGCAATTCCGGCTTCGTCACCGCCTTCTACGAGCCTGACATCGAGGTGTCGGAGCGGCCGGACGAAATATTCCGTTTCCCTTTCTACAGGCGCCCGGATGATCTGATCGATCTCGACGACGCCAATCGCCCCGCCGAGCTCGACAGCGCCTATGCTTTCGGCCGTCTGCATGACGGCCGCATCGGTGCCTATCCGGACCGCCGCGCCATCGATCAGGGTTTTCTCGAAGGCCGAGGCCTCGAAATCGCCTGGGCGAAGTCGAAGGTCGATGTCTTCTTCGTGCATGTGCAGGGCGCTGCCCGCCTGCGTTATCGGGATGGCCATATCGGCCGCATCACCTATGCCGCGAAGGCCGGCCATGCTTTTTCGGCGATCGGCAAGTTGCTGATCGAGAGGGGCGAGATCGATCGGGCGGAGATTTCGATGCAGGCGATCCGCGCCTGGCTGGCGCGCAATCCCGAGCGCGTCGACGAGGTGCTGTGGCATAACCACTCTTATATTTTCTTCCGGGAAGCGCCCTCGCAGGCTTTCAGCCTGCGAACCGCCGATCCTGGGGCCGGTCCGATCGCCGCCGCCAAGGTGCCGCTTCTCGCCGGGCGCTCGCTTGCGGTCGACCGGATGATCCATACGTTCGGTTTTCCCTTTTTCATTCGCGCCGAAAGCCTCACCCATCTCGATCACGGTCGACCGTTCCGCCGGCTGATGCTGGCGCTCGACACCGGCTCGGCGATCGTCGGGCCGGCGCGCGGTGACATCTTCACCGGCTCGGGGGATATGGCTGGGGAAAGTGCCGGCACGGTCCGCAACGATGCCGATTTTGCCATCCTCATCCCCAATGCCGCCGCCGGAAGATTCGACTGATGGCCAGGGATCGCAAGCTCAGCGCAGATGAGAGGATCCTCTGGGGCAAGGTCGCCCGCAGCACGCGGCCGATGCCCGGCAAGGCGGGCGCGCTGACCGAACTCGACGCCTTTCTTGCCGAAGCCGAAGCGGCGGCCGAACGGGAACAGGAAAAACAGACACCCGCCGCGCCCATGCCGCTGCAGCCGACGCTACCATCGGCGGCGAAACCGTCGGCGGGGGTGCATCATCCGCTGGAAAAGCCGGTCAAACGCAAGATCGCCAAGGGCCGGCTGGCGCTCGAAGCGCGGATCGACCTGCATGGGCTGGTGCAGAGCGAGGCCCATTCCATCCTTCTCGACTTCCTGATCCGGGCGCATGAGCGCGGCATGCGCCATGTGCTTGTCATCACCGGCAAGGGCAGCTCGATGGGCAGCGAAGGCGCGCTGAAGCGGGCCGTGCCGCTCTGGTTCTCCAAGCCCGAATTCCGCTACCTGATCTCGTCATATGAACCTGCCGCGCAGCATCATGGCGGCGAGGGCGCGCTCTATATTCGCCTGTCGCGGCGGCATGGGGAAAGACCATGACACCCTTCGGAGAGGCGGTTCGCCGGCTGAGAGCGCGCAAGGGCGTCTCGCAGAAGGAGATGGCGCAAGCGCTGAACGTCTCTCCCGCCTATCTCTCGGCGCTCGAACATGGAAAGCGTGGCCTGCCGACATTCGACCTGCTGCAGCGCATCGCCGGCTATTTCAACATCATCTGGGATGAGGCCGAGGAACTGTTCCTGCTCGCCCGCTCATCCGACCCGCGTGTCGTCATCGACACGTCAGGCCTGCCTCCCGAATATACCGAATTTGCCAACCGGCTGGCGCGGCGGATTCGCAGCCTTGACAGTGCGGAGATAGGCCGGCTATCGGCTCTTCTCGAAAATGGCGGCAAAGGCGACGGAAAAGCGTCATAATCCCCTGTTTTATGCCCTGTTTTAGGGGCGTGCCATGGGAACTGGGTTCAAAAAACCTATATACAAGAGGGAAGAAAGCCGGTGATTCGCAAGGCGCGCCGCAGCTTTACGACAACAGGGAAAATCTCAACAGAATGAGCGATACATCCGCGACGGAAAACGGCGTAAGCACCGAATATGGCGCAGATTCCATCAAGGTTCTGAAGGGCCTCGATGCCGTGCGCAAGCGCCCCGGCATGTATATCGGCGATACCGACGATGGCTCCGGCCTTCATCACATGGTCTATGAAGTCGTCGACAACGCAATCGACGAAGCGCTTGCCGGTCATGCCGACATCGTCACCGTCACGCTCAATCCGGATGGCTCGGTGACGGTCACCGATAACGGCCGCGGCATCCCGACGGATATCCATACCGGCGAAGGCGTCTCGGCCGCCGAAGTCATCATGACGCAGCTCCATGCCGGCGGTAAGTTCGACCAGAATTCCTACAAGGTCTCCGGCGGCCTGCACGGCGTCGGCGTCTCCGTCGTCAATGCGCTTTCCGTCTGGCTGAAACTGAAGATCCGCCGCCAGGGCAAGATCCATGAAATGAGCTTCAGCCATGGCGTGGCCGATGCGCCGCTGAAGGTCACGGGCGAAGCACCGAATGAGACCGGCACCGAAGTGAGCTTCATGCCGAGCACCGACACCTTCACGATGACGGAGTTCGATTACGGCACGCTAGAGCATCGCCTTCGCGAACTCGCCTTCCTGAACTCAGGCGTGCGCATCCTGCTGACCGACAAGCGCCATTCCGATATCAAGCAGGAAGAACTGCGTTACGATGGCGGCCTCGAGGCCTTCGTCGCCTATCTCGACCGTGCCAAGAAGTCGCTCGTCGACAAGCCGGTTGCCATCCGCGGCGAAAAGGACGGCATCACCGTCGAAGTGGCGATGTGGTGGAACGACAGCTATCACGAGAACGTGCTCTGCTTCACCAACAACATTCCCCAGCGCGATGGCGGCACGCATATGGCCGGTTTCCGCGCCGCGCTGACGCGCCAGGTGGTTTCCTATGCCGACAGTTCCGGCATCACCAAAAAGGAAAAGGTAACGCTGCAGGGCGAAGACTGCCGCGAAGGCCTGACGGCGGTTCTGTCGGTCAAGGTGCCCGATCCGAAATTCTCCTCGCAGACCAAGGATAAGCTCGTTTCCTCGGAAGTCCGTCCTGTTGTCGAAAGTCTGGTCAACGAGGCGCTGAGCACCTGGTTCGAAGAACATCCAAGCGAAGCCAAGATCCTCGTTGGCAAGGTCGTCGAGGCCGCCGCCGCCCGCGAAGCGGCCCGCAAGGCGCGCGAGTTGACCCGCCGCAAGGGCGCACTCGATATCGCTTCGCTACCGGGCAAGCTCGCCGACTGCTCCGAGCGCGATCCGACAAAATCCGAAGTCTTCCTCGTCGAGGGCGATTCTGCCGGCGGTTCGGCCAAGCAGGGCCGTTCGCGCGAAAACCAGGCAATCCTGCCGCTGCGCGGCAAGATCCTGAATGTTGAACGTGCTCGTTTCGACAAGATGCTGTCGAGCCAGGAAATCGGCACGTTGATCACAGCACTTGGCACCGGCATCGGCAAGGACGAGTTCAATGTCGAAAAGCTGCGCTACCACAAGATCATCATCATGACGGATGCCGATGTCGACGGCGCCCATATCCGCACCCTGCTGCTGACCTTCTTCTTCCGCCAGATGCCGGAACTGATCGAACGCGGCCATCTCTACATCGCCCAGCCACCGCTCTATAAGGTCGCGCGCGGCAAATCGGTGCAGTATCTGAAGGATGAGAAGGCGCTCGAAGAATATTTGATCGGCCAGGGTCTAGAAGATGCCGCACTGCGGCTCGGCAGCGGCGAGGTCCGCACCGGTCAAGACCTGCGCGAGGTCATCCTGGATGCGCTGCGCATGCGCGCTTTGCTCGACAATCTCCACTCGCGCTACAATCGTTCCGTCGTCGAACAGGCTGCCATCGCCGGCGCGCTCAACGCCGACCTCGTCAGCGACCAGGCAAGGGCGCTGGCGCTGGCAAACGAAGTGGCAGGCCGCCTCGATATCATTGCCGAGGAAACCGAGCGCGGCTGGCAGGGCGATCTGACCAGCGATGGCGGCCTGCGCCTCGAACGCATGGTCCGCGGCGTCAAGGAAATCGTCGTGCTCGACATGGCGTTGATCGGCTCTTCGGATGCCCGTCACATCGACCAGCTGACCGCACGTCTCAAGGAAATCTATCAGACGCCGCCGTCGTTGCATCGGCGCGAAGGCGATGTCGAGATCTCAGGCCCGCGTGCCTTGCTCGACGCGGTCTTCGCCAGCGGCCGCAAGGGCCTGACCATGCAGCGCTACAAGGGCCTCGGCGAGATGAATGCCGAGCAGCTCTGGGAAACGACTCTCGATCCGAATGTCCGCTCGTTGCTGCAGGTCAAGGTCAACGACGCCACCGATGCCGACGGCCTCTTCGCCCGTCTGATGGGCGACGAAGTCGAGCCGCGGCGCGAATTCATCCAGGACAATGCGCTGAGCGTCGCTAACCTCGATATCTGATTGATATTTCAGGAATTAGAAGCCCCGCTATCCCTGGATGGCGGGGCTTTCGTTTATCCGGATATCTGCTTGGTCCCTGGCTTCGCCTCAGTTCGCAGCGAAGCGGCCGTTGAAGGCGACGTCGGAGAGCGGCTTGCGCTGGCTGGGGAATTCGCGCGCCTGATTGCGTTCGGAAAGAACGCTCTTGTCGGCGAGCTTGCCGACGGCGACGCCTGCCTCGACCCGGTACCCCTCGGGAATGGCGAAAGCCTGCCTGATCTCCTCGTGTTTGATGCCGCCCATGCCATGGGCGTAGAAACCGGAGAGCCGCGCCTGGATCGCCAGATGCCCCCAGGCCGCACCGGCATCGAAGGAATGGGTGTAGCTCGGCTTCTCCTCGCCGGAGCCGGCAACGCCGGTGAAGGCGCGCGACACGACGAAGATCAAGGCCGACGCATTCCTCGCCCATTCCTGGTTGGCGTCGACGAGCAATGCGACGAATTTCTCCCAATGCTCCGAACCTTTGAGCGCATAGATGAAGCGCCAGGGCTGATGGTTGGCTGAGGACGGAGCCCAATGGGCGGCTTCGAGCAGGCTGAGCAGCTGCGCTTCCTCGATGATTTCGCCGGTGAAGGCGCGGGGCGACCAGCGATCGAGAAACATCGGATCGATCGGATATTCGGATTCGCGGTGATTGCTCTTCGTCATGCTTGTTCCAGGGTTCGGGGCCGAAAATTTGGATCGGGGGCCGGGCTCAGTTGGTCCAGACGATGTCGAGCTCCTCGCGGAAGGCGAAGCGCTTCAGGTGATCGTCGATGACATCATGCATTCTTTGCTGTTGCGCGGGATCGGCGACGGAAAGTGTCATGGTCAGCGCCGCATCGTCGGCAGAAAACGTCACCTCGGCCGTATCGCTGAACGGCACCCGGCCCTTCACGGGATCGAAATCGACGCTGAACTTGTGGCTCCAGTGTTTGCAAAGCTGCTGCAGGTAGCGGCTCGCATGTTCGGTCCGCACGACGGCCTTGGAGAGATGCATGTCGAACTCCACTTCATCTTGTATCGCGGAGTCATATTTCCTGCGTCCTCGGCTTGGCAAGCGCAGCATCGTCGCAGTTTGGGTGTACAGACTGTCTCCAGAAAAGCGCCCTCACGCCGGCGTCGAAGCAGGATAATGAACGGTCTCGTCAATCGATTGGAGAGTTGCGCATGCTGGTGAACGGAAAATGGACGGAAGACTGGCACCCCGTCCAGGCCAAGGACGAGAAGGGCGGTTTCATCAGGCAGACCTCGAGTTTCCGCAATTGGGTGACCCCGGATGGCACCGCCGGGCCGACGGGCGAAGGCGGCTTTGAAGCCAGCGCCGGCCGTTATCATCTCTATGTCGCCTATATCTGCCCCTGGGCCTCGCGCACCTTGATCGGCCGCAAACTCAAGGGCCTGGAAGACGTCATCCCCGTTTCCGTCGTCGAACCGCTGCTGAGCAAGCAGGGCTGGCGTTTCGGTGATTATCCCGGTGCGACGCAGGATCACGTCAATGGCGTAACCTATATGCATGAAATCTATACCAGGGCAGCACCCGATTTCACCGGCCGGGCCACCGTGCCGGTTCTCTGGGACAAGCGGAAAAAGACCATCGTCAACAATGAATCCGCCGATATCCTGCGCATGCTGAACGGCGGCTTCGGCAACTTGGCAAAAAATCCGATCGATCTTTACCCGGCGGAGAGGCGCGCCGAGATCGATGCTTTCAACGATCGCATCTATCCGACCCTCAACAACGGCGTCTACCGCGCCGGCTTCGCCACCACCCAGATCGCCTACGAAGAAGCCTTCGCCGATGTGTTTTCCTGCCTCGACTGGGTCGATCCGCAATTCGAAGGCCGGCCTTTTCTTTTCGCTGAGCATCCGACGGAAAGCGATATTCGGCTTTTCGTGACGCTGGTGCGCTTCGACGTCGCCTATCACGGCATCTTCAAATGCAATCTGCGCCGTCTTTCCGACTATCCGAACCTGCGCGCCTTCTGCCGTCGCATGCTGGATTGGCCGGGCATCGCAGAAACGGTGAATCTCGATCACATCAAGCGCGGCTACTATTCGGTCGAAAGCCTCAATCCGACGAAAATCGTCCCTGCCGGCCCTGATCTGGCGGAAATTTTTTAAAGCGTCATGCCGAAAGAATGGGGCAATTTCGGCAGAAATCATCCGAATCGCAGGAAAGCCGTACCGCTTCCTGGCAAAGCCGTAATGACACCGATGAATAATTCGTTCATAGGTGGTTGCAAATCCGTTTTCGATGAGGAGGAATTTCCATGAAGCTGATGCGTGTTGGCGAAGCAGGCAGTGAAAAACCCGCGCTTCTCGATGCCGATGGCAAGATCCGCGATCTCTCCGGTCATGTCGCCGATATCGGCGGCGAGGCGATCACGCCCTCAGGCCTTGCCAGGATTGCGGCGATCGATCCAAAGAGCCTTCCGGAAATCGCACCGGGCCGCATCGGCGCCTGCGTCGCCGGCACTGGCAAGTTCATCTGCATCGGCTTGAATTATTCGGATCACGCTGCCGAAACCGGTGCGACCGTGCCGCCCGAGCCGATCATCTTCATGAAAGCAACATCGGCGATCGTCGGGCCGAACGACGATGTCATCATCCCCCGCGGTTCGGAAAAGACCGATTGGGAAGTCGAGCTCGGCGTTGTCATCGGCAAAACTGCCAAATATGTAACGGAAGCCGAAGCGCTGGATTATGTCGCCGGCTATTGCGTCTCCAATGACGTTTCCGAGCGCGCTTTCCAGACCGAGCGGTCCGGTCAATGGACCAAGGGCAAATCCTGCGACACCTTTGGCCCGATCGGCCCCTGGCTCGTCACCAAGGATGAAATTCCGCAACCGCAGAACCTCGGCATGTGGCTGACGGTCAACGGCCAGAAGATGCAGAACGGCTCGTCGAAGACGATGGTTTACGGCGTTGCTTTCCTCGTCTCCTACCTCAGCCAGTTCATGTCGCTGCATCCCGGTGACGTGATCTCGACCGGTACGCCTCCGGGCGTCGGTATGGGCCTCAAGCCGCCGCGTTATCTCAAGGCCGGCGACGTGGTCGAACTCGGCATCGAAGGTCTCGGCACGCAGAAGCAGACCTTCGTAGCGGATCGTTAACAACGCTTCGTGCTGAGAAACTTAAGTTTTCAGGCTGATGATGATGCCGGAGATCAATTCTGCGGCATTTCTTGTGTGGGTCTGGCTCGTCCATGTTGCTGTGCAACAAAAAACTGTTAGTCTGCGTTACGTGCCCGCATGGCGAAAAGACTCGATGCCTTTCAATCGGCGTCATCTTTTCGATAGAGAAAGGTGGCGCCTTCCATGTTTTATCAGCTTTATGAATTGAACCATGCCGCCATGGCGCCGTTTCGCGCCGCGGCCGATATCATGCGGTTTGCTTATGCCAATCCGCTGAACCCGTTCGCCCACACGCCGTTCGGCCGGACGATGGCGGCAAGCCTCGAAATGTTCGAACGCACGACGCGGCGCTACGGCAAACCGGAATTCGGACTGAAGCAGACCACGATCGGTGATCAGACAGTGTCCGTCCGCGAAGAGATCATCTGGTCGCGACCTTTCTGCAATCTCCTGCATTTCGCCCGCAATGTTCCGCCGGCCCGCGGCAATGACCCGCGCATCCTGATCGTCGCGCCGATGTCCGGCCACTATGCCACGCTGCTGCGCGGTACGGTCGAGGCGCTGCTGCCGAGTGCGGATGTCTACATCACCGACTGGATCGACGCCCGCATGGTGCCGATGACGGAAGGCACGTTCGATTTCGACGATTACGTCGATTATGTCATCGAGATGCTGCATTTCCTCGGCCATGACACGCATGTCATCGCCGTCTGTCAGCCTTCCGTCCCTGTGCTGGCAGCCGCAGCCGTGATGGAGGAAGCCAATGATCCGCTGTCGCCCTCATCGATGACGCTGATGGGCGGCCCGATCGACACGCGCATCAACCCGACGGCGGTCAACAAGCTCGCGCAGGAGCGGTCGCTGCAGTGGTTCTCCGACAATGTCATCATGAACGTGCCCTGGCCGCAGCCGGGTTTCATGCGCCCGGTCTATCCAGGATTCCTGCAGCTTTCGGGCTTCATGTCGATGAACCTCGATCGCCATCTCGTCGCGCACAAGGAATTCTTCATGCATCTCGTGAAGAACGACGGCGAACCGGAAAAACATCGCGATTTCTACGACGAATATCTCGCCGTCATGGATCTGACCGCCGAATTCTATCTGCAGACGGTGGAGGAGGTCTTCATCAAGCATTCACTGCCGAAGGGCGAGTTGATGCATCGCGGCAAACGCGTCGATCCGGCGGCAATTCGCAAGGTGGCGCTTCTGACCGTCGAAGGTGAGAATGACGATATCTCGGGGGTCGGCCAGACAAAGGCGGCGCAGACCATCTGCGTGAACATTCCCGAAGATATGCGTATGCATTATCTCCAGCCGGATGTCGGCCATTATGGCGTTTTCAACGGTTCGCGTTTCCGCCGCGAGATTGCGCCGCGCATCATCAATTTCGTCCGCCAGCATTCCCGTTCGGCCGTTAAGCCTCCGGTCCCGCGTGTCATCAAGGGCGGTCGGACGGGCTGATTCAGGGACAGCTGAATTAGCAAAACGGATTCAAGGCCTTGTCCGATTTCGCGGGCAATCGTCTTGAAGGCACCTATTGCGGTAACCACATCGATTTCAGCGTTCGGTATCCTGCCGGGCGCGGAAAGCGAGGATACCCGCACGATGAACCAGTCAGCATTGCTTCGACCGGATTGGACTCCGGCTACCATTGCCCTGATGATTCTCGGCTTCATGGTTTTCTGGCCTCTGGGTCTCGCCATGCTTGCCTACATCATCTTCGGCGACCGTCTGCGCGGCTTCAAGCGTGACGTCAACCAGGCGACCGATGGCTTCTTTGCATCCTGCCGCCGCCCGCATGGACGGCACCGCCCGCACTTCTCGACCGGCAACGTCGCCTTCGACGACTGGCGCAAGGCCGAGATTGACCGGATCGAGGAAGAGCGCCGCAAGCTCGACGAAATGCGCGAGGAATTTGACGCTTACATGCGTGAACTCCGCCGCGCCAAGGATCAGGAAGAGTTTGACCGCTTCATGCGCGACCGCAAGAACGCCAAGCGCGATGACAACGGCCCGGTCGCTGAATATCAGACGCCGTGAACGCCTGAACCATCAATTGATGACCGGCATCTTCCGATGCCGGTTTTTCCATGTCTGCCTGCCTGTTAAATCGTTTAGATTCCGCGGCGAATCGGATAGAAAACAGCCATGTTTCCGCTTCTGAAGACAAGGCCGAAAGCGCGAAAGCCGGTTGCGCCCGAAACGCGGACGCTCGACGTCGCCGGCCGGCTGATGCCGTTGACCATCAAGCAGCATGACCGGGCGACGCGCATCACGCTGCGTATCGAACCGGGTGGCCGGGCCTTGAAGATGACGGTGCCGAGGGGCCTCGCGACGCGTGAGGTCAATGCCTTCCTCGATCGCCACCAGGGCTGGTTGCTCACCAAGCTTGCCAAGTTTTCGACCGATACCGGCCTGCGCGACGGCGGCCAAATTCTGTTTCGCGGCGTTTCCCATCACATCCAGCATACCGGCGGCTTGCGCGGGCTGACGGAGGCGGTCTTGATAGACGGCAGGCCGGTGCTGCGCGTCAGCGGCATGCCGGAACATGTCGGACGGCGCATCGCGACCTTTCTCAAGAAGGAAGCGCGCGCCGATCTCGCCAGACTGGCCACCATGCATGCCGGAGCGATCCGGGCACCGATCCGCTCGATCTCGATGAAAGATACCCGCAGCCGCTGGGGCTCGTGCTCGTCGGAGGGAAATCTGAGCTTTTCCTGGCGCATCGTCATGGCGCCGCCCGCGGTGATCGATTATCTCGCCGCCCATGAGGTCGCCCATCTCAAGGAAATGAATCATGGGCCGCGGTTCTGGGCGCTTTGCAAGAAGCTTTGCCCGGATATGGAAGAAGCGAAATCCTGGCTGAAGCGGCACGGCAGCCAGTTGCACGCCATCGATTTCGATTAGCCCAAAGCCGCGCTAAATACAGCTTTCCATGCAAATTGGCTCGACTCTTGCCGCATTTCGTGTCACTTCGCTGCCATGAAACCGGATATCAAGATCTGTGGCTTGAAGACGCCCGACGCTGTCGATCGCGCACTGAAACGCGGCGCGACCCATATCGGTTTTATCTTCTTCGAAAAAAGCCCGCGCTATATCGAGCCGGACCTGGCGGCAAAACTTGCCGAACCTGCACGTGGCAAGGCGAAAATCGTCGCCGTCGTCGTTGATCCCACCAATGACGAACTGGATGAGATCGTATCGCTGTTGAAGCCGGACATGCTGCAGCTGCACGGCAACGAGAGCCCCGAACATGTGCTGACCATAAAGGCGGTCTATGGTCTGCCTGTGATGAAGGCACTTCCGGTGCGCACGGCCGACGATCTGAAGCGCGTCGAGGCCTATATCGGCATCGCCGATCGTTTCCTCTTCGATGCCAAGCCGCCGAAGGGTTCCGAATTGCCAGGCGGCAATGGTGTTTCCTTTGATTGGAGCCTTCTCGCTTGGCTTGACGGCAGCGTCGACTACATGCTTTCCGGCGGGCTGAACAAGGACAATGTCGCGGATGCGCTATTCATCACCAAAGCACCGGGCATTGACGCTTCCTCAGGCGTCGAAACTGCGCCTGGCGTGAAGAGCGTCGCGAAGATCGATGAATTTTTTGACGCGGTCGAGAAGGCGAATGCGCCTGTCATGGCCTCAGGGAGTTGAGAGTGAACGAGACGCCTAAACCGAATTCCTTCCGTTCCGGCCCCGATGAAGACGGCCGTTTTGGTATTTATGGCGGTCGTTTCGTTGCCGAAACGTTGATGCCTTTGATCCTCGATCTGCAGGACGAGTGGAACAAGGCGAAGAACGATCCGGCATTCCAGGCCGAATTGAAGCATCTCGGCGCACATTATATCGGTCGCCCGAGCCCGCTCTATTTCGCGGAGCGGCTGACGGCCGAACTCGGGGGCGCAAAGATCTATTTCAAGCGCGAGGAGCTGAACCACACCGGCTCGCACAAGATCAACAACTGCATCGGCCAGATCCTGCTTGCCAAGCGTATGGGCAAGACCCGTATCATCGCCGAAACCGGTGCCGGCCAGCATGGCGTCGCCTCTGCGACCGTTGCCGCCCGCTTTGGCCTTCCCTGCGTCGTCTACATGGGCGCCACCGACGTCGAGCGTCAGGCGCCGAACGTATTCCGCATGAAGCTGCTCGGCGCGGAAGTCAAACCGGTGACGGCAGGCAGCGGGACGCTGAAGGACGCCATGAACGAGGCGCTCCGCGACTGGGTCACCAATGTCGAGGATACTTATTACCTGATCGGAACGGCAGCCGGTCCGCATCCCTATCCGGAGATGGTCCGCGATTTCCAGTCGGTGATCGGCACCGAAGCGAAAGAGCAGATCCTGGCGGCCGAAGGCCGTCTTCCGGATCTGGTCGTCGCTGCCGTCGGCGGCGGTTCGAATGCCATCGGCATCTTCCATCCCTTCCTCGACGATCCCTCTGTTAAGATCGTCGGCGTCGAAGCCGGCGGCAGGGGCCTGCAGGGCGACGAACATTGCGCCTCGATCACCGCCGGTTCACCGGGCGTGCTGCACG
Organism: Rhizobium sp. BK591; assembly: GCF_014195045.1. Classification (NCBI taxonomy): domain Bacteria; kingdom Pseudomonadati; phylum Pseudomonadota; class Alphaproteobacteria; order Hyphomicrobiales; family Rhizobiaceae; genus Rhizobium; species Rhizobium sp. BK591. Next base: position 490,767 of record NZ_JACIAZ010000005.1, read on the forward strand.
GCAACCGCACCTATCTGCTGCAGGATGGCGACGGCCAGATCAAGGAAGGCCACTCGATTTCGGCCGGTCTCGATTATCCCGGCATCGGCCCCGAACATTCCTGGCTGAACGACACCGGCCGCGTCGACTATGTGCCGATCATGGATCACGAAGCGCTCGAGGCTTTCCAGACGCTGACCCGCCTCGAAGGCATCATCCCGGCGCTCGAGCCCTCGCATGCGATTGCCGAGGTCATCAAGCGCGCACCGACGATGGGCAAGGACGAGATCATCCTGATGAACCTCTCCGGCCGTGGCGACAAGGACATCTTCACCGTCGGCAAGATTCTGGGAATGGGACTGTAAGACATGACCGCACGCATGGATAAACGCTTTGCCGAGCTGAAGGCCGAGGGCCGTCCGGCGCTTGTCACCTATTTCATGGGCGGCGATCCCGATTATGACACCTCGCTCGGCATCATGAAGGCGCTGCCGGAGGCCGGCTCCGACATCATCGAGCTCGGCATGCCCTTTTCCGATCCGATGGCTGACGGCCCGGCGATCCAGCTGGCCGGCCAGCGCGCCCTGAAAGGCGGCCAGACGCTGAAGAAGACGCTGCAGTTGGCGGCCGATTTCCGCAAAACCAACGATGCGACGCCGATCGTGATGATGGGTTACTACAACCCGATCTATATTTACGGCGTCGAGAAATTCCTCGACGACGCGCTCGCCGCCGGCATCGATGGCCTGATCGTCGTCGACCTGCCGCCCGAGATGGATGACGAGCTCTGCATTCCGGCGATCCGCAAGGGCATCAATTTCATTCGCCTGGCGACGCCGACGACGGATGAGAAGCGCCTACCGAAGGTGCTGAAGAATACCTCCGGCTTCGTCTATTACGTCTCGATGAACGGCATCACCGGTTCGGCGCTGCCCGATCCGTCGCTGGTTTCGGGCGCTGTCGAGCGCATCAAGCAGCACACCAAGCTGCCCGTCTGCGTCGGCTTCGGCGTCAAGACGGCGGAACATGCAAAGGTTATCGGCGGTTCGGCCGACGGCGTTGTTGTCGGCACCGCGATCGTCAATCAGGTCGCGACCAGCTTGACGAATGACGGAAAGGCAACGGCGGACACGGTTCAGGCCGTTGCCACGCTGGTGCGCGGCCTTTCCACGGGAACACGTTCGGCGCGCCTTGTTGCTGCCGAATAGTTTGCCCACATTGGCACTCAGGCATGTCGCGCAAAACTGTGCAGCGGTTTTCCGTCCGGAATTGCGTACAAAAGGATAGAGCGGTTCGCCGCTTCCGTTAAAAGCTGAACCGCTCTGGTCAATCAGGAGTATTCGAGTTGAACTGGATCACCAACTACGTTCGCCCGCGGATCAATTCCATGCTGGGCCGTCGCGAAGTGCCGGAGAATCTCTGGATCAAGTGCCCGGAAACGGGCGAGATGGTCTTCCACAAGGATCTGGAAGGCAACAAATGGGTCATTCCGGCGTCCGGTTATCACATGAAGATGCCGGCCAAGGCCCGTCTGATTGATCTTTTCGACAATGGTGAGTTCGAATCGCTGCCGCAGCCGAAGGTCGTGCAGGACCCGCTGAAGTTCCGCGATTCGAAGAAATACAGCGATCGCTTGCGCGATAGCCGCCTCAAGACCGAGCAGGAAGATACGATCCTCGCCGGTGTCGGGAAGGTGCGGGGATTGAAGCTCGTGGCTGTCGTGCACGAATTCAATTTTATCGGCGGTTCGCTCGGCATTGCCGCCGGCGAGGCGATCGTCAAGGCTTTCGAGCGTGCGACGGCTGAAAAATGCCCACTGGTCATGTTCCCCGCTTCCGGCGGCGCGCGCATGCAGGAAGGCATCCTGTCGCTGATGCAGCTGCCGCGCACGACGGTTGCTGTCGACATGCTCAAGGAATCCGGCCAGCCCTATATCGTTGTGCTGACCAATCCGACCACAGGCGGCGTTACCGCCTCCTATGCCATGCTTGGCGATATTCATCTGGCCGAACCCGGGGCTGAAATCGGCTTTGCCGGCAAGCGCGTGATCGAGCAGACCCTGCGTGAAAAACTACCCGAAGGCTTCCAGACCTCCGAATACCTGCTGGAGCATGGTATGGTCGATATGGTCGTCAAACGTCACGATATTCCGGAAACGCTGGCGCGTCTCCTGAAGATCCTGACGAAGAAGCCGGTTTCGGCGGCGAACAACATGAATAGCGGCGCAATCGCTCTGGCGGCGAGCGCCTGATAACCGATAAGCAGGCGGGGTGCCGAATTGATACCCAGAGGCCAAACCGCGGTGAGTGAGGCAGCACAGGAGATCGAAAAACTCATGGGATTGCATCCCAAGGGGTTCGATCTGTCTCTCGATCGCATCACCCGTCTTCTCGATGTGCTCGGCAATCCCCACAGGAAACTGCCGCCGGTGATCCATGTCGCCGGCACCAACGGCAAGGGGTCGGTTACCGCCTTCTCCCGCGCCCTGCTCGAAGCCGGCGGCTACAGCGCCCATGTCCACACCTCGCCGCATCTCGTCAATTGGCACGAGCGTTATCGCATCGGCGTCAAAGGCGGACGCGGACAGCTCGTGGATGATGCCGTCTTCGCCGAGGCCGTGCGTCGTGTGGCCGATGCCAATGCAGGACAGCACATCACCGTCTTCGAAATCCTGACGGCAGTCACCTTCATCCTGTTTTCCGAACATCCGGCCGATGCCGCGATCATCGAAGTCGGTCTCGGCGGCCGGTTCGACGCGACGAATGTCATTTCCGATCCGGCCGTCTCGGTGATCATGCCGATCTCGCTGGATCACCAGCCCTATCTTGGCGACAGAGTGGAGCTGATTGCGGTCGAAAAGGCCGGCATCATGAAGCCGGGATTTCCCGTTGTCATCGGTCATCAGGAATATGACGCAGCGCTCGACGTCCTGATGTCGACGGCCGAACGGCTGCATTGCCCGAGCGCCGTCTTCGGGCAGGATTTCATGGCGCATGAGGAATATGGCCGGCTCGTCTACCAGGACGAGTTCGGTCTTGCCGACCTGCCGCTGCCGCGCCTTCCCGGCCGCCACCAATATGCCAATGCCGCCGCCGCCATTCGTGCCGTCAAGGCGGCCGGTTTCACCGTCACCGAGACGATGATGGAAAAGGCGATGAGTTCGGTCGAATGGCCGGGCCGGCTCCAGCGTTTGAGCGAGGGCCGGCTGCTCTCGCATGCGCCTGCCGGCGCCGAAATCTGGATCGATGGCGGGCATAATCCCGGTGCCGGTGAAGTGATCGCCGAAGCCATGGCCAATTTCGAGGAGCGCCAGCCTCGGCCGCTTTTCCTGATCATCGGTATGATCAACACCAAGGATCCGGTCGGTTATTTCAGGGCCTTTGCCGGCTTGGTCGAGAAGGTTTTCTGCGTGCCGATCCGCGGCAGCGAAGCGATGATCGATCCGGTGATATTGTCGAATGCCGCCTATGATGCGGGCTTGGTTGCCGAACCGATGTCGACGGTCGGCGATGCGCTGGAAACCATCAAAGCCGTGCTTGATCCGGAAGCCTTGCCGCCGCGTATTCTGGTCGGCGGCTCGCTCTATCTCGTTGGCGATGTGCTTTCCGACAACGGCACGCCGCCGAAGTGAACCCTGCAAATTGAAAAAGCCCGGTCGAAACCGGGCTTTTCGTCAATGCGATATCATCAGGGCGATATCAATCAGGCAGCGTTCGAAATCCAGTTCGAAAGGGCGGTCTTCGGCTTGGCGCCGACAGAGATATCGGCAACTTCGCCGCCCTTGAAGATCGCAAGGGTCGGAATGGAGCGCACGCCGAACTGTGCGGCGAGTTCCGGGTTCTCATCGATATTGAGCTTGGCGACCTTGACCTTGCCTTCCAGCTCGACGGCGATTTCTTCGAGGCTCGGTGCAATCATCTTGCACGGGCCGCACCATTCAGCCCAGAAATCGACGACGACGGGTTCTGCGGATTCCAGAACTTCCGACTGGAAGTTATTGATATCGACTTTCACGGTAGCCATGGGCTGCTCCTTTACCGGATTGGATGTTGAACCACATGTGATGGTGCGGCGCCGAATTTTCAATGTCCGGTATTTCACTTTGTCTTGACTCCTGCAAGCGCCAAACCGAGCGCCTTTTCGCTCAGCGTGTAGAGCGAGGCGTTCTCGGTATAGACAAGCATGCAGTCGATCCGCTTATCAGGATAGAGCGGCGCCAGGATCTCGCGATAGATCGCGAGCTGCGCCTTGTGCGCGAAGGGGATGGCCTCTTCCGTTGCCGGCGGCACCCGGTTGGTCTTGTAGTCGAGAATGACGACGCGATCGGTAAGGACGGCAAGCCGGTCGATGCGGCCGGAGACGGCATAGCGCCGGCCTTCGAGCGTCAGCGTTCCCATGATCGAGACCTCGGGCTGGGCCTGCGCACCGAGGACGTCCTGCAGGCCCTGCTCGTCCAATATTTTCAGAACCGAATCGACAAGCTTGCGCCGTTCGCCTTCCGGCCAGAACCGAGCCGCCCGTTCGGCATAACGGCTCGCCGCATCGGGCTGTTCGGCAGGTGGAATGTCGGGAAGCGCCTGCAGCATGCGATGGATCAGTCTGCCCTTCTCCAGTGAACGATCGCTGCGCGGCTTCTCGGTAAACAGCGGCGAAACGACCAGCAACCCGCCCTCGTCTTCATCGATGATCGTGCCGGCGCCGGAGGGGCTGAGCGGCCGGGGCAGCGCAGCCTGCGGTGGCAAGGGCCGTAACAGGCCGTCCGGCAAACTCTCCTCGTTGTCACGCTCCTCGCTGCGGTTGACACGCTCGAAGCTTCGTTCCACCCGCGGCACGCGCCATTTGATGCCCGGCCATTCCCCATCGGGACCGGAGAATGTGGTCGCTTCCACAAGTGGATGATCGTCGCTCAGTGCCGTCGAGATCATCATATGCCAGGTGTCGTTGTTTACGCGCACGCCGCGATAGCCGCAGACGACCAGCCGGTCAGCGGCACGCGTCATGGCGACATAAAGCAACCGGCGATATTCTTCTTCCGCCAGCATCTGGATCCGCGCCGCATCGTCCTGCGTCAGCGAATTGGAAAGATCGGAGACAGGAACCCAGACCGGCATCGGCGGCTCGTCGGCGTCCGTCTCGATCAGGCGAAGCTTGGGCAGATGAGTATGGGTGAAGGCCTTCGAACCGCCGTCGACCAGGAAAACGATCGGTGCTTCAAGACCCTTGGACGCATGCACCGTCATGATTCGCACTTCGTTGCGCCCCTTGTCCTGCTCACGCTTCATTACGGGTGCTTCGAGTTCCAGCGTCGAGATGAAGGATTGCAGACCGGGAAGGCCGGAGCTCTCGTGGTCGAGCGTGAAGGTCAGGAATTCGTCGAGAATATCGCTGACCTCGGTGCCGAGACGGGCAAGGAATTGTCGTCGCCCGCCATGGCTGCCCAGCACACGGGCATAGAAATCATGAACCGACAGGCTTCTGGACTGCCGGAGGAACAATTCCAGCCTTTCGACGGCAACGCGGAAGCGTTCGGTGCCGTCGGCGGCGAAGCTTTTGAGATGGCTCCAGGCGCTCTCATTATCGCCGCGCAGGCCGGCAATCGCAAAGATGTCGTCCTCGGAAAGATCGAAAAGTGGGCTCTTGAGCACCGCGGCGAGCGAAAGATCGTCTTCCGGCAGAAGCAGGAAACGGCCGAGCGCCAGCAGATCCTGCACGGCGATATGGCTGGTCAGCACCAGTCTGTCGGCGCCGGCGACGGGAATGTCGCCGCGGCGCTTCAAGGCGCGCGTCAATGCATTGACGAAGGCGTCGCGCTTGCGCACCAGCACCAGGATGTCGCCGGCTTCAATCAGGCGCTCTTTGCCTTTGTCGACGATCGTCTCGCGGCCGACGAGCGTGCCGATCGAGTGGGCGATCCGCCGCGCGAGGATTGCGGCCGGCGCGCTTTCCGGCGTCGCGTCGAAGGGCGCCGTCCAGTCTTCCTCCTTCACCACCGCTTCCGGCGCGACCATCTCCCAGAGGTCGACGGCGCCGGGATGTCCGATGCGGCTGGAGCGGTGCACGACCGGCTCGCCGAGCGCGCTGAGGCCGCGCGCGTTCTCGGGTGTCTTGAAAATATGGTCGACGGCCTCGAGCACGTCGGCGGTCGAGCGGAACGACAGCGGCAGCCGGACAGAGGAAAAGCTCTGCCCGCTATCGGACACGCGCCGCCGCGTCCGGTCGCTCTCCTCGGAAAAACGCTCGGGCCGCGCCCCTTGGAAGGAATAGATCGACTGCTTTTCGTCGCCGACGGCAAACAGCGTGCGCACGATCGGCCGGGCGCTTTCGCCGGAGAAGAAATCTTCGGCGAGCGACTGTATGACGCTCCACTGGATCGGGCTGGTATCCTGCGCCTCGTCGACGAGGATATGATCGATACCCCGATCGAGCTTATAGTGGATCCAGGGGCCGACGCCGCTTTTCGTCAAAAGGTCGGCGGTGCGGGTGATCAGGTCCTCGAAATCAAGCTGGCTGCGCTGCTTCTTCAGCTCCTCGTAGTCGTGGTTCAGCCGGTCGGCGAGCACGAGTGCTGCATGCGTGGCGCCGTACATCCGCATCAGTTTCAGCCGGTCGCGGCTTGCTGCGACATGCGCGCGGGCAATGGCGATGGCGTCCGCCAACTGTGGTGCCTCGGCAAGCATGGCCTTTACGAAGAATTGCGAGTCCGCCTTGGGCTCGCCCTTCACGGTCAGAAAGATTTTTTCGAGAAACTCAGCGCGCCTTGCGTCGTCGCGCTCCCGCCCGGCGAGCCTGAGGCCGTAGGCAACCTCCTGCGCCTTCGCACCACCCTTCTGGTCGGCAAGCGAGAGATAGAGTTCCAGCGTTCGGCCCGAAAGCTCCGGCAAAGGCCAATATTGCGCCGCGATCCGGCTTTCCGTGTCGTCGGCGGCGAGGCCGAGCTTTTGGTGCAGGACCATCTCCATACCGCCCTGCTGTTCGGCCGTCGCGGTGAAACGACGAATGGCGTTGCGGTTGGCGACGATATCGCCGAGCAGGTTCTCCAGCCCGGATTCGTCGCCGAGATTGAGCACGTAGGCGAATGCGTCGGCAAGGGCGCTGTCTTTCTCCGGCGCCGTCGCCGTCAGCAGCGCCCGGCGCGCATCGGAAAGCAGGGACGCCGCCGCGCGATCGTCGAGAACCGAGAAATGCCCGGCAACGTTGGCCTCCAGCGGGAACTGATGCAGCAGCGCCTCGCAAAAGGCGTGGATCGTCTGGATCTTCAGCCCGCCGGGCGTCTCCAGCGCCTTTGCAAACAGCCGGCGCGCCTCGGCAAGCTTTAATCCATCAGGAGCCGTACCCTCGATCTGCATGATCCGCCGGCTAAGGTCGTCATCATCGAGCACCACCCAATCCGCCAGCCGCTCGAAGACCCGGTTCGACATTTCGGAGGCTGCAGCCTTGGTATAGGTGAGACATAAGATGGCCGAAGGCCGCGCACCGGCCAGCAGCAGCCGGATGACGCGCTGTGTCAGCACATGCGTCTTGCCGGAGCCGGCATTGGCCGAAACCCACGCCGAACGCAGCGGATCGGAGGCAATCGCCTGCTGGATGGTCGTCCAGCCGATCCAGGCGCCGGGATCGTCGTCGGTGGGAAGCGCGGTCACATCACTCATCGCCGCCGCCCTCTTCGGTTTCGGCCGTCGACCACTCGGAGACGCGGGCCAAATGATCGTAGTCGCCGCCGAAATCGAATTGCTGGGCCGGGATCAGCCGCGCGGTAAAACCTCTTTCGCTGGATTGCAGCAAACCCACGAATTTGACCAGCTGATCGATCGATTCGGCGGCGAGATCCATCGCGGATTTCGCCTTGTCGCTGCGGGTAGAGTTTTCGTTGTTGACCGTATCGACCTGGAAGCGGCTTCCGGGTCGCAGACGCACATAGAGCAGGTCTTGCGGCACGAGGCTGCCGGCATCGCGGAAGGCGCCGGCGCTCAAGGCCGCCGCTTCAAGCGCAAGCTGCGGATCGAGAAGCACGCGCGCCTGCGCCGGCGAGGGATTGTAGCCGGTCTTGTAGTCGATGATGTCGGCCGAGTGTGGTCCGGTTATGTCGATCCGGTCCGCGACGCCAGTGAGCCGGATATTGATCGGCTCCAGCTCCATGCCGCCCCGCACCTCCGTCAACGTTTTCAGGATGCCATGCCGCCGTCCGGCCTCCCATTCGAGGAAGGCGCGGGCCACCTCGCGAAAGCGCGGCCGCCACACGGCATCGATATGCGGCGGTAGCCGCTCCATGTCGAAAAGTTCGGAAAGGATGCGCTCCATGGCTGCTGCCGCATCCGGTGTCCCGGCAATATTAGCCTCGCGGATGAACCGGTCGACGATCTTGTGATAGAGCGTTCCGCGTTCGGCCGCACCCGGATCGCGGTTGAACGCGTCGACGGGGTCGAGACGCAGGATGCGGCGGGCATAGATGGCATAGGGGTCGCGGCGCAGCCGGCCGACTTCGCTGAAGGAATAGGATTTCGGCTGCAATGCCAGCGGCGGTTTCGGCGAGGGTCGCTGCGCCGGCGTCTGGCTATCTCCCCGATCGATGAGGCCGGCCCATTGCAGGAACCGGTTGCCCCGCCCTTTCAATTCCGCTTCGAACGCCTCTCCGCCGAGCGCCAGCAGCCGCTGCAGCCAGCGCGAGGCGACGGTCGGCGTCGAGCCCTGGCGCAGCGCGCGCGAATAGATCAGATGGCGCGTGCCGTTTGCCATCTCGAAATCATGCGCCAGCTGGCCGATGCGTCGTTCCGGCGGTTCGAGGCCGATCTCCGTCTTCATCATCCGTGGAATGAAGGGGTTATTGGCGGTCTGCCCCGGCCAGGTGCCCTCGTTCAGGCCGCCGAGGATCAGCGTATCGACGCTCTGCAGGCGGGCTTCCAACGTGCCGAAGATGAAGAGGCGGGGATGGCTGAGCGCCCGCGGCTTCACGGCATGACCGGCGGCAAGGGCGGCCATGATGTCGATCCATTGCGGTCCGTCGGCCTCCATCTGGCCGTCCGTGTCGATCACCTCGCTGAGCAGGGTGGCGAGTGCATCTCCCGCTTCACCAGACCAGAGATCGGCGAGATTGCCTTGCGGATCGACCGCGACCGCTTCGAGCGAACGGCCGGTGCGCTCCGCCCATTCGGACAATGTGAAGCTCAGAGTTCTCCCGCGATCTTCCGGCCGGTGTCGCATCAGTGCCGACGCCAGTGGCTCGGTCGCCTGCGTGACCCGCCGGGCAAGGTCGTTTGCGGCGTCGGCTGCATCAGGCGAAAGCGCTTTGCGCCATTGCGGCGCGTGCCTGTCCAGCGCCTGTTCGGCAAGTTGGTGGGTGAGCAACGGCTCGAGCGTGCTGATATCCACCTCGGCCACGCCGCCGCGCAGCGCCAGCAGCTCGAGCGCCTCAGTAGCGGAAATCAATGCGTCACGTTCCAGGCCGAAGCGGGCAAGCGGATGTTTGAGCAAAGAGACGATCGCCACCGGATCGCCCGGTCGCAGCGCTGCCTCGAGCAGCAATTGCAGCAAGGTGCCCTGCGGCATGGCCGCAAGCGGTGTACCCGCCGAATCGTCGGCGAGGATGCCGAAGCGGGAAAGCTCGGCCATGACCCGCCGCGCGAGATTGCGGTCCGGCGTGATGAGTGCTGCCCGGCTCTCGCCGTCCTGTCCCGGCCTCTCCAGTGCAAGCCGGAGCGCGATGGCAATCGCGGTTGCTTCTTCGCGTTCGTTGGCGGCTTCGATCAGCGAAACATCGGCGAAGGCTGAAGACAGGGCGCCCTCGGGCAGGCCGCTCTTCCACGCCCCCCAATCACTGGTCGCCTCCGATGGGGCGAGGGCCCGAGACAGGATTTCGGCGCGCCGGTCAAGATCGCCCTCCGGTCCGTCGAGGGGCGTTACGTCGGCACGCGCCAGCTTCAGCCGCTTGAGCAGCGACGACAGGCCATACTGCGGATGGCTGCGACTTGCCGGATTGGCATGTTGGCCGGGCGCCGGTTCCGGCGCGACCATCTGCCAGTGGTTCTCGGGCATGACGAGATCGAGGCCCGGGAGCACGATGACGCCTTCGGGCAGATTGGCGACGGCGGCGATGAGATCGGCGGTGGCGGGAACGGAACCCGTCGAACCGGCGATGATGATCGGCCCAGCGGGTTTCGTCGCCGAAAGCCGGCTTGCTTCGGCCCGGAGAATGGCGTTTCTGTGCCGCGCCGGCGAGGATTTGCCGAGTTCCGAAAGCCGCTCCGGCCAGAAAGCACTGGCGATCTGCAGGAATTCTGCCGTCAGCTGCCACCAGGCGGCATAGTCGCCGGTGTCGAGTTTCGACAACTCCGACCAGTCGAGATCCTCGGTTTCGATCGAATCGATCAGTTCCGCCAGGTTGCGGGCGAGCCAGATCGCATCCGCCGGGCTTGCGGGTGCGACGAGCGGCGAGTCCGAATGAATGTGGCGGACGATCTCAGGCAGCTTGTTTCGCCAGGCGAGGATCAGGCGCGCCAGTTCCAGAAGACGGGCGGTATTCGACAGTGGTTGGGTGAGATCGATCGTAGCCGGCAGTGCCTCGTCGAAATAACCGCTGTCGTCATCGGTTTCGCCGAGCGGACGGATGACCGGCAGAATCGCCGAGCGGCCGCCGAGCAGATCGACGAATTCAGAGCGCAGAACACGCACGGCGCGCCGTGTCGGCAGGTAGATCGTTACCTTGGCCAGCGATAGCGGATCATCGGCCTCGTGCCGGAAGAGTGGCGTCAGCCGGCCGTCGCAAAGCGTCGTCGCCAGCGTTTTCAGGAAGGAGAGACCCGCCGGGATCGTCAGGATGCGTGGCTGGTGCCGCTCCGCCATGGCTTAAGCGAACGCCCGCAATCGTCGGATCGTTTGCTCCGCCTCGCCGATCGCCTCCGGCGTTCCCACAGTCAGCCAATGGCCTTCGAGCACCATGCCGAAAAGTCGTCCGCGCGCGATCGCCTTGTCGAAATAGATATTGAGGTTGAAGGCATCCTTCGGCGCATCGTCGAACAGCGATGGGTTCATGGCGATGGCGCCGGCATAGACGACGGGATTGGATGGATCGTCGCGATAACGCGCCAGCCGGCCATCGGCCGCCAGACTGAAGTCGTTCTTGCCGTTGTGACCCGTCGTATCTTCAATCCCAACGCAAAGCAGCGCCATATCCATGCGGTCGGCATCGAAGAATCCGGCTAAGCGTTGCAGGTTCGTCGGCCGCCCCGGCTGTTCGCCGATCCAGAAGAGATCGGCATTCATGACGAAAATATTGTCGCGGGTAAGCAGGTTGAGCCCCTTCGCCAGCCCGCCGCCGGAATTCATCAGCGCGTCACGCTCGTCGGAAATGACGATGTCGAGGCCGCGATAATTCCCGAGATGATCGAGCATCTGTTCGGCGTGGTGGTGAACATTGACGACGGCGCGTTCGACGCCGGCCGCCACCAGCGAATCCAGCGCGTAGTCGATCATCGGCTTGCCGTCGATCTTCACCAGCGGCTTCGGGATCGTGTCGGTGATCGGGCGCATGCGGGTTCCGAGACCCGCGGCCAGTACCATGGCTTGTCTGATGGTCATCCTGATCCGGAACTTATGATTCGCTCTGGCCTATTCCAGCCCTTGCGCACCAATCGCGCAAGGGGGCAAGCGTTTCATGCTCGAGCGCGACATTCAGATAGGCGAGCGTGCGCGGCATGTGTTTCAGATAACCCGGCTTGCCGTCGCGCTGCAACAGCCGCACCCAGAGGCCGGCAAGCTTGCAATTGCGTTGCGCCGACATGATCGCCCAGGCCTTCATGAATCCGGTTTCGTCGAAACCGCCCTGTGCGTGGCGAAGCGTCAGATAATCAGCCATCAATTGCCGGAAGAGATCCGGCTCGATCGTCACACGCGCATCCTGGACGATCGAGGCGAGATCATAGGCCGTGGGGCCGATCATGGCGTCCTGGAAATCGATGAGGCCGATCCGTTGGATGCCCTTCGCCTGCGGTCGCCAGATGATATTCGGCGAGTGGAAGTCGCGCAGTAGCAGATTGTTCTCGGCCGATGCAAGCTCATCGATGAGCCTATCCCAGATCGCCAGATAATCCGCCCGCTCTTCTTCCGTTGCCGGTGCTCCCTGACGCTTCCAGGGCAGGTGCCAGTCGAGCACCAGCCGCACCTCCATCTTCATCGCCGTGCGGTCGAAATCAGGGATATGATGGACATGCGCCTTTCCAACAGGGATGTCCTGCGGAAATTTCAGGGCGTGCAGTTTGGCAAGGCAGGCAACGCTTTCGCGATAGCGTTCGACAATAGGCTGGCCCCGGGCATCCAGAACGCCGTCGCTGCCGAGATCTTCGATCAGCAGGATACCCTTGTTATAATCCACCTTGTAGATCTCGGGCGCCGCAAAGCCGTCCTTGCGCAGCACATCGGCGATCGCCACGAAGGGATAGGCGTTTTCGGCGAGATGCGCGACTTTGGGATAGGGTTTGCCGTCGAGAACCGGCGGTCCTTCGGCAAGCGGCGGCCAGTCCATCAGGATGACGCGCTGGTTTTCGGCCTTCGGATAGATCGCCTCATAGGCACGTAGCGAGGCATCGCCGGTCAGGAAGCGACGCCTCGCTTCGGGATAACCAGCATCGTCAAGGAAATCGCGAATCGACAGGACACGACGGATGCGTGAATTTTGTGCACCGGTAGCTCTGATTGTCGCCCGGCGGCCATTACCTTCATGTTCCAGCGTCAGCGCGATGCGCTCCGCAGGCAGTTCGCTCTCGGCCATCTCAGGCCATTCGACGAGACAGATGCCGTTTTGCAGAGCCTCGTCGAAGCCCAGTTCCATCAGTTCGGCCGGATCGCCAAGCCGGTAGAGATCGAAGTGAGAAACGGGGATGCGCAGGTCGTAGGATTGCACCAGCGTGAAGGTCGGGCTCGGGACTTCGAGCTCCTCGTCATCGGCGATGGCGCGCAGGATCGCGCGGGCGAGCGAGGATTTCCCCGCGCCGAGATCGCCGGAAAGAGCAAGGCAGTCACCGGCTTTCAGGGCCAGCGCCAAATCTTCGCCGAGGCGGAGGGTGGCCGCCTCGTCTTCCAGAAAAAGCGAGATTGCATCGCCGGTCGTCATTCGGCGGCGGCGGAATGCGGTACATCGACCGAGGGAATACGGCAGACGACGGTCGTACCATTGCCGGGTTCGCTGTCGATCGTCACGTCGCCATGATGCAGGCTGACGAAGCTGTCGACGATCGAAAGGCCGAGGCCGGCGCCGCCGCGTTTGCCGCTTTTCGCTCCCGTCGCGAAACGGTCGAAGACGGTGGCGATCATGTCAGGCGAGATGCCCGGGCCGCGATCGCTGACGGAGAAGACGAAATCCGTGCCGTCGCGATGGCATTCCAGCGAGATCGAGCTGCCTTCGGGCGAGAAATTCGCCGCATTGGAAAGCAGCTTCAGCAGGATCTGTTTCAGCCGCTGCGGATCGGCAACGATCGAGCCGAGATAGGCGGGTGCGGTGATTTCGAGTGCGACGCCGCTTTCCTGGAGACGATCGGCGATCTGCATCGACACGTCGTCGAGCAGATCGTTGAGATCAATATCCGCATAGTTGAGGCGCATGATGCCGGCATCGACGGTCGCAAGGTCAAGAATATCGTTGACCAGCGTCAAGAGAACGGAGGACGAGGTCGAGATGTGGTCGATATATTCGGCCTGCCGTTCGGTCAGCGGGCCGACGCCCGGCGTGCGCAGGAGATCGGTGAAGCCGATGATGTTGGTCAACGGCGAACGCAGCTCGTAGGACACGTGCTGGACGAAGTCGTTCTTCAACTCGTCGGCCTTGCGCAATGCTTCGTTCTTCTCGGTCAGCGCGCGCTCGGCTCGCACGCTGTCGGTCATGTTGACGAAGGTCAGCATGGTCTGGGCGTTCGGCAGCGGGATGACGGCGTAGTCGAGCACGAGGCCGGAGAAGAGCTCCAGCGTCCCCTGGCCCGAGCGGCGTTCGTCGTCGAAGCTGGTGATCAGTTCGGCGAAGGCCTTCCAGCCATCCGGCCGGTCATAAGACGGCGCGCAGGCCTCGCCGAGCGCACGGATATGGGTGCCGGGCTTGGCTTCGGTTTCCGTGATCCCCCAGAGCGCGCGGAAGGCAGGGTTCGAAAGGCGGATGCGTCCGTCAGGGCCAAACACCGCCACACCTTCGGAAAGATGGTCGATCGTTTCGCCCTGCACCTTGACCAGCGTGTTGTAGCGCGTTTCGAGATCGACCTGTTCGGTCAGGTTTTCGAACACCCAGGTGGCGCCGCCCTGCGGATGGGCGGTCGCGAAGACGCGCAGCGTCTGCCCGTTCGGCAGGTGCCAGAGATCGGATTGCGTGTCGAGCGCGCGATAGACGGAAAGCGCGGTTTCCTTCCAGCTTTTCCAGTTGAGCTGGTCCGGCAGTTTCTTCGCTGCCCGCAGCCGCTCGAGCAACTCGCTGTTGTCAGGCCGGCCTTCGAGGAAGGCGATATCGAGCTGCCAGAGCGCCACGAAGGCCTGGTTGTAGAATTGCAGGCGGCGGTCGCCGTCGAAAATGGCAACGGGAGTGGCAAGATGATCGAGCGTCTCGGCATGGCTTTTCAGCGTCCGCTCCAATTCGGCGCGCACGGCCTCTATGTCGGACACATCGATCGCGATGCCGGCCGAGCCGCCGGGAACCCTGACGTCGACGACGTCGAAGAATGTGCGGTTGCCGCGCACGACCGTCGAGATCGTGTCGTGGAAGGGCGATTCCGGCGTCGTCGTCGCGCGAATGCGTTCGCGCGCCACGGTCGTCAGCATCTCGCGGCCTTCATTGATCGCCTGCTGCGGCGAGCGCGCTTCGACCGCCTCGCCATAAGCCTGGTTGACCCAGGTGAGGCGCCCCACCGGGTCGCGCTGCCAAGCCGGCATGTCGATCGCGTCGAGCATGGTCTGGAAGGCCGAGATCGAGGTCATCAGCCGGTCGCGCTCGATCCTGAGCTCTGCGAGTTCGGCGCGCAAATTGTTAAGCGCCACGAAACGGACGAAGGCACGCCCGCCGGAAACCCGGCCCTGCGCCTCGAGGATTTCGTCGCGGATGGTTTCGACCACCATGTCGAAGCTCTGTGCCTCGTCGCGCAGCCGATCGATCGCCTTTTCCAGTTCGGAGGCCGAACGTGACTTCAGCCACAGGCCGAAGGCCAGGAATTCGCCGTCCTGCGGCGCGCCGGTCTCGGGCGGAAGCTGGCCGAGCAGTTCAGGGCGGGCATTGCCGTCCCAGATGACGATCCGCCGATTCTTGTCGGCGATCAGAGCCTGGTATTGGGAAATGCGCTGCTGGGCGTCAGAGAGTGCCGAGCGGATTTCCCGGCTCTCGTTTTCCAGATTGCCGCGCTGGCGCACGAGCCACAGCGTCGAAAGCAGTGCCGCCGATATGACGCCGATGACGACGGAAACGCCGACGACTTGCGAGGATGTGAAGAGGTGGGCCGAGGCCGCCGCCTGCTGCTCCGTCTGTGCCAGAACCGGCCGCGCCAACGCGGCAAGCGCGGTACCGGCCGCGCAGGTTTTCAGGAAGCGCGCCAATGGTCCATGCTCTTGCTTTGCGGCCTCGTGTGCCGTTGCAGATTTATATCCTTGGCCTGCCATGAGCGGGCGGCGACCGGCGCAAGCGCCATCATCCGCCTGACCGGGCAGGCTGCTTTTCATTTCCGACATCCGCGGTATGTCTCCGTCCTTCAATGTGCCGCATTACGACAAGACATCCCATTTTCGCAGCGGTCGGACGGGGTCCGGCGCCACGAATCAAGTCTTAAAACAATACTTCGGAAGGGAATCGGCGGGAAGGGAGCGTCCAAAAAATAAGCCGCGACATTTGTCAATGCCGCGGCTTCTACATCTTGTGGATATTAACGGTCGGATCAATATCTGTAGTGGTCGGACTTGAACGGGCCCTTCGGCGAGACGCCGATATAGGCAGCCTGTTCCTCGGAAAGCTCGGTCAGCTTCACGCCGAGCTTGTCGAGATGCAGGCGCGCGACCTTTTCATCGAGATGCTTAGGCAGGATATAGACCTTGTTGGAATACTGGTCGGGCTTGGTGAAGAGCTCGATCTGCGCCAGCGTCTGGTTGGTGAAGGAAGCCGACATCACGAAGGACGGATGGCCGGTGGCGTTGCCGAGATTGAGCAGGCGGCCTTCGGAAAGAAGGATGATCCGGTTGCCCTTGGGGAATTCGATCAGGTCGACCTGCGGCTTGACGTTGGTCCACTTGAGATTGCGCAGCGCAGCGACTTCGATTTCGTTGTCGAAGTGACCGATGTTGCCGACGATCGCCATATCCTTCATCTGACGCATATGGTCGATGCGGATGACATCCTTGTTGCCCGTGGTGGTGATGAAGATATCGGCCGAGGAAACGACGTCCTCGAGCAGGACGACTTCATAACCATCCATGGCGGCCTGCAGGGCGCAGATCGGATCGGCTTCGGTCACCTTGACGCGGGCGCCGGCACCGGAAAGCGATGCGGCAGAACCCTTGCCGACGTCGCCGTAACCGCAGACGACGGCAACCTTGCCGGCCATCATCACGTCGGTGCCGCGGCGGATACCATCGACCAGCGATTCCTTGCAGCCATACTTGTTGTCGAACTTCGACTTGGTGACGGAGTCGTTGACGTTGATGGCCGGGAAGGGCAGCAGGCCCTTCTGGCTGAGCTGGTAAAGGCGATTGACGCCCGTCGTGGTTTCTTCGGTAACGCCCTTGATGGCATCACGCTGCTTGGTGAACCAGCCCGGCGAAGCGGCAAGGCGCTTCTTGATCTGCGCGAAGAGGATTTCCTCTTCTTCGGAATGCGGATGGGACAGCACGTCCTCGCCGGCTTCGGCGCGGGCGCCGAGCAGGATATACATGGTGGCGTCGCCGCCGTCATCGAGGATCATGTTGGAAAGGCCGCCATCGGCCCACTGGAAGATCTTGTCGGTATACACCCAGTAGTCTTCGAGCGACTCGCCCTTGATGGCGAAGACCGGAACACCGGCAGCGGCGATCGCGGCAGCGGCATGATCCTGCGTCGAGAAGATGTTGCACGAGGCCCAGCGGACTTCGGCGCCGAGCGCGACCAGCGTTTCAATGAGCACGGCCGTCTGGATGGTCATATGCAGCGAGCCGGTGATGCGCGCGCCCTTCAGCGGCTTTGCCTGGCCGAATTCGGTGCGGCAGGACATCAGCCCCGGCATTTCGGTTTCGGCGATCGTAATTTCCTTGCGGCCGAAGTCCGCAAGCCCGATATCGGCGACGACATAATCTTTTTCAGTGCTCATAGAGGTCTCCAGCTGAAAAACGTCTCAAAATTGGCGCAGGCGCGAAGATGACCGCGCGACGGATGGGCCGCGTGCTCATGCATGTCGCCTGGAAGTGCAGCGGTTCCGGGACAACGACAGGCATAACGACGAAGAGCTAAAGTGCATTGCATGAACCAAGTTCGATGCGAACGCGCGTTAGCGCACGGCATGTCGCCGTTTAGCAGGCTTCGTCTGAGATGGCAATAAGGATATAAAGAAGTCTTTATATGTTTATATGAGCTCGGCCGGAGCTCACATTTCTTCGCCGAACCTGTTCTGGATCAGCTGATCCAGCGCCTCCAGGGCTTCCTCGGCCTGACTGCCGCTCGCCGAGACGACGACGCTAGAGCCGGGGCTGGCCGCAAGCATCATCAGGCCCATGATGGAAGTGCCGCCAACCGTCATTCCATCTTTGGAAACGGTGATGGCTGCATCGAAGGTTTCGACCATCTGCACGAATTTGGCGGAGGCGCGCGCGTGAAGACCGCGCTTGTTGATGATCAGGAGTTCCCGGGAGAGCGATGTCATGAAGGCCCGTTATTTTCCGCTGAGCACACGGCTCGCGACATTGATATATTTCCGCCCGGCTTCGGAAGCCTCCACCAGGGCCTTCTCCATGTTGTTCTCGCCGCGTACGCCGGCAAGCTTGATCAGCATCGGCAGGTTGACGCCGGCAATGACTTCGGTATGGCCGCTGCTCATCACTGATATGGCGAGATTGGACGGCGTGCCGCCGAACATGTCAGTCAGGATGACGACGCCATGGCCGTCATCGGCACCGGAAACGGCTTCCAGAATGTCCTGCCGTCTCTGGTCCATGTCGTCTTCGGGGCCAATGCAGACCGTCTCGATGAATTTCTGAGGACCGACGACGTGCTCGACAGCATGACGAAACTCTTCAGCCAGCTTGCCATGAGTGACAAGCACAAGTCCGATCATGATATTACTGCTCCCATATACGCAATCGGTGGCCCCAATATCGCAATGCAGCAATTACGTCCACCGGTGGGGGCACATCTTGGCTATGAAAAGCCGAAGTGCAAGATAAAAATGCGAATATATAAGGCAGATTGACCAATCCGGAAGGCTTCAATGCCCGATATCGGGTGCTTTCGCCATCAGGATCGCAAGCGGTGCGGAAACACCTGTGAGCAACCGCAATGCGGGAAGCGAAAATCCGGCCGCAAGGCTGACGGTTTCGCCTTCGGGGGGCAGGCGGTATTCACCGGAAGCGGTGGCCGGAAGCACGGCATAATGCATGGCTGCGCTCGGAATATGATCCTGCTGAACGATGCCGGTGCCGCGAAGCTCGATCAGCCCGGCGATCGACGGTGGACATGTGGCGATGACCGTGCCGGCCTCTCCCGACAAAAGCACCTGGTCGTCGGCGACCAGTGCCGTGAAAAGCCCGAGCCGGCGCGCCTCGGTCATGCAGGTGAAGGCCAGCATCGATTTGCCCCAGCCGGAAGGGCCGCTGAACAAGAGCCCCGTTCTGCCGACGACGATCGCCGTCGCATGAATGTTCAGAGCGTCGGTCATGCGGCGGCGTCGACGGGCAAAGAGAGGATGAAGCGCGCGCCGAGCACATGTCCGCCTTCGGAATCGGTAATGTTTTCGGCTCTCAGCGAACCGCCATGGGCTTCGGCGATCTGGCGGCTGATCGAAAGGCCGAGGCCCGAATTCTGGCCGAAGCCTTCCGATTCCGGACGGTCCGTATAGAAACGCTCGAAGATACGGTCGATATTTTCCGCCTGGATGCCGGGACCATTGTCTTCGATCGTCGTGACGCAGCGCGAACGTGTCCGCACCAGCCGCACGATAATCTTGCCGCCCCTTTCCGGAACGAAAGAGCGGGCGTTCTCGATCAGGTTGGCGATGATCTGGCCGATGCGCAGATCGTGGCCGTTGACCACGAAGCGGGTCTTGACGTTCGGCTTGCGTTCGATCGCATATTCGATCTCCACCTGCTTCTTGCTGCTCCGGACCTGGCGCGAAACCTCGATCAGGTCGCGCAGCAGCACCTCCATGTCGACGGAGCCGGCATCGACGCGGGCGAGTTCGGCATCGAGGCGGGAGGCGTCGGAGATATCGCTGATCAGCCGGTCGAGACGGCGGACGTCGTGCTGGATGACATCCATCAGCCGCTTCTTGGAATCGTCGGAGCGGGCGAGCGGCAGCGTTTCGACAGCGCTGCGCAGCGATGTCAGCGGATTCTTGAGCTCGTGGCTGACATCGGCCGCGAAACTCTCGATCGCATCGATGCGGTCGTAGAGCGCCGTCGTCATTTCGCGCAAGGCGATGGAAAGATTGCCGATTTCATCCTGGCGGGCGGAGAAGTCGGGGATCTCCTCACGCGCCTTGGCGCCGCGGCGCACACGGATGGCGGCGGCCGAAAGGCGGCGCAGCGGATTGGCGATCGTCGAGGACAACACCAGCGAAAGCAGCACGTTGACGAGCGTCGCGACGCCGAAGACGCGCATGATGGCAAGCCGCTCGGCATGAACGATATTGTCGATGTCGCCCGCCTGTGTCGACAGCAGCAGCACGCCGAGCACGGCGCGGAAGCGCTGGATCGGCACGGCGACGGAAACGATGAGCTCGCCTTTTTCGGTCGTGCGCACGACCGCCCCGCGCACGCCGGTCAGCGCGTTCATCACCTCGGGATAGATCGAGCCGTCGCCACCCGGCGCCTCTTTGTAGACCGGCAGATTGCCGGGCTGCAACGCCTTGTTGAACAGGGTCGCGAACCACTCGCTCCAGGTCTGTTTCTCCTCTTCGACCGGCGGCAGATCGAAGCGCAGGACCTGCCCGCGCGAATAGAGATGGCGCGAATCGAGCAGCAGATTGGCGTCGGCATCGAAGATGCGGGCGCGCGTGCGCGTCGGAGAGATCAGCCGGCGCAGCACCGGGGCAACCTTCTCGGGGTCGATTGGGAATTCCAGGTCCTCGTCGTTCGGCACCGGGGTGATGCTCTGACCGGCCTGCAGCTCGAGCAGCTTCTGCGGATCGATGGTGATCGAGTTGGTATCGACCGACGCGGAAGCCGAAACGGCGCCGGCGATGATCTCGCCCTGCGTCAACAGGCTCTCGACGCGGGCGTCGATCAATCCCTCGCGAAACTGGTTGAGGTAGAGAATGCCGCCGACGAGCACCAGCAGCGCGGCCAGATTGAAGAACAGGATACGCCGCGTCAGGCTCGAAAACACGGCATTGCCGAAGATGCGGCGGATCAGCGTGAAGGGGTGCGACCAACGGCGGCCTCGGACGCGACGGGTGCTCACGCCCTCCGCATCGTCCAGATCCCTTTCCTGCACCAACTGTGCCAATGACAGGCCCTTTCGAAGGGCGGGGCCGGATGGAGCCGGCCCGCTGCCCTCAACAATTCCAACAGCGCCGCGCGTCTTTTCAGACGCGCAAAAGGCGCTGCAACAGTTTGAACCGCTGCATATTTTATTCTTGGATCGGCTCCAAGGAATTATGCAGTCGCGCCGCGCCGTTTAGGCTCAGGCTGCTTCGCGGAAGCGGTATCCCACTCCGTAGAGTGTTTCAATCATATCAAAGTCGGTGTCGACCATCTTGAATTTCTTGCGCAGCCGCTTGATGTGGCTGTCGATGGTCCGGTCGTCGACATAGACCTGTTCGTCATAGGCCGCGTCCATCAGCGCGTCGCGGCTTTTGACGACGCCGGGGCGCTGCGCCAGCGAATGCAGAATCAGGAATTCGGTCACCGTCAGCGTCACGGCCTCACCCTTCCAGGTGCAGGTATGGCGTTCCTGGTCCATGACCAGCTGGCCGCGCTCCAGTGAGCGGGCCTGCTGCACCGCGCCGGCCTTCGGCGCGCCGGCGGGGCTGGTGCCGGCGGCAGCGGCTTCACGGCTGGAGGCGCGGCGCAGGACGGCGCGCACGCGCTCGACCAGCAGGCGCTGCGAAAATGGCTTGGTGATGAAATCGTCGGCGCCCATCTTCAGGCCGAACAGCTCGTCGATCTCCTCATCCTTGGAAGTGAGGAAGATGACGGGAATATCCGACTTCTGCCGCAGGCGGCGCAGCAGCTCCATGCCGTCCATGCGCGGCATCTTGATGTCGAAGATCGCCAGCTGTGGCGGTCGCGCCAAAAGGCCGTCGAGCGCCGAGGCACCGTCCGTATAGGTCTCGACCTTGTATCCTTCGGCCTCCAGTGCGATCGACACAGAGGTAAGGATGTTGCGGTCGTCATCAACGAGCGCGATTGTCGGCATGGTGTTGGTCTCCGTCATCAGTGCGCAATCTCCCGGATTTTGCTCTCCCCAGGCGGTCTCAGTGACCGGATGCGCTTATGGAGGATAAAGGTGGAACAAATTGTGGCAAAGATAAAGGGGAAGATTGTCGTAAAATTCGCCGGCAATCTTAAGTGGTGCGGCAAAATGTTTAAACGCGGCTCCTTAAAACGATTTAAAATGTAGGCCATAAATTTAAATCGATTAAATATTTGATATTACTGCACTTTCTCAATTTCTACATCTTGTGTTTTAAAATTTCTGCCCGTATTTTCGCGCTTAGTTTTAACGGCAACGAGCCTGAGCGAAGGGAACTAGCCATGGAAATGTTCGGAGTTCATAACCCGGCAACAGAGCTGGCAACGGTTGGATTGGGCGGCGCAGCCAGCGCTCGCTACAACTTTTCCGCCGCCGCGCTCTATGAAGAAGCGATCCGCCGGGGCGAAGCCGAACTGACCGCTCAAGGTGCACTGCGGGCTATCACCGGCCAGCACACCGGCCGTTCGCCGCGCGACAAGTTCGTTGTTCGCGATGCCAATACCGATGGCGAGATCTGGTGGGACAACAACAAGCCGCTCTCGCCGGAACATTTCGCCCTGTTGCGCGACGATATGCTGGCGCATGCCGCGGGCAAGGAACTCTTCGTCCAGGACCTCGTCGGCGGTGCCGAGGAAGGCCACGCCCTGCCGACCCGCGTCGTCACCGAATTCGCCTGGCATTCGCTGTTCATCCGCAATCTGCTGATCCGCCCCGACGCTGCAGCGCTCCCCACCTTCGTGCCGAAGCTGACGATCATCGATCTGCCGAGCTTCAAGGCCGATCCGGCCCGCCACGGCTGCCGTTCGGAAACGGTGATCGCCTGCGATCTCACCAACGGTCTCGTCCTCATCGGCGGCACGTCCTATGCCGGCGAAATGAAGAAATCGGTCTTCACCGTGCTCAACTACCTGCTGCCGGCCAAGGGCGTGATGCCGATGCACTGCTCGGCCAATGTCGGCCCGGACGGTGACGCGGCGGTCTTCTTCGGCCTTTCCGGCACGGGCAAGACGACGCTTTCGGCCGATCCGGCCCGGACGCTGATCGGCGACGACGAACACGGCTGGAGCGAGAATGGTATCTTCAACTTCGAAGGCGGCTGCTACGCCAAGACCATCCGCCTCTCGGCCGAGGCCGAGCCGGAAATCTATGCGACGACGCAGCGTTTCGGCACTGTACTGGAAAACGTCGTGCTCAACGAAAGCCGCGAGCCGAATTTCGACGACGGGTCGCTGACCGAGAATACCCGTTGCGCCTATCCGATGGATTTCATCCCGAACGCCTCGGAAACGGGCCGCGCCGGGCACCCGAAGACGATCATCATGCTGACCGCCGATGCCTTCGGCGTGATGCCGCCGATCGCCCGATTGACGCCCGACCAGGCGATGTATCACTTCCTCTCCGGCTACACCGCCAAGGTGGCCGGCACCGAAAAGGGTGTCGTCGAGCCGGAAGCGACCTTCTCGACCTGTTTCGGCGCCCCGTTCATGCCGCGGCATCCGGCCGAATACGGCAATCTGCTCAAGGAGCTGATCAGCCGTCATGGTGTGCAATGCTGGCTCGTCAATACCGGCTGGACTGGCGGCGCCTATGGCACCGGCAAGCGCATGCCGATCAAGGCGACACGTGCGCTTCTCGCTGCCGCTCTGGCCGGTGAACTCGGCAATGTCGAATTCCGTGCGGATCCGAATTTTGGCTTCGCCGTTCCGGTCTCGGTCAACGGCGTCGATGGCAGCATTCTCGATCCACGCTCGACCTGGGCCGACAAGGCAGCCTATGACGCGCAGGCCGAAAAGCTGGTCTCGATGTTCATTACCAACTTCGCCAAGTTCGAAAACCACGTCGACGGCGGCGTCCGCGATGCAGCCCCCGGCGTGAAGGTCGCCGCCGAATAAGGCGCGCAAGCAATTCCAGCAAAAGTGTGCAGCGGTTTTGCGTCCGGAATTGCGCTAAACAGACTCCCTGACTCACGTGAAACCCGGCATCGCAGGATTGCCGGGTTTTCCTTGATGCCGGCCGATATTTTCAATTCATCGTCGATGTGAGATAGAACGCCGCATGGCCAGCGACGCGCTCTATATCGATGACAGGATCACCATCGCGGGATGGGAGCTGACGGAACAATTCGTTCTGGCGGGTGGTCCCGGCGGGCAGAATGTCAACAAGGTCTCGACGGCGGTCCAGCTGTTCTTCAACATTCCGAATTCGCCGTCCCTCAATGATCGCGTGAAAACCAACGCGATCAAGCTTTCCGGCCGGCGTCTGTCGAAGGACGGCGTGCTGATGATCGAGGCGAGCCGCTTTCGCAGCCAGGACCGCAACCGCGAGGACGCGCGCGACCGGTTGAAGGAACTGATATTGGAGGCCGCCAAGCCGCCGCCGCCGCCGCGCAAGAAGACCAAACCGACCAAGGGTTCGGTCGAACGCCGCCTGAAGGAAAAATCCGGCCGCTCGGAAGTCAAGAAAATGCGCGGCCGCCCCGGCGGTAGTGAATGACATGCCGGTACTCCTGACCGGCATCCGCCATCTCCCCGGCTATCTCGACCGCGCGCGTCAGGAGGCATTGGTCGAGGTAATCCGCGCTGTCGTCGCCGAAGCGCCGCTTTACGTGCCCGCCATGCCCGGCACCGGCAAACCGATGTCGGTGCGCATGACCAATTGCGGGCCGCTCGGCTGGGTGACGGACAAGGAGCGCGGCTATCGTTACCAGCCGATGCATCCGGCGACCGGCAGGCCCTGGCCTGATATGCCGCAGCAACTGCTCGATATCTGGAATGACGTTGCCGGTTACGACAAACCGCCCGAAGCCTGCCTCGTCAATTTCTATTCCGACGACGCGCGCATGGGCCTGCATCAGGATAAGGACGAACAGGATCTCAAGGCCCCGGTTGTCTCGCTTTCGCTCGGCAACAGCTGCCTCTTTCGCGTCGGCGGTCTCAACCGCAATGACCGTACCCTATCTTTCAAGCTTTCGAGCGGTGATCTGGTCGTGCTCGGCGGCGAGGGGAGACTGTGTTTCCATGGCGTCGACCGCATTCACCCGGCGACGTCGACGCTCCTGAAAAATGGCGGCCGCATCAATCTGACGCTGCGCCGCGTCAATCCCTGAAGCTGATATTCGGAATAGAATCGTCTGCTATAGTTTTCGCAGCGCGACCTGTTCGATCAGATGATCCTTGCCCTTTTTCAGGATGAGATCGGCGCGCGGACGCGTCGGCAGAATGTTCTGGCGCAGGTTCTTCAGGTTGATATTCGCCCAGAGATCCTCGGCGATATTAAGCGCTTCCGCGTCGCTGATCGAGGCGTAGCGATGGAAATAGGAATTCGGATCGCGGAAGGCCGTCTCGCGCAGCCGCATGAAGCGCGTCACATACCAATTGTGGATCTGATCTTCCGCGGCATCAATATAGATCGAGAAGTCGAAGAAGTCGGAGACCATCGGTACGATCTTGCCGCCGGCAGGCAGATCGCGCGATTGCAGCACGTTGATGCCCTCGAAGATCAGGATGTCGGGCCGGTCGACGATCTTGTATTCGTCCGGCAGCACGTCGTAGACGAGGTGCGAATAGCTGGGCGCCTTCACATCCGGCTGCCCCGCCTTGATTGCCGAGAGGAAGCGCAGGATCGCCGCTGTGTCGTAGCTTTCCGGAAAGCCCTTGCGCTGCATCAGCTTTTCCCGCTGCAGCACGGCGTTCGGATGGAGGAAGCCGTCGGTGGTGACGAGATCGACCTTCGGGCTGGAAGGCCAGCGCCCCAGAAGCTCCTTGAGGATACGGGCCGTGGTTGATTTGCCCACCGCGACCGAGCCGGCGATGCCGATGACGAAGGGCGTCTTCGTCACATCGGACAGGCTGAGGAAGCGGTTGCGCTGTTCAAATAGCATCTGCGAGGATTCGACATGCGCCGAAAGCAACCGCGACAGTGACAGATAGATGCGCCGGACCTCGTCGAGATCGATCGGATCGCCCATCGAACGCAGCCGTTTGACCTCGTCGCCAGTCAGCGTCAACGGCGTGTCGGCGCGGAATTTCGCCCATTGTTCGGAAGAGAAGAAGTGGTAGGGCGAATAGGATTCCGACTGGAAGTGATCCAACGTTTCCGGCACCCCGATAATCTCAGTCGCGATACTCATGAACTCTGCCGGCTGGCCTTTTCCTTGAGGCCGGACTGCGCGGTTCTGCGCTCGAGTTCGGCCATGACATTCTCTAACGGTATTTCAGCAATCTTCAATACGACCAATAGGTGATAGAGCACATCGGCGGCCTCATAGGTCAGATTGTCGCGGTCGCCGGTCACCGCCGCCATCACGGCTTCGATCGCTTCTTCGCCGAGCTTCTTTGCCGCTTTCGGCTGGCCGGCGGCCACGAGCTTGGCTGTCCAGGATTGCTCCGGCGAGGCTTTCGACCGCTCTGCGACAATGCTTTCGAGATCGGAAAGGGAAAATCCGCTCATAGGTCCGCTTTCAAGGTTCAGTCGAGACGCATGTCGATGCCGCACTTCGACATATAGTGCTTCGCCTCGCTGACGGAATAGGTGCCGAAATGGAAGATCGACGCGGCGAGCACGGCATTGGCATGGCCCTCCTTCACCCCGGCGACCAGATCGTCGAGATCGCCGACTCCGCCCGACGCGATCACCGGCACACGCACCGCATCGGCGATCGCCCGCGTCAGTTCCAGATCGTAGCCGACCTTGGTGCCGTCGCGATCCATCGAGGTGACCAGCAACTCGCCGGCGCCGCGCGCCACCATCTTCTGGGCGAATTCGACGGCATCGATGCCGGTCGCGTTGCGGCCGCCATGCGTATAGATTTCCCAGGCGCTGAGATTGTCGCCGCCGACCGCCTGCGTGCGCCGGCGCTTGGCGTCGATCGAAACGACGATGCACTGGTCGCCGAACTTGTCGGCGGCTTCAGCGACGAAGTCGGGATTGCTGACGGCTGCCGAATTGATCGACACCTTGTCGGCGCCGCACAGCAAAAGCTTGCGGATATCGGCGATAGCACGCACGCCGCCACCGACCGTCAGCGGCATGAAGCATTGGTCGGCCGTGCGCGACACGACATCGAAGATCGTCTCGCGATTGTCCGAGGAGGCGGTGATGTCGAGGAAGCAGAGTTCGTCGGCGCCGGCCGCATCATAGGCCTTCGCCGCTTCGACGGGATCGCCGGCATCGACGAGGTTGAGGAAGTTGACACCCTTGACGACGCGGCCGTCCTTGACGTCGAGGCAGGGGATGACACGGGCCTTGAGGGTCATTTACGCGGTCTCCTTCGCCCGGGCCGCTTTGATCAGCGCCAGCGCTTCCTTGGGATCGATACGGCCGTCATAAAGGGCACGGCCCGAGATCGCCCCTTCCAGCTTGCGTGCATCGGGTTCCAGCATGCGTCTGACATCGTCGAGCGAGGCAAGGCCGCCCGAGGCGATGACGGGAATGGAGACGGCATCGGCAAGCTCCAGCGTCGAGCTCCAGTTGATACCGGTCAGGATGCCGTCGCGGTCGATATCGGTATAGATGATCGCGCTAACGCCGGCGCCCTCGAATTTCCTGGCGAGCTCGACGATGCCGAGTTCGGAGGCCTCCGCCCAACCCTCGACGGCCACTTTGCCGCCCTTGGCGTCGATGCCGACGGCGACATGACCAGGAAATTTCCGGCAGGCTTCGATGACCAAAGCCGGATTTCTGACCGCGACGGTGCCAAGAATGACGCGCCGCAGCCCGCGCGACAGCCAGGCCTCGATATGATCGAGTGTGCGGATGCCGCCGCCGAGCTGCACCGGATTGTCAGTTGCCTTCAGGATCGCCTCGACGGCATCGCCATTAGCCGAATGTCCCGCGAAAGCGCCGTCGAGATCGACCACATGCAGCCATTCGAAACCCTGGTCTTCGAAGGATCTCGCCTGGGCGGCCGGATCGGTGTTGTAGACCGTCGCCTGTTGCATGTCGCCGAGCTTCAGGCGGACGCATTGGCCGCCCTTCAGGTCGATCGCGGGAAAAAGGATCATGTCGTCTTACGTCCGTAGAGTGGTCGGTACCATCAGCGCATTCCACGCATCTACGATATCCGAGCGGAAAAAGACAGCGGCAATGGTGGCCGCGCCGAAAAGCAAAAGAAGGAGCAGGATGACGGCAAAGCCGGCCCGGACCTGGCGCCAGAAGCCGAGGCGCCTCTTCATCGATTTCTCGATTTCGCGCACCCGGTGCAGTGCTTCGCTGTTGACGGCGGTGAGCCGGATTTCAGCCTCCATCGCCTCGACATAGGTCTCGGCATAACTCGACAGGATCTGCGAGGCGCGATCGCGCAGCGTGTTGCGCAGGTCGGTGGAGAGATAGTTGCTGCTGACGGCGGCAAGCTCGGCCTCGTTGGGCGAACGGCCGGCGTTGCGCTTGCGATGGCTGAGGACGAAATCGCGCTTCTGCCGCTCATAGAGTGCATAGGCAAGCAGGCCGATCAGGTCATCCTCGCCCTCGATATAGAATTCCAGCACCGCTTCAGTGACGTCGCCGGCGTTGACGCCGTTGGCGCGCAGCAGCGAATTCTCGTTGCCGGCAAGAAATTCATGGATCATCGGTCCAGCCTTTCTTTCAACACCTTGGCCGCATTGGAGAGCGCTTTCTTATGGATGGTTTCGTCGACACGACGAATGATCGTTCCGTCGGGAAGCCGAATATCCGAGAAGGGCGGCAGGCCTTCCCTGGAGGGTCTCAGCGTGTAGAACACCTTGCCTGATTTCCGCGAAGTCGGCATCGAGCGCACTCCTGTTCCGCCGTTTCCATAAAGGGGAAATAAGGCGGCGGTATTACGGGTTCCAGCGCAGGAAATTGGCGATCAGCGCCAGGCCGAGCTTCTGGCTCTTTTCCGGGTGAAACTGCGCCCCGACCATGTTGTCGCGCCCGACCAAAGCGGTCATCGGGCCGCCATAGTCGACGGTCGCGATGACATCCTCAGCGTTTTCGGCGGCAAGATGGTAGGAATGCACGAAATAGGCGTGCAGCCCCTGCGAGCCGGTGGGAATGCCGTCGAAGAGCGGATGTTCGCGTTTCAGGTCGAGCGTGTTCCAGCCGATCTGCGGGATCTTGAGCGTAGGATCGTCAGGAGTCATTTCGATGACGTCACCGGGAATCCAGTTAAAACCATGCGTCACGGTCTTCTCGAGGCCGCGCGAGGACATGAGCTGCATGCCGACGCAAATGCCGAGGAACGGCCGTGCCTTCTTCTCGACAGCCTCGATCAGCACCTCGGCCATCCCAGGCACGGCATCGAGGCCGCGCCGGCAATCGGCATAGGCGCCGACGCCGGGAAGCACGATGCGATCGGCCTCGGCAACATCCTCCGCCTTGTCGGTGAGATTGATATGCGCATCGATACCCGCCTCACGGGCCGCTCGCTCGAAAGCCTTGGTCGCCGAGCGCAGATTGCCGGAGCCGTAGTCGATAATCGCGACGCGCATCGTCAGCGTCCTCCATCAAAACCAAAGAGACCAAGCGATGTGGCTTGGCCGTGCGGGCTGTTCGAACGGGCCTTGTTGTCCCAGTCCGGTGCCGCGGTGTCGTCACTCGCCGCGACGCCCGTCCTGTCTGCGAAATAGACCTGCTCGGCAATGCCGATCGTATCGGCTGCAATGAGCGCGTCTTCGTTCCAGCCCTTGGCGGCAAGGCTGCGAATACGGAAGTTCTGGCCCTCGAGACCGACCAGCATATTCACGCCAAGCATGATTGCCGCTCCCGCCGGCCCGAGGCCCGGTTCGTCCATCAGCGCCCCGCCAATCCCCTGCAGCAGAAAGGCTGCGGCCGCATGCAGCCACAGCCGATGCGCCAGCAGCCAAGCCCATGGAAACAGGAAGCCGAGCAGCGTGAAGCCGTCACGGATGGTTCGCGTCTCGTTGACCGTGGCGCTCGAGCCGCCAGGCGGTGTCAGGAAAATATAGCTGGATGTCATTGTCGCCGCTCCCTTGAGGGGCTCAGACGAGCGTGCCCTTGGTCGAAGGGACGCGGCCCGCCTGTCTCGGATCGATCTCTGTCGCCGTGCGCAATGCGCGGGCAACGGCCTTGAAGCATGTCTCGGCAATATGGTGGTTGTTGGCGCCATAATGGTTGAGAATATGCAAGGTGATGCCGGCATTTTGGGCGAGCGCCTGGAAGAATTCGCGAACGAGCTCGGTGTCGAACGTGCCGATTTTCGGCGCGCTGAAGGCGACGTTCCAGACGAGGAACGGCCGGCCGGACAGATCGACCGCGGCCTTGGTCATCGTCTCGTCCATGGCGAGATCGATCGAAGCGTAACGGGTGATGCCGCGCCGGTCGCCGAGCGCCTTTGAGATCGCCTGGCCGATGGCGATGCCCGTATCCTCGACCGTGTGGTGGTCGTCGATATGCAGGTCGCCCTTGGCTTCGATCTCCATGTCGATGAGGGAGTGTCGCGAAAGCTGGTCGAGCATATGGTCGAAGAAGCCGACGCCTGTCGAAATCGACGATTTGCCGGTGCCGTCGAGATTGACGGAAACGGAAATCGAGGTTTCGTTGGTCTTGCGGGAAACGCTGCCCGTGCGGCTTGTTACGGTCTCGGCCATATGGCCCTCCATCGGGAATAAGGCCGTTCCTTATCAGGCGCATCGGGAAATATCCAGAAGCCGGGGACGAGAAAAGCCGGCCCATTTGCAATCGGCTCCGGCCCACTTACATAGGGCTCAACACGGCTGGTAACGGCCTGGCCCGGATGACTTTAGGCCTGACTGACCTAAAGTCGGAATCCGGATCGAAATCAACGAATGGCGTAACGCCCGTGTCATGGGCAGACAGGTGTTTTATGACAACAATCATTACAGTTCGAAAAGGCGGCAAGGTGGTGATGGCAGGCGACGGCCAGGTGAGCCTCGGCCAGACCGTCATGAAGGGCAATGCCCGGAAGGTGCGCCGCATCGGCAAAGGCGAGGTGATTGCCGGTTTCGCCGGCGCCACAGCCGATGCCTTCACCCTGCTCGAAAGGCTTGAAAAGAAGCTCGAGCAATATCCCGGCCAGCTGATGCGTGCTGCCGTCGAACTCGCCAAGGACTGGCGCACCGACAAATACCTGCGTAATCTTGAAGCCATGATGCTCGTCGCCGACAAGTCGATCACGCTGGCGATCACCGGCAACGGTGATGTCCTGGAGCCTGAGCATGGCACGACGGCGATCGGTTCCGGCGGCAATTTTGCTTTCGCGGCTGCCCGCGCTCTCATGGATACTGACAAATCGGCTGAAGAGATCGCTCGCCGCGCCCTCGATATCGCTGCCGACATCTGCGTCTATACAAACCACAACATCGTGGTGGAATCCTTGGATGTCGAAGGCTGAACCGCATGCCTTCTAGGCGCTTGGCCTAGACCAGACAGGCCTTCGAGGACTTGGCGAAACAACGACGAATTACGGCCGGGTGCTGCTGAAGGCCCCGGACCGCCAGGAGAATGACACCCAATGACGACTTTTTCCCCCCGCGAGATCGTTTCCGAACTCGACCGTTACATCATCGGCCAGCATGACGCCAAACGCGCCGTCGCGATTGCGCTGCGCAACCGCTGGCGCCGCCAGCAGCTCGACCCGAGCCTGCGCGACGAAGTCATGCCGAAGAACATCCTGATGATCGGCCCGACCGGTGTCGGCAAGACCGAGATCTCGCGCCGCCTGGCAAAACTCGCCGGCGCACCCTTCATCAAGGTGGAAGCCACCAAATTCACCGAAGTCGGCTATGTCGGCCGCGATGTCGAGCAGATCATCCGCGATCTGGTCGAGGTCGGCATCGGTCTGGTGCGCGAGAAGAAGCGGGCCGAGGTGCAGGCCAAGGCGCATGTGAGCGCCGAGGAGCGTGTTCTCGATGCGCTGGTCGGCACGACAGCGTCGCCCGCCACCCGCGAAAACTTCCGCAAGAAGCTCAGGGACGGCGAGCTCGACGACAAGGAAATCGATATCGAGGTGGCCGATGCCGGTTCCGGCATGGGCGGCTTCGAAATTCCCGGCATGCCCGGCGCCAATATCGGCGTTTTGAACCTGTCGGAAATGTTCGGCAAGGCGATGGGCGGCCGCACCAAGAAAGTCCGCACGACGGTCAAGGCCTCCTACAGCGATCTGATCCGCGACGAATCCGACAAGCTGATCGACAACGAGGTGATCCAGCGCGAGGCCGTTCGCTCCACCGAGAATGACGGTATCGTCTTCCTCGACGAAATCGACAAGATCGCCGCCCGCGACGGCGGCATGGGCGCCGGCGTTTCGCGCGAAGGCGTCCAGCGCGACCTCCTGCCGCTCGTCGAAGGCACGACCGTCTCGACCAAATACGGGCCCGTCAAGACCGACCATATCCTCTTCATTGCCTCCGGCGCCTTCCATGTCTCCAAGCCCTCGGATCTCCTGCCGGAATTACAGGGCCGCCTGCCGATCCGTGTCGAATTGCGTCCGCTGAACAAGGATGATTTCCGCCGGATCCTGACAGAGACCGAAGCGAGCCTCATCCGCCAGTACCGCGCGCTGATGGAAACGGAAAGCCTGAGCCTCGAATTCACCGACGACGCGATCGACGCGCTTGCCGATGTCGCCGTGCACTTGAACTCCTCCGTCGAGAATATCGGTGCCCGCCGCCTGCAGACGGTAATGGAGCGGGTCCTGAACGATATTTCCTACAACGCGCCGGATCGGGGCGGGACGGCCGTGACGATCGATGCCGCCTACGTCCGCGAACATGTCGGTGATCTCGCGCAGAATACCGATCTCTCGCGCTTCATTCTGTGATATCGGCGCACCGGTTCATGTCTTTACCGATGTGAATACCGGATTGTGACGAACTCGACTCTCGACAGCGGGCCCTTTACTTTTTAGTGAAGGCCCGTTTTGTTTTCCGCTCCGGCTTTATTCGGCCAAGATTCTGGTCCAGTCAGCCGCATCGCAAACAGGACGATGAACGGACGGGATAGCGGATCGTGCGACGCCTTTTGACAAGCCTTTTGATTGCCGTTGCCCTAGTGAATTCGGCGCCCGCCTTCGCCATGCAGACGGTGCCGGCCGGCAATCGGCACGCCGAGCAGCCCGATATTCCCGGCGCCTCGGTCAGGCGCACCAAGGGCACCAAGAGCAGCTTCGACCTGAAATATGAAAAGGTCCATGAGCTGCTGGCGACCGATCGCGAGCTGATGGGCAAGATTCGCAAGGTCTCCAGCGCTTACGGCATCAATCCCATCCATGTCGTCGGCGCGATCGTCGGCGAGCACACCTACAATGTCGACGCCTACGACCGGCTGCAGGCCTATTATGTCAAGGCCGCCTCCTATGCCGGGGAAAGCTTCCGCTTCGCCTATGACGGCGAAAGCGTCGATGAATTCGTGGCGCGGCCGCAATTTGCCGAATGCAATGGCAAGAGTGATTCCTATACGCTTTGGTCCTGCCGCGAAGATGTCTGGGAAAGCGATTTCCGCGGCAAGTCGGTGGGCGGCAAGAGCTTCCCCAACAACCGCTTCAGCGCGGTGTTTTTCCAGCCCTTCTATGCCGGTCAGACCTTCGGCCTCGGCCAGGTCAATCCGCTGACGGCGCTGATGCTCTCCGATCTCGTCTCCCGCGTGTCGGGTTATCCGAAGCTGAACGAGAAGAATGCCGGCGCCGTCTACAAGGCCATCATGGATCCAGATATCTCGCTCGCCTTCGTCGCGGCCTCGATCCGTAGGTCGATCGACGATTACAAGGAGATTGCCGGCATGGATATTTCGGGCAATCCCGGCCTGACCGCGACGCTTTATAATGTCGGCAATTCGCGCCAGCGCGCCGCAGCCCTTGCTGCGAAAAACCGTGGCGCCGGCACGACCGCCTGGCCGGAGGAGAATTATTACGGCTGGCTGATCAACGACAAGCTGGACGAACTCAAGGGCCTGCTCTAGCTTCAAGCCTGACGGGAAGCGTAGATCTTCCCCGAAAGGCTTTTCCGATGGACATGCGTCCTGACCCCTTCGTTCCGCCAGCACCCTTGCCGCGTACCGTGCCGCCGAGCCGGCTGGAAATCATCCGCATTATCCTGCGCAATCCGCTCGAACTCTGGGGCGAACCGTCCTACACGCTGCCCTGGATCCGCACCAATTTCTTCGGCCAGAGGACGCTGATCGTCAACGATCCCGGCCTCATCAAACATGTGCTGGTCGACAATGCCAATAATTACCGCATGTCGGATGTGCGCCAGCTCGTCCTGCGTCCGATCCTCCGCGACGGACTTCTGACCGCCGAAGGTCCCGTCTGGAAAAGATCGCGCAAGGCGGTTGCGCCTGTTTTCACCCCCCGCCATGCCCAAGGCTTCGCCGGGCAGATGTTACGCCAATCCGAGGACTATGCCTGCAAATATGAAAGCGCAGGCGAGGCAGGCACAATTTTCGATATCAGCACCGACATGACCGAGCTGACCTTCGCGATTCTCGCTGATACATTGTTCTCCGGTGAAATCGTCACCTCGAGCGGCCATTTCGCCGATGACGTCAACGAACTCCTGCATCGCATGGGCCGCGTCGATCCGATGGATCTGATGCGCGCTCCGTCCTGGGTTCCACGTGTGACACGCATCGGCGGCCAGAAAGTGCTGGAGAAATTCCGCGCTATCGTGCGCAACACGATGGATATGCGGCTCGCAAAGATGAAGGCTGACCGCAGCGCTGTGCCCGAAGATTTCCTGACCCTGCTCTTGGAGCAGACCGGCCCCGAGGGGCTGACGAAGGAGGAGATCGAAGACAATATTCTGACTTTCATCGGCGCCGGCCATGAGACGACAGCCCGGGCTTTGGCGTGGACGCTGTATTGCGTATCGAACAGCCCGCATATCCGCGAGGCGATGGAAGCAGAAATCGACGCGGTGCTCGCCACCGGGGCCGAACCTGTGGAATGGCTGGATCTAATGCCGCAGACGCGCGCCGCCTTTGAGGAAACTTTGCGCCTCTATCCGCCGGCGCCATCCATCAATCGAGCCGCCATATCGGATGATTCCTGGACAAGCGCCAAGGGCGAGCGGATAGAGATCGAGGCCGGTGTCACGGTGCTCATCATGCCCTGGACGTTGCATCGCCACGAACGTCATTGGGATAGGCCGCGCGCCTATATGCCCGAACGCTTCCTGCCGGAAAATCGCGGCTCCATCGGTCGCTTCCAGTTCCTGCCTTTCGGCGCCGGTCCACGTGTCTGCATCGGCGCAACCTTTGCGCTTCAGGAGGCGGTGATCGCCCTTGCCGTTCTGATGCATCGCTATCGTTTCGATTCCACCGATCAGACCAACCCTTGGCCGGTGCAAAAGCTGACGACGCAGCCGCAGAATGGATTGCCGATGCGCGTAACCCCGCGCATAATTTCCGCGAAAGCATAAATCTTTCGAATTATTGCGGAATTGACTGTGAATGAAAGCCGGGCAAAGTGGCAGCATTCAAAGTCGTTGCCAGGGAGAATGCCGCATGAGCCGCGTTGATAAGAACGGTCTTGCCGTCGAAACCGTCCTTCATGATTTCCTCGTCAGCGAGGTGCTGCCGGGCTTGGCGGTCGATGCGGACAAGTTCTTTGCCGATTTTTCGGCGATCGTTCACGATCTCGCTCCGAAGAATCGTGCGCTGTTGGCAAAACGCGACGAGCTACAGGTCAAGATCGATGACTGGTATCGCCGGCATGGCGCGCCGACGGATATGGACGACTACCAGTCCTTCCTCCGCGAAATCGGCTATCTCCTGCCTGAGGGATCGGACTTCCAGGTTTCGACCCAAAATGTCGATCCGGAGATCGCCTCGATTGCCGGACCGCAGCTCGTCGTTCCCGTCATGAATGCCCGCTATGCCCTGAACGCCGCCAATGCTCGCTGGGGCTCGCTCTATGATGCGCTCTACGGCACGGACGCCATTGCCGAGAACGACGGCGCCGAAAAAGGCAAGGGTTACAATCCGAAGCGCGGCGAGAAGGTCATCGCCTGGGTGCGCGATTTCCTCGATACGTCAGCGCCGCTGCAGGATTTGCGCTGGAAGGATGTCGGGAGTTTCGCCGTCAAGGATGGAGTGCTCGCTGTCAGATCGATCGATGGCGAGCAGGCCACGCTGACGGACGCCCGCCATTTTGCCGGCTATCGCGGCGACGCCGCCGCTCCGACGCATATTCTCCTGAAGAACAACGGCATTCACATCGAGATCGTCATCGATGCGGCGACGACGATCGGAAAAGTCGATCCGGCGCATATTTCCGATGTCTGGCTGGAATCGGCAATCACGACGATCATGGACTGCGAGGATTCGATTGCGGCTGTCGATGCCGAGGACAAGGTCACCGTCTATCGCAACTGGCTCGGCCTGATGGAGGGCGATCTGCAGGAAGAGGTGGCAAAGGGCGGAACCAGCTTCATCCGCAAGCTCAATCCGGATCTGCAATATGCCGGTCCGGACGGAACCTCCTTCGAGCTGCATCGCCGCTCGCTGATGCTGGTGCGCAATGTCGGCCACCTCATGACCAACCCGGCGATCCTCGACCGCGACGGCAATGAAGTGCCCGAGGGCATCATGGATGCCGTCATCACCGGCTTGATCGCGCTTTACGATATCGGCCCGGCCGGCCGGAAGAAGAATTCCCGCGCCGGCTCCATGTATGTGGTCAAGCCGAAGATGCATGGACCTGAAGAGGTGGCCTTCGCCGTCGAGATTTTCTCGAGGGTCGAAGATGCGCTTGGTTTGGCGCGCAACACCATCAAGATGGGCATTATGGATGAGGAGCGCCGGACGACCGTCAATCTCAAGGAATGCATCCGTGCCGCCCGCGAGCGCGTCGTCTTCATCAATACCGGCTTCCTCGATCGGACCGGCGACGAGATCCACACCTCGATGGAAGCCGGCCCGATGATTCGCAAGGGCGACATGCGCCAGGCGGCCTGGATTTCCGCCTACGAGAACTGGAATGTCGACATCGGGCTCGAATGCGGCCTTGCCGGCCACGCCCAGATCGGTAAGGGGATGTGGGCGATGCCGGATCTGATGGCGGCGATGCTCGAACAGAAGATCGCCCATCCGAAGGCCGGCGCCAACACCGCCTGGGTACCGTCGCCGACGGCTGCAACCCTGCATGCCACCCATTATCACCGGGTCAATGTCGCCCGCATTCAGCAAGGATTGAAGGATCGCGCCCGCGCCAAGCTCTCCGACATTCTCTCCGTGCCGGTTGCGGTGCGGCCGAACTGGACCCCGGAGGAAATCCAGCGCGAGCTCGACAACAATGCCCAGGGCATCCTCGGCTACGTCGTGCGCTGGGTCGATCAGGGTGTCGGTTGCTCGAAGGTGCCCGACATCAACAATGTCGGCCTGATGGAGGATCGCGCCACATTGCGCATCTCGGCTCAGCACATGGCGAACTGGCTGCATCACAAGGTCGTCACGGAAGCGCAGATCGTCGAGACGATGAAGCGCATGGCCGCTGTTGTCGACCGGCAGAACGAATCGGATCCGGCCTATCAGCCGATGGCCGGCAATTTCGACGATTCGATCGCCTTCCAGGCCGCCCTCGATCTCGTCCTGAAGGGCAGGGAGCAGCCGAACGGCTACACCGAGCCGGTGCTTCACCGCCGCCGCCTCGAGCTGAAGGCGAAGCAGGCTGCGTGATAGGAAGATACGAAAAGGCCGCCGGAACGACAGTCCCAGCGGCCCTTTTTTTACCGAATTCGATATCTAGCTTACTGAATGACGACGACCTTTGATGTGCCCTTGCCGGGACGAACGCGGCTGTAGAGGTCGATAACATCCTGGTTCATCAGGCGAATGCAGCCCGAGGAAGCGGCGGTGCCGATCGAAGCCCATTCCGGCGTGCCGTGCAGGCGGAAGAGCGTGTCCTTGCCGTCCTCGTTGAAGAGATACATGGCGCGTGCGCCGAGCGGATTGCTGAGACCCGGGCCCATGCCGTCTTCGACATATTTGGCGACGTCGGGCCGGCGGACAGCCATTTCCTTCGGCGGGTGCCAGGTCGGCCATTCCTGCTTCCAGGCGACGTAGGCGGTGCCGGCCCATGCGAAGCCCTGCTTGCCGACGCCGATGCCGTAGCGCATCGCCTTGCCGTTGGCCAGGATGTAATAGAGGAAGCGCTCGCGCGTGTTGACGATGATCGTGCCGGGGCGCTCGGTGGTCTCGTAGTTGACGACCTGGCGGCGGAACTGCGGCTTGACCCGGCTGATCGGGATCGCCGGCAGCGAGTATCCGGCATCCTTCGTCACGCCGTAGGCGTCATCGAAGATCTGGGCCGTCTGTACTGTCGGGCCTGCGCCCTTGTCGTCGACGGACGCGCTGTCTGAGCTCGTGGAGCAACCGGCCAGAGCGAGCGTTGTCAGCAGGCCAAATACAGGGAATGCATTGCGGATGCGCATGGATGACTCTTGAAGTTTTGGGGCAAGGAGAACGGTCTCTCGACCATCGTTGATTATGGTTTATTTTCGATTAACTTGCGCTTTGCAAGGCTACTGCAGCGCGACAAATCCGTCTGCGGCGCAAATTAGAAGCGCATGGTTTTTTTGCAACAACACGCCAGCCCCTGCGGTGGTTATCCATGACGATTTTGAGTGTTTACAATAACAATCCGTTAATCGATGGCCGGCAATCGGACAGGGCCATGATGGTGCGGCGGGGAACGCAGATATTGCTGCATGAAATGCGCCATGCCGTGCTGCCCGAACTGCCGCTCGCCAGCGGCCGCCGCGCCGATCTGATCACGCTTTCGGAGAAGGGCGAGGTCTGGATCATCGAAATCAAGACATCGATTGAGGATTTCCGGGTGGATCGCAAATGGCCGGAATACAGGCTGCATTGCGACCGCCTGTTCTTTGCGACTCACCAGGATGTGCCGCTAGACATATTTCCCGAGGAATGCGGTCTGTTCCTGTCGGATGGTTATGGCGCCCATATGATTCGCGAGGCGCCGGAACACCGCATGGCGCCGGCCACGCGCAAATCCGTCACGCTCAATTTCTCGCGTGCCGCCGCCCAAAGGCTGATGATGGCCGAATGGGCGAACGGAAAACCGTTCACCGTGGACGATGTCTGATGCTGCGCCTGCTTATTTTGGCGCGCGCTTGGCAAGGATGCGCTGCAGTGTGCGCCGGTGCATGTTGAGCCGG
This sequence comes from Rhizobium sp. BK591, assembly GCF_014195045.1. Lineage (NCBI taxonomy): Bacteria > Pseudomonadati > Pseudomonadota > Alphaproteobacteria > Hyphomicrobiales > Rhizobiaceae > Rhizobium > Rhizobium sp. BK591. The sequence goes on from NZ_JACIAZ010000005.1 coordinate 529,464, forward strand.
CGCGCCGTTTCGGAAACATTGCGCTCGCACATTTCATAGACCCGCTGGATGTGCTCCCAGCGCACCCGGTCGGCCGACATCGGATTCTCGGGAAGTTCCGCCTTTTCGCCCGGCCGCTGCGTCAGCGCCGAAAACACGTCGTCGGCATCCGCAGGCTTTGCCAGATAATCGACGGCGCCGAGCTTCACGGCCGTGACCGCCGTTGCGATATTGCCGTAGCCGGTCAGCACGATGATCCTGGTGTCGTCACGCCGCTGGCGGATCGCCTCGATGACGTCGAGCCCATTGCCATCGCCGAGCCGCAGGTCGACCACCGCATATTTCGGCGGCCTGCCTCTCGATTTGGCAACACCCTCCGCCACTGATTCGGCCGTCTCCACCTGGAAGCCGCGCGTCTCCATCGCCCGTGCCAGGCGGCGCAGGAACGGCCCGTCGTCGTCGACGATCAGCAGGCTGGCGTCGGGACCGATATGATCCTCATCTGACGCGGCGAAATTGTCATGGTTCTGTTCTGTCATCGTTTCGGTCCCGGCGGTTGAACGCCCGATCTGCGTCAGCCGCTCTATCCTGTTTATGCCGACAAAGTCATTTTGTCGAATTTGCGTCGATCAGCATACGTGGCCATTCGATTCGGATACGCGCGCCCGCACTTTCCGGATCGCGGTTCTCGAAAATCAGCGACGCGCCCGAGCGCTCCAGCAGCGTCTTGGCAATGAAAAGCCCGAGCCCCAGGCCGCCGGCCGTATCCTCTTTCTGCCGCTTGGTCACATAGGGCTCGCCGATCCGCGTCAGAATATCGGGCGCATAACCGTTCCCATCGTCTTCAATGACGATCAGCACTTTGTCGTGATTGTGCTCGATGGTGACGGTCACTTTCTCGCGGGCATAATCGACGGCGTTTTCGATCAGGTTGCCGAGCCCGTACATGATGCCGGCATTGCGGTCGGTCACCGGCTCGCCCTTGCGTGGGCTCTTTTCGATGAGTTCCAATCTGATGCCGAATTCCCGGTGCGGCGCGACGATCTCCTCGATCATCGAGGAAAGCGGCAGGCGGCGCATATGCGCTTCGCCCTCGGAGGAAAGTGTGGTCAGCCGCCGCAGGATATCGCGGCAGCGTTCGCTCTGGCTGCGCAGCAGCATCACGTCCTCGCGGAAACGATCGTCGTCCTTGAGTTCCCGCTCCATTTCCTTGGCGACGACGCTGATCGTCGCCAGCGGCGTGCCGAGCTCATGGGCGGCGGCGGCCGCCAGCCCATCGAGTTGCGAAAGGTGCTTTTCTCGCTGCAGCACCAGTTCGGTCGCAGCCAGCGCATCGGCAAGCTGGCTCGCTTCCATCGAGACCCGATAGGCATAGAAGGCGGCGAATGCCATTGTCGAGGCGATCGAGCACCAGACGCCGAACTGCATGACATTGTGCACGTTGATCTCGACCCCGTCGAACCAGGGCAGCGGAAAGGGCGAAAAGGCAAGCACCGTGATGCAGACCATCGCAAAGCCGATCAGCGCGGTGCTGTAGCGGATCGGCTGCGAGGCAAAGGAGATGATGACGGGCACGCAGACGAGCGCGGCGAAGGGATTGGCCAGGCCGCCGGTGATGAAGAGCAGCGCGCAGAGCTGCAATAGGTCGAAGCCGAGCAGAGCGAAGGCGGCCGGCGCTTCCAGTCGGTGGGTCGGCGGATAACGGATCGTCAGGTAGAAATTCACCCAGGCAAGGGCAGCGATCAGCGAAGAGCTGGCAATCAGCGGCAAGGGAAATTTCAGCCAGAAGGCAACGATGAACACCGTCAGCGCCTGTCCGCCGACGGCAAGCCAGCGCAGCCGCACCAGCGTCTGCAGGCGCAGCCTGCGGCTATTATGCCGGTCTTCCAGCGTATAGCCTTCCGTCTTGTCGATCATGCCAGGCTTGTCGATCATGCCGCGGGCTCCTTGAATGGGCCTCATGTACCACGCGGTTTTGCCCGTGTCGTCGGCAACGCATCTTCCGGCCGCTCCGGCCAGGGATGACGGGGATAGCGGCCGCGCATATCCGCACGCACATCCTTCCACGAGCCGGCCCAGAAGCCCGGCAGGTCGCGCGTGGTCTGGATCGGCCGGTGCGCCGGCGACGTGAGTTCGAGCAGCAGCGGCAGGCGGCCGCCGGCAATGGCCGGGTGCTGCTTCAGCCCGAACAGCTCCTGCACGCGGATCGTCAGCACCGGCTCCTCGCCCTCATATTGGATCGGATGCCTTTGGCCGGTCGGCGCTTCGAAATGGGTCGGAGCCAGCCGGCTGAGGTCGCGTTGCAATTCATGCGGTACCAGGGACATCAGGCCGTTCGAAAGCCCGGCTGCGGAAATCTCGGAAAGGCCGCGGGCCTCCATTTGGAAGGGTGCGAACCAGTCGTCCAGCCGGGAAAGCAGGGCGTCATCGCTGACATCGGGCCAAGGTTCGCCGATTGTCCTGTGGAGGAAGCCGATCCGCTCGCGAAGCTGAATGGCTTCCTTCGAGAAGGCAAGTTGATCGAGCCCCAGCTCGCGCACCCCATCCACCAGCGCCTGGGTGACGGCTGCACCGGAGGGGCGCGGCAAGGGCGTCTCGTCGAAGATAATCGCGCCGAGCCGGGTTGCTCGCCGCGCCCGTATTTGCCGGCTTTGCCGATCGAAGAATATTTGATCGCCGGATTTGATCTCGCCGGGCAACTCGGCTTCGATGTCGCCGCGTGTCACTTCGGCTGCCGCCAGAACCCGCGCCTGCGCCGCTCGTCCGGTGAGATCGGCAATCACCAGCATCTGGCTGCCCGCCAGCCTCTCGGTTTCCGGCAGCTCCGCTCCGCGCCCGTTCGCCATCACGAATCGGCCGCGTCCGCCGCGCTGAAGTGCGATTCGGTCCGGGAATGCGTGCAACAAAAGCTGGCCCGCAAGCGCCGGCGCCGTTGCCGCACCGCTGTCGAGGCCGCTCGCCAGCCGTCCCGCCAGCCGGCGCGAGGCCTCTGCTCTCTCGCCACGCTCAGCCTTGAAGCGCCGCAGCCGTTCCTCGATATCGACGCTCGTTCCGCCAAGCCCCTGTTCGGTGAGAAGCACGGCGATCATCGCCGCATCCCGGGCATATCCGGCTTCCCCCGCCGAGACGACCATGGCGGCAAGCCGCGGTGGCAGTGCCAGATCGCGCATCACCTTGCCGCGCGCCGTCAGCGCTCCGTCCTTGTCGAGCGCGCCGAGCTGGCCGAGCAGAACCCGCGCTTCCCTCAGCGTCGTTTCCGGCGGCTGATCGACGAAGGCAAGGGATGCCGGATCTTGAACGCCCCAATGCGCGAGGTCGAGCACCAGCCCCGAGAGATCGCTGGAAAGGATCTGCGGCGGTGTGAAGGCCGGCAGTGCCGCCGTCTGTCCCTGGTGCCACAGCCTGACGGCGATACCCGGTTCCGTTCGTCCGGCACGACCCGCCCGCTGATCGGCGGAAGCCCGCGATACGCGCACCGTCTCCAGCCGCGTGATCCCGGTCGACGCCTCGAACACCGGCAGACGCTGCAGCCCGCTGTCGATAACGATCCTGACGCCGTCGATGGTGATCGAGGTTTCGGCGATCGATGTCGCAAGCACGATCTTACGCGTCCCCTGGGATGCCGGTCGAATAGCCGCATCCTGCTCCTTCTGGCTGAGATTGCCGTAAAGCGGCGCAATCAGCGTTTCGGCTCCGAATCGTCCCTGCAGGCGTTCCACCGTCCGCGTGATTTCCGCCTGGCCGGGCAGGAAGGCGAGGATCGATCCGGCCTCGTTGGCATGCGCATCGAGTATCGCCCGAGTGACGGCATCCTCGACGCGTTCGCCGCCCGGCCGATCCTGGTAGCGGATATCGATCGGAAAGCTGCGCCCCAGGCTTTCGATGACGGGCGGATGGTCGAGCAGGGCGGCCACACGTTCGACATCGAGGGTCGCCGACATGACGAGGATGCGCAGATCCTCACGCAGCGCCGATTGGACGTCGAGCGCCAGAGCGAGTCCGAAGTCTGCATCCAGCGAACGCTCATGGAATTCGTCGAAGATCACCGTCGAGACACCGGTCAGTTCCGGGTCGTCGAGGATCATCCGGGCGAAAACCCCTTCGGTCACCACCTCGATCCGTGTCGCTGCCGATATCCTGTTGTCGAGGCGCATGCGGTAGCCGACCGTCCCGCCGACCTGTTCGCCGATCAGCGATGCCATCCGGCTTGCCGCTGCCCGCGCCGCCAGACGTCGCGGCTCCAGCAGGATGATTTTGCCGTCACCGCGCCAGGCCTGGTCGAGCAGGTAAAGCGGCACCAGCGTCGTCTTGCCGGCGCCCGGTGGTGCGGAAAGAACGGCGCGTCTCCGCTCGGCCAAGGCGGTACCGACGGCCGGCAGGATATGTGAAACCGGAAGGTCCGGCAATGATGCACTGATTGTCACTTACGGCCCGTCACGGTCTCATAGGCAAGAATCGCCCCGGCGAGATCTTCCAAAGCTGCGCCGACCGACTTGAACAGCGTGATCTCAGCGTCGTGGCTTCGTCCGCCATGGGCGCCGCTGACGAGTTCCGCAAGCTCGGCCTTGATGTTGCCTTCCTTCAGCACACCGCTTTTCAGCGGCTGGACGATGTCGCCCGCCTCGCTGATGGCACCGGCGCGGGTATCGACATAGACTGAAGCACGGCGGATGGCCTCGTCGTCGCTTTCGCGCATGTTCGGTTTGAAGGCGCCGACGAGATCGAGATGGGCGCCGGGCTTCAGCCATTCGCCTGATATCAGCGGCTCGCTGGAAAGCGTGGCGCAGGAAATGATATCGGCCGTCCGCGCCGCGGTTTGCGCATCCGCGACCGCCTCGGCATCGAGGCCGAGCGCTCGTGCTTCGGCGGCGATCTTTTCCGCCGCTTGGCCGTTGCGGCCCCAGACCCGATAGCGCTTGATCGGTCGGGTCGTGCCGTGCGCAAACATCAGGTTGAGCGACAGACGGCCGGTTCCGCAGACCAGCATCTCCTCCGCGTCGGGACGGGAGAGATGACGGGCCGCCAGAGCCGATGCCGCCGCCGTCCGCCGCGCGGTCAGTTCGCCGCCGTCGATTGCGGCAAGCATCTCGCCGGTAGCGCCGGAGGAAAGAAGATAGGTTCCGAAGATCGCCGGCAGGCCCCGCCGCACATTGCCTGGGAAGACCGAGACCGTCTTCACCCCGGCATAGCGCCCGGGAACCCAGGCCGGCATGAGGAGCAGCGTCGCGCTCTCCTCATTCGGCACATCCATTTCATGGTGATGGCGCACCGGCATCACGCATTCGCTCTGGAACATCCGGGCGATCGCCTCGATCAGCTCCGGCCAGGGCAGGGCCGCGCGCGTTTGTTCTTCATCGAGGACAAGCATTCTTCACTCCGCCGTATCGTTCTTCATCGCCAACCTAGCGAGTGAGGCGCGTCATAGGCAAGCACCCTGGAATTCCGCGTCGGGCACCCCATATATGGCTTGTCTCCCCGGCCGAAGCCTTTCTTTCAGGATTCGGCAAAACGAATCTCAAAAACCACCCAATCGGGCGGGAGATTTGCTTGTTTTTGAAGGCTACCCCTAAAAGCCCTTCATTTTCAACCTGTTACAAAAATGTCAAAAAACTTTGGCTAGGTGTGTTGACTTGGAAAAGGGGTTAGTTCTATAAGCCCCCTCACTGAACGAGGGCGGCGGCGCTGCTGGCGACGAAGTCTTTCGTTCTAAAGAACCTCAAGCGGATTGGCGGAT